>CAWAHN010000024.1:0-4956 GCA_963781845.1 uncultured Chloroflexia bacterium | reverse complement strand
AAGTGGCTGAAGGCCTTGTTCGCTTCGGCCATCTTGACCGTCTGTTCGCGCTTGCTCATCGCTTCGCCCTGCCGCTGGTAGGCGGCCATGAGTTCTTCGGCGAGTTTGATGTAGGTCGGTCGGCCCTTCTTGCCGCGGATGGCGGCAAGAATCCATCGCATGGCGAGACTCTCGGCTCGCTTGCTCTTCACCTGCATCGGCACCTGGTAGTTGGCGCCGCCGACGCGGCGAGAGCGAACTTCCAGCCCGGCTTCACGTTGTTCACCGCGTCCGTGAACACGGCGATCGGATCCGCGTCAGGCATGCGTTTCTTGATCTGGTCGAGCGCGTCGTAGAACACACGGGGGCGACGGACTTCTTGCCGTCGTGCATCAGGCAGTTGATGAACTTGCTCGCCAACAGGGACCCGTAACGGGTGTCCGGGATGAGCTTGTCGTAACTGGCGGTTCGTCCTTTGGTGGCCATGCGTTACTTGCCTTCCTTCTTCGAGCCGTACTTCGAGCGGGCCTGCTTGCGGTCGCCGACGCCTTGGCAGTCCAGCACGCCGCGGACGATGTGGTAGCGCACGCCGGGCAAGTCGCGGACGCGGCCGCCGCGGACGAGCACGATCGAGTGCTCCTGCAGGTTGTGGCCTTCGCCGGGGATGTAAGCGGTGACTTCGATGTCGTTGGAGAGCCGGACGCGGGCCACCTTGCGGAGGGCCGAGTTCGGCTTCTTCGGGGTCATCGTCTTCACCGACGGTGCAGACGCCGCGCTTCTGCGGGGCGCCCGGGATGGGCTCCTGGCGCTGCTTCAGGCTGTTCCAGTTCTTGCGCATGGCCGGCGCCTTGACCTTGCGGATCTTGCGCTTGCGGCCGTGACGCACGAGCTGGCTGATCGTCGGCACGAAGACGAGGCTCCTCTCAACATGGTTCGGCGGCTGGGACCGCCCCGGGTCGACCGGCGCCGCTCGGCGGGGACCGGAGGTCTGGACATCTGGTGGTTGGTGGCGGGCCGCTGACGCACGCGCACGCGCGTCGGACCTCTTCGAGGCCACGAAAGCGGAGGATATCAGCGAGCCCGATCGGGTGTCAAACGCGATCGGGCTCGCCGAGGGTGGGTCCGGGTGGGTCGGCGGCGGTCAGTCCCGCTCCGACGTGACGGCTTCGGCCGACTCGGCGTCGGCGAGGAACGGATTGACGGTGGGATCGGCCAGGTCATCCTCGTCGGCGGCGGTCGCGTCGCCTTCGAGCAGGAGCTCGGCCAGGTCGTCGTCGTCGGCTTCGTCGTCCGACTTGGAGGCGGCGAGGAGCGAGGCCAGCCCGGCCGTCTCGTCGTCGACCGGTCGGGCCGACCCGTCCTCGAGGAACGGATTGAACCCGCCGTCGTCGGTCAGGCCCTCGAGGACCTCGCCCGCCAGCGCCTCGAGCGCCGCGCGGCGGCGACGCTCCTGGGCCGCGGCGAGGTTCGCCGGCGCGCCGGTCCCGGCCGGGATCAGCTTGCCGATGATGACGTTCTCCTTGAGCCCGATCAGGTGGTCCTTGGCGCCGTTGATGGCGGCCTCGGTCAGCACCCGGGTCGTCTCCTGGAAGGACGCCGCGGCGAGGAAGCTCGACGTGTTGAGCGAGGCCTTGGTCACGCCCAGGAGGACGGTCTGGGCCGTCGCCGGCTCGCCACCCTCGGCCAGGACGCGATCGTTAGCCTCCTCGAACTCGAGCCGGTCGATCAGCTCGGTCGGCAGGAGGTCGACGTCGCCCGGCTGGTCGATGCGGACCTTGCGGAGCATCTGCCGGACGATGATCTCGATGTGCTTGTCGTTGATCGTCACGCCCTGGCTGCGGTAGACCTTCTGGACTTCCTTGACCAGGTAGCGCTGGACGGCATCCTTGCCCCGCGTGTCGAGGTACTCCTGCGGATTGATCGGGCCGTCGGTGATCGCGTCGCCGGCCCGGATCTCCTGGCCGCTCTCGATCTTCAGCTTGGCGTTGTGCGGGATCAGGTACTCCCGTTCGACGACATCCTCGGCGCGGACGACGACCGAGTCGCCCTCCTTGACGAGGAAGCCCGCGACCGGGGACTGGACCTCGATGGGGCCGTCCTTGCCGTCGCCCCGGGCGAGGACCTGGTTGGCCACGACGGCGTCGCCGGGCGCGGCCAGCAGCTCGGCCGTCTTGGGGATCGTCAGCGACGTGTCGTATGACTCGCGGCTGACCACCTTGACCCGGGTCTGGGCCTCGCGGATGACCTCGACCACGCCATCGATGTGGCTGATCTCGGCCTTGCCCTTGGGGATGCGGGCCTCGAACAGCTCCTCGACCCGCGGCAGGCCGGCGGTGATGTCCAGTCCGGCGACGCCGCCGGTGTGGAACGTCCGCATCGTCAGCTGGGTGCCCGGCTCGCCGATCGACTGGGCGGCGATGATCCCGACCGCCTCGCCGATCCCGATCAGCTGACCGGTCGCCAGGTTCCGTCCGTAGCACGCCCTGCAGACGCCGTGACGGGCCTCGCAGGTGAGCGGTGAGCGGACGACGACCTCGTCGATCCCGGCCGCGTCGACGGCCCGGGCGAGGTCCTCGGTGATCAGCTCGCTCCGCTCGACGATGACGGTCGGGTTCTTGCCCTTGCTGTTGGGGTCGATGATCGGCGCCGCGGCCAGGCGACCGACGAGCCGGCGCCCGAAGGCACCCTCCTCGTTGCCGGCGATCTCGATCGACTCGGTCCGGGTGATCCAGCTGCCTTCCTCGGTGCCGCAGTCGTCCTCGCGGGTGATGACGTCCTGGGCCACGTCGACCAGGCGCCGGGTGAGGTACCCGGAGTCGGCCGTGCGGAGGGCGGTGTCGGCCAGACCCTTGCGGGCGCCGTGGGTGGAGATGAAGTACTCGAGGACCGTCATCCCCTCCCGGAAGTTGCTCCGGACGGGAACGTCGATGATCCGGCCCGACGGGTCGGCCATCAGGCCGCGCATGGCGCCCAGCTGGCCGATGTTGCCCTTGTTGCCGCGGGCTCCGGACGACGTCATCATCGTGACCGCGCCGAACGGGTCGAGGCCGGCCATCATCGCGTCCGACATCTCGCCGGTCGTCCGCTGCCAGACCGAGACGACCTGCTCATAGCGCTCGTCGTCGGTGATCAGGCCGCGCTGGAACTGGCGATCGATCTCGTCGACCTCGCCGTCCGCCTTCTTGAGCCGAGTGGCCTTGTCCTTCGGGATCTCGATGTCGAACACGCCGATGGTCATCCCGCCCCGGGTGGCGAACTCGAAGCCGACGCTCTTGATCCCGTCCACCAGGTGGGCGGTATCGGCTGGACCGAGGAGGCGGTAGCACTCCTCGACCAAGCGGCGGAGCTCGGCCCGCTTCATGGCCTTGTTGTTGAACCGCAGCCGGTCGGGCAGGATCTCGTTGAAGATGACCCGACCGACGGTGGTCACGATCCGCTCGGGGACGAGCTCACCGGCGGCCTCGTCCCAGACGAGCGCCTCGACCTCGATCGGCTGATGGAGGGTCAGGGCGGTCTTCTCGCGGAGCTGGTAGGCGAGGACCGCCTCCTTCTCGTCGGTGAACCGGCGGGGCGTGGCGCTGTTCGGGCCGATCTCGCCGTCCATCGTCAGGTAGTAGCAGCCGAGGACCATGTCCTGGGTCGGCGCCACGACCGGACTGCCGTCGGCCGGCGACAGCAGGTTGGCCGTCGACAGCATCATCTCGCGCGCCTCTTCCTGGGCGGCCGTCGACAGCGGCACGTGGACCGCCATCTGGTCGCCGTCGAAGTCCGCGTTGAAGGCGGTGCACACGAGCGGGTGGATCTGGATGGCCGAGCCCTCGACCAGGACCGGCATGAACGCCTGGATCCCGAGGCGGTGAAGGGTCGGGGCGCGGTTGAGCAGGACCGGATGGTCCTTGATGACGTCCTCGAGGACGTCCCAGACCTCGGGTCGCACCCGCTCGACGATGCGCTTGGCGCTCTTGATGTTATGGGCGAAGCCCTTCTCGACGAGCTGACGCATGACGAACGGCTTGAACAGCTCGAGCGCCATCTTCTTGGGCAGGCCGCACTGGTGGAGCTTGAGCTCCGGTCCCACGACGATGACCGAGCGACCCGAGTAGTCGACTCGCTTGCCCAGGAGGTTCTGGCGGAACCGGCCCTGCTTGCCCTTGAGCATGTCGCTCAACGACTTCAGGCGGTGGTTGCCGGTCCCGGCGATCGCCCGGCCGCGACGACCGTTGTCGATCAGCGCGTCGCACGCCTCCTGGAGCATCCGCTTCTCGTTGCGGATGATGATCTCGGGGGCGCCGAGCTCCAGCAGCCGCTTGAGCCGGTTGTTGCGGTTGATGACGCGGCGGTACAGGTCGTTCAGGTCCGACGTCGCGAACCGGCCGCCGTCGAGCTGGACCATCGGCCGGAGGTCCGGCGGGATGACCGGCAGGACCGACAGGATCATCCAGTCCGGCCGCGTGCCGGAGCGACGGAACGCCTCGATCAGGCGGAGCCGCTTGATGGCCTTCTTGCGACGCTGCCCGGACGTGGTCCGGACCTCGACGTGGAGCGACCGCGACAGCTCCTCGAGATCCATCCGCTGGATGATGTCGCGGACGGCCTCGGCACCCATCCCGGCGTGGAAGATCCGACCGCCGCGGGCACCGCTGCCGTACTTGGCGTCGAGGTCGCGGAAGTTCCAACCGTCGAGCGACGCCTCGGGCAGGGTCATCAGCGGCTGGAGCTTCTCGATCTCCTCGCGGGCGCGCTTGATCTCGTCCTTGAGCCCGTCGGCGTCGCGCCGGAGCTGCTCACGCTCGACCTCGAGCTCGGCGTCGATCCGGAGCTCGGCGTCGGCGATCCGCTGGGCGGTCGCCGCCTCCTCGTCGAGCTCGCGCCGCTTGAGGTCCTCGCCGACGCGGTCCGTCTCGGCCGCCGCGATCTTGCGCAGCTGGGCCGTGGCGGCCTTGCCGGGCTTGTCGCCCGCCGCGAGCACGACCTCAC
>CAWAHN010000023.1:0-19474 GCA_963781845.1 uncultured Chloroflexia bacterium | reverse complement strand
CTGGGCGGACCACCGTCCAAGGCTAAATACTCTTGGCGACCGATAGTGAACGAGTACCGTGAGGGAAAGGTGAAAAGCACCCCGGAAGGGGAGTGAAATAGTACCTGAAACCTCGTGCCTACAAGCAGTCAAAGGGTGTTGCCGATCTTCGGGTCGGTAGCCTGATGGCGTGCCTTTTGAAGAATGAGCCGACGAGTTACGTGCACGTGGCGAGGTTAAGTCCGAGAAGGACGGAGCCGGAGCGAAAGCGAGTCTGAATAGGGCGTTCAGTCGCGTGCAGTAGACCCGAAACCGAGTGACCTATCCATGGCCAGGGTGAAGCGGGAGTAATGTCCCGTGGAGGCCCGAACTCACTAGCGTTGAAAAGCTAGGGGATGAGCTGTGGATAGAGGTGAAATGCCAATCGAACTCGGAGATAGCTGGTTCTCCCCGAAATAGCTTTAGGGCTAGCCTCGGGCGTTCAATCGTGGGGGTAGAGCACTGGATGGGCTAGGGGGCTTCCCGCTTACCAACCCCAACCAAACTCCGAATCCCACGATTTCAGAGCTCGGGAGTCAGACTGCGAGGGCTAAGCTTCGTGGTCAAAAGGAAAACAGTCCGGACCGCCGGCTAAGGTCCCTAAATCCAAGCTAAGTGGTAAAGGATGTGGATTCGCATAGACAACCAGGATGTTGGCTCAGAAGCAGCCATCATTGAAAGAGTGCGTAACAGCTCACTGGTCAAGTGGATCTGCGCCGAAAATTCAGCGGGGCTCAAGCTTGGTACCGAAGCCGCGGATCAGACGATCGGTCCGCCGATCGTCTGATGGTAGGGGAGCGTTCCGTTCAGCTGTGAAGGTCGACCGTGAGGACGGCTGGAGCGTACGGAAGTGCGAATGTCGGCATGAGTAGCGCAATGTGAGTGAGAATCTCACACGCCGTAAGCCTAAGGTTTCCTGAGGAAGGCTTGTCCGCTCAGGGTTAGTCGGGCCTAAGCCGAGGACGAAAGTCGTAGGCGATGGACATCCGGTTGATATTCCGGAACCACCAGAGATCGTTTGCACCGCAAGGTGTCGCCTGGGGGTAGGTGATCGGAGGTTGGCTGGCGAAAGTCAGTCGAGTCCAGGAGCCGATCCCAGGTGGGAGCAAGGGCATGACACGGCATGGTAGTTCGAGCGCGTTTTGGCTATACGCGTCCAAGCCGGTAGGGGGAGGAGACAGGCAAATCCGTCTCCTCAGTTTCAACCCCGAGAAGTGATGGAAAGTGGCATCTGCTGCGATTCGAGTGAGCCAAGCTGGCAAGAAAAGTGTCTAGCGAGATCAAAGGTGTCCGTACCGCAATCCGACACAGGTAGGCGGGTAGAGAATACCAAGGCGATCGGGAGAACCCTCGTTAAGGAACTCGGCAACATGGCCCCGTAACTTCGGGATAAGGGGCGCTTCGCGGCTGCTGCTTGCAGTGGTCGATCGAAGCCGCAGTGAAAAGGCCCAGGCGACTGTTTAGCAAAAACACAGGTCTCTGCGAAAGCGAAAGCTGACGTATAGGGGCTGACGCCTGCCCAGTGCCGGAAGGTTAAGAGGAGGGGTGCAAGCTCTGAATCGAAGCCCCGGTAAACGGCGGCCGTAACTATAACGGTCCTAAGGTAGCGAAATTCCTTGTCGGGTAAGTTCCGACCCGCACGAATGGCGTAACGATCTGGGCGCTGTCTCAACGAGGGATCCGGCGAAATTGAAGTACCTGTGAAGATGCAGGTTACCCGCGATAGGGCAAAAAGACCCCGTGGAGCTTTACTGCACCCTGATATTGGATTGGGATTTAGCTTGTGTAGGATAGGTGGGAGGCTTTGAAGCTGGGGCGCCAGCCTCGGTGGAGCCGCCGTTGAAATACCACCCTTGTTGGATTTCGGTTCTAACCGCGACCCGTGATCCGGGCGCAGGACAGTGTCAGGCGGGCAGTTTGACTGGGGCGGTCGCCTCCTAAAGTGTAACGGAGGCGCCCAAAGGTTCCCTCAGGCTGAATGGAAACCAGCCGAAGAGTGCAAAGGCATAAGGGAGCTTGACTGCGAGACCTACAAGTCGAGCAGAGACGAAAGTCGGGCTTAGTGATCTGGTACCTCCGAGTGGAAGGGGTATCACTCAACGGATAAAAGCTACCCCGGGGATAACAGGCTGATGGTGCCCAAGAGTTCACATCGACGGCACCGTTTGGCACCTCGATGTCGGCTCGTCGCATCCTGGGGCGGAAGTACGTCCCAAGGGTTTGGCTGTTCGCCAATTAAAGCGGCACGCGAGCTGGGTTCAGAACGTCGTGAGACAGTTCGGTCTCTATCCATCGTGGGCGTAGGGAACTTGAGAGGAGCTGCTCCTAGTACGAGAGGACCGGAGTGGACGAACCGCTGGTGTGCCAGTTGTCCTGCCAAGGGCACCGCTGGGTAGCTATGTTCGGTCGGGATAAGCGCTGAAAGCATCTAAGTGCGAAGCTCGCCTCAAGATGAGGTTCCCCACCGGGTCAACCGGGTAAGACCGCAGGGAGACTACCTGCTTGATAGGCGGCATGTGGAAGTCCGGTGACGGATGAAGCTGAGCCGTACTAATGGTCGAGGGCTTGACCTCTTCAGCAACTGATCAAGGATCAGTGGCTGGGATCCGAGATACACCGTGTCCCTCGAACGGACGTACGGATCGACTCGACGCGATATCGAAGCTCGATCACGCCGAACAACGATCCAGACGCAGGAAATCCTGGTGACTCTAGCGGAGAGGCCACACCCGTTCCCATCCCGAACACGGAAGTTAAGCTCTCCAGCGCCGAAGATACTGAGAGGGCAGCCTTTCGGGAACATAGGTCGTCGCCAGGATTTCTTGCGTTCCCCGAGCGGCCCGATGCCGCTTCGCTATGCTTGATCTCGATGACGTCGTCGCCGGGTAACGAGCCGACCACCGTCGCCGAGCCGCTGGCGATCTGCCCCTACCTGCTCGTCGCCTCCGGGCCACTGGCGCAACGCCGAACCCTCGCGCGAGCATGTCTGTGCGTCCGAGAGCGACCCCGTCCCGATCGGTCTCGACACCCAGCGACGGCTGTGCTTCGGCGACCATCGGGCCTGCGCCCGCTACGAGGAGGCGGCCCGGGCCTATCGCGCCCAGGTCCCGCTCGTCCCGCAGCGACCGATCGCCCGCACCGCTCCGGTCGTCGTCGACCGCGGCCGTCAGCCGCTGCCCGGTCCACGCCTGGGGGACCGCCGGACGCTCGGCCAGGCGCCTCTGGTCGTGGCCATGATCGCCGCCGCCGGGCGCCCTGCTCCTCGCGCGCGTGGGCGGTCCGTCGGGGGGACCGCCGACCGGAGCGGCGGCCCGAGTCGCCGGGGCGAGCGCCTCGACCGTCGCGGTCGCGAGCCCGACGCCCAGCCCCGCGATCGCGCCGTCCTCGGCCAGCATCGGCGCCGGTCCGTCGCCCGCGGTCAAGCCGTCGCCGAGTCAGACGCCCAAGCCGTCGCCGACCCGCAAGCCGAGCGGCAAGACCTACACGGTCAAGCCGAATGACACGCTCCTCGATCGCGACGTCATGTTCGGCACGACGGTGAAGGTGCTGCCAGAAGCTCAACGGGATGGGGACCTCCACCGTGATCAAGCCCGGACAGGTCCTCAAGGTCCCCTGAAGCTCGGCTCCCTGATCAGCGCCGGCACCTCCGCTCAGCGCTGGCAGCCCCGGCAGTACGACGTCACGAAACCGCCCGGCTTGACCTCGGTGATCCTCGTCCCGCACCGCGGGCACGGTGTGCCGCCCTTGTCGTGGACCGCCAGGAAGTCGCGGACCTGCGTCTCGAAGGTCGGCGGCACCCGCCGGCGGAGGACCTCGATCGCGTCGGTCACCGTCGTCCGGGCCGCGTCGTACAGCGCGTCGACCTCCTCGGTCGGCGAGGGACGAGCGCTTCCGGAACGGCAGCAGTCCGGCCGCGTGCAGGATCTCGTCGCTGTAGGCGTTGCCGATCCCGGCGACGAAGGCCTGGTTCTTGAGCAGGTTCTTGAGCTCGCCCGGGTGGCGTCGGATCCGTGCGCGCCAGACGTCGAGGTCGAGGCCCGGGTCGTCGACGTCGGGCCCAAGCTCGTCGTCCAGACCGGGCACGGCCCGGTCGAGGCCGGCCGGGAGCAGGTAGACCTTGCCCATCTGGGTCGGGTCCCGATAGCGGACCTCGACCTCGTCCGTGTCGGCGCGGCAGCCACGACGCGCCGCGCGTCCAGGCGGCCGGGCCCGACGGCGGGCCCGACGAGCGTGGCCCGAACCCGATCACCACGGCCGTCTTCGTTGGTCGCTTGACGCTCGGAGCGGCCAGCTGGAACCGGCCGGTCAGCATCGGGTTGACGACGATCCGGTCGCGCCCGAGGTCGATCAGAAGGAACTTCCCGCGGCGGGCGATCCGGGTCAGCGGCTGGCCGACGAGCGCGGCCAGCTCGCTCGGCGTCCCGCGGACGGCGAGCGGCGCCGGCGCCTCCGCGCGCACGATCGGCCGACCGGCCAGGGCGGCGTGGAACGCTTCGGCGACGACGCTGAGGTCGGGTGATTCGGGCACGGTTCGCGCGATTGTAGGTCGACAGGACCCGTGCTAGACTCACGCGGCCCTCGCGGGCAGGACAGCAGAAGAACGTGGCCAGCGCCATCGACACGAAGGAGCGGACCGAGGCCCAGCAAGCACCGGACCTGCCGATCGTCCCTCACGGCCTGAGCCTCGCTCGGGCCGTTCTGATTCACGGGGAGTATCCGAGTAGGAGAGACGATCAAGTTGACCGAAGAGCAGCAGAGCGGGACCGCGCCCGAGACGGAGGCGACCGCCGCCGTCACCGATGAGGCGTCCCAGGCAGCCGTCGCCGTGGCCGACGAGCCCGCCGATATCCAGGAGACCGTCGCCGAGGCCGAAGCGGCCGAGGAGAAGGCCGCCGCTGCCGCGATCGCCGACGTCGTCGACACCGTCGCGACCGACGAAGCCGAGCTCGAGACCGCCGCGGCGGCCGAGATCGAGCGACTGGCCGACGCCGCCGACGCGAACGACGCGAACGCCGAGCCGGCGGCCGAGGCCGCCGTCGATGTCGCTCGACACGGTCGCCGAGGTCGAAGCCGTCGAGGAAGCCGCCGCCGCCGAGGTCATCGCCGAGGTCGTCGAGACCGTCGCCGCCGACGAGGCCGCCCTGGAACTCGCTGCCGAGATCGCCGACGCACCGGCCGCCGCCGAGGAGGAGCCCGAGCCCGTCCGCGACCTCGGTCCCGAGCCGTCGACGATGGAGGAACTGCTCGCCGAGCAGGACTCGGACATCAAGAGCTTCAAGCACGGCGACGTGGTCGAGGGGACCGTCGTCCGGATCGACAAGGACGAGATCCTGGTCGACATCGGAGCCAAGAGCGAGGGCGTCGTCTCCAATCGCGAGCTGTACGGCCGGAACGCCGAGACCCAGCCGGCACTGGCCATCGGCGACATCGTCCTGGTCTACGTCCTCCAGCCCGAGTCGCCCGAGGGCCACGTCGTCCTGTCGCTCCGGCGGGCCGGTCTCGAACGCAAGTGGCGCTCGATGCAGGAGCAGTTCGAGAGCGGCGTGATCATCGAGGCGCCGGTCATCGACCACAACAAGGGCGGCCTGATCGTCGACTGCGGCATCCGCGGCTTCGTCCCGATCAGCCAGATCGTCGACTTCCCGCGCCGGCCCCAGAACGATCAGCCACGGGACGCCGCCCAGGAGATCGCCGAGAAGCTGATGCCGTTCGTCGGCCGCAAGCTCCGGTTGAAGATCCTCGAGGTCAACCGCAAGGCGAACCGGCTGATCCTGTCCGAGAAGGTCGCCCTCTACGAGGAACGCCGCGAGAAGCGCGACGAGCTGTTCAGCAGCCTCCAGGTCGGCCAGAAGGTCAGCGGGACCGTCCGCTCGATCGCCCCGTTCGGGGTGTTCGTCGATCTCGGCGGGATCGATGGCCTGGTCCACAAGAGCGAGCTCAGCTGGAACAAGGTCAACAACCCCGAGTCGGGCTACCAGGTCGGCGAGCAGGTCGAGGCCGAGGTCATCGACATCAACCACGAGCGCGGCCGGATCAGCCTGTCGATCCGTCGCCTCCAGCCGGATCCGTGGCACTCGACCGTGGCCGACTTCAACGTCGGGGACATCATCGACGGCACGGTCACCAAGCTGGTCAACTTCGGTGCCTTCGTGCGCGTCCGCGACGGACTCGAGGGCCTGATCCACATCAGCGAGCTGTCCCATCAGCGCGTCGCCCATCCGGGTGACGTCGTCCACGAAGGCCAGACGCTCAAGCTCAAGATCATCTCGCTCGACTCCGAGCGTCATCGCCTGGGCCTGAGCCTGAAGCAGGCCGAGGAACCGCCGGCTCGCCCGGCCGCACCGGAGCCCAGCCAGCCCGCGGCCGGCCAGCCCGGCCCGGCGCCGAGCGCAGGTCCGCGTCCCGAGCGCCGGCCCCGACCGGAGCGTGGCTACTCGATGGCCGACGCCGTCCAGGAGCCCGAGGGCGGGATCGACAACACCCTCGCCTCGGCCTTCGCCCAGGTTCGTCAGCAACTCGCCGCCGCCGAGGTCGCCGATATCAAGGACGATGTCGCATCGGACGAGTACTCCGAGGAGACCGCCGCCGCCGAGGTGGTGGACGAGATCGGCCAGGCCGTCGCGGCCGACGAGGCGACCGAAGAGGCCGCCGCCGCCGAGGCGATCGATGAGATCGTCGAAACGGTCGCCGCAGACGAGCTGGTCGCCGAGGACGTCGCTGCCGGGAAGATCGACCAGATCGTCGAGGCCGTCGCCGAGGATGAGGCCGAGCTCGAGGAGAAGGCTGCGGTCGAGCTCGACCGGATCGCCGACGCCGCTGCGGCCAATGAAGCCAACGAGCCGGCGGCAGCGGATGCCGCGACCGGCGTCGATCGAAGCCGTCGCTGCGACCGAGGCCGCCGAGGAAGAGGTCGCTGCCGAGGCCATCGCCGACATCAAGGACGACCTGGCCTGCGACGAGTTCGCCGAGGCATCGATCGCCGCTGCGGTCGATCGATGAGATCGCCGACACGGTGGCAGCCGACGAGGCGAGCGGAGGAGGCTGCCGCGTCCGCCGCGGTCGTCGACATCGCCAAGACGGTCGCCGCCGATGAAGTCGTCGAAGAAGCGGCGGCCGCCAAGGCGATCAAGGGCATCGCCCGCGAGACGATGGAAGAAAACACCGAGGGCTGATCCGGCCCGCGCCCGGCGACGACCCGTCGGACCCCGACGGGTCGTTTCGATTCCTGGGGCAGGACTCGCAGATGCGACATCCGGGCCGCTGCGGGCCGCGTATCGATGGTTGAGCGACGTCGATGCCCGGTACCTTCCGGTGCTGGACGCTTCGTGAGGCGGCCGTGCTAGCATGGCCCGAGGCGTCCACCCGACGCCTGGAGAGGAACAGGCGTTCGACCGGATGGATCGCTTCGACAAGTTCACGGACCGCGCGCGCAAGGTGCTGACCCTGGCCCAGGATGAGGCCCAGCGGTTCAACCACAACTACATCGGCACCGAGCATCTCCTGCTCGGGCTCGTCCGGGAGGGCGAAGGCGTCGCGGCGCGGGTCCTCGAGAACATGAACGTCGAGCTGCCCAAGGTCCGGACCGCGGTCGAGTTCATCATCGGTCGCGGTGACCGCCCGGTCGTCGGCGAAGTCGGCCTGACGCCGCGTGCGAAGCGGGTCATCGAGTTGGCCATCGATGAGGCCCGCCGCCTCGGTCACAACTACATCGGCACGGAGCATCTCCTGCTCGGGCTCGTGCGCGAAGGGGAGGGCATCGCCGCCGGCGTGCTCGAGTCGCTCGGGGTCAACCTCGACAAGGTCCGCCACGAGGTCATCCGTGTCCTCTCCCAGAGTTCGTCCGCGGGCCCGACCGCGCAGGAGACCAAGCGAGCCAGCAAGACCCCGACGGTCGACCAGCTCGGGATCAACCTGACCGAAGCGGCCCGGGCGGGCAAGCTCGATCCGGTCATCGGCCGTGAGAAGGAGATCGAGCGGGTCATCCAGATCCTCGGCCGCAAGACCAAGAACAACCCGGCCCTGATCGGCGAGCCGGGCGTCGGCAAGACCGCCATCGCCGAGGGCCTGGCCCATCGGATCGTCGCTGGCGACGTCCCCGACATCCTGCTCAACAAGCGCGTCCTGACCCTCGACATCGGCTCACTCGTGGCCGGCACCAAGTACCGCGGCGAGTTCGAGGAGCGGCTCAAGAAGATCATCGAGGAGCTGCGCAACACGAACGACGCGGTCCTGTTCATCGATGAGCTCCACACCCTGGTCGGAGCGGGTGCCGCGGAAGGCGCCATCGACGCCGCCAACATCCTCAAGCCACCGCTGTCGCGGGGCGAGCTCCAGTGCATCGGGGCGACGACGCTCGACGAGTACCGCAAGTACATCGAGCGCGATGCGGCCCTCGAGCGGCGCTTCCAGCCGGTGATGGTCGAGGAGCCGACCCTCGAGCAGACGATCGAGATCCTGCTCGGGATCCGTGAGCGCTACGAACAGCACCACAAGGTCACCATCACCGACGAGGCCGTCCAGGCAGCGGCCGATCTGTCGGTCCGCTACATCACCGACCGCCACCTCCCGGACAAGGCGATCGACCTGATCGACGAAGCCGCCAGCCGGGTCCGCCTGCGCCACGCCTCGGCGCCACCCGCGCTGCGCGACGCCCAGAAGGAACTCGATCGGGTGACCAAGGAGAAGGACGCCGCGATCAACGCCCAGGAATACGAGGATGCCGCCGGCCTGCGCGAGGCCGAAGCCACGGCGAAGGAGAAGGTCGAGACCCTCCGGGCCGAGTGGCAGGCCCAGATCCGGGCGATCAGCCGACCGTCGGCGAGGAGGAGATCGCCCAGGTCGTGGCGATGTGGACCGGCATCCCGGTCACCCGGATCGCCCAGGAAGAGTCGCAGCGCCTGCTCAACATGGAGACCGCCCTCCACGGCCGGGTCATCGGCCAGCAGGAAGCCATCGAGATCGTGTCGAAGGCGGTCCGTCGGGCCCGGGCCGGGTTGAAAGACCCCAAGCGGCCGATCGGCTCGTTCATCTTCCTCGGTCCGACCGGCGTCGGGAAGACCGAGCTGGCCAAGGCCCTCGCCGAGTTCATGTTCGGCAGCGAGGACGCGCTGATCAAGATCGACATGAGCGAGTTCATGGAGCGCCACAACGTCAGCCGCCTGGTCGGGGCGCCTCCCGGCTATGTCGGGTTCGACGAGGGTGGCCAGCTGACCGAGGCCGTCCGACGCAAGAACTACTGCGTCGTCCTGCTCGATGAGGTCGAGAAGGCCCACCCGGAGGTGTTCAACATCCTCCTCCAGATCCTCGAGGACGGGCACCTCTCGGATGCCAAGGGTCGCCGGGTCGACTTCCGGAACTGCATCATCATCATGACCTCGAACCTCGGCGCCAAGCAGCTCCAGACCAATTCGTCGCTCGGCTTCCGGGTCCAGGGCGACACCGAGGCTTCGCGCGCCGAGGCGTCCTATGAGCTGATGCGGGACAAGGTCCAACAGGAGCTCAAGCAGAGCTTCCGACCCGAGTTCCTCAACCGGATCGACGCGACGGTCGTCTTCCGGAGTCTGACCGTCGAGGAGATCACCGAGATCGTCGACCTCATGCTCCAGCGCGTGCGCGACCAGCTCCGCGCCCAGCAGATGTCGCTCGAGGTGACCCAGGCCGCCAAGGAGCACGTCATCAAGCTCGGTTACGACGTCGCCTACGGGGCGCGACCGCTGCGCCGGGTCATCCAGAACATGATCGAGGACGTCCTGGCCGAGCAGCTCCTCCTGGGTACCTACCCGCCCGGCACGACGATCATCGTCGACAAGGGCGAAGAGGCCGGCCTGTCGATCCACGCCGTCGACGAGAAGACCCCGGTCGAAGCTCACTAGACGACGGACCGGCCCGATGGCGAAGAGCCACAGCCGCTATGTCTGCCAGTCGTGCGGCGATGCGTTCCTGCGCTGGGAAGGGCAATGCCGGACCTGTGCGGCGTGGAACACCCTGGTCGAGACGGTCGTTCGCGAACCGACCCGAGCGGCCCGAGCCGTGGTCATGGGGGTGGGCGACGGGCATGCCGCGCCCCAGGCCCTGCGCTCGGTCGTCGAACCCGATCTGCCCCGCCTGTCGGTCGGCATCTCCGAGGTCGATCGGGTCCTCGGGGGCGGGCTCGTGCCCGGGTCCCTCATCCTCCTCGCCGGTGAACCGGGGATCGGCAAATCGACCCTCGTGCTGCAGGCCGCGGCGGGCGTCGCCGCACGGCTGGCACCGACCGGAGGCCACGTCCTGTATGCCAGCGGCGAGGAATCGGGTGGCCAGGTCCGCCTCCGGGCAGCGCGCCTGGGGTTGCTCGACGGGCCGGCCGGCGACGGGATCCGGGTCGTGGCCGAGAACGAACTCGGCCGCCTGTCGGAGCTCGCCCGGTCGGAGCGCCCCGGGCTCATCGTCGTCGACTCGATCCAGACCGCGACCGTGGACGAGCTCGATGGCCCGGCCGGCAGCGTCGGCCAGGTCCGTGAAGTCGCCCTTCGCCTGATGGAGCTGGCCAAGGGCGACGGGATCGCGGTCGTCCTGGTCGGGCACGTCACCAAGGACGGAACGATCGCCGGACCCAAGACGCTCGAGCACCTGGTCGATGCGGTCCTCGGCCTCGAAGGCGATCGGTCCGCCGGGCTGCGCCTCCTGCGCGCGACGAAGAACCGGTTCGGCTCGACCGAGGAGGTCGGCGTGTTCGAGATGGGCGAGGGTGGGCTCAACGAGCTGACCGATCCGGCCCGGGCCTTCCTCGTCGAGCACGATGGGGCAGCGCCGGGGAGTGTCGTGGCGCCGACCCTCGAGGGCAGCCGGCCGCTCCTGGTCGAGGTTCAGGCGCTCGTGGCGCCGGTCGGCTATGGAAACCCTCGCCGGACGGGCGTGGGCATCGACCCCAACCGGCTGGCCCTCCTGGTGGCCGTTCTCGGTCGCCGGGCCGGGATCGGACTGGGCGCCCACGATGTCTATGCCAACCTCGCCGGTGGCCTCAGCCTCGAGGAGCCGGGCCTCGACCTGCCGCTCGCGCTCGCCCTCGCGTCGTCGTTCCGCGATCGGGCCATCCGTCCGGCGACCGTGGCGATCGGCGAGGTCGGCCTGCTCGGAGAGCTGCGCACGGTGACCGGCCTCGAGCGGCGCCTGCGCGAGGCGGCCCGGCTCGGATTCACGCGGGCGATCGTCCCACGCCCGGCTCGCGGCGGTCGAGCACCGCTGATCGACGGGCTGGAGGTGCTGGCCGTCGGCACGCTCCAGGAGGCCATCGCCGAGTCCCTCGAAGCCGACAGCCGCTCGCCGGCGATGCTAGTCTGACGCCCGCACCGCACGGTCCGCGGTCGCCCACGTCCGCCATGAGCCGGGAGCGCGTCCACCCACCGTGATCCGGAATATCCGCATCCTCGGCGCTGCTCTCGGCGGCATCGTCGGCCTTGCGCTGGCGACGTCGCTGGGCGGGGTGTTCGATCGGGGCGGACCGTACTACGGCTTCTTCCTGGCAGCCTGGGTGGTCGCCTGGATCGTGGTCGGGTTCGCCCTCCTGCCGTATCTCACCATCGTCCCCGCGGAGTGGCTCGTCCGGAGTGCCCAGGCGCTGTCCACCGCGGAGTTCGTGACCGCCGTCGTCGGCCTCCTGATCGGCTTGTTGATGGGCCTCCTGCTGGGGATCCCGCTGTCCAACCTGCCGCCACCGCTGGGATCGTGGTTGCCCCTGGCGACCTCGCTCCTGCTCGGACTCGGGATGGTCGGCCTGACCGTCGCCAAGCGGCAGGATCTGGTCACGGCCGCCGAAGCGCTCGGGATCTTCCGCCGACCGGAGCCCGAACAGGGCAGCCCGCGCAGCGGCGATCCGCACATCGTCGTCGACACCAGCGCGATCATCGACGGACGGATCGCCGAGATCGCCGAGTCGGGCTTCATCTACGGCACATTGGTCGTGCCGCGCTTCGTCCTCGACGAGCTCCAGCACATCGCCGACAGTGCCGACACCCTTCGGCGGAACCGGGGCCGGCGTGGCCTCGAGATCCTGGCCCGGATGCAGAAAGACTCACCGACCCCGGTCGAGATCGTGACCGACGACTTCCCGGACATCTCCGAGGTCGACGCCAAGCTCGTCGCCCTGGCCAAGCGCCGGAGCGGCGCGATCCTGACCAACGACTTCAACCTCAACCGGGTCGCCGAGTTGCAGGGCCTGCGGGTCCTCAACATCAACTCGCTGGCCAACGCGGTCAAGCCCGCGGTCCTGCCCGGCGAAGAGCTCCGGGTCCGGGTGATCCAGGAGGGCAAGGAGGCGGGCCAGGGAGTCGGCTTCCTCGACGATGGAACGATGATCGTGGTCGAGGGCGGGGCCCGCTACATCGACAAGGACCTCGACGTCGCCGTGACCCGCGTCCTCCAGACGGTGGCCGGGCGGATGATCTTCGCCCAGCCGCGGCTGGATTGACCCGGCGGGCTGCCGAGCCGACGGTGACCGACAGGCCGCGTCGCCCATGAACCGCGCAGACGTGCGCGCGGACGCGATCGTCGTTGCCGCTGGTTCGTCGAGTCGGATGGGCGGGGTCGACAAGATCATGGCCCCGATCGGCGACCGACCGCTGTTGGCCTGGACCCTCGAGGCGTTGGCCGCCGCTCCGGTCGTGGCCAGGATCGTCGTCGTCAGTTCGGCGGCCAGCGCCGATATCGTTCGCGTCGCGCCGTGGCTGTCCGCTCGAGTCAGCCAGGTCGTCGTCGGTGGCGTCCGCCGCCAGGACTCCGTGGCCGCGGGAGTGGCGGCCCTCGAGGCCGGCCACGCACGAGCACCGATCGACGCCGCCGACCGGGTGATCCTCGTTCACGACGGGGCACGCCCGCTCGTCTCATCGGCCCTCATCGAGTCGGTCGCCCAGGCGGCCGCGGTCCACGGAGCGGCGATCCCGGTGGTCGCCGTGACCGAGACGGTGAAGCGACTCGACGGAGCGCTCATCTCCGAGACCGTCGATCGGTCGTCCCTGGTCATCGCCCAGACTCCCCAGGGGGTGCGAGCGGACCTTCTGGCCCGGGCGTATGAGCGATTCCCGCCAGCCGGTCCGCAGACCTGGACCGATGAGGCCGGCCTGCTCGAGGCCTGTAGAATCCCGGTCCATGCCATCCCCGGTGACCCGATGAACCTCAAAGTGACCACGCCCGACGATCTCGGGCGGGTCGAGTCCGCTCTGCTCGGACAGACCCTGCCCCGGATCGGTTATGGCGAGGACGGCCACCCGTTCGGTCCCGACGGCTCACTCGCCCTGGGCGGCATCTCGATCGATGGCGCACCGCGGCTGTACGGCCACTCGGACGGAGACGTCGCACTCCATGCCGTGGCCGATGCACTCCTCGGGGCGGCCGGCCTCGGAGACCTCGGTCGGATGTTCCCGGCGGGGCCGACGACGCCGGCGGGCATCGCCAGCAGCGCGCTCCTCGCAGAGGTGGTTCGCCGGCTGGCTGACGCCGGTCTGCGGCCGGCTCAGCTCGACCTCACGATCGTGGCAGCCCGGCCGCGCCTCGGACCGCGGCTCGATGCCATGCGGGTGGCGATCGCCGAGCTCGTGGGACTGTCCCCGGACCGGGTCAATGTCAAGGCCTCGACCGGCAACCTGGCGGGTTTCGAGGGTGCCGGACGTGGGATCGCGGCCCGCGCGGTGGCCGTCGTCGAACCATCCCGATGACCATCCAGCTGCTGGACACGCTGACCGGCAAGCAACACGACCTGGTGCCGATCGAGGACGGTCACGTCCGGATCTACAGCTGCGGGCCGACGGTCTACGGTCCCGCCCACATCGGGAACTTCCGTTCGTTCCTGTTCGCCGATCTCCTCGTCCGTCATCTGCGCTGGCGCGGACTCCGGGTGACCTGGGTCATGAACGTCACCGACATCGATGACAAGATCATCCGCGGCGCGGCCGCGACCGGTGAACCGATCGGGGCCCTGACCGAACGCTGGACGGGCCGCTTCCTGGCCGACGCGGAGGCGCTTCGGATGAGCCCACCGGAGGTCATCCCGCGGGCCACGGACCACATCGACGAGATCGTCGCCCTGGTGGCGACCCTGCTCGACCGCGGCCACGCCTATCGGACCGACGATGGCTCGATCTTCTTCAAGATCGCGTCCTGGCCCGCCTACGGCAGGCTGGCCCGGCTGGATCCGGACCAGCTCCGGGTCGGAGAGCGGGTGGAGGCCGACGAATACGGCAAGGAAGACGTCCGCGACTTCGCCGTCTGGAAGGGCGCCAAGCCGGGCGAACCGTCCTGGTCGACCGCCATCGGCGACGGCCGACCCGGCTGGCACATCGAGTGCTCGGCGATGGCGATGAAACACCTCGGTCAGAGCTTCGACATCCACACCGGCGGGATCGACCTGATCTTCCCGCACCACGAGGACGAGATCGCCCAGAGCGAGGCCGCGACCGGCAAGCCGTTCGTCCGGACCTGGCTCCATTGCGCACACCTCCAGATGAGCGGCGCCAAGATGGCCCGGTCGGAGGGCAACTTCGCCCTCGTCGGCGACCTGCTCGATCGCGGCGTGTCGGCGCGGGCGCTCCGCTACGCACTCATCTCTGCGCACTACCGGGCGAGTCTGAGCTACACCGACGAGTCGCTGTCCGCGGCCGAAGCGGCCGTCGGCCGCCTCGACGCCGCGTTCCTCGCGCTGGCCCGCTACCGCGAGGACCGCGCCGACGATCCGACCCTGCCCGGCGTCCTCGAGGCCGCCCGGACCGCCTTCGGTGCCGCTCTCGACGACGACCTGAACATCTCGCCGGCGATGGCAGCCCTGTTCGACCTGGTTCGGGACCTCAATCGGCGGATCGATGCCCGAGCGCTGTCGACGGCCGATGCGAGCCGTGCCGAGGCCGCCCTGCGCGACCTGGATCGAGTCCTCGGGATCGGTCCTGCGTTCGATGAGGAGGCGCTCGATCCGGAACTCCAGGCGCTTGTCGACGCTCGCGGGGCGGCCCGCGCCGAGCGCGATTGGGCAGCCTCGGACCGACTCCGCGACGAGCTCGCAGAACGGGGGATCGTCATCGAGGACTCTCGCGACGGACAGCGCTGGCGCCGCGCCGAGGTGACCAGCGATGTCTGACCCCAAGCGGCCGAAACCGGATCGGTCGGGTGAGCGTTCGGCCGGCCGCCCCGGCTCGAAGCGTTCGGGGTCCGGGCCGGATCGGGCGCCGCGATCGAGCACGGGTTCCCGTCCATCCGGGGGTTCGCGACCGGATGGGGGACCGCGGCCCCCCGGCGAGCGGCCGCCCCCCGGCGAGCGGCCGCCGTTCGGCCTGCGCGGCGGTCCGGACGGTCGCCCGATCCCGGATGGCCCGTCCGGGGCTGGTTCGGCGCGGTCCCACCCGGGCCACCACGGTGGACCGCGCCCCGATGGACCGCGGCCTGGACCCGGCCGGGGCGGGCCACGCCCGGGCGGACCTCGCCCAGGTGGGTCGTGGCCGGGTGGAGGTCACTCCGGTCGGGGTCCGGGTCCGCGGGCAGGTGGGTATCGTCCCGGCCCGAATGCCGGGTCGCGGCCGATGGATCAGCGTGGCCCCGGCCCTGGGGCCGGCCCTCGACCACCGGGTCCGCGGCCGCCCGACGACGCGGATCGCCCGCGCCCGTTCGCGCCGAGACCGGGCGCCTCCCGCCCGTACGGTGCCGATCCAAGAGGCCCTCGACCCGCCGGTCCGCGCCCATTCGCCCCGCGCCCACTCGCCCCGCGCCCGTTCGCCCCGCGCCCGGATGGTCCGCGCCCCCCTGGATCGGCTCCCAGGCCCTGGGTGGATCGACGTCCTGGCCCGACGCCCGGCCAGGGCCGTCGGTCGTACGCGCCGGTCCCGCCCTCGATCGATCTGGTCGATCCAGAGGCGGATGAGCTCGTCGCGGGTCGGCGCCCGGTCGAAGAAGCGTTCGTGGCGCGGCGCGAAGCCCGTCGGCTGCTCGTCGTGCCACAACGACGACAGGCGCTCGAGAAGCTCGTTCTGCATGCCACGAGCCTGCGTATTCCGATCGTCGAGGTCGAGGGCGGGACGCTGACCGCGCTGTCCGGGTTCGACGGCCACCAGGGCATCGCGCTCGTCGTCGCGCCGCGCCGATTCGCCCAGGTCGACGACATCCTGGCCCGGGCCATCGAGCGCGAAGAGGCGCCCTTCGTCCTCGTCCTCAATTCGCTCGAGGATCCTCACAATGTGGGCACGCTGCTTCGGACCGCCGAGGCCGCGGCGACGCACGGGGTGATCTTTCCGACCCGCCACCAGGCCCCGCTCAGCCCGTCGGCCGTCAAGGCCTCGGCCGGCGCCGTCGAGCACCTGCTGCTGGCACCGGTCGACGACCTGCCCGGCGCACTGACCGACCTGCATGCGCGGGGTCTCAGGATCGTCGGTGCCGATGCGGACGCGGCGTTGATGGTCCGTGAGGCGGACCTGGTCGGCCCCCTGGTGCTCGTCGTCGGCAGCGAAGGCCAGGGTCTCGGCCCGGCCGTCCGACGCCGCTGCGACCTGCTCGTCCGGATCCCGATGCGCGGCGCGGTCGGCTCGCTCAATGCGTCGGTCGCGGGCTCCATCCTGCTCTATGAAGCGACGACGCAACGCGGCGGACCGCACGATCGGACGATCGCCCCTGTACCGATCCCCGAGGTCTCCGAGGAGGGACCCGCCGCGGAGGGACCCGCCGCCGAGGAGCCCATGCCCGCGACGAAGGCCACCACGAAGAAGCCAACGACGAAGAAGCCAACGACGAAGAAGACGACGCCCACGAAGAAGGCCACGACGAAGAAGGCCACGACGAAGAAGGGCGCGACGAAGAAACCGGCGACGAGCAAGGCCCGACCCTCGAAGCCGGCCCCGGACGCCGCCGACGCGCTGCCGCCCGCCGACGCGCTGCCGCCCGCCGGCTCACCGCCCGAGGCGTGACCGACGTGCGCGCCGCCGCTCGGCCCGGTTGACGCTCGCGGTCGGTCAGCCCTATCATTCCCGGGCGCCACAGGGTCTCCTGCGGTATGGTCCTGCGCGCGCCGACGTAGCTCAATTGGTAGTGAGGGCAACAGGGACGGATGGATATTCATCATGCGATTCGCAAAGGTTTCCACGAGGACCTTCGTCATAATCTTCATGTACCCGGCCAATAACACCAGCTCCACATCGTGCCGCCGAAGCACATCGAGCAGCTCACGATCGTAGGCTTCACGACCGTCAGGTCTACCTGCGTAGGGCTTGGGATCGACGAAGAGGTCTGATAATCCCTGTTGGCGGGCTCGCTCTAACGCCGGGGCATCTTTCTTGTTGCTGATAACGGCGACGATCTTCGCCTGAACTGTTCCCGCTTCGATCGCGTCGATGACCGCCTGAAGATTCGATCCGCGCCCGGATGCCAACACGGCGACTCGCAGCGCGTTCTTCAGCTTAATCGACATACTCCACCAGTGGTTCGGCGCCGGTCGATGACACGATGGTTCCGATTTGGCAGGCCGGATCGCCCAATGCCGTAGCGCGCGCAATGATCGCCTGAGCGGCTGACGCCGGCGCCACAAGAATCAATCCAATCCCCATGTTGAAGACGCGGTACATTTCCTCACGCTCGACCTGTCCAAGACGCGCAATCGCCTGGAAAATAGGCGGGACGGACCAGGCGCTCCGTTGCACCTGCGCCCGCACGCCTGACGGAAACACTCGCGGGAGATTCTCGGTGATGCCGCCGCCGGTGATATGGGCAATGCCATTGATGGGGGACTCTTGGATCAATGTGAGAATCTGCTTGGCATAGATTCTGGTTGGAGTCAGCAAGATGTCCCCCAGAGGCTCATCGATCTCAGGTAAGCGACTGGTCATGCTGAGTTTGGCCTGGTCCAACAAGACACGCCGTGCCAGTGAATAGCCGTTGCTATGGAGACCAGTTGAAGCCAATCCAATGATGGCGTTGCCCGGCACGATGTTGTGGCCATCGATGATCTTAGGCCGATCCACCACTCCGACCGCGAACCCAGCCAGGTCATACTCACCATCCGCATAAAAGGAGGGCATCTCGGCGGTTTCTCCGCCGATCAAGGCGCAGCCGGCCTGACGACAGCCCTCGGCAATCCCCTTGAGCACAGACTCAGCCTTGGGGACGGCAAGCTTTCCCGTGGCGAAGTAATCCAAGAAGAACAACGGTTCGGCTCCGCTGACCACGATGTCGTTCACACACATGGCCACCAGATCGATCCCGACGGTATCGTGACGATCAGTGAGGAAGGCGATTTTCAATTTCGTTCCGACTCCATCGGTGCCGGAGACCAGAACCGGTTCAGCATAGCGATGGGCCTGCAGCCGAAACAATCCGCCGAACCCGCCGAGATCCGTCAGGACTTCCGGACGGAATGTGGATCGCACCAATGGTGAAATGCGGTCGACGAACTCGTCACCCGCATCCATATCCCACTCCGGCATCTCGATAGGTTGTCATAAGAGGGCGCATCTTAGCGGAGGGCTGTCGCAGAGGTCAACGCACGTATTCTTCACACCTCACACTTTTGAGGAGAGCCGGGCTGCTGAAGCGGGCATCGAGCGACCTCCATCCATCGAATTGATCCCACCAAGCTCGCTCGTTTTCTCTTTTTCAGGGATGGGGGCTGATTGATCTTCCACTGCGCGCGCTTTTTCACCCGCCCACCCACTGGCACGCCGAGACGTGCCATTAACCCGGGCGAGGGCCCACCAATTTGCCAAACCTCTCTTCAGGGGAGTGGCCGAGGCTGCCCTTGACTGCGCGCATCGAACGAGCACCGTTTTATCGTGCGCGTTCTGCGAGCAAAAAGGGCACCTGGCTGCTCCCTCCTCCGACCCTTCTGAGGCCGCACGTTGCGCGAGCACAGAAGATCATCAGCCTCCATCCCCTACGCTTCCGGTCTCATCTCCACATCCAGTAGTTTGATTTTCCGATGGAGATGACTTCGTTCGATTTTCAATTCTTCAGCCGTGCGAGAAATGTTCCAATGATGTTCACGGAGCTTTCGCGCGATATAGTCCTTTTCAAATGCATTACGGGCATCTCTGAGTGAGTCATATGACTGCGTAAAGATTGGATTGGCCGCTGGAGCTACTGACTGGGACGCTGGCCCAACCGGACGTGCTTGTAACGAGAGGCCTGCTTGGACTGCCTCGATAACGGGCCCCGGCGTCATGATCATCAATCGCTCGATTAAGTTCCGTAATTCTCGAATATTTCCCGGCCAGTCATGTTGCTGAAACACCGCCATCGCTTCCGGCGAAATCTCTTTCATTCGCAACCCCTGCTCTTCCGCATGGACCTTCATGAAGTGGCGAATCAGCAAGGGGATGTCTTCCCGACGTTCCCTGAGCGGCGGCACGACGATCGGCACCACATTGAGCCGGTAGAAGAGATCTTCGCGAAACGTGCCTTTTCCGATTTCCTTGATCAAATCCTTATTAGAAGCGGCCAACACTCGAACATCGACTTT
>CAWAHN010000022.1:0-19520 GCA_963781845.1 uncultured Chloroflexia bacterium | reverse complement strand
CCATGTCGGTGGAGCTCGAGTCGGCGATCGGCTCACCGACGTCGACCCGATTGCCGACATCGACGATCGGGCGCTGGTTGACGCACGTCCCCTGGTTCGAGCGGACGAACTTCTGGAGCGGGTACTCGTCCAGCTCGCCACCGTCGGACTCGACCTGGATCCGTTCGGCGGTCACGCTGGTCACGACGCCGGGCTGGCGGGCGACGATGACCTGGCCCGAGTCCCGCGCGGCGCGGACCTCCATGCCCGTCCCGACGATCGGCGCCTCGGGCTCGAGGAGCGGGACCGCCTGGCGCTGCAT
The DNA here is from genome assembly GCA_963781845.1 of uncultured Chloroflexia bacterium. Taxonomy (GTDB): domain Bacteria; phylum Chloroflexota; class Limnocylindria; order Limnocylindrales; family CSP1-4; genus Chersky-267. The sequence continues at coordinate 19,219 of CAWAHN010000022.1, read as the reverse complement.
GTTCGAGCCCATCAGCGCCCGGTTGGCGTCGTCGTGCTCGAGGAACGGGATGAGCGCCGTCGCGACCGAGACGACCTGCTTCGGCGACACGTCCATGTACTCGATCTGGTTCGGGCGCGCCTCGGGGAACTGGTCGCGATAGCGCGACGGGACGCGCTCGGCGGTGAAATGACCGCTCGCGTCGAGCGGCGCGTTGGCCTGGGCCACGACGTGCTGCTCTTCCTCGTCGGCCGGCAGGTACTCGATCTCGTCGGTCACGACCGGCCGGATCGGGAAGGCCTGGGCCTTCTGCTTCTTGAGCTCGGCCAGGGCGGCCGCGTCGAACGGCTTGCCCGACTTGAGGATGACCTCGCCGGACTTGGTCGTGACGTCCGCGCCCGACTCGAACGTGCCGGCCTTGGGATCGTCCCAGGCGACCGTTCGCTTGACCTTGCGGTACGGCGTCTCGATGAAGCCGTAGCTGTTGATCCGGCCGTACGTCGCGAGCGAGCCGATCAGGCCGATGTTCGGGCCTTCGGGCGTCTCGATCGGACAGATCCGACCGTAGTGGCTGTGGTGGACGTCGCGGACGTCGAAGCCGGCCCGCTCACGGGACAGGCCGCCCGGCCCGAGCGCCGACAGGCGCCGCTTGCTGGTCAGCTCGGCGAGCGGATTGGTCTGGTCCATGAACTGGGACAGCTGGCTGCCGCCGAAGAACTCTTTCATCGCGGCCACGACGGGCCGGATGTTGATGAGCGCGTTCGGGGTGGCCTTGTCGATCTCCTGGATGGTCATCCGCTCACGGACGACGCGCTCCATCCGGAGGAGGCCGATCCGGAAGGCGTTCTGGATGAGCTCGCCGTTGGCCCGGATCCGGCGGTTGCCGAGGTGGTCGATGTCGTCGGCGGTCCAGCGCCGCTCGCCGGCGGGCTTGTGGCCCTCGGCGTTCAGCTCGATGAGGTGGCCGACGATCGCGGCGATGTCCTCGCGGGTGATCGTCCGCTCGTCGCGCTGGAGCTCGATGCCCATCCGCTCGGCGACCGCGTCGAGCTTCTTGTCGAACTTGTAGCGCCCGACCCGACCGAGGTCGTAGCGGCGGAAGTTGAAGAACAGGCTCTCGACCAGCTGGCGCGCGTTGTCGCCGGTGGGCGGATCCCCGGGGCGGAGCTTCTTGTAGACCTCGATCAGCGCGTCCTGCTGGGTCTTGGTGAGGTCCTTGTCGAGCGTCGCGGCGATGTACGGATGATCCGGATCGGTGTCGACGTTGACGAACAGCCCGGCGATCTCGTCGTTCGACTCGTAGCCGACGGCGCGGAGCAGCGTCGTCGCGGCGATCTTGCGCTTGCGGTCGACCTTGACCGACAGGAGGTCCTTGTTGCTCGTCTCGAACTCGAGCCAGGCGCCCCGGTTCGGGATGACCTTGGCGCTATAGAGCGTCCGGCCGCTGGTGGGATCCTCGGTGTCGCTGTAGTAGACGCCCGGGGAGCGGACCAGCTGGGACACGACGACGCGCTCGGCGCCGTTGATGATGAACGTGCCCTGGTCGGTCATCGTCGGGAAGTCGCCCATGTAGACCCGCTGGCGCTGGATCTCCCCGGTCTCCTTGATGAGCAGCTCGACATTGACGTAGAGCGGCCGGCTGAAGGTCAGGTCCTTGCTCCGGCACTCGAGCTGGTTGTACTTCGGCGGACCGAACTCGTAGTCGAGGAACTGGAGCTCCATCACCTTGCCGGTGAAGTCCTTGATCGGGCTGATCTCGTCGAACAGCTCGCGCAGACCCTTCTCGACGAACCACGTGAACGAATCGAGCTGGAGCTCGATCAGGTTCGGGATCGGGAGGACCTCGGGGATCCGCGCATAGGACTTGCGCGCCGAGGCCCGGGTCGCCCGGGACGACGACTCAGCAGACAGCATGAAACCGCTCCTATCCGAGGAGGTAAGGGAAGAGGGGGAAGGCCGCGCTCACAGACCGAGCAGCATATCGCGATTCGCGCCCACGGTCAAACGGCCTCGCCGGGGCCCGGTAGGACCCCGGAGAGCTCGAGAGCGAGCGCACTCCGAACGTGCGTGAGCGAGCGGCGCAGCCGGCAACGACCGGATGCGCCGCCCCACCGTCGAGCTACTTGATCTCGACTTTGGCGCCGACCTCTTCGAGCGCGGCCTTGATCTTCTCGGCCTCGTCCTTGGTGATGCCTTCCTTGACGGCCTTGGGCGTCGCGTCGACGACGTCCTTGGCCTCCTTGAGGCCCAGCCCGGTCAGCTCGCGGACGACCTTGATCACGGGGATCTTGTTCGGCCCGATCTCGGTCAGGGTCGCGGTGAACTCGGTCTGCTCCTCCGCAGCGGCCTCGGCCGGAGCGGCGCCACCCGGCGCGGCGGCGGCGGCGACGGCGACCGGAGCGGCGGCCGTGACGCCGAAGCGATCCTCGAACTTCTTCTTGAACTCCGACAGCTCGAGGACGGTCATCTTCTCGAATGCCTCGAGGAGCTGGTCGGCGGTAAGGGTAGCCATGATCGGTGGATCCTCCTGGATCTGGTGGCCGGACGCCCGGGCGGGCGCAGCCGGTTGGGGTCTGGGTGGGGTGAGCTAGGCGCTGGCGCTGCGCTGGTCGGCCAGGGCACCGATCCCGCCCGCGATGTCGCGAAGCGGAGCGTCGAACAGCCCGGCCACAGTGGCCATCGGGGCTGCGATCGCACCGGCGATCTGGGCCAGGAGCACGTCGCGCGGCGGGAGCGTCGCCAGACGGGTCACCCCGTCGATGTCGATCGCACGGTTGCCGAGGACGGCGCCCTTGACCTTGACGATCTTGTACGGCCGGGTCGCATCGAGGACCGCCTTGGCGATCGTCGCCTCATCGCCGGACCCGAACGCGATGGCGCTCGGACCTTCGAGGAGGGGCGACAGGGCGTCATGGCCAGACTCGTTCGCGGCGATCCGCATGAGCCGGTTCTTGACGACCCGGTACGTGACGTCGTTCTTGCGCAGCGACCGCCTGATCTCGGCGATCTCGCTCACCTTGAGGCCGCGGTATTCGGAGACGATCATGGCCGTGCTGTTGGAGAGTTCCTCCTTGAGCTCGGCGACCGCTTCTCGCTTGGCCTCGGTCGGCATGGATGACCTCCCGTGTTCTGCGCGCAGCCGGCGCGCGGCGGTGGCGCGGAGCCGGCCATCCGGCCGGTCCGACCCTGCGACGGTCCACTTGCGTCTGCAGGGTGGCGCCACCCGCGTCTCGGGAAGCTCGTCCTGCCTCGGCGTGCTCGCCGTCGTCCCCGGGCGATCCGGTCCGTGCGGCGGTTCAAGCCCCGACCGCCCCTCCCCCGACGGGTGAGGCACGGTCCGCGAGCGCAGGCTGTCTTGGGCGTCCGTCGTATTCGATTGTCGGGCGATCCGAGCGGGCGGGCCCGTTCGTGGTCGCCGGATATGGTGCCGCACCCGGATGTCGGGCGCGGTGCGGATCCCGGGCTACGCCACCGCGGCGGCGAGCACGCCGGGGATATCGACCCGGATGCCCGGGCCCATGGTGCTGGCGATCGTCAGCGTCTTGAGGTACTGGCCCTTGGCCCCGGTCGGCTTGGCCCGGTTGATGGCATCGACGAGCGCCGCCAGGTTGGCCAGCAGCTCCTCGGACGAGAAGCTGCCCTTGCCGAAGGCGACGTGGACGATCGCGCCCTTGTCGACCTTGAATTCGACCCGGCCGCCCTTGACCTCCCGGAGCGCGCGCTCGATGTCGAACGTGATCGTGCCCGACTTCGGGTTCGGCATGAGGCCCTTCCGGCCGAGGATCTTGCCGAGCTTGCCGACCATCCCCATGGTGTCCGGGGTCGCGAGGGCGACGTCGAACTCGGTCCAGCCCGCTTCGATCTTCTTGACCAGGTCCTCCGCGCCGACCTCGTCGGCCCCGCCGCGGAGCGCTTCCTGGGCCTTCTCGCCCTGGGCGAAGACGACGACTCGGACGACCTTGCCGGTGCCGTGCGGGAGGACGACCGTGCCGCGGACCATCTGGTCGGCATGGCGCGGGTCGACACCGAGGCGGAGATGCGCCTCGATGGTCGGGTCGAACTTGACCGTGCTGGTCGCCTTGACCAGGTCGGTCGCCGCGTCGGGGGCGTAGACCGTGTCCCGATCGACCAGCTGGGCGACCTCGTTGTAGCGCTTGCCGTGTGCCATGGTTCGATTCCTCGTTGCGGCGGCCGGATCGCGGCCTTCCCCTGGCGCGGGGTGGACGACCGGCGGATCCGTCTCGCGGCCGGTGCGCGGGTGATGCGTCGGCTAGCCGACGACCTCGAGGCCCATCGATCGGGCGGTGCCCTCGATCTGGCGGGCGGCCGCCTCGAGGTCGTTGGCGTTGAGGTCGGTCATCTTGATCGTGGCGATCTCGCGGAGCTGGTCGCGGGTCACCCGACCGGCGACCTCCCGGCCGGTCGTCCCGGAACCCTTGTCGATCCCCGCGGCCTTGCGCAGGAGGTCGGCCGCCGGCGGCGTCTTGAGGATGAACGTGAACGATCGGTCCTCGAAGACCGTGATCTGGGCCGGGATGATCTGGCCCGACTTGTCGGCCGTCTTCTCGTTGTAGGCCTTGGTGAACTCGACGATGTTGATGCCGTGCGGGCCCAGCGCCGTCCCGACCGGCGGGGCGGGCGTCGCCTTGCCGGCGGGGAGCTGGAGCGTCAGCACGATGCGGATCTTCTTGGCCACGGGGATCGGGGTTCCTTTCTAGCGGGTCGCAGCCCGGTGAGCGCCGAGCCGGCCGGTCAGAGCTTCTCCACTTGGAGGAAGTCGAGCTCGACCGGCGTCTCGCGGCCGAAGATGCTGACCAGGACCTTGACCTTGTTGCGCTCGGGGTTGACCTCGTCGACCGTCCCGATGAACTCGGCGAACGGTCCGTCGGTGACCCGAACGCTCTGGCCCTTGATGAAGGCCACCCGGTACTTGGGCGTCTCGACGCCCATCGTCCGGAGGATCTGCTTGACCTCGTGATCGGCGAGCGGGATCGGCTCGTTGCGCTGGCCGGGGATGTTCCCGCCGCCGACGAAGCTGGTCACGCCTGGGGTATTGCGGACGACGAACCAGCTGTCCGGGTCCAGGATCATCTCGACCAGGACATAGCCCGGGTAGACCTTCTTCTGGACGGTGTGGCGCTGGCCCTGCCGGATCTCGATCTCATCCTCCATCGGGACGAGGACCTGGAAGATCTTGTCATCCATGCCCATCGACTCGATCCGATGCTCGAGGTTGGTCTTGACCTTGTTCTCGTAGCCGGAGTAGGTGTGGATGACGTACCAGTGCTTCGGGCTGGCCGGGGTCTCGGTCGTCTCGGTCGTGGGCGCGTCGGTCATGGTCGTCCTACCCCAGCGTTCCGATGAAGTCGAGTCCGGCCGTGAAGATCAGGTCGAAGACCGAGATGAAGACGCCCACCACGAAGCTGACGACGAAGACCAGGACCGTGAGGTTCAGGGTCTGCTGTCGCGTCGGCCAGGTGACCTTCTTCAATTCGGACCAGGACTCGTCGAGATACCGACGGATCCGCTGCAACATCGGGTCTAGCCTTCAGGTACGGTTGGATGACGGAGTGGCAGGGGCGATAGGACTCGAACCTACAACCGCCGGTTTTGGAGACCGGTGCTCTGCCAATTGAGCTACACCCCTCCGGTGAGCCGCTACTTCGCCTCCCGGTGGAGGGTGTGGCGACGGTCTCGCGGACAGTATTTCATGAGCTCGATCCGGTTCGGATCGTTCTTCTTGTTCTTCCGCGTCGTATAGGTCCGCTCGCGGCACTCGGTGCACGCCAGCAGGATGACCGGACGGTTCTCCGCTTTCGCCATCGGATTACTCGGCGATCGAGGTGATGGCGCCGGCGCCGACGGTCCGGCCGCCCTCGCGGATGGCGAAGCGCTGGCCGGTCTCGAGGGCGATCGGGGTGATCAGCTCGACGGTCATCTCGACGTTGTCGCCGGGCATGATCATCTCGGCCCCGTCGGGCAGCCCGATGGCGCCGGTGACGTCGGTCGTGCGCAGGTAGAACTGCGGCCGGTAGCCGTTGTAGAAGGGGGTATGGCGGCCGCCCTCCTCCTTGGTCAGGACGTAGACCTGCGCACTGAACTTGGTGTGCGGCTTGACCGAGCCGGGCTTGGCCAGGACCTGGCCGCGCTCGATCTCCTCGCGCTCGATGCCGCGGATGAGGCAGCCGACGTTGTCGCCGGCCTGGCCCTCGTCGAGCAGCTTCTTGAACATCTCGACGCCGGTGATGACGATCTTGCGGGTGGCCTTGACGCCGACCAGCTCGACCTCGTCGCCGACCTTGACGATGCCGCGCTCGATCCGGCCCGTCGCGACGGTCCCGCGGCCCTTGATCCCGAAGACGTCCTCGACCGGCATCAGGAACGGCCGGTCGACCGCGCGCTCGGGGGTCGGGATGTAGGAGTCGACCGCGTCCATCAGCTCCTGGATCGGGACGTAGGCCGGATCGGACGGATCGTCGGGCGCCTCGAGGGCTTTCAGCGCGGAGCCGCGGATGAACGGGATGTCGTCACCCGGGAAGTTGTACTTGCTGAGCAGCTCGCGGACCTCGAGCTCGACCAGGTCGAGCAGCTCGGGATCGTCGACCGCGTCGACCTTGTTGAGGAAGACGACGATGAACGGGACCTCGACCTGGCGGGCCAGCAGGATGTGCTCGCGGGTCTGGGGCATCGGCCCGTCGGTCGCGGCGACGACCAGGATCGCGCCGTCCATCTGGGCGGCGCCGGTGATCATGTTCTTGATGTAGTCGGCGTGGCCGGGGCAGTCGACGTGGGCGTAGTGGCGCTTGTCGGTCTCGTACTCGACGTGGGCGATCGCGATGGTGATCCCGCGCTCGCGCTCCTCGGGCGCGTTGTCGATCGTGTCGAAGGCGCGGTACTCCGCCTCGCCTTTGAGGGCGAGGTACTTGGTGATCGCCGCGGTCAGGCTGGTCTTGCCGTGGTCGATGTGACCGATCGTGCCGATGTTGACGTGCGGCTTGGTCCGCTCGAACTTCTTCTTCGCCACGTGAGCGCTTTCTCCAAACTGTCGGGCGGCCGGGCCGCCGCGGGCTTCTGGCAGGACGGCCCGCCATCCGGGGGATCATCGAGGCCTGGGGGACCGCGGTGATGGAGCCCACAATCGGACTTGAACCGATGACCTCTTCCTTACCAAGGAAGTGCTCTGCCAGCTGAGCTATGTGGGCCTGGTCGAACCCTTGAATGTCTCCGGATCGATGGTGGGCAGGGAGGGAATCGAACCCCCACAGTCGAAGACGGCTGATCTACAGTCAGCGGAGCTCACCACCTGCTCAACCTACCCACTGGGACGTACCCGGTGACGCTGCGGCGTCCGTGGTGCACCCGGCACGCGTTATTCGCGCTGGAGCCGACGACGGGACTCGAACCCGGAACCGGCGGTTTACAAAACCGCTGCTCTACCAATTGAGCTACGTCGGCGCGCGCAGGACCATACCGCAGGAGACCCTGTGGCGCCCGGGAATGATAGGGCGGACCGGCCGCGAGCGTCAACCGCGCCGAGCGGCCGGCTGCGGGTTCAGACCTTCGACGCCGGGCCACCCGGTAGCAGCGCGTCGGGGTCGTCACCCGTGGCGGAGGCCTTCTTCGCTCTCGAGCCGGGCTTCGACCCCTTGCCGCCGGGCGCCGACGCCTTCGGCGCGGACGTCGTGGCGGCCCTCGGCTCGGCCGGTGACGGCTCGGCCGACGAGGACTCGGCCGTCGACGGCGCCTTCGTCTTGCCGGGCTTCGATGCCTTGGCCGAGGCCTTCGCCTTCGCCGGCTTGGCCGAGGCCCTCGCTTTCGCCGGCTTGGCCGAAGCCTTCGCCTTCGCCGGCTTGGCCGAGGCCTTGGCCTTCGCCGCCGATCGCGTGGTCGCGGCCTTGCGGGCGTCACCCTTGGCAGCGGCGACGACCTCCGGGGCGACGTCAGGGGCGGCCTGTGCCCGGGCCTCACCGGCCGGCGCCGCCTCGACCTCGGGTGCCCGTTGGGCGAGGATCCTCCTCGATCCGGCCTTTCGGGCCGAAGCCTTGGCCGGCTTCACCGGTCGGGCCGGCGGCTCCTCCGACGGCTCCTCCGGCCGGCCGACCGGCTCGATCCTCTCATCGGGCGGCTGGCCGCCGGCCCCGGCCTCACCGACCGACGATGCCTCCGATCGTGGCTCTACCGCCGGTCCGCGGTCGACCGGGCGCGGCTGGGTCGAGCTGACGCGCTGGGTCGTCGCCTCATACAGCAGGATCGACCCCGCGACCGAGGCGTTGAGCGAGCCGACCGCGCCACGCATCGGGATCCGGACGAGCAGATCGCAACGCCGCCGGACGGCGGGACCGAGGCCCTGACCTTCGCTGCCCACGACGAGGGCCAGCGGACCGCGCAGGTCCGCCTCACGGACGGTCAGGGCGGCATCGGCATCGGCGCCCACGATCCGCAGCCCGCGGACGTGCAGGTCCGCCAGTGCCCCGGGCAGGTCGTCGACCGGCGCCAGGAGGAGGTGCTCGACGGCGCCGGCCGAGGCCTTGATCGCCGATGGGCTGAGCGGCGCCTGGTGGCGAGTCGGGAACACGACGCCGTGGGTCGCCGCGGCCTCGGCGCTTCGGAGCAATGTCCCGACGTTCTGCGGGTCCTCGAGGGAGTCGAGCACGAGCACGAACGGCGCCTCACCGCGTTCGATCGCCCGGGCCAGGATGTCGTCGACCTCGGCGTACCGGCGGGGCGCCACGACGAGCGCGACGCCCTGGTGGCCGTCGAACCCGGACAGCGCGGTCAGCGTGCCGCCCTCGACCTCCACGATCGGGATGCGCAGGCTCGTCGCGTGGAGGACCAGCTTCTCGAGCGCCTGGCGCCGCTGCGGGACCACCAGCAACCGTCGCGCCTCGCGACGTGCGACGAATGCCTCCTCGACGGGTCGCCGGCCGGCGACGAGCTCATCGGTCGCGGGGTCGAGCAGGTCCGACGATGGCGGCGCCTGCGGCGGGTAGGGACGTCCGCCCGGCGCGGGTCCGGACCCGGGGCGACGGTCGACCCACGGCCGTGAGGCCGCTCCGAACGGACGGACCGGCGGTCGCGGTCGGTTCGCGAACGAGTCCCGCGGCGGACCGTCGCCCGGCCGTCGATCGGCCCTCGGGCCGCCGGGGCGCGACTCGTACGGCCGCGGGCCCGAAGGACGGGGCGCGAACGCACGAGGGCCCGGCGATCGAGGCCCGGACGGGCCGGCCCCGTAGGGACGAGCTGAACCGGGTCGTGCCGCGGTCGGGCGTGGGCGGTCGGGCGCGTCGTGGAACCGATCGCGATCTCCCGGCAGTTCGCCCGGTCCCCCCTCGAATCGATCGGTCCATGCCTCGCGCGGGTCGCGCCGCGGGCCACCTGGGCCGCCCGGGCCGCCCGGACGGCTCGGTCGCGGCCCCGTGCCTCGGAAGCTCGGCCCGTACCCCGTCGGCCGCGGGCCGCCCGGTCGAGGACCCCCCGGACGCGGACCGCCGGCGGACGAGCCCGGCCCGCCCGGTCGATGGCTGGGTCCGTGGCCCGGCTGACGCGCGCCGGAGCGGTAGCCCGTGGGCCGCGGACCTCCGGCCCGGGACTGGTCGAAGCGGGGTCGGTCGAAGCGGGACGGATCGAGGCCGCCCGGCCCGTCCGGGATCGGGTGGCCGTCGGCGTCGTTCCGCAACCCGAACGGCGGTCGATCGGCCGATGGTCCAGCCGGACGCGAGGATCCGGCGCCATGGGACCCACCTGGTCGACCGCCGTGAGCGGCAGGGCCGCCGGGTCCGGTCCGGCGTGCCGCGGGACGACCCTTCGGCGGTTCGCCGGAGCGGTCCGGCTTCGGTCGCTTGGGACTAGGCATCGCTGGTCACCCCTGCTCTTCGCCAGCGCTGCCCATCGCGCGAATCTTCGATGACGATCCCACGCTCGGCGAGCTCGTCGCGGAGACGGTCGGATCCAGCCCAGTCGCGTGCGGCACGGGCGGCCGCGCGGGCGTCGACGAGGGCCTGGAGGTCGGGTTCGAGGGCCGACGCCTCGAGGTCCGGGCCGATCGCGAGGACGCGATCGAGGTCGCGCAGGGCGGCCACCGCGCGATCGGCGTCGGCGGTCGACATCGTCCGGGCGTCGATCCGGCGGTTGAGTTCGCGGACGAGGTCGAACAGGGCCGCCAGCGCGGGGGAGATGTTCAGATCGTCGTCGAGCGCCGCCCCGAACGAGGACCGGGCGGCCTCCAGCGCCGCGGGCAGGCCGGGGTCGTCGGCGCGGTCCTCGTGGTAGGCGGCCAGCGCGAGGTAGGCGGCATCGAGGCGTTCGATCGCGGCGGTCGCCGCTGCGAGCGACTCGTCGGTGTAGCTCAGGCTCGCCCGATAGTGGGCCGCGATGAGCGCGTAGCGGAGGGCTCGGGCCGAGATGCCCCGCTCGAGGAGGTCGCCGACGAGGGCGATGTTGCCCTCCGACCGCGCCATCTTCGCCCCGCCCATCTGGAGGTGGGCGCAGTGGAGCCACGTCCGGACGAACTCCTGCCCGGTCGCGGCCTCGCTCTGGGCGATCTCGTCCTCATGATGCGGGAAGATCAGATCGACGCCCCCGGTGTGGATGTCGAAGCTGGGGCCGAGATGCTTCATCGACATCGCCGAGCACTCGATGTGCCAGCCCGGGCGACCCTCGCCGATCCGGGTCGACCACGACGGCTCGCCGGGCTTCGGGCCCTTCCAGATGGCGAAGTCACGGACGTCGTCCTTGTTGTACTCGTCGGCCTCGACCCGCTCCCCGACCCGGAGCTGGTCGGGATCCAGCCGGGCGAGCTTGCCGTACGCGGGCCACGACGCGATGCGGAAGAAGATCGAACCGTCGTCGGTCCGGTAGGCGTGACCCTTCTCGAGCAGGATCTCGATCAGCGCGACGATCTCCTCCATGTGGCGCGTCGCGCGGGGCAGGACCTCGGGCCGGCTCATCCTGAGGGCGGCCGCATCGGCCAGGAACCGTTCGGTCCAACGATCCGCCAGGTCCTCGATCGACACCCCGGCGGCAGCCGCGCCGCGGATGATCTTGTCGTCGATGTCGGTGACATTCATGACCCAGGTGACCCGCGACCCGCGCCAGCGGAGGTGCCGGACGAGCAGGTCGGCGAACAGGAACGACCGGAAGTTCCCGATGTGGGCGGGGCCGTAGACCGTCGGACCGCAGCTGTAGACGCGGACGTGATCGTCCTCGAGCGGGACGAGGTCGCGCTGGCGGCCGGACAGCGTGTCGAGCAGGCGCACGGTCATGGCGCGGATCCAAGCACGACCACGGCTCGGGCGGCGATCCCCCGCCCGGCTCCCTCGAACCCGGCCAGGTTCCCGCTCGACGCCTTGACGTTGACCCGATCCGGCGGCAGGCCGACCAGCTCCGCGATCGCGGCGCGCATCTCCTCCAATCGGCCGCTGAGTCGCGGGCGAGCCCCGACGATCGTCAGGTCGACCTGGGCGGGCCGAAGACCGACATCGCGGAGCCGGCGCACGACCGCGGTCAGGAGCTCGGCGCTGGCGACCCCCTCGGGTGTGGTGGCATCGGCCGGGAAGATCCGGCCGAGATCGCCCAGGCCGGCCGCCCCGAGGAGCGCGTCGGCGACGGCGTGGAGGGCCACGTCGCCGTCCGAGTGACCGTGGAGTCGCGGCGCCCCGTCGATCGAGATGCCACCGAGCGCGAGCGACCCACCCGGTCCGAACGGATGACCGTCCTCCCCGAACCCGATCCGAGGCGGGTCCCCGCCGAGCAGCGCATTGGTGGCCCGGCCGAGGTCGTCGGGCGTGGTCACCTTGAGGTTCATCGGCTCACCGGGGATGGCATGGACCGGGATTCTACAGGCCTCGAGCAGACCGGCCTCGTCGGTCCAGGTCTGGGGACCGTCGGCCGGGTAGCGCGCCAGCGCCTCGAGCAGGATCGACCGCCGGACCCCCTGCGGGGTCTGCGCCGCCCCGAGCTCCGCACGATCCACGGTCGCCGCGACCAGCCCGTCGTCGATCCGCTTGACGGTCTCGACGATCGGGACCACCGGGATCGCCGCCCCGTGAGCGGCCGCGGCCCGGGCCACGGCACCGACCAGGGCCGCGGAGACGACCGGCCGGCCGCCATCGTGGACGAGCACGATCCGGTCGTCCGGGACGGGCCCCGAGCCGGGGGCGCGACCGTCGAGCGACATCAGCACCCTGAGCCCGGCGGCGGTCGACTCCTGGCGGCGGTCGCCGCCCGCGACGACGTCGACGACCGAGCTCGGAAGCCACCCGCCGGCACGGACCGCGGCGACCGACTCGGCGGCGACGACGAGCACGATCCGCTCGACCTCGGGAGCGGCGGCGATCGCCGCGAGGGTCCAGGCGAGGAGGGGGCGATCGCCGATCGGCGCCATCAGCTTGTCGACCCCGCCCATCCGGCGGGACGCGCCCGCGGCGACGACGATGGCGTCGGCCCGGACCGTTGCGCCGACCCCGGACGGGCCGGCGGGTCGGGCCGTCAATCCAGGCGCGGCTGGGCGAAGATCATCCGCCCGGCCACCGTCTGGAGGACGCGGGTGACGGCGACGTCGAGGTCCTTGTCGATATAGCGGGCCCCGCCCTCGACGACGATCATCGTCCCGTCGTCGAGGAAGCCGACCCCCTGTCCCGCCTCCTTGCCCTCCTGGATGACCCGGACCCGCAGCTCCTCGCCCGGCAGGACCGCGGGCTTGACCGCGTTGGCCAGCGAGTTGATGTTGAGGACGCGGAGGCCCTGCAGCTCGGCGACCCGGTTGAGGTTGAAGTCGTTGGTCAGGATCGCGCCGCTCCGCCGCTTGGCCAGGGCGACCAGCTTGGCGTCGACCTCCGGGATGTCCGGGAAGTCGTCGGTGACGATCTCGACCGGCGTCGGGGAATCCTTCTGCATCCGGGCGAGGATCTCGAGGCCGCGCCGACCGCGGTTGCGGCGCAGCGTGTCGGCACTGTCGGCGATGTGCTGGAGCTCGTCGAGGACGAACCGCGGCACGACGAGCGTGCCGTAGATGAACCCGGACTCGGCGATCTCGGCGATCCGCCCGTCGATGATCGCGCTCGTGTCGACGACGATGTGTGGGTCGCCCCGCCGGACCGCGCCGTCCTCGGCCTCCGGCCGGCGGAAGATCCCGAGGGCCTCGGCGGCGGTCACCAGGTCCTGGCGCTTGGCCACGGTCAGGCCGACCATCCCGAGACCGAGCCCGAGCGATGTCGCGAGCGGCAGCCATTTCCCGAGCGGGTCGGGCAGGTTGGACAGCGGGATCCCGAGCAGCAGGCCCATCAACAGCCCGATGAGGAAGCCGCCGACCGCGGTCACGAACTCGGCGGTCGACAGGTTCTGGGCGCTTCGGACGAGCCATTCGGCGGGGACGATCGTGAGGTAGGGCAGGAGCGCGAACCCGACCACGATCCAGGCGACCACCCAGGCCGCGAGGAAGAACCCGTAGTAGGGGCCGCTCCGGTCGAAGACGCCGCCGAGCGACGTCGCCAGCGCCAGGCCGACGATGCCGCCCAGGGCAGCGCCGAGGATACGGATGTTCCGGATCACGGTGGGTGGACGCGCTCCCGGCTCAAGGCGGACGTGGGCGACCGCGGACCGTGCGGTGCGGGCGTCAGACTAGCATCGCCGGCGAGCGGCTGTCGGTTTCCAGGGCGGCTCCGATCGCCTCGCGGAGCGTCCCGACGGCGAGCACGTCCAGCCCGTCGACGACCGGTGGGGGGCCTCCCCGGGCCGAACGCGGCACGATCGCCCGGACGAACCCCAGCCGGGCGGCCTCGCGCAGGCGTCGCTCGAGCCCGGTCACGCTGCGCAGCTCGCCGAGCAGGCCGACCTCGCCGATCGCGACCGTCGCCGGCCGGACGGGCCGGTCGCGCAGCGAGGACGCCAGGGCCAGGGCGAGCGGCAGGTCGAGCCCCGGCTCCTCGAGGCTGAGGCCGCCGGCCAGGTTGGCGTAGACGTCGTGGCTGCCGAGGCCGATCCCGGCCCGCCGGCCGAGGACCGCGACGAGCAGCGCCAGGCGGTTCGGGTCGATCCCCACCCCCGTGCGGCGGGGCGTGCCGTAGCTGACCGGCGCGACCAGGGCCTGGACCTCGACGAGGAGCGGGCGGCTGCCCTCGAGGGTCGGCGCGACGACGCTGCCCGGGGCCGCTCCGTCGTGCTCCACCAGGAACGCCCGGGCCGGATCGGTCAGCTCGTCGAGTCCGTGCTCACCCATCTCGAACACCCCGACCTCCTCGGTCGAGCCGAACCGGTTCTTCGACGCCCGGAGCAGGCGCAGCCCGGCCGATCGGTCCCCTTCCAGCCCGAGGACCGCATCGACGAGGTGCTCGAGGGTCTTGGGTCCGGCGATCGTTCCGTCCTTGGTGACGTGGCCGACGAGGACGACGGCGATCCCGTCGCCCTTGGCCAGCTCCATCAGCCGGAGGGCCGACTCGCGGACCTGGCCGACGCTGCCGGCCGGACCGTCCAGGTCGTCGACGGTCGCGGTCTGGATCGAGTCGACGATGACGAGGCCCGGCCGGTCCGCCCGCGCCAGCTCGACGATCCGCCCGATCTCGCTCTCGGGGACGACCCGGACGGCCCCGCCCGCCGGTCCGTCGAGCAGGCCGAGCCTCGAGGCGCGGAGACGGACCTGGCCGCTCGACTCCTCGCCGGTCGCGTACAGGACGTGACCGCCCGACGGCCCGACCCGGGTGGCGACGCCCGCCGCGGCCTGGAGCAGGAGGGTCGACTTGCCGATGCCCGGCTCGCCGCTGAGCAGGACCAGCGAGCCCGGGACCAGGCCGCCACCGAGGACGCGGTCGAGCTCGCCGATCCCGACCGCGAGGCGGGGGATGTCCGCCTCGGCGATGGACCGCAGCGGTTCGGGCGCGCCGCGACCGGGCAGCACGGACGCGGACGGGCCGCGCCCGGCCCGTGCGGGTTCGCGAACGACGGTCTCGACGAGCGTGTTCCACGCCTCGCAGGTCCGGCACTGGCCCTCCCAGCGCAGGAACGCGTCACCGCACGACTGGCAGACGAAACGGCTGTGGCTCTTCGCCATCGGCCCGGCCCCGCCGGCTAGTGGGCTTCGACGGGGGTCTTCTGGTCGACGGCGTGGATCGACAGGCCCGCTTCCTCGCCCTTCTCGACGATGATCGTCGTGCCGGGCTCGTAGACGCCGAGGAGGAGCTGTTCGGCGAGGACGTCTTCGATCATGTTCTGGATCACCCGGCGCAGCGGTCTCGCACCGTACGCGACGTCATAGCCGAGCTTGATGACGTGCTCCTTGGCCTCCTGGGTGACCTCGAGGCTCATCTGCTGGGCGCGAAGCTGATCGCGGACTCGCTGGAGCATGAGGTCGACGATCTCGGTGATCTCCTCGACGGTCAGGCTCCGGAACACGACCGTCGCGTCGATCCGGTTCAGGAACTCGGGCCGGAAGCTCTGCTTGAGCTCCTGCTGGACCTTGTCCCGCATCAGCTCGTAGGACGCCTCCGCGCGGCTCGCCTCGGTGTCGCCCTGGACCCGGAAGCCGAGCGAGGAGTTCGTCTGGAGCTGCTTCGCCCCGAGGTTCGAGGTCATGATGATGATGCAGTTGCGGAAGTCGACGCGGCGTCCCTTGGCATCCGACAGGTGCCCGTCCTCGAGGATCTGGAGGAGGATGTTGAACACCTCGGGGTGGGCCTTCTCGACCTCGTCGAGAAGGACGACGCAGTAGTTCTTGCGGCGGACCGCCTCGGTCAGCTGACCGCCCTCGTCGAACCCGACGTAGCCGGGGGGCGCCCCGACCAGCCGACTGACGTTGTGGCGCTCCATGAACTCGCTCATGTCGATCTTGATGAGCGCGTCCTCGCTGCCGAACATGAACTCGGCGAGTGCCTTGGCCAGCTCGGTCTTGCCGACCCCCGTCGGGCCCAGGAAGATGAATGAGCCGATCGGCCGCTTCGGATCCTTGAGGCCGGCCCTGGCGCGGCGGACCGCCTTGGACACGATCTCGATCGCCTCCTGCTGGCCGATGACCCGACCGTGGAGGGCGGTCTCCATGTTGAGCAGTCGCTGCGACTCCTCCTGGGCGATCCGGGTGACCGGGATGCCGGTCCACATCGCGACGACCTGGGCGATCTCCTCCTCGCCGACGGTCGGCTGGTCCCCGGAGATCTGCGCCTGCCATTCGGCCCGCAGCGTCTCGACCTTCTCCTTGGCCGTGGCCTCGGCCTCGCGCAGGCCCGCCGCGTCCTCGTACTCCTGGGCGTTGATCGCCGCGTCCTTCTCCTTGGTGACCCGGTCGAGCTCCTTCTGCGCATCGCGCAGGGCGGGCGGCGCCGATGCATGCCGCAGGCGGACGCGACTGGCTGCCTCGTCGATCAGGTCGATCGCCTTGTCCGGGAGGTGCCGGTCCGTGATGTATCGGATCGACAGGTCGGCGGCGGCCTGGACGGCCTGGTCCGTGATCGTCACCTTGTGGTGCTGCTCGTAGCGCTCCCGGATCCCGAGCAGGATCTCGATCGTCTGCTCGAGGGTCGGTTCCTCGACCATGACCGGCTGGAAGCGGCGCTCGAGGGCGGCGTCGCGCTCGATGTACTTGCGGTACTCGTCCAGCGTCGTGGCGCCGATGCACTGGAGCTCGCCGCGCGAGAGCGGCGGCTTGAGGATGTTCGCAGCGTCGATGGCTCCCTCGGCCGCGCCCGCCCCGACGAGCGTGTGGAGCTCGTCGATGAACAGGACCGCGTCGTTGGTGTTGCGCAGCTCCTCGATGATCTTCTTGAGCCGCTCCTCGAACTCGCCGCGGTACTTGGTGCCGGCGACGAGCGACCCGATATCGAGGGTCAGGACGCGCTTGTTGAGCAGGATGTCCGGGACGTCACCCGCGACGATCCGGTGGGCGAGGCCCTCCGCGATGGCCGTCTTGCCGACGCCCGGCTCGCCGATCAGGGCGGGGTTGTTCTTCGTCTTGCGTCCCAGGATCTGGATGACCCGCTCGATCTCCTTCTCCCGGCCGATGACGGGATCGAGCTTGCCCGCCCGAGCGGCCTCGGTGAGGTTGATCCCGAGCTGGTCGACCGTCGGGGTCTTGCTGGCGCGCTTCGTCTCCTGCGCGGTCGGCCCGGCGGACGAGCTCTGCGACAGGACCCGGATGACCTCGTGGCGGACCTTGTCGAGGTTGACCCCGAGCGACTCCAGGACGCCGGCGGCGATCCCCTCGCCCTCGCGGACGAGCCCGAGCAGGAGGTGCTCGGTGCCGATGTAGTTGTGGCCCAGGCGGCGAGCCTCGTCGATCGCGAGCTCGATGACCCGCTTCGCTCGCGGCGTCAGGCCGACCTCGCCGACGACCGGGCGATCGCCCCGACCGATGATGAACTCGACCGCGGTCCTGACCTTGGGGAGCTCGACGTTCATGTTCTCGAGGACGCGCGCCGCGACCCCCTCGCCCTCGCGGACGAGCCCGAGCAGGAGGTGCTCGGTGCCGATGTAGTTGTGGTTGAACCGCTGGGCCTCATCCTGTGCCAGGGTGAGGACCTTGCGCGCGCGGTCCGTGAACTTGTCGAAGCGATCCATCCGGTCGAACGCCTGTTCCTCTCCAGGCGTCACGGTCGACGCCCTGGGCCATGCTAGCACGGCCATCTCGCGGCGTGACCAGCGCCGTTCGCGGTGGCCGCAGCCTCGTTCCACCATCGATACGCCGGCCGGCGCCCCGTGGATGGGGCCGGATGCGAACGACCCGCCGGGTCGTCCCGACGGGTCGTCTCGAGCGGACCGGGCGCGGGTCAGTCCTTGGTGTTCTCTTCCATCGTCTTGTCGGCGACATCCTTGATGGCTTCCGCCGCGGTCGCCTCGAGGACGGCTTCGTCATCGGCGACCGTCTCGGCGATCTCGGCGACCGCGGCCCCGGCCACGGCTTCCTCGGTCGCTTCGTCGGCGGCCACCGTCTGCTCGATCCCGGCGATCGCCTCGGCGGCGACCGACTCCTCGGTGTACTCGTCGGAAGCGAGATCGTCCTTGATGTCGGCGATCGCCTCGGCGGCGACCGACTCCTCGGCGGATTCGGTCGCGGCGACAGCCTCGACGACACCGACCGCGGCGGTCTCGGCCGCCGGCTCGTTGTCCTCGTTGGCGGCGGCCGCGTCGACGATCCGGTCGAGCTCCACGGCGGCCTTCGCCTCCAGCTCGGCCTCGTCCTCGGCGACGGCATCGACGATCTCGGCGATCTTGCCGGCCGCGGCGTCTTCGGCGACGGCCTCGTCGGCGGCGACCGTGTCGACGATGTCGGCGACGGCCGCTCCGGCGGCCGCTTCCTCGTCGGCCTCGTCGGCGGCGACCGCCTGGGCGACCTCGCCGACCGCGTCGGCGGCGGCGGTCTCCTCGGCGTATTCGTCGGACGCGACGTCGTCCTTGATGTCGGCCACCTCGGCGGCGGCCAGCTGCTGGCGGACCTGGGCGAACGCCGATGCCAGCGTGTTGTCGATCCCGCCCTCGGGTTCCTGGACGGCGTCGGCCATCGAGTAGCCACGCTCGGGACGCGGTCGGCGCTCGGGACGCGGCCCGCTGGTCGGCGCGCCGGCGCCGGGGCCCGGCTCGGCAGCGGCCGGACGAGCCGGCGGCTCCTCGGCCTGCTTCAGGCTCAGGCCCAGGCGATGTCGCTCGGAATCGAGCGAGATGATCTTGAGCTTGAGCGTCTGGCCCTCGTGGACGACATCGCCCGGATGGGCGACCCGCTGGTGGGACAGCTCGCTGATGTGGATCAGGCCCTCGAGCCCGTCACGGACGCGCACGAACGCCCCGAAGTTCACGAGCTTGGTGACGGTCCCGTCGATGATGTCCCCGACCTTGAAGTCGGCGACCGTCGAGTGCCACGGATCCGGCTGGAGGCGGCGGATCGACAGGCTGATCCGGCCGCGCTCGTGGTTGATGTCGATGACCTCGGCCTCGACCTGCTCACCGACCTGGTAGCCCGACTCCGGGTTGTTGACCTTGTTCCAGCTGAGCTCGCTCTTGTGGACCAGGCCGTCGATCCCGCCGAGGTCCACGAACACGCCGAACGGGGCGATCGAGCGGACGGTCCCGCTGACCTTCTGGCCGACCTGGAGGCTGCTGAACAGCTCGTCCCGCTTCTCGCGGCGCTCCTCGTAGAGGGCGACCTTCTCCGACAGGATGAGGCGGTTGGCCTTGCGGTTGACCTCGAGGATCTTCAGCCGGAGCTTGCGGCCGACGAACGGCATCAGCTTCTCGGCGATCTCCTGCGCGGCATCGCGCGGTTGAT
>CAWAHN010000021.1:0-24324 GCA_963781845.1 uncultured Chloroflexia bacterium | reverse complement strand
CTGCAGCAGCTCAAGGACGCCTGGGACGATCAACCAGGCCGAGTACGACCAGCTCAAAGGCGAAGACGCTCGCGAGCTGAGCCGTTGGTCGGCCGAACGCATCAGGTGGGACAGGAAAGGCGGCCGCGAGAAAGGCGGCCGCGAGCTTCATTGAAGTCGCTTCGGCGGGCTCTGGCGGGCGACACCGGACGAGGACCGGATCGTGCCAGGGCGGCTCGCATGACCACCACCCCAGGCTGACGAGCGCGGATACACTGAGGAGGACCAGTGGCGCAGATCGCCATCGTCGCGCTCGTGATCCTCGGCTACACCCTCCTCGCGGCCCGGCTCGACCGACTGTCGGTCAGCGGCCCGATGATCCTCGTGACGATCGGCGCCGTCCTCGGACCATCAGGGGTCGGAACGTTCGCGGCGCCGGCGACGTCGGAGTCAGTCCAGCTGCTCGCCGAGTTGACGCTGGCGCTGCTGCTGTTTTCGGACGCCTCGTCCATCGGCCTCAAACAGGCGGGCAGCATCGCCTGGGTCCCGGCTCGGCTCTTGGCCATCGGGCTGCCTTTGACGATCGCAGCCGGCGCGATCGTCGGTTGGTTCCTGTTCCCCGCGCTCGGCCTCGCGTTCGCCCTCTTGATGGGCTCGATCCTGGCGCCGACGGACGCGGCGCTGAGCCTCCCACTGCTCGTGGATCGGGCGATCCCGGTTCGGGTCCGGCGGGCCATCAACATCGAGAGCGGATTGAACGACGGCATCGCGACGCCGTTCGTCACGCTGTTCCTGGCAGTGGCGGTCGCTGAGCAAGCCTCCGCGAGTCAGAATTGGTTCATCGATGCCGCCCTCGAGATCGCCCTGGCGATCGTGGTCGCGATCGTTGTCGGCGGGTTCGGCGGGCGCGGCATCGCTCAGGCGCGTCGGCGTGGCTGGGCCACGCCGGCGTCGGAATCACTCGCGGTGGTGTCATTGTCGGTCCTCGCCTATGCGGGTGCGACGACGATCGGAGGCAACGGGTTCGTGGCCGCGTTCGCGGCCGGGGTCGTCTACCGGACCGCGACGGCGGCGGCCGAGCCATCCGTCGAGTTCGCCGACTGGATCGGCGTGGCGGCGTCCTACCTGGTCTGGCTCGTGTTCGGTATCGGCTTCGTTGGTCCGGTGCTCACGGCGGGCTTTGATCCGGTCGTCCTCGTCTACGCAGTCCTCAGCCTCACGATCGTCCGGATGGGCCCCGTGGCCTTGTCGATGGTCAGATCGCCACTTCGCGCTGACACGGTCGCGCTCATCGGCTGGTTCGGGCCGCGCGGTCTGGCATCTGTGGTCTTCCTGCTAGTCGCCTTCGACCAGATGGGTCCGGCTCATCCGGCTAGTCTCACGCTCATCCACGTGGTGACGTGGACGGTGCTCGGGTCGATCTTCCTGCACGGGCTGAGCGCCGGCCCGATCGGCGCGCTCTACGGTCGGCGAATCGCCAGAGCGCCGACCGGCACCTGGGAACTCGGGGAGGCTGACGAGCCCCAGCTCCGCCACCGGCCGATGACGCCAGCCCCAGAGGCAGCCGGAGCTCCCGGAACGGCATCGTGACCCGGCGCGGGCAAGCGCCAGCCTCATGTCAGCCGTTCGTTCACGAACAGCGACCATCGCGGCCGTGTGCCTTTCAGGGCGTGCCAGCCCCTTAGTTCGCCGGGCAAGTCGTCGAGAGCGCGGACTCGACACCTGAAGCTGCCGTCTTGATCTGCTCGATCGCCGTCTTCACCGCGACAAGCTTTGCGCCGAGGCTCGGCTGATCGCCGAGTCCGGTCAGCGTGGTCTGGAGTGCCTGGACGGAGGTCAGCAGATCGCTGACCGGCTGGCCGACAAGGGCGTGCCCCGACACGGCGAGGGCCTGAGCGGCCGACTGCACGTCGGTGAGCGCCGCCGTCACGCCGCTCACGCCGACGGAGGCGAGCGTGAGACCGGTGAGCGCCTTCATGGAGGCGCGGAAATGCGTCGCGTCAGCACAGATCGCGGCCGCGCCCGAAGCGGCCGGAGCTGCCGAAGCGACCGGGGCCGCCGAGGTCTGCGATGTGGCCTGGGCTGTCGGCGTGCCCGGTGTCGGCGACGACGAAGCCGCACAGGCGGCGACGGCGAGCGTCAGGAAGAGCACGGGGGCGAGGAGGCGAACGTCTCTGGACATCGGTGTTCCCCTTGATCGGCGTAGTTTTCGACTAGCGCGCCGTCGTCACGAGGTACCGTATGTTCGCGAGTTCCAGGCCTGCCGGAGTCGACTGATGTCAGCCCACCGAATGGCGGCCACGTGACTGCCGCCAGACTAGTTGACCGCCTCCGGTCTCGACGATGACCAAGCGGAGGTGACGACCCTTCGCGCCGGGCATCGTCGTGTCCACGACGTCGACCGCCGTGGGTGGAAAGGACCGCTACTCCATACACACGGGGTCTCCGAATGCGACGCGTGCTGGTACTCGGTGTTAGCCCCGCGGGTCGCGCTTGCGACAGTGGTCGACCAAAATCGACCTTGCGAGGGTTCACCCGACGATCAGCACGCTACGAGGTGTCGCGGCTTAGCCGCATCCTCCCCGTCGGAGGAGGTCTCTCGATGGAGCGGCCACACGAAACTTCACGCACCGCCACCTAGGGGCCCTGTTCGTGTCCAGGTTGACCGCCGACCGGGTGGAGCCGGTCGAGATGATCATCCAACCTTGAGGTCTGGTTCCCTGAACGCGCCGTAGAGAGTCCGCAACGCGGCTACGGCCATGCCCGGGCCTTCCTCAGGTACCGCCATGAGGTCTCGGACGCGCCTGAGGAACTGCCCCTCTAGCACCCAGAAGGGCCGCGCGACCGCGATGATAAAGAGGAAGGCGATGAGCAAATGGTCCGTCTTGGTGCGGCCCACGGATCGGGCTCGCGTTCCTGGGCGTGGTGGTCCTCCTCGCGGTCCAGGTCCCGATCGTCCTCATCCCGGTCACCCTCGCGATCATCCTCGCAGCGACGCTCCTGCCGATCTACCGTCGGCTCCGGGCCAGGGGTTGGAGCCCGACGAGCGCGGCCGGGACGGTGACCGTGGCGTCGATCGTCATCACCACCGTCGTGGTCGTCCTCACCGTGGTGAGCCTGGCGACCCAGATGGGGCCGATCGTCGCCGCTGCCAGCGTCGGTGCCGGACAGGCGATCGCCTCGGATCCCCAGCTCCTCGCCTGGCTGCAGCCGCTCGTGTCGAGCTCCTCCGACTTCCTCCGGCAGGCTGGCCAGGCGCTCGTGGCCGGATCCGTCGGGCTGTCAGTCGTCTGCGTCATCGGCGTCCTGCTGACCGCCCCGGAGGTCGTCACGCACCGGTGGCAGGTCATGATTGAGGGTCGGCGCGCTCCGTCAGTTCGGGTGCGACGCGCGGCCGGGCGTGGGCTCCCGCCGACGACCGTACTCGGTGTCGGTCGGCCTCATCCGTGACGGAGGATGCGCTGGGCGCCGTCGGCGAGCCTACTCTGGCGTGATACCGAACTGGGCCGCCACGCACACGAAAGGGATCGAACGATGGATACACCGCAGGTCGCGGACCTCCAGACGGAACAGTCGATGTTCGTCCAGAACGCCCGCGGGGTGACCAGCGATGGGAAGACCTTGCGATTGGACGGGGTCGCGCTCTCCACGCTCTTCTTCTCGGATCGGCCGCAGCGGGTCGTCGGGCAAATGTCGACGATCGACTTCGTCAACCTGTGGGGCGAAGGGCAGAATAGCTTCGAGGACGACCCGCCCAACGCGGTCCTGTCCTTTCTCCAGCCCGGCGAGGGCGTGCCCGAGGACGTGGTCATCGTGCTCCGGGATCCGCAGCTCGGGCCTGAGATGCTTTCGTACTCCTTCGAGGTCCTCGAAGGGTCCATGCCGGCGACCGCCGGGCCGGTGACATTGTTCATCGATCCGTTCGGGCGACCGCTGTCGCCGGTCTCGGTGTGCGGCGTCCGCCGGCGGGAACGCCGTCGCGCGCGACGATAAGGGACCTCAACGGGCGACGCGATTCGGCCTACATGAGCCCGGCGCCAGGAGCACGGACGAAGATCGAGGGCAAGCCCTTCGACCACCCGCGAGAATGCGCCTCGTTGCCGCCGGTGATGGGCCCAACGCCAGGTGCAGTGCGTTCGATCGCGCACCCGACGTCCGTTGGCGATTCCCGCCGATGCGCGGGTCCAACAAATCGGAGGTGTCACCCGTAGCGCGGGTCACGGCGTCCTCGCGTGAGCGTCGACCGCTCCTCGGTCTTGGGTTATCAGGCGGTGGCGGAGTTGCGGCTCGTCGGCCTCTCCGAGCTCCTTCGGCTCGGGGACGGCTCGGGCGTACCCGGGGTCGCAACAGGCCTGGGGGCCCCGGGAGCCGATGTGGATCTGTGATCTTCGCCCTGACACTGTTCCTCGCCGGCGTGTCCGATCGCTTCCGCTGGTGGTGGATCCGCCTTGTCCTGCTCGCCGGGGCCGTCGGCATCTTCCTCTTCGGCCTTGTGAACGTCGTCGCGCTCCCGATCCGGTAGGTCCGGCGCGCGGCGGGCCTCTGCCACTCCTTGATGCGTCGTGGTAGTCGGCTAGTCGCCGCAGCACCACCCGGAAGGTCCCGACTACGTGGTTGTGGATCGGACCAGCGCGCCGTAATGCCCCCGAGCGCGCGGACTGCGGGCTGCGGTCACGTAGGAACTCGCTCGGCTTCTCGTATTCCCGCCGATGGCCACCGCCGGAACGGCGTGGATAGCGCCAAGCTTACCGGGAGCCCGAAGATCAGGAGGGTGGTCGGTTGTTCTGCTGCTCCGCGACCTGCTTCTGGACTTCTTGGTCGATCTGGTTCTGGCGCCGCTGCCGAGCGCGCCTGACCAGGATCAGGCCCATGACCCACGGCCAGATGAGCGCCACCACCAGGCCGACGAGGATCGCCAATGCCCAGTTGGGGGTGGCCGGCGTCGCCGTCCCGCCCGTGAGCCAGTACACGATCAGGAACGCCACCACGCCAAGGATGATCCCGGTGATACGCCGAATCATGTACGAGCCCTCCTTTGCCCTCGGGCTGCCTCGCGCATGCGGCATAAAACCCTCGACCTGAGCCTAGGTGCCAGGGGTCCGCCCGTCAACGGATCGAGGTCATCGGATCTTCCGGACTCGTCCGCGGGATGACCGGCGGCGCCATCCAGTGACCGAGCTCCACCGGCCCCCGGCGGTTGAGGCGGGATACCTCTTGTTACGAAACGGGCTGCGAGATCGTGTCCCGGGTTTGCGCCAAGTCGCCGACGAGCCGCCTGCTAGCCCGGACTCCGCCAGAGCGACGATTCGAATGGTCTGCTCCCATCGCCACGCTCGACCTCGGTCGCCTCGATACACGCCAGCAGGTGCTCGTCATCGAGCCCATCGAGGGACGCCTGGTATGACCTGACCGTGCGTTTGTCATCGGCCAGCGCCAGAAGCCAAGCGTGGTCGAGCTGATACCCCAGGCTCCAGAGCAGGAGCAGCGTTCGGATGCGCCACGGTCGTTCGCCTGAGGGAAGGCCTTCGATCCGTCCTCGAAAGTCGACCGGCAGGAACCAAACGAGGACTCCGTCGTTAACGGTCACCTTGATACGAGGCCGGAGCGCTCAAGCGCCTCGGCCGCCGCTTGCCAAGTGCCCCCGGCGACTGCTGGGCGTAGCGGCGGGTCGGCATCGTTGAGCTGTGACCGAGGAAGCGGCTGACCTCCTCGAGCGACATCCCGTTGTTGACGAGCATCGTGGCGGTCGCGTGCCGGATCCGGTGCGACCCGAACCGCGCGAGCGTGCCACCACCGCGGTGGTAGCGGCGGGTGAGCATCGTCGAGATCGCGCTCATGGTGAGAGCCCGTGGACCCGTCTCGGTGTTGCTCGACAGGAAGAGGGAGCTCGGGTCAGGCGGGGTCGATCCGAGTGCGTTGGCCGCCGGGATCGCCGCGGCCGGGAGCCTCGGTCGTCCGCGTTCGAGATAGGCGCTGACGGCGGCCTTCGTCTCGCGATGGAGGGCGACCTCCAGGGTCTTGCCACCCTTGGCTCGCCGGAACCGGATGACGTCCCGGGCGAGGTCGACATCGCCGATCGATAGCATCCGGACGCTCGAGTTGCGAGCGGCCGTGGTCTTCAGGACCGACACGATCGCTCGGTCTCGCCAGTCCACCGGCTGGTCGCCCGCACAGCCACGCTCGATCGCCTGGAGGTCCTCCAGGGTGGCCGACTTCGTCGGGGTGTCTCGCTTGGCAGCAACGGATTGAGCGATGCCCGGCGGCGCGAGCGTCGGAACGGGTTGACCGGCAGTCGTCCCTCGTCGACCGGCCAAATGGCGAGCGAGCGGATCGGTCGCACTTAGGCGTTGACGCTGTTGGCCGACAGCAGGCCCGCCCGGTGACGCGTCGTCGGCTTGGGGACGTGGAGCGGGCGAAAGCCGCGAAGCAGCAGCGTCCGTCCCAGGCCTCGGTTCGCCCTAGAAGACGGCCTCGGGCTCGAGGTGGCGAATGCGGGCCGCCAGCGCATGCAGGACCTGGATCTCGATCGACGGGCGACGCGTGAGCAGTGAGTGGAATTCACGGTGCCCGATCACCAGCACGCGCGAGGGGACGTCCGCGATGACGGTCGCGGTCCGCGGCCCCCCGTCCACGAGAGCGATCTCGCCAGCGAAGTCACCGGGGCCCAGGCGATTGATGACGTTCCCGTGCCGCTCGATCCGAAGTGCACCCTCGACGACGATGATGAACTCGTGCGCGGTCGTGCCTTCGCGAAAGATGACGTGGTCGGCGGGCATGTCGACCTCGTCAGCAAGCCCGCCGATCCACTCCACGTCTCCCGCGGTGCATCCGCTGAACAACGGCACCCGCTTGATCAGGTCGAGCTTCCGGTCCTTCGTCATGCCTTCGCTCACTCCCTCATCGCGACCCTGACAGCTGCCAGGCGCCTCCCGCCGGTGCCCGCTCGCCGCGAGTCCGTCGGTGCACGATACTCCCACGACGGCCACCCGGATGTCGCTGACATGACAGCTGCCGACGGCAGACGGTCCCTTCGGGCCCAGCCCGCCGGCGACCGGATGGCGGTCCGACCAGGAACGCCCACCGGGCCTTGTGCCTCCCGAGCTCAGGTCGATCGATCGTCGGCGTTCGCCAGGCGGGCTTCGACGACTCGCTCGGCGGAGATGACCGCCTCGCGGTCACCGGTGACGGCAGCGATGAAGCTCGGCGAGTCGAGGCCGAAGGCGCTGGTGTCCGACACGGCCCGGACCGTCGCGGTGCGCGGGATCCTGCGCAGCAGGGCGACCTCGCCGACATGACCTCCAGGGCCGATCGTGCGGATCGTCACTCCCGCCTGCTCGACCTCGACGGACCCGGTATCGATGAGGATGAACCGATCGCCCGGATCCCCCGCTCGCATCAGGATGTCGCCGGGAGCGAACTGGAGCGGCGTGAGGCTGCCGGCCAGCTGTTCGACGGTGCTGACCGACAGGGGGGCGAACATCGTGATGCCGCGCAGCAGACGGAGCTGGTGCTCCGGGACGAGAGCCACGTCGTCGGCCCGAAGAACGCCTCGGACGGCGACCGCGGCGACGACCGGGAGGATCGCCCCGGTGACCACGAAGGCCCACTGGACCCCGACGACGGCCAGGAGGATCGGCGCCACGACCCCGCCGAGTCCGGCCGTCGCCGCGATGTAGCCTTCGAACAGGCCCATGATGCTCGCCCGGACGTCGTTCGGGATGGTTCGCTGGAGGAGGGTGAAGCCGGCCACGTCGAGGATGGCATTGGCGGCGCCGACGACCACCATGGAGGCGACCGCGACCCAGACGACGGGCACCAGGCCGACCACTGAGATCGGCGCTCCCCAGAAGACCAGGCCAAGGATGAAGAAGGGAGCGAGTCGTGGTCTCCCGACAAGCAGGACGCTCGCCAGGGCACCGATGATGCCGCCGGCCCCGATGGCCGAGTTCAACAAGCCGACGCCTGACTCGCCGAGGCGCAGGGACCCGATCGCGGCGACGACGATCAGGACAGTGAGCATCCCCCGCACGAATGGCTGGACGCCGAAGACGGCGATCACGAGGAATGGCGTCGGCAGATCGCGGAGCGCCGTGATCCCGTCGAGGTATCCCCCGGACGATCGCCCACGGTGCGTGATGGGTCCGGACGGAGCAGCGCCCGGCAAACGGGTCAGCGGCTGGACCCGGCTGATCGCGATCGTCGCCAGCAGCCATCCCCAGCGCTCCGGCTGTCGCCGCAGCCGCCGTGCCGAACACGAGCAGGATCCCCCCGAGCGCGGGCCCGACGAGGAGGCCGACCCCTTCGCCCGTGCTGGTGGCGACGTTGGCTGCCACGAGCTCGGCGGGCGATCGGGCCAGCCCAGGGATGATCGTGTTCTGGAGCGGCCGGATCGTCGCCGTGGCCACAGCGTTGATGGCCGCGATGACCAGGACGATGGGGAACGGCGACCCGAGGGCGAGGGCGATCGCGGCTGCGACCGCGGTGGCGAGCGCGGTGGCATAGATCCCCAGGAGCACGCGGGTCCCCGAATGCCGGTCGCCCAGCGTCGAGGCGAGCGGGACCCCGATCAGGGTCGGCAGCGTGCGAGCGACGCCGAGGATCCCGACAGCTACGGCTCCTCCAGCCCCGTAGGCGTACACCAGGAGGGCGACGATGAGCGCCCACTGCGCGGCGATCGACAGGGTCCAGGCGGTTTCGAGCTGGCGGAGGTCGGGATTGAGCAAGACCCGGCGGATCGCCTGCAATGAGGCCGCGAGCTGCTGGCGGATCTCATCCACGGGTCCGAACACTAGCTGTGGGTCGTCACCGCCACAAGGGAGACGGTGACGAGCCGAGTCTGAGGGCGAGGCCGGCAGCGGTCTTGCCCCGGCGTCGGTCTTGCCGCAAGATGCTCGCTACCCGTCGCCCCCTGGACATGCCGTCCCTGGGTCGCGGCACGGTGCTGGAGTCAGCCAGTGAGCGTCCGAGCCTCTCATCGGCCGGCTCCCAGCAGCTCCATCCTCACGTTCCTGATCGCCGATGTCCGCGGATACACGGCCTTTACCCGGACAGCCGGCGATGAGGCGGCCGCCCGCCTTGCGGCCGAGTTCGCGGAGGTCGTCCGCGAAGGGGTCGAGAGCTTCGGTGGCGACGTCGTCGAGCTACGCGGCGACGAGGCGCTCGCGGTCTTCGGCTCGGCCCGGCACGCGATCCGCGCCGCGGTCGAGCTCCAGCAGGTCTTTGCCGACGAGCGCGCGATCGATCCGTCCCTCCCGATGCAGGTCGGGATCGGTCTCGACGCCGGGGAAGCCGTGCCCGTCGAGGACGGATATCGAGGCGCGGCCCTCAATCTCGCGGCGCGCTTGTGCGCGACCGCGGGCCCCGGGGAGATCATCGCGAGCGAGGGCGTCGTTCATCTGGCTGGTGCGATGGCCGACGTGGCGACACGCCCGCGAGAGGGCCTGAGCCTCAAGGGCGTCGGCGATGACGCTCAGAGCGTTCGAGGTGGCGGGCCCGCCCGCACCGAGACCGTTGACGCGCGTGCCGGCCGGGGAGATCCCACCAGAACTCGACCCGGTGGGTCCGTTGGTCGGGCGCGATCGCGAGGCCCGCTGGCTCCGCTGGGCGTGGCGGACGTCCCGCACGGGATCAGGCTCGTTCCGCCTGCTGACCGGAGTGACCGGAGCCGGGCGGACTCGTCTCGCCGCGGAGGTGGCCATCCTTGGGGCGCGGGATGGCGGCCGGGTGATCTACGCGTCCGGACGCGATGGTGCGACCGCCGTCTCCGCGGCGATCGATGCGGCGGTCGTGGCCCCCTCGTCCTACTTCCTCGTCCTGGATGACCTCGGGGACGGGGCCGTGAAGGTCGGTCCGGCGCTCGAGCGTCTCCGGGACGGTGATCTCGGGGCGTCCCGGGCTCACGGTCCTCATCGGCGACGAGGATCCACCGCCCGCCATCGGTCGTGTCCTGCATCACCTCGTCGACGAGGCCGGGACGCTGGCGCCTCGAGCCGCTCGACGAGGCAGGCGTCGAAGCGATCGTGGAGCTCTATGCGGGCGATGTCGAGGGACCTCGGCCGGTCAGAGCGGTGATGGAGGCGTCAGGTGGGTCGCCGGCTCGCGTCCACGCGTTGGCCGCCCATTGGGCGCAGGGCGAGGTCGCGCGACGGCTCGGGGGCGCCACGACGCGGGCTGCCGAGGGTCGGCGCGACCTGCGGCGACTCGAAGCGGAGGTGGCGTCGAATCTCATCGACCTCCAGTTCGCCCGCGAGCGCTCCCAGCTCCTCGCCGCCGATCCGCGCTCGAGGCCGGTCGACGAGTGTCCCTTCCTTGGCCTCGCGAGCTTCGACGTCGACGATGCCGACCTCTTCTTCGGTCGCGAGCGACTGGTCGCCGAGATGGTCGGCCGACTGGCCGGGGCACCATTTCTCGGCGTCGTCGGGGCGTCGGGCAGCGGCAAGTCGTCCGCGCTGCGCGCCGGGCTCATGCCGGCCCTCGAGTCGGGCGCTCTGCCCGGCAGCGACCGGTGGCTGCGTGTCCTCCTCCGTCCCGGCGCGGAACCGACTCCGGGAGCTCGATCGGGTGGTCTTCGCAGCCCTCGACGAGCCGCACCGCCGACGGCTGGCGCATACCTCCGACCCGCTCGCGGCAGCCGCCGCCGTGCTGCCGGATGACACCCAGATCCTCGTCGTCGTGGACCAGTTCGAGGAGATTTTCACCGCGACCGCCGATCCCGCTGAGCGGGCTGCCTTCGTCGCCGCCCTGACGGACGCGGCCGCATCGGGTCGGGCGATCGTCCTTGTCGCGGTGCGTGCCGACTTCTACGGCCGCTGCGCCGAGTTCGAGGCGCTCGCCGGGTTGCTCGGCGCCAACCACGTCCTGGTGGGACCGATGAGCGCGGACGAGTACCGGCGGGCCATCGAGGGGCCAGCCCGGCGGAGTGGTCTTCGGATCGACACGGCCCTCGTCGACCGGCTCGTCGCAGACGTCATGAACCAGCCCGGCGGTCTGCCGCTCCTCTCCACTGCCCTCGTCGAGCTCTGGCAGAAGCGCAACGGTCGAACGCTTTGCGGTCGATGCCTACGACGCGTCCGGCGGCGTGAGCGGCGCCGTAGCACGTCTGGCCGAGGACGCCTACGGTGGGCTCAGCGAGGACCAGCAGTCGACCGCGCGCGAGTCTGTTCCTCCGGCTCGCGAGCGGCGGTGGTGAGGCTGTCGTGCGGCGACGCGTCCCGCTGTCGGAGCTCGACGCGGCCACGAACGAGACGGTCGGCGCGACGCTCCGTGTCCTCACCGACGCCCGGCTGCTGACGGTCGACGAGGGGACCGTCGAAGTCGCCCACGAGGCGCTCCTGCGCGAGTGGCCGCGCCTCGCGGGCTGGCTCGAGGAGGACCGCGAAGGGCAGCGGCTGCGCGCCCACCTCGCCGAGGCGGCTCGGGAGTGGGAGGGCGCCAGCCACGACCCGGGAGAGCTGTATCGGGGGGCCCGGCTGGCATCGACGCTCGACTGGACGGCGGAGCACACGCTCGAGCTCAACGAGCTCGAACGTCGGTTCGTGACCGAGAGCCGGACGGCCGACGAGCGCGAGGCCCAGCGGCAGGCCCGGGCGAATCGCCGCCTCCGGGTGCTGCTCGCCGGCGCCGTGGTCGCGCTGCTCGTCGCGGCCTCGGCCGGCGGGCTCGCGGTCGTCCAGCGCCAGGCCGCCGACCAGGCGACGACCGAGCGCAGCCCAGGCGCCAGCGGGCCCACGCCGGAGCAGGCTGCGACCGCCGCCGACGCCCAGCGCCTCGGAGCGCAGGCGCTCGCGACGAAGGACCTCGATCTGTCGCTCCTGCTCGCGCGGCAGGGCCTCGCCCTGGACGACTCGGCCCCGGTGCGGGCGGACCTGCTGGCGGCTCTCAGTCGAAGCCCGGCAGCGCTGCGGATCAGCCGGCCGCTGCCGGGGCGGCTTCTCGGGATCCAGGCCAGTGCCGACGGCCGGACACTCGTGGTCGGTAACAACGGTGGAGCCATGGCGGTCATCGACACGGCGACCGGACGGACCGCGTATGTCCACAACGGGGCCGGCTACTCGTCGATCGCGAGCGACGGCACGCCGTGGTACTTCACACCCGGCCCGCCGACGACGATCACGGAGCTTGCCCGCGACAGCGACAGCGTGACGCGCACGGTGACATTCCCGATGGCCGACGCGTGGTCATTCGGCTGGGCGCCCGACCTGTCGACGATCGCGGCGGTCACGTCGGACGGGCGGGAGCTCGAGGTCTACGACAGCGCGACGTTGAAGGTCGTCCGCCGGATCGAGGCGCCGTCGGGGATGACGATCGCGAATGTCAACGGGTTCGCAGATGGACACCTGCTGCTCACCGAGACGCCAGGGGCGGTGGACCCGAAGGGCGCGAACATGAAGCGACCGGGCATCGAGGCGTGGTGGGGGCCGAGCGGCACCGCGCCGGTCGTCGCGTACCGGGTCCCACAGGCAGGTGCGACCTACTCGGCATCGCGGGATGGACTGACCCTTGCTCTCGACAATGTCCCCGATGATGGCCACGAGACGCTCGTTGACTTGCGGACCGGCAGTAGCCGTGAGGTCGGCGGCCAGCACGCCGGGGCGATCACCGGCTCGTCGTTCAGCCCGGACGGCCGGATCCTCGTCACCGGAGGCGACGATCTCGTCGCCCGCGCCTGGGACGTCGCCACCGGCGCGTTGCTGAAGACGTTCGAGGGTCACGATGGACGCGTGTTCGCTCCAGTCGTCACCCAGGTCGACGGCGACGAGACGGTCTGGACGGTCAGCCTCGACGGTTCACTGATGGCGTGGGACCTGACCGGGGATCGCCGCCTCGGCCACGAGTTCCCGGGGGCCACTGGCGTCGACGCGGTCGCACCCATCTTCATGCCGAATCCGGCGATCTCCGTGAGCCCCGACGGACGGCTCCTTGCTCTCGCTGAGCACGACGGTGCGGTGATCCTCGACGCCGCGAGCCATGCGATCGTGCGCCATCTTCGACCCGGTTCGACGGACGCTCCCTCTGGGGTGGCCTGGGCGCCGGACGGAAGCCGTCTCGCGGTCACCGGTGACGGGTCGAGCATCGTCACCCTGTACGACACGACGACCTGGGCGCCCGTCGGAGGCGGACCTCTGGCCGGTCCCGCTCCCGACCGTCCGGCTCGGCCGAACGAGCCGCAGGTCGGGCCGACCGACACCGGGCGACGGCCGAACGCTGCGAGGTCGGTCGCCTTCTCGGCGGACTCCTCCCGCCTGGTCGCGGGGACCTCCGACGGCCAGCTCTGGACGTGGGACGCACGGAACGGGAGCCCCGTCGGGACGCCGATCTCGGTCGGGGGAGAGGTCCTGGGCGTCGCCGTCGATCCGGCCAGTGGCTGGGTGGCTGCGGCGTTCAATATGTTCGGGCCGGATGGCCAGCGAAATGCCGGGCGGGCCGCCGTGTTCGCTCCGGGCGAGTCGGTGCCGCAATACACGGTCGATGTCGACGGCGACTACGGCTACGCCGACGCCGTCGCCTTCAGTCCGGACGGAAAGACCCTGGCTTCGGGCGGCGGGACCGGCGACGTCCGCCTCTGGGACGCGACCAGCGGCGCACCGATCGGGCGGCACATCCTGGCCGCGGCTGGCTGGGTGAACTCGATCGCCTGGAGTGCCGATGGGCGGGAGTTGGTCACGGGCGGGACCGACGGGACCGTGCGGCTCATCGATATCGCCAGCGACTCGGTCGCCGGGTCCATGCCGGGCGAGTCGAACCAGGACGTGGAGGCGATATTCTCCACGGACGGCCGTGAGGTCCTCGCGTCGTACGCAGACGGGAAGGCCTTCGACTGGCCGATCGCCACGACCGACTGGGCGGCCACGGCGTGTGCCGTCGCCGGCCGGACCCTGACCCAGGCCGAGTGGGACCAATACCTCCCCGGTCGGCCATACGAGCCGGCCTGCGCCCACTGATCTCCATTCGCCCAGGCCCGGTTTCGCAGACGAATCTGGAGGCCATTACTCGCGCCGGCGCGGGTCGCAGTCCGCGGTTCCAGCTCCGCCGGGAGTTCGCTTCCTCCGACGGGGAGGATGCCGCCGGCCGCGACGCGGCCTACGGTGCGGTCATCCGGGTGGACTCGCACGAGGTCGACCTGCCTCGCTCGTCGCCGGGACCGGGTCCTGTCGATGAGGCGCGTGGCCGCCCGAGGGAGATGTTCGCACCGACCCCAGGAGGAGATGTCCAGATGACCCAACCCACGACCCCCGAGGCGACGTCGGCCAATACCTCCGACACCACCGTCGTCGCGGGCCAGGTGGCGGACGACCAAGGTGTGCTCGCCGAGGGCGCGGTCACTGCCCAGGGTCCTCATTCGCTCATCGTGGCTCGTTTCGCGGACCCCACGCTGGCGATGGCTGCGTATGACGACCTCATCGATGCCGAGGTCGCGGGCCTGCTAGAGATCGACGGCGTCCTCGTCGTCAAGGCGGACGAGAGTGGCAAGCTCCACGTCCAGAAGATGACCGACCACAGCACGCGGACGGGTCTCAAGTGGGGCATCGTCGGCGGCGTGGTCGCGGCGATCTTCCTGCCCGCCACGATCGTCGCCGGCGCCGTCGCGCTCGGCGTCGCCGGCGCGGCGGCCGGCAAGGCCCGCAACCTCCACCACCGGGTCGAGGTCGAGAAGGAGCTCGCCGGGGTCATCACCCCGGGCACCTCGGGCATCCTCGCGTTGGTTTCGGCGATGGATGCCGACGCCGTCGCCCAGAAGATGCCGGCGGCCGAGCAGGTCAAGACGGTCCCGGTCGACGAGGCGACAGCCGGGGACATCAAGGCGGCCGCGACCGCGGCGGCGCACGACGGATCCGCGATCCCAGTCTGAGTTCGCGGCGGGCAGGGCCCGTTCGGCGAGCGACCGACGCCGGACATCGGGGAGCAGGGTCGAAGGAGACACAGGACATGGCAGAGAAGCACGTGACCGGCCCGATCCAGGTGTTCGTGGTCGGCTTTGACAAGTTCGAGGCGACCGGCCGGATCATGGCCGAGCTGCGCCGGGCGCGGAAGCGCGGCGTCATCCGCCTCGTGGACGTCATCTTCGTCCAGAAGAATCGGCACGGCGACATCGAGAACTCGATGCATATGACCGACCTCTCCGAGGACGAGCGGATGCGCCTCGGGTCGATCGCCGGTGGGCTGATCGGGCTGCACGCTGGCGGTGTGACCGGCATGGTCAAGGGCGAGGCGCTGGGTGCACTCGCCGTCGCCGAGCGCGACGCCGGACTCTCGGTGGACCGGATGCAGGAGCTCGCCGAGGCGATCCCCGCGGGCAGTGCCGCCGCGATCCTGGTGATCGAGCACCACTGGGCGGCGAACCTGCGCGACGCGATCGTCGACGCCGGTGGCCGGACGCTCATGCAGGCGATGCTCGCGCCCGACGCTCTCGCGATCGTCGGTGACGAGCTGCGCGTGAAGATGGAGGCCGAGGACGCGATCGAGGCCGCGGAGGAGGTCAAGCTGGCCGCCGCCATGGAGATCGCCCAGACCCTCGTCGAGGCCGAGCTGATCGAGGACGCGGCCATCGCCGAGGCGGCCGACGTCGTCGCCACGGCGCTCGCCGTCGAGGATGCCGCAGCCGAGGACGTCGTCGACACCCTGTTCGCAGCCTCGCTCATCGAGGAGTCCGCCAAGGAGGAGGCCGAGAACGTCGTCAAGATGTCCCTCGATGTCGAGGAGACGGCGACGGAGGAGGCCGAAGAGGCCGTGGCCGCGGCCGACGAGATCGAGGCCGCCGCGGCGCTCCGCGCGGTCCGCGCGCTCATCGCCGCCGACCTCATCGAGCGGAAGGCCGCCCAGGAGGCGGTCGATGCCCTCGTCGCGGCCGACATGATCGAGCAGGAAGCGGCCGACGAGGCGCTCGCGTCCGTCCTCGCCGCCGAGGAGGTGGGCGCCGGCGTGAGCTGAGAAGCCAACCCCATCCAGCATCGCTGGATCAAGCAATTTCAACGAAGGGAGATCCTCAGATGACTGACGAGACGAAGAACGCGACGGCAACGACGGATCAGCCGGTCGATGCCGCCGTGGTCGTGGCCGGTGACGACCTCGGTGTGGACGCTGTGGCAGGGATCGCGGTCCAGGGCAATCAGGCCCTCATCGTGGCCCAATTCGCCGACATGGATTCGGCCAAGGCGGCCTACGAGGCGCTGCTCGATGCAGAGGTCAACCGAGCGCTCGACATCGACGGCGTCCTGGTGGCCAACGCGGACGACCAGGGCAAGATCCACATCCAGAAGATGACCGACCACAAGACCCGCAACGGCTTCTTGTGGGGCGCCGTCGGCGGCGCGGTCATCGGCCTGATCTTCCCACCCACCATCCTCGCCGGAGCCGTGGCCGTCGGCGTCGCCGGTGCCGCGGTCGGGAAGGCGGGCAACGTGCTCATGAAGAGCGACGTGGCCGACGAGCTCGCCGGAGTCATCACCCCCGGCACGTCGGGCATCGTCGCGCTGGTGTCCGTCACGGCGGTCGACGCCGTCGAGGCCACCATCCCGGACGCCAAGGTCGTCAAGTCGGCTCCGATCAGCGACGAGGACGCCGCCGCGGTCAAGAAGGCCGCCAAGGCCGGGGGCGACAAGGCCGCCGGCTGACGTCATCGGGCGGGCGACCGTCCGCAACGAACAGGCCGAACACGGTGGCGGCCCGGGATCGTGCCGAACGACCCGGGTCGCCTCCATTCCATGCCGAACCGCCGATCGCGTCCTCTAGCGGGCTGGCCACGTCCCTACGGGGATGGGCACGTCGTCCCGAGCGCGGACTGGACGTCGGAAGCTGCCGTCTTCAGCTGCTCGATCGCCGCCTTGACCGCAACGAGCGTGGCGCCAAGGCTCGGCTGATCGCCGAGCTCTGTCAGGGTGGCCTGGAGCGCCTGGGCGGAGGCCAGCATCTCGCTGACCGGCTGGCTTGCGAGCTCGTGCCCTGACGCGCTGAGAGCCTGAGCGGCCGACTGTACATCCGTGAGGGCCGCCGCCACGCCGCTCACGCCGACACCTCCGGCGCGGCCGCCGTTGGCGACGTCGCCGGTGTCGGCGACGAGGCACCTGCGCAAGCGGCGACCGCGACGGACACGAGGAGCACGGGGGCGAGGAAGCGTGAGCGAGCGGACATCCGAGTCTCCAAATGTGATGCGTTGGACTTGACGTCAGCCCGCCGACCGCGCCGCGAAGACGGTCCGGATCGGGTCGAACTCACGGCCGCCCATCTGGACGAGGTCACGCTAGGCCGTGTCGCAGCCGGCTACCTCCTCCCCGTCGGAGGAGGTAGGATGCCTCCCTGATCATCGGGCTCGGTAGCTGGACCGGCCCGCCAGCCGGTAGACCGCATGCCCCCTTCCACCTCCCTTGTCGAGATCGAAGCCAACGAGCTTGGAAGCCTCAGCGGCGGCGAGGACACCTCCGGTCCGCTCGATCCGCTCCTCGAGGCCAGGCTCGTCCTGCCGCGCCGACATGTGGGAACGTTGCGCCGGACGAGGCTGCTGCGCCAGCTCCGCTCAGTCCGCGATCGACCTGTCGTCTCGTTCGTCGCCCCTCCCGGTTACGGCAAGTCGAGCCTTCTTGTCCAGTGGGCGACCGAAGAATCAGCGGCCGGTGGCCTGGCTGACGGCCGACGACGGTGATAGCGACCCGGTGGTGTTCCTCGACCGATCTCGCGGCGGCGATCGACCGCCGCGTGCCGCTCGGTCCGGAGCTCTTCAGCTCGATCGCGGCGGACACGCTGTCGCACCGGACCGTGGTCGGGCGATTGCTGGAAGCGATGTCCCGACCCCCGGAGCGCGTCCGGATCGCCATCGACGACGGGCACCGGATCACCTCGAGGGCGTGCCTCGACATCCTTGCCGAACTCGTCGAGCATCTGCCCGAAGGGTCGCAATGGCCATCGCGGGACGCGCCCGGATGCGCCTCCCGTTCGCCCGCTGGGCCGCCGAGGGTTCGCTCGTCGAGATCGGTCCCGCGGAGTTGGCGATGGACGAGCGTGAGGCCGTCGGGCTGGGACGCGAACTCGGGCTGCGACTGTCGACCGACACGGCGACCCGCCTGACGCGAGAAACCGAAGGATGGCCCGCTCTGTTGGCGCTCGCGGTGCTCGGAGCCCGGACGTCGCGGGAAGGAGCTGATCGCATCGACGTCGGCACCGAACATCTCATCGACGACTATCTGCGATCCGAGGTGCTCGAGCGCCGCTCCGCGGCCGAGATCACGTTCCTGACCCGGACGTCGATCC
Organism: uncultured Chloroflexia bacterium; assembly: GCA_963781845.1. GTDB lineage: Bacteria > Chloroflexota > Limnocylindria > Limnocylindrales > CSP1-4 > Chersky-267. The sequence goes on along the minus strand of CAWAHN010000021.1, from coordinate 6,105 downwards.
TCGACGATCTGCCCGCGCCGCTGTGCGATGTCGTGGCGGATCGGCACGGGTCGACCGAAATCCTGCGGCAGCTTGCACGCTCGACGTTGCTGATCGACGACTACGGCGGGTCGTACCGCTACCACACCCTCCTGCGCGACTTCCTCCAGCGGGAACTCGCGATCCGCGAACCTCAGATCGTTGGCCACACTCCACAGGCGTGCTGCCGCTTGGTACCAGGCGAACCACGCCATCGAGCGCGCCGTCGATCACGCCTTCGCCGCAGGCGACCCCGAGCTTGTCGCCGCACTCGTTGGCAAGGGCTTCGTCCGATATCACTGGTCCGGTCATCGAGCGACGATCCGGGCGTGGGCAAGGCGTTTGGGAGCGGATGCTCTCGAGGCACAGCCATGGCTGGCCGTCCTGGCAGCCTGGGAGGAGATCGCCGCGGGCGATGTCGCAGCGACGATCCGTTTCGCGGATCTTGCCGAGCGGGGAAGGTTCGAGGGCAGGCCGCCAGACGGCACGGGTTCGTTCGAGGCTGGGCGGGCGATGCTCCGAGCCGCCATGGTCCGCCACGGGGCAGACGACGCGTTGGCGAATGCCACCCAAGCGGTCGAGCTCGAGGGGGACGTCGGCTCCTGGCGGGACTTCGCACTGTGGCAGATGGCCTTCGCGCGCATCACCGTCGGCGATCTGACCGGGGCAGACGCGGCGTTGGCCGATGCGATCGTCGCGGCACGATCTTCGGGTGACTTCGCGGTCCTGTATTGCGTGCTCGGGCATCGCGCCCTCGTGGCCGCCCAACAGGGCGCCTGGGATGCCGCTTCTGCCCTCGTCGCGGAGAGCGACGCGATCGACCCGGCACCCCAGATCGACGGGTACCTCTCGAGCGTCCCGTCGCGCGCGGTCCGCATCAGGCTGATGATCCACCGCGGGGATGTGGCTGGAGCGCGTCGGGAGCTCGCTCGTGCGACGGGTCTGCGGCCGCTCCTGACCGCTGCCGCTCCGGCCGGTGCCGTCCAGCTCCTCGTGGCGTTCGCCCGCGCGCATGTCGCGATCGACGACCCGGCAGGCGCACGTGCCCTCGTCGCGCAGGCGAGGGACGTGACCCGCGATCGACCCGATCTCGGTGTCCTGCCTGCGGAGGTCGATGCCCTCCGGGCGGTCCTCGCATCTCGAGGCCCGGCCCTCCGCGCGGGTGCCACCGGCCTCACGGTCGCCGAGCTCCGCGTCCTTGCCCTCCTCCCGTACTACCTGTCGTTCAAGGAGATCGGGCAGCGACTCGGGGTCAAGGAGACGACGATCAAGTCCCAGGCGCTCGCGATCTACCAGAAGCTTGGCGCGGCGACCCGCAGCCACGCGGTCGACCTGGCTGTGGACGCCGGACTCCTCGAGCGCTTCTGGCCGGCCGCGGCCACCCTGCCGCCGAAGAGGCCGTCCATCGGGGACTGACGCCGACGAGTCGAGTGTCTCCTCCGAATGGGAGGATGCTCCCGCCGTCGGGATCGGCCGAAATAGAGGTTGCGCTCCACCCTTGGCAAACGGGTGTGAGGCCACGGGCGTTCAGTTCTTCGACGCCGGTGAACTCCGATAGGGACCACGTATGTGACCGAGGATGAGTCTCCGAACATAGGACCGGATCCGGGGCCCGATGCGGATCCGGTCACACCCGGCGGTGCTCCCGCCGACTCCGAGGTCGATCAGGCGCGGCGACATCGACGTCGGCCGCCGGCCGTCACGGTCGTGGCGGTCACCTTCCTCGTCCTGTCCGTCGCTTGGGCGGTGATCGCGATCCAGATGTTGATCACCGCCCAGATCCTTTTCGCGCCGGGCGGCGGCGTCCTCGACGCGGAGTCGCTGCGGAGTGGCTTCACGCTCGTCGGCGGCATCGTGGCGGTTCGGCAAGCGGCCGTCGGCGTGACGGCTTTCGTGGCCGGCATTGCTCTCCTCCGGATGCACCCGCGCGGTTGGCTCCTGGGCATGGTCGCCGCGGTCATCGTCCTTTCGGTGCAACTCGTCTCCTGGTTCGACACGACGCCGAATTACGTCCTCATGACCATCGCCGCTGCCGTGGTCCTCCTCATGAATCAGACCGAGGTGCGTGACGCCTTCGGCGAGGAATCGACGGCGTGAGCGGCACCGTGACGTCGCCTGGCCCCGGCGCAGGCGACTCCGGTCCCGTCGCGATCGCCACGGAGGCCGCCACCGACCGTGACACGGACCTGGAGCTCCTGCGCCGGTACGAGCCGATCGTCCACTACACGAAAGGCGAGCTGTTCTTCCCCACCGCGGTCGACGAGTACGTCGCCCGGAGTTCACTCTGGGCGCACCGCCCGAGCACCGGTCGGAATGAGCTCCTCGTCCCTGCCGGGGACCTGTCAGTCGGCAACCTGGCCGAACCCCGCACGACCGAGTTCGGCGCCGTCGAGTTCCTCCGGCGCGTCGAGGACGTCGATCTGGCGACGCAGGCGCGTGCCCTGCTCGCGGGATCGGCGCAGGACCTCCCCGAAGCCGAGCGGTTTCACCCCGGAGCGGGCCGCCTGGCGCGGGTCGGCTACGTCTCCCGCCTGATCGACGCCGTCTTCACGCTCAGCCTGCTCGTCCGGGGCCACACGCCGGGCGCCGTCGTGGCGGCGTCGGCCCGGGCGTACCGCGCCGCGCTCGCCGAGGACGAGCGGTACGTCTACTACGGCCGGGTGGTCCGGGGCGGCGGGTGGGTCGCCCTGCAGTACCGCTTCTTCTTCTACTTCAACGACTACCGCTCGACGTTCGACGGCGTCGACGATCACGAAGCCGACTGGGAGATGGCCCTCGTCTACCTGTCGACCGATCCTGCAGGCGAACTGAAGCCCGAGTGGGTCGCCTACGCATGCCACGACTTCAGCGGCGACGATCTGCGGCGGCGCTGGGATGACGACGAGGGGCTGATCCGGGCGGGCGACCACCCGGTGATCTTCGCCGGAGGCGGGTCCCATGCCTCGTACTTCAAGCCCGGCGAGTACATCCTGCAGATCGAGCTGCCCATCACGAAGTCCCTCAGGCGGGTCGGTGCGGCACTGAGCCGCTTCTGGAGCGGGACCCTGCGCCAGGGCTCGTCCGGGCGCGGAAGTCTTAGCGTGTTCACGGTGCCATTCGTCGACTACGCCCGCGGCGACGGCCTGTCGATCGGACCCGGTCAGGCGAAGGCATGGACACCGGTCAACCTGGACCCGGTCCCCGACTGGGTCGACAAGTACCGAGGACTTTGGGGCCTGTTCACGGGAGACCAGCTCGGCGGCGAGGACGCTCCAGCCGGCCCCATGTTCAACCGCGACGGTACGGTCCGCCAGGCGTGGTATGACCCGTTCGGCTTCGCCGGCCTCGACAAGGTCGCTCCACCGGCCGAGGTCCTGCCGCTGCTCGAACGCCAGCGCAGCGATCTGGTCGAGGCGAACGACGCGCTCGCGCTCGAGACCGGCACGAAGACGGATGAGCTTCGGCTGCAGAACGAGGAGCTGGCTGCGCTCGCAGGCAACCCGTATGTCGAGCACGAGTACGACGTGGTGTCTGCCCGGGTCAGGGAGCTGGTGGCCGACCTCCGGAAGCTTCACCGCGCGGGTGCGGAGAACACGGCGAGCCTCGAGGCGATCGACCTCAGGATCCAGCGCCTCCGGGAGGGTGCCACCGACGACCCGAAGGCTCACATCCGGCACGCGAACGAACCGACCACCTCCCGTCAGGCACGCTTCGGCCGCGCCGCGGAGGTCTGGGCCGGCATCAGCATCGGCCTTGTTCTCATCGCCCTGGTCGCCGTCGTCCTGCTTGCACCGGAAGAATTCCTGCCGACCGCCGCATTCCTCGTCGGTCTGACCCTCTTCATCGACGCGCTATTCCGGGGCGTCGCCGAGCAGTTCGTGAACACGCTCGCAGTCGTCCTCGCGGTCGCCACCGCGGCGATCCTGCTGTGGACCTTCTGGCAGCTCCTCCTGCTGGGGCTGCTTCTCCTGGCCGGGATCTACCTGACCTGGGAGAACCTGCGGGCGGTCGCTGAATGAACGGCCCGCGGCCCGAAACGGGGACGCCCCTCATCCCGACCTGGCTCGGCAACGCGGCGGCGATCGGCTGGCGGGTGCTGGTCGTGTTCGCGCTTGGCGTCGTCCTCGCCGATCTCGCCGTGATCCTGGGGACTGTCGTCGCGTCGATCCTGTTCGCGCTGATCGTCGCCGTCCTGTTCGCGCCGGTCGCGACGCGGTTGCGCGGACGGGGCTGGTCTCGGACGAAGACGGCCGGCACCGTGACCCTCCTGGCGATCCTCGTGATCGGCACGATCGTCGTCCTCCTGGCGGTCGCTGTGGTGCCGCTCGTGCCCGGGATCGTCGAGGCGGTCCAGTCGGGGCTGGCCAGACTCCAGGCGGATGCCAGCGCGAGTGGCCAGGGCGGTCAGCAGCTGGGCGACGCGTTCGGCCAGGCCCGATCGAACGCGGAGGCGTGGATCGGCGGCCAGCTGGCGAGCGTTGCAGCCTGGCTGGCGACCGCGGTCACGGTGACGATCCTGGGGAGCATCCTGACCTTCTTCCTGCTGCAGGACGGCGACAAGGCGTGGACCTGGGCGCTCCAGGCGACGGGCGATCGCCGGCGCGAAGTCATCATGTCGAGCGGCGACGAGGCTCTGAGTGGAGTCGGGATCTGGCTCCGTGGGACCGCGACGCAGGCGGCCATCGACGCAGCGACGGTATTCGTCGTCCTGTCCGTGCTGAGCATCCCCGCCGCGCTCGCCCTGTCGATCATCACCTTCTTCGCCGGCTTCATCCCGTATCTCGGCGGTCTGCTGGTGATGACCGTCCTGCTCGTCGTGACCTATGCCTCAGGTGGCCTCGCCGCCGCTGGCACCATCTTCGTCGCGGTCATCCTGGTCCACGTCGTCCAGACCTCCGTCGTCGCCCCGAAGGTCTTCCGGGGGGCGGTCCGGATGCCCCGGCCCGCCGTGCTCATCGCCCTCCCGATCGGGGCGGCGATGGCCGGGTTCGTGGGCCTGTTCCTGGCCGTCCCGGCCGTGGCCTTCGGGTACGCCGTGACGGGGTCCCTCGTCGACGTCATCGGCATGGACGTCAACGGTGGTCCCGGCGATCCGACCTCGATCGTGCCCCTATGGCTGGACCGCCTTGCGCAGTGGAGCTGGCGATCCCTGATCGGGCTCGCGTTCCTGGGCGTGGTGGTCCTCCTCGCGGTCCAGGTCCCGATCGTCCTCATCCCGGTCACCCTGGCGATCATCCTCGCAGCGACCCTCCTGCCGATCTACCGTCGGCTCCGGGCCAGGGGTTGGAGCCCGACGAGCGCGGCCGGGACGGTGACCGTGGCGTCGATCGTCATCACCACCGTCGTGGTCGTCCTCACCGTGGTGAGCCTGGCGACCCAGATGGGGCCGATCGTCGCCGCTGCCAGCGTCGGTGCCGGGCAGGCGATCGCCTCGGATCCCCAGCTCCTGGCCTGGCTGCAGCCGCTCGTGTCGAGCTCCTCCGACGTCCTCCGGCAGGCTGGCCAGGCGCTCGTGGCCGGATCCGTCGGGCTGTCAGTCGTCTGCGTCATCGGCGTCCTGCTCACCTTCGACTTCATGCGCGACGGCCCTAGGTTCTGGTCGTTCGCGACGTCCCGCCTCGCCGACTGGCGTCGCACCGAGGTGGACCCTGCCGGAGGTCGGGCGGTCGGCGTCCTGGGCGGGTACATGATCGGCACCGGCGCGATCTCGCTGTTCGGGGCGGTCACCCAGCTCGTGATCATGACGATCCTCGGGATCCCGCTCGCGTTGCCCCTGGCGGTGCTGTCGTTCTTCGGCGGGTTCATCCCGTACATCGGCAGCATCCTCACCACCCTGCTGGCGTTCTTCGTGACCCTGGCACTCGGAACTCCGCAGGATGCCGCGATCATGGGCATCTACACGATCGTGTTCAACGTCGTCCAGGGGAACTTCGTGGCGCCGGTGGTGTATGGACGCGCGGTCAACATCCATCCGGCCATCATCCTGCTCGCGATCCCGGCCGGCGCGGCACTGGCGGGGATCGCCGGGATGTTCCTCGTCGTGCCATTCATCGGAGTCTTCGCGACGACGTGGCGGACGGCGCTCCTGGTCCTGGGCGACGGCCCGCC
>CAWAHN010000020.1:0-8307 GCA_963781845.1 uncultured Chloroflexia bacterium | reverse complement strand
GTCTCGGCCTCGTGCCGGCGTCCGCCCGCGGCCAGGAGCGCCTCGCCCTCGCGGTAGCGGGCATACGCGGTGTCGTATGGTCTGCCGAAACGTCTCCCAGCGAGCGGCCACCGCGGCCCAGGCGTCGGGGTCGGAGTGTCCCTCGAGCCGGGTGAGCTCCGCCTCGGCGGTCGACACGTCGGCGTCGAGCCAGCGGACCGTCGGCGACGACGGATCGGGAAAGCTCGCGACCACCGCGCGCGCTCGCGCCAGAAGCTCGGCCGCCCGTGCTCGTGCCTCGTCGACCTCGGTGTCGCGCCGTCGGGCCCGGCCGAGCTCGGCGAGGTCCGCCTCGGCCTGCAGCCCGAACCGGCAGACCTCGATCACCTCCTGGTAGCGCGGCGTCGCCCGGCAGGCCGTCGGCCACCTCGCGACGAGCCGCCTCGGGCCGGTCCTCGAGCAGCTCGAGCTCGGCGCGGACGACGTGGAGCCAGGTCGCCCAGCGCGGATCGCGGAGCGTCGCCCGCAGCGCCTGCCCCTCGTCCAGCAGAAGCCGGGCGGTCGCCGCGTCGCCGCGGAGCGTCGCGAGCCAGCCGGCGGTCGCGCAGTAGAGCACGCGCATGATCCCCTCGGGCGCGAGCGTCGTCGCCTCGTCGATGTAGCGGTCCGCCTCGCTCCACCGCCCGACGGTGACGAGCATCCAGGCATGCTCGAGCACGTACTTCGGGCCGAACGCCCGGCCGACCCCGAGCGCCTGCGCCCGCTCGTCCCCGCGGACCGCGACCTCGATCGCGCCGTCGACGTCGCCGGTCTCACGGGTCGCGCCGGCCAGGTGGTCGTAGGCGCGGCCGAGCTCCCAGACGTCGCCGATGCGTCTCGGCGATCGCGATCGCTTCGTGCAGATGCCCGATCGCACGAACCGGTTCCCCGACATCGCGGAGCGCACCCGCCAGCGTGATGAGCGCGTCCGCCTCGGCGAACTCGGGCCCGACCTCTCGGGCCGCCGCGACCGCCCGCTCCGCAGCCGGAACGGCGTCCTCGAGGCCCAGGATGTAGACGTTCCGGGCGTAGCTCGTCAGCGCGATGACCTTGGCCTGCGGACATCGGCGCCGACTCGAGGCGCGAAAGCGCCGAGGCCAGCATCTCGGTCGCCAGGGCGATGTCGCCGAACTCCGTCGCCGCCCAGGCGAGGCGCTCCTCGAGCCGCGCCGCCCGCTCGGGGTCGGTCGACCCGTCGAGCCGTTCGACGGCGGCCCGCGCGAGCTCGAGCGATCGACGCCGGATGGCCGGCGACCCCGGTCGCCCACGACGCCTCGGACAGGACCGCCGAGAGATCCGACCCGACGAGCCCCTCCGCGTCGGGCACCTGCTCCCACAGCTCGATCGTCCGCTCGAACTGGCGCGCGGCATCGGCGAAGGCGCGCTCCGCCATCGCGCCGTGGGCCGCGGCGAGCGACGCGACGAGCGCGCGCGGCAGGTCGGCCGCCGCGCTCCAGTGGTACGCCAGCTCGGCCATCCGGCTCGCGCCGCCGCCGTCGCTCGTCGGCCCGCGCCGCTCGAGCGCCTGGGCGAGCGCGACGTGGAGGCGCCGTCGCTGGCTCGGAAGCAGCTCGCCGTAGACGGCTTCCTGGACGAGGGCGTGGCGGAACGCGTAGCGCTCGGCCGCCGGCGGCGCCTCGACGACCAGGAGCTGGGCCGCGATCGCCTCGCGCACGGCGGCCTCGAGCTCGGGCTCGGTCATCCCGGCGACCTCGGCCAGGAGGTCCGGGTCGACCCGCCGACCGGCGGCCGCCGCCGCGTCGAGGACCGACCGCCCCGCCGGCGACAGCGCCGCGACCCGGACGAGCAGCACCTCGCGGAGCGTCGCCGGCAGGCCGTCGGTCGCGGACTCGCCACCCGCCGCGACGATCTCCTCGGCGAAGAACGGGTTGCCGTCCGACCGACCGAGCACCGAGTCGACCAGGCTCGGCGCGGGCGCACCGCCGAGGATCGCCTCGAGCTGGCTGACCACCTCCGCGCGGTCGAACCGCGTGAGCGCCAGCCGTTCGACCCGCGGCAGCCGCTCCATCTCGGCCAGCCAGGCCGAGGAGCGGGTGGCCGCGCTGGAGGTCGTCGGTCCGGATCGTCGCGACGATCGCCAGTCGTTCGGCCCGCAGGTTGCGCGCCAGGAACGCGAGCAGGTCCCGGGTCGACGGGTCCGACCAGTGGAGGTCCTCGATGACGAGGACGACCGTCGACGACTCGCCGAGCCGCCCGAGCAGGCCGAGGAACCCCTCGAAGATCCGGGCCTGGAGCCAGTCGCCCGCCTGGAACGGCGACGCCTCGGGCTCGGGTCGGTCCGACAGCTCCGGGACGAGCCGGGCGAGCTCGACCGCCGACGGCCCGAGCGCGTCGGCCAGCTCCTCGGCGGGGACCTGCCCGACCAGCGAGCGGAGCGCCTCGACGATCGGCGCGAACGGCAGCCCGCTCTCGCCCGAGCTGGACGCACCCGCCGGCAAGGACGAGGGCACCGGGGGACGCGGCAGACCCGCCGGACGCGACGGGCTCGCCGGACGCGGCTGGCTCGCCGGACGCGGCACGCTCCCCGGCCGGGCCACGATCCCGGACCCGCGCCACCAGCTCCGCGACCAGCCGGCTCTTGCCGATGCCGGCCTCGCCGTCGATCAGCGTCATCGACGGGCGGCCGTCCGACGCCGCCTCGACCGCCGCCAGCAGCCCGGCCAGCTCGACCGCGCGACCGACGAAGACCGGGCTCGTGACGCGGCGTGCCATCGGGCGATGGTAGCCCGCCCGAGCGCATCTAAAGACCCCGACGGCCGTGGTGTCCCGAATCTGAACATCTGTCGCGCCACGGATACCCCGACCGCCCGATGTGCCGGACCCTCCCCCGCTCCTAGGTTGTCCTCAGCTCGTCGGACCACCGGCGGCAAGGAAGGACAGGTGGACGCGATGGATCCAACGACACGGATGTTCGTGGTTCAGGTCCGGATGGCCGAGCGCCATCACGAGGCCGAGCTCGGCCGGTTGGCCGGGCGCATCCACGACCGGTCGGACCGGCTCGGTTCGAGCCGTCGATCGGACTCTTCGACGTCCACCGGCAAGGAGAAGGCATGACATCGGCGATCAGCACGACCGGTCTGACCAAGCACTACCCGGGAGTCCAGGCCCTGACGGACCTCGACCTCGAGGTGCCGACCGGCTCGATCTACGGCTTCCTCGGACCCAACGGGGCCGGGAAGACCACGGCCCTCAAGATCCTGGCCGGCCTCGCCCAGCCGACCAGCGGCACGGCGACCGTCGCCGGTGTCCCGCTCGAGGCCGGTGAGGCCTACAAGCGAGCGATCGGCTTCCTCGGGCAGGAGCCGCGCTTCTACGACTGGATGTCCGGTCGCGAGACGCTCCGCTACGCGGCGTCGTTCTACCCGTGGGTCGACGGTCCGATCGACGCCCGCGTCGACGGCCTCCTCGAGCTCGTCGGGCTGACCGACGCGGCCGAGCGACGGACGCGGACCTACTCCGGCGGGATGCGCCAGCGGCTCGGGATCGCCCAGGCCCTGGTCGGCCGGCCGTCGGTCCTCCTCCTCGACGAGCCCGTCAGCGCGCTCGACCCGATCGGCCGCAAGGCCGCCTTCGACCTGCTCGAGCAGCTCAGGCACGAGACCACGATCTTCTACTCCACCCACATCCTCGAGGACGTCGAGCGCGTGAGCGACTACGTGGCGATCCTCGACCACGGCCGGCTCGTCCGCGCCGCGCCGACCGCCGAGCTCCTCGGCAGCTTCACCCGCGACCAGCTCCGGGTCACCTTCGTCGGGTCCGGGGCGGACGTCGCCGCCGGTCTCGCAAGCGTCGCCGGGGTCACCTCGGTCGAAGCCGGGACCGCGGACGGCGAGAGCCGGTCCTACGTCCTCACCGTCGCGCCGGACGCGATCGGCGCCATCCAGCGAGCCGTGCAGGGCTTCGCCGCCACGAACGACCTGCTGGTCACCGAGAACAGCCCCGTCCACCTGGACCTGGAGGATGTCTTCCTCCGCCTGATCGACTCGAAGGAGCATGCGGCATGAACGCCACCCCGATCGTCGCGGAGCGCGCGACGAACCTCTCCCCGGACGCCGGGTCCGCGACCCTGCTGGGCCTCGACCCCCTCGTCCGCAAGGACTTCCGCGAGTGGGCCCGCGGCAAGCGAGCCTGGGTCACCACCCTCGTCGTCGCCCCGATCCTGGCCCTGACCGCCGCCAACGGCGCGATCAACCACTGGGTCATCGCCAACTTCCCCGCCGAGAACGGGCAGCAGATCAAGCCGATCTCGCTCGACCCGACGACCAACTTCCTGGCCGCGATCGGCACGCAGTTCGTGATCATCGCCGCGATCTTCGCGACGATGAGCCTGATGGCCTCCGAGCGTGAGTCCGGAACGCTGGCCTGGACCGCCTCCAAGCCGGTCTCGCGGCTCAGCATCTGGGTCTCGAAGTGGATCACCGCCAGCGCGACGCTGTTCGTCGCCGCCGTCCTCGTCCCGGTCGCCGTGACGGTCGTCGTGACCGTGGCCCTCTACGGCCCGCTCGATCCGGCGCTGGTCGTCGCGACCATCGTCGCGCTCGAGGCCACCATCGTCCTGTTCACCGCCATCGGGCTCGCCGTGGGTGCCTACGCCCGGAGCCAGGCCGTGGTGGTCTCGGTCGGGCTGGGCGTCCTGTTCATCCCGTCGATCCTCGGCGGGATCTGGGCCCCGCTCAACGACTTCCTGCCGACGTCGATCTTCCCGTGGGTCCTCCAGCTGGGCGCCGGCCAGGTCGGGTCACCGGTGACGCCGGTGGCGTGGCTGGTCTCGATCGGTGCGATCGTCGCCGTCGCGGCGCGGAGGATGCAGCGGATGGAGTTCTAGCTCTCGACGGTCCCGGGCAGACGGCGCACCTTCCGAGGTGCGCCGTCTTTCGATTCATGCGGGTCCTAGGGCTCCGTACAGGGCGTGAAGGTCTCGCCTCCGATGGCCGCTTGGAGTCAGTGGCCGTGCGCGCTGAACATCAGATGGTGCCTCCCCACGTAGACTCGGCGGCATGCCCCAGAGCCAGCACGTCATCACCGAGTGGCTGCTCAGGATGTTCGCGCGTTCGACGCCGGGCGGGCTGACGCTCTCCGTCTTTGACAAGGAGTCGGGCACGATCGGGTCTGATGTGCCGAGCCGGTTCACGGCGAAGCTCGATGACCATTCGCACGCGGTGGAGACTGGCCTCGGGCGGCTCGAGGGTGCGGCGGCACAGCCGGTGCGGCGTCTCGTCGCCCGGGTGGCGGCAGTCGACCCGGGGCTCTGGCCCCTGTACGGCCCAACGGACAACCTCCCCGGGACCGGTGACCTCGTGGAGGTTCCATCACCAGATGCCGAGGTCCGCCTGTTCGCGCCGACCCGCTGGCTGGCGGAACCTCCAGCTGCCGACCGGGAGAAGATCGCCAAGTACCTGACGCTGATGTTCACACGCTCGGTGAAATTGGAGCGCGCGATCCTCAATGTGTCGGCGGCAGTGCGCGCCGGCTATGTGCAGATGGTCAAGTCGATGGCCCCGGCGATGCTGGCGTCGATGCTCGAAGTACTCGACGTGTACCTCCAAGACGCCCGGTTCATCGGTCTGAGGATGCCGGATGACCTCGCGGCCACCTTCTCCGCCGCGGACTGGTATGTCGTGCGCCCACCGGACGGCGCGCCGCTCCTACTCGGCGACTCACCGGTCGTCTCCACCATCCAGGTCGGCCACGAGGGGGACTCTTGGCGTCCGCTCCTCTCGCCCGAGACTTACGCCGTCTGCATGCCGCTCTCGACGACCGCGTGTCTGATCGTCGCCCCGCAGGGCCTTGTCCCCGTCGGTGTCGACTCGCCCGCGGAGGTAGCTGACGCGATCATGACGCGACAGCTGTCGGATGCCTTGAGGGGGGCGGACGAGCCTGCGTGACGAACCACTCCGCCGGACGGATATGGCTCGAGATGTCCGCTGGCCACACCGCGAACGCCGGCCGGCACCCCCGGCGCTCACCCAATACCCGTCAATCAACCATTGGGGTGAGGGAATCGGTCGATCGAGATCCGCGTCGTCGTCCCGCTGTCGGATCAACAGGCCCCCATTTGTGCCGACCAGGTTCGACACTTTCGCTTAACCCACCCTCGGCCTGGGCCTCGTGAAATTGCGACCTCCGAGAGGAACCTCGAGGCCGCCGGCGAGCACCCCCACCTATGTTCAAACGACCAGATCGAGGACCAGCGGGACGTGGTCACTCCAAGTGAGCCAGCGTGACGGATCTCCGAGTTCAAATCTTCGGACGAATGGCATCCAAGATCGCGGCAAGAAGGCGTGATCGACCAGATAAGGCCGGTCCCGGTGGCGATACCAGAAGAGACTTGCGCTGGTTTCGGCCCCATGCAGCTCGCCCGTGCGCTCGTGATAGACGCTCGCGTAGCCCGCGTCCTCAAGAAGTTCGATCGTTCGCCTGAAGGATGGATACGACCGGGTATCCCATCGGACGTGGTCATTGAAGTCCCCGATGACGATGGCTCGCTGATGGTCGAGGAACGGTCGGTAGTGCTCGATCGCTCGGTGGGAACGTCCACGGCGCGGCCCTGGCTCCAGGCCGCGATGGTGGAACGCCCACACTGCGAGCACGTCGATGCTTACGTCCGTCAGGACCTCGACTCGAACCGGTAGCCACCACTCACGCCACGGCTCCCAACTCTCGTCGATCGTTGCGACGAGGCCAGGCCGAACGAAAACCCCGAGGCCCTTCCTCGGATTGCGGCCAGTCCAACCAGCCTGGATCAAGGCCCCGTCACCAAGCTCCGGGACATCGGCACATTCGGGCAGAACCGCGATGTCCGGCTTGAGCTCGAGCAGGTGTGACGCTTTGGTCACCACCCCTTGGTTCGATTTCCAAGAAACCACCCGGACGGGAGCCCTCAACTGTGAGCACCCGCTCGTGCGCCGCGGCCGTGTCGAGTGAACATCGCGGAGGCATGATGAACCTTCGTTGGAGGGGTAGGCGTGAGTACATGGAACATCGACGCGGCGCGTATCGCGAAGGTTCGTGGACTACCACTTGACGAGGCTCTGGCCAAATGGGATCGGGGCCAGGACGAACAGTTTCAAGACCAGGCCAACCAACAGCGGTCCCATGTCCTTGAAGTCTTTCCGATCGCTGGCTGGCCCGATCTTCCGCTCGAGCGATATGCGCTCGGCACCGAGGATGATGAGTCCTTCTGCAAGCTCATGGAATTCCGAACCGGGAACCTGGGCGGCATCGGCGGGGGCTCCGCACTCAAGCACCTCATCTACCGAAGACAGGACGGCTCCTGGTACTACCGCCCGGAATACTCGAACGAGACTGAAGCATGGGCCGCCGTCCGGGATGGCTTCGTTCGCGCGTTCGAGCTGGCCCAGGCTGGCGAGTGGTCGCAGGTAGACCAGGTTCCGTCCATCAAGCCAGCATCCTCGCTACGTGGCAAGGCGATGTTCGTCTACTTCCCGGACGAGTTGATCCCGATCTACGCGGCGAGTTACCAAGCCCACTTCTACGCAGCCCTTGGCGGGCAGGGTTCAGCACCTGATGGGGTCTCAGGGTGTCGCGCCTTGCTCGAGCTCGCCCGCTCGAGTGGAAGGTTCGACGGCTGGCAGCCTCTCGAGATCAGCCGCTTCCTCGGCGCATGGTCCGATCCGCGAGTCGGAAGCGAATCGTCAAGATCGCACCCGGCAACCGGGCGGAGTTCTGGGATGCCTGCCGAGCGGGCGGATACATCTGCGTCGGGTGGGACGATGTCGGTGACCTGAAACAGTTCGAGTCGAAGGAGCAATTCCGCCAGGAGTTCCGCACGACTTATCCCGACTACTCGCCGTCCAAGGCCACCGCCAAGGCGAATGAGCTCTGGTCGCTCATGGAGAACGTTTCATCACGGCTCCCTCGATGACAATGCCTGCGGTCACATATTTCCAGAGCGCTACGAGCAACTTGCGCGCCAGCGCCACGATTGTCGTCTTCTTAAGACGGCCGCCATTGCGCCTGACCCGTTCTTCAAACCACAGGGTCAGCGCCGATTGCGGCTAGATGGCGCAGCCATAGCCACGCGAGTTGGATGAGCGTTGTTCGCAATCGCGGATTGCCTGTTTTAGACACGCCCTGTTCGCGATCAACCGAACCGCTTTGCCAGGGTGTTGGCGCTAGGCCCGCATAAGAAGCGAACTGTCGCCAGTGGCCACGCAACACTCGCTACCAAGCGGACGCTACTCCTTACTTGGGCCGGACTTCCACCGGCTGGATCGCGCCAGCTTTGCCTGGCGCACTGATCGAATC
>CAWAHN010000019.1:0-5945 GCA_963781845.1 uncultured Chloroflexia bacterium | reverse complement strand
GGCCGCCTCTCGGGCTGGCGTCATCAGCCGATGGCGGAGCTGGGGCTCGTCTGCCTCCCCGAGCTCCCATGTGCCGGTCGGCGCCGTGGCCATCCGCCGACCGTAGAGCGCGCCGATCGGGCCCGCGCTCAGCCCGTGGAGGAAGATCGACACGAGTACCGTCCAGGTCACCACATGGATCAGCGTCAGACTGGCAGGATGAGCCGGACCCATCTGGTCGAAGGCGACCAGCAGGAAGACCACGGATGCGAGACCGCGCGGCCCGAACCAGCCGATGAGCGCGACCGTGTCAACGCGAAGTGGCGAGCGGACCATCGATAGTGCCACCGGGCCCATCCGAACGATCGTGAGGCTCAGGACTGCGTAGAGGAGGACGACCGGGTCGAAGCCTGCCGCGAGCACCGGACCGACGAAGCCGATGCCGAAGACGAGCCAGACCAGGTAGGACCCCGCCACGCCGATCCAGTCGGCGAACTCGACCGATGGCTCGGCCGCTGCCGTCGCGGTCCGGTAGACGACCCCGGCCAGACGCGGCCACGAACCCGTTGCCACCGATCGTCGTCGCACCCGCGTAGGCGAGGACGGCCAAGGAGACCACGGCGAGTGACTCGGACGCCGGTGTGGCCCAGCCACGCCGACGAGCTTGAGCGATGGCGCGCCCGCCGAATCCGCCGACAACGATCGCGACCACGATCGCCAGGGCGATCTCGAGGGCGGCATCGATCAGCCAGTGCTGACCTGCTGACGCCTGTTCGGCGACCACGACGGCCAGGAACAAGGTGACGAACGGCGTCGCGATGCCGTCGTTCAATCCGCTCTCGATGTTGATGGCCCGCCGCACCCGGACCGGGATCGCCCGAATCCACGAGCAACGGCAGGCTCAACGCCGCGTCCGT
This sequence comes from uncultured Chloroflexia bacterium, assembly GCA_963781845.1. Lineage (GTDB taxonomy): Bacteria > Chloroflexota > Limnocylindria > Limnocylindrales > CSP1-4 > Chersky-267. The sequence continues at coordinate 5,049 of CAWAHN010000019.1, read as the reverse complement.
CGGCGCGAGGATGGTGCCCATCAGGAGGGCGAACGCGAGGCCCAGCGCCGGGAACAGGAGCCACCCGACCAACGCCCCGGCGCCGATGGTCAGAGGCAGCCCGATGGCGAGGAGACGGGCCGGGGCCCAGGCGATGCTGCCAGCCTGCTTGAGGCCGATCGACGAGGCATCCGAGAACAGCAGCAGGGCCAGTGTCAACTCGGCGAGCAACTGGACGGACTGCGACGTGACCGGTGCCGCGAACGCCCCGACCCCTACGGTCCGAGGACTGCGCCGACCGCCACCAGGATCATCGGGCCGCTGACCGACAGCCGGTCGAGCCGGGCCGCAAGGAGGGTGTAGCCAAGGATCACGAATGCGACGATGGCGATCTGCGGCACAGGTCCTCCTCGGACTCGCGGTCGTTAGTGCCAGGGGGTGGTCACGGCTAAGCGTCGGCCGCCTCTCGGGCTGGCGTCATCAGCCGATGGCGGAGCTGCGGCTCGTCTGCCTCCCCGAGCTCCCATGTGCCGGTCGGCGCCGTGGCCATCCGCCGACCGTAGAGCGCGCCGATCGGGCCCGCGCTCAGCCCGTGGAGGAAGATCGACACGAGCACCGTCCAGGTCACCACATGGATCAGCGTCAGACTGGCAGGATGAGCCGGACCCATCTGGTCGAAGGCGACCAGCAGGAAGACCACGGATGCGAGACCGCGCGGCCCGAACCAGCCGATGAGCGCGACCGTGTCAACGCGAAGTGGCGAGCGGACCATCGATAGTGCCACCGGGCCCATCCGAACGATCGTGAGGCTCAGGACTGCGTAGAGGAGGACGACCGGGTCGAAGCCTGCCGCGAGCACCGGACCGACGAAGCCGATGCCGAAGACGAGCCAGACCAGGTAGGACCCCGCCACGCCGATCCAGTCGGCGAACTCGACCGATGGCTCGGCCGCCGCCGTCGCGGTCCGGTAGACGACCCCGGCCGCGAACGCGGCCACGAACCCGTTGCCGCCGATCGTCGTCGCACCCGCGTAGGCGAGGACGGCCAAGGAGACCACGGCGAGTGACTCGGACGCCGGTGTGGCCCAGCCACGCCGACGAGCTTGAGCGATGGCGCGCCCGCCGAATCCGCCGACAACGATCGCGACCACGATCGCCAGGGCGATCTCGAGGGCGGCATCGATCAGCCACTGCTGACCCGCTGACGCCTGTTCGGCGACCACGACGGCCAGGAACAAGGTGACGAACGGCGTCGCGATGCCGTCGTTCAATCCGCTCTCGATGTTGATGGCCCGCCGGACCCGGACCGGGATCGCCCGATCCACGAGCAACGGCAGGCTCAACGCCGCGTCCGTCGGCGCGAGGATGGTGCCCATCAGGAGGGCGAACGCGAGGCCCAGCGCCGGGAACAGGAGCCAGCCGACCAACGCCCCGGCGCCGATGGTCAGAGGCAGCCCGATGGCGAGGAGACGGGCCGGGACCCAGGCGATGCTGCCAGCCTGCTTGAGGCCGATCGACGAGGCATCCGAGAACAGCAGCAGGGCCAGCGTCAACTCGGCGAGCAGCTGGACGGACTCTGAAGTCACCGGTGCCGCGAATGCTCCGACCCCTGACGGTCCGAGGAGTGCTCCGATCGTCACGAGGATCATCGGCCCGCTGATCGACAGCCGGTCGAGCCGGGCCGCGAGAAGGGTATAGCCAAGGATCACGAGCGCGACGATGGCGATCTGCGGCACTGGTCCTCCTCGGTGCACGCGCAGGCGTCAGCTACGGGTGGTGGTCACGGCGATCCGCCCTGCCAGGATCCGTCCTCGTCCGGTGCGACCCTGGAGGCGCACCGATCCGACTCGCACGCGTAGTCAGCCCACGCCCCGCTTGATAGAGCCGCTCAGCGGTCCGGAGCGCGGTCAGGCCCCGGCGAGTGTCTTTGCCTTCAGCGAGTCGTACTCGGCCTGGTTGATCGTCCCGGCATCCTTGAGCTGCTGCAGCTTGGCGAGTTCGTCCGCCGTCGACACATTGGCCACAGCCTGGTTGGCCGCGTCGGCCTGGGCCATCATCTGGACGTCTCCGGGCGTGACCTTGGGTCGCGCGATGATGTAGATCAGGCAGCCGACGAACGGCAGGATGAAGATCAACAGGATCCAGCCGGCCTTCGCGCCGCCGTGGATGTCCGTCCGGCGGAAGATGTCCGAGAAGATCGCGATGAAGATCCAGATCGCGAGGATCAGGAAGAACACCTCGATCGACCAGATCAGGAAGTCGCCCAGGCTGTTCATGCTGTCGTAGCTCCTTTGTGGGTGACCGACGTCACGTCGGTTCTTGGCCGGGGTTGACCCCCGCTCTCATGGAATGGAGGCGACCCGGGTCGTTCGGCACGATCCCGGGCCGCCACCGTGTTCGGCCTGTTCGTTGCGGACGGTCGCCCGCCCGATGACGTCAGCCGGCGGCCTTGTCGCCCCCGGCCTTGGCGGCCTTCTTGACCGCGGCGGCGTCCTCGTCGCTGATCGGAGCCGACTTGACGACCTTGGCGTCCGGGATGGTGGCCTCGACGGCGTCGACCGCCGTGACGGACACCAGCGCGACGATGCCCGACGTGCCGGGGGTGATGACTCCGGCGAGCTCGTCGGCCACGTCGCTCTTCATGAGCACGTTGCCCGCCTTCCCGACCGCGGCACCGGCGACGCCGACGGCCACGGCTCCGGCGAGGATGGTCGGTGGGAAGATCAGGCCGATGACCGCGCCGCCGACGGCGCCCCACAAGAAGCCGTTGCGGGTCTTGTGGTCGGTCATCTTCTGGATGTGGATCTTGCCCTGGTCGTCCGCGTTGGCCACCAGGACACCGTCGATGTCGAGCGCTCGGTTGACCTCTGCATCGAGCAGCGCCTCGTAGGCCGCCTTGGCCGAATCCATGTCGGCGAATTGGGCCACGATGAGGGCCTGATTGCCCTGGACCGCGATCCCTGCCACAGCGTCCACACCGAGGTCGTCACCGGCCACGACCACGGCGGCATCGACCGGCTGATCCGGCGTTGCCGTCGCGTTCTTCGTCTCGTCAGTCATCTGAGGATCTCCCTTCGTTGAAACTGCTTGATCCAGCGATCCTGGATGCGTTGGCTTCTCAGCTCACCCCGGCTCCGACCTCCTCGGCGGCGAGGACGGACGCGAGCGCCTCGTCGGCCGCTTCCTGCTCGATCATGTCGGCCGCGACGAGCGCGTCGACCGCCTCCTGGGCGGCCTTCCGCTCGATGAGGTCGGCGGCGATGAGCGCGCGGACCGCGCGGAGCGCCGCGGCGGCCTCGATCTCGTCGGCCGCGGCCACGGCCTCTTCGGCCTCCTCCGTCGCCGTCTCCTCGACATCGAGGGACATCTTGACGACGTTCTCGGCCTCCTCCTTGGCGGACTCCTCGATGAGCGAGGCTGCGAACAGGGTGTCGACGACGTCCTCGGCTGCGGCATCCTCGACGGCGAGCGCCGTGGCGACGACGTCGGCCGCCTCGGCGATGGCCGCGTCCTCGATCAGCTCGGCCTCGACGAGGGTCTGGGCGATCTCCATGGCGGCGGCCAGCTTGACCTCCTCCGCGGCCTCGATCGCGTCCTCGGCCTCCATCTTCACGCGCAGCTCGTCACCGACGATCGCGAGAGCGTCGGGCGCGAGCATCGCCTGCATGAGCGTCCGGCCACCGGCGTCGACGATCGCGTCGCGCAGGTTCGCCGCCCAGTGGTGCTCGATCACCAGGATCGCGGCGGCACTGCCCGCGGGGATCGCCTCGGCGAGCTCCTGCATCCGGTCCACCGAGAGTCCGGCGTCGCGCTCGGCGACGGCGAGTGCACCCAGCGCCTCGCCCTTGACCATGCCGGTCACACCGCCAGCGTGCAGCCCGATCAGCCCACCGGCGATCGACCCGAGGCGCATCCGCTCGTCCTCGGACAGGTCGGTCATATGCATCGAGTTCTCGATGTCGCCGTGCCGATTCTTCTGGACGAAGATGACGTCCACGAGGCGGATGACGCCGCGCTTCCGCGCCCGGCGCAGCTCGGCCATGATCCGGCCGGTCGCCTCGAACTTGTCAAAGCCGATCACGAATACCTGGATCGGGCCGGTCACGTGCTTCTCTGCCATGTCCTGTGTCTCCTTCGACCCTGCTCCCCGATGTCCGGCGTCGGTCGCTCGCCGAACGGGCCCTGCCCGCCGCGAACTCAGACTGGGATCGCGGATCCGTCGTGCGCCGCCGCGGTCGCGGCCGCCTTGATGTCCCCGGCCGTCGCCTCGTCGACCGGGACCGTCTTGACCTGCTCGGCCGCCGGCATCTTCTGCGCGACGGCGTCGGCATCCATCGCCGAGACCAGCGCGAGGATGCCCGAGGTGCCCGGGGTGATGACCCCGGCGAGCTCCTTCTCGACCTCGACCCGGTGGTGGAGGTTGCGGGCCTTGCCGGCCGCCGCGCCGGCGACGCCGAGCGCGACCGCGCCGGCGACGATCGTGGCGGGCAGGAAGATCGCCGCGACCACGCCGCCGACGATGCCCCACTTGAGACCCGTCCGCGTGCTGTGGTCGGTCATCTTCTGGACGTGGAGCTTGCCACTCTCGTCCGCCTTGACGACGAGGACGCCGTCGATCTCTAGCAGGCCCGCGACCTCGGCATCGATGAGGTCGTCATACGCAGCCATCGCCAGCGTGGGGTCCGCGAAACGAGCCACGATGAGCGAATGAGGACCCTGGGCAGTGACCGCGCCCTCGGCGAAGGCACACCTTGGTCGTCCGCCACCTGGCCCGCGACGACGGTGGTGTCGGAGGTATTGGCCGACGTCGCCTCGGAGGTCGTGGGTTGGTCTGTCACATCGCTACCTCGGTTCCCCGCGGTCGACGAGAGCGGCCGCTTCTTGTGGTGGATCGCGCCTTGTGCGCAGCAATGTCCCGTCACGCTCGAGAGGACAGTCCAGATACGTCGACCGCATTCGAGACCACCTGGACGATCGCACCGTAGGCCACCTCGTAGGCCGCCCGCATCCTCCCCGTCGGAGGAAGCGCCATCGAGTGAGCTGCGGATGCCGATCGGCGAGGTCGAGTGCG
>CAWAHN010000018.1:0-4606 GCA_963781845.1 uncultured Chloroflexia bacterium | reverse complement strand
CGACAAGATCGTCGGCGGGACCATCCCGCGCGAGTACATCAAGTCGGTCGACGCGGGCATCCGCGAGACGCTCGAGACCGGGATCTACGCCGGCTTCCCGGTGGTCGACGTCAAGGTGACGCTGTTCGACGGCTCGTTCCACGAGGTCGACTCGTCGGAGATGGCGTTCAAGATCGCCGGGTCGATGGCCGTCAAGGACGCCTTCTCGAAGGCCGATCCGGCCATCCTCGAGCCGATCATGAAGGTCGACGTCACTGATGCCCGAGGAATTCGTCGGCGACGTGATCGGCGACCTCAACAGCCGGCGCGGCAGATCGAGGGGATGGAGTCGCGCGGTCCACCCAGGTCGTGCGGGCCTACGTCCCGCTGGCCGCGATGTTCGGCTACATCACCGACCTGCGCTCGATGACCCCGGGTCGGGCGAGCTACTCGATGGAGTTCAGCCACTACGCCGAGGTCCCCGCGAGTCTCGCGGCGGAGCTCGTCCAGAAGTCCAAGGTCTAAGTCGGCGGTCGGGTCGACCGGCCAGAGGAACCAGGAGCAGACGACGATGGCGAAGAAGAAGTTCGAGCGGACCAAGCCGCACGTCAACATCGGCACGATCGGTCACATCGACCACGGCAAGACGAGCCTGACGGCGGCGATCACCAAGTACCTCGCCCTCAAGGGCGAGGCGGAGTACCGCGCCTTCGACACGATCGACAACGCGCCCGAGGAGCGCGAGCGCGGGATCACCATCGCGATCGCCCACGTCGAGTACGAGACCGACAAGCGCCACTACGCCCACGTCGACTGCCCCGGTCACGCCGACTACATCAAGAACATGATCACCGGCGCCGCCCAGATGGACGGCGCGATCCTCGTGGTGGCCGCGACCGACGGCCCGATGCCCCAGACCCGCGAGCACATCCTGCTCGCCCGCCAGGTCGAGGTCCCGTACATCGTCGTCTTCCTCAACAAGGTCGACGCGGTCGACGACCCCGAGCTCCTCGACCTCGTCGAGCTCGAGGTCCGCGAGCTGCTCACCAAGTACAACTTCCCCGGCGACGACATCCCGGTCATCCGCGGCTCCGCGCTGAAGGCCCTCGAGGCACCCGACGACGCCGCCGACCCGGCCTACGTCCCGATCCAGGAGCTGATGGACGCGGTCGACTCCTACATCCCGACCCCTGAGCGGGCGGTCGACCGGCCGTTCCTGATGCCGGTCGAGGACGTCTTCGGGATCAAGGGCCGCGGGACCGTCGCGACGGGCCGGATCGAGCGCGGCATCGTCAAGGTCGGTGACGAGGTCGAGCTCGTCGGCGTCAAGCCCACCCGCAAGATCGTCGTCACCGGCGTCGAGATGTTCAAGAAGCTGCTCGACGAGGGCCAGGCCGGCGACAACGTCGGCTGCCTCATCCGCGGCATCGAGCGCGAGGAGATCGAGCGCGGCCAGGTCCTCGCCAAGAGCGGCTCGGTCAAGCCGCACACCAAGTTCACCGCCCAGGTCTACGTCCTGACCAAGGAGGAGGGCGGTCGCCATACCCCCTTCTACAACGGCTATCGGCCGCAGTTCTACCTGCGCACGACCGACGTGACCGGGGCGATCGGGCTGCCCGACGGGGCCGAGATGATCATGCCCGGCGACAACGTCGAGATGACCGTCGAGCTCATCACCCCGATCGCCCTCGAGACCGGCCAGCGCTTCGCCATCCGCGAGGGTGGCCGGACCGTCGGCGCCGGCGCCGTCACCTCGATCGTCGAGTAATCCGATGGCGAAGCAGCGGATCAGGATCCGGCTCAAGGCCTACGACCATCGACTGTTGGATCAGTCGGCGGCGCAGATCGTCGAGACGGCTCAGCGAACGGGAGCCGACGTCGTCGGTCCGGTGCCGCTGCCTACCCGGATCGAGAAGTTCACCGTCATCCGGTCGCCGTTCATCGACAAGGACTCCCGGGAGCAGTTCGAGATCCGCACCCACAAGCGGCTCGTCGACATCCTGGATCCGAGCGCCAAGACGGTCGACGCATTGATGCGACTCAGCCTGGCGGCTGGCGTCGACATCGAGATCAAGATGTGATGACGCGCCCGCTGATCCGATCCGATGGCCGCGTTGTCGCCTGCGCTCCTCGCTCACGCACGTTGCGAGTGCGTTCGCTCCGGTGCTCGGCTCCGCCTTGCCCTCGGACCGGCTGAGCGGTCGCTGGAGGAACGTGGCACATGAGTATCGGACTGATCGGCCGCAAGGTCGGCATGACCCAGGTCTTCCAGGCCGACGGGACGATGGTGGCCGTCAGCGTGGTCGCCATCCAGCCGAACACCGTGACCCGCCTTCGGACGGTCGCGCAGGACGGCTACACGGCCGTCCAGATCGGCACGGACGTCGTCGCCAAGCTGACCAAGCCGGAGGCGGGCCAGCTCGGCTCGCTGCCCAAGGTCGCCACGATCCGCGAGTTCCGGGTCGACGACGTCGACGCCTACAGCGTCGGCCAGACCCTGTCGATCGACGACCTGTTCAGCGCCGGCGACCTCGTCGACGTCACCGGGGTGTCGAAGGGCAAGGGCTTCGCCGGCCACATCAAGCGCCACAACTTCAAGCGCGGCCCGAAGACCCACGGGTCGGACCATCACCGCGCCCCGGGCTCGATCGGGCCGGGCACGACCCCGGGTCGCGTCTACAAGGGGATGCGGATGGCCGGTCACATGGGCGACGAGCGGGTGACCGTCAAGAAGGTCCGGGTCGTCCGGACCGACCCCGAGCGGAACCTGCTCCTGGTCAACGGGTCGCTGCCGGGCTCGCGCAACGCAGTCATCCTCGTGAAGAAGGCCTGACGATGCCGCAGACCACCCTGTACGACCGGACGGGCGCCTCGATCGGCAGCGTCGAGCTGAGCGACCAGCTGTTCGACGCCCCGGTCAATGCCGCGGTCCTCCACCAGGTCGTCACCGCCCAGCTGGCCGGCCGACACCTCGGCACCCACGACACCAAGACCCGCGGCGAGGTCCGCGGCGGCGGCGCGCAAGCCGTACCGCCAGAAGGGGACCGGCCGCGCCCGCCAGGGCCATCGCACCGCGCCGCATTTCCGTGGCGGCGGGGTCGTCTTCGGGCCGCACCCGCGTTCGTACGCCCAGCGCCTGCCGCGCAAGATGAAGCAGCTGGCCCTCCGGGGGGCCCTGACCGCCAAGTTCGGGGACGACGCGATCAAGGTGATCGACGGCTTCGGCATCGACGCGATCAAGACCAAGGACCTCGTCGGCGTCCTCGCGGCGATCGGCGCCACGGGCCGCGTCCTGCTCGTCGCTCCGGGTCGGGACGAGAAGCTCCACCTCTCGTCGCGCAACCTGCCGACGGTCGAGGTGATCCTGGCCGACTCGCTCAACGTGGTCGACCTGCTGAAGGCCGACATCGTCCTGATCGAGCAGCCGGCGCTGGCGCGGATGGAGGAGGTCTACGCATGAGCCTCACCGCCCACGAGATCATCCTCCGCCCGGTCATCAGCGAGAAGTCGATGGATGAGTCGGGTCGCGGCAAGTACACCTTCGCCGTCCACGACGAGGCCAACAAGATCCAGATCAAGGCGGCCGTCGAGGAGCTGTTCAAGGTCAATGTGACCGGCGTGAACGTCCTGACGACCAAGGCCAAGGAGAAGCGCCGCGGCACCAAGCGCGGACGGATCAGCGGCTTCACCACACCCTGGCGGAAGGCGACCGTGACCGTCGCCGCCGGCCAGAAGATCGAATTCTTCGAGGGGGTCTAGGCATGCCGCTGCGCAGTTACAAGGCGACCTCCCCGGGCCTTCGCCAGATGACCCGGTCGACCTTCGAGGAGATCACCACCCGCGAGCCGCACAAGCCGCTGCTCGAGCCGCAGAAGCGCGGATCGGGCCGGAACAACGTCGGCCGGCTGACCGTCCGCCACCGCGGTGGCGGGGAGAAGCAGCACTATCGACGGATCGACTTCAAGCGGGACAAGGTCGGCGTGCCGGTGTGCCGGCGACGATCGAGTACGACCCGAACCGGTCGGCCCGGATCGGGCTGCTCCACTATCGCGACGGCGAGAAGCGCTACATGCTGCTGCCCCACGGCCTCAAGGTCGGCGACGTGGTCGTCGCCGGACCGGACGCCGAGGCGCGCGTCGGCAACGCCCTGCCGATCGCCAACATCCCGCTCGGCACCACGATCCACAACATCGAGCTGATCCCGGGCAAGGGTGGCCTGGCACCGTCCGCTCCGCCGGCGTGTCGGCCCAGCTCCTGGCCAAGGAAGGCGACTACGCCCAGGTCCGGCTGCCGTCGGGCGAGGTCCGGCGAGTCAGCATCCGCTGCATGGCGACGATCGGGCAGGTCTCGAACCTCGACCACGAGAACCAGAACCTGGGCAAGGCCGGACGTGCCCGGCACATGGGCCAGCGGCCCGAGGTCCGCGGGGTCGTGATGAACCCGCGCGACCATCCGCACGGCGGCGGCGAGGGCAAGTCCCCCACGGGCATGCCCCCCAAGACGCCGTGGGGCAAGCCGGCGCTGGGTATCGGACGCGCACGGACCACAAGGTGAGCGGTCGGTTCATCGTCCATCGGCTCACCAAGTAGGGGATCCTCGGAAGTGAGCGGTACCGAGGAGGAGACAG
>CAWAHN010000017.1:0-701596 GCA_963781845.1 uncultured Chloroflexia bacterium | reverse complement strand
CGTATCGACTGCCGCCGGGGACCGTTGCGGACCTTCTGGCCACTGGCCTCCGCCAGGCTCGTGGCAGCCCTCACCAGCTCCGAGCATTTCGATCGACGGTGCATCTATGAGCGTCGGTGTCGACGACGGATACGCAGAGTCAATGATCCATGTTTGGGCGCAGTCTCCACGGGCGCTGAATTCGCAGCGTCGGTTCTGAAGTTCCTAAGGGTCGCGACTGCAGCTGACGGCTCGATGGTTACCGTCGATGGACTTGCGGATATCCTCAACGCCACCGAGACCACCGTCCAAGGGACTGATGGATCACTTGGTTAAGTCCACGCGACAAGGGCTCTTGGTCGTGCCCGTCCCAACGGCAGGCGTTCCGGCGGCTTCTGAACCGTACTGACTCAATGGAGACTCCAGCACTCGGAGGACCATGGAGTCATGCCAGAACCACAGCAGCCTTCCCGCCAGGTCCAACGGTGGTATCCGGCCGAGATGCGCGAGCGCGCCGTCCGGCTCGTCTTCGAGACCGCAGCCGAACTGGGTGAATGGCACGGCGCCGTGGGCAAGGTCTCCAAGCAACTGGGGATCGGTCCCGAATTCACTTCGTCATTGGGTCCGCCAGGCCGAGATCGATCGCGGTCAACGACCGGGTCTGACCAGCGCCGAGCAGGAAAGGATCAAGGTCCTCGAGCGGGAGAACCGGGAGCTCCGCCGGGCCAACGAGATCTTCACGGCACCTGCGCCCAACCGCCTGTGGGTGGCCGATCTGACCTATGTCTGGACCCCTTCGTGGTCGACGCCTTCAGCCGCGCGATCGTGGGCTGGCGGGTGATGGCCCGCTGCGTGCCGAGCTCGCCCTCGACGCCCTCGAGATGGCCATCTGGAGCCGCCGCTCGGCCGACCTCGGTGGGCTCGTCCACCACTCCGACCGAGGTGTCCAGTACCTCTCCATCCGCTACACCGAGCGACTCGCCGAAGCCGGGGCGGTCAGCTCGGTCGGGTCACGCGGCGACAGCTACGACAACGCCCTCGCCGAGACGGTCAACGGGCTCTACAAGGCCGAGCTGATCAACCGCCAGGGCCCTGGCGATCGGTCGACCAGGTCGAGCTGGCGACCGTCGCACTGGGTCCACTGGTGGAACACCCAGCCGCCTCCATGGTGCCTGCGGCGACATCCCGCCGGCCGAGTTCGAGGCGGCCTACCCATCAGCGCCAGGCGACCATCGTGGCCGCCTGAAATCCAATCAATTCGGTCTCCACGAAACCCAGTACGGTTCAAGTTCAGTCGGGCGTTCGTCGTCGAGACCGGCCCATTCGATCAGACCGACTTTCTCCTCAACGTTCTCGAGTCTCCAGGCATCGGCACCAACGCGGCCATTGCCCCTGGCTACACCTGGGCCATCGCCTGCGCCGCCGCTAGATTCGAGTGCTGCGCACTGCGCTTCTGGGTGGACCACGAGGCCAGCGTCGACTTCTTCGGAACCGCGAGGGACCTCGCCAGACTCAACGATGCAGCGTTGCAATCGACATGACCAGCGATCGGCTGCCGACGGCGCCCTTGCCGATTCCCCCGATCATCTACGGCCGAAACTCACTCTGACGGCGACCGGCCTCAACGCGGCTGCTGGAGCGATGCCCAGACGTTCTCGTGCGACCTTGAGGTGATCCGCGAATGCCGCGTGGTGGCGACGTCGACCCTCGGGCGTCAGGACCAGCCGAACCCCGCGTCGATCGCCGGAGACGGCCTCGCGGCGGACGAGTCCGGCGGCCTCGATCCGATCGACGAGGGCGGTGCTCAGAGTACGCACCACAGAACCCAGGCGCGGTCCACCGCATCGGCTTGGCTTGAGTGGGCGGGATTGGTCGTTTGTTACTCCTGTCTGCGCGGCCCGGTTTCGCGAATTTGGGGAGGCCCCCGCGAGGATGCAACAGCCCGATTCCGAGAGCATTGCCCACCGCCGGCGTGGGCCCAGGGGTGGACAAATGCCAGTGGGATGCCCTATCCCGTGACCCCGAAGATCGGCGAGGATTGAGGTGACTTCGAGAGCGGCTCCCCAATGCCATCAAGAGATAGGGCAATCTCGGCGATGTTTGGAGACCAGAGCACGACCTCTACCGACTGACTATCATGGATAATGACGCCGCTCGTGCAATCGTCCGACACAAGGAGAGCGTCCTCGATTTGGCGCCCATTCGATGGGCTGAGCAGTGCCGGGATGACGGTGGCAGCGTCCGAGGCGGAGAGGCGCAGAGCACCGGTGTAGTCAGCAGGTGCAAGGTATAACGCCATCGGCACCCGGGGCTCACGAATTCCGGCCGCGAAGCGCTCGAGGACGTTGGCCACCGTCATGCGACCAACCCGACGCCACCACGATTGCTTCGGCCACTCGTCGACCAGGCGCCCGGCGACCGGAGCGAGACTCCGTAGCCTCTCCATCGAAACCTCCGGCTCCTCGAACGCGATCGACTCCGGCAGTAGCTCAAGCACTCTGGCCACGTCCGTGGCCACGTTCGTCCGCAACGCCCGGCCCAACGTCTTGCGCCTAAGTTCCTGCGCTTGTTGCTCGAGCGGACCGCTACTTCTCACTCAGTAGAACCTCCCGACTGGCACCCGGGACTTCCAGCGATCGACCAGGCGATCGTGGCCAGAGTACAGAGGTCTCGGGGGATTGCCTTCGGTCCAACGCAGTCGACCCGTGAATGGATCGGTCTTGCCTGCGCCAGCCTCCCAATGGATGCCGTGACCACCAACCCGAGGATCTATTTGACGCCCGACAACCATCGGCCGGGTACCGCCGCCTGGCTTAGGAACGTCGTAGACGTACGCGGGGCCCTCAGACGTCCGGATCTGAATAGCTGGTTGCTGACTTGTGGGGATACCCTGCTCTCTCATCGCCTGCCTTCGGGCTCCGCGATCGGTCAGACCGATCCCGCAGCCGGCATTGTGGACGAGCCAGCCGCCCTTGCCCACGAAGAAGGTGTGGTCGACGGCGACGGTCAGGTTGTACATCAGCTTGTGGACCGGCTCAAAGCGGACGCTGTCGACCCGTCCTGAGCCCCCGACCGCATTCGGCACGTGGTCGCCGGACTGGAGATCCTTGGCAAGCACCCACCCGTGTTCCACGGTGTAGAACGGATGCTCTGGGGTGGTCTCGATGGCCTCGCCGTCGATGACCACCGTGCCGGTCAGCGGGTCGTCGTTGATATGCACGGCAGTGATTTCACGGGCTGATATCGCTCCCGAATTTGGGTTCTCCGCCAGAACCGTGTCGCCGACTGCAAGACTCGCGATTGGAGTCCGACCGCTCGGTGTCGCGACGACGGTGGCGGGCGCGAAACTGTTCTTGCAAACATCGGCGAGATCGCCGATGTCATGGCCGAGTCGACTGCCCAGACTGCCCGCCTCGCCCTCGAGGCGACTCAGTCCAGCCAGCTCTCCGATCCGACCGAGCGCCCCGATGTCTCCCGCGGCTCGGGCGAGTTGAGCGCCCTTGGCGAGAACGCCACCGATGGGCACGAAGCTGACGGCGATCGCGCCGGTGATCTTGCCGAGCTCGCGGAAGTTCCCTGTCCGCACCGCGGTCGCGACGTGGTCGACCGCCGCGCCGGCGATGGTTCCAGCTACTGCGGCAGCCGCCTGGACGTGGCCGACCGGATCTCCGGCGAAGTCACGCGCGGCGTGCTCGAGCGACGCCACCGCCGAGTTCCGGCAGCTGTTGTTCAGCGCACAACCGCCCGCCGCCACCGTCGATCGAGCCAGCGAGACGGTCCCGGTCACGGTCCCGACCGCGGCGTCCGCGACCCCTTCGCCGACGCCCTGGGCGAAGGCACCGACGTTCTGGGCCGTCTGGCTGACGAAGCCGAAGGGATCCCAGCCGTCATGTCCATCCGGATCGATCAGCGTCGCCGGGTCGGCCCCGGCATACAGGTAGCGGTTGAGGGTGATCGGGTCCTGGGCGCTACCGGCCGTCGTGTCGAGACCGGTGAACGCGCCGAGTGCCGGGTCGTAGGCCCGGGCCACGAAGTCGTACAGGTCGGTCTGGCTGGCACTGTTGAGCAGCAGCCGGCCCTGGTAGCGCCACGGTGAGGGCAGGCTCGAGGTCAGGCTGGCGATCGTCTCGCCGTAGCCGTCGTAGCGGAAGGCGTCGCTGATCGAGGCGCCCGAACCGGCGAGGACCGCGGCGACGCTGCCGTGGAGATCGGGCGCGGTCCAGCCCATGGTCCCAGCGGATGCGGTCGCCAGTCGGCTCCCCGACGCATCGAGTGCCGTGTCGATGTCGACCGTTGGTCCATCGATCCGCACGACGGCCTCACCGCTGCCGGCGTAGACGAGGCTGTCGGGGCTGGCTCCGTTGAGACTACGGCTGGCATGGCGGCCCAGGGCATCGATCGTATAGGTCGTCGTGTTCGACCCGCCGGGCGGGTCGATCGTCAGGAGCCGGTCGGCGAGGTCGTAGCCGTAGGCGGTCTGGGTCGGGGCCGTGACCGCCGAGCTCGTCAGGTTGCCGTAGGCGTCGTAGCCGAACGTCGTGACCGTCGAGCCGACCGTCTTCTGGGTCTGGACATCGGTCCGGTCGTACTGGTAGGTCGTGGTCGTGGCGCCTTCGGTGACCGACGTCCGGTTCGAGGAGGCGTCGTAGGCGTACGAGCGGGCGACCCCGTTGAGCGACGAGGACGTCAGGCGGCGGAGCCGGTCATAGCCGAAGCTCTGGCTGTTGGTGCAGGCATCGGCGGTGGCGCACGAGAACGTCCGGGCATCGCTGGTGACGTTGCCCTGGCGATCGTAGGACTGGCTCAGGGCGAGCTGGGCGGACCCGGTGCGGAGCTCGGCAAAGGTCGGGGACGAGACCGGGTGCCTCGGTCACCGGGGATTCATCAATCGCAGGATAATCGGCGCCTTCGCCGCTCGCCTCGTCGTGCTCACGACGCCGACGGCTTCACCGCTTTCGGCCCGGCGGCTCCCAAAGCACGCGCGATGCCAAACTTCGCTACGCCCCGTCCGTTTGAGCGTGGATATCGCATGATACTCGGCAGGAGGAGCCGAACTCGACCGCGTGCCCGGCTGGTGAAGGGCGCCTGGCCCCGATGCGCCCGGCTTCAGCGCTCATATCGCACGTGCCGCCCAAGTCGCATGTGCTCGGACCGTCGAGTCCTTGCTGAGCACTACCCGGCCGGAGCCCCCGCTCAGGCACCCGAGCGTCGTTCGGCTCGACGGTCACGACGTTCGGCTACGACGCCTACGGCAACCTGACGAGCTCGGCGGTCACGGCCCCGACCCAGACCGCCTACGGCTATGACCTGGCCGATCGGCTCCTGACGATCGACCCGCCCGGCGGGTCGAACACGACGACCTATACGATCGATGCCCTGGGCCGCCACGCCAGCCGTAGTCTCAACGGAGCCAGCCCCGATAGCCTCGTCTACGCCGGCAGCGGTGAGGCCGTCGTGCGGATCGATGGACCGACGGTCGACATCGACACGGCACTCGATGCGTCGGGGAGCCGACTGGCGACCGCATCCGCGGGACCATGGGCTGGACCGCGCCCGACCTCCACGGCAGCGTCGCCGCGGTCCTCGCCGGTTCGGGCGCCTCGATCAGCGACGCCTTCCGCTACGACGGCTACGGCGAGACGATCGCCAGCCTGACCTCGAGCCTGCCCTCACCGTGGCGCTACCAGGGCCGGCTGCTGCTCAACAGTGCCAGCCAGACCGACCTGTACGACTTCGTGGCCCGGGCCTACGACCCGGCACTCGGCGCCTTCACCGGTCTCGACACGACGGCCGGTAGCGCCCAGGACCCGATCACCCTCAACCGCTACCTGTATGCCGGGGCCGACCCGGCGACGCTGATCGACCCGGATGGACACTGGTTCGGCCTCGATGACCTCGTCGCCAGTGCGGGTGGGGCGATCCTCGGCGGCGGGACGACCCTGGTCGGTGACCTCCTGGGTGGCCAGGGGATCAAGGTCGACCACATCGTCTCCGAAGCAACCGGCGGAGCAGCCTTCGGTGAGACCTTGCTCTACACCGCCAACCCGTGGGTCGCCGGCGGAGCCGCCGGAGTGGTGTCTGAGGCGACCCAGCAGACCTGGGACGTCGTCGCTTCGGGCGGCAAGAAGAGCTACGACCTCGGTCGGATCGCCGAGCGTGGCGCCGAAGGCGCGGTCACGGCCGGAGTGATCGGGAAGGTTGCCAATGTCGTCGCCCCGATCGCCGGCAAGATCGCGGCCCCATTCTTGCGGCGCTTCGGCGAGGCGGTCGACGAGCTGGGGAGTCGGGTTTCCGAGGCGCTCAAGCCAAGGGTCACGGTGTACGCTCACACAGGAGAGGGCGGATCTCGTGCGCTGGTCCCCTACGATCCAGACTTTGCGGCGGCACAGACCCTCGGTCGCGTCTCGAACTTGACGCCGGGCGGACGATCCCTTTCGGTTCACGCAGCGCAGGAGTTCATGATGCCCAAGGGGGGTCGTAGGTCACCGCTAAGCTTGTCCGAGCTCGACGACGTGCTCGATCGAGGGCAGTTTCTAAGGTATGACCCACTACGGAGGAACGGTCCTACGATCTTGGTGAGCACCCGTCCCAGTCTTCGAGCGCCGTTCGTGGTCGTGGACGCAGCGTCCGGCACGCGAATCGTGACATTCGCCCTGCCCGCCGGACGCGGAAAATGAGCCGCGAAACGACCCAGCTGGCCACGGACCTCGAACGCTACGTGACGGGCGAGGACCGATCGGACACACTCCTTGTTAGCGTCAGCAGGCAGGTAGGGGAGATCGATCTTGACGACCCGTGGGTTGGCTACCTCGAAGAAGCGTTAGCGTCCTTCGACCCTTCCGGCGGCGACTATCTGCTCGATGAGGACGAACTCGTGCTTCGTTTCAAGGAGGTCCTCGTTGATATGGCAAATCGTCAAGATGGGACCCCAGAGTGACGGGTGTTCGAAGGCGCCGCTCGTCCATGTGGATAGGCGTTCAGGCAATTCGACGCCCCAACGTTCGAGGGCACTCCGCATGCGACGCTCTCGTGCGGAAGTCATCGATATCGGCCGCGATCCCCGGCGGCCAATACCAAGAGAACCGGACTTCTACGGCGCGGAACGAAACATCCTTCGTGACTACTCGCGCCGGATCAGACGCACGTGGCCCGCATTCGATTGAATTCCCGCACGACGGCTCCTGACACAATCCGGGGTTGGCTCGTGCCGCAAGGTAAGCCGGGTTCGTTTCCGGAGCTGGCGGCCGATCCACTGTTGTGGCTTGACGAGATCCTCTTGTTCTTGATCGCCGGAGACCTCACAGGAATCGCAATCGACCAGCGCGAGGCTTGGAGCCTCCTGGTCGGTCTCGCGGCGGAATGCGCGAGGCGGGTACCGTCACAGGCCGTTGACCGCCTAGAGAAGTTGCGGACGACGAACGAGTTGCTTGCGGCGCAGGTTGCTGGAGGCATCGCTGATGCCCGAGTCATCCCTCTGCTCTCCGCGCTCCTCCGAAGCCGCAGCCAATACGTTCGATGGACGTCCGTCTACTCATTGGGACCGCACGGTGGGCCGGATGTGACAGACCTCCTGGTCCAACGACTTAGCGACACCAAACGGTTGGTCCGCTTGGCTGCAGTCGATGCTATCGCGACGCACGGCGACCCATCGGCGGCGACCCCACTGCTGCACTTTGCAGACACGGTGGCGCGCAACGATCCGGCGCTGTCACGCAGGGCGATGGAGGTGGCCGCGCGGCTGGTTGGGGGTGAAGACTCCCGCACTCCACTCGAGTAGCCGCGGCCCACTACCAGCCAATCAGCGCCACCGCGTCGTGTCCCGCGTCACGTTTCTTGGACACGTTCGGGCGGACTCAGGTGTGACTCCTCGGCTTCGAGAGGTGACGGGTCTATCAGCAGATCGGTGTGGACCTTTGTTAGCCGGGAATGGTGAGACAGGACGCGTCACTCGCAGCGAATCGGCCCCGCACCAAAGTCAACGACGGAAGTGTCCTTGAACCTTTGCTGGATCTGTTCGACAAGAGTCGCCTCACCTCGGAAATACACGTAGGTGGTGTCTGCCAGCCCGACGCCGAATGATCCGTCCTGCGCAATGAGGCGGCAATCGTAGAAGTAGTTGTCGTGCCCCAGTTCGAGCCTGAGTTCATCGACTAATACGATGACCTGAGCCCGTTCCGAGCGCTCCTCGAGGGCGACTACGTATAGACCGTAGCCGTACGCTCCTGGACAGACGGTCAGAGACGCACCCAAGATACCTGGCGCGACGTCGTCGATAACTGCGAGGAACTCATCGAGTCGCTGGATCTCGCCGGGCCGGGATGGAGATGCGTCGAAAACTCGGAGCTCCTTCAGTTGGGTGCTGTTCACAAGGCCTGCGGGCCTCCTGGGCGACCATAGCCTCCGCGGGGCGCCTTGATGGGATTGTTGGGGGTCAACACATGCTGATGTGGATTCGGATGAATGTCCGGGGTGCCGTGATCTGTGAAGTGAATGTCACGCACGGGTTGCAGCCTGCCGTTCGATCCCATCTGCCACTCCCTTGCCTGTGAGTATGTAAAGCCGCCTTGCGTCCGACGGCCCAGTTGACTGTGCGGGGCGTCGACGTCGGGAATCGGATCTCCGTGCCGAGTTTGCGGTAGGCGTCTATCGGGTGCGTAAGAGTCGAATGCTAGCTCTTTCTCGTGTGCGTATACCTTCACATCCGGTGCCAGGGTCTCGGCGACTCGCGTGCCGATTCTTTCGGCGGTTCCCGCAACTCGTCCGGTAACCGCCCCTGCTACCTCGCCAATACGTCCGAGCGCCCCGATGTCTCCCGCCGCTCGGGCGAGTTGAGCGCCCTTGGCGAGAACTCCACCGATGGGCACGAAGCTGACCGCGATCGCGCCCGTGATCTTGCCGAGCTCGCGGAAGTTCCCTGTCCGCACCGCGGTCGCGACATGGTCGACCGCCGCGCCCGCGATGGTTCCGGCCACGGCAGCGGCGGCCTGGACGTGGCCGACCGGATCGCCGGCGAAGTCACGCGCGGCGTGCTCGAGCGACGCCACCGCCGAGTTCCGACAGCTGTTGTTCAGCGCACAACCGCCCGCCGCCACCGTCGATCGAGCCAGCGACACGGTCCCGGTCACGGTGCCGACCGCGGCGTCCGCGACTCCTTCACCGACGCCCTGGGCGAAGGCACCGACGTTCTGGGCCGTCTGGCTGACGAAGCCGAAGGGATCCCAGCCGTCATGCCCATCCGGATCGATCAGCGTCGCCGGGTCGGCCCCGGCATACAGGTAGCGGTTGAGGGTGATCGGGTCCTGGGCGCTACCGGCCGTCGTGTCGAGACCGGTGAACGCGCCGAGTGCCGGGTCGTAGGCCCGGGCCACGAAGTCGTACAGGTCGGTCTGGCTGGCACTGTTGAGCAGCAGCCGGCCCTGGTAGCGCCACGGTGAGGGCAGGCTCGAGGTCAGGCTGGCGATCGTCTCGCCGTAGCCGTCGTAGCGGAAGGCGTCGCTGATCGAGGCGCCCGAACCGGCGAGGACCGCGGCGACGCTGCCGTGGAGATCGGGCGCGGTCCAGCCCATGGTCCCAGCGGATGCGGTCGCCAGTCGGCTCCCCGACGCATCGAGTGCCGTGTCGATGTCGACCGTCGGTCCATCGATCCGCACGACGGCCTCACCGCTGCCGGCGTAGACGAGGCTGTCGGGGCTGGCTCCGTTGAGACTACGGCTGGCATGGCGGCCCAGGGCATCGATCGTATAGGTCGTCGTGTTCGACCCGCCGGGCGGGTCGATCGTCAGGAGCCGGTCGGCGAGGTCGTAGCCGTAGGCGGTCTGGGTCGGGGCCGTGACCGCCGAGCTCGTCAGGTTGCCGTAGGCGTCGTAGCCGAACGTCGTGACCGTCGAGCCGACCGTCTTCTGGGTCTGGACGTCGGTCCGGTCGTACTGGTAGGTCGTGGTCGTCGCGCCCTCGGTGACCGACGTCCGGTTCGAGGAGGCGTCGTAGGCGTACGAGCGGGCGACCCCGTTGAGCGACGAGCTCGTCAGGCGGCGGAGCCGGTCATAGCCGAAGCTCTGGCCGTTGGTGCAGGCATCGGCGGTGGCGCACGAGAACGTCCGGGCATCGCTGGTGACGTTGCCCTGGCGATCGTAGGACTGGCTCAGGGCGAGCTGGGCGGACCCGGTGCGGAGCTCGGCAAAGGCCGTCGGCCGCTTGGCGGCGTCGTACGACCAGGTGGCGGCATTGGTGCCCGTCGCGACCGGCCAGGTCCGCGACGCGATGAGGTCGTCGAGCCGCCAGCCGGTCGTCACCGTACCGCTGAACAGCGGACTTGTCGCTCCTGTCAGCCGACCGCGGCTGTCGTAGGTGAAGCTCGACGCGGTGGCGCTGATCGGCTGGTCGGTCCGCGACGCCAGGCTGCCGTCGGGATTGAAGACGTTGGTCGTGATCGTGGTCCCGCCGCGGCCGACGGTGCTCTCCCGCCCGAGGGCGTCGATCCCGAAGTCGAGCGTGTCATCGAGCGTGCCGTTGACGTACGACTGCGCCTTCGTCCGATCGCCCGCGGCGTTGTAGGTCAGCGTCGTGCGCAGCTTCTCGGTGCCGCTCGGAGCACCCTGGTAGGTGGTCGTGGTGATCGGGCGAGCCAGCGCGTCGTAGGTCTGGGTGGTGTACCGCGTCGCGCTGGCACAGGTTTCCGACGCAGGCGAGTCGCAGGTCCGGACGAGGCGTCCGCCACCGGAGCTCGTGTCGTACTCGTAGGTCGTCGCGCTGAGATCGGTCGCGCTGGCGTTGTCGGGCGGCGTCTCGGTCGCGATGTGGCCGAGCACGTCATAGGCGTAGCGCCAGGCCGACGTCGATGGGGTCGCCGGGTTGCAGCTGTCGGCGAGGATGCGCTGGGGGGCGCAGCTGGCGAGGAGCTCGTCGCGATCGTCGTACGCGGCGGTCGCGCTGACGTTCACCGTGAAGGTCGGCGTCGCGCCCGGCGTCGCGTTCGCGGTCGAGCTCGTGAGGTTGCCCCGCCGGTCGAAGGTCGCCGTCGAGAAGACGCCGGCCGGATCGATGGAGCCGATCGGGTTGCCGGCGACGTCATGGCTGGTCAGGGTGACCAGGTTCGTATCGGGCAGCGCAGTGGTCGCCTGGGCGCCGGCGGCGTAATGGGCGGCCACCTCGGCCGCCGACAACGCCCGCCCGTAGACCGCCACGTCGTCGATCGAGCCCGGGAAGTAGCGACCGTTCGCGGCGTCTTCGCGGCCGATCGAGAACGCTGCGGTCGGCGCGAGCGGTGTCTGGCTGAAGGTCGGCGACGCCGCCACGCCATTGAGGTAGATCGTCGTCGTCCCGCTGTCGCGGACGAGGGCGACGTGGTACCAGGTCCCGATGGTCAGGCTCGATGTGGTCGTGAGGGTGGCCACGCCGCCATAGCGGGCGACGAGCGTCGTACCCGAGGTGCCGATCCCCCAGCCGGCCGTGTCCGAGCCGGCCATCGCGGCGATCGCCAGGCCCGATGGGCTGGAGCTGAGCTTGAGCCATCCCTCCATGCTGAAGTTGTCGGTCGCCCCGGTCGGGCGCTGCGCGATCGACGCGTAGCCGCTCGTTCCGTTGAAGCTGGCGCCGCCGTCCACGTCGTTGGCCAGGGCGCCGGCGGTCCCGGTCGTCACCCCGCCGCTGATCGTCAGCGGGCCCGCGCCGGCGGAATCGCCGAAGCCCGCGGTCGTGCCCGCCGGCTCGCCGAGACGCCAGTAGCCGACGAGCCCGCCGGTCCCAAGGATCGCCGGCGCATACGCCCCGCCGACGCCCGCCACGTGGTTGACCGACACGGCGTCGAGTCGGCCGAGCCGGTCGTAGGCCGACACGGTGACCGGTGCGGTATCGCCGGCGGCGCCCGGCGGCAGGATCGTCGCGATCACCCGGCCCGCGGCGTCATAGGCCGTTTCGGTGGGGACGCCCTTGGTCCGGGTCAGCGCGTCGGTGTCGTCCCAGATCGCGACCTCGTCGATGACGACCGTGTTCGCGGCGAATTGTTCGTGGTTCGCGCGGAAGGCGATGACCACGCCGCTCGACACGGTCGACGCCGGCGTCCAGGTTCGGTCGAGCACTTGCCAGGCGCCGGTCGAGGTGACCGGGCTGCCGGTGATGATCGAGCCACCCGGGACGCCGACCGAGACGGACCACGTCTGGCCGGCCGTCGCGCCCTTGGCCCAGATTCGGGCGTGATAGATGTGGCCGCTCGAGTAGGTGCCGATCTGGCCGACGGTGACGCCCTGGTTCTTGGTGGCCGCCTGGGTCGTGATCGAGAGGCCGTGGGCACCCGAGTGGGCCGTGACCGAGGGGGCGCTCGTCGCGCCGGCGGCGATGATCGCGTTGGCGCTGGTCGTCACGCCCTCGGCCGTGCCCGTCTCGAACGAGACGGTGTTGAGGCCGGCCGCGCCGGCGTGGTCGGCGTCGCGGATCGTGTCCGTCCGGCGTCCGGCACCGTCGTAGCGATACCCGGTCCAGCCGACGTCGGTATCGGTCTGGCTCGAGCTGCCGGGCCGGCTGTCGGCAGCGGTCCGTCCGGCTCCGGTGTAGTCGGTCCGGGTCCACGATCCATCGGGCTTGGTCAGCTTCGTGACCCGATCGAGCGCGTCGTACGTCGTCGACGCGGTGCGCGACAGCTGCGGGTCGGTCACCGCGACGACCCGATCGGCGGTGTCGTAGCGCGACTCGGTCGCCACATCGGTGTCGGGTGCGCCCGAGCTGAACACGCCGTCGGCCCAGTTGCGAACGGTCCGGACCGGCTTGCCCGACAGGTCGTACCAGGTGACCGTCTGCTTGCCGTAGGCGTCGCTGACGACGCTCACCCGACCGTTGAGATCGAGGGTCTTGACCTCGACACAGCGCGTGGCGCTGCCCGGGCAGGTCGGCGCCGCGGCGTCGGTCGGCACGATCGGTCCGGTCGTCCCGGCCGGCACGCCGGCGGCATCGAAGAAGGTCGTCGTGGTGCGCGGGTTCGAGGTCCCGTCGGGATAGACGGTCGTGCTCACCTGGTTGCCGGCGAGGTCGAACGTCGCGTCGCTCGTCACATCGGTGATCCCGCTGTCGGCGATCGTCCGCGTGACGTTGCCCAGCGCGTCGTAGGCGGACGTCGTCTTGCGATCGGTCTGCGCACCGGCATCGGGCGCGCCGTCGACGTAATCGGCGATGACCGCGCTCGGTCGGCCGACCGCGTCGTAGTCGGTGTGCTCGATGGTCCCGTCGGGCGCGGTCACGTCGATCGGCCCGCCCAGATGGCTGTAGGACGTCGTAGTGCGCGCACCGAGCGGATCGGTGGTGCTGATCCGCTGGCCGATCTCGTCGACCGCGTAGGCGGTCGTGTTGCCCAGACCATCGGCGCTCGCCCCGACGTCGGTCCGATTTGCCGCGTACGTCGTGGTGGTCGCGACACCATCCTGGTCGGTCACGCTGACGGCACGACCCCAGGCGTCGAAGACCGTCGTCGTCGTCACGTCGACATCGGGGCTCGCGGCCACGAACGTGCCATCGACGTAGTTGGCGGTCTGCCGGGTCGGGAAGATCGCGGGCGTCACCGCCGAGGCGTCGTAGGCGGTCGCGGCGATCCGATTGAGGACGTCCGTTCGCGACACGGGCAGTCCGTTCGCCGCGTAGGCGGCCGAAGCGAACGTGGTGAAGACCGCGACGTCGTCGACCTGGCCGGTCCCGCCGTTGACCGCGAACTTGACCCGGACCCGGCCATCGGTGCCGGTCAGCGGCACGGTCACGTCGTAGGAAGCCGTGCTGTAGCCCGAGCTCGCGATCGAGCCCGACACGAGCGGGCTCGTGTTCCAGGCGCTCGTCGCGGTGTTCCAGGCGGCGACCTCGTAGGTCGTCCCGGTCCCGCCCGAGTTCTTGAGCGCCGCCTGGAACCGGAAGGTCTGGCCGGGCACGAGCGCCGCGACCTGCTCGGCCGTCCCGGTGCCGGTCAGCGACAGCGCACCGAGCCCGGAATTGGGGCTCGACTGGGTCCAGGTCGCGCTCGCGCCGCCCGTCGTCCAGCCGTCGAGCGCCGACTCGAACCCGCCATTGGCCAGGAAGCCATTGTCGGACGCCTCGAGGAGGTGGCCCTCGGCGTCGTAGCGCGAGACGAGGGTCTGCTTGACCGTTCCACCGGCTGGGTTCGTGAACGGCGTCGTTGAGCTGGTCGTCTTCTGCAATCGGCCGTAGGCGAGGTCGGTCCGATACTGGTCGAGGTTGCCGGCGACCACGCTCGCCGCGTATTGCTCGGGCGATTGAGTCCAGGCGGTCAGCGCCCCGGTCAGCGGATCGACGAAGTTGTCGACCGCGGCCGCGGCCAGGGTGCCGCGCCGCGATGTGATGGCACCGGTCGCACCGGCGGTTCGGTAGTGCGTCTCGGTCGAGTAGTGGTCCGTGCCGTCGGTGGTGTAGTCGACCAGCTTGTCGGCGGGACTGATCCCGGTGCAGGCCGAGCCCGAGCAGGCGGCCGGCGCCCAATCGGTCTTGACCGAGCCGTTGGGCGACAGGTCGGTCGTGCGGACGTACTGGTTCGCCCCGACCCCGCCGATCGCGTCGACATCCTGCCAGCTCACGCGGGTGTAGGTCCCGCTGCCGGGGCCATAGCTGACCACCCTCAGGACGGGCTTGGCGCCGCCCTCGGCGGCGACCTCGGTCGGGTCAGCACCGGTCCAGGTGGCCTTGGTCCAGAGCGTGTCAGATCCGCTCGAACGCGGGTCGCGGATGCCGGCGAGGCGGTGATTGGTGGTGTCGGTGTAGGTAAAGGTCACGCAGCCAGTCGGACCGGATCCAGCGCAGGCGGCACTTCGTCGGGCCGGCACGACCGACACGAGATCGCCATTAGCGTCGTGGACGAACTCGGTGTAGCGGCCGCTGACGCCCGACAGGTTCTCGCTGAACCGGACACCGTTGGTGACCGTGCTGGCAACGATCTGTCGAGCGGCTGTCCCGCCGCCCAGCAGGCCCGCACCGTTGGCGGGCGCACTGATCGTGGGCAGGCTGTAGGTCCGAGTGACTGCGTCGTACGTCCAAGCGAGCTTCGTCGCGTTGCCGTCGGGATCGCGTTGCTCGGTCAGGATCCCGTCGCGGTTGAACCGATGGACCTCGCCACCTGCAGAGGTGACCGTGAAGTCGGCGCCGGTCGTCGCCCCGAAGTCGGTCCCCAGGTCCGGGACCGAGCCCAGGACCGCGGCGTCAAACCTGGCGTACGTCCCATCGACCCCGATCAGCCGGAACCCGGTGACGGTCACGTCATCGGGGAAGCCCTGACCGGACACCGGCGGAGCGGTCGGCGAGCTGCCGTACCCACCATCCCAGTACCAGCCCAGGATCTGCCGGGTGTCATCGAGCAGGTTGCGCGTGACCCGGGTCCATTCGGTCGGGGCGGCGGCCGCGAGGGCGACCGGGTTCGGTGCGCCCGACGGCGCCGACGGACCGGCGTAGTAGGTGACCATGTCGTCGTTGCCGGTCCGGACGTCATGGACGTTGAGCACGATCGCGATCGACGAGCCGCCGACCTTGCGCCAATACCAGTTCAGGAACGGGTTGACGTACAGGCCACCCGACACGCAGCCGTTGCAGTTGGGCGAGCTCGCGAGCCCGAGCGAGTCGACCTCGATCGATCCGGTCCCGACCGCCTTGTCGGTCGTCACCAGCCGGGCATGAGTGCCGTTCGAGGTCCAGGCCGGATTGGCGTCGTCGAACAGGTTGGACGGGTGACCTTCGAAGCGGACCGCGTCGAAGTAGGCAGTGCCCGATCCGCCCTTGCCGACGAGCTTGACGCTGGTGATCTCGAAGTGGTCGTACTGGGAGCCCAGGTTCTTCGTCCGGGCGTCCGTGTAGATGTTGCGCTGGAGGGTCTGGTTCCAGGACGCGATCGAGCCACCGAGCGGGATCGTGGTCACGCCAGAGACCGCGAAGTCGGTCCCGACCGTGTAGCCGAGCCAGGCATAGGCGTCGGTGCTCAGGTTGTGTAGCCGGAAGGCGATCGCCGCGCCGGTCGTGGTCGTGCCCATGACCGCGAACGACACGAGCTTGTGCTCGTTCAGCGACAGTCGACCGATCGCGGTCGTTGCCGTCCCGGCCGTGTTGGTGGCCAGGATCGAGTAGCTCGACCCGCCCGAGAATGCCTGGGCGGTGGTGAAGGTCGGGGCGGTGCCGCTCCAGCCCGACAGCGTGTTCTCATCCCACAGGGTGACCCGCGGGCGCTCCATCCGGACGGGCGCGGCCGAGCTCAGCTGACCGGCCCCGGTGACCCCGACCAGATAGCGGTTGCCATTCTCGTCGCGATAGACGTAATCGGCGCCGCCGGTCCCTGGTTCGAAACGTTCGTCGAAGTTGGTCGACCAGCCACAGGCCGCGAGCACGCCGGTACAGACCGCCCCGTCGTCGCTGTCGTACCGGTAGCGCAGGCTGACGTCGGTCAGGAGATCGGCGAACCCGACGCCGCCCTCGCCCTCGTAGTGGAGGTTGTGGCTCCACAGGTTGATCCCGACCGAGGCGTCGTCGGCGAGATCGACCGCCTTGGTCTCGCCCACCGCGTCGCCCCCGCCACCGACGACCGCGACCGAGAAGTCGGCTCGCTCGATGTTCGAGGTCCCCGTCCAGCGGACGTTGCCCAGGGTGAGGACGTTCTTGGCGCGAGCGAAGTACTTCGAGGGCTTCGCCCAGTCCGAGGCGTACAGCGTGATGCTGCCCATCAGATGGGCGAGGTCGAGCCGCAGGCCGTATTCACCGGGCGCCGACGGCGCGGTGACCGGCAAGGTGAACAGCGCACTGGTCGAGCCCGAGGTGATGTCGGCGGGCAGATCGACCGCACCCACAAAGGCGGTCGGCTTGCCCTTGGAGTCGAAGAATCGATACGCCATCCGGTAGCGATCGCTCCCGGACGAATTGAAGGTGAACCCGGACGTGTCGTTCTTGAGGGTGACCGCGAGATTGACGCTGCCGCCGGCCGGCATGGTCGCGGGAGCGAACTCGGTGCCGAGGCTCGCGGTATCGAAGGTCAGCTTCACCTTGGGGGCCACGTAGCTGATGTCGAGATACGGCCGGACGGCGGTCGAGGACCAGATCCCGTTGCGGAACTTGTTCTCCGTCTTGGTCGAGTCCTCGGTCGTGGTCCGGACCATCAGCCCGAGGTTGGCCTTCCAGTCGTTGGGCGAGCGGGTGTACCAGCGGCGCACGAGGCTGGTCACATCCTGGGTGAACCAGCCATTGCCCGACGGGCTGATGACCGAGTTCGTGTAATACGCGGACTGCGCCCCGCAGCCCCCGATCGTGCCACTCGCGCACAGGTAGTCGATCTTGTCGGTGCCACCGGCGCCGAGCTGGTTGGCCCATTTGTCGGGCACGCTCCATTGGCCGGTGACCAGCGTGGTCATGAACGATCGGGCGACGCCCGAGTACTTGTTGAGCCCGAGTTCGGCGCTCGTGATCTGCTCGCCGTCATCGGAGCCGAGCGCGGTGCCCTTGAACCAGAACAGCCCGCGCATGACGTCGAGCGAGTAGCCATCGGCGCCGTCGTTGTCGTAGCCGATGCGCATCCCAGTCCAGCAGAAGGCCGAGGTGTCGAGGCCCTTCGAGAGCCATGTGTCGGAGTAGTTCGTCGCGGTGCTGTCGCAGTTCGTGGTTCCGGTCCCGCCGGCCTGGATTCGGATCACTGGATCGAGCATGATCGGGAACACCCGGCTCGGGTCGGACAGCCAGGCAGGATCGATCGTGTAGCGGATGTAGACCTCGCCCGCACCGAGCTTCACCGGTGACGGACGTGTGGTTGGAGCCGCGGTCGGGGTCGGCTCCGCCGACGCCGTTGCGCCAGGGGTCGCGGTGGGGCTCGGCGCGACGGAGGCCGTCGGGGTCGGGCTGACCGGTGGCGCAGCCGACGGACCATCGGATGCTCCGGCGCTTGGATCTGGTGTCGCGGTCGGACCCGGGGGGACCGTCGCCGGCGTACCGTCGCTGGGGCCGGGCGACGCCGGGGCGGGCAGAGGCGTCGGCGTGGCGGTCGGAGCTGCGGTAGGGGACGCGGTCTGCGTCGGAGCGGGCACGGCTGACGAGGTCGGTTTCGGCGACGATGTCGGCTTCGGAGACGAGGTCGGGGTGGTGCTCGCCTCGGGCGCGGGAGTCGACGCCGTCGGACCGTCGGGGACTGGAGGTGGTGTGGAGCCCGGGATCGTCGGAACGACCGGGGCGGGAGGCGGTGGCGCATCGTCTCGGGGTGCCGGCGCCGGGAGCTGTCCGGCATCGGTGAACGCTTCGACGGTCGTTCCACCCGGACCGCGCTCGGCGCCGCCCGCATCGGCCACGAACGGTGCCGACAGCCAGCCCACGACCACGCCCTTGTCGTCATGGAACTCGAGGCTCGTCCCGTCAACCCCGATCACCGGGGTGAGCCCACCGGCGTCGATGACCAGCCCGTAGGTCGCGAGGTCGTCGGACCGCTCGAGGCGAACCGTGACCTCGAGGCCCTCCGGGGTCGGAGTGAGACCGAGGGCTCCCTGCCCTGTTTCGCCCGCGAAGACCAGGCCGTCGTCCGAGCGGCTGGCGGGCACCGTCGGATAGCCGGGTGCGCGCAGCTTGAGCGTGATCGGACCCTGAGCGAGCTGGGCGAGATTCGCTGATGTCTCGGAGCCGTCCGCCAACCGAAGCGTGAAGTCGTTGGCCTTGGTGCGGAGGTTGAAGCCGTCCACTGCGTCTGGCACAAGGCTCAGGTCGATCGGCTGCCACGCCCCGGCGGCATCGAGGTAGTTGATCCGGCCGGCCGAGGCGTGGACCGTGTACGTCCCGTCGGGGTTGGCGCTGACCGTCCTCGTCTGCGTGCGGAGCTCGGGGATCTCGGTGACCGTCTTGGGGCTGACGAGGAGGTCGCTCTGAGGTGCGTGTCGGACCTCAGTCGCACCGTTTGGGAGTAGGCCACCGGCGCCGGAGGCATCGACGTGGATCGGAGCGGCGGGTCGCGAGATGGCCGACGGCACATCGTTCGAACCAGCCTGCGTGCCCGTGACTTGATTCGGTCCCGGCGCGCCCGGATCCTGCGGCCGAGGCATCGCCGACACTGGCAGAACGCTCGATCCGAGGAGCATCGCTGACCCAAGGAGGGCCGCCAACCGACCAGGCCGGACGGGACGCGTGCGGCGCAAGGGTCGCCGAAGATGAGCGCGCGACTGAGGCACGACCACCACCCCAATTAGGACGGGCCGGCTGTCGAGTGTCTGTCGCGACGCTGTCCTCGACGACGGTTCACGCAACCTAGGACGCGGTTTCGCCCGGCGTCAAGCATTCGGGACCATCGCCTGATCTGGGTACCAGCGGAGCCGCTCCGAACTCCGTACGGCGGCCAGGAAGCCACGATCTCGGCCTGGCTCCGCCGCGGCAGGCAGCGTTTGGCACACAATCTCGTACACATCGCCCCTTCCGTCCGGCCTCACATGGGTCTAGCATCGAGGCTCGGCGGCTGACGCTTCGGTCGGTCCGCCTGAATGCCGTCACGGTCGGGCTGAGCAGCAGGCGCTGCGGTCCGCCGCGTCGATCGCGTCTGGAGCAACGCTCCGGCAGTCGCTGACGGCATTCGGGTCGACGATGGAGACGTCCGCGTCGCGACTGCTCCCACGAGCGGTCCTGTTCGGTCGGGTCGTCCCAGGCGTGACCGCCCCCGTGACGGACCTCTCCGACGGGCACGAACGTGGCCAGTCCGTCGAAAACCGGTACGCAAAGTCCTTCTATGAGGTCGCCCTCCGATGGTTCAACGGCAATTCGATCAGCATCAGTCAGCCATCCATTCCCTCGGCCAGCGCCAGGCGGCGCGAATGGGGGACTCGAGCGGGGTTTCGGGACCCCGATCTCTGCCCCCGGTTTCGTGCATGGGAGTGCGCGATCCGGGCCGAGACCCTACAGACCCATGATCGGTGCGTTCACCGCCGCACCCGCACCATCCCGCCGGGTCATCGTCGATCCAGGCTTCCTGCCCTACCGCGATCGCGCTGCGCTCCGCATCCTCTATCGCGCCGACGTCGCAACGACATCCCAACTCACGACGCTCGTCTACACCCGCCGGCAGACGGCGCAGGAACATCTCAGTCAGCTCTATCGCGCGGGCTATCTCGAACGCGCGATCCTGCCACCGTCCTCCCGCGGTGGTGCTCCCTATGCCTTCCGTGTCTCCCCCCGCGGACGTCGTCGTCTCGGCTATGACCCGCTGACCAGATCACGTGCCGGCAGCCAGCTCCGTCACAGCCTCAACGGCGTCGAGACGGTCTGCGCGCTGGTGAACGCCCGCGGCGAGGGCAGCAGCGAGCCGCTCGTCCAGGCCTGGCTGACGGAGGACATGGCCCACGACCTCCTGCCCAGGACCTATCCCGATGGCGTCGTCGTCCTCCAGGCAGCGACGGGCTCCGCTGTCCTGTGTCTCGAGATCGACCAGAACACCGAGCGCGGTCCGGTCATCCGGGACAAGCTCGGGCGGTACGAGACGGCGATCCGCTCCAAGGCCGGCTGGCATCTCCTGTTCGTCGTCCCGTCGTCCGAACGGGCCGGCTCGCTGGCGGGGACCGGGCGTCAGAAGGGCGGCTACCCAGGGCTTGCGGGGTACGCCTGGGCGCTCGTCCTGCCGGAGCTGCGGACCCGCGGCCTCGACGCGAGCGTCATCGCGCTCAACCCGAATGTGCCGCGGACGACGCTCGGTGCCCTTCTCGTCGACCCGACCCCGCGGCGCTGCCCGACACCGCTCAGGACCGACGCCTGGCTCCAGGTCCTGGGCCTCGGCGGCCACGAAGACTTCACCGAGGCCCTGCGGTGAGATCGCGCGACGAACGGGCCGCGTGGGGTCGCGTAGGCGGCCTGACGACGAGCGCGCGGCTGGGTGGCTCCGCGATGACGGCACCGGCGAGACGGGGCTTCCAGCAGCGCTTCGAGCGCGAGGTCGACCCTGACTGCAGGCTCAGCCCCGTCGAGCGCCGCAGGCGCGCGAGCCAGCTCATGCGCGCCCACATGCTCCGGCTGGCCAACTCGAGCGCGCAGGTCCGGGCATCGTCCAAGCGGTCCGACCCAGGCACGTCGATCGCCTCAGGCCCTACCGTTCGTGGTCCAGTCGATCGACGGGACTGAGCGCGCGCGCGGCTGCGATCGCCCGCTCGGCCCGCGTGGACGCGGCGTACCGAGCGACCATGTCGCGAGATCGCCAGCCAACCACCGCCATGAGGTCGGTCTCCTGCATCCCCGCGGCGAGCATCATGTGGGCATAGGCGTGGCGGAAGAGATGGGGGTGGACCCGCCCCGGGATCCCCGCCTGGACGCCGCGATCGCGAACGAGCTCGCCAAGGCCGGACTCCGTGAGCCTGCCTTTCTTGCCGATCCACAGCACGGCGAGATCGGCCCCCGGGTGCTTGACCCGCGCCCGCAGGTAGCGATCCACCGCACGCACGGTCAGAGCGCCGATCGGAACGAGTCGGGTCCGGCTGCCTTTGCCCGTGACTCGGAGAAGCCCCTGCTCGAGATCGACGTCGGCGAGCCCCAAGTTGAGGACCTCGCCCCGCCGCGCCCCCGTGTCCATGAAGATCCGCAGGACGGCCTCGTCTCGCCGTCCAGCAAAGCTCTTGTCCCGCTCGCAGGCCGCGAGGATGGCGCGGAGCTCCGCTTCGCGAAGGACCGGCGGTGGCTCCTCAGGGAGCCGGGGCGGCTTCATCCGTTCCATCGGGTTGTCCCGGATCTCGCCCTCGTCGAGCAGCCACCGGAAGAATGAGTTGCAGCCGCGGTAGCGGTTGTGGGCCGTCGCTGGCTTCCAGTGCGCGAGGATGTCGGTGATGAACGCCTCGACGTGCTCGCGGCGGATCTCGGGCGGCGCCGTGGGCATGCCTTGCCGCGCCAGGAAGCGTGTCAGCAGGCCAACGGCCGTCGAGTAGGTCGAGATCGTCGCGGGGCTGATCCGCTGGGCGCGGAGATGGCGCCGCCAACTCTCGAGCAGACTGTCGAGTTCAGCCGTCGCCGTAGAATGGGCCGAGCCACTCGAGGGACTTGTCATCGGATTCGCACTGCTTGTGGGTCGAGTCACGCTCACAGCATATGCGATATAAGCGGTGAAGGGTCAACCTCGATGGCGTGAATGTCGAGTATCATGCGATATTCACGCTCAAACGGACGGGGCGTAGCGAAGTTTGGCATCGCGCGTGCTTTGGGAGCACGAGATCGTGGGTTCGAATCCCGCCGCCCCGACCACATCCTGACCGCGACGAGGCCCTTCGCTCACGCGTCCGGTGGTCCGACCTCCGCCGCCGACCCGTGATCACCGAGCTCCGGCCCGGCGTGGAACACGACGCAGCATCGACCCGGTTCGGGATCGAGCTCGACCGTCACGTCCCGGACGCCCAGGCCGTCGACGACGCCTTCCGCCCAGGCGAGGTTCATCCCGCAGGTCAGGTCGCGGTGATCCGCCGCGAGCTCCTTGTACGGGCAGTTCCGGAGGCAGACGGTGCCGTCGGTGACGACATCGGGCTGGTAGCCGGACCGGCCGAGAACGTCGATGAGACTCCGCAACGAACGACGTCGTCCGCCGCGCGCACCCGGCCGTGCCCGACCTTCGGCCCCGACCCGGGTCCCGCGGTCCCGCGCCACCCTCGCCAGCACGGCGGCCGAACCCGCATCGGACAGCCGGGCGAGCGCCTGTCGCCATCAGGTCGGCGGCGCGCTCGTAGTGGCGGGGCGGGAGGGAGACCTCCAGGTCGCGGTCCGCGCGTCGATAGAACTTGGCGGGGCGCCCGGCGCCCGGGCCCGTCCGTCCGCTCCGGCGGCGGAACTCGGTCTGGAGCAGGCCGACCTCGACGAGCCGATCGAGGTGGAAGGCCGCCAGCTCGCGGCTGATCCCGAGCGCCGTGACCGCATCGTCGCGGCCGACCGGCTCGCGGCTCGCGACGACCAGGTCGTACAGCCTGCGGCGGGTGGGCTCGGCGAGCGTGGCGACCGCTCCGATCGGATCGTCCGTGACCGGCTCCTTCGTCATGGTTCGAGTGTATCAGCAAGATGCGTTATGAAAAGACTTGACGCCCGGGCTTCCTTCTGTAACAGTAATGAGAGTTACAAGTAGAAGCACGGCGGACGTATCCCGACAGGCGAGCGCCCCAGGTCGTGCCTCGAACCAGACAGCACGAGGAGATGCCATGGCGACCTCCAGGGAACCGGTCCGGCTCGCGCTCCGCAAGTTGTGGTCCGACCACGTCATCTGGACCCGCGAGTACATCGTCGCCGCCGTCGCCGGGACGCCGGATGCCGGCGATGCCGCGACGCGCCTGCTCAAGAACCAGGAAGACATCGGGGCGGCGGTCGCCGGCTTCTACGGGCAGGCCGCCGGTGATCGGCTGACCGAGCTGCTCAAGGAGCACATCATGATCGCCGTCGACCTGGTCGCGGCCGCCAAGACGGGCGATCAGTCGGCGTTCGCGACGCACGATGCCCGATGGACCGCGAACATCGAGGCGATCGCCGCCTTCCTCGCCGGAGCCAATCCGAACTGGCCCGAGAAGGACGTGCTCGACCTGCTGGCCCTCCACCTCAAGCTGACCAAGGACGAGGCCGTCGCGCGGATCACCGGGACTGGGCCGCCGATGTCAAGGCGTTCGACGACATCTTCACCGAGATCATGGTCCTGGCCGATGCCCTCTACGACGGGATCGTCGCGCAGTTCCCCGAGCGGTTCGGCGCGATGGCGACGGCATGACGCCGGTCGACCTGGTGGAGGCGTCGCCCGAGCGGGCGACCCTCCCGATCGGCGCCCGGGGCCCGGCCTTCGAGGGCCTGCTCGGCACCGATGGTGAACGGCTGGGTCTCTCGGACTTCGCCGCCCGACGAGGCGCTGGTCCTCATCTTCTCGTCGAACCGGTGTCCGACGGCGAAGGCGTACGCTGACCGGATGAACGAGCTGCAGCGCGACTACGGCCCTCGCGGCGTGCAGGTGATCGCCATCAACTCGAACGACCCCGCACCTGTATCCGGACGAGAGCTATCCGCGGATGGTCGAGCGCGCCGCCGAGGATCGCTACGCCTTCCCGTACCTCGTCGACGAAGGCCAGCAGGTCGCCAGGGCGTACGGGGCCCAGTGCACATTCCATGTGTTCGTCCTCGATGGCGACCGACGCCTCCGCTACCAGGGTCGGTTCGACGACTCGAGGCTGCCGGCCAGGGTGACCAGCCACGACCTTCGGAACGCGCTCGACGACGTTCTGGCCGGTCGGGAGGTCCGCCAGTCCACCACGCGTCCGTTCGGCTGCAGCCTCGACCTCGACTGAAGGTGGACACCCTGGCCGCGGCCGACCGCACATCCGCTGCCCGTCGGCCCCGCGGCCTCGCCACGGCTGCCAGGCTGGCGCGCGATCCGCGATCCCTCGCCGTCCCGGGGCTGATCGCGGGGGCGTGGGCCACGCTGCTCGTCGCGGACGCGTCGGGCGCCGCATCGGCCCTCCATCACCACGCGCTGATCGAAGGCGGTCCGCCCCTGGCGCTCGCCCTTCCGTCGTTCCTCGTCGGCTGGGTCGTGATGGTGGCGGCCATGATGCTGCCGGCCAGCCTGCCGACCATCCGGGTCGTCGAGGCGGCGACGTCGTCGTTCACCCGGCCGCGACGTGCCCGTGCGGCCTTCCTGGCGTCGTTCGCCCTGGTCTGGACCGCGTTCGGGCTGGCGGCGTTCCTGGGCGACGTCGTCCTCCATCGCGTGGTCGACGCCACGCCCTCGCTCGCGGCGCGGCCGTGGCTCATCGAAGCCGGCATCCTGGCGCTCGCCGGTGCGTACCAGCTCGTCCCGCTCAAGCAGCGCAGCCTGGCGGCGTGTCGTCACCCGGCCGAACCCGAGGCCAGGGCCTCGCTCGATCTCGGGGGCGCCGGCCGACTCGGACTCAGCCACGGGCTCGCCTGCCTCGGCAGCTCGTGGGCGTTGATGCTCCTGATGTTCGGCCAGGGCTTCGCGA
Source organism: uncultured Chloroflexia bacterium (assembly GCA_963781845.1). Lineage (GTDB taxonomy): Bacteria > Chloroflexota > Limnocylindria > Limnocylindrales > CSP1-4 > Chersky-267. Next base: position 676,682 of record CAWAHN010000017.1, on the reverse strand, counting down.
GCCTCGGTTGGATGGTCGCCCTGACGGCATTGATGGCCTACGAGGCCATCGGTCGCTACGGCCGATCGGTCGCCTCGGCGGCTGGGGTCGCCCTCATCGTCGCTGCGATCGCGGTCCTGTCGGCCTCCTCCTCCCCGGGCTTCTGACCCGGTCGGACCGGGCGAGTCCCGGCGTCACGGCGCCCGGGACACGACCCGCCTCGACGTCGCGCGACCGAGGCGCCATGATGCTGGTGCTTCGCATGAGGTGGACGGATGCTCTCTTCCGCCGAGCCGGCGTGCCTGGTGATCGCAGATATCTCCGGCTACACGAGCTATCTCGCCGGCGCCGAGCTCGACCACGCGCAGGACATCCTGGCCGACCTGATGACGACGGTCGTCGGCGCGCTCCGGCCGAACTTCCGGCTGGCCAAGCTCGAGGGCGACGCGGCGTTCGCTTACATGCTCACGGATCGGATCGACGGCTCGCAGCTGCTCGACACCGTCGAACGGATCTACTTCGCCTTCCGCCGGCGGCTGCGCGACATCGCCCAGGCGACCGCTTGCGAGTGCAATGCGTGCGTGCTGATGCCCCGGCTGGACCTCAAGGTCATCGCCCACCACGGCTCGGTCATCCGCCACCGCATCGCCGGGCATGAGGAGCTGGTCGGCTCGGATGTCATCGTCGCCCATCGCATGCTCAAGAACCACGTGGTCGAGCGGGTCGGGACGGAGGCGTACGCCCTGTTCAGCGCGGCGTGCGTCGAGGCGATGGACGTCGACCCCATCGCGCTCGAGATGACCGAGTTTCGTGACACGTACGACGATCTCGGCGAGATGACCGGCTGGGTCCACGATCTCGGCGCGGCGTGGACCGCCGAGCTCGAGGGCAAGCGGGTCGTCGTCGCGGAGCGGGACGCCGGGTACGTCCTCGAGATGATCCAGCCCGCCCCGCGCGACCTCGTCTGGTCGTTCATGACCGACCCGGCGCTCCGTCCGCGCTGGCAGGCCGGTGTCACCGGCGTGGACCAGCTGCCGACCGCCCCACGCCGTGGCGTGGGGACCACCAACCACTGCATGCACGGCAAGGACGTCATGGTCGAGGAGATCCTCGACTGGCGGCCGGGTGAGCACGTGACCCACCGGACGACGATGCCCAATGGCTTCAAGGCCGTGAGCACGTTCGCATTCGAGGATGCCCCGGAAGGCACCCGCGTCCGGCTGCTGTTCACGTGGGGCAGGAACCGTCGCGAGCGCGAGGAGTTCGCGTCCGCTCGCGACGTCATCGCGCCATTGGTCGAGCAGGGCCAGGCGAACCTGCAGTTGGTGCTGACCCAGGAGATGACCCGCCGGGTGGCGCAGGAAGCGGAGGCGCCACCCGAGCCGGACGCGCCGCCGTCTCGTCGGCGGGAGATCCTCGAGCCGATCCACCGCTAGCTCCTGGGCGAGAACCGGCGGCCCCGACACGGCGTAATCAGTGCTGGAGGAACCGACCGATGAGACTCGACCGCACCCGACTCGATCGCCGACTCCTGGTGAGCCGACTTGCGATCTTCCTGCCCCTGCTCATGATCGTCCTGGCCGCCTGCGGCAACGGGAGCGGCGGCGGTCCCGGCTACTGAGTCGCGGTCCCGGCTCCAGACCGGGACCGATGACCGAAACGACCCTGGAGGTTTCACTTGATGCGCCCTGCCCGCCTTGCCGCCCTGACGATCGGCCTCGTGTTTGCGATCGCTGCCTGCTCGAGCTCGGCCTCGCCGACGCCGTCGACGCCGGCGGCGACCCTCGCCCCGGCGACGCCGACCGCGGCGGCATCCGTCGCCCCGGCGTCGGTCGCACCCTCGACCGCCCCGTCCGTCGCGCCTCCGGCGGCGTCGTCAGCGGCGACCGGCGACGCGGTCTCGATCGCCGACTTCAGCTTCCAGCCGGCCGCCCTGACCGTCCCGGTCGGGACGAAGGTCACCTGGACGAACAACGACAGCACCGGGCACACGGTCACGGCCGACGACGGCTCGTTCACGAGCGATCGTCTCGGGTCCGGCACGACCTTCAGCCAGACCTTCGCGAAGGCGGGCACGTTCGCCTACCACTGCTCCATCCACCCGGGGATGAAGGCGACCGTCACCGTCCAGTGAGGCGCCGCGGCCTTCGGCGGCCGCGAGCGCAGGCGCGAGCGGTCAGGCGACGGGTTCGTTCCCGTCGCGACCCTGCCCGAGTTCGCCGCGGACGGCCGCCGCGCCGTTGACCGCCGACCAGGCGGTGACGGCATCGGCGAGCGCGACCGAGCCGGGACGGACCCCGAGCCGGTCGTCGGCGCCGCGGATGCCTGGTCCCAGCTCCGCGAGCCGGCCGCGATAGGCCGGCTTGTCGCCGTCGGTTCGTGGCGTCGTCGGGTAGACGTCGAAGTAGCCGTCGGTGCTCACGACGATGCTCGCCTCGGGCGAGGCGAAGGGGGTTCGAGCCATGGGAGGATCCGATCCATCGCGCGCTTCGGACCCGCGGAAACGGAGCCCGGCGCCTGCGATCTGACCTCCACCATCGGGCCGCGAGCCGATTCCGTCAAACCGACCGACCGGATGACGACCTCGGCGCCCGGTTGACGACCTCAGCGGCCCGATGACGGGCCCGCGACGAGATGGATCTCGAGGTCGGCCACCTGGCGCAGGATCGCGTCGGCGAGCGACCCGCGTCGGAGCCCGCTGAGCCCGCGAGTCTCGCGATGCGCCAGGAACAGGTGAGAGGCCCGGCGCCGCCGGACGACGTCGACGAGCCCGCTCGCGACGTCGGCGGCCTCGACCTGGACGATCTCCGCGCCGAGGTCCTCGGCGAAATCGAGGTTCTCCCGGAGATCCCGTCGCTTATCGAACGGCGGCTCGCCGCCTGACGCGACCTCGACCACGACCGCGATCAGGTGGCCGTGGATCGCGCTCGCCAGCCTGGCGGCGCGCCGCAGGGCGATCTGCGCGACCGCGGTGTCGTCGACCAGGACGAGGACGCGGTCGCCGACCGCCCGGAGGACGTCGAGCTGGCTCGCCGACGAGATGCCGCCGAGCTCATCGTCGACCTGCTGGGCGACGAAGCGGAGCGACAGCTCTCGGAGCGCCGTGAGGTTCGGCTCGGTGAAGAAGCGGTCGAGCGCGATCTGGGTGCGTTCCGGCGGGTAGACGTTGCCGTGGCGCATCCGCTGGCGGAGGGCGTGCGGGCTCATGTCGACGAGCTCGACCTCGTCGGCGGCGGCCAGGACGTCGTCGGGCAGCCGCTCGTTGACCGGCGCTCCGGTGATCGTCGCGACCGCATCGGCGACCGATTCGACGTGCTGCACGTTGCAGGTGCTGATGACGTTGATCCCGGCGTCGCGCAGGATCTCGACGTCCTGCCAGCGCTTCGGCCGGGCCGAGCCGGGGACGTTGGTGTGGGCGAGCTCGTCGACCACCGCGACCGTCGGCCGGCGAGCAAGGACCGCGTCGGTATCCATCTCCTCGACGACGACGCCGCGGTACTCGAGGCGGCGGCGCGGGACGATCTCGAGCCCGTCGAGCAACGCCTTCGTCTGCGGACGGCCGTGGTCCTCGACGAACCCGACGGCGAGGTCCGTCCCGCGGGCGACCCGTCGGTGCGCCTCCTCGAGCATCGTGTACGTCTTGCCGACGCCGGGTGCCATCCCGAGATAGACGCGCAAGCGACCGCGTCCGCCTGCGGCGTCCGAGCGGACGCGCGCGAGCATCTCGTCCGCCGTCGGACGGCGATCGAACGCGTCGCGCTCGTCGTTCACTTCGCGAGCAGCCCGTCGAGGTCGAGGTTCAGCAGCAGCACGTTGACCCGAGGCTGGCCGATGAACCCGAGCAGGGTCCCCTCCGTGTGGCGGGCGACGGCGGCCTGGACGTCCGGCTCTGTCATGCCTCGCGCCTTGGCGACCCGGGCGACCTGGTACTGCGCGGCGGCCGGGCTGATGTTCGGGTCGAGCCCCGACGCGGAGGTGGTGACGAGGTCGACCGGGATCGGGGCATCGCCGTTCGCGGCGCGCATCTCATCCACCTGCTTCGTGACGCGGTCGATCAGGTCCTGGTTGGTCGGCCCGAGGTTCGAGCCCGCGGACGAATTCGCATCGTAGCCGTCGGTGCCGGCGGCCGACAGCCGGCCTGTGAAGTACTTCGGCTCGTCGAAGGCCTGGCCGATCAGGCTCGACCCGATCGTCCGGCCGTCGGCGGTCGTGACGAACGACCCGTTCGCCTGTGACTTGAACGCCACCTGGGCGATCACCGTGACGGCCGCCGGATAGACGATCCCAGTGACGAACGTGAGCGCCACCAGGATCGCGATCGCCGGCCAGAGCTGTTGACGAAGGAAGGTTCGCATGGTCGTACGGTCCTAGGCGAGATGGAGGGCGGTCACGACGAGGTCGATCGCCTTGATCCCGATGAACGGGGCGATCAGGCCGCCGAGGCCGTAGATGAGCAGGTTGCGCTGGAGGAGGACGCTGGCCGGAGCCGCTCGGAAGCCGACGCCGCGAAGGGCCAGCGGGATGAGCGCCACGATGATCAGGGCGTTGAAGATGACCGCCGACAGGATGGCGCTCTGCGGCGTCGACAGGCCCATGACGTTGAGCCCGTTGAGGGCCGGATAGACCGCGACGAACATCGCCGGGACGATCGCGAAGTACTTGGCGACGTCGTTCGAGATCGAGAACGTCGTGATCGAGCCCCGGGTGATCAGGAGCTGCTTGCCGATGGCGATGACCTCGAGCAGCTTGGTCGGATCCGAGTCGAGGTCGACCATGTTGGCGGCGTCCTTGGCCGCCGACGTTCCGCTGTTCATCGCCAGCCCGACATCGGACTGGGCCAGCGCCGGCGCGTCGTTGGTGCCGTCGCCGGTCATCGCGACGAGGTGGCCGTCGGCCTGCTCCTTGCGGATGAAGGCGATCTTCATCTCTGGCGTCGCCTCGGCGATGTAGTCGTCGACGCCGGCCTCGCGGGCGATCGTCGCGGCGGTCCGGGGGTTGTCGCCGGTGATCATCACGGTCCGGATCCCCATCTTGCGGAACTCCGCGAAGCGTTCCACGAGCCCTTCCTTGACCGTGTCCTTGAGCTCGATGACCCCGAGCGCTGTACCGTCGCGCTCGAGCACGAGCGGCGTGCCGCCGAGGTCGGCGACGCGGTCGGTCTCGGCGACGACCTCGGCCGGCAATCGGTCGCCGAGGCGGGCACGGATGGCGTCGACCGCGCCCTTGAGGATGGTCACGCCCGCGGTCGTCCGGACGCCGCTGGTCCGGGTCTCGGCCCGGAACGGGATCTCCTCGTCGATCTCGGCGCTCAGCTGCTGGAAGCCGGTCTCGTCGGCAGTCCCGGCGGCCGCCCCGAGCGCCGCCAGCCGTGTCCGGGCGAGCTCGACGATCGAACGGCCCTCGGGCGTCTCGTCCCGGATCGACGACACGAGCGCCGCCCGGACCACGTCGACCTCGGCGACCCCGGGAGCCGGCCAGATCGATGCTGCAAGGCGGTTGCCGTAGGTGATCGTGCCGGTCTTGTCGAGCAGGATCACGTCCACGTCGCCAGACGCCTCGACGGCCCGGCCGCTCATCGCCAGGACGTTGAACCGGGCGACCCGGTCCATGCCGGCGATGCCGATCGCGGACAGCAGGCCGCCGATCGTCGTCGGGATGAGGCAGACGAGCAGCGCGATCAGGGCGACCGTATCGACGGTGGTGCCGGCGTACAGCCCGAACGGTCGGAGCGTGACGACGGCCATCAGGAAGACGATCGACAGGCCGGCGAGCAGGATCGACAGGGCGATCTCGTTCGGCGTCCGCTGCCGCTTGGCGCCCTCGACCAGGGCGATCATCCGGTCGAGGAAGGTCTCGCCCGGGTCGGCCGTCACCCGGACGACGATCCGGTCGCTGACCAGGGTCGTTCCGCCGGTGACCGAGCTCCGGATGTCGGTGCCGGGCTCCTTGAGGACGGGCGCCGACTCACCGGTGATGGCGGCCTCGTTGACGAACCCGACACCCTCGACGACATCGCCGTCGCCGGCGATCGTCTCGCCCTCCTCGATGACGATGAGGTCGCCCTTGCGTAGCTCGGACGAGCCGACATCCTCGAGGGTGCCGTCCGCCCGGCGCCGATGGGCCGATGTCTCGGATCGGGTCTTCCGGAGGGTCGCCGCCTGGGCGCGCCCGCGCGCCTCGGCCACCGCCTCGGCATACGTCGCGAACAGGACGGTGAACCAGAGCCAGACGGCGATCTGGACCTGGAACCCGAGCCCGCCGGAGGTCGCCGTCTCGGGCTGTGCGCCGGTCGCGCCGGCGATCGCGGTCAGCGTGACGAGGACCGCGGTGATCTCGACCACGAACATGACCGGGTTCTTGATCAGATGGCGCGGATGCAGCTTCCGGACGGACTCGGGCAGCGCGGCCCGGAGGAGCTCCGGGTCGAGCACGCCGCGGGGCTTCCGAGGCTCGCCCGAGGCGGGCTTCTGGCCGCCGCCGACGACGAACCGCTGGAAGCGACGGGTGCCGCTGCCGAGGTCGACGGACAGGTTCGTTCGAGTCAGGCTCATGGGTGGACCACCGCAGCGTTCTGGAGGAGTTGCTCGACGATCGGGCCGAGGGCCAGCGCCGGGAAGAACGTGAGCGCCCCGACGATGATGATCACCCCGATCAGGAGGATGGTGAACAACGGACCGGTCGTCGGGAACGTCCCGAGCGAGGGGGCGACCCGCCGCTTGGCGGCCATCGAGCCGGCCAGGGCGAGGATCGGGACGATCATCCCGTACCGTCCGAGCAGCATCGCGAAGGCGCCGGTGATGTTGTAGAAGGGCGTGTTCCCGGTCAGGCCGGCGAAGGCCGAGCCGTTGTTCCCGGTCTGGCTCGAGAACGCGTAGAGGATCTCGCTGAAGCCGTGCGGTCCGGGGTTGAGCGGACCGGCCTGCCCGGCCGTGGTGACCGTGGCCAGGGCGGTGAAGCCCAGGATGCTCGCGCCGAGGACGAGCGCGACGAGCATCGCCATCTTCATCTCGAATGCCTCGACCTTCTTGCCGAGGTACTCCGGGGTCCGGCCGACCATCAGCCCGGCGATGAACACGGCCAGGATCGCCCCGATGATCAGCATCCCGTACAGGCCGGCGCCGATCCCGCCCGGGGTGACTTCGCCGAGCTCCATGTTGAACAGTGGGACCATCCCTGCGATCGGCTGGAAGCTGTCGTGCCAGGCGTTGATCGCGCCCGTGCTCGTTCCGGTCGTGACTGCGGCCCACAGCCCACCGAGGGCGGATCCGAACCGGACCTCCTTGCCCTCCATGTTGCCGAGGGCCTGGTTCACGCCGGCCGGGAAGAGCGGGTTGCCACCGGCCTCCCCGGACATCGCCACGAGCGCACCGATCCCGAGCACGATGGCCATCGCCCCGAAGATCGTCCAGCCCTGGCGCTGGTTCCCGGCGTAGCGGCCGAACATGTAGGTCAGCGAGAACGGGAACAGCAGGATCATGAACATCTCGAGGAGGTTGGTCAGGCCCGTCGGGTTCTCGAACGGGTGGGCGGAGTTGGCGTTGAGGAATCCGCCGCCGTTGTTGCCCAGCTCCTTGATCGACTCCTGCGATGCGATCGGGCCGATGGCGATCGTCTGGTGGGCGCCCTGGAGGGTGGTCACCGTCGACGGTCCGTCCCACGTCTGCGGGACGCCCTGCCAGACCAGGATGATCGCGAAGATGAAGGCAACCGGCAGCAGCACGTACAACGTGGCGCGGGTGAGGTCCACCCAGAAGTTGCCGAGCGTCGAGGCGTTCCGGCGGACCAGGCCGCGGACGAGCGCGACCGCGACAACCAGACCGGCAGCGGCGGAGGTGAAGTTCCGGACCGCGAGACCGACGGCCTGGGTGAGGTACGTCGCGCCGGTCTCACCCGAGTAGTTCTGCCAGTTCGTGTTGGTCTCGAAGCTGACGGCCGTGTTGAAGGCCAGGTCGGGGGACTGGGCGCCGTTCCCGGCCGGGTTGAGCGGCAGGACGTCCTGGAGCCGGAGCATCACGAACAGGGCGACGATGGCGACGACCGCCAGGACCAGGACGGAGACCGTATAGGCCTTCCAGCCCTGCTCAGCGGTCTCGTCGATCCCGCAGGCGCGGTAGATCCCGCGCTCGATCGGGACGAGGATCGGGCTGAGCAGGGTCCGCTCGCCCTCCATCACCCTGGCGATGTACGACCCGACGATCGGCGTGGCGATGAGGATCGCCGCCGCCAGGACGATCAGGGTGAGGATGTCGGTGGGTTGCATCGGACTACAGGTCCTCCGGTCGCAGCAGCGCCCAGAACAGGTAGATGAAGACGAGCACGGTGACCACGCCCGTCAGGAGCTCCAGCAGGTTCATGAACCACCGTCCTCCGGGTTCAGCAGGCGTTCGAGGGTCGAGAGCAGGGTCTCGAGCGGGAACGGCTTGGGGAGATAGCCGGCGACGCCGAACTCCTCGAGTCGGTGCGGGCTGACCGTGGTCGCGCTGGCGATCACGACCGGCGGATCGCCAGCCGCGGCCAGGTGGCGCCGATCGCGCAGGAGCGACCAACCGGTGTCGCCGGGCAGGTTGATGTCCAGGACCACCGCGGACGGCCGCGACCCGGACTCGAAGATCCCGACCGCTGCCTCGGAGGAGTCCGCCTCGAGCACCACGTAGCCGCGGGCTCGCAGGTGGCGGGCGAGGATCGACCGCAGCGCCTCGTCGTCCTCGACGAGCAGGACGGACCGGCGGGTCATCACGCTCCCTCCGAAGCGCCGACGCGCTCGACGATCAGGTCGGCACCCGACTCGTCGGCCGGGAAGAGCTGGCGGACGCGGACGCCGCTGGCGTCGGCCTCGCGCCGAGCCGCCTCGAGGATCTGGTCCCCGAAGTGGATCCCCGCCACGGTGACGGTCGGGTAGCGGCCACTCGCGACCAGCCCGATGGCGTCGGTCACCAGCCGGAGCTCGTGCTCGATGGTCGCGATCGCCTGGCGCTCGTCGAAATCGCCCGGCGTGGAGTCGGTCATGCCTCGAGACTGCTCCGGCGGTCCAAGAGGAAGCCGAAGGTCCCGGGTGGTCAGGCGCTCAGGGATCGCTCAAGGTGGCGTCAGACGTTCCGCACCCGGTAACCGACGGACGGCTCGGCCACGATGAGGTCGCGCAGCTCGCCGTCGGGGTCGGCCGCCGCGATCTTGCGACGGATCTGACTCACGTACACGTGCAGGTAGTGGTCCTCGCCGGCGTAGGCCTCACCCCAGATCGCCCGGAGAAGTCGGCCCCGGGTGACGACCCGGCCCGGGTATCCGAGGAGCAACGCGAGGATCCGGAACTCGTGGGGCGTCAGGGCGATCGGCTTGCCCGCCACCCGGACCTCATGAGCGGCCACGTTCAGCTCGATCGTGCCATTGCGCAAGGTGCCGTGTGGATCGGCGGCCGGACCGGCGGCTCGCCGAAGCCCGACCCGGATCCTGGCATGGAGCTCCGGGATCCCGAAGGGCTTGGTGACGTAGTCGTCGGCGCCGGCCTCGAGCGCCTCGACCTTGGACCGCTCCTCACCTCGTGCGGAGACCACCAGGATCGGCGTCGTCGCATCGCGCCGAACGCGCCGGATCACGAGGAGGCCGTCCGCATCGGGCAGACCGAGGTCGAGCAGGATCAGATCGGGTCGCCGGGTGTCCCAGGCGAGGAGCGCCTCGGCGGCGTTCGCGGCCTCCTCAACGCGGTAGCCGTGGGCGACGAGGTTCCGGGCGACCTCGGTGCGGGTCGAGGCGTCGTCCTCGACGATGAGGACCGTGGCGCCGGTCCCATCGTGCCGATCGGTCATCCGTCCGCCTCGCTCAGGACGGGCGCCGCCGGCGGTTCATCGGGGATCGGTGCCAGCGGCAGGTCCAGGTCGACGGCCAGCCCGCCGAGGGTGCTCCGCCGCGCTTCGACCCGGCCGCCCATCGCCTCAGCCAGGCCGCGGACGACCGCCAGCCCGATCCCCGTCCCCGGGCGGGACCGCCGGCCGTCCTGGGGTGCCCGGAAGAACTTCTCGAACAGATGCGGCAGCGCGTCGTCCGGGACGCCTGGCCCGGAGTCCTCGAGGGTCAGGCGGACGGCGCCCGGCTCCGGGACGGCCGCGATCCGGATCGTCCGGCCTGGCGGGACGTACTTCAGGGCGTTCTCGATCAGGTTAGTCAGGATCTGGTCGAAGAACACCGGGTCGACAAGGACCGCCGGGAGGGTGGGCGGCAGGTCGGTCTCGAGGACCAGGCCACCGAGTCGCGGGCGCAGCCGGTCGAGCGTCCGGTCGACCAGGTCGTCGACGGCGAACGCCTCGCGGTCGGCGCGCAGCGCCCCGGCCTCGATGCGGCTCAGGTCCAGCAGGTTCGTCACCAGGCGATTGAGGTGCTCGGCCTCCCGGTCGATCGCCTCAGCGCTCGCCTGCCGATCGGCGGTGCTCAGGTGGGCCTCGCGATCCATCAGGCTCCCGGCGGCCGCCCGGATCGTGGCCAATGGCGTCCGGAGGTCGTGAGAGACCGACTCGAGCAGGGCGGTCTTGATCGCGTCGCTCTGCCGGGCGATCTCGGCGGCCTTGGCCTCGGACGCGAGGCGGTCCTGCTCGAGCGCCTGTCCGATCAGGTCCGCGGAGCCGGCGAGGAGCCTGGTCGCCGTCGCGTCCGGTTCGCGCTCGGCGCGCTCGCGAAGGGCCCACAAGGACCCGAGGGTCCGTCCGCCCGCGTCGATATGGACGCGATAGCCCAGCTCGGGACGCTCAGCCGCCTCCCGGCGAGCCATCTTCTGGGCGTTCGCCTGGTGGACCCGGACCCATTGGGCGGGGACGTCGTCAGGCATCCTGCGGAGGATTGCCTGACTCGCCGGCCGGACCGCGGCTCCGCTCCCGGCCGTGTCGGCCACGATCCGCTCCGGGCCGTTCGGTTCGCCGAGGCCGACCCACACCCGCGCCATGCCGGTCTCGGCGCGGACGATCGCCACGATCTCGCCGAGAGCGTCGGCCGTCGCGGTGCGGGTAGCCACGCCCCGGCTCACCCGAAAGAGCGCCCGGGCCTCGCGCTCGCGCGCGATGGCTACCTCGGCCCGGTCGCGTTGCCCGGCGGCGAGGCGCCCGACGACGATCCCGACGGCGACCAGGAGCAGCAGATTCAGCCATTCGCCAGGATCCCCCACGGTCAGGGTGTAAAGCGGCTCGATGAACATGAAGTCGTAGATCACGAAGGCGGCGATCGACGCGACGATGGCCGCCCCGGTCCCGAACGCGACCGCGCAGGCGACGACCGCCAGCAGGTACGTCGCGGAGGCGTTCGGGACGCCGACCGGACCCTCGAGGACCGCGACGGCGAAGGTCACCAGCCCGAGCAGGACGGCGGTGATGCCCCACACGCGGACGGTCCGCGTCGAGCGTGGTGGCAGCTTCAGCCTCATCGCCCAGATGGTAGTCGGGTCGGGGCGGTGTGCGGTCGAGGGCGGTGCGGTCGGGACCAATGACCTGCGGGGTGGGACCATCGGCCGGTCCTCGCCGGCGACGGCCGATGCTAGCCTCGACCCGCTCGCTCGGGTCAGCGGGCCGCGTCGTGCTGGGGTATCGCGTGATCCGCCTTCGACTTGCCTCCATCCTGCTCACCGTGACGGCGATCGCGGTCGCCTGCGGTTCGGCTCCGACACCGCCGCCGCCGACCGTCGCGCCGACGCCGACGGCCACCCCGGACCCGCACCTGGCCGAGCCGGCCTCGGTCGACCGGGTCTACCAGGAGCTGCGCAAGGCCGGCCTGTCGATGGCCGCGAACACGGCCGAGTCGGGCACCGACCCGGTCAAGCGACTGAGCCTGACGTACGACTCGTGGCCGCTCATCCTCGAGGAGTACACCAGCACTGCGGCGCTCCAGTCGAAGTCCGGGTTCGATCCGAAGCACCTCCCCGGCTTCGGGGACCCGGCGTTCACCTTCGCCGGGATGAACATCCTGGTGAAGTACGGGCCGCAGGTCCAGAACGGGGCGCCGGTCCTGCCCGAGGCGCGGTTCATGTCTGCGGCCGACAAGCTGGTCGCCGCGCTGTACCCGCTCATCGGACCGCTCCAGCAGAGCGCCGTCGCGCCGGTCGATCTGCCGGGACCGACCGCGACGCCGTCGCCGTCGCCGACGCCGACCCCGAAGGCCACCCCCAAGCCCAAGCCGACGAAGAAACCGACGAAGAAGCCGAAGCCGACGAAGCGGCCCTAGCCGCGGGACGGGCGCCTGGCACACGATGCCCGTCTGCTAGGCTCGCGGCCACATCGTCGGAGAGGGCGTCGGATGGGAGAGGCACGCACGCGCGGGCGCAACGGTCGGAGCCCGGACGAGGTCTCGGACCTCGACAAGCGGATCATCGAGCACCTCCAGCAGGACGGCCGTCGGCCGTTCACCCAGATCGCCGGCGAGCTCGGCGTGAGCGAGGCCGCGGTCAGGGCCCGGACGAACCGGCTCGTCGAGCGCGGCATCCTCCAGGTGGTCGGCGTGACCGACCCGCTGAAGCTCGGCTTCCAGCAGATGGCGATGGTCGGGATCCGCTGCGAGCGCGATCGGCTGGTCGCTGTCGCCGAGGCCGTCGCGGCCTTTCCCGAGGTCGACTACGTGGTCATCACCGCCGGCACCTACGACGTCCTGATCGAGGTCGTCTGCGAGGACAACAGCGCGCTCCTCGACTTCCTCGCCGAACGCCTCCGGGCGATCGACGGCGTCCGGGACACGGAGACCTTCGTGTACCTCCGGATGGTCAAGCAGACCTACCAATGGGGGACCCGCTGAGAGCGGTGCGATGACGCACCTGAATTCGTGCCTGGATCGGCCCGTACGAAGGTCCTGGGGGATGGAGCCGATCGGGCCACCCGCTAAGATGTCGGGGAGGGTCGCGCAGGCGGCCCGTCGTCGTGTCCGGGGGCGCCCACGTGCCGGCTGAACCGTTCCTCGCGCTCCTCCTCGCCGCGGTCGGGGTCGATCTCCTGCTCGTCCTGTGGGTCGCCCTGTCCACGCTGCGGGTGAACCGGCGGACGGGCGAGACGTCGGATCGACCGCTGCCGAGCCAGGCCGATCGGGCCGGCATCCTGCTCGGGCCCGACGGCCTGCTCAACGTGACGTACGACCGGGTCGTCCGGGTCGTCGGCTGGGCGGTCATCCTGTCGGTCACGATCATCGTCGTCGTCAGCGGGCTGTGGCCGGCCACCCAGGCGTCGATCCTGGCCCTGATGGGGCTCGCCGGACTGTTCTTCCTGACCGTCCACGACATCCTTCCCGCGCCGGTCCTGGGCGAGGCGCGTCCGGTGGTCGAGGGCTCGGTCGGGATCACGGTCGCGACCCTGCTCATCGTCCTGACCGGAGGTCCGGCCAGCCCGTTCTTCTTCGTGTTCGTCCTGATCGCCGCCGGCGCGGCCCTCGTCCTGTCACCGCGGATGACCGTGGTCGTGACCGTCGGTGCGCTCGGCGGCTACCTGGTCGGCGTCCTGGCCGACCCGACGCTGCTGCCGCTGACCGTCGCCGAGCAGGTCGTCGTGGCGGTCAACATCGCCGCGCTGGTCCTGCTGACGTATCTCGCCCTGGTCATCGCCCGCGAGCAGCGCCGGTCGCGCGACGCGGCGATCAAGCTGTCGACGATCGACTCGCTGACCCAGCTCCACAACCGGGCCTACCTGTTCGCCGCGATCGATCGCGAGATCCAGCGCAGTACGCGGTCGCGGCGCGGCTTCTGCCTGCTGATGCTCGACCTCGACGGGCTCAAGCCGATCAACGACGGGTACGGTCACTTCCAGGGAGACCGGGTCCTGCGCGGCGTCGGCGACGTGATCCGCGGACGGGTGCGCCGGATCGACACCGCCGCCCGCTACGGAGGCGACGAGTTCGTCGTCCTCCTGCCCGAGACCGACCCGACCGGCGCCTACATCCTGGCCGAGAAGATCCGGCAGGGCGCGGCGGACCTGGTCATCGACGCGGACGGCCGGTTCATCCGGACCACGCTGTCGATCGGCGTCGTCGCGTTCCCGTCGGACGGGCAGACGTCCGACGACCTGATGATCGCCGCCGACCGGGCGATGTTCATGTCGAAGCATCGCGGCAAGAACCGGATCGTCGGCTACGGCGCGCGTGGTGCCGCCGCCCGCGGTGGCCAGGCGTGGAGCGGGCGGGCCGTCTCGCCCGGATCCGCGACGCGCCGCGAGCGACGACCCGAACCGGTCGGGACGATGGGGTCGGACCCGCGCTCGGTGTAGCATCCGGTCCATGACCCAGCCGAAGCGCCCGGCCGCGCCGCGCGGCTTCTCGACGCGCGCGATCCAGGCGGCGACCCGCACGCCCCGGGTCGGCCAGCGCCCGAACGCGGTCCCGATCTACCAGGCGGTCACGTTCTCCGCCGACGACGCGGCGGAGCTCGGAGCGATCACCACCGGGGCGCTGCCCGGCTACTCCTACGCGCGGCTGGCGAACCCGACCGGCGACGCGCTCGCCGCCGCGGTCGCCGAGCTCGAGGGCGCCGAGGCCGGCTGCGTCTTCGCGTCCGGCATGGCGGCCATCCACGCGGCCCTGATGTCCGTGCTCCGGGCGGGCGATCGGGTGGTCGCGACCCGGGCGATCTACGGCTCGACCCGGATGCTCCTCGCCAACCGCTTCGGGCGGCTCGGGGTCGAGGTCGACTTCGTCGATGCGACGGATCTCGCCGCCGTCGACCGCGCCCTGGCCGGATCGCCCACGCGCGTCCTCTACGTCGAGACGATCTCCAACCCGACGATCGTCGTCGTCGACGTCGCCGCGCTGGCCGAGCTCGCCCACCGCCACGGCGCACTGCTCATCGTCGACAACACGTTCGCCTCGCCGGTCCTGTGCCGGCCGATCGAGCTCGGGGCCGACCTCGCGATCGAGTCCTTGACGAAGTACCTCGGCGGCCACTCGGACATCCTCGGGCGGATCGGTCGTCGGCTCGAAGGAACGGATCGCCGAGGTCAAGGCGGTCGAGGTCGACACCGGGGCCACGCTGGCGCCGCTGGCCGCCTTCCTCGTCCTTCGCGGGATCTCGACGCTCGCCATCCGGATGGCTCGCCACGCCGAGACCGCCCGAGCGCCTCGCCGAATGGCTGAGCGCCCAGGACGGGCGTCGCCCGGGTCTTCCACCCGGATCTCGCCAGCCATCCCCAGCACGAGGTGGCCGCGCGCCAGTTCCCGCATGCCAGCGGGATGCTCGCGTTCGAGCTGGCCGGTCGCGCCGGTCGCCGCACGTGCCGCGGGCGGGGCGTTCATCGACGCGCTGACGATCCCCGAGCGGACCGCCTCGCTCGGCAGCATCCACACGATCGTGGCCCACCCGCCGACCACGACCCATCGCCAGTACGACGAAGCCCAGCTGGCCGAGGCGGGGATCGGCGCGGGGCTGCTCCGCTGCTCGGTCGGGCTCGAGGACGTCGACGACCTGATCGCCGACTTCGCCCAGGCGCTGGAGGCCGCCCGGGCGGCCGCGGCCACGGCGGACGCGAGCGACGTAGCGCGATCCACCGAGCGACCCGCCTCCGTCGGCGCCGGCTAGGGGACGTCATCGCCACCGTCGCGGCCGAGCGGGCCGTCGCCCGGGGCCGCCCGGACTCCGCTGAGTCGGCTCGGCCGGGGCATCTGGGGCCTGCTCACCAACGTCGACTTCGCCATCGCCCAGATCGTCGTCATCCTGGTGATGAGCCTGGTCGGGATGGTCATCAAGCAGCTGCCGTCGTCGGCGTTCCGGACGCCCGCCGAATACGCCATCCAGATGGACCTGATCCACCAGCGCTACGACCCGTTGATGGGCGCGGGGCTGGTCGGGCTGCTCGAGCGAGGCGAGGTCTTCAAGGTCTTCAGCTCGTGGTGGTTCAGCGCCGCGCTGGTCCTGCTGACGATCTCGATCGTGTGCTGCACGCTCGACCGGACCCCGAAGCTGTGGCGCCAGTCGCGCGACATCCGGGTCGTCCAGCCGGATCCGTTCTTCGACCCGCGGCTGCCCGACCGTGCGGCGATGGACGGGTCTGACCGTGGATGCGCTCCGACGGCGTCCTCCGGGCGAACCGCTTCGGCCTGCGCGAGGCGACCGAGGCCGACGGCACGACCTACGTCTACGGCGATCGCCATCGCTGGGTGAAGATGGCGACCCTGCTCACCCACACCGGGCTCGTCCTGTTCCTCGTCGCGGCAGCGGTCACCAGCCGGCTGGGCTTCGAGTCGGGGATCCTGCTGGCCAGCGGCGAGAGCCAGCCGGTGACCTCCATCGGCGAGGCCGGGCCTGATCGTCGTCAAGAACCTCGGGTTCGAGGCGCCGCGGAACGCGGACGGCAGCTTCGCCGACTTCACGACCGACCTGGCGGTCTACCGCGACGGTCAGGAGCTGGCGCGCAAGGTGGTCCGGGTGAACGACCCGCTGTCGGTGGCCGGCTACACGTTCCACCAGAACGGGTTCGCGCCGGCCCCCGACCTGGTCATCCGGGACGGGCAGGACCGGGTGCTGTGGGACGGCGCGGTCGCGCTGACCGGGGCGGCCGCGGGCCAGCCGTACGGGACGTTCAGCGTCCCGGGTCGCGACGTCGGCCTCGAGATGATCATGACCACCGCCCAGGACGGGACGGCCGGGGTGCTGTTCCTGCCGTATCGGTCGACGGGCACGCAGGCCGACGGGACGCCCGACATCCAGGATCTCAGCCCGTTCTTCGTCGCGCTCGGCGCGACCGGCGGGCTCGCGCGACACCGACTTCTTCGTCGAGCTCCGCGGGATCCAGGGGGCGACGATCCTGATCGCCAAGCGCGACCCCGGCCAGGGTCTGGTCTGGCTCGCCTTCGCGTCGCTGATCGCCGGCCTGGTCATCACGTTCTACCTGCCTCGCCGCCGGATCTGGGCGCGCTTGTCGCCCGACGGGCGACTGGCGATCGTCGGGCGATCGGACCGCTACGTCGACTTCGTGCGCGAGTTCGGGCGGCTGCTCGACGACCTGGTGGCGGCGCGGCAGCCGAGCGCCTGATGGCCTCGCTCGGCGACCTGTGGGCCTCGCTCTTCCCGGCCGCCGTCCCGGTGGCGCCGCTCGCGGCGGGGGCCGGCTGAGCGCGAGGTGGGCTGGGTCCGGGTCCTGAAGGCCCGGGTCCCGGCGTTCGACGGCCTCGATGCCGGCGACCTGGCGATCGTGCCGGCCGGAGCCCTGGCGGCGGTCGCACCCGGAGCCGCGGACCGGGCCGCCCTGGTCGCCGGGTTCGTCCGCGCCTCGGTCGCCGGCCTCCTGCTGATCGACGGGGACGGCGTCGGCGTCGAGTCCGACGGAGAGACCGCCGGGCCCTCGTCGAGCGACGGGTTCGGGCCGGAGGCGGCCCGCGCCGGTCTGGCGGTCCTGCGCGTCGCCGGGATGGACCCCACCGCCCTCGAACGGAGCGTGATCGGGTTCCTCGTCAACCGGCGCGCGGAGCTCGACCGCCAGGCCTCGCTCATGGAGGCCCGGCTCGAGGCGCTCGCGCTCGAGGGGAGCGACCTGGCCGGGCTCGTCGGCGCGATCGGGGTCGGTCTCGGCCGGGCCGTGGCGCTCGAGGGTCGACGCGGCGATGCGCTCGCCGTCCACGCTCCGCCGAATGTCCCCGGAGCGGCCGCGGCGGTCGGGTGCGTATCTCGCGCGGCCCCGGTCGGTGGCGCTTCGGCTCGCCCTGCCGGCCGCCCCGACCGGCGCGTCGGGCGGGAGCCGGAGCGGGGGAGCCCGGTCGTCCGGGAGCCTCGCCCTGCTCGGCGACCGACCGGTCAGCGAGCTCGAGCGAGTCGTCGGCGAGCGGATCGCCGTACTCCTCGCCCTCGAGCTCGCCCGCGACGAGTCGGTGCATCGTGCGCGCGACATCGTCCGACGGGGCGACTCACTGCCCGCCGACGGCCCGCCGTGGGTCGTCCTCGTCGCCGACCAGGCCCCGCCGGCGGCCGACGCGTCGCTCGACCAGCGCGAGGAGCTTCGGCGTGAGCTCCGGCTCATGGCGCCGGCGCGCCGGGTGACGCTCCGCGGCGATGCGACCAGTCTCGAACTGCGGGCGGTGCTGGCCGCCGGCGACGACGATCCCGGCGGGCTCGCCCTGGCCGACCGGGTCGGTCGGTACCTCGGACGGACCGTGGCGGTGTCGCGCCCGTTCTCCGATCCGGGCGACCGGCCGGCCGCGGAAGCGGAGGCTCGGTCGACGCTCGAGGCGTCGCGGACGGTCGGTGAACCGATCGGCGTCGCGCGCGCCGACCGCCTTGCCGCCTACCGGCTGTTGGGCGCCCTGCACAACCTCCCGGACGGTCTGCGCCAGGCGCGGGCGTTGCTCGAACCCCTGCTCGGCGAGCGGGCAGACGTGCGAGCGGAACGCCTCGCGACGCTCCGGGCCGTCCTCGATCACCCGGGCGCCGCCGAGGCGGCCGCCGCGCTCGGCATCCATCGCAACACGATCGCCTACCGGGTCCGCCGGATGGAGGCGGCCTCAGGCTGGAGCCTCGACGACGCGGATCTGCGGTTGGCCCTGGCGGTCGCCGTCAGACTCGTGCAAACGGCACAAGATTGAGCTGGTCCTCGGTTGCGAGCCGAGGGCGCCGGACTGCTAGACTGCAGGCATTCGCGTCGAGCGTGCACCGGAGTCGTGCATTCGGCACAAGGTGGACGCCGAATCCTTGCCCGAGGGTCGTGGACCGCGCGGGCACACCGCACAGGAGGCTCCATTGGCAGTCGCGACCGAAGCCGTGGACGGCATCGAGAAGATCGAAGCGGCGAAGGCGAGCGGGATCCGCTTCATCCAGCTCCAGTTCACCGACATCATCGGCCACGTCAAGGCGGTGACGATCCCGATCCACCAGCTCGAGGGCTCCGTCCGTCACGGGACCTGGTTCGACGGATCGTCGATCGAAGGCTTCACCCGGATCGCGGAGTCGGACCAGTACCTCATGCCGGACATGAGCACGTTCGCCGAGATCCCGTGGCAGAAGGGCGATGGATCGCGCGGGACCGCCCGCGTCATCTGCGACGTCTTCACCCCGAGCGGTCAGCCGTTCGTCGGCGACCCGCGCGGCGTCCTCCGTCGCCAGGTCGAGCGAGCCGCGAAGCTCGGCTACATCGTCAACACCGGCCCGGAGCTCGAGTTCTTCCTCTTCCGTCGCGACGAGGACGGCGCGATCGCGCCGCTGCCGCACGACCAGGCCGGGCTACTTCGACTTCTCGACCGACCTCGCCCAGGAGGTCCGCCAGGACATGGTCGACGCCCTCGAGGCGTTCGGCATCCGGGTCGAGGCGGCGCACCACGAGGTCGCGGCCGGCCAGCACGAGATCGACTTCGAGTACAGCGACGCGCTGCGCACCGCCGACAACGCGATCACCTTCAAGTTCGCGCTCAAGGCGATCGCCCAGCAGCACGGGCTGTACGCGACGTTCATGCCCAAGCCGATCCATGGGATCAACGGCTCGGGGATGCACACCCACCAGAGCCTGTTCTCGATCGCCGAGAACCGGAACGCCTTCGCCGACGCGTCGAATGCCTACGGGCTGTCCGACGTGGCCCGCTCGTACATGGCCGGGATCCTCGCCCATGCCCGCGGGATGAGCGCGGTCCTCGCGCCGCTCGTCAACTCGTACAAGCGGCTCGTGCCCGGCTACGAGGCGCCGACGTACCTGACCTGGGGGCGGACGAACCGTTCGGCGCTCATCCGCGTGCCGATGGTCTCGCCCGGCAAGTCGATCGAGGGGACGCGCGCCGAGGTCCGTTGCCCGGATCCGTCGTCGAACACCTACCTCGCCTTCGCGGTGATGATCGCGGCCGGACTCGACGGCGTCGAGAAGGGCCTGACGCTCAGCGATCCGGTCGAGGAGAGCCTGTTCGAGATGGACGCGGCGACGATCGCGGCCAAGGGGATCCGCGAGCTGCCGGGCACGCTCGGCGACGCGATCGCCGAGCTCGAGGCGGACCCGATCGTCCGGGACGCCCTCGGCGACCACGTCTTCAACCACTACGTCGAGGCCAAGCGGGCCGAGTGGGACGAGTACCGAACGCAGGTCTCCGACTGGGAGGTCGAGCGCTACCTCGACCAGTTCTAGCGGCATCTCGTCGGGCGCGTCGCGCCCAGACGGAACGGACAGCGGAACGGCGCCTGGCCTTCGGGTCGGGCGCCCGTTCTTCGTCCCGGCGGCGTCCGGCGTCCCATCTCCCGCTTCCGGCGCCCCGCCTCCGGCGCGGGTCCGCGCCCACCCGTCATGCCCGCGGATACAACGGGCATTGCTACGAGCCGGCGATGTCCGCCACGACGTGGCCGAGATCGCCCGGTCAGGGCGCCGCGACCCCTCGGATAGAACGGGCATGGGTAGGCGCGCGCGGAAACGGCCGGTGTCAGGCGGTAACCGGTAGGCAAGACCGCTTCGTAAGAATGCCCGTGGTATGGGAAGCCTCAGCACGGCCCGACGCCGCGCAGATCCCAACACGATGGCCGGCAGGGCCCGTGCCCGGAGCGTCGCCGCCAGGCTCGGCGTCGCCCTCCGCGTCGCCCGCCGGTCGAGTGGCAGGACGCAAGCAGACGTGGCCATGCGCGCGGGTGTGTCCCAGGCCCTGGTGAGTCGGCTCGAGCTCGGGCACGGCTGCGAGTCCTCGCTGGAGACCTGGGCGACCGAATAGATCGCTGGGCCCGATGGACCAGCGGCGTGGTCCAACGATGCGGCATCATCGGCTCGATGGGCAGCTCACCCGCGGTCGTCGACGCCGCACGAGTCGTCATCCGACCGATGCGGTCGCTGTGGCTGCTCGCCATCGCGCACGGCGTCAATCACGCCCAGGCGGTGATCCTGCCGCTGATCTACCTCCAGATCATCAAGGACTACAGCGTCTCGATCGAGACGATCGCGATCCTCGCGGCGGTCGGGGCGTTCGCCTCGGGCATGGTCCAGCTCAGCTACGCCTCGCTGACCAGGCGAGTCTCGCGGCGCAGGATCCTCGGCGCGGGCGGCCTGCTGTTCGGTGGTGGTTTCGTGGCCCAGGCGTTGGCCACCACCTTCCCGATGTTCGCTGTCACGAACGTCGTGTCGCGGATCGGCGGGTCACCGCAGCACCCGGTCGGCAACGGCCTGCTCGCCGAGCAGTTCCCGCCCGAGCGACGCGGCTTCGCCATCAGCGCGCACATCGCCGGTGGGAACGTCGGCACGGTGGTCGTGGCGCTGATCGGCGTGCCGCTGATCGCCGCGGTCGGCTGGCGCGGCGCATCGGTCTTCTTCGGCATCCCCGCGATCGTCATCGCGATCGCGATCCTCCTGCTCATCCGCGAGACCGGCACCGACCGTGCGGCCGCGGTCGCGAGCGGCAGCGTCCGGGCGGCATTCCGCCGGATCGGCCGCGATCGCGACCTGCTCTGGCTCTACCTGACGTCGGTCCTGGGCGGTGGCGGTCGCGGGCTCGGCGTGGTCAACCTGTTCGTCATCCTGTACCTGACCCACGTCATCGGGCTGGACGCCCCGTTAGCGGGCCTCATGTACGGCGTGCTGATGGTCTGCTCGGTGCCGGTGCCGCTCGTGGCGGGGTGGTTGTCCGACCGCGTCGGCCGGAAGCCGCTGATCATCGGCGTGTACCTCGGCGGCGCGGTCGGTTTCATCGTCTTCCTGCTCGCGGGTCCGAACCTGGTCGGACTGTGGATCGGGATCCTGATCATGGGGCTGTTCAGCTTCGCCGAGAGCCCGCAGCTCCAGGCCCTCCTCGCGGACATCTCGCCGCCGTCCATCCGCGACGCGTCCTTCGCGCTGTACTTCACCCTGGCGTTCGGCGTCGGGTCGCTCTGGACGGCCGTCTACGGCGTGATCATCGGGACCGTCGGCGAGGCCGCAGGGCTCCCGATCAGCTTCGCGCTGATGGCGTTGACGTTCCTGCTCGCCGCGGCCGCCACGGTGCCGATCCGGGCCGACGAGCGCGCTCGCGACAACGCCGCGCACGAGGCGTCGCTCGGCGAGCCGTAGCGTCGGGCGGAGCCGAGGTGCCCGGATGCACCGGCCGGGGTGTGTCAGGCCATCACAGTCCTCGGAGGCTCGTCGTCTCGTGCTCGTATCCGCTGGGGTACGACCGGCCAGCGAGCGCGGCGATGGCCAACCGATTGGAGCGCCACGTGGCCACCGACCGACGAGTCGACGACCCTCCATCGCCCCTCCTTGACGCCGACCGGCGGCTGCTCGACCCGGGACCGTCCGACCCGGTCACGACCGACGTGCGAGCGCGCCTCCTGCACGGGTGCTTCGCTGGGGCAGACGAGCCGGTCGAGACGACGCTCCCGTCCGACGACCCCGACGCAGAGCTGGCCTGGCGGCCGGTTGTGTTCATCTGGCGAGGCCGACGCGGCGTCCAGCCGGTGATCATGCCGCGCTGGCGCCGCCTCGACTGACGCACCAGCGACCCAAGGCGTCGGGCGCGTCCCTCCGGCGCTCGATGGCGGTCCGGCCCGGCCTGCGCTATCATCCGCAGGCCCTGTGCAACGGGCATTTCGGTCGGGGCGTGGCGCAGTTTGGCAGCGCGCATCGTTCGGGACGATGAGGTCGGAGGTTCAAATCCTCTCGCCCCGACCAAAGCACTTGACGTCCCGGTCTCGGTTCTCTGCCGTCGCCTCCGGCACGTCGGTGGGGGCCAGACGCGAGTGTCGGCCATCGAGCAGCATGCAGACGTCCGCCTGCTTGCCGACGAGTCCGGCCTTCTCGGGATGCGAGGACAACGCCGGCCAGGCGCCGGCCATCGGATCTGCGGATAGCTTCGATCCTGCCTGATGCGGCCAGCCTGTCGGGCCGCGCGATCAAGTGCGTCCGAACGCTGACCTCACGTCCCGCCGGTAGAGGTACCACAGCACGCCGGCGGCGACGATGGCCGTGCCGGCGGAGCCGAGGATCGTGCCGAGGATCTGACTCGTGATGGTGTCGCTCAACAGCGACAATCCAACGCCGACGACTCCGGCGATGATGCACACGCTCGCCCACAGTCTCGTGACCAGCCAGGCCCAGTTGTGCCCACGGAAGAGCCCATACCCGGTCGCCAGCCCGAGGACACCGACCGCGATCAGGGCCACCCCGACGACGTTCATCACCCCGTTGATCTTCTCCCCGAACCCGTGGTCGCTGAGAAAGCCTCCGGCGATGCCGACATCGCCCAGCCCGGCCAGGACATCCGTCACGCCCACGATGACGGCCACTACCGCCAGGACGAGCACCCCAGTCGGTCGCTTCGTCGCAGTCATCCCGCCCTCCGTTCTCGAGCGGCGACACCGACGGCGATCAGCGTCGGCACGACGAAGACGATCGCCCCGAAGCCGCCGAGGACCACCTCCAGGCCGAAGACGATCGCCGCCAGCTGGGCGAGGAAGGTCGACAAGATCCCGGCCGCGACCCCGGCCACGATGAGCGACTGGACGAACGTCGTCGGCCACCCGAGCCGGATCGCCGCCATCGATCCGAGATGACCGCCGATCATCGCCGAGGGAGTGTCGGCACCGAGCGGCATCCCGAATCCGATCCCGGCGGCGGCTCCGGCGATCGCCACACCCGCGTTTCGGTCGTTCAGGCGGCCATCGTGTTCGACGATGCCGTCGATGATGTGGGGGACTGCGGCTAGCGGTTCGGGTCGGCTGAAACGGGTGATGAGCGCAACGACGACGCCCGCGGTCGCGACGATTGGCACGAGCGTCCATGCGCCGAGCGGCGCAAGGGCGTCGGCGACGCCGTCGAACACGACCTGGTGGACGAGCCCGAATGCCTGGTTGAACAGCCACACTCCGAGCGCGGTGGCGACACCGAGGACGGCGGCGGCGATCCCCAGACCGATGTAGTCCGCACTTGCTGGTGGACGCGGGTCATCCGTGCCGATGTCGCTGCGTGGCGGGGTCATCTGATTCCCTCCAGTTCATGACGTCAAAGGTCGGAGCCGTGTCGGAACGAAGCATGGACTGCCGACGGGTCGTCGCGCGATTGTCGGGCGTTGCTATAGTCAGCCGTCGCGGCTGGATCGCGTCACGGTCGACTCGAACCGGGTCCATGCCGGCCGCATCGAGACGAGCTCGAGGAGGCGATCATGACCGAGCAGCGATCCCCAGAAGGCGAGCCGATCATCGCCTATCTGTCGCGGCGCACCGCGTCGGCTCGCCTTGCCGATGTGCAATTCGACGACGCGAGCCTGGAGTACCGCCGGCTATTCAGCGAGGTCTGGGGCACGTTCCTGCTGGTCCTTGTCGCGGCCGGCGGCGGTGTGATCGGGGCAACCGCGTTCGGTGGCGACCTCACCCTGCCGATGAAGGCGCTGGCGCCCGGCATGATGGTCATGGGGGTCATCTTCTTCATGGGCACGATCTCCGGCGCCCACCTCAATCCAGCGGTCACGCTGGCCTTCGCCGTGCGAGGCAATTTCCCATGGCGGCGGGTTCCCGGCTACATCGTCGCGGAAGTCGTCGGCGCCGTCCTGGCGGCCCTGTTCCTGAATGTCATGTACGGCGGCATCCTCAATGGCGCGACCGAGCCGACACCCGACGTCAGTCCAACGGTGGCCATCCTCACCGAGGCCGTCCTGACCCTCGGGCTGGTCAGTGTGATCCTGGGCACCGCCTCGGGAGCGCGGAACGTCGGGATCAACGGCGCGATCGCGGTCGGTGCCTACATCGGGCTCGTGTCGGTCTGGGGCGCCCCGGTCACCGGCGCATCGATGAACCCCGCCCGTTCGCTCGCTCCGATGCTTGTCGGCGGCGACCTGAGCAACTACTACATCTACCTGATCGGACCTCTGCTCGGGGCGATGGTCGCGGTCGGGTTCGAGTTCATCCTCAAGGGCAAGGCGACAAAAGCGGGCGCCGAAGCCGCACAGGGCATCCTCGACGAGGATCCGACTGGCCTCTGATCGCTCGTCACCAACCTCTGTCTAGGAATTCTAGGCGGTGGCGCCACGTAGCCATCGCTCCGCCCCGGTGACGACGATCTCAAGCGGCAGCGAGGCCGGGACACCAAGGAGCCTGAGGGTGGCTTGTCTCCTCTCGCCCCGACCATTCCCACATGCCGATCTCGGCGGAGTGCTGCGTGCCCGAGTAGCCAAGCGTTCTCATTCTCCTGCGGACATACCGCCACGACTCGATTGGCCTTGATGTCGATCCGAGCGAGGATCTCGTGGAGGGCCTCCTCGCGTAGCCGGTCGGGCACATTGGGATTCCGCCACAGGACACCGAAGTTCCCGAGGAGGTCGCGGGCTCGTCGGAGCCGACGTTCGTCCGGAAGCCCGGACGTGGCCGGCGATTGAGCCTCGCGCTCGAGCCGACGCCAAGCGCGGCTGAATGCGTCGATCGACAGGTCCCCGTCGGCGAGCTGGCGCTGGAGTGCTTCCGCTTCGCTATCGGCCACGGGGGCTACAGGCACGTCCGGGCTGCTCCCCCGCATCGCCCGAAGGACCCGTCCTATGGGTTGAACGCCGTCAGCGGGAGGCGGAAGACCTCACCATTCGTCGCGTCCATCGCCCAGACTGACCCAGCCGCCTCAACGAGATTCGTGTTCCCCGCGACCGGAGCAGACACCGAGAGGAACTTGTCGCCGAGCGAGACGATCCGGTCGATGGTGTTCGTCGTCGGGTCGATCCGCACGAGTCGAGCAGGCCCGCCGTTGATGGTCTCGACCACCATCCATGGGAACCCGCTGACCACGATGGGATCGTCGCCGTACCCACCAAGGTCGATCGTTGCGACGACCTTGTTCGTCACCGGATCGATCCGAGTCAGAATCGTCGTGTCCTGACAACTTGACATCCAGACCGCTCGATCGCTGAACGCGAAGCCGCCGCACGGGCTAGCGCCTTCGGGAACGTCGATCTTCGCCACGACCTTGTTCGTTGCCGGGTCGATGCGGTAGACGCTTTTCGTGTTCGGCACTCCGACCCAGACGCTGCCTAGCCCCAAACCAAGCTGGTGTGGACCACCCGAGGTTGCGTAGCCAACCGCGATCGTCGCGACGAGCTTGTTCGTCGCAGGATCGATCCGGTCGACCGTGCCACCGCGATGATCCGCGACCCAGATCGCGCCGTTCTTCGAGTCAACGGCGAGGCCCCCAGGACTCGACCCGACCGCGATCTCCGAGACGACCTTGAGCGACGCCGGGTCGAGTCGGAAGACCAGGTCGACGCCGAAATCTTCCAGCCAGAGCCCGCGCTGGTTCACGGCGACGGTCCCGTTTTCGGGCGTGAAGTCGACGGTCGTCATCGTCCCGATCGTGTTCGTCGCAGGATCGAGGCGGGCGACCTGGCCCGTGCTGGTAAGGACCCAGAGCATGGAGCCGTCGGAGGCGATCCAACCCACCTTCGGGACCGCGATCGTCGCCTTGGGCGTGATGGATCGTATGACTGGGCTCGCCGCGCCCGCCGTCGGCGACACCGAAGGCGCAGGGCTGACCGCCGCCGCTTGGACCGGCGAAGCCGGGATCGGGGCGGAGGAAACTGCCCCCGACCCGCAGGCCGACAGGATGAGCACCAGGAACGCAAGCCCGACGACGGGGTACGCGAGATGACGGGACAAAAGTGAGGCCACCGAGACGACCCTTCTGGGCGCAGCGACGCCCATCGAAACCAGGTTGGTCTGTCTTCACCATTTGCGCAGCCCAACGGTCGTGGCGACCCGACTTGGGACGCCGCGTTGGCGGGATCTCGCCGTCCCGGCCAGCCCCAAGTCGCCGGAGTCTGCGCCAGAAGCAACGAAATGGATACAGGGAGGATGTAGGGCACCTTCAGGTGAGACACGAGCCCCGGGCGCCCGGTGCGCGTCCCATCCCTAGCGGGAGCGAGCGCCTGGCACGGAAGCCGGCGGGAGAGAATGAGTCGTGTCCCCAAAGTAGGCTTGACGGCGGGGGTTCAGGCGTCAGGAAGAGGTCGACCAGCCCCCTGTGGCCGCCCACCGTTACGCGGCAGCGGCGGATCTGCCGGGTAGCGGAGGCCCGAGCCCTCTCGCCCCGACGACTTACGCTGCCCCGAGGAGAGCAACGGCGATCCATTCGGGCAGCACGATCCGAGGAGTGGGAACCGCAGGGTCTAATCCTCTCGCCCCGACCAAACCTACCTCATCAGGTCCTGACGGTCGGCTGCGTCTCTGGCTCTGGACAGCAGGCTCGCGGTGCTCCCTGCGCTGGGCTCCCACGATGGAGCCCTCTTGGCGACCGCAACGGGAGCGTGTTGGTCCCACACTGGCTGGCCGAGTACAGCACGGCCGTGATGCTGCGTCGGCGGCCTCGGACTGCTCTTCGGCTGGCCGTCGGGTGCCTGGGCGTGGTTCGTCCCGGCCGCCCTCGGCGCACTCGCCATACGGGCCTGAACAGCCAGGCGTGATCGGGGACGGCGCGGACGTTCACTGCGCCGTCCAGCTGCCCGCGTTCGCCGGCCGGGGTGCCGTTCGGACGGTCCCTCGATACCACAGCCCGAACGCGGCTGCGCTGATTGCAGCAACGACCAGGAACATGGGTGTGATCGCGGCTGATGCGACCGGCGACGCGGGATCGGCCGCCGATCCGAACCACTGGTCGACGCCGATCGTGATCGACTCCAGGGTGAGCATCAGGAGCATCGCACCCCCGACGACCAGGCCCCACGGCGTCCGTCGCCAGAGGGCGGCCGCGACGATGATCGTGAACGGAAGGAACAGCGCCATGTCGAGCACGTAGTTCGTCGCGGTGACCATGCCCGTCCCGGCGAGGAAGGCCGGGGCCTCGCTGTCGAACGAGGCTGGAACGACGTTCTTGAGCCACAGCGCGTAGAACGCCACACAGGAGGCGATCATCCAGCCCCCGAGCAGCCGTGACGGCATCGCCGCGCTGAACGACGCCGCGTACGCGCCGAACGGCACACGGGTCAGCAGAGCGATCAGGTCCCAGAAGCCGAACGCGAAGGCGGCGACATAGACCAGGAACAGGCCATTGAACGGGACCGCGAACAGGAACATCCATCCCTGGTAGGTGAGGAAGGCGATGGACCCGATCCAGCCCACCACGCCCAGCAGGCTCGCGCCGCGTGCAGCCGCCATTGCGAGCACGAGGATGGGCATCGCGAGCACGAGCACCGCCAGGGCGGTGCCGCGCATCGAGCCGACCATCACCGCCGGCCCATGGACGAGTTCGGGCATCGTGAGCGCAGTGATCGTCGCGATCCCGGTGGCGATCAGCAGCAGGATCGAGAGCGCCCAGGGTGCGCGCCCGAGATCTCCCCGCCCGATGGCCGTGCCTTCGTTCATGAGACGTGCCTCCCTGTTCCTAGGTGCGAAACACAGGTGTCCAAGCGCCACGGCCGCGGCGGGCGCGGTCCGCAGGCTGGACGGTTGCATCGGCCCGAGGGTAGTGGCGCATCTGGCTGCGCGATAGGGCCGACCGTCCCGCGCCGCCGGCCCATCCCGCCCGTGCCGGCCCGCCGGCGAGCCCCGCCGCCATGGCCTCGCGCCGGGCCCGGCGATTGGGCTGGCCCGCCGCTTCGCGCACCTGCCGAACCGCCTCCAACGCTCGTGGAGGCGAGTGGTGTGCCGACCGAAATCGCCGTGCACACCGACGGTCTCCGACCTCTGGGCCTCAGAGTTGGATCGGCGACTCCTGAGTCGATGGCCGAGATCGGGCGTCGTCATGGGGTAACCGGACACGGAGCACTCCCAGATCTGGACGGCTGGAAGCATGTCCCTCACGAAGTCGTGCTCGCCTGCGATGAAGCACGAGGGCTGATCGAGCAAGGCACCGACGATGTCGGCGTCGGCGGCGCCGTCGAACCGGATCGCCCGGTACCGATTGAAGGCGCCCACCATCCCAGTCCGCCGGAACGTCGACACGTAGACGTCCAGATCAACCTCGGACATGAACCCGAGCCCTCCCTCCGGAGGGTCGGGCAGCAGGGGAAGGTAGGCGGCGTTCCGGGGGTCGGAAGGCAGCATGGCGCCTGGTGCGGCGCCGGATCCCGCGAAGCGCCGTGGGGTGGGTGCGCCAGTTCCGCGGGTTCGCGGCCAGCTGGTCGGGGGCCGACGGTCATGGACCGACCCACGCACGCCGTACTATCGCGACGTGACTCGCTTACCGGACGGCCTTGACGTCGAGGGTCCGGTCCAAGCCGAGGTGTTCGTGGTCTGGTTGGCCAGTGATCACCTCGAGCTGACCGGTCCATGCGGGCCCGCCCCGTGGCTCCTTGAACTCGGTCCGACGGACCATCCGGTCGAGGTCGTCACCCGGATCGTGCGCGACGTCGTCGGCGAGCCCCTCCTCGTCCATTCGACTTCATGGAGACGTGACCGCGATGCGGTCATCCTCAGTTTCGTCGTCGTGATCGACCAGGCGGTGGTCGGCTCCATGGCGAGCTTGCCGATCACGCGCTGCGATCTGGCTCGTGGAGATGCGACTGCTGCCCCTCGCGAGATCGCGACGTCGCAGGTCGTCGAGCATGGACTGCGCCACATGGCGTGGTTGGCGAAGGACGATCCGGTCGTGGCCGCCGCGCTTCCGGACGGCTGGCGCGAGCTGCTCGGGGACTACGTCCCTGAACCGTTCCGCAATCTCGGCTGATGGAGGAACCCATGGATGGCGAGGTGATCACGGTCCGGTGCGCCTGCGGGTGGGAGACAACCGGGAGAGAGGCAGCCGTTGTGGAGGCGACGGTCGAGCACGGCCGTCGAGTCCACAACATGACGCCGACGCGTGACGAGGTCCTCGCGATGGCCGTCGCCAGGTCGGAGCGAGAGGACGGTTCGGTCGGCTAGCGCACGGCGACCGGCACGACGGAGCCGCATCGAGCGTTAGCCCTGCGCGGCCTCCCGCCCGCTCAGGGCGAAGCCGGCGCCGATCAGCGCGCCGAAGACGATGACCGCGAAGCCGAATACGCCGGCGAGGACGCCGGCTGTCGTTCCGCGACCCAGGATCTGGCCGAAGCCGATGACGTCGAGCAGGATCGGCAGGATGCCCAAGATCGCCGCTGCGACGATCGCGTGGAGGTAGGTCCCGCCCGCGCCGATGGCTCGGTAGCCGACCCATGCGCCGTACGCCACGAGGATGGGTGCCAGCACGGGCGGGACGAACGTGTTCCGCAGGTCCGGCCAGATCGCCTCGAGCACGAAGTGCGTGGCGCCCGTGATCAGCAGGCTGATGACGGGCCACTTGAGCGTCCGGTAGAGGAGCGCCGTAGCACCGACGCTCAAGTCCGGGCTGACTGCTCCGACCCGCGACCCACCTTGAACGGTCCCCTGATTCGTGCCTTGCATGTCCGTCTCTCCGATCCGTCTGCTGCGTCCCTTCGGCAGGACCTTGGGCCCGAGCATCGCCGCGCTCCGACAAAGCCGCCACTACAACGAATGGAGTTGCTCGTGCGAAATCTGCACTTGCATCTAGCCCATCCGGGACGAAACTGAGGCCGTGCGTTACCAGCAGATCTGTCCGGTGTCGCTCGCGAGCGAGGTGATCGCCGAGCGCTGGACGCCGCTCATCCTGCGCGAGATCGTCCTGTTCGATCGCCACCACTTCAGCGAGATCCAGCATGGCGTCGGCCGGATCTCGCAGAGCCTCCTGTCGGCACGCCTGCGGACGCTTGAAGCAGCCGGCGTGATCGAGCGGCGCCCGAACCGGCTCGGCCGAGGCTGGGAGTACCACCCGACGAAGGCCGGCCGCGAGCTCGAGACGGTCCTCAACGAGCTCGGCATCTGGGCCCAGCACTGGCTCGAGCTGCGCCAGGAGGACTGCGATCCGGCCTACCTGATGCAGACCGTCCACGCGGTGCTGCGTCTTGACCGGTTGCCCACGACGCCGCTCACCGTGCGCTTCGAGTTCACCGAGCACCCGAAGATCTACTGGCTCGTCCTCGGCGGCGAGCAGCCGGAGCTGTGTTACTTCGACCCAGGCCGCGACGCGGAGCTCGTGGTCACGGCCGACGAGCAGGCCCTCGGTGGCGTGCTCCTCGGACGCCTCCCGCTGGCTCAGGCTGTGAGTCGGGGCGATATCCGCTTCGACGGCCCGCCAGCGCTCGTCCGCGCCTTCCCGACCTGGCTCGGCCTGACCCGGTTCGCCAAGTACGCGCGCCCGGCCGGCGATGACCGGTCGCCAGTCGCAGGACCTCTCGCGGGTGTCGGGGCCGTCTGACCGGTTTGCCCGTTCGGGTCTAGCCCTCCGGCATCGACTCAAGAAGGCTCTTGAGGCGCTCGGTCGCCTGGACCTCGGCAATCCATCGTCTTCTGCACCGCTCCGCCCATGAGCAGCTTCTTGATCCCGCCCAACTCCGCCTGGAGGGCGAAGGTCAGGCGCGTCCCGCCGTCGACCTCCTCGAGGGTGTACTCGCCCGTGGGGCGGACCGGGCCCGCGATCGCCTCGAACGCCAGCCGAGAGTCCGGCTCATACGCGGTGACCCGATAGTCGGCGTCCACCCGGCGGCCGCCCGGACCCTTCACACCCTGCTTGTAGGTCGCGCCGACCCCGCTCCCGGAGGTGTGGGCGATGTCGAGGATCCCGGACCGCCACTTCGGCCCGTTGAGGCCGTCCGCGATGAACGCGAAGACCTCGCCAGCGGGTCGCCGGATCGTCACCTGGTGTCGTGCCTCCGGCATCGCCAACCTCCGTCGCGTACGTCCTGGTCTCGGGCCGGAAGGGTTGAAGTGGCCACAAGCTCGAGGATCGCCTTCTGGCGCAGAGTACACGCCGAAACCTTGGCCCCGGCGGCTACTCGACGACTCACCCAGGTTCG
Source organism: uncultured Chloroflexia bacterium (assembly GCA_963781845.1). GTDB lineage: Bacteria > Chloroflexota > Limnocylindria > Limnocylindrales > CSP1-4 > Chersky-267. The sequence continues at coordinate 645,047 of CAWAHN010000017.1, read as the reverse complement.
CCACGCTCGCACTGCCGACAGAGACGTCGGCCCGACGGCGCTCCGGTGCATCGTCACCCCGCTCATCGCCCATTCCGGCGCAGTCGGTCGATCCAGGCATCGACTCGGACCGCGGCGACTGATGGCACATCGGGCCTGCGTCGCGGATCGGGATGGACCCACCAGGCCGCAGACAGGCCCTCTGGTACGGTTGCGGTTGCCGATGGCCACCGAGTCCGCCTGCCTGCTGATCGCCGACATCTCGGGGTACACGGGGTACCTCGCGGGTGTCGAGATCGAGCACGCCCAGGACATCCTTGCCGACCTCATGGGCACCATCGTCAGCGCGCTCCGACCGGGCTTCCGGCTCGCGAAGCTCGAGGGCGACGCCGCCTTCACCTACGCGATCACGGACGAGGATCGACGGGTCGCTGCTGCTCGACACGATCGAGCGCTGCTACTTCGGCTTCCGCCGGCGGCGTCGTGACGTGCGCCAGGCCACGTCGTGCGAGTGCAACGCCTGCGTGCGGATCCCCGATCTCAATCTCAAGTTCGTCGTCCATCACGGCGCGATCCTCCGCCAGCGCGTCGCCGGCCGTGAGGAGCTGCTCGGCTCGGACGTGATCGTCGTCCACCGCCTGCTCAAGAACACAGTCGTCGAGGCGACGGGCATCGAGGCGTACGCCCTGTTCAGCCAAGGCTGCGTCGATGCGATGGACGTGGACGTCGAGGCGCTCGGCATGCGGTCGATGAGCGAGACCTACGACCACATCGGGACGGTTCCGGTCTGGGTGCACGACCTGGAGCGGCGCTGGGCGGAGGAGGAGTCGAGGACGCGCGTCATCGTCGGTGCGGACACGGCGGTCAAGGAGATCACGATCGCCACGACCGCCCCGCCCCAGGTCGCCTGGGAATTCGTGACGGCACCTGGCCGCCGAGTGTCGTGGCAGGTCGGGGTCACGGGCGTCGAGATGGTCGCGACCGGCAACCGACGTGGGGTCGGGGCCACGAACCACTGCCTGCACGGCGCGGACGCGAGCATCGAGGAGCTGGTCGACTGGCGCCCGTACGACTACTTCACGTTCCGGAACACGATCCCGACCCCGAACGGCCCCATCCGCATGCTCGAGACCACCGATTTCGAGCCGACCCCGGACGGGACGATCGTCCGCTTGCGTTTCGCGGCCCCGAAGTCGGCCAAGGAGCGCGCCCTGATGCGGCAGATGGAGTCGTTCCTCGATCAGGCGATCGGGGCGAGCGGCGTCCTGCTGGCCGAGCAGCTCGAGGCGGAGCTCGAGCGACGCCGTCTTGAGGGAGGCGAGGAGCCCGACCTGCCGACGCCACGCCCGGATGGTCCGCTCGCCGGGATCTCGCCGGCGCCGTAGCTACACGCGGAACGATCGCCTGGTGGCCCCAAGGGTGCGGGCGTCGACTTGACGCCACGCGTTCGGCCGGGCCATAGTTAACCATGTGGTGAACTTTCGGTCGCGACCATGGACGACTTGAGCCGGGTGTTCGACGCTCTGGCCAACGAGCACAGGCGCGAGATCATGCTGCTGCTTGCTCTTCAGCCCCGCTCGATCAGCCAGCTAGCGGAGCTCCGTGGTCTGTCGCTGCCGGCGATCCACAAGCACGTCCGCGTGCTCGAGGGGGCTGCGATGGTCAGCCGACGCAAGCTCGGGCGGACGAACTTCCTGGCGCTCGAGCGGGAGCCGCTCATCCGTCTGCAGGCCTGGACGGGCCAGTTCAATCCATGGTGGGGCACCGATGGGGAAACGCTGGAGAACTACGTCGACGCTCTCCGTCGGGAACCACCTTCAAGTGAGGAGGCATCGTGAAGAAGTTCGTACTCCTGGCCCACGGCGAGATGGAGCGGACGCCGGAGTTCCAGCTTGCGCACCGGGCGTGGTGGTCGTCGATCCAGGACAACGTGGTTGACTCGGGCAACCCCTTGTTCAATGGGCGGAACGTCACCCGAGGCGGGACCGTCGCGGAGCTCGCCGCCGATGAGTCGCCGGCGCTCGGCTACTCGATCGTGGAAGCTGAGTCGATCGACGAAGCGATCGCACTGCTGGCCGAGTGCCCGATGGACATGTGGGTTTACGAGGCAATGCCGATGTGACGGTGCGCCCGTGATGACGGAGTTCGGCGGTCAGCCGATCGTTCGGAGCCCGGTCAGGCGGACCGCCGCGACCGGCCGGGCGAACCCCTTGAGCGTGGCCTGCTCGAGCGGCTCGGCCACGGCGAGGTCGCCCGCGGCTGCGGCCGTCCGCGCGGCCGCCAGGACCATCCCGTCGGCTGCCTCGGCGCAGAGGCGCGCGGCCAGGTTGACCACGCTGCCGATCGCGGCGTAGTCGACGCGATCGCGGAAACCGATCCGGCCGAGCGTGGCGTAGCCGGTCGCGATGCCCACCCCGAATCCGAGGTCGAAGCCCAGCTGCTGCCAGCCTCGGGTCAGCCCCGCCACGCCGTCGCGCCAGGCGAAGGCCATACGGATCGCGCGCTCTGCGTGGTCGGCCTGCTCGACGGGGTCGTTGAAGAAGACCATCAGCCCGTCACCAGTGAACCGCTCCAGGGTCCCGCCGAACTCGGACACCTTGGCGCCGAGCGTGGCGTGGTAGTCGCGGAGCACACCGAGGACGTCCTCGGGCGCCGCCGACTCGCTGAAGGCCGTGAACCCGCGAAGGTCGGCGAAGGCGACGGTGATCTCGCGCCGATGACCGGCCAGCAGGCGCTCGCCGGCCTCGGTCGCGATCAGCGCGGAGACCTGGGGCGCGAGGAACCGGGACAGCTCCGAGCGCTGGCGCTCGATGGTCGCCGTCATCCGTGACAGCCGCAGCGCCAGTGTGGCCTGGTCGGCGAACGTCGCCACGAGCTCGATCTCCTCCTCGGTGTACGGATCGGGCTCGTCGCGGTAGACGTTCACAACGCCCTCCACGACATCGTCCTGCAGCATCGGGACGCCGAGGAGCGTCCTGAACCCGCCCAGGCGCTGCGCGTCGGGGTAGTCATACTCGGCGTCGTCAAGGCAGTCTGGGATGTGGACGGGACGCCGCTCCAGCACCGTCCGCCCCGTGCACGTCGCTCGGCCAGGAGTGATCGGGTGGGCTCGGTTGAAGGCCACGACCTCGGGCGGCGCCCCCACATCGGCGACGTGATGGTATCGGCCGTCGGCCTCGAGCAGGTAGACGAAGCCGCGGCTTGACCGGGTCAGCTCGAGCGCGTGGCGGAGGATCGTGTCGAGCACGCCGTCGAGGTCGACCGGGGCGCGCGTGAGGCTGCGCAGCACGCCACCGATGGCCGACTGGTAGGGATCGAGTTGACGCCCCTCTGGATCCACCGGCCGATCGTACGACGCCGCGGCGCCGCCGGGCACTGACGGCTGGCCGGACGGGGGTCGCGGGCGAGACAGGCAACGGGTGATGAAGTAGGTTCCGCGGGGTCAACTCCTCTCGCCCCGACCAGACTCACCGGCGCGCACCATGCAACCGTGGCAACGCTGCGGGGAAGATGGCCCGGACTACACGGCCAATCGCTCGGTGGTGGTGCGGCGCCTTCCCAGGTTATCGCGGGCCTCCCAAGGACCAGTCACGATGACCCCGGCCATCGACTCCGATGCGTCGGCGCCACGGATCACGTAGGAGTGATGGATCTCGGTCATACCACTCGACAGGGTCGCTCCAACGGCACAGTACTTCGTGGCACTGAGCTCGATCGCCCGACGGACTGCCTCGACATCGAGTCCATCCCCTTCGAAGACGTGGACGACGTCGATCCTTGTGAAGGCATTCGGATGCGCTTCCTCCTGTTCGCCGCTCGCCCGAACCTCGTAGGTCGTCACGGCCTGACGCTTCTTGCGCAGGATCGAGATGACATCCATCGCCGTGCAGCCTGCGAGCGCGATCGGGATGAGCTCCGCCGGGCGCATCCCGGCATCGCCTTGAGTGCCGTCGAGCACGAGCTCGTGCCCACTGCCGGAGCGAGCGATGAGGCGAAGGTGGTCGCCTTCGAGAGTGATCGTTGCGGTCTTCTTGGCCATGGACGGCTCCGATGCGCTTCAGGTTCGTAGGAATACAGGCAGGGACATCGCCCTCCTCGATGCCATCGCTCGGGGCGTCATGGCCGCACGGCTCGGACGACGGCATCGAGTGGGGCTGGCTCGGTCGAGATCGCCCGACGGACCGTTAGTGCCCGCTCCACGACGAATCCCGCCGGGAGGTCGCTGACGATCTCGTCGGGGGTGAACAGGACGTCCGGGTCCCGGGGCCCGCCGACGCCGTCAGTCAGGTTCGATCGGTCGTGACCGACGACGAGGAACGTGCCGCCCCGGGCGACCGCGGCGACTGCTCGGGCGTACACCAGATGCCGCTCATCGGATGGCAGATGGATGAAGAAGAGGGCGACGAGGTCGAACGTGCCGACCGGAGGCGCCCATTCAAGAAGGTCTGCCAGCCGCCATTCGACATCGACCCCGGCGGTCGCCGCCCTCGCCTGACCGCGGTCGAGGGCCACGGTCGAGAAGTCGACCGCCGTCACGCGCCAGCCGTGCTGGGCGAGCCAGATGGCATTGCGCCCATCCCCGGCACCGATGTCGAGCGCCACCCCAGGAGTCATCGCCGCGACATCCTCCACGAGCGTCGGATCGGCGTCCGCCGACTCGATCGGATCCATGGATGCGTGCCGCTCATCCCACTGCTCCGCTCGGCTCGGACTCGACCGATCCGGCCCACCCTCTTGTTCGCTCACGAGCGGGACCGACCCGGCTGATCGTCGAGGTGCTCCCGGATCCGCCCAGCGATCGCGTCCTCGACGACCGTATCGGGGTCTCGGAGGCCGCCCAGGCTCGCCTTCACACCGACGAGACCGGCGTAGAGCGGCGGGCAGGTCGGGCACGCCTCGAGGTGCGCCTCGACCGCTGCTCGGGTGTCAACGTCGAGCTCACCATCGAGATACGCCGAGACATGTCGGCGCGCTCGCCAGCATCGAAGAGGCTGGGCGAGGCTTGCCTGACGTCGCTCGTCGCCCTCGGCGAGGGCACTGACCAGCATCATCCGTCCCCTCCGGAGCCGCTGCTTGGTCGCCGGGAGGCCGGCCTCCATGGCTCGGCCGACCTCCCCGGCCGTCCAGCCGAAGACGTCGTGGAGGATGACCGGTACCCGATAGATGACCGGCAGGCGCGCGAGCGCGTCTTCGAGCTCGTCGCGAAGCTCTGCGCGTTCGAGGACCCGATCGGGAGCGACCGAATAGCGGTCGTCACGCCAATCCGCCTCGATGGCTTCGATATCGAGTTCGGCGTGATGCGCTCGCGACCGGTCGATGATCCGGTTGACGAGACTGCGCCTGAGCCAGGCCGAGAGCGCTGCCGGATCCCGAAGCTGGTCTCGGCGACGCCAAGCGCCGACGATCGTCTCCTGGGCGCAGTCCTCGGCCTGGTCCGAGTCGCGGACGAGTCTGGTCGCGAGCCGGACCAGTCGCGGGAGTTCGCCGACGAGCGCGTCCGCGAACGCATCACCGCTGGCCTGGCCATCGACGGGCAGCTCGATCAGTTCAACCTCCAGGGTCCCTGACATCGAATCGATGCCGATCAGTGAGCGGCTCGCTTGGTGCTGATGCGAAGCACCGCGTACAGCGGGCAGAAGCCAACGATACCCGTGACGACGGCGATCGCAGCGACGACCCAGATGACGTAGAGCAGGGGGGCGGTCACGGTTCCGCCGAGTGCAAGCGCGGCAAGGCCGATCCCCAGCACGGTCCTGATGACTCGATCGATGGGTGCTTCGTTGGTCACGAACTTCATCTCGGTGTCCTCTGTCGTCGACGAGCGGCTGCCCGTCCCTATCCGATGGACGAGACCCGGGACGAGATGGATACATGGACGATCGCTTGCTGCGCGTGGTCCTGCGGGGTAGGTTGAGACGGAGACGTCGATCAGGGCCATCGCCGACGTTGGCGTCGGAGCGACACCACCGAGACCATCCGGGACGCCGAGGTTCATGGATCATCCGAGTGCATCCGCAGGTCAGCTGCCGATCGAACTGATCCTGTTCCGCCAGGTCGCAAGCTACCTCGACCTGCCGGTCTTCCTCGTCGACTCCGATGGCCGACTCGTCTACTTCAATGAACCTGCGGAGCCACTGCTCGGGCTACGGTTCGACGAGGTGGGTGAGCTGTCGATGGTCGATTGGCTCGTGAAGTTCCGGCCGGCTGACCTCGACGGAAACAGGCTCCCCACGGATGCCGTGCCGCTCGTGATCGCTCTGGGCGAAGCGCGGCCCGTCCATGTGCGACTGACGATCGCCGGGCTGGATGGTGTTCGGCGGGCGATCGAGACGACCGCGATCCCTCTTCGTGGGCAGGGCGGGCGTCTCCTCGGGGCGGTCGCCCTGTTCTGGTCGGCACCATGAAGGTGGTTCTCTGGGGTACGCGGGGTTCACTCCCGTGCGCGGGTCCCGAGACGGTCCGATACGGTGGGAACACATCTTGCGCGGAGGTCCGCGCCGATGACGGCGGCCTGCTCATCCTCGACGCCGGAAGCGGGATCAGACGCCTGGGCGGAGCGCTCGGCGGCATCGATGGCCGAGTGGACATCCTCCTGACCCACTTCCACATGGATCACATCCAGGGGCTGGGCTTCTTCGCCCCGATGTTCCGCGACTCGGGCGAGGTCCATCTCTGGGGACCCCCATCGATCCATGGAGATGTCCGTTCGCGTCTTGGCCGGTATCTGTCGCCGCCTCTCTTCCCGGTCCGGATCCGGGACCTCGGGTCGCGTCTCATCCTCCACGACGCACCTGAGGGACCTACGCCGATCGGACCGTTCATGGTCGAGGCGGCCCTCATTGTCCATCCAGGCCCGACGATCGGCTACCGGATCACGGATGGCTCGCATAGCCTCGCCTATCTGCCCGACCATGAGCCGGCTCTCGGTGCTCGTGCCTTCCCGACCCTTGGCCGTTGGACTTCGGGCCACGATCTTGCAGCGGGCGTGGATCTGCTCATCCACGATGCGCAGTACACAGCGGACGAGTATTCGTCGCGAGTCGGCTGGGGTCATTCGAGCATCGACCACGTCCTGGCATTCGCGGAGCTCGCCTCGGTCGACCGGTTAGTCACGTTCCATCATGACCCGGGCCATGACGACGCCGCCCTGGACGCGCTCCACGAGACGATGATCGAGCGCAGCCGCATTCGTGTGGAGCCCGGTCGCGAGGGTCTGTCGTTGATCCTCTAGGGCTCGAGGCGGTCGTCGAGGATCGATTCGGAACCTGATATCACGTGGTCGACTGCGCATCGCCGCGTGGTTCGTGACGCGATCAGTCATGACGAACTGACACAGCCCCCTGCGCCACCATTCGCGCGGCCGTCTGGTGCTGGGCTTCGAAACAGTCCGTCCGGCCCTCCGGGTGGTGACTAGTGGCCCATGGCTATTATATGTCTTAGCCATACATTCACTCAGGACGAATAGAAGTCATGAACATCTAGTCGACACCCCCGACACAGTCGGGCCCCCGAGGAACAGCGAATGCCAAGCGCGACCGACGACATCGACGAGCTGCAGGCGTCGCTCCTCCGGTCGCTCGCGAGCGCCCATCGCCTCCGGATCCTGCACCTCCTCGGTGAGCGCGCGTACGAGGTCAACGAGCTCGCACGGGAGCTCGGGATGAGCCAGACTGCCGCCTCGCAGCATCTGGGTGCCATGCGTGCGATCGGTCTGGTCGACGCGGCACGCGACGGACGCACCGTGCGCTATCAGCTCAGCGACCCCCAGATCCTCGTCGCCTGCGGGCTCATGCGAGCGGTCCTTGTTCGCCGCTTGTCGCGACTGGGCGATCTCGCCGCCGCGGCCCACGAGACGGCGACATTCCTCCCCAGCGCCAGTCAGGAAGGCCACCCGTGAGCAACACCCTCTCGATCGTTCTCTTCTCGGGTACGGACGACAAACTTCATGCGGCCGCGACGATCACGGCGGGTGCTGCGGCGATGGGGCAGCCAGTGAGCGTCCTGCTGATGTACTGGGCGCTGGATGCCTTCCGGGCGGACCGGATCTCGAACAATCACGGGCTCGCCTACGACGCTTCGCGGCCACGGTTCAACGAGCCGGTCGAGCACGTCGGGGAGATCCCCTGGCTGGAGACGTTCCGCATGGCCAAGGAGCTCGGCGAGGTGACCATCCGCGCCTGCGCAGGGTCGCTCGCCACGCTGGGACTCGATGCGACCGGGCTGGACCCGCTCGTCGATGACGCCGGTGGGATCGCCTCCTTCTTGGCCGCCTCCGAGGACGGCCAGATCCTCTTCATCTGAGCGCCGAAGCGACGGCGCGGAAAGGAACCTCGCATGGCGGAGAACGAGAAGCTCGTGATCATGGCCACCCATGGACCGGAGGATCCGGAGCGAGCGACCATCCCGTTCGTCATGGCCTGCGCGGCCCTGGCCTCGGACGTCTCGGTCGTCATCGGGTTCCAGGCCGATGGCGTGCGCCTCGCCCAGATCGGTGAGGCGGAGACCGTCCAGGCGCCCGAGTTCCCGCCGCTGGTCAAGCTGCTCGCCGACTTCCAGGAGCTCGGCGGCACCCTCCTCGTCTGCGCACCCTGCGTCAAGAGTCGCGGCATCGCGGACTCCCTCGTGCCTGGTGCTGAGATCGTCGCCGCAGCGCGCTTCGTCGTGGAGGTGACCTCGGCCACGAACACGCTCGTCTACTGAAGCAGCCCGTCCCCACCGCAAAGGATCTGGCGGACGATCCGCCAAGAAGGAGAACTCCGATGACCACGATGACGACCCCGTTGAGCGACACCGACCTCACCACGCTCGAGAGCGCCAAGGTCGTCGACGCCCGCGGCAGCGCCTGCCCGGGCCCGCTCCTCGAGGCCAAGAAGGCCATGAACACGGTCCAGATCGGCCAGACCATCGAGATCTGGTCGAGCGATCCAGGAACGAAGACCGACATCGGCGCCTGGTCGGCGAAGGTCGGTCACACGTACCTCGGGACCCTCCCGGGCGAGGGCTACGAGCGCACGTTCGTGGTGCGCCAGAAGTAGTGATGGCAGGCCGCTGACCTCGGCCTCCCAAGGAGTCACGCTGTCATGACCACGTTCGCGCCGGAGAGGCCCAAGGAGGCGGAACGGACGTTCGTTCCTCGCATCCTCGTCTTCTCGACCAACAACATCTCCGACCCGGGGATCGACCTGGCCGGAAGCGCCCACATGACCTACTCGCCGGGCGTCGTGGTCATCAGCCTGCCGTGCACCAGCGGGATCCGGCCCAGCTGGATCCTGCACGCGATCCAGCAGGGTTTCGACGGCGTGTTCATCGCCTCGGACGGCGATGAATGCGCCTATCTCGCGGACTGTTCCACCCGGGCCTCGCGCATCGTCGCCCAGGCGCAGACGCTCCTGACGGAGGCCGGCCACGGGGCGCAGCGGTTGAAGATGGCCGCCATCTGCTCGGTGTGCGCCGAACCGTTCACGAGACACGTCCAGCAATTCGGCCAGGCATTGGCAGAGCTGGGCCCATCGGCGGTGATGTCATGACCGATTACGACGTCCTGGTCGTCGGCGCCGGCATCGGCGGCATGGAGTCCGCCCTCAAGCTCGGTGACATGGGCTATCGGGTCCTCCTCGTCGAGAAGGAGGCCAGTGTCGGCGGGAAGATGATCCTGCTCAGCAAGGTCTTCCCGACTTTGGACTGCGCGAGCTGCATCTCCACCCCGAAGATGGCGGCATCCATCCATCACCCCAACGTCACGACGCTGACCTACAGCGAGGTCGACGGGATCGAGCCCACCGGCGAAGGTCGGTTCCAGGCGAAGATCACGCAGAAGGCACGGTTCGTCGACGAGGCGGCCTGTACCGGTTGCCAGAAGTGCGAAACGGCCTGCACGGTCTCCGTTCCCGATCAGTTCAACGCGGACATGGTGGCCCGCCACGCGGCCTACATCGCCTTCCCGCAGGCCGTGCCCAAGAAGGCGGTCATCGAGCGGGCCGGTTCGTCGCCGTGCTCGTTCACCTGTCCGGCTGGGATCCAGGCCCATGGCTACGTGTCGCTCATCCGGAGCGGCGAATACGAGAAGGCCTTCCAGCTCGTACTTGACGCGACACCACTGGTCGGCACACTCGGGCGCGCCTGCTACGCGCCGTGCGAGGTCGACTGCACGCGTGGCTCGCTCGAGGGACCGCTGCCGATCCGCCGGCTCAAGAGGTTCATCGCCGACGAGCACTACGAGCACTTCGACGGTCCCGGGGTCGAGATCCCCGAGCCGAACGGCCATAGCGTCGCGATCGTCGGCTCCGGGCCGGCCGGCCTGACGGCTGCCTGGCAGCTGGCCCGCAAGGGATATGGCATCAAGATCTTCGAGGCGGCACCCAAGGCCGGTGGCTTCCTGCGCCTGGCCATCCCGGCCTACCGACTCCCGTCCGAGGTCGTCGAGCGCGACATCGCCAACGTCACCGCGCTCGGCGTCGAGATCGCCGTCAACGCGCCGGTCGAGGACCTCGAAGGTCTCCGCGACGCCGGCTATGACGCAGTCCTCGTTGCGACAGGGACTCCACTCTCCACCCGGATGGGCGTGCCCGGCGACCAGCTCGACGGCGTCCTGAGCGGTGTCGCCTTCCTGCGTGCCGTGAAGCTCGGCGAGGGAGTCGACCTCAAGGATCGAAGAGTCGTGGTGATCGGCGGCGGCAACGTCGCGATGGACACGGCCCGCACCGCCCGCCGTCTTGGCGCGAGCGACGTCACGGTCGCCTATCGGCGCACCCGCGCCGAGATGCCGGCTCATCATGTCGAAGCGGACGACACCGAGAAGGAGGGTGTCAGGTTCACCTTCCAGGCGGCACCGGTCGCGGTCCTCGACGACGGCCATGGGGCCACGCGCGGCCTGCGCTGCAGCCGGATGGCACCAGGCGCCCCAGACGCGTCGGGCCGAAGTCGTCCCGAGCCCGTGCCCGGCAGCGAGTTCGACATCGATTGCGACGTGATCATCACGGCGATCGGGATGGCTCCGGACACCGCAGCGTTCGCCGGACAGGTCCGTACCGACAAGGCCGGGCGGCTCGTCGTCGACGAGCGGACGCTCCAGACCGATGTCCCCTGGCTGTTCGCCGCCGGGGACGTCGTGACCGGTGCCTCGGACATCACCCGGGCGACGGGCGCCGGCCAGCGGGCCGCATTCATGATCGACCGCTGGATCCAGGATCGGACCCTCGAGGGGTTCGACCTCCGCCTCCCGGTCGTCGACAAGGACGAGGTGCTCGCCCGACAGAAGGCGTACCGGCTGGCCCTGCCGGCTGCGTCGAGCGAGGTCATCAGCCCCGCGCCGACCGACTTCCGCGAGGTCGAGCTGCCGATGACCGAGGCCGAGGCGCGCTACGGCGCCGGGCTGTGCCTCGATTGCGGGGTCTGCTCCGAATGCGGCGAATGCGTCGACGCCTGTCCGGTCGAGGACTGCATCGACCTGCGCGCACGCGACAAGGTGATGGATGTCGAGGTCGGCGCGGTCGTCGTGGCGACGGGCTTCAAGCTGTTCGCCGCGGACCTCAAGCCGCAGTACGGCTTCGGCACCTTCAAGAACGTCATCACCGGGATGCAGATGGACCGGCTGCTCGCCCCGACCCGGCCATTCAACACGATCCTGCGGCCAGGTGACGGCAAGGTCCCGGAACGGATCGCCTACGTGATGTGCACCGGCTCACGGGACGAGACCGTCGGCAACCCGCTCTGTTCGCGGTTCTGTTGCATGTACTCGATCAAGCAGAACCAGCTGATCATGGGCGCCCTGCCGATCGCCGACGTCACGGTCCACTACATGGACATCCGCGCGTACGGCAAGCGCTACGACGAGTTCTACGAGCAGGCCAAGTCCATGGGCGCCAACTACGTCAAGGGGCGCGTGGCGAAGATCACCGAGAAGGACAATGGCGACCTCGTCCTCCGCTACGAGGACATCGAGCACGGAGGACAGCTGGTCGAGGCCGAGTACGACCTGGTCGTCCTCGCTGTCGGGGTCCAGCCGAACAGCGACGCGCAGGCCCTGTTCCCGGAGGGTGGCCTGTCTCTCGACGAATTCCAGTACGTCGCCGAGACGGACGAGGACGCCAACCCGGGCCAGACCAGCATCCCGGGGGTCTACGTCGCGGGCGCTGCGTCGGGCGCCAAGGACATCGCCGACTCCATCCTGCACGCGGGATCGACCGTCGCTCAGGTGGCGGCCTATCTCGAAGAGGCGAAGGTGCCGGCATGACCGAGCAGGAGCGACGGATCGGCGTCTACGTCTGCCATTGCGGCGGGAACATCTCGGACTACGTGGATGTCGACCAGGTGGTCGCCGCCGCCCAGGGCGAGCCCGGCGTCGTGGTCGCCCGCCAGATGATGTTTGCCTGCTCCGACTCGGGACAAAGCGACATGGAGCGCGACATCGAGGAGCAACACCTCGACGGCCTGGTCGTTGCGTCCTGCTCGCCGAAACTCCATGTCGTGACCTTCCGCGGTGTGGCCAAACGAGCGGGACTCAACCCATACGAGTACACCCAGGTCAACGTCCGCGAGCAGGCCTCGTGGATCCATTCTGAGGACGCCCAGGGCACGACCGACAAGGCCATCCACCTCGTCAAGGCCGGGATCGCCCGGACGCTGCTGACCGAGCCGCTCGAACCGATCGTCGTGGAGACCACCCAGCGAACCCTCGTGGTCGGGGGTGGCGTCGCTGGGTTGCGCGCCGCCATCGGGCTCGCCGACATCGGCCTCGGGGTCTTCCTCGTTGAACGCGAAGCCGTCCTGGGTGGCTGGGTCGGCACATTCGGTGCGATGTACCCGACCGGCAAGGACGGGAAGCAACTCATCGCCGAACTCATCGAGGGGATCCGCCAGCGACCGTCGATCCGCGTCTTCACCGAAGCCGAGATGATCAGCAAGTCCGGCAGCTTCGGGAACTACGAGGTCGGCATCCGGGTCGGCGGGGCGAACCCCGAGACGCTTTTGGTCGAGGTCGGATCGATCGTCGTGACCACCGGCGTCGACACGTATCAGCCCGAGGTTGGCGAATACGGCTACGGCATCGACGGGGTCGTGACCCTGCCTGAGTTCAAGGCGCTCATCGACGCCGCCACGGGACCGCTGATGCACAACGGCCGGCCGATCCGCAGCGTCGCCTACATCTACTGCGTCGGCAGCCGCGAGCCCGCCGGCGAGCCGGGCGCCAACGAGTACTGCTCGCGCTATTGCTGCGCCGCCACGGTCGCGACGTCCGTCCAGCTGGCCTCGCGCGACGCCGCTGTCCATCAGTACCACCTGTATCGCGACATGCGCACGTACGGCAAGTTCGAGACGATGTACACCGAGTCCCGCAAGCTGGGCTCGGTTTACCTGAAGTTCGCCGACGACGCGCCGCCGACGGTGGCACGGTCCGACTCCGGCGGCCTCTTGGTGACGATGCGGGACGTGTTGACGGGCAGCGAGGAGCTGGCCATCCCGGCCGACCTCGTGGTTCTGGTCACGGGCATGATCCCGCGTCGGAACGAGGACCTGATCGGCGTCCTCAAGCTCCCGGTCGACAAGGATGGGTTCTTCAACGAGATCCACCCGAAGCTTCGACCCGTCGAGACCGTCGTCGACGGGGTGTTCATCGCAGGAGCCTGCCAGGGCCCGAAGAACTCGAGCGAGAGCGTCGCCTCCGGTCTGGCCGCGGTGACCCAGAGCGCGGTCATCCTGAAGAAGGGGTTCGCCGAACTCGACCCGCTCGTCGCGGTCGTCCACACCGACGCCTGTACCGCGTGCGGCCTGTGCCTCGACGCCTGCCCGTACGGCGCGATCGAGATGGGCCTCGCCGGAGACCGACCGGTGGCCGTCATCAGCGAGACCGGCTGCAAGGGGTGTGGCGGGTGTGTCCCGTATTGCCCCGAGAACGCCATCGACCTGCTCGGCTACACCGACGCCCAGGTCACCGCGATGATCGACAAGTTGCTGGAGGTCCCGGTCGCATGAACGCCCCGAATCGCGAGCTGCGCGAGGTCATCCGCGAGGAGCCGCTCGTGCGGGAGCGGATCGTGGAGCTGCTCGAGTCCGGACCACGGACCGTCCCCGAGATCGCGACCGCGATGGACTGCCCGACCCACGAGGTCCTCTTCTGGATCATGGGCATGCGCCGATACGGACGGGTCCGGGAAGTCAAGGGTGTCACCGACGAAGGCTACTTCCGCTACGAAGCGATCGCGAAGGACCCGTCATGACGACCCTCGTCGACACGAACCTCCTGACCGATCTGCAGCGCTACGGCGCCGCCGACGTCTCCGCCTGCTTCAGCTGCGGGAACTGCACGGCGACCTGCCCGCTTGGTCAGCAACGACTCGACCTTCCCGCGGCGGATGATCCGCTACGCCCAGGTCGGCATGCGCGATCAGCTCCTGTCGAGCAAGGAACTGTGGACCTGCTACGCCTGCGGCGAATGCTCGGAGACGTGCCCGACCCAGGCCGAGCCGAGCGAGTTCATGGCCGCGGCGCGTCGCTATGCGATCGCCAACTACGACAAGACGGGCCTCGCCCGGACGATGTACACGCGGCCCGTCGTCGGAACGTTCATCGCCGTCGCCCTAGCCGCGTTCTTCGCGCTGTTCATGTACGCCGGCCACGGTCCCCAGAGCGCCGGCTCGCTCGACATCTTCGGGTTCATCCCCGAGGAGCTGATCCACAACATCGGGATCGGCGTCATGGTCGTGGTCTTCGCCGCCGGCCTCGTCGGCGTCGTGACGATGGCCCGAGCGGTCAGCCGTGGCGGTGGCGTGACGCTGCGCTCCGTGATCGGTGGGCGAGCGGCGCTGCGGCACTCTGCGGGTGCGCTGTGGAACGCCCTTGCCGTCGAGACACTCGGACAGCGACGCTATCGCGACGACTGCGACACGGACGCCGACGCGCAACCCTGGTACCTGCGTCGCTGGTTCCTCCATGCCGCCACCATGTGGGGCTTCCTCGGTCTTTTGGCGGCGACGATCCTCGACTACGGGTTGGCGATCGTCGGGATCAAGGCGACCGGCACACCCGTCCCGATCTGGTACCCGGTCCGCCTGCTCGGCACGGTCGCGGGCCTCATGCTGGTCTACGGCGCCACGATGCTCATCGTCCAGCGCTACCGCGGCCAGGAACGGTCGGTCCGCCATTCGACCACCGCCGACTGGACCCTTCTGGCGCTCGTCTGGATCACCGGGGTGACCGGCTTCGCCCTGGAACTCGCCCTCTATCTGCCGAGCGCGCCGGTCTGGGGCTACTGGGTCTTCCTCTTCCACGTCGCTGTCGCCATGGAACTCGTGATCCTGGCCCCATTCATGAAGCTCGCCCACGCCATCTACCGCCCGGTCGCCCTGTTCTTCCTCGCCCTTGCGCACACGCCCGGCGATCCGATCAAGGAGGGGGCGTGAATGGCAGAGACCTCACGTCAACGACGCCCGCGATCCGATAGGAGTCCGAAATGACCGCAAGCTTGCCCCAGGTCTCACTCGAGCATCACGATCGACTGATGCACCACGTGGACGCCATGACCGCCGTCGGCGACCTCGTGGGTATCGCTCCCGTCGCCGAACTTCGACCGCGGGTCGACGAGGTAGCGGAGTTCGTCAACGGGCTGCTTCTGCCGCACATGGAGGCCGCGGAGCACACCCTGTACCCGGAGCTTGAGCGGATGCTCCAGAACCGACACTCGATGACCCCCATGCGGCGTGAGCACGACGAGATCCGCAAGCTGGGCGCGGAGCTGGTTCGTCTCCAAGCACGGCTCGACTCCGCACCTCTGCATACGGGAGAGACGGTCGCACTTCGGCGCGTCATCTTCCGTCTTTACGCGATGCTCAAGGTCCACCTGGCCGAGGAGCAGCTGTATCTCGGGATCATCGAGCACGGCGTGTCCGCCGAGGCCGCCGAGAAGCTCGCGGCGGCGATGGACCACAGCGGCATCGCAGCCTTCTGATCGAGAGGTCGTTCCGGCGGTGGCTGGCGAGTGCTTCTCCCGTTGTGCCCGCAGCGACCCCTGACCAGCGCCTGACGGCGACCCGCGGTGTTTCGCCACCGACCACTGGGCTGAAGCGCCTATGCTCTCGAAGCAGATGAATGCGTCGAACAGGCAGCGCACAACGGCCAGGGTGACGGTGGTAGACGCCCTCGCATCGGACCGCGACGATGCCGGCGTCCCAGTGCACCGCGGCTGGGCGCCCCTCGGGGCACGCCACCGCTGGATGGAGCCATTCGTGCTTGTTCTCCTGGCCGGTGGCGGTGCGCATGGCTACGCCATCACCGCCCAGTTGGAGGAGATGGGCATCACCGGCGGCCCGGTGGACATCGGCCAGGTCTACCGGACCCTGCGCGACCTCGAGCAAGCGGGCCAGGTCACGTCGACGTGGTCTGCCGAACCGGTCGGCCCACAGCGCCGCGACTACGAACTCACCGAGGCCGGGTACGCCGCCATCGACGCGTGGGCTGCCGTGATGAAGGAGCGCGCACGCCTCATCGGCGAGTTCAACGCCCGCTATCTCGAGGCCGTCGCGGCACCGAGGAACCCTGCCCGATCGTGAGTCACAGCGGCTCGGCACCAGCGTGGTCGATACCCTGAGCCAGCGCGTGCTTCTCCTCGGCGGAAAGGTTCCGATCGAGGACGCCTAGGTAGAGCTCCTCCTCGGCGAGATGGACCTTCAGCATGGCGTAGAGCCGATACAGGACCCGACGGAGACCGATCTCGTCGCCCTCGCTCATGGTTCCTTCGGCGACGATCTCGCTGTATCGGCAGAGCGACCCGAACAGCCCGCGGAGCTGCTCGTGTTCCCGCCGCATCGGAGCCATCGAGTGACGCTTGTCCATCACCAGCTCGAGTCGCCCATACAGCGTGGTCTCGATCGCCTCCATGTGCGGCTCGAGTCGACCGACGATGAAGCTGCACTCCTCCTGGAACGCAGCGGAGAACGCCTCCGGCGTCGACGTCCCGATCATCGAGGCGAGCCCGGGGAGCCGGTCGACATGCGGCTCGATCCGCTGGTGATGTTCGTGGGACGTCTCAGGGAGTGAACGCATCTCTCGGCACCCTATCGGATCGGACGCGGTAGACGAGTAGGCGCATCCACCAGAGTCTGTCGATCGTCATCCCCGACTCGAAAGGGCCGTACGGCCCGATGTCGGCCACATGACCGTCTGGCATCGGAGGCGGAGTCCTCACTCGTCGGTACGGTCGTACAGGGCCAGGAACGATCGGCTGAGACGGCGACGATCGCGCATGATCCTCGCCCAATCGTCGACGAACGTCCGACCGCTGGCGGTCAGTCGGTAGGTCCGCCCGGTCGAACCGGACACACCTCGTGACTCGATGAGACCACTGCGTTCGAGATTCGCGACCAAACGATCAAGCCCCTCTCCGTCGATCGGGCCCCGTGCCACGTACTTGCTCAAACGGACCGAAAGGTCTTCGATGGTCTCCACGCCTCGTTCGAACAGAAGCAGGGCGAACGCAGCGACCACGTGGTGGGTGTCGTCGTGCGGCCACGCGTCGCTGTGTTCATGCTCCGGTGCAATGATCGCGTCGCTGGTCATGTCGACCACACTGGGATGAACGCCGACGATGGCCAAGTGCCGAATGACCCGAACGCAAGGATCGCTCGTTGGTACCTGCGGCGGAGTCGTCGAAACAATAGTCTCCGAGTGCCGGCTGCCGTGTGAAGGGCACTCCGAAGGTCGTCTCGTGCCTGAGGTCCCGCGTTCAGCCGTGAACGCATCCGAGGCGCGATCCGGGGGAGACGCAGCTTAAGCACGGACCGGTTGGCGCAGCATGCGCCCGCTAAGAACGTGGCGCCGGTTCAGCATCGAGCTTGCCGGCGTCCATCGTCGGCCTCGGTAGACTGCGGACATGGATCCATCGGTCCCGGCGGAGCTGCTGGCCGCCAGATCCCAGATGGCGTTCACGCTCGGGTTCCATATCGTCTTGGCCTGCCTGGGCGTCGGCTTGCCGACCATCGTCCTGATCGCGAACGCTGTCGGCCTCCGGCGCGCCGATCCGGCAGCGCTCCTGCTCGCGCACCGATGGTCGACGGTGATGGCCGTGACCTTCGCGGTGGGGGCCGTCACCGGCACGGTCCTGTCGTTCGAGATGGGATTGCTGTGGCCGGGCCTCATGGGTCGCTTCGGCGGTGCCTTCGGGATCCCGTTCGCGATCGAGGGGCTGTTCTTCTTCCTCGAGGCGATCTTCATCGCGATCTACATCTACGGCTGGCGCCGACTCTCGCCGACCCTCCATCTCCTGTCCGGCATCCCGGTCGCGCTGGCCGGGATCGGGGGCACCTTCTCGGTGGTCGCGGCGAACAGCTGGATGAACCAGCCGGCGGGCTTCGTCCTCGGCCCGACGGGCAAGGTCGTGGCGGTCGACCCCGTCGCCGTCATCTTCAACCCGGCGACCTGGTACGAGGTGCCGCACATGTTGATCGCGGCGTACATGGTCACGGGCTTCCTGCTCGCATCCGTCTATGCCGTCGCCATGCTCCGCGGCCGGATGGATCGGTACGTGCGCCTAGGGTTCGCGATCCCGTTCGTCATCGCGGCGGTCGCCGCGCCGGTCCAGGTGATGGTCGGCGACGTCGCCGCGCGCGGCGTGATGGCGGACCAGCCGGCGAAGTTCGCGGCGATCGAGCTCATCCTGACGACCGGGCCGCGCCAGCCGGAGACGATCGGTGGCGTGCTGGTCGGTGGCGAGGTCATCGGCGGGATATCGATCCCGGGTCTGGCGTCGATCATCGCCGGGTTCTCGCCCGATACGGTGATCACCGGACTCGACGCGATCCCGGTCGACGTGCAGCCGCCGGCGACCATCGTGCATCTGGCCTGGGACGCGATGGTCGGGACCGGAACGGCCCTCGTGGTCCTCGCGGTCTGGGCGCTCATCCTGCGACTTCGGCGGCGCGACTACGCGACGGCCCGATGGTTCCTGCGTGCGTCGGCGCTGTCGGGGTTCGGCGCGATCCTCGCGCTCGAGGCAGGCTGGATCGTGACGGAGGTCGGGCGCCAACCCTGGGTCGTCTACGGCTACCTGCGGACCGCCGACGCGGTGACGCACGCGTCGGGGATCAGAGTGACCTTCATCGGCGTCGTCATCCTGTACTCGGTGCTCGGCTTGGCGACGCTGGTCGCACTGCTCGCGGTCAAGCGTCGGTGGGCGGCCCAGGACGCGGCCGCGAGCGGCGGCCGGGCGTTCGACGGTCTTGCACCCGAGGACGACATCCCGTACGGGCCGTCCCGTCGCACCGGCGAGGACGCCCGATGACGGCGGTTCAGGCGACCGCCATCGTCCTCCTGGCAGGGGTGACCGCCTACGCGGTCTTCGGTGGCGCCGACTTCGGCGCCGGGTTCTGGGACCTCGCCGCCGGACGCACGCAGATCGGGCTCGGGCCGAGAGCGCTGATCGCCGATGCGATCGGCCCGGTCTGGGAAGCGAACCACACGTGGCTCATCTTCGACCTCGTGATCCTCTGGACCGCCTTTCCTCTGGCGTTCGCCGCCATCATGACCACGCTCTTCGTCCCGTTGTGTCTCGTGGCCGTCGGCATGGTCCTGCGCGGCGCCGCGTTCGCATTCCGGCCCGTGGCGATGGGATTGCGCGGCCGACGAGCAGCCGGCGCTGTCTTTGCGATCTCCTCGGTCATGACCCCGTTCCTTCTCGGGGCGGTCGTCGGTGCCATCGCGAGTGGCCGGGTCGTCGCCGCTGCCGGCCCCGAGGTCGTCGGCGATCCTTGGACGACCTGGCTGAACCCGACCTCGATGCTGCTCGGCGCCATGGCGGTCGCGGTATGCGCCTACCTCGCGGCGGTCTTTCTCGTGGCGGACGCCCGACGACGTTCCGATGACGTCCTTGCGGGCTACTTCCGGCGCCGGGCGATCGCAGCCGCCGTGGTCGCCGGAGGGCTCGCCATCGGCGCGATCCCGGTGCTGGCGGTGGACGCGCCGGTCCTCGCCGCCGAGCTGACGGCTCGCGGCTGGCCGCTGGTGGTCGCGTCCGGCATCCTCGGAGCGACGGCGCTGGCGCTGCTCTGGCGCGACCGACCGCGCGGCACCCGGGTCTGTGCCGTGGGCGCCGTCGTGGCGGTGCTCGCCGGCTGGGGAGTCGCGCAATACCCGTACATCCTGCCGCCGTCGATGACCTTCACCGACGCCGCGGCGCCGGCCGGCTCGCTGGAGGCGCTCCTGGTCATCTTCGTGATCGCGGCGCTGGTGATCGCGCCTTCGCTGGCCCTCCTCTACAGCCTCGATCAGCGCGATCGGCTCAAGGGGCACGGGGTCGGAACCGATGTCGATCGGGAGTCGGCCCGAACGCCGACGTCCGGGTGACGAGAACCGGTTGCGGCGATTTCAGGGGCGGACCACAGCGGGCCCCCGATGCGGCCCGACGTGGTTTGCCTTGTCTACGCCGACCTGGCGGGTCGATGTGAGCTCCGAACGTTGGAAACAGGGATCATCAGAACTGGCGACGGTGTGTCGGCGCTAGCCCTCTCGCCCCGACCATCTCTCATCGATGCCCGGCGACCGCCTGAACAGGTGACGCTCCATCCCTAGCGATGCGAGGGCGATCAGAGTGGGCCGGGCTCGGTTGCCTCGCGCGATACCCTGACGCGTGGCTCGGATCCTCGCCGATACGAAGTTCTATATCCCGCGTCCGCGTGAGTCCTCCGTCTCGCGCTCGCGTCTCACGGCGATGCTGCGTCGCGGGGATCGTGTGAAGTTGACGCTGATCTCCGCCCCGCCGGGCTTCGGCAAGACCACACTGCTCGCCGAGTGGCTCGCGCTACCCGGATCCGAGGCTCGTCTCACCGCGTGGCTGTCCCTCGACCCGACCGACGACGGATCCGATTCCTTCTGGATGGCGGTCGCCGCTTCGCTTCATCGGGCCGCGCCAAACACTGGCACGACCTTGTCGATGCTCCAGGAGGCGCAACCGCCACCGATCGACGCGGTCATCACGGCGCTTGTCAACGAGCTTGCCTCGGTCGGATCCGAGATCGTCCTGGTGCTCGACGACTTCCACGTCATCGACACGCCGGAGGTGCACGAGCAGGTGGCATTCCTGTTGGAGCACTTGCCGCCTTCGGTGCACGTGGTGATCACCACACGCGCCGATCCATCGCTTCCGCTGGCGCGTCTGAGGGCGCAGGGGCAACTCGTGGAAGTTCGAGCGGCGGACTTGCGCTTCGCGCCCACCGAGGCCTCAGCGTACTTCGATCGAACTGCCGGCCTGAACCTGGAGCCGAGCCAGGTCGCGGCGCTGGAACAGCGGACCGAGGGTTGGATCGCCGCCCTCCAGCTGGCGGCCCTGTCCATGCAGGGCCGGGACGACGTCGACGACTTCATCACCGGCTTCACCGGCGACGATCGCTTCGTCGTGGACTACCTCGTCGAGGAAGTGCTCCAGCGACAACCCGACGACGTACGCCGGTTCCTGCAGTGGACCTCCATCCTCGATCGGCTGACCGGTGCCTTGTGCGATGCGGTCACGGGGCAGGACGGCGGGCAGGTCATGCTCGAGGACCTCGATCGCCGGAATCTCTTCGTGATCCCACTCGACGCTCATCGCGAATGGTACCGCTACCACCACCTGTTCGCCGATGTCCTGCGAGCGACCCTGCTGAGGGAGGAGCCTGCCCGCGTCCTCGCCCTGCATCGGCGCGCAAGCGCCTGGTATGAGCAACACGGTGAGCGATCTGACGCCATTCGGCACGCTCTCGGCGGGGCGGACTTCGAGCGAGCCGCGGACATGATCGAGCCGGCGATCCCGAGCCTCCGTCAAGCGCGCCAGGAAGCCACGATGCGCAGTTGGTTCGAGCGGCTTCCAGACGAGCTGTTCGAGGTTCGGCCCGTCCTGAGCGTGGGTTATGTCGGGGCGCTCCTGGCCAACGGCGAATCCTCCGACGTCGAGGTGCTTCTGCAAGGCGCCGAGCGATGGCTGGAACCACGGTCCGACGACGGTGGGGGGCGACCGGCGCCGTCCGCGGCGATGGTCGTGGTGGACCAAGCCGAGTTCCGGCGCCTGCCGAGCGCGATCGCCCTGTATCGAGCTGCCCAGGCACAGATGACCGGCGATCGAGAGCGCACCGAAGCGTTCGCCGTGCGGGCCCTCGATCTCGCCGGTGAAGGCGACCCGCTCGGGCGCGGAGCGGCAGCAGGGTTCCTGGCTTTGGCGCACTGGGGCGGTGGCGATCTCGATGCCGCCCATCGCTTCTGGACGGAGGCCATGCAGTGCTTGGAACGCGCGGGCCACACCGTCGACGCCATCGGCTGTCATCGACCACTCGCGGAGATCCGCGTCGCCCAAGGTCGTCTTCACGAGGCGATGAGGACCTACGAGCTGGGCTTGCGGATGGCGACCGACGGCGGGACGACCGTCCTCCGCGGCGCGGGCGACATGCACGTGGGAATGAGTGGGCTGTGCCTGGAGTGGAACGACCTCGATGCTGCCGCCGACCACCTTCGAGGGAGCGATGACCTCGGGGACCTCGGTGGCCTGGCCCAGAACCCGTACCGATCACGCGTCGCCTCGGCGCAGCTCCGCCTGGCTGACGGAGATGCCGATGCTGCCCTCGCCTTGCTGGGGGACGCCGAACGGGTCTTCGTGAGCGAGTTCTACCCCGTGATCCGGCCGATCCGGGCGCAGGCAGCTCGGATCCACGCCGCCCAAGGCCGCCTGCGCGAGGCCGAAGTCTGGGTCCGCGCGCGCGGACTGTCGGTCGACGACGACCTCGTCTACGTGGCTGAATACGAGCACATTACCCTCGCCAGAGTGCTCTTGGCGAACGGCGCCAGGACCCATGAACCGCGTCCGATCCAACAAGCGATCGCCCTTCTCGAACGACTCCTGGTAGCGGCGGAAGCGGGCGGCCGGTCGCGGAGCGTCATCGAGATCCTCGTCCTGCAGGCCCTCGCCCAGAGGGTTCGCGGTCACGGTGCTGCGGGACTCGACCCGCTCAGCCGCGCGCTTTCCTTGGCTGAGCCGGAGGGCTACATCCGGACGTTCGTCGCGGAAGGTGCCGCGATGGCCGACATGCTCCAGGCAGCGGCCAAGCGAGGCACGGCGCCCGGGTACGTTCGACGCCTGCTCGGCGAGCTTGGCCGCGGCGGACGCCGACCTGTCGCGGCTCAGGGCCTGGTGGAGCCGC
Source organism: uncultured Chloroflexia bacterium (assembly GCA_963781845.1). Taxonomy (GTDB): domain Bacteria; phylum Chloroflexota; class Limnocylindria; order Limnocylindrales; family CSP1-4; genus Chersky-267. Next base: position 621,918 of record CAWAHN010000017.1, on the reverse strand, counting down.
TCAGCGAACGAGAACTCGATGTCCTCCGGCTTCTCGCGTCCGACCTCGACGGCCCCGGTATCGCAGACGAGTTGGTCGTCGGGCTCAGCACGGTCCGGACGCACACCAAGAGCATCTACGCGAAGCTCGGTGTGAACAGCCGCCGCGCGGCGGTCCGGCGTGGCCACGAACTCGGCCTGATCTCGCAGAGCGGCGACCGCTAACGATCCCCAGCGCTCTCCCCAGCCATGGGGAGGCGCCGTCCCCACCTTCCCGTCCACCTTGGTGTCATCGGCCATCGCAGATGCCGACGTCGCCGAGACCCGGACCAGGAAGGAGACAGATGGACGAGCCCCGCGGATCGACCGACGAACGCCATGAGGCGAAGCGGTACCAGATCCGCCTGAAGGGACATCTCGACAGCCGCTGGGCCGAGTGGTTCGGCGGGATGTCCCTGACTCAGGCGAGCGACGGAACGACCGTGCTCGTCGGACCGGTCGCCGACCAGGCGGCCCTCCATGGTCTGCTCCAGAAGCTGCGCGACCTCGGCATGACCCTCATCTCGGTCAGCGAGAACGAGGCCGAGCCGCCGATCGCGGGCAGCGAAGCACCTTGAAGGAGATCGACGTGAACGACACCGAACGCAAGACTGGAACCACCGGAGTCCGGATGGACGCGTGGAGGCAGCTGGCACTCGCCGGGGGCCTCGCATACCTGATGACCTTCATCTTCTCGATCCCGGCCGTCTTCCTGTACGGCCCGATCCTCAGCGATCCCGCGTACATCCTCAGTGCCGGTGCCGACAGCCAGGTGTTGCTGGGCGCACTGTTCGACCTCGTCACCGCCCTTGCCTGCATCGGGACGGCAGTCGCGCTGTACCCGGTGATCAAGCGCCAAAGCAGTGCCGCATCGATCGGCTTCGTCGCGACGCGGATCTTCGAGGCGGCCGTCATCGTCATCGGCGTCGTCTGCCTCATGGCCGTGGTGAACCTGCGGCAGGCCGGTCCAGCGACTGGGACGGATGCGTCCGCCTTGGTCGCCGTGGGTCAGGGCCTCGTCGCGGTGCGGGACGTGACCTTCCTCGTCGGCCCCGGCGTCATGCCCGGCCTCAACGCGCTGCTCCTCGGCTACGTGCTGTACCGGTCGCGACTCGTGCCCCGTGCCATCCCTGCGATGGGGCTCATCGGAGCCCCGCTGTTCCTCGTGCTCGCAGCCGCATCCATCCTCGGCATGAACGAGCAGACCTCCCTGGTGTCCGGCATCGCGGTGATCCCGATCTTCTTCTGGGAACTGTCGCTCGGCCTCTGGCTCACGTTCAAGGGCTTTCGGCCCTCAGCGGTCACCGCGCTCGCCTCTGACGGAAGCGAAACGGGTCTGGTCACGGGACCGACCGCGTCACCGACCGTGGCCTCGACGACCGCTGGTGCGGCATGACCGCGGAGCGGGAGGGGGCGGCAACGCTCCCCCCTCGCGCAGTGGTGCGGACCGCCTGGGTGCTGCACCGGGCTCTCTTCCGGGTCAGCCGGGGGCGGTTCGGCCTCCGGCCGCCGGAGGCCGGCAGCAAGTTCGGGATGATGCGCCTCCGAACGCTCGGGCGACGATCCGGCGAGCCACGTGTAGCGATCGTCGGCTACCTCGAGGACGGTCCGAACCTGGTCACCTTGGCCATGAATGGCTGGGCGGAGGCGGAGCCCGCGTGGTGGCTGAACCTCCAGGCGTATCCCGACACCACGGTCGAGCTGAAGGACGGCCTCCGCTCCGTCCGCGGTCGTGCCGCGGAAGGCGAGGAACGTGATCGACTCTGGGCGCGGTGGCGCGAACTCAGCGACGATTACGACGCTTGGGCAGCGCTGCGCTCCGGACCCACGGCCGTCGTCGTCCTCGAGCCACGTACCGACGGGGCCGGCGGATAGCGTCCGGAAATCGAACAACGCTGCCGTGCGATGAGGTAGGTCCCGTCGGGCCGACTCCTCTCGCCCCGACCAGTCTTAGGCACCTGCACGTCAGAGCTCGCGCTCCTCCATGAGTCGCTTGAGCCGAGCGAGGTCCCCCGCGAGCTGACGTTTCACCAGCAGCCCGAATGGGCCGTCGGCTACCCGCGCGATCCCCTCGAGCCTCGCGTCGAACGTGGCGGTCAACCGGGTCCGACTGTCGAGCGGATCCGTCGCGAACGTCCCGCGGAACGGGAACGGGCCGCCTTCCGTGCGGTAGCCGAGTAGGCGGCCCGGCTCGAACTCGATGACCTCGGACACGACCTCGAACCGCCGGCCGAACACGCGACTCACCTCCCGCGCCTTCGATCCCAACTCGACGGGCCCGGGCGTGATCAGGCGGCCCTCCACCGAGGCGGACGACCAGCGCGAGTTCATCTCGACGTTCGAGATCACCCCGAAGACGTCCTCGGGCAGTCGAGCGATCGTGACCGCGATCGAGCCTCGGGCCATGTTCCCGTCCTCCTTCGGCCGTCGGCCTGGTCGCGGCGCTCCTCGAGCGCAGGTCGAGCCTCCGCGAGCCGTGCCATCCTAGAACGCGTGACTGATCCCGTCGCTGCCCACCAGACGCGTATCGATCGCTGGTTGTGCGCGGTGCGCCTCGTGAAGACCCGCCCGCTCGCGACCGGGCTGTGTGACGGTGGCCACGTGCTCGTGAATGGATCGCCGGCAAAGCCGTCGACGAAGGTTCGAGCGGGCGATCGGGTGGAGGCGCGCATCGCCGATCGCGAGCGGATCGTCGAGGTCGTGCTGCCGATCGAGTCCCGTGTCGGGGCTGCCGTCGCCGCGACCTGCTACACGGACCACAGCCCGCCCGTCGTGGCGGAGACTGGGCCAGCCATCACGCTCGTGCGAGGCGAGGGCCGGCCGAGCAAGCGCCTGCGACGCGAGTTCGAGCGGCTGCGCCGGGCCGCTGACACCCGACCCTGAAGTCGGGCCCGCCATCAGGTGCGCAGGACCTTCTCCAGCGCACGGCCCTTCGCAAGCTCGTCCACCAGCTTGTCGAGATATCGGATCTGCTGCATGAGCGGATCCTCGATCGCCTCGACACGCACCCCGCAGATCACGCCCGTGATGAGGCCCGCATCGGGGTTCAGGCGCGCCCCTTCGAAGAAGTCCGCGAAGGTCGTGCCGGCGGCAAGGTGCTGGTCCAGTTCGGACTGGTCGTACCCGGTCAGCCAGCGGATCACCGCGTCGAGCTCGTCCCGGGTGCGGCCCTTCCGCTCGACCTTCGCGAGGTAGAGCGGATAGACCGAGGCCACCGTCGTAGTGAAGATCCGGTGTCCAGTCGATGCGCTCATCCCGAGCCGCCTCCCGCTCGCCACGGAAGGACGGTGGCCCGGGCGCCGGACCACGCGGTGATCACGGCGTCACCGCGAACCAACGTCCCTCGGGGTCCGAGAACGCGAAGCTCCGCATCCCGTGATGCTCGCCCACCTCGGTCGCCTGCACTCCGCGTCCGACGAGGGTGCCTCGCGCGTTCTCGAGGTCGTCGACGTGGAACCCGATCGACGGCGTCGCGAGGTCGAGGCCGTCCGGGTTGTCCTTCATCATCTCCAACGGCACGAGCTGGAACGCGAACGGCTGGTCGGCGAACCCGACCTGCGCGATCGTGAAGGCGCCCACCTCGTCGCGGCGCTTCTCCACCATGCCCACCTGCTCGACCCAGAACCTGCGGCAGACCTCCGTGTCGTTCACGTAGAGCACGACGTATCCGACCTTCATGAGCGACTCCCGGCAAGCTGCGGCGATGACGGCGCTGGCGCACCCGGCTGCCAGCGATCTACGAGAGCCTACCGCGTGTCGTGGCGGGCGGGGTCGCGCGGCACGTGGCGACGGTGTTCGATGAGCCCGGCCCTCTCGGTCAGCCTCCGCCAAGGTCCTTGAGCCGAGCGATCCGGTCCGGCTCGTGCTCCGCGAGCCAGGCGTCGGCGCCCAGCAGCTCAGCGGCACGAGCGAGGTACGGTCGGGCCTCCCCCGCTCGGCCGAGGTCCAGCAGGCACTCGCCGATCTCTTCGGCCCCGAAGCCGCTTTCCGGTTCCCCTGCCGCGGCCGTCTCCGCTGCGAGGCGCTCCTGCAGAGCGAGCGCCTCGGCCGGGCGACCGAGCGCGCGGATGCAGCGCGCGACGCACCACTCTGCGATCCGGACCTCCTTGGCCTTTCCCTGTTCGCGACGCGCCGCGAGCGCCGTTTCGAAAGCCGCCAGCGCACCGTCGAGGTCGCCGGCATCGAAGCGTGCCCAGCCGATGTTGTTCCACAGGCTGCCGCGCCACCCTCGGGCGACGGGGTCGGGCGAGGTGTCGGCCAGCTCGAGCGCCCGCGCGTGCCAGGTCGCCTCGCCGGGTGGTGCGTCGACGATGGCGAGCATGTGGGCGGCGTCCACAGCGAGCCCATCCTCGCCCAGCGTCCGCGCCAGCTCCCAGGCTCCCTCGAACGGGGCCACGGATGCGGCGACGTCGCCGCTCGACCGCCAGAGCCGGCCTCGCTCAAGGCGGGCCCGTACGCGGATGCGGTCGCCGGCTGGGTGGTCGGTATCGACCCGGTCGAGGATGGCGTGACCGGCCTCGAACCGGCCCTGGAGACCCAACGCCCGGGCCAGCTGCGTGCGGGCCTCGTCGGCCGCGATGGGGTCGCCGCCGGCCTCGGCGGCCTCGATGGCCGTCCGGAACCGTGCTTCGGAGACGGCCGGATCGTCGTAGTCCCAGAGGTCGTCGAGCGGGGCCATTCCGGCGATGCTAGCGCGGTCGGGGTCGAGTCGACTCGGGCGCCTTGACGCTGGGGCCGACATCGGTGAGGCTCGCGTGATGCTCGAAGAGATGAAGGCGTCGCCGGCGTTCGCTGGCGATCGTGCCCGCGTCCGGCGCTCTCTTCTCGTCGTCGGGGCAGGACTCGCGACCGGCGGGCTGACCCTCCTGGGGCAGGCGGTGCTGGACGCGGAGTGGAACCGCCTCGCGAACTCCGGAGCGATCTGGCTCGCCGTCGCATTCGCGGTCGGCTCGCGGATGGCGTCGGACCGCGAGGCCGTCGTAGCCGGCGCCGCCACCCTCCTGGTCGCGCTCGTCGGGTACGAGCTGGCGGCTCGCCTCGTGGATGCCTCGATCTCAGTCAGCGGGCTCGTGATCTGGTCCGGTACCGCGCTCGTCGGCGGGCCTGTCTATGGGTTCGCGGGCCGCCGCTGGCGTGTCGACGCTGAGCGTGGCCGCGTCATCGCGCTCGCGCTCCTGGGAGCCGTCTTCGTCGCCGAGGGTGCCTACACGCTGCTCGCCATCCCGGACCTCGCCCGGGTCGCCTGGGTGGAGGTGGTCGTCGGGTTCGCGCTCCCGGTGCTGCTTGGCCGGGGCGGGCGCGAGCGGATGGCGGGCGTCGCACTGGCCGTTCCGCTCGCGTGCGTGGGGCTGCTGGCCTTCGAGGCGATCAACCTGCTGTTCCTCGCCGGCTGAGGGGCCAGAGGCGGGGTCACCGTTACGAGGAGCTCGATCATGCAGTTCCAGCCGAAGCAGCCGACCGTCAAGGCACCGGCCGAGACCTTCACGGGAGACGCCTGGGTCGACGTCGTCGCCCGGGGCGAAGGACCCTCGCGGGTCCGCGTCAACGTCGTCCGTTTCGCACCCGGCGCACGCAATTCATGGCACGCGCACGCCGTCGGCCAGACCCTCCACGTGACCGAGGGCGTCGGCCGCATCCAGGCCCGCGGCGGCCCTGTCCACGAGATCCACCCCGGGGACACGATCCACACGCAACCGGGGGAGTGGCACTGGCACGGCGCGGCACCCGACCGCTTCATGACGCATCTCGCGATCTGGGAAGCGCCCGCCGAGGGTCCCGAGAGCGAGTGGGGCGATCAGGTCGAGGACGCCGAGTACCTCGCACCCGTCGCGACACGGGTGGATCGGTGACCGCCTGGACGCCCGACGAGCTGACTCGGATCGGTCGGGCTGATGAGATCCAGATCGCCTCGCGTCGGGCCGACGGCACCCTTCGCCCGTTCGTTACGATCTGGGTCGCACGCCTTGGCGACGACCTCTACGTGCGCTCGGCCCACGGTCCCGAGAACGGCTGGTACCGGTATGCGTCGGCCTCGCGCCAGGGCCGGATCCGCGCGGCCGGCGTCGAGCGCGAGATCGAGTTCGAGGTGCCCGACCACGCCATCGACGCCGACCTGGACTCCGCCTACCACGCGAAGTACGACCGCTATGGGCCGGTCACCGTCGGGACGGTCGTGTCGGCGGAAGCCGCGACCACGACGCTCCGCCTCGTGCCGGCCTCCCGCGGCCCGTCTATCGGCCGGTGAGACAATCAGGCAGGCTGAACATGCACGGGAGTGGGGCGATGAACGAAGAGTCGCAGACGGCATCGGAGCCTGCGATGGCCTGCCCGAAGGATGGGGCGGAGATGGCCGCCATCGGTCGACGCGGGCGGGGCGGTGCCTATCGCTGCCCCGAGTGCAAGAGCGTCTTCCTGGACGTGGAGGCGATGCGGCGCAGGAGGTCCGGGTCGCCGGCGATGTGGGCTCCCCTCGCCATGAGCATCATCATGAGCGTGGGCATGACCCTGCTCGTCCGTCGACTCCGTCATCACGCGACGGATGGCCCCGCCGTGGATCCGCCCCCGAGCTGAGAGGAGGAGGCCGTGACCGAGTCGACCGTGACCGTTCCGCGTGGGTGGCGCTACGGCATCCACCCGCGGGCGGCGGGGACCCAGGTCCGATCCCTGGGGCGTGTCGAGCTCCCACTGGGCGAGGCCCTGAGGATCGAGATGGTCGATCCCGAGTCGAGCGGCGAGGAGATCGTCCACCTCCAGTACTACATCTCCACCGAGGCGGGTGGCTGGGCGCTCTGGATCTCATGCCCGACGGCCGACGTCGCGGCTCGCGAGGCAGCCCTTGAGGCGATCACGATGCCGGTGATCGGGGCGTCGTAGACCGACCGCCTCGTCCTGGGCAACGCCCGCTCCGCCACTGGTCGGGCGACCCTGCGACCCTCCGCGAGCCTGCCCCGGGGTGACGACCCCTGAGGTGGCGCCGGACTCTCCGGCGGGCTCGATTGAATGAATCGCGACACCCTCGACTCATACTCTCCGAACCGGCCAAACGGACAGGTCGGCCAGGGGTGAGGGGATGGAGCGAAGACTCGTCGAGCGAGCGATGCACGGCGACGAAGCGGCGTTCGACGCCTTGGTCGAACGCGTGGGCAACCACCTCCACTCGGTCGCGCGCCGGATCCTGCGCGACCCGTACCTGGCCGAGGACGCCACGCAGCGAGCGCTGCTCGACGCGTGGCAGAACCTGCCCCGGCTCAAGGACCCGGACCGGTTCGAGGCCTGGGTGTACCGGCTTCTCGTGAACTCGTGTCACGCCGAAGCCCGCCGCGAGCGACGTCATCGCGGCAACCTCCGGCTGCTGGACTTCGATGCACCAGGTGACCCGGATCCGGCGACCGGCGTGTCGACGCGCCAGTTGCTCGATCAGGCGTTCCGGCGACTCGGTGTCGAGCACCGGACGGTGGTCGTCCTCGTCCACTACGTCGGTCTTTCACCCGCGGAAGCGGCTGCCGCGATGGGGACGCCCATCGGAACGGTCCGCTCCCGCCTGCACTACGCGCTGAAGTACCTGCGCGAGGCCCTCGAGGCCGAAGCGCGCCTGGAGAGGACCGCGGGCACGGCATGAACCGGGACGACGAATTCATCGGTCGGTTGGAGGACTACCTCGAATCGTTCGACGGTGCGACACCGCTCCCCGATCGCGTCCGCGACGCGATCCACGCCAACCTGCCACGGACCGGCCAGGTTCGGCCTGCCCGGTCATCGGAAAGGATGCTTGACATGATCTCGCGAGCTTCGACTCGCGCCCGATGGGGATTGGTGGCCGCCGTGGTGGTCGCCGCCGTCGTCGTCGGCGCGGCAGTCGTCAACACCGGGCGCCTCAGCCCAGGGGTGGGAGGCGCAGCGGCGACGGCAGTGCCTTCACCGACGCCTTCCCCGGCGCCTTCACCGACGCCCACGCCGACGCCGGGGCCACCGAGCTCACTGAGCGGTGCGCCCCAGGTGACGTGTCCGCTCAGCACGGCGCAGTGCATCCAGCCTGGGACGTATCACCTCAGCTCATCCTACTGGCCCGGCCAGATCACGCTGGATGTGCCCGCCGGTTGGTTCCATTGGGATCCGGCGAGCGACTACGAGGGAGTGCTCGTGGACAGCGGACCTGACGCGAAGCAGGGCTCCGGCTGGGGTCTCATGTTCATGACGGTCGGTGCCGTCTCCAAGGATCCATGCGCTCCTGTGAGGGAGAAAAGGAAGACCTTCGATCCCGCCTCCACATCCACCGTCGACGGGCTCGTGAGCGCCATGCGGGCCTGGCCCGGCTTCAAGGTCACGGCCCCGACGCCGATCGTGGTCGCCGGCTACAGCGGGCAGTTGGTCGAGGTGACATCAAGCCTCACCGCGGCGGATTGCCCGACCAACCTCATCTGGACGACGACGCGACTCGCGAACGTCGACGCCTACCCGTTCGCCACGACGGACACGACGCCGCACAAGGCGCAGTTCAGGATCCTGGACGTCAACGGCAAGCTCCTGGTGATCCGGACGACGGACTTCCCCGAGACGTCGCCCAACGAATCCGAGGCAGGGCGTCGCGATGGACCCGACCCGTCATACGACGGACCAGGTCAAGCTCCACCAGATGCTCGACTCGATCAGGGTGACGGCCACGCCGTAGCGGCCCTCACCCCATGCACCGAGGCCGGCGCGCCCAGCGGCGTGTCGGCCTCCTGACGTCCCGAGGCCCTAGGAGGCCGCCTGTGCAACGGCGGTCAGGAGGATCATCAACGCCCCGAGGCCCGTTGCCCCCTCTGCGCTGAGCGCCAGGCGGTGGAGGGCGGACTCGCGAGCGTCGTCGCTCGTTCCCGTGCCGATGCGCCGGATGAGCCGGTCGACGTTCACGGCCAGCACGACCATGACGACCACGAGCACGTGCTTGATGAACATCAACGTCGTCCAGGTCGACGCGAAGAAGTCGCCAATGCCCGCGTAGTGGGGGTTGATCACGAGCAGGTAGGTGCCGGTCGCCACGAATAGCGCGACCGACAGGACGACGATCGGGAGCGCCCGTCGCTCGATCGCCACCAGCGCAGCTGACTGCGCGGGTAGCTCGAGCGAACGCGCCAGGGCGGGCAGGATCACGCGGCCGAGGATGCCGTAGTAGCCCAGAACGATCACCAATGCCAGGGTGTGGAGCCAGACCGCGAGAACCTGCGCGATGTCCATGGTTCGTCTCCCAGGGACGCCGTTCGGATGAGTCCAGCCATCCGGCCGTCGGGCGGCGCTCATGGGTGGAACGTTCCGAACCGTGACGGCGTCGGTAGCAGTCTCGTGACCATCCTCCTCGCCAACCAGTGCCATCGGTCGCGACCTTGGCCTGATGGGGTCGATCGCCCGCCCCGAGGGCCGACCCGGGTCATCTTCACGACCGATGGCTCTAGCCTTCGAGGCACGACGCGACCACGGTCCACTCTGAAGACGTGCGCTGCATGTCGCCGGCGGGCGTGACGCTGCGCCACGACCGGCGGACAGGGGAGGTCGTCGATGACGACGAATGGAACGACCGCGCTGCCGGCGAAGACATCCGGCGGGGCGACGGACAAGGGCGCGACCCGCAAGGCTCGGGTCAGCGGCGCGGCGGTCTGGCGGGCGCTCGCGAAGACCTCGTTCGCCGTCGTCAGCCACGTCAACGCCGCCGGCGAGCCTCGCTCGAGCGGCGTCGTGTACGGAACCGCCGACGGGCATCTCTATGTCGCCGTCGCCCCGAACGGCTGGAAGGCGCGACAGATCACGACCGGTCAGGAGGTCGCCGTCACCGTGCCGGTGCGACGCGGTGGGATCCTCTCGCTGGTCGTACCCATCCCGCCGGCGACGATCACGTTCGTGGCCAGGGCGACGGTTCACCCGGCGGGCTCGTTCGACATGAGCTCGGCGCCGAAGGAGCTGGTGAAGCTCGTTCCCGAGGCGCGCCAGGCGTCGAGCTGCGTCATCGAACTCGTGCCCGAAGGGCGGTTCCTGACGTATGGGATCGGCGTGTCGCTCATGGACATGCGCGACCCGGTCCTGGCGACCGCCCGCGTGCCCGTTTCGTAGAGGCGCCTCGCCGGCCATCGGAGGAGCGCTCGTCGTCGACGTTCCTGCTCCTCCGGCCGGAGGTCGGGCTCCGGAAGGAGACAGGTCATGAAGATGCTGATCGCCGTGTCATCGAAGCACGGCAGCACCAGGGAGATCGCCGAGGCGATCGGTGCGACCGTTCGTGAAGCGGGGATCGAGGTCGAGGTCGTCGATGCGCGAGAGGTGGGATCCGTCGCCCCGTACGACGCCGTCATCGTCGGAAGCGCGGTCTACCTGGGCCGCTGGATGGGACCCGCGCGCGACCTCGTGACGCGCTCCTCGGATGACTTGCGCACGCGACCGGTGTGGCTCTTCTCGAGTGGCCCGCTCCGGCTCGACATCGTCGATCCCGCCGACGCCGCCGAGGGCCTGAAGCTCCTCGAGCTCGTCGGGGCCCGGGACCATCGGGTCTTCCCCGGCAAGGCCGACAAGCACGAATTCGGCTTCCTCGAGCGTGCGGCCGTGTCGATGGTCAAGAGTCCGTGGGGCGACCACCGCGACTGGCCGGCGATCCAGGAGTGGGCCGAATCGATCGCCAGCGAGCTCAACACCCCGGCTGGCCCCGGTGCACCGGAGACGGCCATGGCTGCCGAGTCCGTCGGCAAGGTTCCGGTCCCCTCGGCCTGATCGGGGGTCCGCGCCGCATCGCTCACGCGCCGTCCGGCCGGAATCGGCCGTGGAGGCCGATGCCTTCCGCACGCATCATGATGCTGACGCGCACCTGGCCCGCATACGTGTCGTCGCTCCGATACCGCTCGGCGAGTGACAGCGCCTCGGCCAGGGCTCGCTCGGGATCGTCGGTGACCGCGGCTTCTCCGCGGACGATGACGTAGTCCTCGCCGTCGGCGATCACGAGGCTGAGCCGGGGATCGCGCCGGAGGTTGGTCAGCCAACGCCGGCCGTCACGGGCATTCATGAGGATCCCGTCGTCCGTCACCGCGTACCAGACCACCGCCTGCCAGATCGCGCCGTCGGGATCGTGCGTCGCGACGACCCCGTATCGTGGCGCTTCCAGGAACGCGGCGATGTCGGCCCCTGCTGCCCGAACGTCCACCCGATCCTCCTTCGGACGACGCGCCGCCATGCCAGACTGGTGGACGTGCGCGCCCTCATCTTCGACCTCGACGGCACCCTCGTCGATACCGTCTATGCCCACGTGCTGGCCCTGCAGCAGTCGCTCGCCGAGGCGGGGCTCGACGTCCCGGCCTGGCTGGTCCATCGCCGGATCGGGATGAGCGGGGGGATGTCGGCGAGAGCCCTCGCCCGCGAGATCGGGAGGACGCTCGATCCGGATGAGCAGGACCGGGTCCAGCGGCGCCACGGCGAGATCTACGAGCGTGTCCTGCCCGACCGCCGACCGCTGCCGGGTGCGCTCGAGCTGGTCCGCTGGCTGGCCGAGGCCGGCGTTCCGTTCGGGATCGCCACGTCCGGCCGGCGCCCGGACATCGATCGATCCCTCGCCGTGTTGGACCTGCCCGCGAACACGGTCGTGGTCAGCCGGGCCGACGTCGTCCGGGCCAAGCCCGAGCCGGACCTCTTCCTGGCCTGCCAGGAGCGGATGGGGGTCCGTCGGGAGGATGTCTACGTCGTCGGCGACGCCGTGTGGGACCTGCTGGCCGCGCGGCGCGCGGGGATGCTCAGCGTGGGTCTCCTGTGCGGCGGGTACGCCGTCGAGGAGCTGCTCCAGGCGGGCGCCTTCCGGGTCTATCGCGACCCCGAGGAGCTGCTCGGTTCGCTCGATGAGCTGGGCATCCTCGGGGGAGAGCCGACGTGAGGTACCGCGCCCTGGGGGCCAGCGGGCTCAAGGTGTCGCCGATCTGTCTCGGGACGATGCTGTTCGGATCGCGGACCGACGTCGCCGAGGCCGGCCGGATCGTGGCTTCGGCCCGGGACGCCGGGATCAACTTCATCGACACGGCGGTGTCGTACGCCGGCGGCCGGGGCGAGGAGATCGTCGGCGAGCTGCTGTCCTCCGATCGGGATCGCTGGGTCGTCGCCACCAAGGTCGGGTCGCGGACCGGCGACGGCCCGAACGAGGACGGGACGAACCGTCGCCAGATCCAGGCCTCGATCGAGCGAAGCCTCCGCCGCCTCCGCACGGACCGGGTCGACGTCTACTACCTCCATCGCGACGACGAGGCCACGCCGTTGCACGAGTCGCTGTTCACGGTCGGCGAGCTGATCCGATCCGGCAAGGTGCTCTACCTCGGTCTGTCCAACTTCCGTGGCTGGCGCCTCGCCGAAGCGGTGGGGATCTGCCGCGAGCTCGGCATCCCCTCGCCTGTCGCCCTCCAGCCCTACTACCACGCCCTGAACCGCCAGCCCGAGGTCGAGCTCCTTCCCGCGGCCGCCCACTTCGGCCTGGGTGTCGTGCCCTACAGCCCGCTCGCCCGCGGCATCCTGACCGGGAAATACCGGCCCGGCGAGGAGATCCCGCCGGACTCCCGCGCCGGACGGAAGGACCCGGACGTGATGACCAGGGAGTGGCGGGACGACTCGCTCCGGATCGCCCAGGAGCTGCGCGAGCGCGCCGAGAGCAAAGGCATGACGGCCGGCCAGTTCGCGCTGGGCTGGCTCCTCGGCAACGCCCTGGTCTCGGCCGTCCTCGCCGGGCCGCGAACCCTCGACCAGTGGACCGAGTACCTGGGCGCGTTGGACCACGACCTGGACGCGGACGATGTCGCGCTGGTCGATCGGCTCGTGCCGCCGGGGTACGCCGTCGACCTACGGCTATCACGATCCGAACTACCCGGTGGTGGGGCGAGTCCCGCGGGTCGAGCCCCGGGACGCGGCCGAGGCGCCGTAGCCGGCGTCAGCCGGGTCAGTCGTACGTGTCGACCTCGAAGGACGAGAACCCGTGGTCGACGTTGGTGTCGCCGACGAAGAAGTTGAAGCCCACGCCCGGACCGCCCGAAGCGAAGCGGTCGTCGGTGGCCGACAGGACCTCGACGCCGTTGATGTAGCTTCGGATCACGTTGCCGACGATGGTCGCCTCGACGATGTCGCCGTGCTTGACCCCGAACTCGGGGCCGACCCGCCGAGCGAGTGACGTGAATTCGGCGATCTTGCCGTTCCAGCGGACGATCTCGGCGTAGGCGGCATCCGAGCTGGAGCAGCGCCAGAAGACCTCGTAGCCGTCGCAGTAGTGGGCCGAGATCGAGCTCCGCAGCCTGATCTCGACCTCCTGGAAGTAGTCGTCGGTGGGGTTCCGGCTGTAGACCGTCGCCCGTGCCGCCTGGTTGCGTCCCCACGTCCCGCCGAGCACGGCGGCCGGATCGTCGTAGTCGCCTTCCTGCGTGCCGTCCGCGGCCGCTCCGCCGAACGCCTGCTCCGCCCGCCGCTCGGCCGAGTTCATCCGGCTCTTCTCGCCGTAGGCGACGCCGTTCCGCGTCAGGACGTCACACCAATCGATCCCGTCGCGCCGGCCGTTGAGCCACAGGCCGCCCTCGGAGATCGGCTCCTCGTCCCGCTCGAAGCGGGTCGAATACGACCGGACGAGCTTGCCCTCGATGGGTCGCGTGTTCGTCATGGGGCTGACTGACCTCCTGGCGGTTCGGGTGCGAGCGGATCCTCGTAGCACCGGACGGACGTGAACCTGCCGTCTCGAACGGTCATGACGTTCAGGCCGCGGATCCGGAACCGCCGGCCCTCGTGATCGATCAGCACGGCGTACACCTCGAGGGCTGACGCATCAGGGGACCCGGGGAACTCCCGGAGGATGGTGACCTCGAGGCCCGGGTAGTCGTGCGCGGAGGCCTCGTAGAACGACCGGATCTCGGCGTGGCCGCGGAGGAGTCCGCCCGCGTCCTGGTAGGTGGCGTCGGGGTGGTAGTGGGCCATCACGGCGTCGATGTCGCGCCGGCACTCGGCGGCCCAGTAGGACTCGGAAACCTCGCGTGGGGTGCGCATGGGTCGCTCCGTGGTTCGTGATCTCCGCGGGCCGACCGCCTTGGGGCGGGGCTCGGCGGGGGGCGGCCGGGACGATCGTCGGCGCGTCTGTGTTCGCAACCGCAGAACAAAAGGATTGTAGGATTCGGGCTGCTCGTGCGTCAACCTGGACGGGGCGGGCACTCGGGAGGAGGCGGACCGATGACTGCGAAACACCTCGAGGGCAAGGTCGCCATCGTGACCGGGGCCTCGCGTGGGATCGGCCGGGCGATCGCGGAACGCTACGCGGCCGAAGGCGCCCGGGTGGTCGTCAACTCGGTCGCCGGGTCGCCGGCCGCGACCGGCGGTCGTCGAGGCGATCATCGCCCGAGGCGGCGAGGCCATCGCGGTCCAGGCCGATGTCTCGCTGAGCTCCGACGTGCGCGACCTCGTCGCGGCCACGATGGACCGCTTCGGGCGGATCGACATCCTGGTCAACAACGCCGGGATCATGGTCACGAAGGACGTCCGCGAGACGACCGAGGACGACTGGGACCGGACGATCGACATCAACCTCAAGGGCCCGTACCTGTGCTCGAAGGCCGTCGCCCCGATCATGACCGCGCAGCAGGGCGGCACGATCATCAACATGTCGTCGAACTCGGGCCTGTACCACCCGTCGGCGATGCGCTACACCGAGTACGTCGTCTCGAAGGCTGGCCTGAACGGGCTGACGAAGGCACTGGCGCTCACCCTCGGCCCGTACATCACGGTCAACGCGATCTGCCCCGGCTGGATCCGGACCGACATGGTCGAGGTGATCGACCCGGCCGTCCAGCAGCGGATCCTCGACGAGACGTCACTGGCCCGCTGGGGCACGCCGGAGGACATCGCGGCGGCGGCGGTCTTCCTCGCGTCGGCGGATGCATCGTTCATCACCGGCGAGCTGCTGATCGTGGCCGGCGGGCGCGGGATGCACTAGCCCGACACCCGACGCCAAGGGCTACCCCGCGGTCGCGCCCTCAGGGCGGAGGTCGGCGGCCGACCCACCCAGGACGGTCCGGACCCCGGCCACGATGTCGGCGACCTGGGGCACGGTCGACTTCTCGAGGGCGAGATTGAAGGGGATGACCGTGTTCGCCCCGGCGACCCGGACGATCGGCGCCCGGAGACTCTCGAACGCCTGCTCGGCGACGATCGCCGCGACGTCGCTGCCGACGCCGCCGCGCTTGATGGCCTCCTGGGCGATGACCAGATGACCGGTCCGGCGGACCGACTCGAGGACGCAGGCGACGTCCATCGGGACGAGCGAACGGAGGTCGATGACCTCCGTCGAGATGCCTTCCGAGGCCAGCTGCTCGGCGGCCTGCAGACTCTTGAGCGACCATGTGCGACCAGGTCACGAGGGTCACGTCCGTCCCGGCCCGCTTGACCTCGGCCTGGCCCAGCGGGATCACGTACGGGTCGTCCGGGACGTCGCCCTCGGTCAGGTAGAGCAGCTTGTGCTCGATGAAGATGACCGGGTCGTCATCGCGGATCGCGGCCTTCAGCAGCCCTTTCGCATCGTGCGGCGTGGACGGCATGACGACCTTCAGCCCGGGCACGTGGTAGTAGAGGGCTTCGAGGCTCTGGGAGTGCTGACCGGCGAGCGAGTTGCCGGCACCCCCCTGGGTGCGGATGACCAGCGGAACGCGACCCTCGCCGCCCGACATGAAGCGGTACTTGGCCGCCTGGTTGACGACCTGGTCCATGGCCAGCAGCAGGAAGTCGATGAACAGCATCTCCACGACCGGACGCTGGCCGGCGATCGCCGCCCCGACGCCGAGTCCGACGAAGCCCGCCTCGCTCAGGGGCGTGTCGATCACCCGGCTCCGGCCGAACCGGGCGAGCAGGCCATCGGTCACCTTGTAGGACCCGCCCCGCTCGCCGATCCCTTCGCCGACGCAGAAGACGGACTCGTCGCGTTCCATCTCCTCCTCGAGCGCGGACCGGAGCGCGTCCCGGTACTTCATCTTGGTCATGGTCTTCCTCAGCTCGCCTGGGCCGGCATGCCGGCGAGGTCCTGGTCGGTCGAGATCTCGGCGAGGAACGCCTCCACGGACGGGTCGGGGCTGGCGGTCGCGTACTCGACCGCCTCCTCGAGCAGACGCTCGACCCGCTCGTCGATCCGCGCGATCGTCGCCTCGTCGACACCCACCCGGGCGAGGCGACCGCGGAGGAGGATGAGCGGGTCGCGCGCCTTCCAGCGGGCCAGCTCGTCGGCCGGCAGGTAGAGGCCGGGGTCGTTGACGTGGTGACCGCCGTGGCGGAAGGTCATGCACTCGACCAGCGTCGGTCCTTCGCCGGCCCGGGCACGCCGGACCGGTTCCTGCATGGCCCCGTAGACGATGGCCGCGTCGTTCCCGTCGACGGTCACGCCGGGGATCCCGTAGCCCGCCGCACGCGACGACAGATGCGCCACGCGGGCGCTGTCGCGGATCGGCGTCGAGACCGCGTATTGGTTGTTCTCGAGGACGAAGATGACCGGCAGGTCCCAGATGGCCGCCAGGTTGAGCGACTCGTGCCACATCCCGTTGGCGGACGCTCCGTCGCTGCAGAACGCCACGACGATCTCGGATCCACCCCGCTGCTTGATCGCCAGCGCCGCACCGGTCGCGATCCCGAGGCCGCCGGCGACCACACCGTTGGCGCCCAGGTTGCGGACCGACCGGCTGGCGACATGCATCGAGCCACCGCGCCCGCGACAGTAGCCGGTCTCCTTGCCGAAGAGCTCGGCCATCATCCGCTTCGGGTCGTGGCCCTTGGCGATCGCGTGGCCGTGCCCGCGGTGGGTGCTGACGATGTAGTCGTCGGTCTCGATCGCGGCGATCGAACCGACCGCGATCCCCTCCTGGCCGAGGTAAGGATGGAGATAGCCGCGGATGTTCCCGATGCGGTACTGCTCGATCGCCCGCTGCTCGAACAGGCGGATCGTGGCCGCCGTCTCGTACATCGCCTGGAGGAGCTGAGGTCCGATCTCGCTCATGGTCGATGGTTCTCCGTGGTGTCCGGGGGTCGGCGGGAGGCGGCCTCACCGGATGGTGGGGTCGCCTGCGAAGGCGAGGGTTTCTGTGGTAATCAAGCCCCCTCCACGAGGAGCATGACGGTTCCAAGCGCCGAGTGTCAAGTGACCGTGTGGTATTCTGTGGGTTATCGTGGCTGGGCGGAACGCTCGCTCGACCGGGCGTTCGGGGACCGAGACGGGAGGTGATGCCGTGCACGAGCAGATGCTTCCCGCGGACCGCCGCCAGGTCATCGCCGACCTGGTCCGGAAGCACGGGAGCGTGCGCGGGCGCGACCTCGTCGACGCCCTCGGGGTGACCGACGAGACCATCCGCCGGGACCTCACCCGACTCGCGGAGCTGGGCCTCGTCCGCCGGGCCCACGGCGGCGCGGTCGCGATCCGGCCCGGCGACGAGACCGATACCGCGTTCCGCCTGCGCGAGCACGCCGACGAGAAGGTCGCCATCGGGCGACGGGCCGCGGAGCTGGTCGCGGATCGCAGCTCGATCATCCTCGACTCGGGGACGACCACGCTCTGCCTCGCCCGGGCGCTCCACCACAAGCAGGACCTGGTCGTGGTGACCACCGCCGTCACCAACGCGATCGAGCTCGTCGGCAACCCCGGGACGACCGTGATCATGACCGGCGGGGTCATCCGCCCGACGACCTTCGGGGCGAGCGGTCAGCTCGCCGCAGCCACCCTGCGCGGTCTCCACGTCGACCAGACCTTCCTGGCCATCCACAGCGTCTCGGTCGAGGGCGGTCTGACCTATCCGCTGCTCGAGGAGGTCGATGCCAAGCGGGCGATGATCGAGGCGGCCGACGAGGTCATCCTCCTCGCCGATCACTCCAAGTTCGGGCGTCGGGCCCTCGTCCGGGTCGCGGCGCTCGACGCTGTCCATCGCATCGTCACCACGCCCGGCATCGACCCCGACGAGGCCGCCGCGATCCGCGACCTCGGGATCGACCTGATCGTCGTCGAACCGGCTGCCGGGCTGGCCGCCGGCGAGGACGCCGCCGAACGTCCCGAGCGCCGGTCCCGAGCGGCGGTCCGGTGGCCGCAATCCTGAAGGAGGTCACGACATGCCGATCGCACCGACCCAGGCCATCCTGCAGCACGCCTTCCGCGAGCGGTACGGGGTCGCCGCGATCAACATCGTCAACGACCTCAGCCTCGAGGCCGTGCTCGCGGCGGCCGAGGAGCTCCGGGCGCCGCTGATCGTCCAGACGTCGGTCAAGACGGTCAAGATGGAGGGCGCCGACGTCCTCTACGCGATGTGGGTCGAGATGACCCGCCACATCACCGTCCCCGTGCGCTCTGCACCTGGACCATTGTCCGGATCGGGAGGTGATCTCGACCTGTCTGGCGAAGGGCTGGAACTCGGTGCTGTTCGATGCGTCGAAGCTGAGCGTCGAGGAGAACCGCCGGCAGTGCATCGAGGTCGTGGCCGAGGCGAGGCGCTACGGTGCCGCGGTCGAAGGCGAGATCGAGGGGATCAAGGGCGTCGAGGACGACATCGGGTCGAACGCGGCGAGTCCGGTCCAGTCACTCGACGTGGCGCTCGACTTCATCCGCTCGACCGGGATCGACTGCTTCGCGCCCGCGATCGGCAACGCCCACGGCGCCTATCGGACGACCCCCACCCTGGACGGCCAGCGGGTGAGCGACATCGTGGCGGCCGAACCGATCCCGATCGCCCTCCACGGCGGCACGGGGATGGCCCCGGAGCAGTTCACCGATCTCATCGCTCGCGGCTGCGCCAAGGTCAACATCTCGACGGCTCTCAAGATCCGGTTCATGCAGTCGGGCTACGACCACATGACGGCGCACCCCGGTGAATACGATCCACCGGCGTTGTTCCGGGCCCAGCGGGCCGCGGTGATCGAGATGGCCAAGGATCACATCCGGATGTTCGGCAGCGAGGGCAAGGCCTGGTGACGACCCTGATCTTCGACTGCGACGGCGTGCTCTCGGACACGGAGCGGTTCGGTCACCTGCCGGCGTTCAACGCGACCTTTCGCGAGTTCGGGTTGCCCGTCCAGTGGTCCGAGGCGGAGTACGGCGAGCTGCTCCGGATCAGCGGCGGCAAGGAACGGATGGCGACGCTCCTGACGCCCGCCTTCGTGGAGGCTGCGGGCCTGCCGACCGATCCCGAGGAGCTGACGGCCGAGGTCGGCCGGCTGGCACGCGCGCAAGACCGCCATCTACACGGAGATGGTGACGGACGGCCGGCTGCCTGCCCGGCCCGGCATCGCGCCGGATCATCGCGGCGGCGCAGGACGCCGGCTGGACGCTGGGCGTCTGCTCGACGTCGGCCGAGCCATCGGTTCGAGCCATCCTCGAGCACGTCGCCGGTCCGGCGCGCGCGGCCCGGTTCGACCTGGTCCTGGCCGGCGACGTGGTCGCCCACAAGAAGCCGGCGCCGGACATCTACCGGCTCGCCATCGAGCGACTCGGCGTCCCGGCCGCGTCCGCGCTCGTGATCGAGGATTCGCGGAACGGCCTGCTCGCCGCCGACGCGGCCGGCCTGCGCTGCGTCGTCACCGTCAACGGCTACACCGAGGACGAGGACGCCAGCGAGGCCGTCCTCGTGGTGACCTCGCTCGGCGATCCGGGCGGCGAGCGCGCCCGTGTGCTCGCCAACCGGGGCTCGGCCCGTCCCGGCGATGTCGTCACCCTGTCCGACCTCGAGGCCTGCCTGCAGACCTAGCCGCCCGGGTTCGCGCCGTCGAGAGGACAGCGATCCGGTCGTTGCGACTATCCTGCGACCGTGGCCACGAACCGCGCTCGAGGACAGGCTCGTCCGCTCACGGACATCGTGCCGGAGCTGGCCCGTCGATTCCTCACGACGGCCGAGCCGCCGGTCCGGCTCCCCACCACCCGCGACCTTGCCCACGACCATCGATCGAGCCTGGCCTCGATCCACGTCGCGATGGGCCGGTTGGAGGAGGCGGGCGGGATCGTCGTCGAGACCCGAGGTCGGCTCGGGGCGTTCATGGTCGACCGCTCCGTCGGCCGGCTGTGGGCCACCGCGGAGAACGGTCCGCTGGTGATCGGCCTGCCCCTGGCGTCCTCGCCGCGCTACGAGGCCCTGGCGACCGCGATCAAGCAGCTGCTCACGAACGCCGGTCTCGAGGTGTTCCTGATCTTCGTCCGCGGTTCGCGCCAGCGCCTGCAGGCCGTGCGCGACGGGCGCTGCCACCTGACGGTCATGTCCAGCTTCGCGGCCTCGGAGCTGTGCGGGCCCCAGGACGCGATCGTCTCGGAGCTCGGCATCGATTCCTACAACACCGGCCACCGGGTCTTCTACTCGTCGGCTCAGCCCGACCCGCACCCGGTCCGGGTCATCGTCGACCGGCATTCCGCGGACCAACAGCTGTTGACCGCGCTCGAGTTCGATGGGGCCGACGTCACGCTGATCCCGGCGATGCCGGCGCAGATCTCACGGTTGCTCGCCAACGGCCAGGCCGATGCCGCCGTCTGGACCGTCGACGAGATGCAGGTCGGCCGACCGGCCGGGATCCTCGACCGCCCGTTGTCCCCGGCCGTGCGCGAGAAGATCGGCGACCGGATGACGCGGGCCGTGCTCGTCGGTCGCGCCGCCGACGCGGCCGTGATGCGCGCCGTGACGGCGCCGATCCAGACTGCGGCCGTCGCCCAGATCCAGCTGGACGTGATGGCGGGGCGGGTCGTTCCGGAGTACTGAGGGCGGGTCGGCCGACCCGCGATCCGCGACCCGATCGTCCGCCGCGATCCGTGCGCTCCGTCATTGACACGACCCCGTACCATCCGTCTTGTTCGTGATTGTTCGCTGTTCGCAAACGTTCGACGGAAGAGGTTCGCGCTCACCACACTCGGGAGGAGGAGCCCTGAGACGACCGCAGCCATCGCCCGATACCGCACCGTGATCGTCGGACGGTCACGGTTCTCGGAACGAGGAGGGAACGTGGACATGGCGAAGGAGTGGAGATGGTAAGCAACGAACCGGCGGTGCCGACCGGGGCTGGTGCCAAGGTCACGACCGACCTCGAGACCGATGCGATCGGGCTGCTCGGGGCGACGATGCAGGCGATCACGCACATCGCGCCCGCCATCGCGGGGTTCTTCTTCACCGCGTTCATCGTGTCGATGGCCGGCATCACGGCGCCGCTGGCGTACTTCTTCGGGTTCCTGATCGTCCTCATGCTCGGGAGCACGCTCGCCCAGCTGGCTCGGCACATGCCATCGGCCGGCGGGTACTACACGTACGTCAGTCGCGGACTCCATCCCCGCGCCGGATTCCTGACGTCCTGGATGTACATCCTGTACTCCCCGCTCGTCGCGGGGCCGCTGGCGGGCTTCTTCGGCTTCATCCTGGCCGGCGAGCTGAAGTCGAACTGGAACATCGACGCGCCATGGTTGTGGTGGGTCAGCGTCCTCGTCTTCTCGCTCCTGACCGCCTACCTGCAATGGGAAGGCATCAAGATCTCGACGAACTTCGTCGTGGTCACCGGCGGTCTCGAGATGGCCATCGTCCTGGGCCTCGCGATCTTCGGCTTCCTCAACCCACCCGCCGGGACCAGCATCTCGCTCGACGTCTTCAATCCGTCGGCGATCCCGGCGGCTGGGCCCTTCCTGCTTGCGGTCGTCCTCACCGTCCAAGGCCTCACGGGGTGGGAGGCTTCGGCGCCACTGGCGGAGGAGACCAAGGATCCGAAGCGGAACGTCCCGCTCTCGGTGATGCTCTCGATCGTCATCATCGGGACGTTCCTGGTCATCGTCTTCTGGGGCGTCATCACCGGCTTCGGGAACGACGCCGACGCGATCGTCAAGTCCGACGTCCTGCCGGCCCTGGCGCTGGCCCACAGGGTCTGGGGCGACCTCTGGTTCATCGTCATGCTGGCGTTCCTGAACAGCGTGGCGGCCGTCTCCGTCGCCTGCGCCAACGTCGGGACGCGCATGTGGTACAGCATGGCCCGGAGCGGGTCGTTCCCCAAGGCGCTTGCCAAGCTCCACCCGGAGCACAAGACCCCGACCAACGCGATCCTCGCCCAGCTGGCGCTGAACATCGTCTCCGGCCTGTTCGTCGGGCGCGGTCTGGGGTTCGGACGTCGGGTTCTTCTTCGCGACCGGGATCGTGCTCGTGCTGGCCGTGACGGTCGTCTACATCCTCGCGAACGCGGCCGTCTTCCGCTTCTATCGCCGCGAGAAGCCGGCCGAGTTCAACTGGTTGCTCCACTTCGTCTTCCCGCTCGTCTCCTCGGTCATCCTGATCTACGCCTGCTACCGGGGGTTCTTCGACCCATTCCCGGCTGACCCGTACAACCTCGGACCGTTGATCGTCGGCGGGTGGTTCCTGATCGGGGTGCTCCTCCTCCTCTACCTCCGCGTTCGCGGCAACGAGGAGTGGATGATGAGAGCCGGCCAGGCGCTCGGCGACGACGTGCCCGTCCCGGCATTCGACACCGCCGCATTGCCGGACGCCCGCGCCTAGCGGCGCGGCGTGATCCGCTGACACATCTCCCGGTGGCCACGGCTCGGGTCGTGGCCACCGGGGACAGCCACCGCTGACCGCAGACGGCGGTCCATCCGCGACGCGTGGTGACCGTCGAAAGGGGGTTCGGTTTGCCTGCCTTGTTCGGCTCCCGCTATGACCGGCACGAGCTCATGCGTCGCGTCGGCCGGCTGGAGCAGGTCGCCGGCGTTCGGCTCGTGACGGCCGGTGACGGCATCGAGCGCGGCGTCCGGCTGCTCGAGTTCCGGACCGGCACGGGCTTCGCCTTCGACGTCGTGGTCGACCGGGCGTTCGACATCGGCCGGTGCGAGATCAACGGCACCCCGCTGGCGTGGATCTCGCCGCCGGGCTTCGTCGGGCCGTGGTACGCCGAGCCCGAGGGGATGGGCTGGTTCCGGAGCTTCCCGGGTGGCCTGGTCTCGACCGCGGGACTGGACCACACCCTGATCGGCGGTGAGGACACCGCCGAGCAGTTCAACCAGCCGCACCTGAAGCCCACCGAGACCTACGGGATGATGGGCCGGGTCTGGACGCTCCCGGCCCGACTGACCGGCTACGGCGAACGCTGGGAGGGCGACGACTGCATCCTGTGGGCCGAAGGCGAGGTCCATCAGGCCGCGGTGTTCGGCGAGAACCTGACGCTCCGACGCCGCGTCGAGGCGAAGGTCGGGGAGTCCTGGTTCCGGATCCACGACGAGGTCGAGAACACCGGACACACCCGGACGACGCACATGCTCCTGTACCACTGCAACGTCGGCTTCCCGATCGTGGACGAGGGCGCGCAGCTGCTCGTGCCGGGCCCCGGCGTGCCGACCGATCCCGCTCCGGCGGGCGACTATCGATGGCTCGACGGACCCATCCCGAACTACACCGAGCGGTGCTTCGAGCACGACGTCGTCACCGAGCCCGACGGGACCGTCCCGGTCGCCATCGTCAACCGCCGGATCGCCCTCGGCGTCTATCAGCTCTTCGACAAGGGCCAGCTCCCGCACCAGACGACCTGGCGGATGCCCGGCGAGGACCTCTACGTCGTGGCCATCGAGGCGAGCACGAATCGGGACGCCGGCCGGTGGGACGCCCGGAGCCGGGGTGAGCTGATCGAGCTCGCGCCCGGCGAGCGCCGGGTCTACGACCTCGAGATGGGCAGCCTCGTCGGGCTCGACCAGATCGACGCCTTCACCGGCCGCGTGGAACGGCTGGATCCCCAAGCGGTCGTCTGACCGCCATCCATCGCGTCCAGGAAGACCCAAGGAGTCCAGATCGTGGAGAAGCGGTTCGTCGGCAAGGTCGCGCTGGTCACCGGCGCGACGAACGGGATCGGTCAGGCGACGGCGGTGCGCCTCGCAGCCGAGGGCGCCCTCGTCGGGGTGAACCAGCGACCCGACCGGCGATCCCTACGCGTGACCCTGCAGAAGATCAAGGACGCCGGCGGCGAAGGGTTCCCGGTCGTCGCCGACATGCGCGACCCGGCCCAGGTCGTCGACGATGGTCCAGGAGGTCGCCACGGCGCGGCGGGCGGCTCGACTACGTCGTCTCGAACGCGGGCATCAACCCGTTCATGGAGTGGGACAAGACCACGATCGAGGACTGGGACAACCTGTCCGAGACCAACCTGCGCGGGACCTGGGTGGTCACCACCGAGGGTGCCAAGCAGATGATCAAGGAGGGCCACGGCGGGGCCATCGTCTGCACCAGCTCGATCTCCGCCCACGTCGGCTCGCCGTTCCAGTCCGCCTACTGCGCGACGAAGGGCGGGATCTCGATGTGGGCCAAGGCCTTCGGCGCGGTCGTCGGGAAGCACGGCATCCGGGTCAACGCCGTCGAGCCGGGCTGGATCGTGACCAACATGTCGATCCCGATGTTCGACGACGCGGCGGCGGTCAAGTACTACGAGGAGCGGATCGCGCTGGGACGCCCCGGCCAGCCGGAGGAGATGGCCGCGACGATCGCCTACCTGCTGTCGGACGACGCGAGCTACGTCACGTCGGCGACCCTCCTGGTGGACGCCGGCTTCATCGTCAACGCCGAGCTGTAGATCCCGAGCGGACGAGGAGTCGAGGACATGGCGGTCAAGGTGATCATGCCGCAGGCCGGACAGGACCTCGAGACCGGGATCGTCAAGCAGTGGCACAAGGCCGAGGGCGACACCGTCGCGAAGGGCGAGCCGATCGTCCAGATCGAGACCGAGAAGGTCAACCTCGACGTCGAGGCTCCGGCGTCGGGGGTCCTGCTCCGGATCGTCGTGCCGGACGACACCGAGACCGCGATCTTCTCGACGATCGGGATCATCGGCGAGCCCGGGGAGGACATCTCTGGGATCGGCTGACCGGCTCGGACACGGTCCAGCGCCGATCGTCGTGACGTCGAAGGAGCACGGCCGATGAGCCTCATCGGGATCGATCTCGGGAGCAGCGCGATCAAGGTCGGGGCGTACGCCGTCGACGGCACGTCGCTGGCGAGCGCCCACCGGGTCGGTCCCGACGTACCGTCCCGAACCCGGCCACTCCGAGGTCGACGTGCTCGAGTCGCGGGCCGCGTTCCGGTCCGCGCTCGGCGGAGGTGTCGGCGGACCCCGCGCGTGAGGGCCGATCCGCCCGGTCGCGATCTCGTTCAGCTCGTCCGGCCGCGAGGTGTTCCCGGTCGCCGCGGACGGGACGCCGCTCGGGCGGTGCCTGATGACGTCCGACACCCGGGGCGACGACGTGGCCGCGACGACCGCGGCCCGTCGGTCGCCCGAGGACTGGCAGCGCCTGGCCGGGCCACGTCCCGCGCCGGATGGATCCGGTCAACCGCGCGCTGTGGTGGCGCGCGACCGACCCGGCGACCGTCGCCCGGACGCGCTGGTTCATGAACTGGCACGAGTTCTACGCGCTGCTGCTGAGCGGACGTCCGGTCGTCGACTGGAGCGACGCGGGGACGTGGGCGACCTACGACGTGGCGACCGGCGGCTGGTCGGCGGAGCGGATCGCAGGAGACCGGCATCGATCCGGCGCTGGCTGCCCGACATCCAGCCGAACGGCTCGCCGATCGGCCGCATCCTGCCCGGCGATCGCGGCGGAGTTCGACCTGCCCGCCGACACCCTGATCGTGACCGGCGCCTTCGACACCTACGCGGCGGCCGTCGGGTCGGCCGCGGTGGACCCGGGCGTGGTCTCGCTCGCCTGCGGGACGTGGAACTCGTTCAACATGCCGGTCACGTCGGGCTGGCCGGTCGAGCTGGTCCACGACGGCATCGGCGTCTACCCGCATCCCGGGCCGACCGGCTTCGGGATCCTGGTGACGGACCCGAACGGGATGGCCGTGGTCGACTGGGCGCGCAGCCTGCTGCACCTGTCGATCCCCGACCTGGAGGCGGGTCTGGCCGCCGCCGGGCCGGGCCCGGGTCACGTCTTCGCCGACGCCGCGTTCACCCCGCTCCCCCACGTCGCGGCGACGCCCGGGTTCGGGGGGACGTTCAGCGGCGTCACCCTGGCCGCGACCCCGGTCGACATCGTCCGCGCGCTGCTCGAGGGGATCGCCTGCCGGTTCTCGCTCAGCCTCGAGCGACTGCGCGGGCGCGGCATCGGGGCACGGCTGATCCGGGCGACGGGCGGCGGATCGAAGAACGCCTGGTGGATGCAGCTCATCGCGGACCTGACCGGCGTCCCCGTCGAGGTCGTGGCCCAGGACGAGCCGGGTGCCTTCGGGGCCGCGATCCTGGCCGGTGTCGGCGCCGGCGTCTACGGGTCCGTGTCCGGCGGCCGTCGAGCAGCTCGTCACCGTCGCCCGCCGGTTCGAGCCCGACGCGGCGCGTGGCGCGCTGTACGCGGACGTCCGCGGCGCCCGCGCGAGCGCCGGGTGACGGTGCCGAGCGCGATGAAGACGACCGCCGTCGCACCTCAGCCGGCACCATCGATCGCCCTGTCCACGCCCGGCTTGGTCGTGGACCTGGACGTGTTCGAGGCGAACGTCGCAGCGATGGCGTCCCTCCTGCCGGGTACCGGCAAGACGCTCCGGCCGCACGTCAAGACGCACCGCACGCCGGAGCTGGCCAGGCGGCAGCTCGGCGGGTCGGCGGTCGGCCTCACCTGCGCGACGGTCGGCGAGGCGGAAGTCGATGGTCGCGGCCGGCATGGACGACGTCCTGGTGGCGAACGAGGTGGTCGATCCGCGCAAGATCGCCCGGCTGGTGGCCCTGGCGGACCGGGCTCGCGTCGGCGTCGTGGCGGACGATCCCGGACCCGGTCGCGGCCCTGTCGCGCGAGGCCGTCCCGGGTCCGAGCCACGATCGACGTCCTGATCGACGTCGACATCCTCCTCCATCGCTGCGGGGTCGAGTCCGCCGCCGATGCGGTCAGCCTCGCGGGGGCGATCGACCGCGCGCCGGGGCTCCGCCTTCGCGGGATCATGGGCTACGAGGGGCGGATCCGCCGCAGCGACGAGGGTCGGACCGGCCGGATCGCGAGCGCCTACGCCAAGCTGGCCGAGGTCCGGGCGGCCATCATCGACGCCGGCTTCCCGGTCGACGTCGTCTCGGCGGCGGGCACGTCGACGCTTGACGAGGCCCTGGCCGACCCGATCATCACGGAGGTCCAGGCGGGCGTCTATGCGTTGATGGAGCCCGAGCGGCTGGAGCCGGGCCTGCCCTTCCGCTGTGCCGTGGCGATCCGGGGCACGGTCATCAGCCGCCACCCGGGCCGGGTCGTCGTGGACGTCGGCCGTCGCGTCGTCGGCGTGGAGTACGGACCGCCGGTCCCGATCGGCTTCGTCGCGCGGGACCTGTGGATCAGCGACGAGCACGCCACGATCGAGCTGGACGATCCGGTGCCACCCCTCGGCAGCGAGCTCGACTTCGCGCCCGGGCCAGATCAGGACCACCTTCAACCTGCACGACCACGTCTGGATCAGCCGTGGCGGCCGGCTCGTCGATCGCTGGCCGATCGCCCGCGGAACGTCCCAGTAGCACGGCCGGTCGGACCGGGACCATACGGCCAGGAGGCCAGGACATGCGAACGATAGCGGGGCTGATCAGCGAGGCCCACGATCGGGTCCGTACGCCGGTACGCACCCGAGATCGGTCGACCGCGCGACGAGCTGACCACCCCGGCGCTGCTGCTCGACGTCGCTCAGCTGCGGGCGAACCTCGACATCATGGCGGCCGGCATGCGCGGCGTGCCGACGACCCTGCGCGCGCACGTGAAGGTGCACAAGAGTCCTCACATCGCCCGGATGGAGGTCGACCACGGCGCGATCGGGGTCGGCTGCGCCACGATCTGGGAGGCGATCGTCATGGCCCGCGCGGGCATCGACGACGTGTTCGTCATCAACGAGGTCGCCGGCGCGGACAAGGCGCGAGCGGCCGCGCTCCTGGCTCGCGAAGCCGATCGTGAAGGTCGCGGTCGACGACGCCGTCCAGGTCGCCGAGCTGTCGCGTGCAGCCGTCGGCCGCCGAGAGCACGATCGGCGTCCTGATCGACGTCGACGAGGGCATGCACCGCTGTGGCGTCGCCTCCGCGGAGGAGGCCGTCGCGCTGGCCCGTCGGATCTCGGACGCGCCGGGCCTGTCGTTCCTCGGCCTGACCGGCTACGAGGGCCATTGCTCGCTCGAGTTCGACGAGGCGAAGCGACATGCGATGGCGCGCGAGGCGATGGCGTTCCTGACCGGCATCGCCGGCGAGCTGGCCGACGCCGGGCTGCCCTGCCGGATCGTGTCGGCGGCCGGCACCGGGACGTGGGAGGTCACCTCGCGCTACCCCGGGATCACCGAGATCCAGCCCGGCTCCTACGCGACGATGGACGGTCACCATCGCGGGCTTGACCCCCGCTTCGGCTGGGCGGTCTCGGTCCTCGCCACCGTCATCAGCCGGCGGTCGGACCGCATCGTCCTCGATGCCGGGAGCAAGACCGTCGGTGCCTCGCACGGCGTGCTCAAGGACTGGGACCTCGAGCCGTACCGCTTCGACGAGGAGCACTCCATCTTCCTGGCCGACCCGTCCTGTCCGCTCAAGACCGGCGATCGGGTCGAGATCCTGTGCAACTACACGCCCTTCGCGATCGGCTACTTCGACGCCTATCACGTGATGGAGGACGGGCACGTGGCCGACATCTGGCCGGTCATGCCGCGCGGGCCGGAGTCGCGCTGGTTGCTCGACATGCTCGAGCGAGGCGACTAGACGTGCGAGACGCTGCGCCGATCATCACCGAAGCCCACGATCGCGTTCGAGACCTGTACGGGTCGGCGATCGGTCGGAGCAAGTACGAGGTCGTCACGCCCGCCCTGGTCATCGATCGGGACGTGCTGGTCGAGAATCTGACCTTCATGGAGTCACGCCTGCCGTCGCTTCACGCGCGCCTGCGCGGCCACGTCAAGAACCACAAGAGCCCGCACATCGCCCGGCTCCAGCTCGAGCACGGCGCGTTCGGGATCTGCGCGGCCACGATCTGGGAGGCCATCGTCATGGTCCGCGCCGGCGCCGACGACGTCCTCATCGCCAACCAGCTCGTCGATCCGCACAAGCGCCGCGCCGCGGCGCTCCTGGCGCGCGAGGCGAACGTCATCGTCAACGTCGACGACCCCGGCGACGCCGAGGCCCTGTCCGCCGCCGCGGTCGAGGCGGGCAGCACGCTCGGGATCCTGGTCGAGGTGGACACCGGCATGCATCGGGCGGGGGTCGACACGCCCGAGGAGGCGCTCACGGTCGCGCGGCGGGTCCAGGAGCTGCCCGGTCTCCGGCTCGACGGCCTGTCCGGCTACGAGGGCCACTGTTCGACGGAGCTGGACCACGACAAGCGGCACGAGAAGCAGGTCGTCGCGATGCGCTACTTCGTGGATGTCGCGGACTTCCTCGAGGCGAACGGCGTCCCGTGTCCCATCCTGTCGGCGGCCGGCACCGCGACGGCCTTCTGGACCGGCGCGAACCCGCGGATCACGGAGCTCCAGCTCGGATCGTACGCGGCGATGGACGACTACCACTTCCTCATGGAGCCGAGGTTCAAGAAGGCCACCACCGCGGTCGTGACCGTGATCAGCCGGCGTCGCGATCGGGTCGTGCTGAACCTCGGCAAGAAGACCTTCGGCGCGGCGGACGTCGCGGGCATCCCGGCGTATCCCCGGATCTTCGGCTACGAGGACCTCACGCCGTACCGCTTCGACGAAGAGCACGCCACGTACGAAGCCGACGACACCTGCTCGCTCAAGGTCGGCGATGTCGTCGACTTCCACCTCGGCTACACGCCGTTCGCGGTCAACTACTTCGACGCCTACCACGTCGTCGAGCACGGCACCGTGGTGGACATCTGGCCGATCATGCCGCGCGGCCCGCTCCACGGCGGTCTGCTCACGATGCTCGAAGCCCGGGCCTGACCGGTGCCACGATGAGCGACCGCGACGGGTTCGCGATGCCCGAGGGCATCGACGAGCGCGAGTTCGTGATCGCGACGTACGCCTACCGCACGCCGCCGGGCGTCGACATCCATGCGGCGGCTCGGGAACTCGCGGACATGCAGTCGACCGGCACCTGGGTGACGCTGGAACGCGAGACCCCCGCCATCCGCGAGCGTCACGCCGCCCGGGTCGTCGCGACCTGGGAGGTGCCCGACCACGAGGTCGTCGAACCGGTGGCCGGTCATCGCGACTGGGTCGTCCAGCTCGCTTTCCCGCTCCACAACCTCGGTGCTCAGATCCCGCTCCTCCTCGCCACCGTCTACGGCGAGTGCGCCTCGGCCGGTGAGATCCGGCTCCTCGACCTCGACCTGCCGGAGGCGTTCACGAGCGCCTTCAAGGGGCCGAAGTTCGGGCTCGACCGGATCCGGACGCTCGTCGGGGCGGAGGACCGGCCGCTCCTGATCGTGATGATGAAGCCGGCGATCGGGCTGACGCCATCCGAGAGTGCCGAGGTCTTCCGCCGGGTCGCCCTCGGTGGCGCCGATGGGGTCAAGGACGACGAGCTCCTGGTCTCGCACCCGTGGAGCCATTTCCTCGACCGCATCCGAGAGCACGAGCGCGCGGCCCAGGCCGCCTTCGAGGAGACGGGCCATCGGACCCTCTACTTCGTCAACATCACCGACCGGCCGGACCGGCTCGTCCAGAACGCCCACCGAGCGGTCGAGGCGGGGGCATCGGCGCTGATGGTCGACTACCTGACGGTCGGGATCTCGGCCCTGTCGATGCTCGCCGACGATCCGGCGATCGCGGTCCCGATCATGGGTCACCTCGCGTTCTCGGGCGCGCTCTACGCCGCCCCGCGGACCGGCGTCAGCTCCCACCTGGTCCTGGGCAAGCTGCCGCGACTGGCCGGCGCCGACGTCGTCGTGTACCCGAGCCCGTACGGCACGCTCCAGTTCAGCCGGTCGAAGCAGGCTCGCCTGGCCCGCGCGCTGACCGATCCGTTCCACGGCATCCGGCCGACGCTGCCCGCCCCGGGCGGCGGGCTCCACCCGGGGATGACGCGCCGTCTGTTCGATGACCTCGGGATCGACTTCGCGATCGGCGCGGGTGGGGCGGTCCATGGCCACCCGATGGGGGCGACGGCCGGTGCGCTGGCGTTTCGCCAGGCGATCGACGCGGTCGTCGCGGGCCGGCCGCTGGCCGACGCGGCAGCGCAGCACGCCGAGCTGGCCGCGGCACTCGATGCATGGCCGGGCGACGGCGCGCCGTCGGAACCGACCGGCGACAGCGCGACGTCCGAGCCCGCCGACAGAGCGCCGTCGGACTCCGCCGACGACGCAGCCGCGTCCTGACCCGACCCTCAGCACAAGGAGCGACGCTGATGCCGACATCGACCCAGCCCGGCCCGAAGGTGAGCCTGGAGGAATTCGAACGGATCTTCGAGTCGGTCAAGAACTGGGGCCGCTGGGGACCGGACGACCAGCTCGGCACGATGAACCTGATCACCCCGGAGCGGGTCCGGGCGGCGGCGGCGCTCGTGACCTCGGGCCGGCGCGTCTCGATGGAGATCCCGATCAACACCGTCGGCGGGCCCGGACAACCCCAACCAGGCGATCCACATGGTCACCCAGGGCCACGACATCGACATCGGCTCCGGCGGGCTGCGGTTCGGGCTCGACTTCCTGGGGATGGCCGCGCACGGCGACTGCCACACCCACGTCGACGCGCTGAACCACATCTCGTACCGGGGATCGACCTACAACGGCAAGCCGGCCCTCGAGGTCCTGACCTCGAAGGGCGGGACGTCCCTCGGGATCGATGCCATCGCCGGGGCCGGCGGTGTCGTGGGCCGCGGCGTGCTCCTCGACCTCCCGCGCTTCCGCGGGGTGAAGTGGCTCGAACCGGGTGAGGCCGTCACCCGCGCCGAGCTCGAGGCCTGCGAGGCGGCCGAGGGCGTCCATCTCGGCGAGGGCGACATCTTCGTCTACCGGACGGGGCACCACCGACGTCGCCTGGAGCTCGGACCGTGGGACAACGGGCCCGACGGCGAGGGCAAGGCCGGTCTCCACGTCGACACCGTCCCGTGGATGCACGAGCGCGGCATCGCCGCCTTCCTGCCCGACGGCGACGGCGAGGCGATCCCGAGCTGCGTCGACGGCATCACCTACCCGCTCCACCCGCTCCAGATCGTGGCGATGGGGATGCTCACCGCGGACAGCCTCCAGTTCGAGGACCTGGCCCGGGCGTGCGAGGAGGAGGGCCGCTTCGAGTTCATGGTGGTCGGCCTGCCGCTGCGCCTGCCGGGCGGGACCGGCTCGCCGTGGAACCCGATCGCCATCTTCTAGGCGCGTCCGATCGGCGGCGACCGCTCAGGCGCCGGCCGGCCACCACATCGGCGGGAGGAGTCCCGACTCGGACAGGTCCAGGATCCGCGGGTAGAGCGCGCGCCAGGCGGCATAGCGCTCGTCGTAGGTGCGACGCGCCTCGGGCACGGGCTCGAAGGTCCGCTCGCTCCGGACGAGCGCTGACGTCGCCTCGCCGAGGTCCCGGTACAGGCCGGCCCCGACCCCGGCGTAGAGCGCCGCGCCGAGAGCGGTCGACTCCTTGACCGCCGGCACGTGGACCGGCAGCCCGACGACGTCGGCCACGATCTGCGGCCAGAGCGTGCCCTTCGCCGCTCCGCCGGTGAAGACCAGCTCGTCGTAGGTCGCGCCGGTCAGCTCCGGACGATCGCCAGGTGTCCGCGCGCGGTGTAGGCGGCCTGCTCCTCGAGCGCGCGGATGCAGGCCACCCGGTTGGACGCCGCCGGGCGGTCGACGTCGAAGCCGAGGAACGAGGGTGACGCCTGGACCCAGCGCTTCGCGTCCATGACGTTCGAGAAGATCGCCGTGATCCCGTCGGAGCCGGGCGGGATCCCCGCGGCCGCTTCCTCCATGACGACGTAGGGATCGACGCCGCGCCGGGCGGCCTCCGCCTTCTCGAGCTCGCAGAACGCGTCGCGGAACCAGCGCATCGCGATCCCGCAGTAGAAGCCGATGCCCTCGGTCATCCACAGTCCGGGGACCGAATGACAGAGCGTCCGCAGGCGGGCCTGCGGGTCGATCAGCGGCTCGTCGGTGACCACGGTCAGTTGCCAGAAGCTGCCGCCGACCAGCGTCAGCCGGCCCGGCGAGACGACCCCGATGCCGACGAGCCCGAGCTGCGTGTCGGCACCGCCCACGACCACCGGGGTCCCGGCTGCCAGCCCCGTCTCGTCGGCGGCACCAGCGGTCAGCGGACCGACGACGGTGCCGGGCTCCAGCACCTCGGGGACGACGTCGAGCGACAGGCCGACCAGCTCGAGCGATGCGTTCGACCAGGTCCGGGCGCGGAGGTCGAAGAGGTTGGAGCTCGACCCCGATGACGGGTCGGTGACGAACCGTCCGGTCAGCCGGTAGAGGACCCAGTCGCTGAGCATGCCCACGTGCGCGATCCGCTCGAACGTCTCGGGCTCGTGCTCGCGGATCCACAGGAACCGAGCGGGGGAGGTGATCGACACCCAGTCGCCGCCCTGGTCGAACAGCCGCCGGGCGTCGCCGTTCGCGACCAACTGCGCGGCCTCCGCGCCGGCCCGCGAGTCGACATTCGGGCATGCCCAGATCTCGCGCC
This sequence comes from uncultured Chloroflexia bacterium, assembly GCA_963781845.1. Lineage (GTDB taxonomy): Bacteria > Chloroflexota > Limnocylindria > Limnocylindrales > CSP1-4 > Chersky-267. The sequence goes on along the minus strand of CAWAHN010000017.1, from coordinate 588,379 downwards.
CGTCGGCGTCGTACAGGACCATCCCTTCGCGCATGCTCGTGCTGCTCACGGCCGCGATCTCGAGCGGCGCGATCCCCGCACGGTGGAGCGCCTCGCGGATGCAGTCGCAGATCAGGGGCCAGTTCCGGGCGGTGTCGAAGACCTGGGATCCGGGGGCCCCGGGCGACTCGGCGTGCGACCACTCGCGCTGGCCCATCGCGACCTGCGCGCCGTCCTCGCCGAAGATGACGGCCCGGCAGCTCCCGGTCCCGAGATCGATCGCCAGCGTGTGGCTCATGACGACGACCCCGCTCCTCCCGGGGCCGCGAGAGCCGCGCGGTCGGCGACGTTGACCAGCGGCTCGCCGCGCAGGAACCGTCCGATCTCCGCGGCGGCCATCTCCCCACCGTGCCGGAGGGTCTCGTAGGTCGCCCCGCCGATGTGCGCGGTGATGATCACATTCGGGAAGTCGAGGAGCGGATGGCGCCCCTCGGCGGGCGATGGACTCACCAGGTCCACGGCGAGCCCGGCGAGGTGCCCGCTGCGCAGGCCCGCAAGGACGGCGGCCTCATCCAGGAGCGAATCCCGCGCCGTGTTGACGAGGAGCGCCCCGGCCTTCATCCGGGCGATCTCGTCCGGTCCGATGAGGTGCTCGTTCGCGGCCGTCGCCCGAGCGTGGAGCGAGACGAGGTCGGAGACGCTCAGCAGCGATCCGAGGTCGAGCGGCTCGACCCCGTCGGCGACGAGCGCGGCGGCGTCGACATACGGGTCGAACGCGACGACGCGCAGGCCGAACGCCCTGGCCCGCACGGCGACGCGACGCCCGACCTGGCCGTAGCCGACGAGGCCCAGGACCATGCCCGCGAGATCGTGGCCGAACCAGCGGGCGCCCTCGTAGTTGTCGTGGCCGAACTCGCCGCCGCCCTCGACGTGGCGGATCACCTCGGGCAGGCGGCGGGCGAGCATGATCAGGAAGGCGATGGTCAGCTCGGCGACGGCATCCGCGTTCTTCCCCGGCGTGATCGCCACCGGGATGCCCCGCGCGGTGGCGGCCCGGACATCGACGTTGACCGGACCGCCGCGGGCGCAGCAGACGAGGCGGAGGTCGCTTCCCGCCTCGAGCACGCCGTCCGTGACCGGCGCCCCCTGGACGACCAGGACGTCGTGGCGATCGAGCAGTTCGATCACCTGGCGCGGGCTGCCCATGTACTCCCTGATCCGGAGCTCGGACGGCGTGGTCGGCAGCCAGTCCGGCTCGTCGACCACGTCGGCGAACGTCACCTCGTGGGTCTCGGCCAGCGTCTCGAACGCGCCTCGCAGGATCGACGACGGGCAGTAGGCATCGCCGACCACCAGGATCCGCGCCGTCATCGACGCCGCCCTCGAGCGGTCCGTCCCGGCGGATCAGGCCGGCGGATAGACGCGGCTCGGCGTCAGGTCGATGGCGTGTCCGCTGCCCGACTCGAGGACGAACTTGAGCATCGGCTCCGTGTCGAGGTAGTAGAACTCGATCGTGTCGCCGATCCGCCCACCCATCAGGACCTTGGCTCCGCGCGCCTCCCAGGCCGCCTTGAACTCGTCCGAATCGCCCTGCGAATGCATCATGCAGGCGATGTGCTGGACGCCCTCGCCGTACTTCTCGAGGTGCTCCTTGTAGATGCTCGGCCCGTCGAGCGGCTGGACGAGCTCGAAGACGAGACCGGGCTGGACCTCGCACTCCGCCCCGAGCATGGAGAAGGCGACGTCCTCGCCCCGCAGGTGGGTGTGGTGGAGCTTCGGCGGGACGTGCTCATAGACGTTCCACGGTCCCCAGCCCAGGGTCTCGTGGAGGTGCTTCATCGTCGCGTCGAGGTCGTGGACGACCATCGCCACCTGGGAGATCCGCGTCGGTGTCATCGGCTGATCCATCGTCGTCTCCTCGCTGTGATCGGGACCTCGATCCCCACGATGGATTGTGCCCGACCGGCCGCCGCCGCGTACTGAGGCGGGCGTAGCATGTCGGGACCGACGGTCCGCGGCGCGAGGCGCACCGCGTGGCGGTGTTGAGGAGGGACGGCGTGACGCATCCGGTGGCCATCGGGAGCGACGAGGCGGGCTATCGCCTCAAGGGCCTCGTGATCGAGGTGCTCCATGAGGAAGGCCTCGAGGTCGCCGACTTCGGCTGCCACTCCGAGGAGCCGGTCGACTATCCGGACGTCGCCTTCGAGGTCGCCGAAGCCGTGGCACGCGGTGAGCACGACCGCGCGATCCTCATCTGCGGGACCGGGATCGGCATGGCCATCGCCGCGAACAAGGTCCCTGGCGTCCGGGCCGCCCAGGCGCACGACCCCTACTCCGCCGAGCGCGCCCGGATGTCCAACGACGCGCAGATCCTGACGCTCGGCGCCCGGGTCATCGGACCGGAGCTGGCCAAGTCGATCGTCCGGACCTGGCTCCATGCCGAGTTCGCCGGTGGCAACTCTGCGCGCAAGGTGGGCAAGATCGATGCCGTCGACCAGCGTGCCCATCGGACCGGATCGTCGTGAGCCCCGGTGGCGCGCCGGGCGGCGCGCTCAAGAAGCTCATCAACGACCCGTTCGACGTGGTCGACGAGATGGTCGAGGGCTTCGTCGCAGCCCACGGCGACGTCGTTCGCCGTGTCGGTGAGCGGGTCGTGGCCCGCCTGCCCGGGGACCGCGCCAAGGTCGGCCTCGTCATCGGCGGGGGCTCGGGCCATGAGCCGGCGTTCCTGGGCTACGTCGGCGCCGGGCTGGCCGATGCGGCTGCCGTCGGCAACATCTTCGCGGCTCCGTCGCCCGAGACCTGCCTCGACGCCATCCGGATCGCTGCGTCCGGGATGGGCGTCGTGCTGGTCTACGGCAACTACGCCGGGGACATCATGAACTTCGGCATCGCCGCCGAGCGTGCCGCCGCCGAGGGGATCGACGTCCGCACCGTCCTGGTCACGGACGACGTCGCCTCGGCCGCGACGACCGAGGTCGAGCGACGGCGCGGGATCGCCGGCGACGTGGTCGTGTTCAAGTGCACCGGCGCGATGGCCGAGCGCGGCGCCTCGCTCGACGAGGTGGAACGCGTCGCTCGAGCGGCCAACGCGGCCACCCGGAGCATGGGCGTGGCCCTCTATCCGTGCGAGGTCCCGGGGTCGGGTCGGCTGTCCTTCGAGCTCGCCGATGACGAGATGGAGATCGGCCTCGGGCTCCACGGCGAACCGGGGATGCAGCGCGGTCCGCTGCTCAGCGCCGACGAGACCGCGGGGATCCTGGTCGAGGCGATCCTGGCCGACCTGCCGGAGCGATCCGGTCATGAGCTGGCCCTGCTCGTCAACGGCCTGGGGGCCACCGCGCAGCTCGACCTCTACATCCTCTACCGCGCAGCGCGACGCGCGCTCGAAGCCGGCAGGCAACGTCGTCAGTCGGAGCATGGTCGGGGACTTCATCACCTCCCTGGAGATGGCAGGTGCCTCGGTCACGGTGATGCGACTCGACGGGGAGCTGCGGGGGCTGCTGGACGATCCGGCCACCGCGGCCCGAGCCCGTTGGTGACGGACGTCCTCAGGGCGGCGGTCCTGGCGGCCGCCGACGCGCTGGACGAGGCGCGGGCGGAGCTCGGTCGGCTCGACGGGATCGCCGGCGACGGCGACCACGGGATGACGATGAGCATCGGTGCCCGCAATGTCCGCCGGCGGTTCCAGGCCGTGCCCGAGGGAACGGCCGCGGCGGACCTGGTCCGCCAGGTCGGGCTGGCCATGTCCGACGTCGGCGGAGCGATCGGGCCGCTGTACTCCTCCGCCCTTGGCGCCGTGGCGACGGCGATGGCGTCGTCCGAGGTGTCGCCCCCGGGCGACGTGGCGCTCCTGCGTCGAGCCGCCGAGGAGGCCGAGCGCGCGGTCGTCGAGCTCGGGCACGCCCACCCGGGCGACAAGACCGTGCTCGACGCGCTCCATCCGGTCGTGGCCGCGCTCCGAGTCGCGGAGTCGAGCGCCGGCGACCTCCGCCTCGCGATCGAGGCAGCCGCAGCGGCGGCCGAGGCCGGGGCCGCCTCGACCGCCGGGATGGTCGCCCGGGTGGGGCGCGCGAGCCGCCTCGGGGAGCGCAGCCTCGGCTCCCCGGATGCCGGCGCGACCTCCTTCGCGATCATCGTGCGGGCGATGGCCGATGCCTATCGCGGCGCTCGCGCAGACGACGGGTAGGGCGGCGATGGACGTCCTGATCGGCACGAGCTCCAAGATGAACCTGACGTCGACCGAGGCGGCGACCTACCTGGACGCCCTCGTGCCGCTGGTCGGCGACGTCGAGGATCGTCGCCTGTTCGTCCTCCTCCCGTTCACCTCGATCTGGGTCGCTCGCGAACGTCTGACCGGCACCGACGTCTCCTGGGGAGCGCAGGACGTCCACCCGGAGGACGCGGGGGCCCACACCGGCGATGTGTCGGCGCCGATGCTGGCGGACCTCGGGTGCAGCTATGTCGAGATCGGACATCACGAGCGTCGGCGCGATCACGGTGAGACCGACGAGTCCGTCGCCGCCAAGGTCGAGGCGACCCAGCGCTGGGGCATGACCGCGCTCGTGTGCGTCGGCGAGGCGCGGCGGATCCCGCTGGACGACGTGGTCGCGGGGCTCGCCGAGCAGCTCCGGCGACTCACCGCGACCGACCCTGGGCGCCTGGTGATCGCGTACGAGCCCGCCTGGGCGATCGGTGTCGGCGCCGAGTCGGCCCCGGCGCCGTGGGTCGACTCGGTCCACGCGGCGATCCGCGGGATCCTGGCCGCGGCGATCCCGACGGGCGCCGCCATCCCGATCATCTACGGCGGGAGTGTCGCCCCGGCGAGCGCGAGCGACCTGCTCGCACAGCCGTCCGTGGACGGCCTGTTCGTCGGGCGTCAGGCGCTCGACCCACGCGTCTTCGCGGCGATCGCCCACACCCCCGTCAGGCGTGGATCGCGTCGAGCGTGATCCGTCGGGGGTGGATCCGGCAGATGACCCGGGTCTCCCGCGCCTGCTGCTCGACGGGGTAGATGGACCCGTAGTAGCGCGGATGACGCGTGAACCGGCGGGTCAGCGCGTCGAGATGCTCCAGGGCTCCCTCGGTGACGAGCTCCGCCTCGCCGCGGATCTGGATGAACCGCCCCGTGTCGTCCGGATCGACGACGAGCAGGCTGACCCGGCGATCGGCCAGGAGGTTGCGCCCCTTCTGGCGCTCGAGCGTCGTGTTGACCCGAGCGCACTCCCCGTCGTAGTCGACCCACACGAGGCTCGACTGCGGCTGTCGATCCCGGCCGATCGTGGTGAACACGGCGCAGATCGGTCGGGTCAGGAGGTCGAGGTGATCCGACGGGACAGTCGGGGCTTCGGGCGCACGCACCGCGGTCATCGCCGTCCCTCCACGGTGGCGTCGAGCGCGACGACATGGGTCGGACGGATCCGGCACAGGACGGGGACCTCCGTCTCCGCGAAGCGCGCGGGGATCGCGTCGCCGAAGTAACGGATCGGGCGCCCGGCATACTTCGAGGCAAGCTCATCGAGGTGCCGGCCAGCGCCCTCCTCGGTCATCTCGACCACCGTCCCGCGGACCTCCAGGTAGCGGCCGGTCCGGTGCGGGTCGTAGCACAGCAGCGTGACCAACGGGTCGCGTCGCATGTTCCGCTCCTTCTGGAAGCCGCGCATCGTGTTGACCCGGACGAAGGTGCCGTCGAAGTCGCACCACACGACGGACGTCTGCGGGGATCCGTCGGGCATGAGTGTGGTGAGGGCGGCCACCGGCGGACATTCGACCAGGTCGCGATGCGATCGCGGGATCCGGTCCGTCGGGTGGTCGGTCACGAGGCCGATGGTCCGCACGGGTCGATCACCTCCTCGCGCCGTGACGCCGCAGGACGATCGCCGCGGACGCGGCTCCGGCCGCGCCTGCCAGGGTGGTTGCCCACCGTCGCGGGTTGGTCGCGGCGGTCCGCTTGCGGAGCGTCAGCGGCATCAGGTCGAGATGGATGGACGTCGTACCCTTGCCGGGTTCGCGGCCGAAGACGACGCGAGCGGTGCCGACCCCGTATTCCGACAGGTCGATCCTGAAGACGTACGGGTCCGCGCTGTCGTCGGGGTGGAGCGGGAACCCGCGGTAGAGCGGGAGCACCGGGGTCAGGACGCGGACCATGAGCCGGCCACCCCGGACGAAGACTTCGGCGCCGGCACCGAGCATGAGCCGCGCCCGCACATCGGTCGCTCGCGCGGAGAGCTGATACCAGCCGCAGATGTCCGCCCAGATCTCCGGGTGCTGCGGGACATCGGGCCGGATCGGGTCCTCCGGGACACCGAGGATCCGCCTGAGCAGGCCCGAGACCTCGGCCGGCAGCCAGAGCATCGCGCGCCGGGAGCCGTTGGTGAACGCGATCACCCCGACGCCGTCGTCGGGTGCCGCGAAGATCTGGGAGTTGAAGCCCGGCAGGATGCCGCCGTGCTCGACGGCGAGGTGGCCGCCGAGGATGAAGCGGGAGAACGCCAGTCCGACCCCGGGGACCCGTGGATCGGGCCGGTAGTGCGGCTCGAACATCGTCGCGAGCGTCGCCGGATCGAGCACCCTGCCGTGCTCGTTGGCGCCGCCGCCGACCAGGGCCGCGACGTAGCGCGCCATGTCCCGTGGCGTCGAGTAGATGGACGAGGCTCCCGCCGTGACCCACTCGCGGTCGGTCACGGGCCTCGGCCCATCGGCCCGCAGGGTGTAGCCGGTCGCCAGGCGGGACCTGACCCGTTCGGAGCGGACGACGTCGGTGTCGGCCATGCCGAGCGGCCCGAAGACGTGCTCCCGCAGGTATCCGGCGAACGGCTCGCCACTTACGTCCTCGACGAGCTGGCCGAGCGTGGCGAACCCGTGGTCGCTGTAGATGTACCGGGCACCCGGTTCGGCCGCCAGGCGGAGTCCGCCGCGGTAGTACTCCGCGAGCGTCGGCAGCCGCCCGCCGACAGCGATGCTCTCGCCGAAGTCGGGGTCCAGGACGTCGGACAGATGCAGCTCCTCCGGGACGCCGGCCGTATGGGTGAGCAGATGCCGCACCGTCGCCGCCCGGGAGCCGGCGGTCGGAGGGATCAGCCGGTAGGCCCGCAGGTAGTCGTTCGCGGGCGCATCGAGGTCGACCAGCCCGTTCTCCCACAGCTGCATGACGGCGATGGCCGTGAACGTCTTGCTGATCGAGGCGATCCTGAAGACCGTGTCCGGCGTGATCGGTCGCTTCGTTCGGATGTCGGCGAACCCGTGTCCGCAGAAGGTCTCGAGTCGTCCGTCGCGGACGACGCCGACGGCGAGACCGACGGCCGGCCAGCGGTTGACGATCTCGCGGACGGCGGCCTCGATCTCACGGTCAGCGATCGAGGGCGCCGCCCGATCCTCCCATCGCCCGGCTCGGGGCGTTCCGGTCGCGATCACGCAGACACCTCCACACTGGAGGGTGCCACCGCGCTCGCCGGACGCGCCAGAGCCGATCAGCCCGATCCACCAGCGCCGAGCGGCCCGGGTCGTCGGCGGGGTCCATGGTGGTCGTCGGCCATCGCTTGGAGGGCATGTCCATGCCGTACGTCAAGGATCCGCGGGTCGACGCCTACATCGATGCCCTGCCAGACTGGCAGCGGGAGGTCTGTCGGCGGGTCCGCGACCTCGTGCATGCTGCCGACCCCGAGGTCGAGGAGACGATCAAGCGGAGCGTCCAGCCCTACTTCGTCCTCGACGGCAACATCTGTGCGTTGCTGGCCGCCAAGGATCACGTCAACGTCTTCCTGTACGACGGCGCGATCGTGCCCGACCCGGAAGGCATCATCACGGCGGGGCGCGACAACGCGACCGCCCGGACGGTCGCGTTCCGCAGGGACGACACGATCAACCAGCGCGCCATGACCGCGATGTTCCGACAGATCATCGCGAACAACCGGGCCGGCGGCTGGCGCAAGCTCAAGCGGGTCGGATCCACACCTCCTGCCTGACCTCTGACGGCGCTATGCGCTCGTCGTCACCCGGGTCGTCAACGACACCGCGTTCGGTCGCAGCAGCGCGAGGAAGATCGGGCAGCGCTCGCGCCAGGCGTCCAGCATCGGGCCGGTCCGGGACTCCGGGTCGGGCGACGTGACCTCGATGTCGAGGGCGATGTCGGTGAGCTCGGGACCGGCGTCGTCGATGCCCAGGAGCCCTCGCAGGTCGGCGGAGCAGCGGGCGACGGCGGTCACCGTGTCGATGCGGACGCCGAACTGCGGAGCGAGTGTGTCGTACAGGAAGGCGACGCCGCATCCGGCAAGCGCCCCCAGCAGGTAAGCGGTCGGGCTCGGCGCGAGGTTCTCGCCGCCGAGGCTCGCCGGCAGGTCCGCGTCCCAATTGAACGCCCCGGCCGCTAGTCGCGCATGACCGTTGGTGAGCGTCGCCGAGACCGACGGCGTCGACCGAGCGGCGGTCGGGTCGGCGCGGAATCGTTCCGTCGTGGTCGCAAGGATATCGACTGCCATGCTGTGGTCCTCCGTCGTCGTCGACCCCGGACGGAGTCGCCCTGCGACCGTACGACGGCAGCCCGGACCGGCGGAACCGCGGTACCCGACGAAGTCGACGGGTGTCAGCGCGCGATCTGGCGGGATGCACGTACCCGCATCGCGTCAGTCCAGGTGACCTCGGAGCAGGTCGGCGACCGCGGCCGCCCGCGCGGCCTTGCCCGACACCCCGAGCTTTCCGTACGCGTTCGAGAGGTGCCGCTCGACGGTCCGGACGCTCAGGCCGAGCTCGGCCGCGATCTCATCGTTGGGGTGACCGGCGGCGGCCAGCCGAAGGATGTCGAGCTCGCGTGGCGAGAGCGCATGGATCGCTGCGGGCGAACGCCCAGCCGCCCCGCGTTCGGGCTCGAGGAAGGCGTCGACCTCGCGCAGGAAGACGGCCCAGCCCGGCTCGTCGGCGAGGAGGATGTGGTTGTCGCTCTGGAGCGGGACGAGTCGCGCCGACGGGATCCGCGCCGCGACCCGGGGAGCGTTGTCGAAGGTCGTCATCCGGTCGCCGACCGCCTGCAGGATGAGCGTGGGCGCGACGATCCTGGGCATCTCGTCCGCGATGTCCACGGCCTGCCGAGCGATCCGGCTGGCAACGGCGTTCTCCGCGGATGTCGCCATCCGCTGCAGCGCGTCGAACCAGCGCATCTGCTCCTCGTTGGCATCCGGGATGAAGTTGCGGGTGAAGACGCGCCGGAACACCGGATCCTCCTTCGCCCAGCCGACCCGGATCATGCTCCGATAGGTCTCTTCCTCGGCACGCTCGCCGTCGTCGAGCACGACCGGATCGCCGCATGCGGTCCCGTAGAGCACAAGGCGGCTCACGCGCTCGGGGTGGCGCGCAGCGTATGCCATCGCGACGGTGGATCCGCCCGACATCCCGAGGACCGTGAACCGCTCGAGGCCGAGGCCCGCGACGACGCCCTCAAGGTCGCCTAGCCGGGCCTCCAGCGAGAAATCGTCGATCGACCAATCGGACAATCCGAAGCCGCGCTCGTCATAGCGGACGACGGTGGCCAGGGCGCCCAGATCGTCGAGGAAGTGGCGCCAGACCGGGCTCTGCCAGTCGAACCGGAGGTGGCTCAGCCAGCAGGACACGACGACGAGGGGCGGTCCGCTGCCGTGCACGGCGTAGGCGATCCTCGCCCCGTCCCGTCCTCGGCTGAACCGGATCTCGTCGTCATGCCACGCGCCCCGGGCGCGGCCGGCCACGACGCGGACGCCAGCCATGCCGAGATGGTACGCGGCTCGTCCAGATACCCCACGACGGGCCATCGTCGACGCATCGACTCGAGCCGACCGGTCGGCCGCTAGGCCTGGCCGACCGTCACCCGGAGGTCGAGGTCGAGATCGACGATCGACCCGAGTCGCGCGACCTCGGCGTCCAACCCGGCCCGGGGCACCTCGCCCGCCTCCGGGAACCAGGCGACCCGGATCAGGTCGCCGTCGAGCTCCCAGGTGCCGCACACGACGCCGTCCGCCACGAGCACGGGCGAGATCCAGCCGCTCTGCTTGCTCACGGCCGCGCGGCGCGCCGCCGGCACGACGCGGCCGTCCTTGGTGCCGGGCCCGAGCACGTACTGGTCGAACCCGGGAAGCAGCCGTACCGCAGGCGACGATCGGGCCGAGGCCAGCTCATCGAGGTCGTCGGCGAGGACGAACGCTCGCTGACCGTCCACCTCGACTTCGGCCAACCGGACGGAGACCATATCGAACCACGTCCGAAGACGCCGTTTGCCGAACCAGCCACCGGCCAGCCAGTCGCCGAAGGCATCGATCGTCGTGGGGCCGTAGGTCCCGACGTAGGCCAGGATCGCCGCCGCTGCTGCATCGTCGGGATCCGGGACGCCGGCCCAGCGTGAGCTCGCGTCCTCCGGGAGCATGAACGTCACCCGGTTGCCGCGGCTCGGACCGAAGCACAGGTCTCCCTGCCACGCAAGGGGCTTGAAGAGCATCCCCCACCCGGAACGCAGTGCGTCGCCGACGTGTCCGAGGCCCGGTCGAGCGACGACCGCGGCCACCAGCTCCTCCCGCGTCAGGATCGTCCCGGCGAGCTCCTCGCGAACGATGCGGCGAAGCTGATCGATCTGCGTCGGGCTCACCCCGAAGTAGCGCTCCCAGCTCGGCCGCTCCCAGGACCGGCCCGGCTGCCATCAGGGACAGGAAGGCACCCCCCTCCTCGGGCGTGAGGAGATGGAGGGTGCCGCGCATCGCCCAGGTCTTGATGAGACGTCCATCCGTCAGGGCGCGGCCGACGTCTCCGGGCCGTGAGGCCTGGCTGCGGACTCGGATCGCGAGCTCGGCGGACGACGCCACCTGCGCCTGCACTCCGCACAACCGGCGGACCACCCCTTCGGCGGCGACGACCGCCTTCGGCAGCGACACGATCGCCCGGACGATGGGCGTGACCACGTTCTCGCTTTTCCGGATCGCCTCGTCCCTCGAGACCGCCGACGAGAAGCGGTCCCTATTCAGCGGCTACATCCTGAACAACCCCGCGCTGCTCAAGGCGACCGGGCTGTCCATCGTCACCATCCTGCTCGCGACTGAGCTCGGCGTCCTCAAGAACGTGCTCGACATGACCAGCCTGACGGGCCAGCAATGGGCCGTGTGCATCGGCGTGGCCCTGTCGCTCATCGTCGTCGAGGAGGTCAAGAAGGCCCTCAAGATCCAGACGGACGAAGAGCCCGTCGTCTCAGCCGTCCCGGTCGCCGCCTAAACAGACCGGTCGCGCCCCAGGCTGGACCGTCAGCGGCTGCGGTCCTGGCGCAGCGCCGACCCGCCCGTGGCGATCCTGGGTCAACCCGCGCAAGGGAGCAATCCGGCGACCGCCTTCGCCGCGAGGACGTGCCGGGCGGCGTCGTCGATCCGGGAGGCGAACGACCGGGTCCGTCGGCCACCGCGCCCGCAGGCGGCGACCATCGCCAGGGTCGCCTTGACCGTCTTCGATACGACGAGGTCGCCGCCGGCCGACAGGAAGTCCACGGCTCGCTCGCCCCGCGACATGGTCGCGACCGCTTCGGTCGCCCCCAGATCGTCGGACATCACGACCCCGGTGAACCCGAGATCCCGGCGCAGCATGTCGCCGATCACGGTCGGCGAGAACGCGGCCAGGTGGTCCGGATCGATCCTCATGTAGGTCGCCAGGGCGACCATCACGAACGGGACGCCGGCGTCGATCTCCGCCTTGAACGAGGCCAGATCCGGGTCGGTCGCGGTCGTCACGTCGTCGACGACGCCGGACGAGAAGTCCGTGTTCCCGACCACTCGGCCGAGGCCCGGGAAATGCTTGGCCGTGGTCGCCACGCCGGCATCGGCCATCCCGGTCACGAACGCCGCGGCGTGGCTGCCGGCCGTCCCCGGCGTCGCCCCGTACTCGCGCCGGAGGACGCCGATCGGCTGGTTCGTGGCTCGATCGACCAGCGGGACGACGTCGGCGACCGGTGCGAAGTCGAGGTTCACGCCGGCGGCCGCGAGCTCGCGGCCCCACCGGGTGGCGTCCAGCTGCAGGGTCGAGGGCGGGAGCTTGCCCTGGGCCAGGGCCGCCGGAACGGTCGAGAAGCCGGGACCGGTCAACGCCTGCACCAGGCCGCCCTCCTGGTTCGCGGCGACGAAGAACCCGACATCGGCGGTCGACCCCGTGTCGGCCAGGGCCTTGACCGCGTCGGCCACTGCCCGGACGCCGTCCACGCCGATCGGGGTCGTGGCGGTGAACCAGACCGACCCGATGTGCTGGTCCCTGATCGCCCGGACCTCGGCCGGACCGAGCCGATCCGCGGCCAGCCCGAGCAGGAACAGCTGGCCGATCCGCTGTGCCGAAGTCATCCTGGCGAGCACCCGGTCCACGCACGACACGCCCGCGCCCGGGCTCCCGCTCACGGTCGGCGTCGGTGGCTCCGCGGTCGGACCGGTCCGGCTGCCCGTCGGCGTGGGGGTCGTCGTCGCGCTCGCACTCGGCGTGGGAGCGGACGGGCCGACCGTGTCCGTCGGTCCGCCGCACGCCGCCGCGACGAGGACGAGCGCCAGGAGGGCCGACGATCGACCGGCACGTCCCCGCCACCGCGACGTCCGCGGCCGACCGTACCGCCTTGCTCCGACGGGAGGACGCCTCAGCGCGGTCGCTCCCGTCGCACCGGCAGCGACTGGCCGCGGATCCGGGCGCCGCGGAGCGCATCGGCGACGCCGTCCGCCACGTTCGGTCGCACGTCGACGAGCGCGAAGTCGTCGAAGATCTGGATCGCCCCGACGACCGATCCGGGCACGCCGGCCTCGTTGGCGATCGCCCCGACCAGGTCTCCCGGCCGCAGGCCGGCCCGGCGGCCACCGCCGACCCACAGCTGGACCCAACCGCCGTCGGCACCGCGGTCCGTCCGGTCCGTCCGGTCCGGCCCGCCTCGCGGTCGCGGCCCGCGCCCAGGACCGCGGGGAGCCACCGTCCGCGACGATGGCTGGGCGTCATGCAGCGATGCCTGCGCCAGCTCGATCTCGTCGGCGTCGCGGGCACCGGCGCCCTCGACCAGCGACACGGCGGCCAGCGCGATGTCGACGAGGTCGAACTCCTCGGACAGTGGCTCGACCACGCCGCGCAGCCGATCGTGATCGCCGGCGAGCAGGGCTTCCCGCAGGTTGGCGCGGAGGATCTCGACCCGCCGTTCGCGCAGATCGGCCACGGTCGGCAGTCGCTCGATCGCGAGCTTCGTCCGGGTGGCCGTCTCGATGTTCCGCAGCTGACGGTGCTCGCGGGGCTCGACGAGCGTGATCGCGACGCCTTCGCGACCCGCCCGCCCGGTCCGACCGATACGGTGGACGTACTGATCGGGGTCGGACGGCACGTCGAAGTTGACGACGTGGCTGACGTGGTCGATGTCGAGGCCGCGGGCCGCCACGTCCGTCGCGACGAGCACGTCCAGCGAACCGTCCCGGAAGCGCCCCATCATCCTGTCACGGGCCTCCTGGGCGAGCCCGCCATGGAGCGCCCCGGCGTCGTGGCCGCGGCCACTGAGCGCTTCGGCGAGGTCGTCCACCTCGCCGCGGGTCCGGGCGAAGATCAGCGTCGACGCAGGGTCCTCGACGTCGAGGATGCGGCACAGCGCGGCGAGCTTGTCAGAGCGACGCACCACGTAGGCGGTCTGACGCACGAGGGCGACCCCGTCACGCGTCTTGCGTTCGGCATGGACCCGGATCCGTGCCGGCTCACGGAGGTGGCGCCGGGCGATCTTCGTGATCGTCGGCGAGATGGTCGCCGAGAACAGGGCGGTCTGGCGGCCGGTCGGCGTCGACTCGAGGATCGTGTCCAGGTCCTCGGCGAAGCCCATGTCGAGCATCTCGTCCGCCTCGTCGAGGATGACCGTGCGGACCTCGCCGAGGTCGAGGCTGCCGCGCTTGAGATGATCCACCGCACGACCCGGCGTCGCCACGACGACGTCGACGCCGCGGTCGAGGCCACGCAACTGCTGGTGGATCGGCTGGCCGCCATAGACCGGGACGACGCGGACGGCGAGCGCCTTGCCGTAGGTGTGGAACGCCTCGGCCACCTGCATCGCGAGCTCGCGCGTCGGGACGACCACCAGCGTCGACGGGCGACGCGGACCCGACCGGCGATCGAGCTCCAGGCGGGCCAGCACCGGCAGCGCGAAGGCCGCGGTCTTGCCCGTCCCGGTCGGCGCCTCGGCCAGCAGGTCCCGGCCCGCGAGCAGGACCGGGATGGCTTCGCGCTGGATCGGGGTGGGTTCCTCGTAGCCGAGGGCTGCCAGGGTGGCCAGGAGCGGCTCGTCGATCCCGAGCGATGCGAAGCTCGGGCGCTCGGTCGGCGTCGTCGGGCCGGCCGGTGGGTCGTCGATCATGTCGGACAGTGTGACCGGGTTCGTCCCGCAGCGGCCGCGACACGTCGTCGCGCGGTCGTCGGCGCATCATCTGGTAGCGGCGGACGTCGTCGCGTAGGCTGCGCCGCATGGTCGACCGACTGACCCTGTCCGAGCTCGTGCGGGAGGCGGACACCACGCCCGAACGGATCGGGCGCCTCGTCGCCATCGGCGCCCTCAAGCCCGCCGCTGACGGGACCTTCGAACCGGGCGACATCATCCGTTCGACCCTCATCGACGGCTTCGAGCAGGCCGGGGTCGGTCTCGACCGGATCGAGCAGGGCCTCGCCGAACGCCAGATGACGCTCGACTACGTCGAGCTGTTCTACCCGATGCCCGGTCCCCGGTCCGACCGGACCTTCGCGGAGTTCGTCGCGTCCCTCGGTGACCGCGGGACCTCCCTGCCGACGATCATCGGGGCGATGGGGCTGGTCCAGCCCGAGTCCGATCGCCACATCGGCCGCGACGAGGAAGAGATCCTTGCCGCGTTCCTCGATGCCTGGGACCTGCCTGGCGACGACGTACCGGCGCGCGCGGCTCGGATCGCCGGCGAGTCGGCCGTTCGTCTGGCCCAGGGCTGGGTCGGTCTGTTCGACGAGACCGTGTCCGGCCCGGTCGCCGACCTCGGTCTGACCGTCGACGAGCTCGTCCCGCGGGTCGTCCGTCCGGGCGGTCGCGTGGCCGCGCTGCTCTATCCGCTGATGGCCTGGCTCGTCGCGCGGCACCTCGAACGCGTGATGAACCAGCTCAATATCGAGTCGATCGAGACGGCGCTGGTCCGTCGAGGATTGGCGCCGGCGCATCCGGCGGACCCTCCGGCGATCGTCTTCGCCGATCTGTCCGGCTACACCAGGATCACCGAGGAACAGGGGGACGAGCGGGCGGCTCGGGTCGCGCTTCGCCTCGCCCAGCTCGCCGTCGATGCCGCCACGGCCCACGACGGCCGGCTCGTCAAGCTGCTCGGCGACGGCGTGATGCTGTACTTCCAGCGGCCCCGGCAGGCGGTCGCGGCGGGCCTCGACCTGGTGGCGTCGGTCTCCCGGGCGGGCCTGCCGCCGGCCCACGTCGGGGTCGACGCCGGGCGCGTGGTCGCGCGCGACGGCGACTACTTCGGCCGCACCGTCAATCGCGCGGCCCGGATCTCGGGCCAGGCGTCCGCCGGCGAGGTGCTCGTTTCAGCCGATCTCGTCGAGGCGGTCATGACCGGCGGACCAGACGGGCCGGTCCGATTCGAGGCTGTCGGTCTCGCGTCGCTGAAGGGGATCGCGGAGCCGGTCGAGCTCCACCGGGCACATCACGCCTGATCCCCGCCGGAACGTGCGCGACCGCCCGAGGGTCTCCCAGGCGGTCGTGCGTTCCCCCGGATCGGGTCAGGGCAGCTGGATGAGCTTGGTGCCCCCCACGAGCGCGTTGGCCGCCGCCTTGAACAGGGTCGACAGATCGGTGCTCGCGCCGGACGTCTTCGCGACGCAGAAGAAGTGGTCGCCGTCGTCGTTCGACGTGCCAGGGCACCCGGCATCGACCGAGCTGGTGGCCATGCTGGCGAGCAGCGTGGTCGCCTTCTGGCCCTTCCAGGCCCCGGACGTGTCCGGGCAGTTGATGTTGTTCGCGCCATCGAGGCCGAAGCCGATCGTGAACAGCTCGATGCCCTGAGCCTTCGCCGCGGTCGCCGCGGCGCTCGACTGCGCGCAGTAGTTCGGACCGGGGACCGTGGAGTTGTTCGGCTGGCCGTCGGTCATCAGGATGATCCCCTTGGTCACCCCGGGTCGGCCGTCATGGGTCAGCTCCCACGCCGCGGTCGTCACCGGGTCGCTCAGATCGGTGCCGGTCCCGGAGTTCGTATAGCAGCTGATGGCCTGGGCGAGCGTGCTGCCGGCGGTCGTGTAGTTCTGGACCAGCGTCGCGCCGGGACCGGTGCCGGTCAATGGGACGGGGACCCAGCGCCGGAGGTCGGCGGGCAAATTGGCGGTCCCGATCGAACCGTTCGGTTCGGTGATGCACGAGCCGCCGATCTTGCTGGGCCCGAGCATCCCGTAGCCGATGAACTGCTCGGCCGGGTTGTACGCCTTGCGGACGGAGTCGGCGGCGGCTCGGGCGTTGACCGTGTCGACGCCGCTCATGCTGCCCGTCCGGTCGACGACGAGCATGAGGTCCACGGGACTCTCCGGTTTCTCGCCGCACGGTCCCTTGCACGCGGCCGACAGGACGTCCTGGGTCGTCCCCGTCCCGACTCCGACTGCTGGTCCGAAATGGTACGGAACGGTGGCCGTCGACTCGAGCACGATCGTGTTGCACGTGTCGCCTTCGGCGGGCACGCAGACCGACGAACAGATCTTGGCGTTGCACGTCCAGACGGCATTCGGACCCGGGTCGCACACGGCCGGGATGTCCGAGCTTCGGGGAGCTCCGCTGACGCTGCCGACGACGCACCGGAATGCGACGGTGACGCCGGACGGCAGGCCGCCCGGGTAGTTCATGTCGGCGTACTGCAGGGCGATCGCATCGGCGTTCGACGCGTCGGCGGGCAGTTGCGACGCGCCGGCGAGCGCCCCTGCGTCGAGCGCGTTCCACAGGTTCTGGTTGGAATTCCGCAGGACGCCGACATCGATGACCATCGCGGCCGCGCCCATGATCACGATGAGCACGAACACGAACAGGACGATGATCTGGCCCCGCTCCTGCTCACGACCCTGGCGCGACTTCGTCATCCCGGTCCCCCTTGGCGTATCGGTCGGCATGGCTGGACGCCCTACTCGATCCGCATCTGGACGGTCGACGACAGGTCGAGATGGTTCCCGAAGGCGAGCGGCCAGAGCATCGCGTAGTCGTAATGGACGGTGACGAGGACGCCATCGCCCGCCACCCACTGGGGCCCGGCGCAGGCGACGAACGAAGAGCCCGATGGGCGCTCGCATTTCACGCTGATGGACAGCTTGCTCTGGTCAAGGCCGCCGCTCATCGCTTTGACCCGATCTTCGACCGCGACGGTCGGGTCCCCGATCGTGACGACCCCGACGCGCGCCCCCTCGCGGGCGGCGTTGATGACCGTCATCTGCGAGTACAGGCCCAGTCCGAAGTCGAGGATCCCCGCCAGGACGAGCAGGAAGACCGGCAGGACGACCGCGAACTCGACCAGCGATTGTCCGGATCGTCGGCGCCGGCCGGTCCGGCCCGCGGTGACGGTGCGTCGTGCCCGACTCGTTCGTTCGCTCCCGATCATCTGCACTCGGACCCCCTCGACGCCGGCGGACCGTCGTCGTCGCTACCGGCGCGATACCCGCGTCGCCCCTCATCGGGAAGGCGACGTTGACCGAGCGAGCTTTCAGCGGAACTTTCATCGGTGACCGATAGCACCACTTTCTGGTGCCTCCTGACACCGGCGGCGCGACGGTGACGATGCGGCGAGCCCGATCCGGGCCGTGCGGTCGGCGCCCACATGCACCACGGACCGCGGATGGGTGCGATTCCCCTGTTGACGCCGGTCCGGCCGAGGTCGACACTCGCCGAGCCCAATCCCGGACGGCGCTACGACGCCAGGGGTATCGATGAGGGGACAGCGGACTCGATCCTTCCGGATCGGCATCGCCGCCGCGATGCTGCTGCTGATGGCGCTGCCCGCGGGCGTCACCTCGGCCGCCCCCGCCGCGCCTGCGCTCGCGGGCGACCCGAACGCCCCGGCCGTCACGAGCTGGATCGTGACCGTCCGGCCGGGCACCGACCAGGTCAAGCGATCGAGTGCGCGCTCGATGGCGCACGCCGCCGGCGGCCGGGCCGGCCAGCTCTACAACCATGCGCTCCGGGGCTTCGTCTTCCACGGCACCGCCCTCGCCGCGGCCCAGCTCCGCCGCGACCCGACGATCCGGTCGGTGGTCCCGAACGGCAAGGTCCACCTCTTCGCGGACGGCATCCCGACCGGCGTCGCCAGGATCCGGGCCAACCACCCGACCCAGCCGAGCGCGGCCAGCGAGGGATTCACCGGCAAGGGCGTCAAGGTGGCGATCCTCGACACCGGCATCGACCTGACCCACCCGGACCTCGTCCCCAACCTCGACATCGCGCTCGGCCGGAACTGCATGACGGCCGGGCCGCCGCAGGACGGCCACGGGCATGGGACGCACGTCGCGGGCATCGTCGCGGCCGCCGCGAACGGCCTCGGCGTCGTCGGCGTGGCCCCGGAAGCGACGCTCGTCCCGTTCAAGGTCCTCGACGACACGGGTTCGGGCGAGTGGTCGAACCTCATCTGCGCCGTCGACTACCTGACCGGCCTGGCGACCGACTCCGACCCGACCAACGACATCAAGGTCGCGAACATGAGCCTCGGCGATGTCGGGTCGGTCGGGACGTGCACCGACGGCGGCATCCGCGAGGCGATCTGTCGCGCCCACGCCGCCGGGATCACCTTCGTCGCCGCGGCCGGCAACTCGACGGTCGATGCGTCGACGTTCATCCCCGGCGCGTTCCCCGAGGTGATCGACGTCTCGGCCCTGACCGATCTCGACGGCGAGCCCGGCGGCCAGGGCGGCTGCTGGCTGTTCTACTTCTACTGCGACGACACGCTCGCGGAGTTCAGCAACTTCGGCTCGATCATCGACGTGACCGCGCCGGGAACGCAGATCTACTCCGACTGGACGGGCGGCGGATACGCCAGCGAGATGGGAACGAGCATGGCTGCGCCGCACGTCACGGGCGTGGCCGCGCTCCTGCTGGCCGCGAAGCCGGACCTCAAGCCGGACGACGTCGAGGCCCTCCTGAAGTCGACCGGCGAGTGCCCGAACGGCCAGTTCGCCGATGCCGACGGGAGCGGCGACTGTGCGGGCAAGGGCCAGTGGGCCAACGATCCCGACGGTGTCGCCGAGCCGCTCGTCAGCGCGCTCCACGCGGTCGAGAACGGGCTGTCGAGCGACCGTCATCCGCAGATCCACATCACGTCGCCGGTCGACGGCGGGGCCGTCTCCGGGCAGGTGGTCGTGACCGCGAACGCGACCGACGACATCGGCGTCACGCAGGTCGCGTTCTCCGTCAACGGCGCACCCCTATCGACCGACACCGACGGTACGAACGGCTGGTCGGCGACCTGGGACACGACGGCGATCGTCGGCGGCATCTACTCGATCAAGGCCGTCGCGACCGACACGATCGGCCAGACCGGGAGCACCTCGATCACCGTGCGAGCGGGCGTCAACGTCCAGGGCGACTGGGTCGGGCACCTCGGCAACGACGGCCAGGTCCTCGCCAACTGGAACAGTGGGACCGACTACGTCAACCTGCCAGCCGGGGTCACGTTCAGCGTCGAGCAGGCCTCGCGGTACACCTGGGCGTCGCCGACGACCGACGTCCGAGCCCTCGAGAGCCCGAGCGGCTCGGAGCGACGCGCCCAGACTTGGTCGGACGCGAACCAGATCCGGGTCCGCCTGACCTTCGCGAATGCCTACAGCGGCCCGATCCACCTGTATGCGTTGGACTGGGATTCGTACGGGCCGCGGGGCGAGTCGATCAGCGTCGACGACGGGAGCGGCAAGCGGCTCGGTACCCCTGGCCGCGAACTCGTTCGTCAACGGAGCCTGGGTCCACTTCAAGATCAACGTCGCGGCCGGCGGGTCGGTCGTCGTCACCGTCGACCGGACCGCCGGCGGGAACGCCGTGCTGTCGGGCTTGTTCCTCGGCGAGGCCGGAGCGCCGCCGCCGCCGCCTCCACCGCAACCCACGACGGACCTGCCGGGCGTCCAGGGCGACTGGGTCGGCCACTACGGCGCCGACGGCCGCGTCCTCGCGAACTGGGACGGGAGCGTCGACCAGGTCAGCCTGCCGGCGGGCGTCTCGTTCACGGCCGAGCAGGCGGCACGCTACAGCTGGGCCGCGCCGACGACCGATATCCGTGCCCTCCAGAGTCCGGATCAGTCCGAGCGGCGGGCGCGGACCTGGTACGACGGGAGCCAGGTGCGGCTGCGGCTGACGTTCACCGGCGCCTACAGCGGCACGCTCCACGTCTACGCCGTCGACTGGGATACCTACGGCCCGCGTGGCGAGGACATCAGCCTCAACGACGGGCAGGGGGTCCGCACGGCCCACTTGGCGGCGAACTCGTTCGTCAACGGCGCGTGGGTGCACTTCCCGGTCACCGTCCCAGCCGGTGGCAGCGTGGTGATCACCGTCGACCGGACGGCGGGCGGGAACGTGGTCCTGTCCGGGCTGTTCCTCGGCGGCGCCACCGGGACCCCGCCCCCGACCCCGACGCCCACGCCTACCCCGACACCGACACCGACCCCGACGCCCACGCCGACTCCCACGCCGACACCCACGCCTACCCCGACACCGACACCGACACCCACGCCTACCCCGACACCGACACCGACACCCACGCCTACCCCGACGCCGACCCCGACGCCGACCCCGACGCCGACCCCGACACCGACCCCGACGCCGACCCTGCCGGGCGCGCCGACGGGGCTGACGGCGACCCCGGCCAATGCGCGGGTCACCCTGTCCTGGACGGCTCCCGCCTCGAACGGGGGAAGCGCGATCACCGGTTACTCGGTCTACCGGAGCACGTCATCGGGCGGCGAGGCGCTGCTGACGACGATCGGCGTCGCGAGCACGTACGTCGACACCGCGGTCACCAACGGGACGACGTACTTCTACCAGGTGGCCGCACGCAACGCGGTCGGGACCGGGGCACGCTCGGGCGAGGCCTCCGCGAAGCCGGCGACCGTGCCGAGTGCCCCGCGCAACGTGTCCGCCTCGCGCAACGGGACGAAGGGCGTGACCGTGACCTGGACCGCCCCCTCGTCGAGCGGCGGCTCCGCGGTGACCGGGTATCGCATCTACCGCTCGACGGCCAGCAATGCCGAGACGTTCCTGGTCGCGATCGGGAACGTCACGACCTACGTCGACACCGCCACCACCTCGGGTGTCCGCTATTACTACAAGATCGCGGCCGTCAACGCGGTCGGTGTCGGCCCGCTGTCCGGGCAATCGAGCGCGATCGCGCGCTAGTCCGTCGCGGCCTCGAATCCAGCCGTGCGCCGGCTCGTCAGGCCGCGCGCAGGGTCAGCTCGGCGGACGCGTCCGGGTCGATGGAGGCGTACAGCTCCTCTTCCTGCGCCATGTGCAGCCGGACGATGGCATCCAGTCCGTAGAGCGCCCGCTGGACGTCCGTCCGGTCGTCGATCGTCGGGCCGTCCGTGCCGATCTCGTCGACGATCCGTCCGTAGAGCCGGACGAGATGGAAGATCTCGGTGTGCGTCCGATGGAGCGCGGCGGTGGCGTCGTCGGTCCCGATGGCCGAGGTCAGCAGCGGATAGACCTCGCGGTCCTCCTCCTCCTCGTGCGGGACGAGCGTGTCGACGAGGAAGGACCGGACCCCGAGGAGCGCGTCGCGCGCCTCGGCCGGGTCCATCGCGTCCAGGTGGTCCGCGACGACACGTAGCCGGGCGATCCCCGGGGCCGAGGTCGCGGTGCTCGGTCGATCAGGCGTCCCCCGGTATCCGCCCAGCCGGGGACGACGATCGGTCGCTCCGTCCCACCACGCAGGGCTCGCAGCGCGTTGAGGATCACCGCCACGTCGATGGCCTCCTGGAGCAGGGCCCCGGCGACGACGGGCAGGAACCCGAACGCCGCGAACGACCATCGCGACGAGCGACATGCCCATCCCGGCGACCACGCTCTGGACGGCGATCGAGCGCGAATGGCGCGCGATCCGGACCGCCTCGGCGAGCCGGTCCAGCCGGTCGACGGTGATGACGATGTCGGCGGCCTCCGACGACGCCGTCGCCCCGCGGGCGCCCATCGCCACGCCGACGTCGGCGACCGCGAGGGCGGGCGCGTCGTTGATCCCGTCCCCGACCATCACCAGCGGGCCGCCCGCGATGTCGCGCTCCGTCGCGCACGGCATCGACCTTGTCGGCCGGCGCGCGATCGGCGAGGACGCCGTCGAGCCCGATCGCCGCGCCGACGAGCTCAGCGACCGCGTGATGGTCGCCGGTGACCATGATGATCCGCGTGAACCCGGCCCGACGCAGGCTCCTGACCGCCCGCGGCGTCTCGGGCCGGATCGGGTCGTCCAGGATCAGCGCCCCGGCGATCCGTCCGTCGACGCCGGACGAAGACGTTCGACGAGCCCTCGATCACCGCTCGCCGTCGGAGCTCCCGCGCCCACGTCGGCAGACCATCGTCGCCGGCCACGAACCCGGCCGACCCGACCGCCACCGCCCGGCCGTCGACGATGCCGGCCACCCCGCCGCCCGGGGTCTCCATGACGTCGACCGGCAGCGACATCGTCAGGTCGCGCCTGCGGGCCGCATGGACGATCGCGGCGGCGAGCACGTGCGGCGACGCCTGCTCGAGCGTCGCGGCCAGCCGCAGTAGCTCGTCCGGATCGCCATCCGGGGCTTCGACCGTGGCGAGGTGCGGCCGACCGGCCGTCAGCGTCCCGGTCTTGTCGAACAGGAGCACGTGCGCCCGCGCCAGCGCTCTCCAGCGGACCGCCGCCCTTGACGATGACCCCACGGCGCGCCGCACGCGAGATCCCGGCGACGATCGCGATCGGCGCGGCGAGGAGCAGGGGACACGGGGTCGCCACGACGAGGACGGCGAGCGCTCGGGTCGGGTCACCCGAGACGGCCCAGGCGATCCCGGCGATCCCGAGCGTCAGGGGCACGAAGTACAGGGCGTACCGATCGGCCAGGCGCACGAACGGCGCCTTGTCGCCTGGCCGGCCTCCTCGACCAGCCGGACGATCCCGGCGTAGGTGCTGGCGTCTGCCGTCGCGATCGCCTGGAGGTCGAACGGGCCGCCGGCGTTGACTACCCCGGACGAGACAGTGTCCCCCTCCTCGCGGTTGACCAGCCGGCTCTCGCCGGTCAGGGCCGACTCGTCGAGGACCGCCGGGTCGCCCCGGACGACACCGTCGACCGGGACGACCTCACCCGGACGGACGAGGAGTCGGTCGCCGACGCGGACGTCGCCGATCGGGCACACGTCGATCTCACCGTCGCGGTAGCGACGGACGTCGTTCGGTGCGCGCCCGAGCAGGGCCGTCAGCTCGCGATGGGCCCGACCCTCGGCGTAGGACTCGAGCGCCTCGCCGGTGGCGAGCATCACGGCGATGACGGACGCGGCGAACAGCTCACCGAGGGCGAGCGCACCGCCGATCGCGAGCACGGCGATGACGTCGACCCCGGCCTTGCCGGCCAGAAGGTCGCGGACGATCGACCACGCCAGCCGCACCCCGACGATGACCGCGGGAACCGCCCAGACCCAGGCAGCGGCATCGTGGCGGCCGACCAGGGTCAGGATCAGGCCGCCGACGAGACCGACGCCGGTCAGGACGAGGAGCGCGAACGGGCGCACGCGTGCGATGAAGGCCGTCACGACCCCGATTCTGACAGGGTCGGCCCGGCCGGGCCGCGAGCGATACCGACCGGTGCGACGGGGCCGTTGTACCCGGGAATGGTGCCGTCGGCCTCTGGCGCGCGGTCGTCGCCGGGGCTAGACCGGTCAGGTCGAGCCGGGGATCCCCGGTCGATCCTGCGCGCCGTCACGGCGCGGGTCCCTGCGGGGACGAGGAGGCACCCATGGCCGTCCTTGAGAAGGAGTTCACCTATGCTCCGCCCGGCGCGGCCGGGAGTCCGGTCCCGCTCAAGGAGCGGTACGACAACTTCATCGGCGGGCGATGGGTCGCCCCGACGAAGGGCGAGTACACGGTCGACCTGACTCCGGCGACGGGCCGTCCGATCACCGAGGTGCCGAAGTCCTCCGCAGAGGATGTCGAGCTCGCGCTCGACGCGGCGCATGCCGCCAAGGTCGCCTGGGCCGAGACGTCGGTCACCGAGCGATCGCGGGTCCTCAACGCGATCGCCGACGTCATCGACGCGAACCAGGAGATGCTGGCCGTCGCCGAGAGCTGGGAGAACGGCAAGCCGGTGCGCGAGACGCTCGGCGCCGACATCCCCCTCGCAGCGGACCACTTCCGCTACTTCGCGAGCGTGATCCGCGGGGAAGAGGGTTCGATCTCGGAGATCGACAAGGACACGATCGCCTACCAGTTCCACGAGCCACTCGGCGTCGTGGCCCAGATCATCCCGTTCAACTTCCCGATCCTGATGGCGGCGTGGAAGATCGCTCCGGCCCTCGCGGCCGGCAACGTCACCGTCGTGAAGCCCGCCAGCCCGACGCCGTGGTCGATCCTCAAGCTCATGGAGCTGATCGAGCCGATCGTCCCGGCGGGCGTCGTCAACGTCGTCAACGGACCGGGAGCCGAGGTCGGGATGGCCCTTGCCTCGAGCAAGCGGATCGCCAAGGTCGCGTTCACGGGTGAGACCGGCACCGGCCGGATGATCATGCAGTACGCCGCCCAGAGCCTGATCCCATCGACGACCGAGCTCGGCGGGAAGTCCCCGAACATCTTCTTCGAGGACGTCATGTCGGCCGACGACGACTTCCTCGACAAGACGATCGAGGGGCTCGTCCTCTACGCGTTCAACAAGGGTGAGGTCTGCACGTGTCCGTCACGCGCGCTCATCCAGGCGTCGATCTACGAACCGTTCATGAAGCGGGCGCTGGAGCGGATCGACGAGATCCGCCAGGGCCACCCGCTCGATATCACGACGCAGATCGGGGCGCAGGTCTCGACGGCGCAGCTCGAGAAGATCACGAACTACGTGAAGATCGGGCAAGCCGAAGGGGCTGAGCTGCTGATCGGCGGCCAGCGGAACCTCCTGCCCGATGAGCTCGCCGGCGGGTACTACTTCCAGCCGACGGTCTTCAAGGGCGACAACCGGATGCGGATCTTCCAGGAGGAGATCTTCGGACCGGTCCTCGCGGTCACGACCTTCAAGGACGAGGCCGAGGCCCTCGAGATCGCCAACGACTCGATGTACGGACTGGGCGCAGGCGTCTGGACCCGCGACACGAGCCGTGCCTTCCGGATGGGCCGCGCCATCAAGGCCGGTCGCGTCTGGACCAACTGCTATCACCTGTATCCCGCGGGCGCGGCGTTCGGTGGCTACAAGGCCTCCGGCGTCGGTCGCGAGACTCACAAGATGATGCTCGACCACTACACCCAGACCAAGTGCCTCCTCGTGAGCTACAGCCCCAAGGCCCTCGGTCTGTTCTAGTGGCGGGACACCCGATGGAGGAAGGCCGAGTCAGCGCGACGCCTGAGGCACTCGACGTGATCGAGCGACTCACGGCGAAGCACGGACCGCTGGTCTTCCTCCAGTCCGGTGGCTGCTGCGACGGCAGCTCGCCCCTGTGCGTACGCCGGGGCGAGCTGCTGATCGGCCCGACGACATCCTCGTGGGCGACGTCGGACCGGCCTCCTTCTACGTCGACCGTGAGCAGGATGAGCGCTGGGGTAAGCCCGCGGTTCGTCATCGACGTCTCGGCGGGCGCAGGCGACACGTTCTCGCTCGAAGGTCGAGAGGACCTTCACTTCATCCTCGTCGAGTAGGACGCGACGCCCTGCTCGGGAGGCCGGGCTCGCCTGGATCAAGGTCGCCGGACGGCCGCGACGTCGCACTGCGTGAGGGCGGCGTCGGTGCACGTCCCGAAGACCAGCAGCCGGCCGCGATCGGTCAGGGCGGTGTCGATGTTCCCGAGTCCAGGCACGTCGCTCGCCGCGACGTCCGCATGCGACAGGTGCTCGCCGCCGTCGTCGCTTCGCCGGACCAGGATGTCGCCCGATGCCGGGTCGGTCGAGGTCGCGAGGCCCGACCGGCTGTAGCTGACCAGCGTCGCACCGTGACCCTCGACCGCGACGGAACCCTCGAAGACCGTCGAGTCCGTGGAGGGATCGGCCAGTCGACGCGTTCCCACGTGGCGGCCGCGGTCGCTCGAATGGAGGAACCAGAGGCTGCCATCGGTCGCCTGGAACTCGCCGACCAGGTATGGACCGGCCGCGCTCAGCGACGGCCAGCCGAAGGTCGGGCGATCGAAGATCGTCTTCGCCGAATGGAAGCTCGAGCCACCGTCGCTGGATCGGCTGAGGACGATCGAGTCCGCCGATCCATCGCCGCTCGGAGTCCAGGCGAGATAGACGTCGTCCCCGGTCGCGGCCAGTCCGATGAGGCCGTCGGTGAAGGTCGGATCGCCGGGCGCGAACGTGTAGGTGGTCGTGCCGATGCGATGCACCGCCGAGAAGTGGCGACCGCCGTCGGTGCTCCGACGCAGGTCGATCGCGCCGGTGACCCGGTTCGTCCAGACGACGAACACGCCGGCCGAGCTGATCGCCACCGACTGCTCGCCGATCCGTCGATCGGTCACGACACGGGCGACCTGGCGGGGTCCGCCCCAGGTCTCGCCCCCGTCGGTGCTCCGGCGGATGAACAGATACGCGGCGGTCGCGTCGTGGGCGCGGTAGGCGAAGACGACGAGCGAGCCCCGGGCGGCGATCGCCGGGTCGCCGAGGACGGAGGTGAACCGTGCGTCGGGCTGGGCCAGGATCAGCGGCGACGACCAGTGGCGTCCATCGTCGCTCGAGCGGCGGTATTCGATCTGTCCGTTCGTCCGGCTGTCGACGAGGTGGACCCGACCACCCGCGACCGCGAGCGACCGTGCATACGACTGGAAAGCATCGTGGGTCTGGGTGATCGTCGTGGGGCCGGTCCACGATGCCGCGGCGACCGGCGCCGCGATCATCAGGGACGCCACGAACGCGATCGCGGCCGGAGCAAGATGACGCATGGTTCGGACCCTCCCGGGATCGACCGGAGTCGACCTGCAGCGTGCGCACTCGTCGGCCGTTGGACGTGCTCCGGCGGCGGTGTGTTGCGCCTCCGGCCGTCGCTAGCGCTCGACGGGTGGACGTACACTCCCGGCGTGGGCGACGCGGATCGTGAGGAGGTATGGCGAGCGCTCCTGACCGGTGAGCACGAGGGGCTCATCAAGCTGCGCCGCACGTTCCGGCACGTGCCCTCGCCGCCCCGCTGCAAGCTCTGCCACGCGCCGTTCAAGGGGGTCGGCGGGTTCGTCCTCAAGCCGTGGTTCGGACCGTGGGAGCGCAACGCGCAGTTGTGCAAGAGCTGCATGCGGAAGCTGACCAAGGGCGGTACCGGGGGTGCCGAGGTGGAGCTGTCGCTCCTGTTCGCCGACATCCGGGGCTCGACCGGCCTGGGAGAGCGCCTCCGCCCCGCCGACTTCTCGGCGCTGCTGCAGGCCTTCTACCGGCTTGCCGCGGAGGCGATCACCGACGCTGACGGCGTCGTCGACAAGTTCGTCGGGGACGAGGCCATCGGGCTGTTCATCCCGGGCTTCTCCGGCAAGGAGCACGCCGCTCGGGCCATCGCGGCGGGGCGGGCCCTACTGCTGGCCGCGAGCGGGCCGGACGCATCGCCGAGCGGATCGATCCCGGTCGGGGCCGGCGTCCACACCGGGGTCGCCTTCGTCGGAAGCCTGGGTTCGAGCGAGCTGATCTCGGACTTCACGGCGCTCGGCGATCCGGTCAACACCACCGCGCGGTTGGCCTCCGAAGCGAAGGCGGGAGAGCTGCTCGTCTCGATCGCCTCGGCCGAGCACGCCGGGCTGGATCCGGTCGGTCTCGAACGCCGGACCGTCGACGTTCGCGGCCGAGAGGCCGACCTCGAGGTCTACTCGATCCAACCGGGCGGCGCGACCGGAGCCTGATCGGACGTGCCCTGCGATGGGCGACCGGACCGGGCGTTCGTCAGGGGAAGAACTCACCCAGGTCGTTGGCGGAGCACGTCTGGTTCAAGCACCCGAGGCCCCACGCGTCCTCGATCGTGCGCACGAGCGAGTAGTGATCGTGGGCGACCGACGAAGCGAACCCCGTCTTCACCCCCGGTCCGATGACCAGGGTCGCGACGTGTCCGCCGCCGCCGATGTCCGACGTGCCCTCGTCCCAGGTGATGAACAGCACGCCGCCGTCCTTGAACGCGGAGCTCGACGTGATCGTGGGCACGAAGCCCTTGAGGAACGTGTCGCCGGTGGCGACCGAGCAGTCGTGCATGTCGTTGCAGAGGTTGGGGACGATCATCTCGAAGTCCGCCGCGGACGGATCGAACGCACTGAAGTTCGCGATGTCGGCGCAGCGTGGCGCGTCGCCGCTGATGTCGGTGAAACTGATCGCGGGCTCGTGTTTCCGGGCATACGACCCGGACCCATCCGGCCCGCCGCTGGCGGTCATCCCGGTGTAGCACCCGAGCGGGAGGTTCTGGGCGAACACGCGCCACGACTTCTGGTGGGCCGTCAGCTGATCGACCAGGTTCGCTCCCGGCAGGTCGTATCTGCTGTCGTTGGTGATCCCCTGCGTCGAGCCACTGAACAGGGCGAAGTAGTTCGGTTCGGACGGATGCGCCACGGCGTCGTAGTTCGTCGCCAGGCCGTACTGGGCGATCAAGCCGTTGAGGTATGGCGCGTTCGCGCTCCCGACGATCGAGCCGTACTCGCGATTCTCCATGACGAGCACGTAGATGTGGCTGAACGCCGGCAGACCGCCGGAACCGCCCGAACCACCACCCGAGCCGCCGCCGGTGCCACCGGAGCCGGTCGTCACCGGCTTGAAGACGCCGCACCGCGTGGACGTCCCGGTCCAGATCCGGATCGAGACCTTCCCCCCGTGTCGGAGCGCCGTCCGGACACGGGAGGCTCCCGCGGACGTCAGCCTCGCGGTGTGCGAGATCTTGCCGCCGGCCGTCGTGGTGGCCGAGGAGAGCGTCAGGATCCGCGTCCCCGGAACGGAGCACGAGCCTTTGTAGAGGGCCTGCTTGTACACCGTGTTGTGCGCGAGCCCGTGACCGCGGGTGTACACGCTGCCGGCCCCATTCGTATAGAGCCTGAGGCTGGCCGTGCCGTTGCCACCGCGGAGCCCGATCCCAGCCACCAGACTGCGACTGACGGTGGCGGCGTCCGCCATCGAGGCCGAAGCGCCGGCGAATGCGACCACGACGAGCAGCCCGATCAGCGCGCGCGAACGCCGGGCATGGAGCGCGCGATGGGTCGTCGAAACAGGCACGTGATCTGTCATGGCACCGGAACCTGAATCCCAGATGAAGCGATCGGACTGAGTGTGCCTCCCGCCCTGGGTCCTGGATCGCACCCCCCGAAAGTACCGGTGCAGTCCGTCACCACGACGTTGCAGTCGGGACGACATCGATCGTTTGGTTCGGTCGAGTCATCGGACTGGGCCCGTTCATCTTGGATTCAGGTCGACCCACGATACCGTCCGCGTGTCGCCGGCCAGCGCGACTCGACCCTCCCTCGGGTCCGGGACGTGTGGTCGGCGGCCCAGATCGACCATCGGAGGCCGAGTGAACCAGCCGAATCACTCGCCTGGGCATACGATCAGCGCCACCCAGACTCTCTGGGTGGCGCATCCGATGCCGGGAGGGCGACCGCTGCGGATCCTGATCGTCGAGGATGAGCCGGCGATCGCCGGCGCCGTGAGGGCCGCCCTTGTGGCCGACGGTCATGCGATCGATGTCGTCGGCGACGGCAGCGAGGCGCTTGACTGGGTGAGCAGCTACGCATACGACCTCCTGCTCCTCGACGTCGTGTTGCCCGGGTTGGATGGCTTCGCGCTGTGCTCGGCGGTGCGCGACCGCGGATACCCCGGGGCGATCCTGATGCTGACCGCGCTGGACGACGTGAACGACCGGATCGCCGGACTCGATCGGGGCGCCGACGACTACCTCCCGAAGCCGTTCAGCATGGACGAGCTTCGGGCACGGGTCAGGGCGCTCGGAAGGCGTCGGCTCGAGGACCGCTCGCCGATGATCCAGATCGGCGACCTCGACCTCGACCCGGCGACGCTCGGCGTCCGCCGCTTGGGACGACCGATCCGTCTGACGGCCCGCGAGTTCGCGCTGCTCGAGCTGCTGGCCCGGCACCCGGGCCAGGTGATCACCCGGGAGCGGTTGATCGACACCCTCTGGGGCGCCGACTTCAGCGCAGAATCGAACATCGTGGAGGTCTACATCCGGAGCGTTCGGCGGAAGGTTGACGGAGGTCGGCGGGACGGACTCATCGAGACCGTCCGCGGTTCGGGCTACCGCCTTCGTCCGCCGGGGGCTCCGTGATGTTCCGACGAGCTCGATTCCGCCTGACCGTCCTGTACGTCGCGATGTTCACCCTCGTCCTGGGCGTGTTCAGCGCAGTCTTCTTCCTCGGCTTCGCCACGGCTCTCGCCCCGACATTCGATCTCGCGCCGGAGATCACCAATGAACAGGCCGCAGAGGTGGCGTACCAGTCCGCGGTGGATCGCATCGGGATCGCCCTGCTCGTCGCCGACGTCGTCGTGGTCGCGTTGGTCGCCGCGCTGGCATGGGTGCTCGCCGCCCGGACGCTCCGACCGATCCGCGAGGCACATGAGCGGCAGCGACGGTTCGTCGCGGACGCATCCCACGAGATGCGGACCCCGCTCACGGCGATCCGAGCGTCCGCGGAGGGCGCGCTCCGCGGTTCGGGATCGACCGACGAGCTGGCGGGCGCCCTCGAGGTCGTCGCGTCGTCGGCCGAGCGCCTGACTCGGATCACGAACGACCTGCTCCTTCTGGCAAGAAGCGACGAGCTGCCCCTCAGGGATCACGATCCGATCGACATGTCGGTGCTCGTTGCCGAGACCGTCGAGCGGCTGGGGACGGCCCACCCCGAGCTGCCCCGAGCCCGGATGATCCTTGGGACCGACCTCGTCGTGAACGCCGATCAGAGCGAGGTCGAGCGGATCGTCTCGAATCTGCTCGACAACGCGTATCGATACGGCGACGCCGCCAGCCCGCCGACCATCACGACCGCCGCCTCCGAGCGCGAGGTGACCGTCGAAGTGACCGACACCGGTCCCGGGATCGCGGCCGCCGATCTCGAGCGGATCTTCGAGCCGTTCTTTCGCGTTCATGCGGATGCGCGAGCGCCGGAGGGAAGTGGACTCGGGCTGGCGATCGCCCGCGGTCTCGCCCGTCGGAACCACGGACACCTCGTAGCGCTCAGCCGGCCCGGGGCCATGACGACCTTCCGACTGTCGCTCCCGCGGACCGGATAGGCGCGTCGCCCCCGACATCCCCCAACGCATCGTCATCGCTGGCCGCTTCGGTGGGCGACGGGCTGCACCTGACTCACCTGAGGTTCATCCGGCGCCCCCATCGTCTCGTCTCGACCCATCACCCATGGCCATTCGAGGAGGCGACTCGACTGATGACGCTGCGCCGACGTCGGGTCCTGGCGATGACCGGCGGTGCGGTGGCCGTCGTCGTTCTCGTCGGGTCCGCGCTGGCGATCGGGGGCGCGCCGCGGCCCAGCCCCGACCCGGCCGTCGGCGCTCGGCATCCCGCGCTCGGCAGCCGATCCACGGTCGCGCTGGATGCCCCGATGCCACCCGGCGACGCAGCGGGTGGGTCAGTTTCCGGGAAGACGGTGACGCTTGTCGGCGCAGGCGATATCGCAGGATGTGGGTCGGCGGCCGACAGCCGGACCGCGCAGCTCATCGCGTCGATGCCCGACGCGATCGTGTTCACCGCCGGCGACGACGCCTATGACCGAGGGTCCCCTCGGCAGTTCCAGCGATGCTACGGGCCGACGTGGGGGGCGTTCCTGGCCCGGACCCACCCAGTCATCGGGAACCACGAGATGAAGACCGATCAGGGGGCTCCGTACTTCGCCTACTTCGGAAGGAGAGCGGGTACATCAGGACAAGGTTGGTATTCCTACCAGGCGGGAACCTGGCATGTCGTGGTTCTCAACGGCAATTGCGAGATCGTCGGGTGTGGTCGAGGCTCATCGCAGCTGCACTGGCTGGAGGCCGACCTGGCATCCCATCCGGGCGGTTGCACGGTGGCGATCTGGCACCAGCCTCGGTTCACCTCCGGCGTCCACCACAGCGACCCCAGGTACGTGCCGCTCTGGGATGCCCTCTATCACGCCGGGGTCGAGATCGTGATCAACGGGCATGACCACGACTACGAGCGTTTCGCGATGCAAACGCCGTCCGGGGTCGCGGACCGGACCCGTGGGATCCGTGAGTTCGTGGTCGGGACGGGCGGTCGCGAGCTTCGGCGGTTCCCCGGCCGACCGATCAGGAACTCCAAGGCCCGCGATGCCTCCACCTTCGGGGTCCTGAAGCTCGTCCTCGCTCCCGGACGCTACCAGTGGCAGTTCGTCGGGGTGCCCGGCAGCATCTTCACCGACGCCGGCCAGGGGGTTTGCCATTAGGCGAGGCCCAGGGGCCGGTCGGACGGCCGGGTCGACGGCCACGATCCAGGCTCGAAGGACGGTGCGGTAGGCTCGCGCGGTGCTGACCTTTGCCCAGGCGATCGTGCTCGGCGTGCTGCAGGGCATCACCGAGCTGTTCCCGATCTCGAGTCTCGGTCACTCGGTCATCCTGCCCCAGCTCCTGGGCTGGGCCGATGTCGCTGCCGCTCAATCGGCCTCTGAGTCCTACTTCCTCGCCCTGCTGGTCGGACTCCATGTCGCGACCGCCCTTGCCCTCGTGTTCTTCTACCGGGCGACCTGGGCGCGGATCGCCGGCGGGATCCTCACCACGGTTCGGACCCGACGGATCGAGGGTCCGGACCAGCGGCTCGGCTGGTTGCTCATCGTCGCCACCATCCCGGCCGGCCTGGCCGGTCTTCTGCTCGAGCACTCGCTGCGCGTCCTGTTCGCCCGGCCGCTGGCCGCCTCCGCCTTCCTGATCGTCAACGGCCTCGTGCTGTTCCTCGGCGAACGGATGCGCCGCCGCACGGCGGTCGCGCGTGTCGTCGCGCAGCACGCCACCACCGACTCCGGAGGACGCCGGCTTGACACGCTCGAGATGCGCGAGGCCGGGGCGATCGGGGTCGCTCAGCTGTTCGCACTCGTGCCGGGTATCAGCCGGTCCGGGATCACCATGGTCGCCGGTCTCGCCCGCGGGCTCGACCATGAGGATGCCGCCCGATTCTCATTCCTCTTGGCGACGCCGATCATCCTGGCCGCGGGCATCTACAAGCTGCCGGACCTGCTCGGTTCGAACGGGGATGGCGTACGGCCGCAAGTCCTCGTCGGCAGTCTGGCGGCAGGGCTGACCGCTTACCTGTCCGTCCGGTTCCTGACCCGCTACTTCACGACGGGCACGCTCCTTCCGTTCGCCATCTACAGCGTTGCGGTCGGGACGATCGCAACGGTCCACTTCCTGTAGCCAGGAGGCGATGTCCGCGCCTTCCCGACGCGGTAGCATCCGCGTCCATGGACGAGGGAACGACGTGACCACCGCCGCCGACCAGCCGATCGACCCGGGAGCCCTCATCCGGAGCAAGGGCTACGCGGCGCTGCTGGTCCTCGCGGCCATCGTCGGGATCGTCGTCTCGCTGGCGGGTTGGCTGTTCCTCGAGCTCACGGTCGCCATCCAGCACTGGGTGTACCAGGACCTCCCCACCGCCCTCGGGTTCTCGCCCGCGCCGTGGTGGTGGCCCCTGCCGGTGCTCGGTCTGGCCGGCGTCCCGATCGCCTACGCCATCGTCCGCCTGCCCGGCCACGGCGGCCATCGTCCCGCGGGCGGCCTGAAGGCGGGTCCCCCGACGCTGCCGAACGAGTTGCCGGGCGTGCTCCTGGCGGCCGTCGCCGGCATCGGGCTCGGCGTGGTCCTCGGGCCCGAGGCGCCGTTGATCGCCCTCGGCGGTGGACTCGGGATCCTGACGGTGTCGATCGTTCGCAAGGGCGCGCCCGACCAGATCAGGCTGGTGATGGCCGCGGCCGGGAGCTTCGCCGCGATCTCGACGATCTTCGGCAACCCCGTCATCGGCGCGGTGATCATCATCGAGGCCGCCGGCCTGGGCGGTCCGACCCTCCCGCTCGTCCTGTTGCCGGGGCTGCTCGCGGCCGGGATCGGCTCCGTGGTCTTCGTGGGGATGGGGACCGCGACCGGGTTGAGCACGAGCGCCTACGCCCTGGCTCCGCTGGGACTACCCGCGCCTCCGGAGCTGACCGTGACCGACTTCGTCCTCGCGATCGTCCTGGCCATCCTCGCGGCCATCATCGTGCGGATCATCCTGGAGCTCGCCTGGGCGTCAGAGCGCATCGTGATGCGCCGGCCGTTCATCCTGATCCCCGGTGCGGGACTCGTGGTGGCGGTCCTGGCCATCGCCTACGGCCAGCTGACCGGCGAGCCCGCAGACGCGGTGTTGCTGTCGGGCCAGGACGCGATGGGGACGGTCGTCCACCTCGGATCGACCCTGTCGGCGGGCACGCTCGCCGCGCTCCTGTTGTTCAAGGGGGCCGCCTGGGGGGTCTCGCTCGGCAGCTTCCGCGGCGGTCCGACCTTCCCCGCGATGTTCCTCGGGATGGTCGGCGGCCTCCTCGTCGCGAATCTGCTGGGTGCGTCGGAGACGTCGATGATCGCCATCGGGGTGGGCGCGATGACGGTCTCGATGCTCCGCCTCCCGCTCGCGTCGGTCATCCTGGCGATGGTCGTGACCCAGGCCGGTCTGAGCACTGCGCCGCTGATCGTGCTGGCGGTCGTCGTCGCCTACATCGTCACCGAGCTGCTCGGCGCACGACGCGGCGCGGCTCCGGACGTGCCGGGCGGTCCGGCGGTCGTCGCCTCGAGCTGAGGCTCGAGAGTCCTACGTCGCCGGCGTGAGCGCCCGCCACAGGTCGAGCGCCCATTGCCAGTCGGTCGCATCGTCGAACACGATCCGGATGGCGGCACCACTGCCGCGGACCGCCGAGTAGCCTTCGACGACACCGACCTCCACCCCGGAGCTGGCGTCGGTGCCGAGCTTGGCGCGGCCGACCAGCCCACCAGCCTGGTGGCTGATCGCATCGAAGCCGAGGTCGGATGCCACCTGGTCGAGGAACGCCTCGCCGGCCATCGTGCCGGTGTCGACTGCCGCCAGGGTGACGCTCCGACCGGCCTCCCCGCCCCACCATTCCTCGGGGGTGCGCCGCTCGGCGAACGTGCCGGGGACGTCGAGCGACCAGCCCTCATGGGTGATCGTCACCGGCCGGCGCCGATACCCGATCGGAGGGAGGTCGGAGGCGACCGCCTTGGCCCGCTCGGCGATGTCACCCGCCGTCGGTTCATCGATGTTGCGAAGCTCGAACAGCTCGCTCCATTCCCGCCACGGATACGGCAGCGAGGGGTCGAGCGGGAATGCGTGGGCCAGGAGGCGGACGACCTCGTCGAGGAGGGCGCGTTCGGTCGGGTCGATCGGCGACCGCCAGCGGACCTCGGTCCACATCAGGCAGAGCGCGCGATTGAGCAGGTAGCGAGCGTCGGTGGCGTCGGCCCACCAGGGCAGGATCCCGACGGCCGAGCGCGGCTCGATGGCGGCCTGCTCGAGCCAGGCGTCGTCGCGCGGGCCGAGGACGGTCGCGAGCGCGCCGTCGAACGAGTAGCGGATGTCCGGGCGGATCCCGATCTGGATCCCACGGGGCAGTCCGCGGCGGGCGTCGCGGATCCCGACCAGGAGCGCACCCAGCCAGGCCAGATGCGCTCGTTCGATCGTGGGCCGATCCTCGAACGGCGTCGCTGCCGGGCTCCCGGCCGATCCGTCGCCCGCTGTCCACTCGATCGACTGGTCGCCGCCGAGTCGCTGGGCGAGCCTGGTCACGAACGTGTGGTAGCCCGGCCCGACGGGAGCGGTCTCGGCCGACAGGGTCACCGCCCCGCCCTCGGTCACGGTCACGACCGCGTTCGAGGCTGCCGGGTGGAGGTCGAGGTGGAGGGCGATCTCGCCCGTCGCCGGCTCCGTCCGACGGACCTCCCGGACGACGTCCGGGTACTCGGTGGCGACCCAGGTCTCGATGTCGGCGACCAGCCGATCGGCCGTGGGCGTGCGCGGGATCATCCCGCGCTTCGAGGCTTGACCGACGACCTGGACCGTGAGAGGCACCCAGCGACCTCGTCAGAACGTTGGACGATCGGACCCAGACGATACCCCACCGGCGCCGGATGGCCCAGCCGATCGACCGGCCGTCGAGCCGCTCGACGATCCGGGCGTTCGGACGGCGCTGCGACCCACCGAACGGGACCGGCCGGCGTCCTGCGCGTGATACTCGGCGAGCAGGCGCCGTTCGTCGGTCTTCCGCGGGAACATGAAGAAGACGAGGGTGCCGCCGGCGAGCACGGCGACGATCCCGGCGAGATAGGCCCAATCCGCGCCGGCAAGGAACGACGACTTCGCGGCGGCCGTGATGGCGGTCGAGTACTGCGGGTACTGCGCGGCGACCGCCTCCGCGCTCGAGAACGACTTCGTCAGCTGGCTCTGGACACTGCTCGTCACTTCGCTGGCATCCGGCGCACCGGCGATCGCGGCGCCCATCGCCGCGGCGAACCCGGCGGTCAGCAGCGCTCCGAAGATCGACTGCATGAACGCGCCGCCGAGGTCGCGCTGGAGATCGGCGGTACCCGATGCCATGCCGGCCCGGGAGACCGGCACCGAGCCCGTCAGCGAATGCGATGCCGGCGTCCCGGCGAAGCCCACCCCGATCCCGACGAAGGCGTATCCCAGCCCGACCTGCCAATAGGCGCTGCTCTCGGTCCAGAGCACCAGCATCGTCACGAACCCGAGAACGACGAAGACGTAGCCGGTCAGCAGGGTGAACCGGGCACCCCTCGCCTCGACGAGCTTGGCTGAACGCGGCGCGACGAGGACCATGAACACGGCGGCCGGGATGATCGCGGCACCGGCGTCGAGGGTCGAGTAGCCGAGCACGTTCTGCAGGAACTGCTGGCCGATGAACATGGCGCCCATGAGCGATCCGAACACGACGATGCCGGCGCAGGCGGCGACCCAGAAGATGCGCCGGGACGCGATCCCGAGGTCGTACAGCGGGCTCGGCGCGCGCTGCTGCCGGAGGACGAAGCCGATCCCCGCGATGACGGCGATCCCAGCCAGCACCAGGGCGAGCAGGCCCGCCCCCGGGACCGGAGCGAAGTTGATCGACAGGATCGCTGCCCCGACGAGCACGGCGGACAGGACGCCGCCGATGTTGTCGACCGGCTTGGTCGTCTCATTGACGTGGGCGGGCACGAAGATGAGTGCCATCACGAGCGCGACGGCTGCCAGCGGCAGCGTGACGATGAAGACCGAACCCCATTCGAAGTGCTCGAGCAGGAAGCCTGACACCAGCGGGCCGAGCGCCGCGATCGCGCCTCCCAGGGCGGACCACAACGCGATCGAGTGCGTCCGCGCCGGTCCGGACCAGAGCGCGGCGATCAGTGCCAGCGTCGTCGGGTAGGCCATCCCGGCCGAGATCCCGCCGACGACCCGGGCGACGATCAGGACCTCGATGGTCGGCGCGGTCGCGGCGAGGAGGCACGCCGGGATCGACAGCAGGACGCCACCGACGAGCATCATCTTGCGCCCGTACCGGTCGCCGAGCGCGCCGAGCCAGAGGACCGACGCGGCCAGTCCGAGCGAGTAGCCGACCGCCACGAGGTCGAGGGCGGTCTGCGAGGCGTCGAACGCCTTGCCGATGTCGGGCAGGGCGACGTTCGCGACCGCGAGGTTCAGGTTCGCGACGGCCGCGACGAGGATGAGCGACAGCAGGACGAGGCCCGACTTGTCGGGTGCCGACGACCCATCGGCGGGGAGGGTCAAGGCTGCGCGATCCGCGGTCATCACGCCTGTCCTCGGAACGGTCGGAACGGACAGACGCCCGTCGGTCAGGACGGGCGTCTGTGGGTCTTGCGGGTTCGGGCGGGGTCAGATCCCGAGCACCTTGGCCTTGGCAGCCGCGAACTCCTCGTCGCTCAGGATCCCCGAGTTGTGGAGGTTCGCGAGGTTCTGGAGCTCGGCCGTCGTCGGATCGACGGGCGCAGCCGCCGGAGCCGCCGGAGCCGCCGGGGGAGGCGGAGCGTACTGCGCCTGCGTCTGCTGGGCCTGAAGATCGGCGATCTGCTGGTTCTGCGCCTGCTCGTTCGCCTGTGCCTGGGCGCTCTTCGTGCCGGCATGGTGGGCGACGCCGGCGACCGCCGCGACACCCACGAGCCCGACACCACGTCGCCTTCGCATCATCATCGGTTCGATCTCCTTCTTGCGCTCTTGTCCTAGGTTAGACGGCTGCCGCCTCGAGCTCGGCGTTGAGCGCCGCAAGTGCCTCGGGGACGATGTACTCGCGGCTGATGAGGAAGCCACCGGCGTCGGCCATGGCGTCCTTGAGCCTCTCGGCCCAGCGATGCTCGAACAGGATGATCAAGGCCGACGTGTTCGATGGGAGGCTCTCGGAGATCGCCGCGATGTCCTCCGGCGTCAGCAGCCCCATGAGGCCGTCGAGCAGCGGCGCGAACGACTTGAACGACGCCTCGTCGGTGGCGTCGAGCTCGACGACCGCGGCTTCGCCGTCGGCGTCCTTCATGACGAAGACGAGATCGACGACGCGGATCGTGCCGTTGTCCACGACGCGACCGAGCTCGTCGGCGATCCGGCCGGTGAAGTTGTTGCCTTCGAACCCGACGACCGTGTACTCGAGTGGACCGAGTGTCATGTGCGATTCCTCCTGCGTCTGGCTGTGGCCAGGACCCGGACCGACAAGCGGTCGGGCCGACAGCGTCGCCATCCCTTGGACCTGGATCGCGCTGTCGTCGGTCGGGCGAAGGGTTTCGCGAGCTGACCGCTTCGAGGCGCTGCCACCAGTATGGACCTTCGCGCCACGCGTGACACTGCGACGTTCGCGTGTCCGGATCACTGCTCCCGGGCGTCGGGACCGGGGTCGTCGCCGGGCGCCGACCTGAGGACCGAGGGCGCGTCCCGTCCCGCACGGTCGAGCCGCCTTCGTCGCGCCGAGCGGCGCGGCATCACGAGTGCCATGGCGAGAACGAGTCCCAGCCATGGGAGGATGGGCATCGAGGCGCGGGCGACCGTACTCGACAGCACGGTGGTGACCGCCGCGCCGATCCCGCCATTGGCGACGACGAAGTTGATCACCAGGGCACCGCTGTCGGTCCCCGCCGCGACGGTCGAGTCCGTCCGCATGAACAGCCGGTGCGGTCCGTTCGACAAGGTCGTGGTGTCGATCGTGACCGGGCCCGTATACGGCCCGTTCTGCTCGAACACGACGGTCCCTCGGTCGACCGGCACGGCATGGAAGTGCGGGTCCAGGCTGACCATCACGTGGGTGGCCGCGGTCCCGCCCGACCCCGCGCCGAGCTTGACCCCGACCGTCCAGAGGCCGCTCACCGGCGCGGTCGGAAGCGCCGTCGTGATCCGGGCGTTCTCGTACTTCGTCTGCGTGTACCAGCCCCGCGACTCGATGAACGGCGGCGTCCGGTAGACCTGGATCGGGCGGCCGCCGCCGTTGGCGATGTTGGCCTGCCAGCCGGTCGACGTGTAACCGACATCCCCGTTCGGGCTCGTGACCGTCGCGTGGAACCGGAACTCGAGGGATCCATCGGCCGGGACCTTGGTCGTGTCGTAATCGAGGTGGTACCAGAGGTCGCACTGGCTCGTCGGGCAGGTGAAGTTCGGAGTCGCGGCGACCTGGTAGACGCTGATGGCGTTGCCGAAGACTTGAAGGTCGATGTTGGTCAGGACCCCGGGGTTCATGTGCAGTTGCACGTGGATGTCGAAGGGCACGACACCCGACAGGGTCTGATCGAGTGGGAAGCACGTCGAGAGATGGATGTGCTGGCTCATGCCCTCGATCGCGTTGCCGGGGACCGTCCACCAGTCCTGGGTCTCGAGCGAGACACGAGGCTCGGCATAGCCCGTGCAGTTCACCGGATCGACCGGTCCCGCCGACGTCGGGGTCGGTGTCGGAGTGGCGGTGGGTGTGGCCGTCGGCGTCGGTGTCGGTGTGGCGGTCGGTGTCGGGGTCGGTGTCGGTGTCGGTGTCGGCGTGGGTGTCGGGGTCGGTGTCGGCGTAGGAGCCGCCGGGTCGACCACCGTGATCGTGGCCGATGTCGTATCAGTCCACGTGTCGTCACCCACGACCAACTGGACCGTATACGGACCCGGCGCGTCGAACGAATGCAGCGGGTTCTGGCTCGGGTCCAGGGCGGATGCATCGCCGAAGTCCCACGACCAGACCGTCGGCGACCCGGTCGACGTGTCCTGGAACTGGACGTCGAGCGTCCCCGGGACCTGCGTCGCCGTGAACGCGGCCCCGGGTGCGGGCGTCGGCGTGGCGGTGGGGGTCGGCGTCGGCGTCGGCGTGGCGGTGGGGGTCGGCGTCGGCGTCGGCGTGGCGGTGGGGGTCGGCGTCGGCGTCGGCGTCGGCGTGGCGGTGGGGGTCGGCGTCGGCGTCGGCGTCGGCGTGGCGGTCGGCGTGGCGGTGGGGGTCGGCGTCGGCGTCGGCGTGGCGGTGGGGGTCGGCGTCGGCGTCGGCGTCGGCGTGGCGGTCGGCGTGGCGGTGGGGGTCGGCGTCGGCGTCGGCGTGGCGGTCGGCGTGGCGGTGGGGGTCGGCGTCGGCGTCGGCGGTCGGCGTCGGGGCGGGCGTCCTGGTCGGCGTCGGTGTCGGCGTGGGCGTCGGTGTCGGGGCGGTCGCGTCCGTCGTCACGACCAACTGTGGAGGATGGAGGCCCTCGCGGCTGGAGTAGATCGCGCTGTTCGTGTTGGCGCTGGTGATCGCGAAGCTGTACGTGCCGTTGCCCGTGACCATCGTGGTCGGCACCGCCAGTTCCGCCCAGGTGCCGGTCGCGACGATCCCCAACGGTCCGATCGCGGCGCCCGGAGGAGGGGCGTTCGTCCAGGTGATCGCCGTTTCCGTCCACGTGTTGGTGGACGCCCCGACCTGGCCACCGACCGGGCTCGGGTCGGTCACCCACAGGCGGAGCTTGGCACTCGTGACCGCACCGACCAGGCCGGCGACCGCGAACCGCACGTAGGTCCGGTACTCGGGGCTCGGGGCCCGGACCTGGAGCGTGGTCTGCGTCCCGAAGTTCTTGGTCGCGCTGCTCGACTTGACCAGTGCGTCGGCGGACGCGTTGAAGGTCAGCGTGGTCGCCGCCAGGGTCGGCTGGCTCAGACCGGGCAGGGCGCTGCCCGAGACGAGCAGGACCGCTGCGACGGCGATGATCGTGCCGACAACGCGCCGAGACGCCCGTGAACGCGCTACACGGAGCTCGTGCTGGCGAATGAGCCTCCCCCTCCGATGCCCAGCCTGATGCGACCGTACCATCCGGCTCGCCGAGAGGCAACCCGGTCCTGGCGGACGTCGCGTCGAGGCGGCTCTCGTGGTCGCCCGGAACGCTGCTAGCATCGCCGGCATGGCCCCGAAGACGTACGACTTCGTGATCGTCGGCGGCGGATCGGCGGGGAGCGCCCTGGCGAATCGGCTGAGCGCCGATCCGTCGAATCGCGTCGTCGTCCTCGAGGCCGGACGGCCGGACTACCGCCTCGACCCGTTCATCCACATGCCGGCCGCGCTGACCTTCCCGATCGGCAGCCGGTACTACGACTGGAAGTACGAGTCCGAGCCCGAGCCGTACATGCACGATCGCCGGATCTACCACGCCCGGGGCAAGGTCCTCGGCGGGTCGAGCAGCATCAACGGCATGATCTTCCAGCGCGGGAACCCGCTCGACTACGAGCGCTGGGCCTCCGACCCGGGCATGGAGACCTGGGGCTATGCCCATTGCCTGCCCTACTTCAAGCGCATGGAGACCTGCCTCGCGGCCCGGCCGGACGACCCGTTCCGGGGTCACTCGGGGCCACTCGTCCTCGAACGCGGCCCGGCGACGAGCCCGCTGTTCACGGCCTTCTTCGCGGCGACCCAGCAGGCCGGTTACCAGCTCACCGACGACGTCAACGGCTATCGACAGGAGGGGTTCGGGCCGTTCGACCGGAACATCCACGACGGACGCCGGCTGAGCGCCGCTCGGGCCTACCTCCACCCCGTCATGGGTCGGCCGAACCTCGAGGTCCGGACCCGGACCTTCGTCGATCGCGTGGTCTTCGACGGGCGGCGAGCCGTCGGGGTCGAGGTGGCGCTGGGTCGCGGGCGGTCCGAGCTCGTCCGCGGCCGGGAGATCATCCTGAGCGGTGGCGCGATCAACTCGCCGCAGATCCTGCAGCTCTCCGGCGTCGGCGATGCCACGTCCCTGCGCGCCCTGGGCATCGACGTGGTCCAGGACCTGCCCGGCGTCGGTGCGCACCTCCAGGACCACCTCGAGGTCTACATCCAGTACGCCTGCACCCAGCCGGTCTCGATGCAGCCCGCGGCGACCCAGAAGTGGCGCCGACCCTTCATCGGGGCCGAGTGGCTCTTCCTGCGCCGCGGGCCGGGCGCGACGAACCACTTCGAGGGCGGCGGGTTCGCCCGGAGCAACGAGGACGTCGCCTATCCGAACCTGATGTTCCACTTCCTGCCGCTGGCCATCCGCTACGACGGTTCGGCCGGGGCGGCCGGGGACGGGTACCAGGTCCACATCGGTCCGATGTACTCGGACGCGCGAGGCTCGGTCAGGATCGTGTCGACGGACCCGACCGTCCACCCCGCGCTGCGATTCAACTACCTGTCCACGGCGCAGGACCGGCGCGAATGGGTCGAGGCGATCCGGGTCGCCCGGCGCATCCTGACCCAGCCGGCGTTCGATCCGTACAACGGCGGCGAGACGTCGCCCGGCCCGTCGGTCGAGACCGACGAGCAGATCCTCGACTGGGTCGCCCGGGACGGCGAGACGGCCCTCCATCCATCGTGCACGGCCCGGATGGGCGTCGACGAGGCCTCGGTCGTGGACCCCCTGACGATGGCCGTCCACGGGCTCGATGGGCTCCGGGTCGTCGACGCCTCGGTGATGCCGTACGTGACCAACGGCAACATCTACGCCCCGGTGATGATGCTCGCGGAGAAGTCGGCCGACCTCATCCTGGGCCAGACGCCGCTCGCACCCGAATCGGTCGAGTTCTACCGCCACCGACGGGAGGCAGCGGTCTCCTGAGGGGTGTCGCGCGGATCAGGCGCCGGCGGCGACCAACCAGAAGTCGGTCCCGAAGGCGACCAGCAACCCGATCAGGAGCGCCGCGTTCGCCCACATCGGGGCGCCGGCCCGGCGGGTGACCGAGACCATCTCGTTGAACACGAAGATGAGCGCCCCGGCGGCCAGGCCGAGGAACGCGATCGACAGGAGCGGCGCGGCGAACACGTAGCCGACGATCCCGCCGATGAACGTCGGCCCGCCGCCGATGACCCCGGCGAGCGCCAGGAACCCCCACGTCGGACGGGTCCCCGAGGCGAGCGGAGCGGCGATCCCGAACCCCTCGGTGGCGTTGTGGAGGGCGAACCCGATGACCAGGGCCAGGGCCAGCGTGGTGGCGCCGCCGGCGGCGGACGATCCGATCGCCAGGCCTTCGGACAGGTTGTGGAGCCCGAGGCCGATCGCCGTGCCGAGGGCAACCTGGCGGGGATCGACGATCGCCCCGGGCGACGGGCGGAGCCGACCGGTGAACCACACGATCGACATCAGACCGATCGCCAGGCTGACGACCAGCACGGCCGCATCGACGATGACGTCTGAGGTCGGCCCACCGGTCCGGGCGCTCTCGATCGCGGCCTCGATCGGCTCCACGGCCTGCGACAGGATGTCCCAGATCAGGAACATGATCACGCCGGCGGCGGCCGCCGTGAGCATGACCTGGGCACGCACGGACAGCCCGCGCAACCGACCGACCGGCAACCCGAGGAAGATCGTCGCGCCGGCGAAGGCCGACAGGAGCACGGTCTGGGCGAAGGTCATCTTGGCCGGCGTCTCCGACGGTTCGAGAGGAGGACGTCGGGGAAGGTAGCATCGCGACCGTGTCGAGGTCAAGCGACCTTGCAGGAAAAGTGCAAGAGCCCTTCCTCGTCGGTGCCACCGTGCGCCCTTCGGTCTTGCCTCCCGGGGAGCGGCGTGTCACCGTGACCGGACCACCGCTGGTGGCGGAGGACACAGGAGATCACGCATGGCAAGCGGCACCGGGACCAAGGCCGA
The DNA here is from genome assembly GCA_963781845.1 of uncultured Chloroflexia bacterium. Classification (GTDB taxonomy): domain Bacteria; phylum Chloroflexota; class Limnocylindria; order Limnocylindrales; family CSP1-4; genus Chersky-267. The sequence continues at coordinate 544,205 of CAWAHN010000017.1, read as the reverse complement.
TCCCTGGATCCTGAAGACGCCCCCGGGGACGTCGGAATACCAGATGTACCGCGACGAGACCGGCGATCCAGCGTCGATCGTCTGCCAGGTCGGCGGGACCCAGCTCCGCTACGACCTGCGGGCGATCGACGACCTGCACGCGATGCTCAAGGCGCACGGCGACTGGATGCCCCTGGGCGCCGCGGACGAACAGAAGCCCGCGGCCGAGGGCACGGTCGAGGCCTGGGGCCGCTCCCCGGACAATCCCGTCGGCGGCTGGTATGGGCTCAAGAAGGGCCTGCGCGGGCGGTTCGGGATGTACATGCCCCCGCTCCTCGAGGCCCTCGGGCTGGCCGAGGTCACCCACGACCCGAAGAACAACCGGATGCGCGCCCGGTAGAGCGGATCGCGGTGATCCCGGTTCAGGCCAGCGCGAGGTCGGCGAAGGCGACCATCGACGGCGCGGTCAGATCCGGCCGGGCCTGGGCCGCCGGGGTGGCGCCCGACCCGGGCTTGTCGTGGCGACGGTCGATCCAGGCCGTGGCCAGCCCGAGCGCCTTCGCCGGGACGTGGTCGTGGTACAGGCTCTGGGCGACGTGGAGGATCCGCGCGCGCGGGACGTCGATCCGTTCGAACGCGAACGCGAAGGTCGCCGGATCCGGCTTGTACGAGCCGGCCTGCTGGGCGGTCACGACCCAGTCGAACGTCACCCCGAGCCGATCGTTCGACGCCGCGAACAGGTCGTCGTCGCAGTTGGTGATGACGCCCAGCCGGAACCGCGCCTGGAGGCGCGACAGGGCCTCGACCGAGTCGGGGAACGCGGGCCAGTCGGCGACCGAGCCCGAGAACCGGGCGACCTCGTCGGCGGACGGCTCGACGCCGAGGTCGGCGCACACGCCCCGGAGGGATCGACCGAGCACCTCCCGGTAGCGAAGGTACGGGCCGGCCTCGGCGGCAGCCTCGTGACCGGCGTAGCGTTCGAGGAGCTCGTCGTCACCGGCCACGATCGCTCGTGGGTCGAGGATCGTTCGCAGCGCGGCCAGGATCCCCGTCTCCCAGTCGATCAGCGTGCCGTAGCAGTCGAAGGTCAGGGCGTCGAACCGGGTGAAGTCGAGCTCGGTCACGACGGCGTCACTTCTTCGGCGGGAGCGTCGCGACGTGGTCGATCGCCCGGTCGACCCAGACGCCGGCGGTCAGGGGGTCGGTCGACATGGCCGACGGCAGGACCACGTAGCCGCGCATCGGGCGACCGGGCATCGGTTCGAACGATCCTCCGCCGGCGGCGAGGAGCTCGGCGGCGTCGGACGCGGACAGCCGGACGAACCAGCTCGCCTGGTGGAGGCCGGTCGCCAGGTTGCCGTTCACGAACGCGGCCGGGTAGCCGAACATCTTCCGCGGGCTGGCGTGGGGTCGGGTCGAGAGCACCTCGTGGAAGCGCTCGACCAGGTCGGCGGGCGACTTCTCGAACGAGGGCATCCCAGCGCGGTCGGGCATCGCGGCACGCTCCTCCTGACGGGTCATCGATCGAGTCGCTCGAGGACCGGGGCGAATGCCTCGAGCGATCCGAGCGTGATCGGGTCGAGCACCAGCTGGACGTGGGCGATGCCCTCGAGCGCGTAGGCGCGCAGGACCTCGGCCATCGACTCGGCGTCACCCTCGAGCGGGGCGACGGTTCTCTGGGCGACGTCGCCCTGGACGCGTCCGATCCCACCGGGCAGGCGGACGAGGACCGCCACGGTCCGCTCGATGGCCGCCGGGTCTCGGCCCGCCGCACGCGCGGCCGCATCGACCCTGGCCCGCAGCCCCGCGACGCCGGCGGGGTGGTTGCCGGTGTCGACGAACCAGGCGTTCCAGCTGTCGATGTACGGCGCGGCGATCGACAGCATCCGCTCGCCCGTGGAGCCCAGCAGGATCGGCGGGCCGCCGGGTCGCGGGCCACGCGGCCGGATCTCGCAGTCCCGGGCGGAGTAGTAGGTGCCCTCGAAGTCGATCGAACCCTCGCGGAGCAGCGTCCGGATGATCGTGAACGCCTCTTCGAACCGGCCGATCCGGTGGTCGAACGGGAAGCCGAACGCCGTGTACTCGGTCTCGTTCCAGCCGGCGCCCAGACCGAGGATGAGCCTGCCGCCGCTGATCTCATCGACGGTCGCTGCCTTCTTCGCCAGCATCGCCGGAGCATGGAAGCTCGTCGACGCCACGAGCGGCCCGAGCTCGACCCGGGTCGTCACCGCGGCGAGCGCCGCCAGCATCGTCCAGCACTCCCACGGTCCCCGAGGTTCCCGGTCGCCGGGCCGGCGGTAGAGGAGATGATCGCCGTACCAGAGCGAGTCGTAGCCGAGCTCCTCGGCCCGGCGGGCCATCGCCAGGTACTCGGCCCAGCGGACCTCGCGTTCCACCTCGGGGAGCTGGACGCCGACCTTGAGCGGCCGGGTCATCGGGACCTCGTCGGGAGGGTCGTCATCCGGGGAGCCTAGCGCGTCGAGCGGGACCCGGTCGACGACCGCGGGTCGGCGACCGCGCGTCCGGCGACCCGGCTACCATCGCAGCGGGGCGCCACCCGGCGCCGGGCAGTCGATCCTTGGGGAGGTCATCCGATGCGGATCCTGGTCGTGGGAGCCGGAGGTGTCGGCAGCGCCGTCGCGCCGATCGCGGCGCGACGCTCGTTCTACGACCGGATCGTCGTCGCCGACTACGACGCGGCGCGGGCCGAGGCCGTCGTCGCGCGGGTCGACGACCCGCGGTTCTCCGCGGCGCGGGTCGACGCCTCGAAGGCGAACGAGGTCGCCTCCCTGTGCCGCGCGCACGACATCACCCACGTCCTCAACGCGGTCGACCCGCGCTTCGTCATGCCGATCTTCGACGGGACGCTCGCCGCCGGGGCGGACTACCTCGACATGGCCATGTCGCTGAGCCACCCGCACCCGGACCGGCCGTACGAGCTGACCGGCGAGAAGCTCGGTGACGCCCAGTTCGCCGAGGCCGGGGCCTGGGAGGCGGCCGGACGCCTGGCGCTGGTCGGGATCGGCGTCGAGCCCGGACTGTCGGACGTCTTCGCGCGGTACGCCGCCGATCACCTGTTCAGCGAGATCGACGAGCTCGGCGTGCGCGACGGCGCGAACCTGCTGGTGGCCGGCTACGACTTCGCCCCGTCGTTCAGCATCTGGACGACGATCGAGGAGTGCCTCAACCCGCCGGTCATCTGGGAGGAGGACCGGGGCTGGTTCACGACCGCGCCGTTCAGCGAGCCGGAGGTGTTCGACTTCCCCGAGGGCATCGGCCCGGTCGAGTGCGTCAACGTCGAGCACGAGGAGGTCCTGCTCATGCCGCGCTGGGTCAAGGCCCGGCGGGCGACCTTCAAGTACGGCCTCGGCGACGAATTCATCAACGTCCTCAAGGTCCTCCACCAGGTCGGCCTCGACCGGACGGCCAAGGTCCGGGTGGGTGGGGTCGAGGTCTCGCCGCGGGACGTGGTCGCCGCCTGCCTGCCGGACCCGGCCACGCTCGGCGACCGGATGACCGGCAAGACCTGCGCCGGTCTGTGGGTGACCGGGACGGGCAAGGACGGGGCGCCCCGCCAGGTCTACCTGTACCACGTCGTCGACAACGAGTGGACGATGCGCGAGTACGGGTCGCAGGCCGTCGTCTGGCAGACGGCGATCAACCCGGTCGTCGGCGCTCGAGCTGCTGGCCACCGGGACCTGGTCGGGAACCGGCGTCCTCGGTCCGGAGGCGTTCGACGCCGTCCCGTTCCTCGATCTGCTGACCGCGTACGGGTCTCCGTGGGGCATGGACGACCGGACCGGGCGCTAGCGAGGCCGGGCGCGACCCGCGGTAGACGCGGGCGCGACCTGGCGCGGACATCAGGCCTCGGTGGCGCCGGCTCGATGTCGGTGTCCGGTGGATGCGGCTCTGGTGCCGGTGGGTCGGTCGTCGCGGCATCGGCCAGGGTCGTCGGCTCGGGAGGTCGGTCGCCCATGACCTCGAGGACGCTCCGCCAGGTGGCGGACAAGACGCCGAGGAACGGCACGGCCAGGAACATCCCGACGATCCCGGCGAGCTGCCCGCCGGCCGGGATGGCCAGCAGCACGATCGCCGGGTGGAGGCTGACCGCCTTGCCGTAGACCAGCGGTGCGATGAGGCTCCCCTGGAGGATGTTGAAGACCACCGTCCAGATCCCCATGATCACGATGTCCTCGGTCGTGCCGACCGCGACCGCGATCAGGAACGCGACGATCGTGGCCAGCGCGCTCCCGATGTACGGGATGAAGCCGAGGAAGAACGACAGGATCGCCAGCGGCGCCGCCAACGGCAGTCCCAGCACGACCATGATCAGGAACTGGGTCAGGGCGCCGAACAGCGACAGGACGCCTGTGCTGATCATGTAGCCGCCGAGGATCCCGACCGCCCGCTCGCCGGCGTCGTCGACGATCTCGTGGCGCCAGCCGCGACAGTCCGCGGGTGATGGCGGCCCAGCCGCGCGATCCGTCGCGGAGGGCGAAGAACGACAGGACCGCCGACAGGACCAGCCCGACGAACAGCCCGACGAGCCCGGTAATGACTGCTCTGGAGCGTGCTGAGGAAGCCCTCGCCCACCCCCGACGCGATCGCGCTGGGCCAATCGACGCCGGCAGATCGCCGATGAACCCTTGGTGCTCGTCGAGACGATCTCGCCGCCCTGCTTCACGAGGACGATCAGGGACATGACCGTCACGACGACCACGACCGCCCAGGCGGTGACGGCCACGACGATCGACGCCCGACCGCGCGGCCAGCCACGCCGCATGCAGGATGTTGACGGCCGGGCAGAAGGGTCGCCGCGAGGATGATCGCCACGGTGACGGGTCCGACGACGAGCGGGACGTTGGCCGCGGCCTCGATCACCAGCCAGCCCATGGCGAAGGCGATCAGCAGCCGCCAGCTCCACTGGCCGAGCCGGTCGAGCCAGCCGGGGACCGCGGGTCCGCCGGGCACGATCGCGCTCGCCCGGTCGGGTCCCTCGTTGAGGACGGATGCCGCCGCTTCCCAGATGGCGGGCAGGAATGCCGCCACCGGGACGGCCAGGAACAGGCCGACGAGCCCGCCCAGGGCGAAGCCTGCCGGAAGGGCGATCAGGATGACCGCCGGGTGGAGGTTGACCGTCTTACCGTAGACGAGCGGCCCCAGGTAGCGCCGCTTGAGGATGTTGGTCACCGCGATCAGCCCGAACAGGATGGCGACCGTCAGCCACCCGCCGCTCGCCCAGGTGAGGAGGACGAGGACGAGGATGGCCAGGAAGCTGCCGACGTACGGGATGAACCCGGCGAACAGGACGAGGACGGCCAGCGGGCCCGCCAGCGGGACGCCGAGGAGCGTCAGGAAGACGAAGTCGGTGAGCGCGTCGACGGCGGCGATGACCGCGGAGCCGCGAAGGAACCCGCCGACCTGCAGGAGGGTGTCCTGGCCGGCCGTCGACAGGGTGGCTCGTCGCCACTCGTCGGCCGGGCGGAGGATCCACGCCCACGCCTTGTCGCCGTCCTGGAGCAGGAAGAACAATGTGAACAGCGACAGGACGCCGATCGTCCCAAGCGTCGCCGCGGCGCCGGTGATCGATGAGACCTCGGCCGACAGCCAGGTCTCCAGCCCATTCTCGATCGTGCCGATGACCGCCGCGATCTCGGGCGGGAGCGCGGACTGGGTGAGCGCCGTCTGGAGGGCGGTGATCGCCGCCTGGACCGCCTGGAGGACCTGCGAGACATAGGGGACGATGGCGATGGCGATCAGGACGATCGCCCCGAGGATGACCCCGACCGCACCGAGCGTCCCGACCCCGGCCGCCTTGGAGCGCGACCAACCGCGCGCGCGCATGCTCTGGACGTACGGCGAGAACGCGGCGGCGACCAGGATCGACACGATCACCGACACGGTGGTGGTGGACAGGATGACCGCGAACGCGATCAGGAACCCGGCAAGCGCGAGCGTGACAAGGACCCGCCAGCCGACCGCGGCGATCCAGCGGAGCCAGTCCGGCGCCAGCGGATCCTGTCCGCCGAGGTCCGGGATCGGTTGGGTCGCGTCCATCCGCGCATCTTAGGTCACGGGTCGCGCGACGGAACGACCGGTCCACAGGGCGCCAAGTTCGACAGCTGTCAACGGCCGGACGCACTCCACCCTACCCGTCCGCCCCGGACCCCGGCCATCCGCGCGGACCAACGGGCGTTGCTCCCCCGACCTTCGGGGCGTACCCGGTCGCGGGGGCCGCCGAGGACGATGGCCGTGTCATCCGACCGCCGAGGGAACCGATGCTCGTCGACTTCACCGGCTACGCCGGAGATTGCCTGATCACAGGGCGGCTCGACCTCCGAGCCGCACGCCTGACCGACCAGCTCAACGCCGAGCCGACGATCCATCTCGTCGAGGTCCTGCTCGAAGGATTGCTGGACGGACGCCAGGTCACGGCCCCGACCTTCACGATCGGCCGCGCCGACCTGTGCGCCGTCAAGGCCGGGCCTCCTCGCGGCTCGCGCCGACTCCGGGCGGCGACCGAGCTCCACCGGCTCCAGGCCCAGCTCGGACCGTATACCGTCCTCGGTCGCCTCCACGCTCCGCCCGGAGCCGAGGCGCTGCGATCGATCAACGACCGCGACGTGATGGTCCCGCTGACGGACGCCACGATCGCCTACCTCATCGGGGGCATGCTCGAGGTCCGAGACGCTCCGACCCTGATCATCAACCGCGAGCTGGCGAGCTGGATGCGCGACGCGGACGCGGATCCGCCCGGGCCCCCGCCACTCCAGCTGGTCGACACGGCCCGCATCTGACCGGCGGGCGGCCGGGACGAATGTCAACGCCGCCGTCAGCGTTCATCGTCCATCCGCCCGACATCCGCGGGTAGGGCCCGAGAGGCCCGTTCGCCGAGACTCGAGCCATGGCTCGACACTACCCGGCCGCACGACCGCTCGATGACACGATCCAGGCCCGGCTCCGGGCGGAGCGGATCGTGTGGCTCGGCACGACCGATCCCGACGGCCATCCGCACCTGGTGCCGACCTGGTTCTGGTGGGACGGCGACTCGTTCCTCGTGTTCAGCAAGCCGGGGGCGCGCAAGGTCCGCAACCTCAGGTCGAACGCATCCGTGATGCTCGCCGCGGGCGATCCGGAGGACGACTTCGACGTCCAGCTCGTCGAAGGCGAGGCCGAGCTCCTCGAGGCGCCGACCGCGGCGATCATCCCGGCGGGCATCGCGACCAAGTACGCCGAGCAGCTCCACGGGCTCGCCCTCGACCTCCACGAGTTCGCGGCCACGTACTCGCAGGCCATCAGGATCGCTCCGACCCGGTTCCTCGGGTGGACCGGTCGGAGCCGGCTGACGACCGCCGCCGGCGCCTGACGTCCGCCGCCGCCCGACGTCCGCCGTCGCCGCACGACCCGACCGCGGACGATCGCACGGCGCTACGCTGCCGATCGGCTACGTCGTGGGTCGGAGGGCAGGCTGGACATGAGCGCATTGACCGGACTCGTCCGGGCGAACCGGTTCACCCCGGACATCGTCCCGTGGTTCGAAGGCAAGCTGTTCTTCGAGGGGGAGCGTCGTCGGCCGTACCTCGAGCAGTTCGCGATGCTGCTCTTCCTGTCCACGATCATCGCCACGGCGGGTGTCATCGGCGACTCGACCGCGACCGTCATCGGGGCGATGATCGTCGCCCCGTTGATGACCCCGATCATGGCCGTGGCAGCCGCGCTGGTCACGGGCCAGGTCGCCCGAGCGTCGCGCTCGCTCCTGCTGGTCGGCGTCGGGGTCGTGGCGGTGATCGCCCTGAGCTGGGCGATGGGTCGGATCTACCCGGGCTTCCTGTCCTTCGAGACCAATACCCAGATCCTCGGGCGGACGTCTCCGCGGGTCATCGACCTCGTGGCGGCCCTTGCCTCCGGCGCCGCAGGGGCGTTCTGCATGAGTCGGAAGGACGTCTCGGACTCGTTGCCAGGCGTGGCGATCGCGATCTCGCTGGTGCCTCCGCTCTGCGTCGTCGGCCTGTCTCTGGCCCACGGCCAGACGGCCGACGCCTCCGGAGCGTTCCTCCTCTTCGCCGCGAACACGCTCGCGATCCTGCTGGCCGGCGGCGGTCTGCTCGTGCTCCTCGGCCTGAGCGCTGCCCGGACGGAGGATCTCCACGGTCACGCCCGGCGCAACGCGTTCGTCGCCATCGGTCTTGCGATCGTCGCCGTGACGGTCCCGCTCGCCGCGACCGGCGTCCGGATCAACGCCTCGGCGCAGGATGAGGTTCGGGCCACGACCGTCGCCGACGACTGGGCCTCGACATCCGGGTATCGCGTCCGCCTCGTCCTGGTCGATGGCGACAACGTGGACGTGACGGTCACCGGACCGGGAGTCGAGCCGCCGGTCACCTCGCTCGCGGCAGCGCTCGATGCGGCGCTCGGGCGGGCGGTGTCGCTTCGGCTCGAGACGATCCCGTCGACGGTCGAGGAGGTCCATCCCTGAGGGTCGGCGTCCCCCTAGAGGCCCGCGATCGAGCGTGAGGGCATCCGCGGCCCGCGTCGCGGCCGCTCGATCCCGCCGGCCTCGATCAGCCGGACGACGCGCCCGCGCTGCCCGCGATAGGGCTCGAGCAGCTCCAGCATCCGGGCATCGTCGCCGCGCGGCTCGCCCGCCAGCGCGAAGGCGACCATGTTCGGGAGGTGGTAGTCGCCGACGCTGACGGCGTCGGGATCCCTGAGCGCCACGCGGGCGACCTCCCCGACGGTCCACGGACCGACGCCCATGACCGACCCGAGGCGACGATGGGCCTCGGGCAGCGTGAGCGTCGCGGTCTCCTCGAGCCGGTCGGCCAGCCCGCCCACCCGCTTGAGCGTCTCGGCTCGTCGACGCTCGAGCCCGAGCGGGTGGTACGCGTGATAGGGCAGCTCCGCCAAGCGGGCGGGCGTCGGCTGCAGCCGGAGCCCGAACGGACCGGGTGCCGCCTCGCCGTACGTGCGGATGAGGGCGCGGTAGACCCGCCGGGCCTCGTCGCCGGTGATCTTCTGCTCGAGGATCGCCGGGACGAGCGCCTCGACGACCGCCTCGGTCCGCGGCAGGCGGACGCCCGCGAACCGGCGAGCGAGCTCCACCACGAGTCGGTCGGGCGGTCGCAGTCGATCGAGCGCCGTCGGATCGTCGCTGAGTCCCAGCAGATCGGCGGCTCGCGAGGTCGCCCACGCGGCCCCCAGCCCCCAGGCTCGGAAGATCAGCTCCGTGCCCGTGTCGACGATCTCGACCGTCGCCGGACCGTCTGGCGTCCTGCTCGCCCGGACCGCGCGACCGATCGCGAGCCGGATGGTCGGGTCACCGTGGCCGTGACGCAGGGGCGACAGCGTCCGGACCAGCTCGTAGCGATCCGGTCGTGGGAGTCGGGTCTCGACGGCCGGTCCGGCGGCGACGGTCACGCGCTCCGTGGCTCCCAACCGTCCGGCGCCAGCTCGAACCCGTCGAACGAGAACGCCGGGGCGACCGTGCAGCCCACCAGCGTCCAGCGACCGAGGCTGCGAGCCGACTGCCAGGCACGGGCGGGTACCGTCACCTGCGGTCGCTCGCCGTCCTCGATCGCGTCGCCGAGGCGGTGCCGGGCCAGGTCACCCGGCTCGGTCGCGATCGACAGCTCGAGCGGCGCTCCGGCGTAGTGATGCCAGACCTCCGTCGCGTCGACCCGATGCCAGGCCGAGACCTCGTCGGCGCCGAGGAGGAAGAGGATGGCACTGCCCGCGCCCCGGCCGCCGTCGGCGGGGACGTCGCGCCACGTCTCGACGTAGTGGCCGCCTTCGGGGTGCGGGATCAGACCCAGCCGTTCGATCAGGAACGAGGCGTCGACGTCAGACATGCGACGGAGGATAGCGACCTCGGACACGACCCTCGGGCCAGGCGGTACATTTCCCTCATGTGCAGAAGCATCAAGACGCTGCGTCGGGCGGACGAGCCGGCGACGGACGAGGAGGTCGCTGCCGCAGCCCTCCAGTTCGTTCGGAAGGTGAGCGGCTATCGGGTCCCGTCCCAGCGGAACCGGGAGGCCTTCGACCTCGCGGTCGGCGAGGTGGCCGAGGCATCGCGTCGGCTGCTCGACACGCTCGCCGTCGCGCGATGACGGCGGCCGAGGCGCCGACCGGGCCGACCCGACTCCCGCCGACGTGGTGGGAGCGGCCGGGCCTCGACGTTCGCGACGGTCGCCTGTCGATCGCGGGCCAGGACGCCGAGCGGCTCGCCCGTGAGCACGGCACGCCGCTGTTCGTCTACGACCTCGAGCGGGTCGCCGAGAACGCCCGGCGGGTCGTCGCCGCGCTCGGTCGAGCCGGCCTCCACCATCGCGTCCGGTTCGCGCTCAAGGCGAACCACCAGCCCGAGGTGCTGGCGGTCGTCCGCGGGCTCGGCGCTTCGGGGACGGCGTCGGCCGTCGGGGTCGACGCCTGCTCGCCGGGCGAGGTCCAGCTCGCGCTCGCCAGCGGTTGGGCCCCGGAGGAGATCAGCTTCACCGCGACCAACCTGTCCGACCGCGACCTCGACATCCTGCTCACGGCGGGCGTCCATCTCAACCTCGATGCGATCAGCCAGGTCGAGCGGGTCGGGCGTCGCGCGCCCGGGCTGCGGATCGGGCTCCGGGTGAACCCCGGCGCCGGAGCCGGCTATCACGAGGGTCTGGCCTACAGCGGGTCCCGTCCGACGAAGTTCGGGATCTACGCCGATCGACTCGACGATGCGGTCGAGGCTGCCCGGCGCCACGACCTGACGGTCGACCGGGTCCACTTCCACGCCGGCTCGGGCTGGCTGGCGGACGGGCTCCCGGCGTTCGAAGCCGCGCTCAGCGCAGCAGGTCGGATGGTCGACCGGCTGGTCGAGCTCGGCTCCCCGATCGACGAGGTCAACGTCGGCGGCGGGCTCGGAGCGCCGGCCCGCCAGGACGAGCGACCGGTCGACCTCGACGCCTACGCTGCGGTGCTGGCCAGGCATCTCGGGCCGCGCGGCGTCGCGGTCGGGGTCGAGCCGGGGGACTACCTCGTCAAGGACGCGGCGATCCTGCTCGGCGAGATCGTCACCATCGAGGATCGACGCGGGACGCGCTTCGTCGGCCTCGACCTGGGCTGGAACGTCGACTGTTCGTACTTCGTCTACCGCTACGCGCAGGAGGTCGTCCTGTGCCGGGACGCCGAAGCCGAGCGGACCCAGCTGGTCACCGTCGCCGGCCACATCAACGAGGCGGGCGACATCTTCGCCGAGGACTACCCGTTCCCCGAGGTCGACGAGGGCGACATGGTGGCCCTGCTCAACGCCGGTGGGTACAAGCAGTCGATGAGCTCGACGCATTGCCTCCGGCCGATGGCCGAGGCGCTGTTCCTGGAGCGTCGCCCATGACGGCCGTGGCCGCCGGTCCCCTCCCGGCGCCCGATGCCACCATCACGGCACCGGCGCTGCCCGACGGCCTCGACACGCCATGCGCCGTCATCGACCTCGACCGGCTCGAGCGGAACATCGCCCGGATGCAGGCGTCGGCCGACCGTTCCGGCGTCGCGCTCCGGCCGCACGCGAAGACCCATAAGAGCGTCAGGGTCGCCGAGCTCCAGCTCGCGGCCGGCGCTCGCGGCCTGACCGTCGGGACCCTCGGCGAGGCCGAGGTCTTCGCCGACGCGGGCGTGACCGACCTGTTCCTCGCCTACCCCGATGTGGGCCTCCGAGGCCAAGGCGCGCCGGATCCGCGAGCTGCACGAGCGGGTCGCGCTGCGGGTCGCGGTCGATTCCGTCGAGGGCGCCGAGGCGCTCGGACGAGCGGCGGCCGGGTCGACCCGGCCGCTCGACGTCCTGGTCGAGCTGGACTGCGGTGGCCACCGGACGGGCACGACGCTGGACGACGTGGTCGCCGTCGCGAGGGCGGCCGATCGAGCCGGTCTCCGCACGATCGGCGTGATGACCTATGGAGGGCACGCGTACGCCGGACGCCAGGCCATCGCCCCGGCAGCGGCCGACGAGGTGCAGATCGTCGGTCGGGCGGCCGACCTCCTTCGCGCCGCCGGCTTCGAGATCGCGGTGCTGAGCGTGGGGTCGACGCCGACGGCCCTGCTCCCGGTCCCGGCTCCGGTGACCGAGGTCCGGCCCGGGACCTACGTCTACCACGACCGCGGCCAGGTGTGGCTCGGGTCGTGCGGGCCCGACGACATCGCGTTCTGGGTCGCCACGACCGTCACGAGCCTGGCGGTCCCGGGCCAGGCGATCGTCGACGCCGGCGCCAAGGCGTTCGCCCGGGACGCGCTCCGAGCGGCGGCCGGGCTCGGGCTCGGGCTGCTGCCGACGCTGCCGGGGGTGCTCCGGGAGGTCAACGACTACCACGGCTACGTCGAACCGAGAGGTCCGGCCCGCGGCCGCCTCGGTGAGGTGCTCCCGCTCGCCCCGAACCACGTCTGCCCGGTCGTCGACCACTACGCGGAGACCGTCGTGGTGCGCGCCGGCCGCGTCGTCGACGTCTGGGCCGTCGACGCTCGTGGGCGATCGCGGTGAGCGAGCTCCCGAGTGACGGCGTGACGCGACCGTTGGCCGGTCAGGCCGCGGTCGTGACCGGGGCCGGGCGGGGCATCGGCTACGCGATCGCCGAACGGCTCGTCGTCGACGGGGCGAACGTCGTCGTCGTGGATATCGCGGCGGAGCGGATCCGGGCGGCAGCCGACCGCCTCGAGGCCGGCGCCGGTCGGAGCGGCTCGGTGCTCCCGGTCGCGGCCGACTGTTCGATCCGGGCCGACGTGGAGCGATCGATCGAGGCCTGCCTCGAGCGGTTCGGGCGGCTCGATGTCTTCGTGGCCAACGCCGGGATCGGGGAGACGGTGCCGTTCCTGGACACGAGCGACGAGCTGTGGGATCGGACGATGGCGATCAACCTGCGAGGCGTCTTCCTCGGGATCCAGGCGGCCGGGAGGACGATGCGCGAGCGGGGTGGCGGCCGGATCGTCGCCACGGCGTCCACGAACGCATTCTGGATGGAGACGGAGCTGACTGCCTACGACGCCTCCAAGGCTGGGGTCGTCGGACTGGTCCGGACGGCAGCGATGGAGCTCGCGCCGCACGGCATCACGGTCAACGCGGTCGGTCCGGGGATGATCGCGACGGACCTGACCCGCGACACGGTCGAGGATCCCGAGCGGGCCCCGACCTATCTCCGGCAGATCCCCGCCGGACGGTTCGGGACTCCGGCCGACGTGGCCGGCGCCGTCGCCTTCCTCGTGTCAGCGGACGCGGCCTGGATCACCGGTCACGTGCTGGTGGTGGACGGCGGCCAGACGCTGGGTACGCCCCAGCCGTAGGTCGGTGCGATCCGTGCGGCCCGCGACTACACTCGCCGCGTGAGCGACGACGCGTTCGAGCCCGACCTGCCCGTCCGACATGCGACGTCGGTCCCGATCGTCGCGGTCCGGGGGTCGTCGACGGAGACTCGCCAGGACACGCTCGTCGGCGAGGAACCGCTCGAGATCCGGGCGGCCGGACCCGGCCAGCCGACGGTCGCCGTCGCGGTCACGATGCGGACCCCGGGTTCCGAGGACGAGCTGGCCGTCGGGTTCCTGCGGACCGAAGGGCTGATCGACGACGACGACGTGACGGCCGTCGAGTTCGGGGACTCGGCCGGGCCTGTCGCGTCCGGACGACACGGTCGATCGTCCGGCTACGCCGGCCGTTCGATCCGTCCCTCGATCGCCGAGCGTCACTTCGTCGCGACCGCGAGCTGCGGGATCTGCGGCAAGGCCTCGCTCGACGAGATCGCCGTCCGCTGCGACCCGATCCCGGCCGGACCGATCGTCACGCCGCGACGGTCGTCCTGACGCTGCCCGACGCGCTTCGAGCGGCCCAGCGCGTCTTCGAGACGACCGGCGGGCTCCACGCCGTCGGGGCTGTTCGAGCCCGACGGGACGCTGGTCGCGGTCCGCGAGGACGTGGGGCGGCACAACGCGCTCGACAAGCTCGTGGGCTGGGCGGTGCTCGGCGGTCGGATGCCGCTCAACGGGTACGTCCTGCTGGTGAGTGGCCGGGTCAGCCTCGAGATCGTGCAGAAGGCGGCGGTCGCCGGCATCCCGATCCTGTGCGCCGTGTCCGCGCCGTCCGATCTCGCGGTGGAGGCCGCCGGACGCTTCGGGCAGACGCTGATCGGCTTCCTCCGCGGCGACGGCTTCAACGTGTACACCGGCCAGGAGCGGCTCGTGCTGTAGATCGCGGCCCGGCGGGCCGAAGGGTCCGTCCCTGATGCGACTCGGCGCATCGGCAGCGCGGCTCCGTCACGACGGCCAGGCGGCACGGGCGCCACTGATCAGCGGCGGCTCGTTCGAGCCTGCCCGCTGTCAGCCCGTTTCGGCGCGGGTTCCGGCGTCGGTGGCGCCGCCGGGGGCGTCGATGTGCCGGTCTGTGGCGCGACCCCACCGCTCGGTGGTGCCGCGGGACCCACGGTCCCACCATCGACGGTCGGTCGCGCCGTCGGATCCGCTGTCGTCGCCGCGGTCGTGGTCTGACGGCTCGGGGCGGCGGCGACGGCGGCGTCGATGGAGCGCTTGAACCGAACGACGAGGTAGCCGATGACGATGGCCCCGACGACCACGAGCGGCACGAGGATCCCGAGATCGGCCGCCGAGCCGAGGATGGCCAGGATCCCGATGACCGACAGGACCATCCCGGCCAGGCCGACGAGGTACCACAGCCAGCGGAAGTGGGTCGGCAGCGGGCCGGACATCGTCAGCCGGGCCCGCGGTTCTGGACGAACTGGAAGCCGAACCGACCCTTGACGCAGAGGTGTCCGTCGGTCACCGACGAGTCCATCGGCGAGGTGACCTTGACGATGTCGTTGTCCTGGACGTGGAGCGACAGCGTGCAGCCGACGCCGCAGTACGGGCAGATCGTGTCGGTCACCGTCTGGGCGGACTCGTCCCACGTCCCGGCCTCACGCATCTCGTGCTCGGACCGGAACATCAGCGCGCCCGTCGGGCAGACGCCGATGCAGTTGCCGCAGTAGACGCAGGCGGAGTCGGGGAGTCCGACGTTCCACTCGGTCGAGATCCTGGCGTCGAACCCGCGACCGGCGACGGCGATCGCGAACGTGTTCTGGGCGTCCACGCCGCAGGCCTCGACGCACTTGTAGCAGAGGATGCATCTCGAGTAGTCGCGGACGTACAGCTCGTTGTCGATCTTGACCGGCTGGCCGACGGTGGCGGCCGTCGGCTCGCCCGCGGCGGCGTGATGGTGACCGGCCTCGCGGGCGTCCCGCTCTCCGGCCGCGGCCGGGGTCGCCTGGGGTCCGAACCGCGTCGGATCGGCGCCGTATCGCTCGGCGTACGCGGCGATGGACCCGTCCGGGACCTGGGGACCGGCGAGATCGACGTCGACCGACGACCCGAGGAATTCGAGGACCATCCGGCGGGAATGCCGGACCCGCTCCGAGTCGGTCTTGACCTCCATCCCGGGCTCGACCCGGCGCGAGCAGGCGGGCGCCAGGACGCGGGCGCCGGCGACCTCGACCACGCAGACCCGGCAGACGTTGACGGGGGTCAGGCTCTCGAGGTAGCACAAGGTCGGCGTGTCGATCCCCTCGGCGCGGCACGCCTCCAGGATGGTCGAGCCGGCGGGGACGGACACGGCCCGGCCGTCGATCGTCAGCTCGACCGCGGCGACCTCGGCGGCGGGCGGTGCCTCGGGCGGATGGCTCGGCCGTGCCGGGGGCTCGAACAGGATCGGGTCGACGCTCACAGGCCGATCAACCCCGGCTGCCGGAAGGCGCTCTCGATCGCGCTGCTGGCCGTCTGGCCGAGGCCGCAGATCGACGCGTCGCGCATCGCCTGGCCGACGTCCCGGAGGAGCGCCAGCTCGTCGGCCGCGGACCCGCGCGGTCGGCCAGCCGCGAGGCGCGCCAGGATCTCCTCCTGGCGGACGGACCCGACCCGACACGGGACGCACTGACCGCACGACTCGTCGCGGAAGAAGGCGGCGATGCGGCGGAGCGTCCCGACCAGGTCGGCCGTGTCGTCGAAGACCATCACCACGCCAGAGCCGAGGGTGGCCCCGATCGCCCGCGTGCCCTCGAACGTGAGCGGCGTGTCGAGCGCATCCGGGCCGACGAACACCCCGGCGGCACCGCCGAGGAGGATCGCCTGGATCGATCGCCCGTCGCGCGACGCCGCCGCCGAGCTCGAGCAGCTCGCGCAGGGTGGCACCGAACGGGACCTCGTAGATCCCGGGTCGCTCGACGTTCCCGGACAGGCAGAACAGCTTCGGACCGGTCGAACCGTCGGTGCCGATCGCCGCGAAGGCCGCGCCGCCCTCGAGGACGATGGCCGGGATGTTGGCCAGGGTCTCGACGTTGTTGACCGTCGTCGGCTTGCCGAACAGGCCGACCTCGACCGGGAACGGGGGCTTGTTGCGGGGCTCGCCGCGCTTCCCCTCGATCGATTCGAACAGCGCCGTCTCCTCACCGCAGATGTACGCACCCGCACCCCGTCGGATCTCGATCTCGAACGCCACGCCCGAGCCGAGCACGTCCGGACCGAGCAGCCCGGCCGCCCGGGCCGCCCCGATCGCGGCGGTCAGGCGCGCCTCGGCGAGCGGGTACTCGCCGCGGATGTAGAGGTAGCCGCGCTCCGCCCCGGTCGCGAACCCGGCGATCGTCATCGCCTCGACGATCGCGAACGGGTCGTCCTCGAGCAGCGCCCGGTCCTTGAAGGTCCCCGGCTCGGACTCGTCGGCGTTGCACACGAGATAGTGCGGCCGCGTGGCCTGAGCGGCGACCGCGGCCCACTTCCGGCCCGTCGGGAAGGCGGCCCCGCCGCGGCCGACGAGCTTCGCCTCGGTGACCTCCGCGATCACCCGCTCCGGCCCGAGCGTGAGGGCGCGCGCGAGGGCCTCGTAGCCGCCGTGCCGCCGGTAGTCGTCGAGGCTGAGCGGGTCGACCCGGCCGATCCGGGCGAGGATCCGCAGGCCCGCATCGCCCGCCTGCGGGACGGATCGGCGAGCCAGTGCCAGGCGACCATCCCGGGTCGGTGCTGCGGCGGGTGCAGGGGGCTCGATCCCTGGGGCGTCGAACCGCGCGACGATGCCCGCTGCATCGACGGGGGCGACCGCGAACGACGTCGGACGCTCGCCGGCGGAGGTGAACAGGGCGGCCGGCGCGCGCTCGCACTGGCCCAGGCATGGGCTCCGCAGCCACGTCGCCCGGCCGTCGCGGGTGGGCCGCCCGGCCGGCCCGAGGCCTCGCTCCAGGTCCGAGCACACGTCCTCCGCCCCGGCCAGTCGGCAGGCGATGTCGTCGCAGACGTGGGCGACCAGCGGAGGCCGCGGCGTGGTCGCGAACAGGGCGTAGAAGGTGGCCACGCCGTACGCGTCGGCCGGGGGCACGGACAACCGGCGGCAGACATAGGCGAGGGCGGGCTGGCTGATGAAGCCGATCCGGGCCTGGATCCCGTGGAGCGCCGGGATGAGGAGGTCGCGATGCGATCGCGCTTCGTGTCCGCCCCGGGCGATGTGGCCGTCTGCCTTCGAGTCGCGCACGCCGCCGTGCCAGCCGCTGGCCGGGGGCCCGATCAGCGGTGACAGCACCGCATCGACCGCATCCCGTTCAGCCGGGGACGCGAGCGGGGCGACCACGTGGAGATCCATGCCCACGCAGTGTAGCGAGGGTGTCGCGACCGAGGAACGACCGGGTCCCCCTCGCGGCGGACGGCGGAATCAGCCCGCAGGGGGATGGCGACCGATGGCGGCGACCGGAGTCTTGGGGCGGACTCGACGCCCGGTATCCGCCGGGCGACCGGTCCGCTCACGGAGATCCAGTCCGATGCGCTCCTTCGTCCGCGCCCATCCGCGACTCCTCGCGGCGGTCGTCGGCCTGCCGTTGATCGTCGCCAACCTGGTCGTCCCCGGCGCCACGCCGGCGATCGCCGGCCACCCGGCCGACCCAGCCGCGGTCGATGCCTGGCTCGAGGGCCAGATCCGCGACGCCGGCATCCCCGGCGCGGCGATGGTCATCGTGCGGGACGGCCGGATCGTCGACGAACGCGGCTTCGGGACCGCCGACGATTCGGGTCGGCCGGTCGCGGCGGCCACCCCGTTCATGATCGGCTCCCTGTCGAAGTCGATCACCGCGATGGCGGTGATGCAGCTGGTCGACGCCGACCGGGTCGCGCTCGACACGCCGGTCCGTCGGTACCTCCCGGACTTCGCCGTGGCGGACGAGGCGGCCTCAGGGCGGATCACCGTGCGCGAGCTGCTCGACCACACCAGCGGTCTGCCCACCTCTGCTGGCGTCGCTCCGCTGTCCCAGCCGGTGACGACGCTCGAAGACCGCGTCCGCGATCTCGCGGCGGTCGCCCCGGTGAGCGAACCCGGTTCGCGCTACGTCTACTCGAACGCGAACTACCTGGTCCTGGGGCGGCTGATCGAGGTGGTCTCCGGGCAGTCGTACGGGAACTACGTCCAAGCGCACATCTTCGGCCCGCTCGAGATGACCCACGCTTCGACCGATCGGGCGACGGCCGACGCGAACGGCCTGACCGAGGCCCACCGGCTGTGGTTCGGCCTGGCGGCCGGCCGGGCCCCGGTCGATCGACCGGACCTCGTCCCGGCCGGGTTCATCGCGGCGAGCGCCGACGACCTCGGGCGGTTCCTCATCGCCCAGCTCGACGGCGGTCGGTATGCCGGGCGGGCGGTCGTGTCCACGACCGCCGTCGAGGCGATGCATACGGGCACCCTGCCGACGGGACTGGCCGATGAGCGATCCGCGATGGGCTGGGTCGCGTCGACGCTCGACGGCGAGCCGATCCTGGCGCACGCGGGCAGCACGACCGACATGGCCGCCATCCAGGTCCTCGTCCCCGGGCGGAACCTCGGCGTCGCCATCTTGTTCAACGCCCAGAGCACGCTCTACGAGCTGCTCCACAAGCCCGACGCGATCGGACTCGGGGCGGCGGCCATGCTCATCGGGCGTGAGCCGATGGGCACGCTCCAGGCGTTCTACCCGGCGTTCGACCTGCTCGTCCTGGCGCTGTTCGTGCTGTTCGTCGTCGGCCTCGTCAAGCTGGTCCGCCGGCCGATGGACGGACGCCTCGACTGGGCGGGCCGGTCGCGGGCCGGCCGTGCCAGCCTGATCGGGTCGCGGATCCTCCTCGGTTACCTCGATGTGGTCGTCCCGGTCGTCCTGCTGCTGAAGGTGCCCGACGTCCTCGGTGCGTCGTGGCCGGTCCTCGTTCGGGTCGACCTGGGTGCCGTGGCCCTCGGCCTGATCGTGGCCAGGCTGGCCGACGGCACGATCCGGGCGTCGCGCTTCACCCTCGCCCGGCGGCGGCGCCACGGGGCCGACGTCCCGGCGAGCGTGCCCGGCGCCGCGGTCCGGGCGTAGGCTGCGACGATGCGAAACGACGCATCGACCGGGTCGTGGGTCGGACGGCACCGCACGGCGGTCGAGATCGGGGCCGGTCTGCTCGCCTTCGCCGCCGTCCTCGGCGTCACGTTCTTCCAATGGGACCTGACGGTCGACGGCCTGGTCCGCGGCCTCACGCTCGGCGGGTGGGTCGGGCTGGCGGCCTACCTCGTCGTCCGACGCCGCCGCGTCGCCGAGGAACGGCAGGCCCGCGCGGCGGTCGACCAGCGGCTGCGGATCGCGCGCGAGCTGCACGACACCGTCGCGGGTGCGGTGAGCTCGATCGGGATCCAGGCCGCGGCGGCCCGGCGCGTCCTGCGGACGAGCCCGGATGACGCCGCGTCGGCCCTCGAACGGATCGAGTCGGCCAGCCGGGCGGCGAACACGGACCTGCGCAGGATGCTCGACGCGCTGCGCGAGGGAGGTCCGATGTCGACCGCCCCCGAGGCCGGCCTCGATCGGCTCGAGGCGCTCGCGGAGGAGACCCGGGCGAGCGGCCCGGAGGTGCAGCTGACGGTCGATCGAGCCGCCCTCGCCCTCGGCGACCCGGCCCTCGACCACGCCGCCTATCGGATCGTGCAGGAGGCCCTGACCAACGTGGTCCGTCACGCCGGGGCCGTCCCGGTCGAGGTCGAGGTCCGGGTCCGACCGGATCGCGTCCTCGATCTGTCGATCGTTAATGGGCCTGCGCCCGCCGGTCGGGCGCCGCGAACGGGCCAGGCCGGGCTCGGACTGACGGGGATGCGCGAGCGGGTGGCGCTGTTCGACGGCGCGCTCGACGCCGGGCCGACCTCGGTCGGCGGCTTCGCCGTCCGGGCCACCCTGCCGCTCGACCGGCGACGATGACGACCACCGCCCGACCGATCCGGGTCGTCCTCGCCGACGACCAGGCGATGGTCCGTTCGGGGCTCCGGCTGATCCTCGAGGCCGAGCCGGACATCGAGGTGGTGGGCGAGGCGTCCGACGGGGCTGCCGCCCTCGAGGAGGTGCGCTGGCGACGCCCGGACATCGTCCTGATGGATGTCCAGATGCCCGTCCTCGACGGGCTCGAGGCGACCCGGCGTATCCTCGGCGGCCCCGCCGGTCCCGCGGATCCGGGTCCGCGGGTGATCATGCTGACGACGTTCGACCTGGACGAATACGTCTTCGAGGCGCTCCGCGCGGGAGCGTCGGGCTTCCTGCTCAAGAACGCCCCGGCGGACGACCTGGTGGCCGCCATCCGGACGGTGGCGGCGGGGGAGGCGCTCCTCGCTCCTGCGGTCACCGGCCGGGTCATCGCCGCATTCGCCCACCGTCGCGCTCCGAGCGAGGCGGCCCGCGACCTCGCCCGGTTGTCCGACCGCGAGCGGGAGGTCCTCCTGCTGGTGGCCCGCGGCCGGTCCAATGCCGAGATCGCCGCCGACCTGGTCATCGGCGAGGCGACCGTCAAGACCCACATCTCGAGCCTGTTCGCCAAGCTCGGCCTGCGCGACCGCGTCGAGGCGGTGATCTACGCCTATGAATCGGGGTTGGTCGAGCCGGGGGTCGACGGACCGGGCGACTGACGCCGGGCCGCCGCGGCTGACCCGGCTCTACCGACCGCTCGGCCGCCCTGGACGCGGCGCGGCGCGAGGCTCGCCCAGCGCCTAGGCCCGGACCGGCGCATCCAGCTTCTCGATCCGGATCGCGGTCGCCTTGAATTCGGCGGTGCCGGACTTCGGATCGGTCGCATCGATCGTCAGGAGGTTGACCGCGACCTCGTCCTGGAAGTGCATCGTCATGAACGTCAGGCCCGGGCGGAGCGACGGATCGATCCGGATCGGCGTCTCGACCTGGCCGCGGCGCGACACGACCCGGACCCGGTCGCCGTCGGCCAGCCCGTGGTCCGCGGCGTCCTCCGGCGAGATGTCGAGCGACTCGCCGCGGCGGAGCGGGCGAGGTGTAGCCGCCGGACTGCACGCCCGTGTTGTACGAGTCGAGCCGTCGGCCGGTGGTCAGCCGGATCGGGAAGTCGTCGTCGAGGCGGTCGACGGGCGGGTCGTGGTCGACGGGCACGAACGGGACGCGATTGCCCGGGACGGGGTCCTCCCACAGCCGGGAGTGGAGGAACAGCTCGCCGGGATGCGTCTCGTCGTAGCACGGCCACTGGAGCCCGCCCTCGCTCTCGAGCCGGGCGTAGCTCATGCCGGCGTGGACGGGGGACAGGGAGCGGACCTCGTTCCAGACCGCCTCCGGGTCCGGAGCGCCCCAGTCGTGGCCCATCTGCCGGGCCAGGTCGAAGATGATCGCCAGGTCGTCGCGGGCCTCGCCGGGCGGGTCGATCGCCTTGCGCACCCGCTGGACGCGGCGCTCCGAGTTGGTGACGGTGCCGTCGCTCTCGGCCCAGGCCGCCGCCGCCGGCAGGACGACGTCGGCCAGCTCGGCCGTGGCGGTCAGGAAGATGTCCTGGACGACCATGAAGTCGCGCGTGCTCAGGAGGTGCCTGGCGCGCTTCTGATCGGCCTCGGACTGGACCGGGTTCTCGCCGATGACGTAGAGGGCCTGGAGGTCGCCCCGCTCCATCGCGTCGAACATCCCGGACAGGTGCCAGCCGCGCCTGGGCGGGACGGGGATGCCCCAGGCGGCGTCGAACCTGGCGCGCAGCGCGTCGTTCTCGACGTGCTGGAAGCCGGGCAGCCGGTCCGGCAGGGCCCCCATGTCGCCGCCGCCCTGGACGTTGTTCTGGCCACGGAGCGGGTTGAGGCCGCTGCCGTAGCGACCGACGTGGCCGGTCAGCAGGGCCAGGCTGATGAGCGCCAGGACGTTGTCGACCGCGTTGTGGTGCTCGGTGATCCCGAGGGTCCAGCAGATCATCGCCCGGTCGGCCTTCGCGAAGGCGTGGGCGGCTTCCCGGATCGCCTCCGCCGGGATGCCCGTCTCGCGTTCCGCGTAGTCGAGGGTGTACGACTCGACCTTGGCGCGGTACGCCTCGAACCCGTCGGTCGCCCGTTCGATGAACGCCTGATGATGGAGCCCGGCGGCGATGATCTCGCGGGCCATCGCGTTGGCCAGGGCGATGTCGCTGCCGACGTCCAGTCCGAGCCACAGGTCGGCCCACTCGGCGGAGCTCGTCCGGCGCGGGTCGACCGCGATCAGGCGGGCGCCGGCATTGACCCCGCGCAGCAGGTGGTGGAAGAAGATCGGATGGGTCTCGCGGGCGTTGCTGCCCCACAGGAGGACGAGATCCGTCTCCTCGATCTCACGGTATGAGCTTGTGCCGCCCCCGGCACCGAAGACGGTCGCCAGACCGGCGACGCTCGGAGCGTGTCAGGTACGGTTGCAGCTGTCGATGTTGTTGCTGCCGAGGACCGTTCGAGAGAACTTCTGCGCGGCGAAGTTCACCTCGTTCGTGGCCTTCGAGCAGCTGAACACCCCGAACGTCGTCGGCCCGTGCTCGTCGCCGGCGGCCCTGAGGCCCGGCGGCGGTCCGCTCGAGCGCCTCGGCCCAGGTCGCCGGCCGCAGCGAGCCCGCGTCGCCGCGGCCGCCCTCCCGGACGAGCGGCTGGGTGAGCCGGACGTACTTCATCGGCATGGGCGTGCGGCCCTCCGTGGTTCGCTCCGCCGAGAACGGTCGGCTGCGCCGACCGGGCGGTCCGCCGAGTGTAGCGCGGAGACCGGCAGCGTCGGATCTCAGACGAGGGCGACACCGGGAGCGGTGCGGCCTCGACCCGGCCGATCCGGGCGAAGGCGACCCCCGCCCGACCGAACGCAGCCTCCACCTCGGGGAGCAGCGCCGGCGAGACGGCCGCCAGGAGGCCGCCGCTCGTCTGCGGGTCGTGGGCGAGCGTGACGAGCTCCGGGGTCACCTCCGGTCCGACCTCCAGGGCCGAGGCGACGAACCGCCGATTGTGGGCGGCGCCGCCCGTCTCCACGCCCGCCCGCGCGAGCTCGAGCGCCCCGGCGAGCACCGGCAGCGCATCCGACTCGAAGACGAACCGCGTGCCGGATCCGCGTGCCATCTCCAGCCCGTGACCGAGCAGGCCGAAACCGGTGACGTCGGTGGCGGCCCGGACCCCGGTCGCGACCAGAGCCTCGGCAGCCGGCCGGTTGAGCGTCCGCATCTGGTCGATCGCCACCTCGAAGTCCGCCTCGTCGGTCCGGCCCTGGCGGCGCCCGCTGACGAGCAGGCCGGTGCCGAGTCGTTTCGTGAACAGGAGCACGTCGCCCGGCTGCGCCGCGCCCTTGCGCAAGAGGCGATCGGGATGGGCCGCACCGGTCACCGCGAGCCCGTACTTCGGCTCCGGATCGCGGATCGTGTGGCCGCCGGCCAGGACGCCGCCCGCCTCGCGGACCTTCGCCGACGCTCCTGCGAAGACGGCACCGAGCGTCGCGGGCGGCAGCTCCTCCGGGAACGCCGCGATCGACAGCGCGAACAGGACCCGGCCGCCCATCGCGAACACGTCCGACAGGGCGTTCGCCGCGGCGATCTCGCCGAACGTGAACGGATCGTCGACGATCGGCGGGAAGAAGTCGAGCGTGCCGATGATCGCCAGGTCGGGGGCCACCAGCCAGGCGGCGGCATCGTCGGGCGGGTGGAGTCCGGCGATGAGCTCGGCCGGCGCCGTCTCGGCGCCGAGCCCGGCGAGCGCCTGCGCGAGGAGGTCCGCGCCCAGCTTGGCGGCACACCCGCCGCAGCTGGTCAGGTCGGTCAGCGGCAGGGGCGGCGGGATCGCCAGCGGAGCGGTTGTCGTCATCGCCGGATGATACGGGGCCTCGCGAGACCCGGACGGCGACCCGCCCGCGCTACCATCCCGTCGCGCGGGAGCGGAGGGGTCCCGGTGGGTCTCCCGGTCTTCAAAACCGGTGGCGCCACGCTCGACGTGACGCGGTGGGTTCGACTCCCATGCGCTCCCGCCAATCGACGCCCGACGACATGCGGTATCTTCCCGGCGCACGCCGTGCCGTCCGGTCCGGCCGCTCGACCTCACCGTTCCCCCCTGGAGGGTACCTATGCGACGGATGTTCATCGGCCTGGTGGTCAGCGCCCTGGCCCTCACGCTGGCCGCGTGCTCGACGACCGGCGGCACCGGCGGCACGCTCGACGGGACGAACTGGGTCCTCAAGACCTACGACGTGTCCGGCACCGCGACCCCGGTCCCGGCCGGCGTGAAGGTCGACGCCCACTTCGCCGGCGGCAAGATCGCCGGCTTCAGCGGCTGCAATGTCTACAGCGGACCGGCCACGGTCTCGGGCGCGACGATCAAGATCGGGCCGACCGCCGGCACCCTCATGGCCTGCCAGGGAGCCGGCGCGACCGTCGAACAGGCCTACCTCGCGAATCTCGGCAAGGCCGCCACGTTCACGGCGACCTCGACCGCGCTGACGATGTTCGACAGCGGCGGCAAGTCGATCCTCGTGTACGACGCCGGCTCGGCCAATCCGCTCGAAGGCTCCTGGAACGTGACCGGCTTCAACAACGGCAAGCAGGCCGTCGTCTCGCCGGCGACCGGTACGACCCTGACCGCCGACTTCGGTGTCGACACGGTCGCCGGATCGGCTGGCTGCAACGACTACAACGGCCCGTACACCCTGAACGGGACCGCGGTCACCATCGGCCCGCTCGCGTCGACCAAGAAGGCCTGTGACCAGGCGGTCATGGACCAGGAGACCCAGTTCCTGACCGCGCTCCAGACGCCCTCGACGGTCGAGGTCAGCGGTGCGACGGTCACCCTTCGCGCCGCCAGCGGCGAGATCCAGGTGGTCCTGGTCGCGAAGTAGTCTCCCGGACCGGAGGGTCCGGCGGCCCCGCGAGGTCTCGCCGGCCGCACGAATCGAACGAGCCGTGGCCTGTGCCACGGCTCGTTCGGCGTCTGGCGCTCGGTGGGGCTCCGGGCCGGCCTCGCGAACCGGCCGGGACAGTAGCATGGGGTTAGGCCCGGCGCGATCGCACCGGGCGGCTTCCGAGGCCGTTCCAGATGACCGCCGAACCGACCCGTCGAGCGCGACCGCCGAGCGTGGAGCGCCTCCTGACCGACGTGCGCCAGGAGGTGCACGGCCGCGAGCACGATGCGGTCCTCGAGGTGGCCCGGGCGGTGATCGCCGATGAACGCGAGCGACTGCGCTCCGGGTCCCCGCCGCGGGCCGGCGCTGAGCTTGCGAGCGATCTCGTCGCCCGTCTCGACGCGCTGCTCGTGCCAGGCCCGACGAGCGTCATCAACGGGACCGGTGTCATCGTCCACACGAACATCGGTCGGGCGCCGTGGCCTGTGGCGGCGATCGAGGCGGCCGGTCGCGCCGCCGCCTCGCCGAGCTTCCTCGAGCTGGACCGCGTCTCCGGCCGGCGGGGGTCCCGCTACCGACTGGCGGAGGAGCACCTCATCGCCTTGACCGGGGCCGACGACGCCCTCGTCACGAACAACAACGCCGCCGCGCTGGCCCTGGCGGTCGGACTGGCCGGCCGAGGCGGCGTCGTCGTCTCCCGCGGGGAGCTGGTGGAGATCGGCGGAGGCGTCCGGATCCCGGACATCGTCCGGCGCGCGGGTGCGAAGCTGATCGAGGTCGGCACCACGAACCGGACCCGGGCCGACGACTTCGCCGCGCCGCTCGCCGACGGCCGGGCCCGGATGGTCCTCCGGGTCCACCCGTCGAACTTCCGCCAGGACGGGTTCGTCGAGTCGCCGGACCCGATCGCCCTGGCCGAGCTCGCCCACGCCCATGGCGCCGTGGTGGTCGACGATCTCGGGAGCGGCGCCCTGCTCGCGACGGAAGCGTTCGGCCTGGCCCACGAACCGACGCCGGCGGAGCGTCTGGCGGCCGGGGCCGACCTCGTGACGTTCAGCGGGGACAAGCTGGTCGGCGGTCCCCAGGCGGGGCTCGTCGTCGGGCGCGCCGACCTCATCGCCAGACTCCGCAAGGACCCGCTGGCGCGCGCGACCCGCCCGGACAAGGTCACGCTCGCGGCCGTCGCGGCGACGCTCGGCCTGTATCGGGCCGGGCTGGCGGTCCGCGAGATCCCGGTCTGGAGGATGATCGCGGCCCGTCCCGACGACCTGCGCGCTCGCGCCGAGGCGTTGCTCGCACGGCTCGACGATCCGACGATGGACGCGCACCCGGCGGCGATGGCGTCGACCGTCGGCGGCGGGTCCCTGCCCGGCGAGACGCTCCCGTCGTGGGGCCTGTCGCTCGGTGGGCGGTCGGCGGATGGGCTCCTCGCCCGGCTCCGCCGAGGCGATCCCGCCGTCGTCGGTCGGATCGAGGACGACCGGGTCCTGATCGACCTGCGGACGGTCGACCCGCTCCACGACCCCGAGCTGGCGCGGGCGATCGCCGCGGCCGTCGTCCACCCTCGGCGGACCGGGCCGCCGTGACCGTCGTCGTCGGCACAGCCGGCCACATCGACCACGGGAAGACGACGCTCCTGCGCGCGCTCACCGGGATCGACGCGGACCGCCTGCCGGAGGAACGACGCCGAGGGATGACGATCGACGTCGGCTATGCCCACCTCGACCTGCCCGGCGGCTCGGTGCTCGACTTCGTCGACGTGCCCGGTCACGATCGGCTGGTCGGGAACATGCTCGTGGGCGCCGGGGAGATCGACGCGGTCCTGCTGGTCGTCGCCGCGGACGACGGTCCGCGAGCGCAGACATACGAGCACCTCGAGCTGCTCGATGCACTCGGCCTCCGGCACGGGATCGCCGTGGTGACCAAGGCCGACGTGGCCGGGCCTGATCGGACGGCGGAGGTCGTCGCGGCCGTCCGATCCGTCCTCGCCCCGACGACCCTCGATGGGTCGCCCGTGCTCGCGGTGTCGTCGACGACCGGTCGGGGGGTCGACGACCTCCGGATCGCGCTCGGAGACCTGAGCGACCGGGTGATCCGCGACCGCGCGGGGACGGGCCGTGACAGTACCGCTCGCCTCTCGGTCGATCGGGTCTTCTCGATCAAGGGCCGTGGCCTCGTGGTCACCGGGTCGTTCCGGGGCGACCGGCTGGACCGGGGCGCCACCCTCCGACTCGAGCCCGGTGCTCGCGCCGTCCGGGCCCGTGAGCTCCAGGTCCACGGGCATCCGGTCGAGTCCGCGACGGACGGGGGGCGGATCGCGCTCAACCTGACCGGCGTCGATCAAGCCGAGGTCGAACGCGGCGCCATCCTGACGACGGATCCCGCGGTCATCGCCACGGATCGCCTCCTGGTGCTGCTCCGCCCGCCCGTCCGCTGGGACCGTCCGAGCGGCTCCCCCCAGCTCGTCCGCCGTGGGACGCTCCGACTCCACGTCGGGACCACTGCCGTCGACGCCAGGTTCCGTCGCGGGATCCGCCACGGGACCGACCTGGGTGACGGCCGTCGCGTCGCGACGCTCGGGCTGGATCGACCGCTCGCCGCCGCGCCCGGCGACCCGTTCGTGCTCCGCCTCCCGTCGCCGGTCGCGACGGTGGCCGCGGGGATCGTCATCGATGCGGCCCCGCCGCGCGGCGCCTCGCTGCGCCGGGTCGACCATGCGGCGCTCGTCGGCCTGGTGACCGCCTGGGAGTCGGGGGAGCCAGCCGGCCTCCTCGGCGCGCGCGTCGCCCTCCACGGGATCGTCGCCGCGTCGGGTTCGCGCCCGCCGGTGGGGACGCGCGCCATGGGCCGCTGGCTCGTCGCAGGGCCGATCGTCGAGCGACTCGAGGAGGAGGCGGTCGCGGCGGTCGACGAGCAGCATGACCGGGAACCGCTCGCGTCCGGGATGCCGTCGGCCGAGCTTCGGCGACGACTCGCCCGGCTGGTCCGTCGTGCGGCGACCGCCGACGCGACGACGGCCGAGTCGGTCGCCGGCGCGACCGTCGACGGGCTCGTGTCCACCGGTAGGCTGGTCCGCGCGGGCGACATCGTGCGCGACCCGCGCCGCTCGGACGGCCTGCTCCCGCTCGACGTCACCGGGGCGATGGCGCGCCTGGAGGGTCTCCTTGACGTCCCGGCACCGCCCTCGCTGCGGGAGGCGACCCAACGCGCCGGGTGCCCGCCCGAAGGCGTGCGAGCGCTCGAGTCCAGCGGTCGGATCGTGCGTCTCGATGACGACCTGGCCTGGGCGTCGACGACCTATCGGCGTCTCGAGGCCGTCGCGCTCGAGCAGGCGGCTGCGGGCCCCGTGACCCCGGCCGGGCTGCGTGACGCGACCGGCACGAGCCGCAAGTACGTGATGGCACTGCTCGAGGATCTCGATCGCCGGGGCATCCTGCAGCGGACCCCCGACGGGCACGTCCGTGGCCCGCGCGCCGCCACGGCCTCGCCGGTCGCGGACTGAGGTGGAGCTCGATCGCGTGCTCGACCGGCCGGGCCGGCCGGTCGGGATCGTCCTCGCCGGCGGGCGGTCGAGCCGCTTCGGCCGGGACAAGCTCGCCGAGCTCATCGACGGGGAGCCGCTCCTGTGGCGACCGATCCGCGCCCTCGTCGAGGCCGGGTGCGCCGAGATCGAGGTCGTCGTGTCGCCCGACGGAGCGGCCCCCGTCCTGCCCGATGACCTGGGATCAGGCGTCCGCCTCGTTCGCGACGAGGAGGCCTTCGGCGGCCCGCTGTCGGGTCTCCGGACCGGTCTCGGCTTCGTGACCGGGGCCTTCGGTGATGCGACGGTCCTCGTCGTCGGCGGCGATCAGCCGTCGGTCTCGCCCGCGGTGCTGCGCG
Organism: uncultured Chloroflexia bacterium; assembly: GCA_963781845.1. Lineage (GTDB taxonomy): Bacteria > Chloroflexota > Limnocylindria > Limnocylindrales > CSP1-4 > Chersky-267. The sequence continues at coordinate 515,223 of CAWAHN010000017.1, read as the reverse complement.
ACCTGGCCGCCCGAGTCGAAGTCGGCCGCGCGGCGGCGCTGCTCGCGGACCGGACCGGGCGGATCCGGCCGTTGCCGATGGCCGCGGCCGCCCGGCCGGCGTTGGCGGCGGCGATCGGTCTCCTCGGAGACGGCGAGCGCCGGTTGCGGGTCCTGGCGACGACCCTGGCCGCCGACGTCGTGCCGTTCGACGAATGGATCGTGCTCGACCCGGCGGCCACGACGCTCAGCGACATCGACCTTCCGTCGGACCTTCCCGACCGCGGCCCGCCACCCGAGTCCTCGCCGCCGCCTTGACGCAACGTCGTACGTTGCGTCATGCTGGCGAGGAACGGAGGATGCACAACGATGCCGATCGCAGCCAGAGACCGGATCGAGTCGCTCGTGATCGATCTCGGCAGCCGGGCGGAGGTCGCCCGGGCGCTCCACGTCGACCGGTCGCAGGTCACCCGCTGGCTCGATCGCGGCCAGGATCCCGATCCGGAGAACGTCCGGAAGGTCGAGGGGGTCGAGCTCGTCCTCGCCCGCCTGCTGCGTCTGTACGACCGCGACGCGGCGCTCCGCTGGCTCGACGGGTTCAACGCCCAGCTGGGCGGTCGCCGGCCGATCGACCTGCTCGCCCGCGGCCGCCTGACCGAGGTCCTCGACGCGGTCGACGGCGACGAGATCGGGTCGTTCGCCTGACGTGCTGTTCCGGGTCTTCGGCTGGCTGCCGGACGCGACGCCCGATCCGCTGCGCGTCCCGCGAGACCGACAGGGTGCCGGGCGACACGACGACCCGGATCGCTACACCGCCTGGTACCTCGCGCGCGAAGCCGTGTCCGCCGTCGCCGAGGCGATCCAGGGCTTCCGCGGCCAGGAGCTGATCGCGGCCGCCCTGATCCGACCCGACGGCGCGCGCCGGGCCCTGGCCACGCTCGACGACGCCGCGGTCCCGCCGCTACTCGACCTCGACGATCCGGCGGTGCTCGTCGAGCGACACCTGCGGCCGTCGGGCGTCGCGACCGGCGTGCGACGGACGACGCAGCGACTCGCCGCCTCGGCCTTCGACGACGGGGCCGTCGGGTTGTCGTGGTGGTCCGCTCTCGAGGCGTCGTGGACGAACGTGACGCTGTTCGCCGAACGGCTCGACGGTCCGCCGCCGGTCGTCGACGCGGTCGCCCTGACGCTCGATCATCCGGCCGTCGTGGAGGCGGCCGACCGGCTCGGGGTTCGTCTCGGGTCGCCGGGTGGTCGAGGTCGGCGGCCCCGCCTCACCGTCGTCCGCTGACGCGCGGCCGGTCGGTGCGTCAGCGATCCGGCGGGCGGGCCAGGCGATCCGCCGGTCAGCCGTCGAGCTCGGCTGTCTCGTGGACCGGGCGCCCGTCGATGAACGTCGCGACGACCCTCGCCTCGCCGATCATGCCGGCGCCGCGATCCCACAGGTCGCGGTCGAGGACGACGAGGTCGGCCAGCTTCCCGACCGTCAGCGACCCCGTCTCGTCCTCGAGGTGGTTCGCGTGGGCGGACCCCATCGTGAAGGCATGGATCGCCCGGTTCGAGGCTGATGCGCTCGTCCGGATAGAAGACCGGCACCCGACCCGCGTCGGAGTGATGGACCCGTTCGACGGCGACGTGCACCTCCTCGAGGACGTCGGCGCTTGAGACGCCCCAATCGCTGCCCATCGCCAACCGGGCGCCGGCGCGGACCAGCGATCCGAACGGGTACTGCCGGGCGGCCCGCTCGGGGCCGAGGAACGGCAGGGTCAGGATGTCCATCTGGGGATCGTGGCAGGCCCACAGGGGCTGGGCATTCGCCGTCGCTCCGAGCGACGCGAAGCGGGGGATATCGTCGGGATGGATCAGCTGGATGTGGGCGAGCTGGTGTCGGCCGTCGGTCGAGCCGTTCGCCCGCCGCGCCGCCTCGAGCGAATCGAGCGCCACCCGGGCTGCCCGGTCGCCGATCACGTGGAAGTGGACCTGGAAGCCGACCGCGTCCAGCCGGGTGACCACCCGATCCACGAGGTCCGGCTCGAAGAACAGGATGCCCGTGCCGTCGGTCGGGCGTCCATCGGCACCGAGATACGGCTCGAACGTCGCGGCGGTGAAGACCTCGAGCACGCCGTCGAGCATGATCTTGACCGACGTCGGCGCGAACCGCGGGGTCCCGCCGGCGGTCCGCCGTTCGATCAGGCCATCGACCGCGTCGAGGCCCCACCCCTCCTCGAACCGCAGAGCGCCGACCACCCGCCCGGTCAGCTCGCCACGGCCGTCGAGCGACTCGTAGGCGGCCTGCTCTCCCGGCCCCACGTTGGCGTCCTGCCACGCCGTGACCCCGACCGAGTGGAGGTAGGCCTGCGCGACCCTGAGCCCGCGCTCGCGCTCGTCGTCGGCGGTCGGCGGGACCAGGATCTCGACCGCGTCGGTCGCGCCGTCGTGCAGCGCGCCGCTGGGTGTGCCGTCGGGGTCGCGCTCGATCCGCCCGCCGGGCGGATCCGGGGTCGACTCGTCGATCCCGGCCATTGCCAGGGCCCGGGAGCTGACCCAGGCGGTGTGGCCGTCCCGATTCTCGATGTAGGCCGGGCGGTCGCCCACCGCCGCATCCAGATCGCGCCGATGGGGGGTCCCTCCGGGGAAGTCGGACATCGACCAGCCGCTGCCGACGATCCACGGGGCGTCGGGATGCGCGAGCGCGTAGGCCCGGACCGCGTCGATCGCCCCGGTCCGGCCGCCGGCCACGCCGAGCAGGTCGCAGCGGAGCTTGTCCAGCCCCGACGTCACCGGATGGACGTGCGCGTCCTGGAACCCCGGCAGGACCGTCCGGCCGCGGAGCTCGACGACCCGTGTCCGTGGCCCGATCCGACCGGCGACGTCGTCGTCCGACCCGACCGCGGAGATCCGCCCGTCGCGAACGGCCAGTGCGGTCGCCTGCGGGCGAGCGTCGTCGACGGTATGGATCGCCCCACCGCGCAGGACGAGGTCGGCGGTCTCGGTGGTCATCGTGGGCGAGGATGGCAGTCGGGCCCGGCCGAGCGTCCAGGCGTCCCGCTCTGCGCGCCCGGAGGCGCTCTGCCGATCCGTCGCGCGCCGCGGGGCCTTGGGGGCGTTCTGCCGATCCGTCGCGCGCCGCGGGCCTTGGCCACGCTGCGGGTCCGTCCCTGCCCTTGCGTCGACCAGCGACCGACCGCCGAGCCGGGCGGTACCATCCCGGGCATGGCCACGGTCCATCTCCTCCATGCCGGGTACGCCGACGAGCGCGTCGGCAGCAGCATCAGCCTCGTCCGTGACGGAGAGGCGCTGATCGTCGCGGATCCCGGGATGGTCGCTCGACGATCGCTCATCCTCGATCCGCTGGCTGCCCTGGGTGTCGAGCCCGGGGCCGTGACCCACGTCTTCCTGAGCCACCATCACCCGGACCACACGGTCAATATCGCGCTGTTCCCGAACGCCGAGGTCGTCGACTTCTGGGCGCGCTACCGGGATGATCTGTGGCTCGACCATGAAGGCGACGGCTACGCCCTCAGCCCGCACGCGCGACTGTGGCTGACGCCCGGGCATACCGAGGAGGACGCCTCGCTCATCGTCGAAGCCGACGACGGGATCTACGCGCTCACGCACCTCTGGTGGAAGACGGACCGCACTCCGGACGTCGATCCGCTGGCGGCCGACCAGGCGGCGATCGTCCGCGGTCGATCGCGTGTGCTGGCGGTCGCGGACGTCGTGATCCCGGGCCACGGCGCGCCGTTCAAGGTGCGTTCGTGACGCCGTCCGGATGGGAGCGACCGGCGGGTCGGTGATCGTCGGTCCCGCGACGGCCCGATGGCAGCCATCTCGATGGTCTAGGATGCCGCCATGTACGAAGGCTTGGTCGGACTGTTCATCATCGGCGGCGCGGTGTGGTTCATCTGCGCGTATCTCGCGTACGTGACCGCGGGGAAGAAGCGTCGACGTCCGCTCACGTGGGGCATCCTGGGGATCTTCTTCGGGCCGCTCGCGTTCGCCGCGGTCTACGTGATGCCGCCCGGCGACATGCCGGCCCACCACGAGTCGGAGGCCGCCCACGATCACGGTGCCGCCGGGCACGATCACGGTGCCGATCACGAAGGGGCGCACAGTCCCAGCCACGGCCAGACCCAGGCCCAGGCGGACAACTACGAGGTCCCCCACAAGCACAAGCACTGAACCGGCCCACCGCCGAGGCGGGTCGCGCGACGCGGAGACGTCATCGAGTCGTGGGTTCCTCGTCAGGTGCGCATCCTGCGCACGCTCCCTGGCTCACCGGCCCGTGTTCCTGTCACGCGCGCATACCCCGCACGTTGGCCGTGCTTTTCGCACTCTCGCGGGCCGTTCGTGACGGACCTCGGCGGAGCGACACGCTCGGCATGTGGCTGATCGCGTCCCGCACCTTGGCTGTTCGTGGCGGTTCGTCGGCGAACGTGCGCACCCTGCGCGTCCGGCGGGAGCGGCCGCGTTAGCGTCGGCGAACGTGCGCACCCTGCGCGTCCGGCGGGAGCTGCCGGGGTAGCGTCAGCGAAGGTGCGCACCCTGCGCGACGGCTCGGGCGCGGCCTAGGGCGTGATCGTCACCTTCAGGTTCATCGACGGATGGATCGTGCAGGTGATCGTCAGAGTGCCGGCCTTCGCGAAGGGGATGCTCACCGTCTCGCCGGGTGCCACCGGGGACCGTGGCGCGGTCGCCGACGCGGGGGTCCCGTTCTCGCCCTCGACCAGCTCGTGCTTGACCGAGTCCTGGTTCGTGAATGCGAGCGACGTTCCGGCCGCGACGGACACCGCCGACGGGGCGAAGGCGAACCCCGTCAGCAGGACGGTGCCCGGTGCCGCGGAGCCCGCCGGCGTCGGCGAGCTGCTGGGACCGCCGTAGTCGTAGCCGCCCTTGCCGCCGCCGGACGCCGCCGTCGGCGAGCTGCTGGTACCGCCGTAGTCGTAGCCGCCCTTGCCGCCACCGGACGTCGCGCCCGCCACGGTCGATGGTCCGGGCACCAGCGACGCGACCGAAGCCGCGATCGGAGCGACGGGGCTCGCCGCGCCGCCCACGGCGCTCGATCCGCCGGCGCTCGGTGCAGCCTGCGACGACGGCGGTCATGACGATGAACGATGCGAGAGCACGAGACCGGGTCATCGATCGCCTCCGAGCGTTGCCAGCCGACCGGATCGCGGGTGTCGGGTGCAGGTTCGGGTACGCCCGGAGCCCCGGGGCGGTTTCATCGCTCGGCCAGCCTGAGCCCTCCCAGCCTACCCCGGTCCGCCGGGTCGGCCTACGCCCCGTCCACCGCCCCGGGTCCCGCCCTGGTCGCCATGATGTTGAGCCGCACGTAGTCGATCTCGGGTCGCGGCATGCGTCGCGCGACCTCGTGGACGAAGGGGGCGCGTTCGGCCGGTGGAAGCCGCTCGAGGTGGGCCCCGAGGACGACGGTGGCGAGGAAGGTCTCGAGCGGCTCGCCCGGCTCGAGCGGGGTCGGCTCGGGATGGAGCCAGATCTCGACGTCCACGAACCCGGCGGCAACGAGCCGCTCGCGAGTGTCGTCGGGGCTCTCGAAGTGGGCCGGCCCGAGCCAGCCGTCACCGATCGACCTCAGGATGGCCTGGATCGATGCGATGTTGCCGATCCCGCCGCATTGGGCCACCAGCCGTCCCCCGGGACGGATGACGCCGGCCAGGTTGCGGAACAGCGCGGCATGGTCCGGGACCCAGTGGAACGTCGCCGTCGACAGGATCGCATCGACCGGATCCCGGATGGGGAGCGGCGCTCCGAGATCCGCGACCATGTACTCGACCCGGTCGCCGAACCGCTCGAGCCGACGGCGCGCCTCGGCGATCATGGCCGGCGACCCATCGAGCGCGACCACCGCGCCATCCGGCAGGCGGTCGAGGAGCTGCTCGGTGACGCGACCGGACCCGCAGCCCGCATCGAGCACGTGCTCGTCGCCGGCGAGCGGCAGCCGGTCAAGGACCGCGGTACCCCAACGGGTCATCGGATCGGCGACCCGGTCGTACGTGGAGGCGTCCCAATCTCGCGTCACGGCGGGAACGTGCCCGCTCGTCGCTCGGCCAACGGACCGGTCAGTCTTCGGGGTCGTGGTGGAGGAAGATGCGGAACAGGACCACGAAGCTGACGACGAGCGTGACGGCGAAGGCGATCATCGCCAGATAGGCGACCCCGAGGAACTGGGACAACGAGGGCTGGAGCAGGATCGCCATCACGATCGCGGTGCCGATCAGCTGACCGACCACGATCAAGCCCACGGCCGCCTGCCGACCGACCTCGCCGACCCTGACCACCGACTTGTTCAGGTCCGACGTGTCGACCTCGACCGTGAGCTTGCCCTGGTTGAACATGTCGAGCCACATGAGGGCGGCCGTCTCCATCGACGGGACCCGCCGGGCGAGCTCCTTGCCGACCCGCAGTGCGGTCCCCTGGAGCTGCTTCTGGACGCGCTCCGGGGTGAGTGACTCCAGAAGCGCCGCCCTCGCCTCGGTCACGGCGGCCTGGCCGAGGTCGATGTCGAACGACAGGGCTCGGGCGGTCTCCTCGGCCTGGATGACCGCCTTCATCGCCAGGGTCAGCTGGCTATCGAGGCGCAGGCCGTCGTTGAACACCGCCGACAGGAACTTCGACAATGCGTCCCCGAGCGACGTCGCCGTCGAGTAGACGAGGTACTGGCGCGCGAGCCGGTCGATGTCCGCGCGGAACGCCGGCTCGTCGAACTCCTTGGTCGGCTTCGACAAGGCGATCAGGCCGTCGCCGATGCCCTGGATGTCGACCTCCTTGACCGCGTAGATCAGGCCGAGCAGGTCGACCCGCTGCTGCTGGTCGAGCTGACCGACGAGGCCCATGTCGAGGAACACGATCCGCTTGGACTCCGGATCTCCCAGGATGTTGCCGGGGTGCGGGTCGCCGTGGAAGAAGCCGTCGATGAGGACCTGCTTGATGATCGCCCGGATGAACACCGTCCCGAGCTCGGTCGTGTCGAACCCGGCGGCCCGGAGCTCGTCGACCTTGGAGATCTTGATGCCATTGACGAACTCCATCGTCAGGACGCGCTCGCTCGACAGCTCGTCGTATGTCGCCGGGATGTGGATCTGCTCGAACTTGGCCATCCCGTCGGCCAGGCGGCGCGCCTGGTAAGCCTCGTTCCGATAGTCGAGCTCCTTGAGGACCCCGGCGGCGAACTCGGCGACCATCGCGCTCAGCCCGATCTTGCGGGCGATCGCCAGCCGTCGCTCGCCTTCGCGGGCCAGCTGCTGGATGACGCCCAGGTCCGCCTTCGTCTTGGCCACGATCCTCGGGCGCTGGATCTTGACCGCGACCAGGGTGCCGTCGTGGAGCGTCGCCCGGTGGACCTGCGCGGTCGAGGCCGCGGCGAACGGCTCGTGCTCGATCGACGCGTACAGCTCCTCCGGGGGGTGTCCGAGCTCCTTGGTCAGGATCTCGCTGGCGTCCTCCCAGCCGAAGGGGGCGGCGTCGCTCTGCAGCTTCGACAGCTCGTCGACCCAGACCGGCGGCAGGAGGTCCGATCGGCTGGCCATCATCTGGCCGATCTTCACGTAGGTGGGGCCGAGCTGCTGGAGCATCAGCCGGACGCGGACCGGACCGCTCTCGCCCGACAGCGGATCGGTCTGACCGAGGATCCGCCGCTCGAACCATGTTCGCAGGTCGCCGATCGGCGTCCCGGCCAGGGCGATGTCCAGGCTGTTCGAGTAGATCGCGTCGTAGACCTGCTGGAGGCGCAGGTTCTCGATGATCGCGTTGCGGCGGGGCGTCGGGAGCGCCTCCAGCCAGCGCCACACCGATCGTTCGCGTTCCGGACCGAACGACGGCCGGTTGAGGCCGAGGACCGCGGTGGTGACCGTCGAGACGACCGTCCACAGCGCTGCGGCGACCAGCAGCCACAGGATGAACGGCTGGGCGACGTAGGCGATCTTGATCGGGCTGAGGATCGAGGTCACCCAGATCGCGATCGCGTTGACCACCACGACGAACAGCCCCATCGTCCGGAACAGGAGCTGGCCGGTCACGGCCATGATCACCGGTCGGGCGAAGCGGTTGACGAGGACGAGGACGCCCGCCCAGACGACGAACCCGACGAAGCCGGGGTCGCGAAGGTCGAGGATCGGGGCGCTGCTCGTCCCGAACGGGAAGGGCTGCGGGACGACGATCAGGGTCAGGACGAACGCGACCAGGACGAGGAGAACGGCGTTGACGAAGGTCTCGACGGCGAAACGGCGCATGGCGAGCTCCTAGAGGAGCCGGGACACCCGGTCCATTGCAGCGTTCCACAACCGCTCGCGCGGATCGGTCGGGACGACGGCCGGCGTCGACACGGCGACCAGCTCGTCGAACACCTGGCGCTCCGTCAGCTCGGCGATCTCGGCGCTCTCGAACAAGAGATCGAGCTCGTTGTTCCGGAACAGGCTCAGGTCGTCGAGGTTGCATCCGCCGATCAGCACCCGATCGTCGATCGTGAGGACCTTGGCATGGGCCATGTCCGGATGGAGCAGGATCGTCACGCCGGCGTCGAGGAGCCGCTCGTAGTGGTGCCGGAACGCGGCGGCCGGCATCGGCGGCGTGGGCTTGCCCGGGACGACGATCCTGACCTCGACCCCGCGCCGGGCGGCGTCGAGCAAGCGGGCGAGCACCGCCTTGTCGGCGACGTACGGGTTGACGATGTGGATGACCCGCTGGGCGTCCTCGATCGACTGCTCGATGGCGTCGCTGATCGGATGGTGGCCCTCGCCGGGAACGTTCCACAGGATCGTCGTCGGGACGGTCATGGCCGCGTCGGCGGGGACCGCCAGGACGTCGGCCGGGAAGTAGGTCTCGAGCGGCCGGCTGGGTGCCGGCCCGCCCTGGTAGCGCCAGCTCGCCAGGTGGACGAGCTGGAGCTGGGCCACGATCGGGCCGGTGACCCGACACATCACGTCGTAGAACCGCTCGTCGTTGAAATGATCCTCGATGCCGCTTCCGCCGACGTAGCCGACGCGACCGTCGACGACCATCATCTTGCGATGGTCGAAGTGGCCGAAGTCGTCGAGATGCCAGTCGAACCTGCGGGCGCCGAGCAGGCCGTCGCGGTCCGGGAGGATCCCGTCGTTAGCGACGATCTCGATGCCGGCCGCGCGCAGGTCGCGGAACAGGTCCTTGCTCCCGAAGTCGATCTCACTCCCGATCGCGTCGACCTGGAGCCGGACCTCGACCCCCGCCTTGACCCGGTCGCCGAGGACCTCGAGGAAGGTCGTCCCGATCTCGCCCGGCTTGTAGCCGTAGATCAGGAGGTGGACCGAGCTGGTCGCGGCCCGGATGTCGTCGAGCATCCGCGGGAAGTACCGTCGCCCGTGGAGGAGCGGGTCGACCGACGTCGAGATCGACGGCGCCAGCGCCATCGCCAGGTCGCTTCGCCCCACCCGCGCCTGACCGAGCAGGCGTTCGGCGGTCGCCCGCGCTTCGGGCGCGGTGATCGCGTCCGGACCGGGCGGGTAGGCCGGCTGTCGGCCCTTGCGCATGGCCTTGGCCGCACCCGTCGCCCCGGCGGCCACGCCGACCCCGATCACGGCTCGTCGCTTGTTGCCCACCGTTCCTCCCTCCCGACCGTGTCGATCTGGGTCGCACGTCGAGATAGTATGGCCGCCCGTCGTGCGATGCGGCGGGTCCGCCGACGCCGTCAGGCCGGCGGCGCGCTCCCGGCGATGGCCTCGTTCGCCGGCACCGCCTCGGTCTCCTGGCGCCGGGCCGGTCCGCCCGTCTCACGCAGCCCGAACCCGTTGACGGCCGCGCCCAGGCCGAGCAGCCCGGCGCTGACCAGGAGCGCGAGGCGGAACGCCTCGGTCGAGGCGATCTTGGCCGCCGCGGCGATCTCGGAGGTCGCCCCGGCCGGCACCGGGTTGAGCGGGGCGATCGTCGCCCTGAGCTCGGCGGAGGTCGGGTCGAGGCCCGGGATCTGGTTCGCCAGGCTGTTGTAGAAGATCGTCGTCACGGCGATGAACACGAGCGCCCCGATCAACGGTGAGCCGACTCGCGAGATGGCGTTGTTGATGGCGGACCCGAGACCCGCCCGAGCGACCGGGATCGAGCTCATCAGCGTGCTGGTCAGCGGGGCCACGACCATCGAGATGCCGAGACCGAAGACCAAGATGGCGGGCAATACGTCGATCAGCGTCGACAGCGGCGGGACGAGCGAACCGGGCGTCGACAGATCGGCCGCCCAGGCGACGCTGCTGGCCGGGATGCGGGCGAACCAGAGCAGCCCGCCCGCCATCAGCAGCGGTCCCGCCACGAGGAACCGGCGCGGGCCCATCCGACCGACCAGACCGCCGATCCGGGTCGACAGGAGGGTCAGCATGATCCCGGCCGGCAGGCCGAGCAACGACGTGGCCACGACGGTGTACCCCAGGGTCCCCTGGAGGAACAGCCCCTGGTAGCCGATGTAGCCGTAGAGCGCGCCGTAGATGAGGAACGTCGCGAGGTTGATCACCGCGAAGCGTCGGTTCCGGAAGAGCTCGAGCGGGACGAGCGGGTCCGGGCGCCGAGACATCAGGATGGGGAACAGGATGATGGCGACGACCCCGATGCCGATCGAGATCCAGGCCGTCGTGTCCTGCCAGGCCTTCTGCTGACCGCGGATGAGGCCGAATGACAGGCCTCCGATGGCCAGGATCACGTCCAGCGTCCCCAGCCAGTCGAACCGCCCGCTGGCGCCGGGCAGGACCGTCTCGGCCACCCCACGGCGCAAGCCGAAGAACGCGATGAGCACGAACGGGACGTTGATCAGGAAGGCGGCGCGCCATGAGATGTACTGGACGAGGAAGCCGCCGACGACCGGTCCCAGAACGGTGGCGCCGGATGTGGCGGCCGCCCAGATCCCGAACGCCCTGGCCAGGCTGGGACCCTCGAAGGCCGAGGTGATCAGGGCCAGCGATCCGGGGACGAGGAGCGCGGCCGCGGCCCCCTGGAGGAGCCGGAAGAGGACCAACGCCTCCATCGTCGGCGACAGGCCGCACAGGATGCTCGTCGCGCCGAACCCGAGCAGGCCGATGGCGAACACGCGTTTGCGACCGTACCGGTCCGAGATCGCACCGCCCAGGATCAGCAACGCCGCGAGGACGGCGAGGTACCCGTTGGTGATGTACGCCTGACCCTCGAGCACCCCGAGGATCCCCGACGGCAGGTCCGCACCGATCGTCTTGAGGGCCAGGTTCACGACCGTCCCGTCGAGGAACACGATCGACGACCCCAGCACCGTAGCGAGCATCGTCCAGCGCTGGCGGGTGGTCATCGGGGCAGTCTATGCCGCCTCCCGGGACGTGGTCCGGGGCGCGGCGAACCGTCGACGACCGCCTCGTTTCGTGATCGTCGCTAGACTCCCGGCGATGAGCGGACCCGTGGCCCTCCTGGGCGCCGATGAGTTCCTGCCCGCGGTCGCCGAGCTCGATGCCGAGCTGCTGGCCGCCACGGGTCGGTCGCGGCCGCGGGTCGCCATCCTGCCGACGGCCTCCGCGCCGGACGGCGAAGAGGTCTTCCAGCGCTGGGCGGCGATGGGCGTCGAGCACTTCGCCGCGCTGGGCGCAGAGGTGGAGGCGGTCCTGGTCCGCGACCGATCGGAGGCGGACGACCCGGCCAGTGTCCAGGCCGTCGCGGAGGCCGATCTGGTCTACCTGTCCGGCGGCCATCCGGATCATCTCCTGCGCGCTCTGTCCGGAAGCGCGGTCTGGGCGGCGGCGCAGGACGTTCACGAGCGGGGTGGCGTCCTCGCGGGCTGCTCCGCCGGGGCGATGGTCCTGTGCTCGCGCCAGGCCCTGCTTCGCCGACCGCCGCATCTGCCGCTCCGCTACGAATGGGCGCTCGGGGCGGTCCCCGATACCGCCGCGTTCCCCCACTACGACCAGTTCCCCGAGGCGTTCGCCGCCCTGATGATCCTGCGGGCTCCCCGCGGGACGACCGTCCTCGGCCTCGATGAGGGCACCGCGGCGATCGGTCGCGATGGTGGGTGGCAGGTTCGGGGGCGCGGCCGGGTCACCGTCTGGCGTGGCCGCCACCGAGAGCGCTATCGACACGGGGAAGCCTTCCGGACCTGACCGAGGGACGCCAAACGCCCGCGGCGACGGGTCACGCGGCGATAGGCGCGCTCCCGGCGATGGCGCGGGCTCCCGGCGAACGGTGCGCCGCCGACCTTGCCCGGCCCGGCCGTCGGCCCCCCACCCCGATACAACGGGCATCGCTAGAAAGGTGCTTGCTCGCTGCCAGAAACGGGCGACAGATGGCGTGGATCGGGCCGTAGAGGCCTCGCTACCATCACCATGCATAGGGCGATGCCCAGGAGCGTGGCAGGGTCGGCCGTTCTGAGCGATAGGCGGCCTCGTAAGAATGCTGGTTGTATCAGCAGCGCCGGAACGCCCGCCGCCCGACGCCCACCGCCACCGCGAGCGGAACGCCCGCCGATCGGCCCTCGCCCGCCGCAGCCCGCCGCCCGCCGCCCGCCGAGATCGGAACGCCCGCCGCCGCCGCCCCCGCCGCCCGACCGCCCCCGGGCCGCCTGTCCGTGCGTCCCCGACCGCCGCATTCGGATCATGCGGCGAAGGGTTTACGCGGCGATGATGGCGTGGCAACGGTGCCCGTCGACCATCCGACCTGGAGCGACCCTCCCTCGGCCGACCCGGCCTCCTCCCGGGCTCGGACCTCCGCGAGGCCCCGACTGCTGCGTCGGGGTCTCGCCGCGTCCGCGCCACGCGAGCGGGGTGAACCTCGCGGCCGACGGACCGATATCCATGGGTAACGAGTCGAGTCGGCCGGCACCGGGTCGACCCGTTGGCGAAGGCCGGGCGGACCGACGTCGCTCACCGGTGAGCGGCCAGGACCGACCGGCCATCGCGTTTCCCAGGGGAATCGCGAGGCCGGCACCCGCTCGGGGTGCCGGCCTCGGTTCGATGTCCGGGGAGTCAGCCGGCCGAGTGGGACCGGAAGCAGTCGGAGCAGTAGACAGGACGGTCCATCCGCGGCTTGAACGGGACCTGCGCCTGATTGCCGCAGGAGGAGCAGAGGACCGCGAAGTACTCGCGGACCGGTCGCTCGCCACGCTCGTAGCCTCGCGGTCCGCCGATGTCCCGCAGGTCACCGTCGCCGGCGTCACGGGTCGCGCGGCGGCTGGCGCGACAGCTGGTGCAGCGCTTGGGGTCGGACACGAACCCCTTCTGCACGTAGAACTCCTGGTCGGCGGCCGAGTGGATGAACTCGACGCCGCAGTCGACGCAGGTGAGGGTCCGATCGATGTAAGTCAACCCAGTCCTCCAGGGACATCACGAAGCTCAGGGTGCGTCCCGAGGGCGAACCGAACGACGGACGGGAGGGCGGGTGGCGAGAGTGGCCGGGTGCCGCGCGACCCAGGAGTCGATCTGTTCGAGGTGCCTGTTTCGGGGCGCACCGGTGTTGTGCCCGCAGGATATCACCGGTCGCCGGAATCCTCCTGCCGCGCGTCGGTGGACGGCGGCCGGGCGGCGATCGGATCGACCCCGACCGACGCCCGTGGCATCTCCGGACGGCGCCCGGGACGCCCGGCGGTCGGGTCGCCGACGTGCCACCGAACCTGTCACAATGCGGCGCGAGACTCGGGTCGGCGAGCGAGGGCTAGGGGGCTCCTCGCTCGCAGAATCCTGACGGAGATCGGGCCCCGGCCGGCGATCCGGGGCCGGGCGACGTCCGGGTCCACGGCCCGGGAACGGTGCGTCCGGCCCCGAGCCGATCAGGAGGTCCCGAACCGGCGATGCTCCGTCTCCTTCAGACGTCCGACGTCCATCTCGGAGCGCGTCAGCCGTCACTCGGCGAACGTGCGGCCGACCTGCGCGCTCGTCAGTTCGAGGCATTCGAGCGCGCCGTCGACTTCGCCGTGGCGGCCCCGGTCGACCTTGTCATCGTGGCCGGCGACCTGTTCGACACGAGCGTCCAATCGCGTGGCTCGGTCGAACGTGTCGCGGCCGCCCTGCGGAAGCTCGTGGTCGCGCGCATCTCGACGGTCATCCTGCCGGGACCGGGAGATGCACCCGGACGCGCGTCCATCTACCACGCCTACGACCTGGCCGGCCTGGCCGGGGCGAGCGGGGATCGAGGTTCGATCGACGTCCTGTCGGACGCGAGGCCGGACATCGCCCTGTCCGCCCTCGGGGTCCGGGTGACCTCCCGGTTCCCGGCGACGGGCCTGGCCGACGACGGCTGGCGGATCGGGGTGATCGATCGGCCGGCGCGGCCGCGGGACGATGAGATCGCCGCGGCGGGCGTCGACTACCTGGCGATCGGCGGTCCGCATGCCGCGGCCTCGGGGCGCGCCGCCACGGTCAGCTGGGGATCGAGCGGCTCGCCCGAGCTCGTGCGGACCGACGGCGAACCCTCCGGCGACGTCCTCCTGGTGACCCTCGACGAGAGCGCGGGACGACCGACCGTCGAGCGCCAGCGGGTCGGGCGGACGCGTGCCGAGCATGTCGAGGTCGATCTCCCGAGCGTCGCCGACACCGCCGCGCTGATCGACGCCCTCGGCCAGCGCGGCGACCCCGACCTGATCCTCGACGTCGATCTCGTCGGCGAGTGGCGGGACGACCTGGATGTCGACCCGGCCGACCTCGAGGCCGCGCTGGCCGGCAGCTTCTTCCGGGTCCGCGTCCGGAATCTCGGACTGCCGCCGCTCAGCCCGCGGCCGTTGCCGCCCGAGGACACCATCGCCGGCACGTTCCTGCGCGACCTCGAGGAGCGCATCGCCGCGGCCGAGACCGCCGGCGGCGACGCTGCCGGAGAGCTCCGCGAGGCGCTCCGCCTCGGCCGGAGGCTGCTCGCCGGCCAGGAGGTCGGGCGATGAGGATCGCCCGGATCCAGCTCCGCGACGTCAAGCGCTATCGCGACCTGCAGATCGACCTGGCGCCCGGCCTGACCATCATCCGGGGGCCGAACGAGGCGGGCAAGACCACGATCGCCCGCGCCATCGAGCTCGGGCTGACGGGCTCGCTGGCAGGCCCGCCGCCGGTCGCGGTCGACGGTCTCCGCTCGTGGGATGCCGAACCGGACGCCCGGCCGACCGTGAGCCTCGACTTCACGCTCGATCCGTCGGAACCCGGAGGACCCGGCCGGAGCGGTTCGGTCGAGAAGGCCTTCGGGCCGGGCGGATCCGCGACGCTCACCGTCGACGGCGTCGCCGTCACCGACCCGGCGACGGTCGATGCGCAGCTGGCCGACCTGACCGGGGTCCCGACCGCGGCCTTCTTCCGCTCGACCGCCCTCGTCGCCAGGGGCGAGCTCGAGGATCTCGACCGCGACGAGGCGACGCTTCGCGAGCGGTTGTCGGCGTCGATCAGCGCCGCCGACCGGAGCACGACGGCCGCCATCGAGGAGCTCAAGCGGGTCCTCAACGACCTGAACGCCAGGAGCGAGCGCGACCCCGGCCGGCTGCGGATCGCCGAGGAGGCGGTCGCCCGGTCGCAGACGGTGGTCGACGCCGGCGAGGCCGGCCTCGCACGGCTCGTCGTCGATCGCGAGACGCTCGGTGCGGCCGAGGATGTCAGCCAGGCCGCGGCCGATGACCTCGCGGCGCGCACGCATCTGCTCGACCAGGCTCGTGCCGCCGAGACCGTGGTCCTCGAGCTCGCCGCGGCCAAGGAGCGACAGGCGCGCTACGCCGAGGCGGTGGTCGCCGCTGAAGAGCTCGCCCGGCTCCACGACACTCATCCGTCGCCGAACCCGTTGCCGGTCGTCCGGCAGACCGTCGACCGCCTGCGCGTCCTCGACGCCAAGCTGACGGAGCTGCGCGCGATCCTGTCCGGCGAGGTCAACGTCGACTATGAGGTCAGCGCTCCGACCACGACCTGGCGCCCGATCGCGATGGCCGCCGTCGTGACCGTCCTGGTCGGGGTCGGCCTGGCGGTGGCCGGGCAGGTCCTGTCCGGGCTGTCGGTCCTGAGCCTGGTCGGGCTCGGCGTGGCACTCCTCGGACTGATCATCGGCTTCGTCGCGTTCCGGCAGCGTCGGACCGCGCAGGGCTTCCAGCGCCAGAAGGAGATGGCCGAGAGCGATGTGGAACGTCGGCTCCGCGGCCGATCCCAGATGGAAGCGGAGCTCCGCCAGGCGGAGGCCGACACGGCCGCCCAGCTCCTGGGCCTCGGTCTGCCCGACCTCGCCGCCGCTGAGGATCTGCTGAGCCGAGAGGAGGCTCATGTCGCCGCCATCGACGCCCTCAACGCCAGGCTCGAGACGCTGGTCGGGCGTGAGCCGGTCGACTCACTCGCACCGAGCCGCGACGCGGCGGCCAAGGAGATCGTCGACAAGACCGCCGAGCTCGCCGGCGTCGATCCCGCCGCCCGCGAGCCGGGTGCGCGCCAGCGGTTCGAGGCCGAGGCGCAGACCGCCCGGTCCGCCCTGGAGTCGGCGCGGATCGCCGAGGCCCAGGCGCGAGCCCAGGTCGACGCCAACCCGACCGACGCCGACCAGGTGGCCGGCGAGACCGAGCGGCTGGCCGTCTGGCAGGACCAGCTGTCGAGCCTCCAGCGTCGAGCCCGCGTCCACGAGGCCGCGCTCGGCGGCCTCGAGCGGGCGACCGAAGCGACGATGGCCCGTGCGACGCGCTACCTCGAGCGGACGATGATCGGGGCGGTGGCGCGGATCACGGACGGGCGCTACCGACGTGTGAGG
The DNA here is from genome assembly GCA_963781845.1 of uncultured Chloroflexia bacterium. Classification (GTDB taxonomy): domain Bacteria; phylum Chloroflexota; class Limnocylindria; order Limnocylindrales; family CSP1-4; genus Chersky-267. The sequence goes on along the minus strand of CAWAHN010000017.1, from coordinate 498,568 downwards.
ATCGACGACGACAGCCTGGACATCTCCGTCGTCGCCCCGGAGAAGGGCGACTGGGTCGACGTTCGGGAGCTGTCGGACGGGATCCTGGGCCAGGTCTACCTCGCGGCCCGCCTCGGGCTGGTCCGCTATGCGACGGGCGACCGGCGACCTCCCCTCGTGCTCGACGACCCGTTCGTGACGTTCAGCGATACCCACGCCGCCCGGGGGTTCGACCTGCTCCGCGAGCTGACCGCCGAGCACCAGGTCATCTACCTCACCGCGACCGACCGGTACGACGCTGCCGCCGATGCCGTCGTCGAGCTCCCGGGACCGACCGCCGTCGACGACGAGGCCGACGGAGCGAGCGCCGCCACGCCGGCCTGACCGGGTCGGCTTCCGATGGACCCGCAGACGGCCGTCGTCGTGCTCGGCCTTGCATCGGCCGCGGCGTGGGGATCGGCCGACTTCAGCGGCGGCCTGGCAGGTCGCCGGGGACCGCTGTTCGGGGTCGTCTTCTTCTCGCAGATCCTCGGGTTGGTCGTCGCGCTCGGGGTCGCCGCGGTCCGAGGCGAGGTCACGCCGACCTCGGCCGATGTCGGGATCGCGATCGTCGGCGGGATCCTCGGTGGGGTCGGCATCGCGGCGCTCTACGGCGGTCTCGCCGCCGGCCGGATGGGCGTGGTCGCCCCGATCAGCGGGGTCCTGTCGGCGGTCGTCCCGGTGACGGCCGGGATCCTTCTCCAGGGGTTGCCCGGTCCGGCGGCCCTGATCGGGATCGTTCTCGCGCTCGTGGCGGTGGTCCTGGTGTCGAGCGCCCCGGGCAGCTCGACGAACGCGTCGCTCGGGCGTTTCGGCCGCCTCCCGGCCGACGTCCCGATCGCCATCGTCGCGGGGACCTCGTTGGGTCTGCTCAATCTCGTCATCAGCCGGCTGTCACCGGGCTCGGTCTTCGCCCCGCTCGTCATCATGAGGCTGGTCGAGGGCCTGCTGATCGGCACGGTCATCCTCGCGATCCGCCGGCCATGGCGGGTGCCACGAGGGATCTGGCCCCTCGTCCTCATCGCCGGCGGCCTCGACATGGCCGGCAACGGACTGTTCGTCCTCGCCGCCCAGGCCGGCCGACTCGACATCGCCGCGATCCTGTCGTCGCTCTATCCGGTCGCGACACTCATCCTCGCGGCAGCCGTCCTGAAGGAGAAGATCGCGGGCATCCACGCGCTGGGCGTCGTCGCCGCGGTCGCCGCGATCGTCCTCGTCCGGATCGGCTAGGTCGGCTCGAGCGTCCTCGGGCTATTTCCAGGCGATCGTCATCGTCAGCGGTGTGGTCCCGACCCCGACCTCGGAGTTGACGAGGCTGAACCCGTACGAGCGACTCGGCGTGACCGGGTCCGTCCGGTCGATGCCGGTGCCGTTGCCCGGAAAGACCCCACCGGCCGTCGGCGCGGTCAGATCGACCAGGGAGTAGGTGTAGTCGAACGGCTTGGCCCCCCAGTCGGCCTTGGTCGAGATCGACCCGCCCGATCGGACCTTGACCTTCCCGCTCATCCCGTTGAGGCCCGTGAACTCCGAGGCGGTCCCGTCGAAGGTGCCGTTCGTCAGCGTCACCGCCGGAGCCGCCGCCCGGAACGCAAGGCTCAGGTCGACGGTCGGCGTGGCGATCCCGACGCCGATCAGGGTCACGACGAACGTGGTCTGGGTCTTCGACGAGGTCGTGCCGGTCAACGTCCCGCCGTGCCAGTCGCGGCAGAGCGGCGCGGTCTTGCCGACCTTGAGACAGAAGCGGGTCGTCCCCTGCGGGCTCTTGCCGGTCAGCTTCGCGGTGACGTTGCCCGGGCCGTCGGTCTTGAACGTGAAGGTCCGCGCGACGCCGGCCGGGTCGGACTTGGCATCGAGCCGGAAGTTCGAGAACGTGATCTGGGCCAGACCGGCCGTCGGCGGGATCGTCGGGCTCGGGCTCGGTCCGGTCGATGCCGCCGCGCTGGGCGACGTCGCCGGGGCGCGGCTGGCCTCGGTCGACGGCTCCGTAGACGCGCCTGCCGGGCCGCTCGCCACGGCCGCCGACGACGCACCGGCCGAACCCGACGGCGCCGCGGTCTTCGATGGCGAGCCACTGGGCAGGCTCGTCGCGACGACGATCAGGGCCAGCCCCGCGAGGACCACGGCCAGGACGATCGCGACGGTCTTCCAGCGCTCATCGGTCATCTGGCCATCCTCCTGTCAGCGACGCTTCGATCCGGACGCCCGCCCGGGAATCGTACCCGCGCCGGCACGAGCCGTGTCCGAGGCTCGTCGTGGCTCGCTCGACACGACGGTCGTACGGTCAGGGTCGGTCAGCCGGTGGACGCTTGCGAAACCCTCGCCGGGAAGGTCGTCGTCTCCGGTGAGCGCCCGACGGAGGGCCTCGTGCTGACGGCGCACGACCGACGCCTCGACCGTGCGGCCCGAGCGTGCGGCGTTGCGCTCGAGGCAGACCTCGAGCGGCGGGTCGAGCACGATCGCGATCGCCGGTCGATGGGTGGCCCGGGCCACGGCGATCAGGCTCGCCCGGGCCGACCGGGTCAGGCTCGTCGCGTCGATCAGCGTCCGCCGTCCGCGTTCCAGGCGTCGGCGAGCCGCCAGATGGAGCAGCTCGAAGGCGGCGCGCGTGGCGCCCTGGTCGGCCTCATCGTCCGCGACCATCGCCCGGAAGGAATCCGAGGACAGGATCTCGGTCGGCCGGAACCACGACGCGGCGAAGGTCGACTTGCCCGACCCGGACACGCCGACGAGGACGACGAGCGACGAGGGAGGCAGCGTGATCTCGGGCATCGCGGCCATGATGCACGTCCGCTCGTGACCCCGCGAACGAAGGGTGACTCGATGACGATCTCCATCGCCTGGTTCCGACGCGATCTTCGGCTGCACGACCACCCGGCCCTGACCCGGGCCATCGCGGCCGGCGACGGCGTGGTGCCGTTGTTCGTTTTCGACCAAGGTCTCCTGGCGGGGCGATGGCGTTCGGCCAACCGGACCTGGTTCCTGCTCGGCTCGGTCCGCGAGCTCGCTCAAGACCTGGCCGATCGCGGGGCCCGCTCATCATCCGGGTCGGTGATCCGCGCAGGATCGTGCCGGAGCTGGCAGCTGCGGTCGGGGCCTGGTCCGTCGAGGTCAGCCGGGACCTCGGGCCATATGGTCGGGCGCGCGATCGGGCCGTCGCCGCCGCGCTGGACGATCGGGGGATCGCCTTCCATGCGCATCGCGGAGCCGTCGTCCACGAGCCGGAGCAGGTCCGGACCGGCACCGGCGGACCATTCAGCGTCTATTCGCCCTATCGACGGGCATGGGACCGATTGCCGCTCCGGACCGTCCTTGCGGTGCCCGAGGCGCTGGCCGGCCGGACCGACCTGGACCCCGGACGACTGCCCGACCTCGCCGACCTCGGGTTCGCCGGCCCGACCGCCGATCCGTCCTATCTCCCGACGCCGGGCGAGACGGCGGCCCGCGCTCGGCTGGAGCGCTGGCTCGAGACGGGTCCCGATCGCCTCGACGGCTACGCCGCGCGGCGTGACCTGCTCGGCGTCGAGGGGACGTCGCGCCTGTCGGCCGATCTTCGATTCGGCCTGCTCTCGCCGCTCGAGGTGGCCGCCCGGGCGATCCGGCCCGGCGAGGGGGCGCGAACCTTCCTCGCTGAGCTCGCCTGGCGCGACTTCTACGCGGCGCTCCTATTCGAGCGTCCCGACCTCGTCCGATCGTCCTTCCGTCGCGAGTATGACGACATGGCCTGGCGCCACGACCCCGACGGCGTCGCCGCCTGGCAGGCCGGGCGGACCGGCTTCCCAGTGGTCGACGCGGCGATGCGCCAGCTCCGGGCGACCGGCTTCATGCCCAACCGTGCGCGGATGGTCGTCGCCTCGTTCCTGACCAAGGACCTGCTCGTCGACTATCGCGTGGGCGAGGACTGGTTCATGTCCCACCTCGTCGACGGCGACCCAGCCAGCAACGGCGGCGGCTGGCAGTGGTCGGCGTCGACCGGGGCCGACGCCCAGCCCTTCTTCCGGGTCTTCGAACCCACACTCCAGGGGGAGCGCTTCGATCCCGACGGAAGCTACGTCCGTCGCTGGATCCCTGAGCTCGGCGACGTCCCGGACCGGTTCGTGCACCGCCCGTGGTCGATGCCGCCGGAGGTCGCTGCGTCCTCAGGTTGTCGGATCGGTCTCGACTACCCGGCGCCGATCGTCGACCACGCATCGGCCCGGCGGCGGGCCCTGGCGGCGTTCGAGGCCGCTCGCCGAGGCTGATGCGGGTGGGCCGGACTGGTCCATCCCTTGGCCTGGGGTCCGGTAGCCTTCCCGGTCAGATGGCCGCGACCCCCCCGACCCTGCCCGATGCGACCCGTCCGGCCGCCGACGACTGGCGGATCATCGTGGCGATCTTCTGGGTGACCTCGATGGTCGAGGGCCTCGGGGTGAGCCAGATCTTCGCGTTCGTCCCGCTCTATCTGCGGGAGATGGGGGTCACGGAGCCGGATCGGCTCCGCTTCGTCGGGATCTTCGGCTCGCTGATCTTCCTCGTCGGAGCCCCGCTCGTTCCGCTCTGGGGCGTATGGGCCGACAAGTACAGCCGCAAGGCGGTGATCGTCCGGAGCGCCCTGGTCGAGGCCGTCGTCTTCGCCGGCGTCGCGCTGAGCCGGGAGCCGTGGCAGCTCGCCCTGAGCATGCTCCTGGTCGGTTTCCAGCTCGGCAACACCGGGGTGATGCTGGCCGCGATCCGCGACGTCAGTCCTTTGGTCCGGCTGGGCACGATCATCGCGATCTTCGGGTCGAGCGGCCCGATCGGCATGGCGATCGGGCCGGTCATCGGCGGGATCATCCTCGATGGGTTGCACCTGCCGATCTCGGCGATCTTCTGGTTCTCGGCGCTGTTGTCGGTGGGGACCGCCGCCCTCGTCTGGTTCGGCTCGCGCGAGGTCCGTCCGTCGGTCGTCCCCGAAGGTCGGGTCGTGACCCTCGCATTCGGGGCGATCCGGGCGGTCCTCGCCGACCGGGCGGTCCGTCGGATCTTCGCGATCTTCGGGGTGGCCTTCCTTGCCAGCCAGATGAGCCGGCCGTTCATCCCGATCCTGGTCGAGCAGGTCAACGGAGACGTGGGCCTGGCCAGTGCGATCGCCCTGGTCGTCGGGACCGCGGCGCTGGTCGGGGCGCTCATCTCGCCGCTCGGGGGTTGGATCGGCGATCGGGTCGGCTTCCGGCCCGTGCTCGTCGCGGCGCTCCTCGGCGGGAGCGTCGCCGCCTTCCTCATGCCGATCGTGGGCTCAGTCGGGGCGCTCGCCCTGGTCGCGGTCGCGGTCGCCGCATTCAGCGCGGCGATCAGTGCGATGGTCTTCGGACTGCTCGCCCTGGAGGTCCCTGCCGAGCGTCGATCGGCGACGCTCAACCTCGTCTACCTGCCGCTCTACGTGGCCGGGATCGTCGGGCCCACGCTCGGCGCGATCGTGGTCCAGGCCGGGTTGTGGGCGCCGTTCTGGCTGGGCGCCGCCGTCTACCTGCTCGGAGCCATCGTCCTGGCCTCGCGTCGGTCGCTGTCGCCGTCCGAGGCGGCCGCCGGCCGGACCGCCTGACCCTCCCCGACGGCCGCCTGCCTCGGCGGCCCCGGACCGGTCAGACCGGCAGGTCGCGCTCCGCGGGCCCGGTATAGCGCATGTCGGGGCGGATGAGCTTGTTCGCGTCGACCTGCTCGATCGCGTGGGCCGTCCAGCCGGCGTGCCTGGCGAGCGCGAACGTGGCCGGGAACAGGTCGGGCGTCAGGCCCACCCCCTGGAGGACGGCGGCCGCGTAGTACTCGACGTTCGTCTTCAGGACGCGACCGGGCTTGAGCTCGGCCAGGACGCGCAGGACGACGTCCTCCACCTGGATCGCCAGGTCGAGCCAGTCCGGGCGGACCTCCATCGACTCGGCGACCTGGCGAAGCGCGGCCGCGCGCGGGTCGTAGGCGCGGTAGACGCGGTGCCCGAAGCCCATGACCCGGCCCCCCGAGGCGACGGTCTCCCGGACCCACGCCTCGGCTCGTTCGGGCGAACCGATCTCGTGGAGCTGGTTGACGACCTCCGCCGGGGCTCCGCCGTGGAGTGGACCCTTGAGCGCCCCGATCGCACCGCACACCGCGGAGGCGAGGTCCGAGCGGGTCGCGGTGATGACCCGGGCGGTGAAGGTCGAGGCGTTGAGCCCGTGCTCCGCACCGACGATGAAGTAGGCCTCGAGAGCGCGAGCGGTCGCCGGGTCCGGGGCCTTCCCCGTGAGCTGCTGGAGGAACCCGCCGGCGAGGTCGAGGGTCGGGTCCGGGGGCACCGGCTCCAGGCCTCGACGGATCCGGTCGAACGCGGCCAGGGCGGACGGCGAGAACGCGGTCACGGCCCGCGCCTGGTCGGGCGTCGGTGGCCAGGCGATGCGCTCGGTCGCCCCCCACACCGACACGGCGGTCCGGAGGGCGTCCATCGGGTGCGCGTCGACCGGCAGGGCACGCAGCGCGACGAGCACCGGCTCGGGGACGGTCGCCGCATGGAACTGGACCCCAGGGTGCCACTCGCCGGTCCACAGCAGGTCGGCGACCTCGGCGTAGGTCCCGTTGGCGACGAGCTGACCGATCGGGTAGCCGCGATAGAGCAGGCGACCGTTCTTGCCGTCGACCAACCCGATGGCGCTCTCGGCGCCGACGACGCCTTCGAGACCGGGCGAATACGGGCGCGCGTCAGGGGCCCCGACCGGCGAAGTCGGGGTGACCGGGGGCGCCGACGTCTCAGTCATGTCCGGATGGTAGTCCCGCGTCGTCCGGGGCGTCGTCCGCGTCGTCGTCCAGGGCGTCGTCGAGGAAGTGCAGGACCTCGGCGGCGAACCGCTCCGGGTGGGTATGGTGCGCGGCGTGCTTGGCCCCGGGGATGGTCACGACCCGACCATCCGACAGGAGACGATCCAGCTCCCAGGTCCCGTCCGTGAACGAGCGCCCGCTGTCAGCGCCGATGAGCTGGAGGACTGGGATGCGGATCGCCGCGTAGCGCTCCGGTCCGGCGTCCTCGCCAGCTTCCGCCCACATCTCGCGGACGATGGTCGGCGCGGCCTCGACCCGCGTCGGCCAGGTCGGCGCGCGCCGGTAAGCGTCGAGCTCCGCCGCGGTGAGTCCGACGACCTCGGTCATGAAGTAGGAGAGCAGCCCGGCCCGGTCGTCGGCTGCCTCGTACGCCTCGAGCCGGGCCATCACCGCGTCGCCGTGGAACGAGCCGCCGGCCGGCGCCGGCGCTCCCTCATAGACGACGAGCCGCCGGAGACGATCGGTGATCAACGCGGCGCCAAGACCGACCCGGCCTCCGTAGGAATGCCCGATGACGTCGACCGGACGGCCCGCGTCGTCGGCCACGGAATCGACCACGGCGGCGACGTCCTCGTATTCGCGGGCGATGGCGTACGGCTCGGTGTCGCCGGACGCGCCTCGTCCTCGGCGGTCGATCGCATAGAGGGTGTGGGTGGAGGCCAGGAGGGGGCCCGCCGTCCGCCAGGCGGTGTGGTCGGCCGTCGCTCCGTGGACGAGGACGATGGGTGGACCCGTCCCGGAGCGGAACCAGGCGATGTCGGTCCCGTCGGGGGAGCGCGCGGTGCCCCGGTCGGCCGTCACGGTTCGGCCGTCACGGTTCGGCCGTCACGGCTCGGGAACCCAGCGGTATCGGACATCGGGTTGCCGTTCCTCGTTGCCGGCCCCGTCCCCGAAGGCGATCGCGACGAACCCGTGGCGCTCGTAGAAGCGGCGCGCGCCGGCGTTGACCTGGAACGTGTAGAGGTCGAGACCGCCCGGGCGGCGCGTCTTGGCCAGCGCCACCAGCCGGCCGCCGATGCCGTGCCCGGTCGCTCCGGGTCGGATGTAGAGCTGGTCGATCATGTCATCGGTCAGCGACATGAACCCGACGATGCCTGCCTCGCCCTGCTCCGCGACCCAGGTCTCGGTCTCGGTCAGAAGGAGGCTGCCGATCCAGTCCCGGATCTGCTCCTCCGTGTGCGCCGCCGGGAAGTCATAGGTCGCATCGAAGGCGGCGATCCAGACGTCCCCGATCGCGTCGGCGTCGGCCGACGTGGCCCGGCGCAGGACGATCGCCTTCGGGCCGCCGCTCGGGCCGCCGAGCCGCGACGCGGAGCCCCGGTCCAGGATCCAGGTGGCAGCCGAGCGGCGCGCCAGGACGCCGGGCAGCGTCGCCGGATCCCGCGGTGTCTGGAGGATCCGGGCGATGACCTCCGCCTTCCCCATGCCGGTCGCGGTCGCCAGCACGCTCGCGGCCGCGCCGAGGATGGCCGGGTTGAGCGTCACCCGCTCGACGTGGGGCTCGATGTGGCTCGGCGCCGGGATCGCCAGCCCGACCCGGTCGCTGGCCACGGCGGAGCTGCCCGGGAAGACCGACAGGAGATGGCCATCGGCGCCGATCCCGACGAGGACCAGGTCGAACGCCGGCCAGCCGTCAACGGAGGGAAGCGTCGCGACGACCTCGGCTGCGTAGGTCGCGGCGCACCAGCCGGCACCGAGGCCGTCGTCGAGGGCGCGGTCGACCGGGAACGGATGGACGTTCGACGCGGGGATCGGGAGGCCCCCTGGGGCGCGCAGTCGCTCGTCGGCGATCCGGACGTTCGACAGCCGGTCCGCACGCCGGACGAACCGGTCGTCGCCCCACCAGAGGTGGACCCGCGACCAGTCGACCCGATCCCTGAGCGACGGGGCGACGAGGTGTCGGTACATCGCCTCCGGCGTCGATCCGCCCGTCAGCGCGATGTCCGCTCGGCCGCGGTCGGCGACCGCAGCCCTCACCGACTCGGAGACGTATCCGGCTCCCGCCGCGCCGACGGCGTCGGCGTCCGCCACGATGACGATCGAGGGCTCGCCCTCGTGCTCCTCGTCCCGGCCCACGACCGGTCGCCCGCCCCGCGGTCCGAGGGCGTCGCTCAAGCCTCGTCCTCGGCGGGTCGGGCGGCGACGATCCGGGCGGCCATCCGGATCGCCCCGTCGGACACGATGTCGCGCCTCGGCGCCTCGATCGCCTCCGCCAGCAGGTCGACTTCGGTCCTCCGCGCGGCGAGGAAGCGACGATCGAGCAGCTCGACACCGTCCTGCCAGGCATGCACCGCCACCGTCTCGGCCTCGGCCGTCACGTCGATGCGAAGCTCGGATCCACGCCGCTCGGCGAGGAGCTCCACCCGCAACGTCGTCCCGGACGGCATGCCGGTGATGACGGGCCGCATCACCACGGCCACCTCGCCCTGGCCGAGGCGCATCGTGGCCGTATAGCCTCGACCGGCCAACGGCTTCACGCCCGCGTGCTTGCCGGCGGCGTGCGCCGCATGCGCCGCGTGGGTGGCGTGGAGGTGGCTGGCGGCCGGAGCCGGAGCGCCCAGGGCCGACAGCGGCTTGGCGACGGTCATCCCCAGGCGCGACGCGATCCAGGCGACGTGATAGAGCGGCTTGATCATGTTGGTCGTGCCCGGGCGCCCGAGCTCGTCGTGGGTGCCGTAGGTGACCGCGATCCGGCGGATCGAGCGCAGGTACGGCAGCAGGTCGGGCATGTCGAACGTCGAGGCGATCGCCTCGCGCCAACGCGACTGCCGGGCGAGCGCGAAGTCGAAGACCGCGAGCTGCCCGGTGTCGACCAGGCGGGCGAGCTCGGCGAGCCGTCCGAGACCGTCGCCGGTCCAGCTCGAGCCGTCGATGACCAGCCGGTCGGCGTTCTCGAACAGGTCGCGGGCCTGGACCGAGCCGAGCGGCGGCTCCCCGGGCCACCAGACGGTGACCGGCAGGTCGTGGACGAGGAGCGGCTCGACGATCGCGGCGATGTGTCGCCCGGTGTCGCCGCCGGCGATGACGTAGATCGTCTCGGCGCAGGTCTCCGCCGCATCGGATCGCGGCAGCATGCAGTGGGCGGTGATCCGTGCGTCCAGCCAGCCGGGACCGTCCGGGTCGGTCGGCGAGCAGATCAGCGTGCGCGACGGGTGGCGACCCGTGAGCTGCGAGATGATCGCCGCGCAGTGCTCGCCGATCTCCGGCTGACGGGCCACGACGACGAGGTTCATCACGCTCGTCCGCGCCGCGATGTGCCGCTCCTCCACGCCGTCGACCTCGGTCGTCAGGTCGGTCACGGCCCAGATCTTGGCGAGCTCGCGCTCGATCCCGTCGATCGTCGTCGCCCGCGACGTCCAGCGCATCGTCGGCTCGCCGGGACGCGGCTCGGCGGTCAGATCCGTCGCCATCGCCGTCCGTCCCGAGCGAGGAGCTCGTCCGCGGCCTCGGGGCCCCACGACCCCGCCTCATAGTCCGGGAACGTGGGTGCGGGCATGTCGATCCAGGCGTCGATGATCGGGGTGACGATGCTCCACGCCTCCTCGACCTCGTCGGCCCGGGTGAACAGCGAGGCGTCCCCCAGGAGCGCATCCAGGATCAGCGTCTCGTACGCGTCGGGCGAGTCGACGTTGAACGCGGAGCCATAGGTGAAGTCCATGTTCACCGCCCGGACGTCGAGCCCGAGGCCCGGGACCTTCGCCCCGAACCGGAGCAGGATGCCTTCGTCGGGCTGGATCCGGAGCGCCAGCAGGTTCGGCTCCGGATCCTCCGAGCTGTCCTTGAACAGCCGGTGGGGGACCGGGCGGAACTGGATGGCGATCTCGCTCGACCGCTTGGGCAGGCGCTTGCCGGTCCGGACGTAGAACGGGACGCCCGCCCAGCGCCAATCGTCGATCTCGAACCGGGCCGCGACGAACGTCTCGGTCTCGGATGCCGGATCGACCTCAGGCTCGGCGCGATAACCGGCGACCTGCTGGGCGGCGACCCAGCCGGGACCGTACTGTCCGCGGACGATGTCGGAGCCGATCTCGTCCGGCGTCATCGGAGAGATGGCCCGGAGGACCTTGACCTTCTCGTCGCGCAGCGCATCGGCCTCGAAGGTCGCCGGCGGCTCCATCGCCACCAGCGCCAGCAGCTGCATCAGGTGGTTCTGGAGGACGTCGCGGCTGGCGCCGGTCTCCTCGTAGAAGGCCCCGCGGTTCTCGATGCCGAGCGACTCGGCCACCGTGATCTGGACGTGGTCGACATAGCGCCGATTCCAGAGCGGCTCGAAGATCCCGTTGCCGAACCGGAAGACGAGCAGGTTGCGGACCGTCTCCTTGCCCAGGTAGTGATCGATCCGATAGACCTGTTTCTCGCGAAAGACCTTGAGGACCTCGCGGTTGAGCCGGATGGCCGAGTCGAGATCGCGCCCGAACGGCTTCTCGATCACGATCCGCCGCCAGCCGCCGACGTGCGTCTCGTGGTCGAGCCCGACCCGGCCGAGCTGGGCGATGACTTCGGTGAAGGCCGACGACTGGGTGGCGAGGTAGAACAGCCGGTTCCCGCGGGTCCCGCGCTCCTCGTCGATCGCGTCGAGACGGACCGCCAGCCGGTCGAACGCGTCGGGGTCGGCGAAGTCGCCCTGGTGGTAGGTGATCCGGGACAGGAACTCTGCCTTCGGGCCGCTCTCGACGGGGACCCGAGAGTAGTTCTCCAGGGTCTTCCCGATCTCGGCCTGGAAGGTCAGGTCGTCGTACGGCCGACGGCCGACCGCGACGAGCATGAACTCGTGGGGCAGGAGGTTCGTCCGCCACAGCTGGTACAGGGCCGGGACGACCTTGCGGTGGGCGAGGTCGCCCGTGGCTCCGAACAGGACGAGGCTGGCGGGGTCGGGCACGCGCTCGAGTCGGAGGCCTTCGCGGAGCGGGTTGTCGAGCTTGGGCGGCGCGGCCTTGCGCTTGCCGTCCCGGGCGAGACGAAGGTCGCGGATGGTCCGCGGGAGGCCCTTGGCCGGGCGACCGGCGGGAGGGCTCGCCGGCACCCTGTCCGTCGAGGCCGGTTCCGCGGGAGCCGTCGGGCGTGCCACGTCGGTGGTCGTCTACTCGCTCTTGACGGCGTGGCCGCCGAACTCGTTGCGCAGCGCCGCCAGGACCTTGGCGCCGTACGAGTCCTCCTGGCGCGACCGGAAGCGGGTCAGCAGCGACAGGGTGATCACCGGGGCGGGCACATCGTGATCGATCGCCTCCTGGACGGTCCACCGTCCCTCGCCCGAGTCGGCCACCCAGCCCTTGAGGTGGTCGAGCTCCTGGCCGTTGGCCGTGAACGCCCGCTCGGCCAGCTCGAGCAGCCACGACCGGACGACCGAGCCGTGGTTCCACAGCTTGGAGATCGCCGCCAGGTCGAGCGTGTAGTCGCTCGCGTGCATGATCTCGAAGCCCTCGGCGTAGGCCTGCATCAGCCCGTACTCGATACCGTTGTGGACCATCTTCACGTAGTGCCCCGAACCGGGGCCGCCCACGTGGAGATATCCGTCGACGGGCGCCAGGGAGCGAAAGATCGGCTCGAGCGGCCCGACCGCCTCGGCCTCGCCACCGACCATCAGGCAGAAGCCGTTGGCGAGGCCCCAGATCCCGCCGCTCGTCCCGGCGTCGACATACCGGAGACCCTTCTCGGCCAGCTTCGCATGTCGCCGGACGTCGTCGTGGAAGTTGGTGTTCCCGCCGTCGATGATCGTGTCGCCCGGCGCGAGGAGCTCGGACAGCTCGTCGATCTGCGCCTCGGTGGCGTCCCCCGCGGGAACCATCACCCAGACCGCCCGTGGCGCCTCCAGCTTGGCCACCAGCTCTTCGAGGCTGAAGGCCGGAACCGCGCCCTCCGTCGCGATCTCGCGCGTCTTCTCGGCCGTCCGGTTGTAGGCCACGACCTCGTGCCCGTCACGGAGCAGGCGACGGACCATGTTGCCGCCCATCCGCCCGAGCCCGATGAATCCGATCCGCATGATGGTCAGGCCTCCTCGACTGCCGCCGACAGGGCTCGCTCGAGCGCGGCCAGGCCGGCGTCCGGGTCCGGGCCGAGGTGGATCCGCACGACCGGGAGGTCGTGTGCCCGGAGCACGCTCAGGTCGCCGGCCGCCTGCGCGTCGATGAGCTGGCCGAAGGTGTACGGCTTGCCCGGGATGGGGCGATCGACCGGATGGTCCGCGGTCAGCTGGAGGAACCAGCCGATCGGCGCACCGCCCTTGTGGAGCTGACCGGTCGAGTGGAGGAAGCGCGGTCCGTAGCCGGCCGTCGTCGCCCGACCCGTCCGGTCGCGGAGGACGGCCCGGATCCGGGCGAGCGCCGCGTCGCGATCGGCGCTCGGCGCGACGTACGCCTGAAGGGCGGCGTACCCGTTCGACTTGAGCGACGCGAGCTGGAGCCGGAGAGCGGCGGCCAGGCTGGGGTCGTCGGCCTGGAGCGGCGCCGGTCCGGCCCCACCGGGGTCGACCTGGTGCCCGTGCTCGATCGCCTCGAGGACCGCCCGCGTCCCGGACTTCGCCTCCTCGACGTTCGGCTGGTCGAACGGGTCGATCCCGAGGACGATCCCGGCGATCGCCGTGGCGACCTCCCAGCGGACGAACTCGCCGGCGATGTCGATCGGATCGTCGATGGCGATCCGGATGACCGGGTGGCCGGCCGCCTCGAGGGCCGCCAGGAGGGCATCGGCCGAGGTGCCGTCCGACGCCGCTGCCGGCCCCGGGGAGTCGGTCAGGGTGAGTCGGACGAAGATCCGATCCGGGCCGTACGCGGCGACCGAGCCGAGCGGCTCGAGATCGACCGGGACGATCCCGACGCCGTGCTTGCCGGTGCTCTCGGCGATCAGTTGCTCCGCCCAGGACCCGAAGCCGGCGATCTCCGGATCGGCGACGAAGGTGAGCTTGTCGCGGCCGGCGACGGCGTAGGCGCCCAGCATCAGTCCGAGGTGGACGCCGGGGTTCGCGAGCGGGTCCTTGGCGTGGCAGCGGTCGAGCATCAGCCGGGCGCTGCCGAGGAGCGGGTCCAGGTCGACCCCGACGAGGCTGGCCGGCACGAGGCCGACATACGTCAGCGCCGAGTACCGTCCGCCGACATCCGGCGGGTTGATGAACACCTCGCGCAGCTCATCGTGGTGGGGGATGGCCTCGAGGCTCGGGTTCGGGTCGGTGATCGCGACCATGAAGTCGCCGGGGGTCTCCTGGTGGGCGTGGCGCGCGTCGAGCGCGGACCGGATCCTGGCCCACGCGTCCGCCTGGAAGGCGAGCGGCTCGGCGGTCGTCCCGGACTTCGACGCGACGATGAACAGGGTCTCGAGCGGGTAGAGGTCGTCGACGGTCGCGGCGACCGCCGCTGGGTCGGTCGAGTCGAGGACGCGCAGCTCGACCCAGTCGCCGCCATCGCCGAAGGTCTTCTTGAGGACCTCGGGAGCGAGACTGCTACCGCCCATCCCGGCCACGATCGCCGTTCGAAAGCCGGTCTCGCGGATGGCCTCGCCGAACGCCTCGAGCGTGCCGATCTGCTCCTCGAAGTGGTTCGGGGCGTCCAGCCAGCCCAGTCGCTGGGCGATCGCCTCCTGGACCTCCGGATCGGACGACCACAGGCTCGGATCGCGGGCCATGAGCCGCTCCGCCCAGCGTTCGCTCCGCGCCCGCGCGACGAGGGCCGCGGGGACCTCGGGCTGGCCCGCGGCGGCGTCGGTGGTCTCGGTCACGGTCGTACCTCCTGCCTCGACGAGGTGACGGCCTCGGCCGCCTCGATCGCGAGGACCTTGTCCAGTCGTCGACGGTGGCGGGGCGCTCCGGAGAACGATGCCCCAAGGAACGCCAGGACGCATTCGAGCGCCGGCTCCGGGCCGATCACCCGCGCGCCGAGGGTCAGGACGTTCATGTCGTCGTGCTCGACGCCCTGGTGGGCCGAATACGTATCGTGGCAGACCGCGGCGCGGACGCCGCGGATCTTGTTGGCGGCCACGGATGCCCCCACGCCCGAGCCGCAGATCAGGACGCCGCGCTCGACCTCCCCGTCGCGGACCGCCCGGCCGATGCGCTCCGCGAAGTCCGGGTAGTCGTCGTCCGGGTCCGATCCGTCGCCGCCCAGGTCGACCAGCTCAGCGGGGACGTCGGCCGCGCGCAGCCGCGCCAGGAGCGCGTCCTTGAGCTCCGCTCCGGCATGATCGGCGGCGAACCCGACGCGCATCGGAGGCTCCGGCCCGGCGGTCAGCGCGCCGGCTCGGCGTCGGCGCGGTGACCGAGGGTCGGTCCCGCCAGCCGAAGGCCGACCGGCTGGTGGCCGTGGTCGACCGTGGGGATCCGGCCGCGCAACCCGTCCCGGACGACGCGCCGGCCCACCTCGGCGACACGTTCCGGCGTAAAGCCGAAGTGATCGAAGATCGTGGCCGCCGGGGCGCTCGCTCCGAAATGGTCGATGCCGATCATCGCCCCTTCGTCGCCGGCGTAGCGCTCCCAGCCCAGGGTGACGCCGGATTCGACCGTCAGTCGTCGTCGCGCCGCCGTCGGCAGGACCTCGTGGCGGTAGGCGACGGGTTGGAGCTCGAACAGCTCCCAGCAGGGGAGTGACACCACCCGGGTGCGGATCCCCTCGGTCGTGAGCGACTCCGCGGCCGCCATGGCGAGCGGCAGCTCCGAGCCGGTCGCGATGAGGATGAGGTCGATGGCCTCCGGCCCGCCGCTCGACTCCCGCACGATGTAGCCGCCGCGGGCGACGCCCTCCCGGGCCCGGTCGGCCGTCTCCGGGAGCGTCGTGAGCTTCTGCCGTGTGAGTGCCAGCGCGACCGGTCCGTCCGACCGCCCGACGGCGACCGCCCAGGCCGCGGACGTCTCGTTCGCGTCGCCGGGACGGATCAGCCACAGGTTCGGGATCGCGCGAAGGGCGGCGTAGTGCTCGACCGGCTGGTGGGTCGGACCGTCCTCGCCCAGCCCGACCGAGTCGTGCGTCCAGACGTAGATGACGTGGAGCCCCGACAGGGCGGCCAGCCGGACCGACCCGCGCATGTAGTCGCTGAAGGTCAGGAACGTCGCTGCGTACGGGAGGAACCCGCCGTGGTAGGCGATCCCGTTGACGATCCCGCCCATGGCGTGTTCGCGGACCCCGAAGCGCAGGTTCCGGCCGGGCTCGTCGGCCTCGAAGTTCGCGGCCCCCTTCACGTCGGTCAGGTTCGATTCGGACAGGTCGGCGGCACCCCCGAACAACTCGGGGACCGTGTCGGCCAGGACCTGGATCGCAGCCTGGCTCGCCTGGCGGGTCGCCAGGTCCTCGCCGACGGCGTAGGTCTTCAACCCGGCCGTCGCGCCCGGTCGAAGGTCACCGTCGAGACGGCGGCTGAATTCGGCGGCCTCGGTCGGGTAGGCGGCCCGATAGCTCGCCATCCGGGCATTCCACGCCTCGGCCAGCTGCTCGCCCCGCGGGATCGCCCGCGAGAACATCGCGGCCGCCTCGTCGGGGACGAAGAAGGTCCGGTCGGGATCCCAGCCGTAGGCCTCCTTGGTGAGCCGGACCTCGTCCTTGCCGAGCGGCGCCCCGTGCGCCTTCTGGCTGTCCTGCTTGTTCGGCGAGCCGAAGCCGATGTGGGTCCGGACGGCGATCAAGCTTGGGCGCGGGTCGGCCTCCGCGGCCGAGATCGCCCCGGAGATGGCCTCGAGGTCGTTGCCGTCGTCGACCCGCTGGGTGTGCCAGCCGTACGCGTCGAACCGTGCGGGGACGTCCTCGCTGAAGGCCATCGCCGTCGGGCCGTCCAGCTGGATGTGGTTATCGTCGTACAGCATCGTCAGCTTGCCCAGCCGCAGATGGCCGGCCAGCGACGCCGCCTCGGCGGCGATCCCCTCCTGGAGGTCGCCGTCCGAGCAGATCGCGAACGTGCGATGGTCCACGACCTCGTGGTCGGGACGGTTGAACTCGGCGGCGAGCCGGCGTTCGGCGATGGCCATCCCGACCGCGTTCGCGACGCCCTGGCCGAGCGGCCCGGTCGTCGCCTCGAGACCCGGCGTGAGCCCGTACTCCGGGTGGCCGGGCGTCCGTGAGCCCCACTGGCGGAACCGCTGGAGCTCGCTCATCGGCAGCTCGTAGCCGGTCAGGTGAAGGAGGGCGTAGACCAGCATCGACGCATGGCCGGCGCTCAGCACGAAGCGGTCTCGGTCCGGCCAGTCGGGCCGCGTCGGAGCGTGGCGGAGATGGCGTGTCCACAGTGCGTAGGCCATCGGGGCCATGCCCATCGGGGCGCCCGGATGACCGGACTCGGCCTGCTGGACGCCGTCGATCGCCAGGGTCCGGATCGTGTCGATGGCGAGCCGGTCGAGCCGGTCGTCGGTGGCGGTCATCGGTCAGGCGGGCTCCCTGCTGATGCGATCGAGTCCCGGCCGGACAGCGCGACGTCCCGGGCCGACCTCCGCATTGTAGGTCGCGGTCCCCGGGCCTGGCGCGTGGATCACCGGACATCAAGCCTCAGGACTCGGTCCTCCTCGGTCGACCGGATCACTCCAGGCCGATTATCGACGTATCCTCGCCGGCATGGCCACGAACGCTCGCCGGCGATCCCGGCCGTCCGCGATCGTCGTCGGGGACCTCATGCTCGACGTGGTCCTCGCGCCGGCCGAACCCCTTCGTCTGGGGACGGACGTCCCGGGCCGGGTGACGATCCACCAGGGTGGCTCGGCGGCGAACACGGCCCGCTGGCTGGCGTGGCTCGGCACGCGGACGCAGCTCGTCTGCGCGGTCGGTCGGGACGCGCCCGGTCGGGCGCTCGTCGCGGCGGTCCGGTCCGACGGCGTCACGGTGCGGGCCGTCCATCCGGGCACCGCCCGGACCGGGCGGATCGGCGTGGTCGTGACGGCCGGCGGCGAACGGTCATTCGTCGCGGATCGGGCGGCCGCGGATCGGCTCGCCCCGAGCGACCTCCGACCGGGCTGGTTCGCGTCCGTGGATGCTCTCCACCTACCCGTCTACTCGCTCCTCGGCGAGCCGCTCGGGCAGGCCGGGCGGTCCGCCGTCGCGCTGGCGCGCGCCGCCGGGGCGCTGATCAGCCTGGACCTGGCGTCGGTCGGCCCGCTCCTGGCCGACGGGCAGGCCACCGCGTGGAGCCGCGTTGGCGAGGTCGAGCCGGACCTGCTGCTGGCGACCGCGACCGAGCTCCGGGCGATCACGGGCGCCGGGGCGCAGGCCGAGGAGCGCGCGCTCGCGCTGGCCCCGGTCGTGGTCGTCAAGCGCGGCGCCGACGGCGTCAGCGTCCTGGTCCGAGGCGGCCTGCCCCGCGCGGTTCGACGTGGCCACCCGACCGATCGCCGCGATCGACACGACCGGTGCGGGCGACGCGTTCGATGCCGGATTCATCGCCGAGTGGCTGGCATCCCGCGCGATCGGACGCCCATCGACGGTCGCCCTTCGTCGCGCCGCCGTCGCCGGCAACCGGATCGCCGCGCGCCAGATCTCCGTCCCACGCCGCGAGCTGCGACTCGTCTGAGGCGGCGTGCGCTACGCTCCGGCGATGACCCTCGAGGATCGCCTGTCGCCCAGCGCCGAGGTCCGCGCCGCCCTGACCGCCGGTCGGCCGGTCGTGGCGCTCGAGTCGACGCTGATCAGCCACGGGCTGCCGTATCCCCAGAACGTGGCGGTGGCACGGGCGTCGGAGGCCGCGGTCCGGGAGTCCGGTGCCGTCCCCGCGACCGTGGCCATCCGCGACGGCCGCCTGCTCATCGGCCTCGACGGAGCCGATCTCGAGGCGCTGGCGACGGCGCCGCCCGGCTCGGTCCTGAAGGCCGCCCGGCCGAGCCTCGCCGCCGCGCTTGATCGCCCGGGCTGGGCCGCGACGACCGTGTCGGCGACGATGATCGCCGCCGCCGCCGCGGGGATCCGCGTCTTCGCCACCGGCGGGATCGGCGGCGTCCATCGCGGCGCGCTCGGCTCCGCCGGCGCTCCGCCGACGCTGGACATCTCGTCCGACCTCGAGGAGCTTGCCCGGAGCCCGGTCGCCGTCGTCTGCGCCGGGCCGAAGGCGATCCTCGACCTGCCGCTGACCCTCGAGTACCTCGAGACGCGCGGCGTCCCGGTCGTCGCCGTCGGCCAGGACGAGATGCCCGGGTTCTACTCGCCCGGGAGCGGCGTCCGGGCACCGCACTCCGTCCCGGACGAGGCGGCGGTGGCGCGCCTGGTCGCGAGCCACCTCGGCCTCGGCCTCGGAGCGGGGATCCTGGTCTGCGTCCCGGTCCCATCCGCGGCGGGGCTCGCGCGCGACGTCGCCCGAGCGGCCGTCGAGACCGCCACGGCCGATGCCGTGGCAGCCGGCATCGCCGGGCCGGACCTCACCCCGTGGCTGCTGGCCCGGATCGCCGAACTGACCGGCGGCGCGAGCCTGCGCGCGAACACCGCCCTGATCGAGAACGATGCCCGGGTGGCCGGCCGACTCGCGGTCGCGCTCGCCGAGGCGGCCGGCTGACCCTGGGCGGGTTGCTCGGCGGGCGCCGGACCGGCGACCGGCGTCTGGCGCGACCCTCCCGTGTTCGACGGGTATCTGCCATCGGTATGACCGGAGGCTTCTCCCGGGGCGGTCGTGGTGGTAGACTCCGCGTCCCCGAACCGCGTGTTCCGCCCGGGAGTCCCATGTCCGCTCCGATCATGGCGCCCGCGATCGACGCCCGCGGCATCCGTCGCGTCTACAGCGCCAAACCCGAGCCGATCACGGCGCTCGACGGCATCGACCTCGAGGTCCGGCCGGGCGAGTTCTTCGGGCTGCTCGGACCGAACGGGGCCGGCAAGACGACGTTGATCAAGATCCTGACGACGCTCCTCCTGCCGAGCGCCGGGACCGCGCGCGTGTTCGGCTTCGACATCGAGAACGAGACGAAGAAGATCCGTCGGATCATGAACATGGTCTCGGGCGGCGAGCAGTCGGGCTACGGGATCCTGACCGTCCGCGAGCAGCTCTGGATGTTCGGCCAGTTCTACGGCCTGGGCACGCGCGAGGCATGGGCCCGGGTGGACGAGCTGATCGAGGCCGTCGGTCTCGGCGAGCAGCGACTCCAGCGAGTCAGCGCCCTGTCGACCGGCCAACGCCAGAAGATGAACTTCGCCCGCGGGCTGCTCAACGACCCCTGGATCCTGTTCCTCGACGAGCCGACGCTCGGTCTCGACGTCGCGGCCGCACGCCAGGTCCGCGAGCTCGTGACCGGCTGGCAGGCGTCGGTCCCGGGGCGGACGGTCCTCCTGACCACGCACTACATGGCCGAAGCGGACGAGCTGTGCGAGCGGATCGCCATCGTCGATCGCGGCCGGGTCCTGGCGATCGGCAGCCCGGCCGAGCTCAAGCAGCGGGTCCAGCGCGAGTCGATCTTCCGGATCGAGCTCGACCGGCTCGACGGCGGCACGAGCGCCCTCGCCCGCGTCCCGGGCGTCGTCAGCGCGACCGCCGCGGCCACGAGCGGAGCGACGCCCGGCGACCGCCTGAAGGTCGAGGTCAACCTCGTCCTCGACGACGACGGAGCGCTCGGTGGGGTCGTCGGCGCGCTGGCCGCGATGGGCTCGCGGATCCTCGCCCTGCGCAAGTCGGAGCCGACCCTCGAGGAGGTCTTCGTCGAGCTGGTCGGGCGCGGGTTCGACGACGAAGAGACCGGACGACGCGGGGCCGGGGTGACGGTGCGGCGGCGGTCGGGGCCGGTCGGGGCCGGTCGCACGAGGCCGGTGTTCCAGGCCCGGAGGACCTGGAATGAGCGTCGGCCGCTGGGTCGGGCTGCCATCCACCGATCCGCGCTCGGCGGCCGACTGGAGCCGTCGGCGGATCATCACGAACAACCTGCGGAGCGTCCTCGGGCGGGCGTATCCGCGGACCCGAGGACTGGTCCGCGAGCGATCGTGGATCCTGTTCGAGATCCTCCTCCCGTTCCTGACGACGTCCGCCTTCGTGTTCGTCTATCGCGCGCTCAAGGCGCCCCCGGAGTACATCGGGTTCGCCGTCCTCGGCGGGGCGATGGCGGCGTTCTGGCTCAACGTCGTCTGGATGATGGCCGCCCAGCTCTACTGGGAGCGGGACCAGGGCAACCTCGAACTCTATTTCGCCGCGCCGATGAGCTTCATGAGCGTCCTCTTCGGGATGGCCCTCGGCGGACTGGTGATGAGCTCGACGCGTGCGGCGGCGGTCCTGATCATCGCGTCCGTCGTGTACGGCGTCGTCTTCTCGGTCGAGCAATGGGGTCTGCTCGTGGCCGTCTTCTTCCTCACCCTCGCGGCGATGTACGCCCTGGGGATGGTCCTGGCCAGCCTGTTCCTTGCGTGGGGCAGGGAAGCGTGGCACCTGAGCCAGCTCATGGAGGAACCGGTCTACTTCGTCTCGGGGCTGAGCTTCCCGGTCGCCGCCCTCGGGCGGCTCGGGGTCCTGGCGGTCGCCACGATCCCCCTGGCGACCGGGCTCGATGCGATGCGCCAGCTGGCCTTCGCCGGGCAGGGGACCACCGAGTCGATCCTGACGCCGGCGGCCGAGGCCGGGCTGCTCGTCGTCATGACGGCGTTCTTCCTGGTCGTCGCCCGGTTCGCCCTTCACCGTCTCGAGGAGCGGGCCCGACGCGATGGCCGCCTGACGATGCGCTGGCGATGACCGCCCCAGCCGTCCCTGTCCTGTTCGACCCTCGGCGGACCGACGGTCGTGGCTCGAGCGACCGCCTGCGCAGCTTCCGGACGGCCGCGTCCCTGGGCTGGAAGATGGAGGCGAACTGGACGGACCCGGTCCTGTTCTTCACCTACTCGGTGGCCAAGCCGGTCAGCTCGGCGCTCATCCTGGTCGCGATGCTCCAGGTCATCGCCGGGGCGTCGAGCCAGCAATACCGCAGCTTCGTCGTCGTCGGCAGCGCCCTCTGGTCGTTCGTGATCTCGGGCATCGCCGGGCTCGCCTGGTCGGTCCTCGACGACCGCGAACGCTACCGGATGCTCAAGTACGTCTACGTCAGCCCGAGCGACTTCCTGGTCGTCCTTCTCGGGCGGGGTGCCGCCCGGATCGGCGTCGGGGCGATGGGCGCGGTGATCACCCTGGCGGTCGGCGTCGTGCTGCTCGGCGTCCCGTTCGACCTGTTCCTCGTCGACTGGGGTCTGCTGGTCGTGACCACCGTGATCGGCCTTGGGTCGATCGTCGCGATCGGCGTCCTCATGGCCGCGGTCTGCCTCCAGACCCGCCAGGACTCGTGGCACTACCCGGAGGCCGTGGCCGGCGGTCTGTTCCTCATCTCCGGGGCGGTCTTCCCGTTGTCGGCGCTGCCGCCGGCGATCCAGGCGATCGCTCTGCTGAACCCCCTGACCTGGTGGATGGAGGGGACGCGCCTGGCGCTGTTCCCGACCGGGACGAGCGCCATCGGCGGCACCGGCTCGCTCTACACGGAGCTCACCGGGAGCCTCGCACCCGACGGTCCGACCATCGTGGTCGCCTTGCTCGTGACCGGGGCCGTCGTTACACTCGTTTCTGCCGTCGTCTTCCGCTGGAGCGAGCATCGAGCGAAGGATCGCGGGCTCATCGACCAGACGACCGGATCCTGAGCGGAGGTCCGTTCCGGGTCGGGCGGCGCGAACAGGAGGTCGGACCCGTGCGGATCTATGAGGGCTCCCCGCGCCAGGACTTCGAGGAGGTCTTCCGCTCGATCGGGGCGTTCCTCGACCAGCGTGCGATGAAGGAGGTCCTGCTGGCCGAGGCGCCGGACGGGTTCATCGTGCAGGGGCTCGTCTCGAGTGGCATGGACGCAGGTGCGTGGTCCGAGTCCATGGGCACCCAGACGAAGGAGACCCTGACCTTCCTGGACGACGATATCGCCCGCTTCATGGACGAGGCACTGGCCCGTCGCAACCATGCCGTCGCCGACGACTGGGCCAAGGCGGGCTACTATGAGAAGGCGTTCCGGGTCCTCGGGCGATACATGGACGAGCAGAAGCCGCGGGACACCTTCTTCTTCGAGCAGGACGGTGCGTTCGTCGTCCGCCTGCTGATGGCCAGCCCCACGGGCAGCCGGCACGTCCTGTCGGAGTTCACCCGCGAGGACATCGACGCGATGATCGCCCAGGGCCCAGCCCTGCGCGACACGAAGGCCCGACCGGGGCAAGCCGCACCGGCCGAGACATGACCGCCGCGCGGGATCCCGCGTGACCGAACGGAGGAACCCGATGAAGGCTCTCAAGACCGTCGCCGTCGCCCTGGGCGTCACCCTCGGCGCGCTCATCGTCATCCCGCTCGTCGTCCTGGCCGGCCTGTTCGTCTGGCTCAAGGTCACCGAGGAGAGCGACGAGGAGGCCCTCGAGCTCGACCAGGAAGGCATCTGACCCGCGTCGGCGGCCCGACCCGGGCCGCCGCTTGACCCCCGCCGGGGCTCCGACCCCGCTGACGCCCGACGCGACCGCCGCGCCGGGCGTCTCGACGTCCGGGTCGACCGCCACGGGAGCGGACACCGCCCGACCGGCGACCCCCCGGTCGATCACGTCTCGGCCCGTGGCTCGGCCCGGATCCGTCGCCCCCGCCGGGACGCCCTCCGAGCGAAGGCTGGCCGAGATCTCGGCCGTCGGCGTGATGGCCATCTGGGCCGGCAACTTCATCGTCGTCAAGGCGACGATCCCGATCCTGACCCCGGTCGGGTTCGCGTTCCTGCGCTTCCTCGTCGCCGGGCTGGTGCTGCTCGTGCTGTGCCGCTGGTGGGAGGGCTCGATCGGCATCCCCCGACGCGACCTGGGGCGGATCGCGCTGCTCGGGTTCGTCGGGTTCGGCGCCTACCAGATGCTGTGGACGACCGCCCTGTCGTCGACCAGCGTCGGGAACTCGGCCCTCCTCATCGCGGCGACACCGATCTTCACGATGCTCATCTCCGCGGCGATCGGGACGGACCGGCTGGGTCGGACGCGGGCGATCGGCGCCTGCATCTCGTTCGGCGGCGTGGCGATCGTCGCGGCGACCCACGGTGCCAGCTTCGACCGGGCGGCGCTCGGGGACGTCCTGACGATCGGCGCGGCGATCTGCTGGGCGATCTACGTCAGCTTCGGAGCCGCGGTCCTGCGCCGGCACTCGCCGCTCCGGACCTCGGCCTGGGCGATCCTCGCCGGGACCGCACTGCTGGTCCCGGCCGCCGCCTGGGAGATGGCCCACGCGGATCTCGCCGCGGTCGGGCCTGCCCAGGTCGCGGCCGTCGCCTATTCGGCCCTCCTGGCCGGCGCGCTGGGCAACGTCGTGGTCTTCCGCGGGATCAAGATGCTCGGCCCGACCAGGATCACCAACCTGCAGTTCCTGCCACCCGCCCTGGCGATCGTCATGGCGGCGGTCTTCCTCGGCGAGCCGATCCTGCCGACCCAGGTGGTCGGCGGGATCGTGATCGTCCTGGGCGTGGTCATCGCCCGACGCGACCGGGGCTCGCGACCCTCCGTCGAGGCGAGCTGATGGCCGCGCGGTCGCGTTCCGGGCGGGGCGACGGGCCGGATGCGGGCGGCGGCACGGCAGCGCCGGTCGAGCCGCTGGCCGACGGGGCCGTGCCGCTCGCGATCCTGGTCGACTACGACGGCACCATCGCCCTGACCGACGTCTCGGACACGATCATGGCCGAGCACGCGCTGGACGCCGGCGAGCAGATGGCCGCCCAGTACGACGAAGGTCTCATCGGCTCGCGCCGGTTCTGGGACTGGCAGACCGACCAGATCCGGGCCGAAGCCGGCGACCTGCTGGCGACGGCGGCGCGACAGCCGCACGACCCGGGTTTCGTCCCGTTCGTCCGTCGCGCCCAGGCGGCCGGCATCCCGGTCGAGGTCGTCAGCGACGGGCTCGGGTTCTTCATCGCCCCGGCGCTGGAGCGGCTCGGCCTGCCGGAGGTCCCGATCGTGACCGCTCGCACGACCTTCGCCGACGGACGGGCGACCATCGCCTACCCCAACGGCCACCCGACCTGCCGGGTCTGTGGGACGTGCAAGCGCCAACGGGTCCAGGCGCACCAGGCGGCCGGCCGGGCGGTCGTCTTCATCGGCGACGGCGAGAGCGATCGCTACGCGGCCGGCTACGCCGACGTCGTCTTCGCCAAGCGGCTCCTCGTCCCGATCTGCCTGGCCAACGGCTGGCCGTTCGAACCGTGGACCGGGTTCGCGGAGATCCACGCCTGGCTCGACGCCACGCTCGACGCCTGGCGGCGAGACCCGACGGCCTCGCCTCTGCCACGTCCCACCGCGCACCCGTTCTTCTGCGGCCCGGAGGTCTGGGGCGACGGCCGGGAGGACCCCCCGGCGCCCGGCGGCTGACCGACCGGCCGCCGGTTCGGTTCGGTCACTCTCCCATCAGCTGGAGATGCACCCGGCGATCGCGCGGGCGAACCCCGTCGAAGTCGACGAAGTAGATCCGCCCGAAGTCGCCGAGCTCCATCCGGCCGTCGACGACGGGGATCGTCTCGGAACGGCCGACCAGGGCCGAGCGGACGTGGGCATCGGTGTTCAAGCTCCAGACCGCCTCCTCGTGGAGATTCTCGACGGCGTGCTTGATGTGCAGCTTCCCGGGATGGAGGTACTGCCCCTCGTGGCGGCAGGTCGGGACGAGGACCTCCAGGCGATCGAGCATGTCCTGGAGCAGGTGCTCGGTCCCGTCGTACAGACGGTCGTGCGACTCCTCCTGGATGATGACGCTGCACGTCGTGTGCGGCGAGTAGACCGTGATCGTTCCCATCCGGATCCCCGAGCGCCGGACCGCCTCCACGGCCTGGGCGGTCACGTCGTGGAACATCGGCTTGTGGAGCGGGCTGCTGACATCGACGATCTCGTGGTAGACGGTCATCTGATCGATCCTTTCCGTTGATCCGTGGACGGTCGCCGGCGACGGCGAGGCGCGGTCGTCCACCGCCCGCTCACGGGAGCTCGAGCGCCGCCGCCGTCGGGTGGGTCGTGAGCCAGGCGCGCTGCATCGCCCCGATCATCGCCTCCATCATGGCGATCGGGTCGTCCGCCTTGAGGATGCCGCTGGACGAGCCGGTGCCGCCGACCCCGAGGCCGATCATCGCCTCGACGTCGTCCGGGGTCTGGACGCCTGCCGCGGACATCACGATCACCCCCGGATCGATCCGCCGCACCATCTCGATCGTGCGCTCGACGAACCCCCGCATCTCGGTAGCGGCCGAGCGGCTCGTCGCGATCAGATCGGGGGGCTCCGCCAGGACGATGTCCGGGCCGAACAGCGCGACCGCGGCGGCCTCTTCCGGCGAATCGGCGTAGACCATCGTCAGGAGGCCGACCTCCCGAGCCCGCTCGACGGCTCGATGGATGTCGCTGAGGGTCATCCTCCGCTCCGAATGGTTGAGCATCGCCCCGACCGCCCCGGCCCCCCGGATCGCCTCGGCCAGGACGCTGCCGACACCGCGGCCGGGAGCGACCGGATCCATGTGCTGGGCGAAGACCAGCAGGTGACGGGTCTCGCGGGCGACGGCCGCGATGTCGACGGCCTGCGGATCGAAGACGACGCTGACCCCGAGCTCCTCGCTGATCCGATCCGCGGCCTTCGCGAGGCGCACGGCCTCGGGCCCCCAGGCGTACGCCTTCAAGCCGATCTCGAAGACCGGCGCCCGGAGGCGGTGGCGGCTATCCATGGTCAGACCACCACCGCCTCGATCCCGAGCATCTCGGCCAGGACGAGGAGTCGGTCGGACCAGCGGCCCTGGGCGGCGGCCATATGGTGCGGGGCGCCGGCCTGGCACCACTCGTTGCACCACTCGTCGATCGGCAGGCTGTCGTGGCGGAAAAGGGTCTGGGGTGCCGAGATCGGCCGGGGCGGGAACGGGATGAACTCACCCTCGGAGATCACGAACCGCCACTGGTTCTCGCCCATCGTCACGAGGGCGAGGTTGGTGACCGGCCCCGGCTGGTAGGCGAACTCGAAGCCGGCGCCGAACCCGTGGACGCCCTGGTAGTAGATGGAGTGCTTGACCTTGGCGGCGCCGGGCGTGGCCAGGGCAGGGTTGCCGTGGCCGTCATGCGAGAACATCACGGCGTTGTTCTCGAAGTCGATGACGTAGTTCTCGACCGTCGTGGCCTGGCCCGCCAGCTCCTGCATGACCAGCTGGGCGACGGCGCAGTTCACGTCGCCTTCCGGAGAAGCGGCGATCCCGAGCTCGCACAGGCGGCCGGTGCCGTACGAGGGGATGATGCCGACCCGCGGGTCGGTCAGCCAGACCTGGTCGAACGCGGTGAAGGCGTCGAAGCCGCGTTCCTTGACGACCGATTCGAGGGCGAGGGCCATCCGGACCGATCGCTCGAACAGCTCGGGCTCCATCTCGACGGTGTACTTGGCCCGTTCGGTGGCGACGGTCGCGTCGACGTCAGCCTGCAGGATCTCGCCGAAGCGGACCGAGATCTTCTCGGGCTCCAGCGGCCAGACGACCGGCCCGATGTCCTGGCGGAGCGAGAGCCCGTCGAACATCAGGTCGGTCATCCCCTCGAACGGATGGCCGACGAGCGCGATCCGGGCCGTCCGCAGCCGTCGTCGGACGGCCGCCGCGGCGATCGTGTCGGCCACCTTGCGCCGCCCGGCGGGGTCCTCCAGTCGTGAGGTCACCATCGTGAAGTCGCGGCCGGTCCTGAGCAGGACCGCGGTCAGCTCGGGCATCCCCGCCATCCCCGAGTTGAGCATCACGACGTCGAAGCCGTCGTCCTCGCCGAGCCGGCTGATCCGCTGGGCGTTCCAGACGAGCACGGGCGCGGTCGTGTCGATGAAGCAGCGCGCCGGGACGACGCCCTTGGTATAGGCCAGCTCCATGGCCACGATGATGTCGACGTCCTCGGCGTTGAACATCCGGGCCGCCTCGGCCGCCTGGTGCTCCTCCTCGACCAGCCCGGCATGGACGACGTCCCCGTACGCCGAGAGGACGTCCGCGATCTCCTGGGCGGCGGCGGTCGCGGCCGGTCGCATGTGGGCGGTCCTGTTGTAATCGTCCTCGAGCAGCGCCATGACCAGGACGCCGATCTTCGCCTTGACCTTCACCTCGAGCCTCCCTGAGCTAGCTGGATGGGTTCACGTCGTGGTTTCGAGCGACCCGGTCGGCGTCCCGGCCGACGCGTCGAAGAGCGGGCGCAGCGCCTCGAACAGGTCTCGATAGGTGCGGTAGGCCGCCTCGTATGCCTCGTGCGTCGCCGGGTCCGGCCGATACCGATCCCGGACGGCGACCATCGCTCGGCCGGCCTCGTCGAGGTCGGGGAAGACCTCGGCCGCGACCCCGGCCAGCATCGCGTCGCCGCGGACCGCGGCGTCCTCGCCCTGGAGGGTGATCACGTCCATGTCGCAGACGTCGGCCTTGATCTGATTCCAGAGCGGGCTCCGTGCCCCTCCGCCGTGTGCGTGGATCTCCGCCGCCGGCGCCCCCGCCGCGGCCAGCAGTTCGATGTTGCGCCTCAGCATGAACGCGACGGCTTCGAGGATGGCGCGCACGAAATGGCCCTGGCCGTGACCGAGTCCGAACCCGTAGAAGACGCCCCGGGCGGCCGGATCGTACTCGGGGCTGAACGCCCCGGCGAGGTGCGGCAGCATCACCAGTCCGTCCGACCCGGCCGGCACCGCCGCCGCGCGCTCCGTCAGCAGGTCGTAGGCGTCGCGACCCTCGCGTCGAGCGCGTTCGACCTCCTCTCGGCCGAGCGTATCGCGGAACCAGGTCAGGGCCATCCCGCCGGTCGGACAGACCGGGCAGTAGAGGTAGCGATCCGGCGCCGAGTGGATGTACACCGGCGTCCGGCGGCTCGGGTCCCCGCCGTGCCGCTCGACGGTCGCCTGGAGCGTCAATGCCCCGCCCGTGCTCTCGGAGACGATGCCCGGTCCGACGTTGCCGACGCCGACCGCGCCGGCGCCCTGGTCCATCCCGGCGGCGATCACGAGCGTGCCCTCGGCCAGGCCGAGCGCCGTGGCAGCGGTGGCGATCAGCCGTCCGGCCACCTCGCCGGGTCCGATCGGCTCGGCCAGCCGACGCTCGTCGATGCCCACGGCGTCGAGCATCTCGGGCCACCAGCGCCGCTCGACGATGTCGAACAACATCGAGGTGCACTGGATGCTCGCGTCGGTCACGAAGCGGCCGGTCAGGCGACGCAGGATGAAGTCCTCGACAAGCAGGAACCGGTCCGTGCGCGCGAACAGGTCGCGATCGTTCGCTCGCCACCACAGCAGCTTGCAGGCCGGCCAGGTCGGGATGACCGACGGGATGCCGGTGACGTCGTAGATCCGATCCGGTCCGAAGCGGGCCTCGAGGCTGCGGGCCTCGATCGCGGCGCGGTTGTCGAGCCAGACGATGGCGGGCCCGATGGCGCGACCGTCCGGATCGACCGGGATGACGGTCTCGCCCTGGCTCGACACCGCGACCGCTTCGATGGAGTCCGTCTCGACCGCCGCCGCGGCGACCACCCGTCGGACGGCAGCGCACGCCCCCTGCCAGTAGCGCTCCGGATCGAGCTCGGTCCGGTCGGGTGCCGGGGTATCGAGTCGGTACTCCTCACCCGCGACCGCCAGCAGCCGCCCGTCAGCGGCGAACAGGCCGGCCTTGACCGCGGTGGTGCCGATGTCGAGCCCGAGGAGCGTGGCCATGCCCTGTCCGAGCCCTAGCCGATCCCGTACCTCTTGGCCGCCTCGACCGGGTCCACCCCGGCCTTGACGACATCGCGCAGCGCCTGCATGAACGCCTCGCTGTCATGCGCCTGGACCAGGTTGCGGCCGAAGACGACCCCGCGCGCTCCCGATCGCACGGCACTGGCGGCGAGTGCGAGCGCGTCGCGCTCATGGGGCAGCTTCTTGGCTCCGAGGGCCAGGATCGGCACCGGCGTCGACCTGACGATCTCGGCGAACCGATCGCCCGTGTAGAACGTCTTGACCAGGTCCACCCCGAGCTCGGCCACGATCCGACAGCCGATCGAGATGACCTCGTGTCGCTCCTCCGGCGAGATGTCCTCGTGACCGGCCGGGTAGACCTCACCGACGATCGGCACCCCGGCCTCGCGCTTCTCGGCGACGCAGCGGGCGACCATCGCGACGTTCTCGGCGTCGACCGCCTCGGAGCCCGTCTTGATCGACATCCCGACCAGGACGATGTCGGCGCCCAACGCGGTCGCCTGGGCGGCGCTGACCATCGGGACGCTGCGACTCTCGTGGTAGCCCCACTGGGTCGCGTACTGGGTGCCCCAATTGAGCCGGACCATCATCGCCGGCGCCCCGCGCCGCTCGAAGACCGATGCCACATGGCCGGCCGTGCCCGGGCTGATCAGGATGGCGTCCGCTCCGCTCAGGCGGTCGACGATCTTCGAGAGCTCCTCGAACCCGGGTCGGGGCCCGTTGTACAGGCCGTGATCGATCGCCGCGACGACGGCGTTCGCGCCGTCGTCGAACAACCGTGCCAGACGGATCTGCTCGCCGGTCGACACCGCCATCGCCTCCGCTCGGGACCGCACCGGGCACCGGCCATCGAGGTGTCCGGTTCCCTGTCGGAATATGTGTGGAATGACGCACACAATGCTATCGATGATGTTGCGGATGTCAAGGCGAACCGAACATCGATGTTGCGATTTGTGTTCGTTCGGGCGTACGATGCGGTCCGGACCTTTGGAGGAGCCGGTCGAGGCCGTGGACGCTCGATGAGCCAGCCGCGGCGCCATCGGACGAAAGGAGTCGTGGGCTTTGGATCGGAAACCCTTCCTGCTCGTCACGGCCGTCATGGTCGCGACGATCTTCGTTCAGGCCTGTTCTTCGGCCGGGACGACCAGCGCGCCGTCGGTCGCGCCGACCACGGCGCCGACAACCGCCGCCTCGCAGGCCGCCGCGGCGTCACCGACGGCTGCGGCCGCCCCGGTCAAGTTGACCCTGTGGCACAACTACGGCGTCGAATCGAACGCCAAGGTGACCAAGGCGCTGACCGACGCGTACACGGCCAAGAACCCCAATGTCACGTTCGAGCTCGTCGCCCAGCCGGCCGACAACTATTTCGCGCTGCTCAAGACGGCGGCGATCTCGAAGAGCGGGCCCGACCTGATGACGATGTGGACCGGCCTGTTCGCCCTTCAGAACCAGGATTACCTCGAGCCCCTCAACCAGTACATCCCGATGGACACACTGAACAAGTTCGACGGGATCAACTGGTGCTCGAAGGACCTCAAGGTCGAGACAGGCGCGATCTGCGTCCCGCTCGATCTCCAGTACTACAACGGCTTCTACAACAAGGAGCTCTTCACCAAGGCCGGCGTCACGTCGTTCCCGACGACCTGGGACGAGCTCTACGCCGCCTGCGACAAGCTGAAGGCGATCGGCGTCACGCCGATGACGTATGGCACGGGCCTGCAGGCGCTCAATTCGGGCTTCTACCCGTACTACGACCTCAGCTACATGATGATGATGTACTCGGTCGACGACTGGAAGAAGCTCTACAACGGTCAGATCCCCTGGACCGACCCCAAGATCGTCGACGCGCTGACGAAGTGGGCCGCCCTCAAGACCAAGGGCTGCACCAACGACGACGTGCTCGCCAACACCGAATCGGTCTCGCAGTTCGAGACCGGCAAGGCCGCCATGACCCTCGAGGGCTCGTGGGGCTTCAGCGAGTTCCAGGACAAGCTGGGTGACAAGGTCGGTGTCTTCGTCCCGCCGTTCAACGATACCCAGGCCAAGGGTGTCGTCGAGTTCCCCGGCAACGGCTTCGGCGTCACCAGCTACTCCCAGCACAAGCAGGACGCTGCGAGCTTCCTGGCCTGGATGGCCAGCCCCGAGGCCCAGAAGATCATCGCCGACGGCGGCCTGATCCCGACGGTCGCCGGGACGTCGCCGACCAACCCGCTGGCGCTGGCGATGCTCGACTTCGCCGGCACGCAGGGCTTCACCCGCTACCCGATGATCGACAACGTGATGCAGCCAGAGGTGACCGACGTGGCCACCAAGCTGCTTGATGCCGTGCTCGCCGGGACGACCACCCCGGCCGAGGCGGCCCAGAAGATGCAGGACACGCTGACGGCGCTGCCGGCCGACAGGCGTGGCGACACCTACAAGTAAGCCGAGGTCAACGGTGGACCGGGGTAGTCGTCCGCGGCGACCCCGGTCCGCTCAACCCACCCTGACCCACCCATGACCGCACCCGCGGCCCGACCCACGACGGCCCCAGCCCTGGCGCCGCGGCTGCTCGGAGGCAAACTCAAGCGCTCGCAGCGTCGGGCGGGGCTGATCTTCATCCTGCCGCTCGTCGTGCTCGAGCTGCTCCTGCTCGTGCTGCCCATCGCCCAGACGATCTTCTACAGCTTCACCGACTGGAATGGCCTCACATCGAAATGGATCGGCCTCCAGAACTACCAGCGGCTGTTCACGGACACGACCTTCTGGCGGGTGGTCCTGAACAACGTCCTGTTGCTCCTGTCGATCCCGCTGGCGATCCTCATCCCGCTCGGTGTCGCCTTCCTGCTCAACGAGAAGGTCCGGGGCTGGCGCTTCTTCCGGTCGGCCTACTTCCTCCCGACGGCGATCTCATGGGTCGTCATCGGGATGGTCGCGATCCGAGTGTTCGCCTCGCGGGGCATCCTCAACGGCCTGTTCGACGTCGTCGGGTTGCCGATCCACCTCAACATGCTGGGCGCTGAGTTGACGGCGATGCTGTCGGTGATCATCACCTTCATCTGGTCGGTCTTCGGGACGAACACGATCATCTTCATCACCGGGATGGCGACGCTCGACCGGGAGATCTACGACGCTGCCAAGGTCGACGGCGCGGGCTCGTTCGCGACGTTCTGGCGGATCACCATCCCGATGCTCATGCGGTTCGTCCAGTTCGCCTTCATCGTGACCCTGATCACCGCGTTCACCGCGCTGTTCAGCCTCATCTTCGTGATGACCGGCGGGGGTCCCGGGTACGGGACGACGACCCTCGAGTTCTACGTCTACCAGCAGGCGTTCCAGGTCGGCCTGTTCGGCTACGGGGCCGCGATCGGGGTAGTCCTGTCGGGCATCGTCTTCGCCATCAGCCTCGGTCAGACGCGCGTCTTCCGCAGCCGGCTCGACTAGGAGAGCGGCCGATGGACAGGGCGCGACGACGCATCTCCCGCGGGGCGATCTTCGTCGTCCTGTGCATCGTCGGCGTGGTGATGCTGTTCCCGTTCTACTTCATGCTCATCACCGCCTTCCGGTCGACCGACCAGTACATCTCAGGAGAGGGTTTCTCGACCGACAGCTGGAAGGTCCTGTTCGACAGCATCCCGGTCGTCCAGCAGCTGGTGAATTCGACCGTGGTCACCGTCGGGGCCGTGCTCCTCATCCTTGCGGTCAGCTCAGCGGCCGGTTACGCCCTGGCCAAGCTCGGGTTCCGGGGCTCCGCCTGGGTCTTCATCGCCGTGCTCGCCGGGATGACCGTCCCGATGCAGTCGATCATCATCCCGGAGTTCGTGAACATCAGCCAGGTCGGGCTGATCAACCAGTACCTCGGCGCGATCCTCGTCTATGCGGCCCTGGGCGTCCCGTTCGCGACGTTCCTGATGACCGCCTATTACCGGGGGATCCCGAACGAGCTGGTCGAAGCGGCGCTTATGGACGGCGCATCGTTCTGGCAGGTCTTCCTCCGGATCATGCTGCCGATGGGCGTCCCAGCACTGGTGACGGTCGGCGTCCTCCAGGTCATCCAGATCTGGGACGACCTGCTCATCGGGCTGCTCTTCCTCAACCGGCCCGACGTCAGGACGATCACGGTCGGCTTGGCGACCCTCCAGTCGTCGAGGATGGTCGACGTCCCCGCGCTGATGGCCGGCTCGATCATCAGCGCCCTCCCCGCCATCGTGGTCTTCCTCATCTTCCAGCGGAACCTGGTCGCCGGGCTGACGATGGGGGTGAACAAGTGACGATCAGCTCGGCCGAGGGACCGACCGGGTTCAACGCCCGCGCCAGACGCGACGAGATCGCCAGGCTCGTCGAGGAGGATGAGCGGGTGTCGGTCGGCGAGCTGACCGACCGCTTCCACGTCACCGACGCGTCGATCCGCCGGGACCTGGTGATCCTCGAGGAGGCCGGACGGCTGCGCCGGATCCACGGCGGCGCCGTCGCTCGCCTGGACCCATGGTCCCGTGGCGTCTACTCCACCAAGCAGCGAGAGCACCGCGAGCAGAAGGCACGGATCGGGGCCGCCGGCGCTGCGCTCATCGGCGCCGGAGACGTGATCTTCTTCGACTCGGGAACGACCGTCGTGCAGGTCGCGGCCCACGTCCCGGCCGCGCTCCGGCGGGCCAGCGCCGTCACCGTCGCGACCCACTCGCTCCCGGTCATCGACGAGGTCGGCGACTGGGAGTCGCCCCACCTGATCTGCCTCGGCGGGCTGTACCTGCCGGATTACCGCGCGCTGGTCGGGCCACAGACCGTCGCCGGACTGCGCGACCTCTCGGCGGACATCGTCTTCCTCGGCTGCGACGGCCTGTCGGTCGAAGCCGGTCTGACGACACCGCACATGCTCGTCGCTGAGGTCGGCGCGGCGATGGCCTCACGCAGCCGGCGCGTGGTGGCCGTCGCGGACTCGACGAAGCTCGGCCGCCAGGGCTTCACGCCGATCGTGGCCCTGCCCGCGGTCCAGGTGCTCATCACGGACGACGCCGCCGATCCGGCCGAGGTCGAGCGTGTGCGTCGACTCGGGATCGAGGTGGTCCTGGCGTGATCCTCGGTCGACCCGCGTCGATGACGTCCCGGCCCGGCGCCGGATGACGGCCCGGGTCATCGTCGGACGGGTGGGCGCCTTCGAGGCGATCAGCCTCGAGAACGACGCCGTGCGGGTCACCGTCATCCCCGAGCTCGGGGCGCATGTCACCGAGCTGACCGACCGTGCCGCCGACCGCGACCTCCTCTGGCACAACCCGCGCACCTCGATCCGTCGCGCACCGTATGGGGCCCACTTCGACGACTGGTGGTCGGGCGGCTGGGACGAGATCTTCCCGACCGGCGACCGGGCGACGCTCAACGGCGAGCAGCTGCCGTACATGGGCGAGATGTGGTCGGTCCCCTGGACGGCGGAGGTGGCGACGGACGGCGTGGTCGCGTCCGTCACGACGGTCGGTCACGCGACGATCGCGCCGGCCCGGATGGAGCGGCGACTCTCGATCAGGGCGGACGAGCCGGTCGTCCGCGCCGCGTATCGGATCGTCGATCTCGACGTGCGGCCGCTGCCGTTCCTGTGGGGGATCCACCCGGTCTTCGCGGTGAGCCCCGACCACCGTATCGACCACACTGCCGGGACGATGCTCGTCGGGGTGTCGTCGGATCCGTCGATGGGGACGGTGGGGGAGACGTATCCGTGGCCGACCCTCCGCGACCCTTCGACGCCGTCCGGGGTCCGCGACGTCCGCCGCGTCCGCCCGCGGGAGGATGCCGTGTTCGGCGGCCACTGGGCGACCGATCTGCGGGATGGCTGGCTGGCCCTGACCGACACGGTCGCCCGACGCGGTGTCGCGATCGTCTTCCCGATCGAGGTCTTTCCGCATGCCTGGCTCTGGCAGGTCTACGGCGGGTGGCGCGGGCACCATCACCTGGCCATGGAGCCGTGGACGGGGTACCCGATGCAGCTCGAGGAGGCTGCCGCCGCCGGCCGGGCGCGGCTGCTCGAGCCCGGCCGGACGCTCGAGGCCGAGGTCGCATTCGTGCTCCACTCCGGACTCGATGCCGTCCGCTCGGTCTCCGTCGGAGAGCACGGTTTCGAGGTCCGGTAGCTGCCCCGTGGCAGCACCCGTCGCCGTCGCAGCCCGTCGCCCCGGTGCGCTACGCTTCGCTACCTCCGATCGGGTGAATGAGGGGCGCGCGTGACCTGTTCCAGCTGCGGCTCGGTCAACGAGATCGGTCGCAAGTTCTGCGCGGACTGCGGCGCTCCCCTGGTCCGTGCCTGCCCGACCTGCGGCTCGTCCAACAACCCGAGTGCCCGGTTCTGCGGTGAGTGTGGGACGGCGCTGGGGGTGGGACCCGGCGCGGCCGGAGCGACCGCATCCCTCGCGTCGGAGCGGGCCAATCCGTTCGCCACGGCCGACCGCGACCGGTCGCCAGGTCCGCCTCACGCCGGCGACCACGCCCCGGGGCATGTCGCCGAGCGTCGACAGGTGTCGATCCTGTTCGCCGACCTCGTCGGATTCACCGGACTCGCGGAGGATCGCGATCCGGAGGCGGTCCGCGAGCTGCTGACCCGGTATTTCGACCTGGCCCGGGAGGTGATCGGGCGGTACGGCGGGACGGTCGAGAAGTTCATCGGCGACGCGGTCATGGCGGTCTGGGGCGCTCCGATCGCTCGCGAGGACGATCCGGAGCGCGCGGTGCGCGCCGGCCTCGAGCTCGTCGATGCCGTCCGCTCGCTCGGCCGGAACGAGGCCGGCGACCCGATCCGGGCGCGGGCGGGGATCATGACCGGCGAGGCCGCCGTGACCGTCGGGGCCGTGAACCAGGGCATGGTCGCGGGAGACCTCGTCAATACGGCCTCGCGGCTGCAATCCGTCGCGCCGCACGGCTCCGTCCTCGTCGGCGAGGCCACCTACCACGCGACGATGCAGGCGATCGTCTACGAACCGGCGGGCGAGCAGCTGCTGAAGGGGAAGACCGCGCCCGTTCCGGCCTGGCGGGCCGGTCGGGTCGTGGCCAAGATGGGCGGGATCGGTCGATCCGAAGGGCTCGAGCCGCCGTTCGTCGGGCGCGACGAGCAGCTCCGCCTGCTCAAGGACTTCCTGCATCTCACGGGCCGCGAGCGGCGACTCCGCTTCGTGTCCGTGACCGGTCAGGCGGGGACCGGCAAGAGCCGCTTGGCCTGGGAGTTCCTCAAGTACATCGATGGGCTCGTCGAGGACGTGTTCTGGCATCAGGGGCGGTCGCCGGCCTACGGCGAGGGGATCACGTTCTGGGCGCTCGGCGAGATGGTCCGCAAGCGGGCGGGCCTGGCCGAGAGCGACGATCCCGCCACGAGCCGGCGGAAGATCGCCGACGCCCTGCTCGAGTACGTCCCGGACGAGGCCGAGCGGCGCTGGATCGAGCCCAAGCTCCTCGGCCTCCTCGGCCTCGAGGAGATCCGGGCCGTGGAGCGCGAGGAGCTGTTCGCCGCCTGGCGGACGTTCTTCGAGCGAGTCAGCGACGCGGCCACGACCGTCCTCGTCTTCGAGGATGTCCATTGGGCGGATGACGGCTTGATCGACTTCATCGACCACATGGCCGAGTGGTCGACCGGGCATCCCATCCTGCTCGTGACGCTCGCCCGACCGGAATTCCTCGAGCGTCATCACGAATGGGGTGCGGGCCGCCGCAACTTCGTCGCGCTGTCGCTCGACCCGCTCCCCGATGCCGCGATGGACGACCTCCTGTCCGGGCTCGTGCCCGGCCTCCCGGCGGCCGCGACCCAGGCCATCCTGGGCCGGGCGGAGGGGATCCCGCTGTATGCGGTCGAGACGGTCCGCAAGCTCCTCCTCGACGGACGGCTGGAGCGGGTGGATGGCGTCTATCGCCCCGTCGGCGACCTGAGCCACGTCGAGGTCCCCGGGACGCTCCAGGCGCTGATCGCCGCCCGCCTCGATGCCCTGGAGCCCACAGAGCGGGGGCTCCTGCAGGACGCGGCCATCCTCGGCCAGACCTTCACCGTCCCGTCGCTCGCGGCGGTGAGCGAGATCGAGCCCGGGGACCTCGACGGCCTGCTCCGCGATCTCGTCCGCCGCGAGGTCCTGGGTCACAACCGCGACCCCCGGTCGCCCGAACGCGGCCAGTACGGCTTCGTCCAGGCGCTCATCCGCGAGGTGGCCTACTCCACCCTCGCCCGGCGCGACCGTCGATCGCGTCACCTCGCCGCGGCACGCTACTTCGAGTCGATCGGCGACGATGAGCTGAGCGGGGTCCTGGCGACCCACTACCTCGACGCCTATCGGGCCTCGGACGAGGGTCCCGAGGCGGATGCGGTCGCCGCCCAGGCCCGCATCGCGCTGCGAGCCGCCGCGGAGCGAGCCGCCGCCCTCCATTCACCCGAACAGGCGCTGGCGTTCCTCGAGACGGCCCTGGAGGTCACCACGGAGCCGGCCGACCGGGCGGCCCTCCTGGAGCTCAGCGGATCGTCCGCGCGGGCGGCCGGTCGCTACGAGGTCGCTGAGGTTCATTTCAAGGCGGCGATCGAGACCCTCCGTGCTTCGGGTGACCGCCGCGGCGTGGCCAGGGTGACGTCGGCCCTGGGACTCATGCTGTCATTCCAGGGCCGGCCCTCGGATGCGGTCGGCCTGCTCGAACCGGTGGTCGACGAGATGACGGATCTGGGCGACCAGCCCGAGGCGATCGGCCTGGTGGCGGCGCTCGCCCGGGCGTCGCTCTTCGCCGACGACTACCCGAAGGCGCTCGAACTGGCCGACCGGGCGCTCGTCGCGGCCGAGCGGATCGACGACGTGGCCCTGATCACCGAGACGGTCCTCACGAAGGGAACCACGTTGCTGTACGCGGCCCGATACCGCGAAGGTCTCGTGCTGCTGACCGGTGGACTCGCGCTGGCCGAGACGCACGGGTTCGCCGCCTCCGAGCTTCGAGCGCGACTCAACATCAGCTATCTCGAAGGGCCGGACGAGCCGCGCCGCTCGTGGGCGACGGCGCGGACGGGCCTGGAGCGAGCCCGCCGCCTCGGGTTCCGCGACTGGACGCTCCTCCTCGCCGGGAACGCGGTCGACGCCGCAGCCGATCTCGGCGAATGGGACTGGGCCCTCGCCACGGCCGAGGAGATCCAGCCCGAGGGCGCGACGATCCGGGTCGACGTCCAGGAGCTGCTCGGGACGGCGATGATCATCCGGGCGCTGCGCGGCGACATCGATGCGGTCCGCCGCGATCTCGTCGGGCTACGACGCCGCGATGGCGTCGGTGACCGGGACCCAGGAGGTCACGTCGGTGACGGCCGTCCACATGTGGATCGACCTGGCCGACGGCCGAATCGAGGACGTCCTCCGCTACGGGTTCAGCGACACCGATCCCAGCAACGCGCTGCGTTGCCACTACGTCTCCGCGTGCGCCGCCCTCTGGACGCGAAACGTTGCGGCCGCCCGGACCGCGCTCGATGGGATCGTGGCGACCAACATCCATGGGCGATGGGTGTCAGCCGTTCGCACCGCGCTGGAGGCGGCGATCGCTGCGCTCGAAGGACACCACGACGCCGCCGAGACCGGGTTCCGGGATGCCCTGACGGCCTTCCGCGAGCTCGGGGCACAGCGCGACGTCGCGCTGGTGCTCATCCACCAGGCCGGTCTCCTCCACGATCCGTCGGCGTCGGCCGCCGCTGCGGACGAGGCGCGGGTCATCCTCGACGGCCTCGGCGCTTCGGCGCTCGTCTCGATCCTCGACGACTTCGTGGCGACGCGACCGGGCGCTCCGGTCGACGCCCGGCCACGGGACCAGGTCGAGATCCGCTAGCGCGAGCGAGAGGATTGAAAGTCCGGGACGCCACGGGCCTCTGATACGGTGAGGCGCTCCACCTTGGGGCGGATGACCGGGGGTT
Organism: uncultured Chloroflexia bacterium; assembly: GCA_963781845.1. GTDB lineage: Bacteria > Chloroflexota > Limnocylindria > Limnocylindrales > CSP1-4 > Chersky-267. Next base: position 459,306 of record CAWAHN010000017.1, on the reverse strand, counting down.
CGAGGCTGGTGGATCGCGCGCTGGTAGTACGGGCGCAGCACGGCGACCGCGACGCCTATGAGGCGTTGGCGCGGGCGTCCGCTCGCCGCCTGTACCTCACCGCGCAACGGATCGTCCGGGACGCCGATCAGGCCGAGGATGCCGTCCAGCAGACGCTCGTCACGATCTGGCGCGAGCTCCCCAGCCTGCGCGACCCCGACCGCTTCGAGGCGTGGACGTACCGGCTGGTCGTGCGGTTCTGCCTGGCCGAGTCGCGCCGCGCCAGGCGGACCGGCGTGCGCGAGATCCGGATCGAGGAGACCGAGCCGGCACGGTCCGACGCCTACGCCGCCGCCGACCTTCGTGATCAGCTCGACCGGGCCCTCGGGGCGTTGTCGCCCCAGCATCGGACGGTGGTCGTCCTCCACCACTACGCGGGCCTGCCCCTGGCGGAGATCGCCGAGATCCTGGGTGTGCCGTATGGGACGGTGGGCTCGCGACTGCATCACGCCACGCGAGCGCTGCGGGCGGCGATCGAGGCCCACGAGCGGCCGGGGATCTCGGAGGGACAGCCGGCATGAATGCGACGATCGAATTCGACCGACTGCTCGAGTCCGTCCTGCAGGCGAGCGGTCCCAAGACGCTCCCGGACGGCGTCGTCGACCCGGCCCTGACCAGGGCACGCACGATCCGACAGCGCCGACCGCTCGTCGCGGCGCTCGACCGACGCGCCTGGCCTGGTCGGCGCCTGGTGCCGTCGAGCACGACCCGCCTCGCGATGATCGGGCTCGCCATCCTCCTGGCCCTCGCGATCCTCGCGGTCGGCGCTGCGGTCGGGACCAGGCTCCTCGACCGGACGGACCGTGGTCCACAGGATCCCAGGGCCTCGGTCCCGCCCGTCGCCCCGAGCCCGTCATCGGACGCGGTGGTCGTGCCTGTCATGCAGTCGCCGCCTCCGGCCCTGCCGGTCGATCCCCAAGGGGTCTTCTCGGCCCTGAGCTACTCGACGTACCGGCTCACCTGCCGGGAGCCGTTCCGACTCGACCTGACGACGGGCGTGTCTTCGTCGATCGGCGATTGTTTCGATCTCGTCGCGCCGGACGGATCATCCGTCGGACGTCGAGGCCCAGCGGGCCTCGACGTGAGTACCCAGGATGGGAGCGCGTCCGTTCCGGTCGACGCGCCGCAGGACGCGTATCCGATCGCGTGGTCGCCGGACAGCCGCTGGCTCGTCTGGACCGCACGGGAGGACCCAACCGGTCGCCCCACGGTAGCGGGCATCGTCTCGGCCGACGGCTCGCATCAGGTCCGGCTGCCGGCGCCGGACGCCGCCTGGGAGACGCCGTCCTGGTCTCCGGATTCAAGCCGGGTGGCCATCGCGACCTCGGCGGGGCTGCTCGTCGGGAAGGCCGACGGGTCCGCCCTTCGGCTTATCGGGTCGTACCCTGCGCCGGTGGCCTGGGCACCGGGCGGCGACCGGTTCGCCTACGTCTTCGGTGGCGACCTGTGGACCGTGAACGTCGACGGGACGGATCCCACGAACCTCACCCGGTTCAGGCTCGGCGGAGCCGGCCCCGTCGCCTGGTCGCCGGTCGGGGGGACGATCGCCGTGATGCAGGGTCGGACCCTGTGGTTCGTGGACCTCTTCGGGGGCCGACACGGGGTGGACCTCGGCGTGGACACGCTGTCGGACGCGAGCCAGCTCGCCTGGGCGCCCGGCGGCGGGACGCTGGCCGTCACGGTGGGCGGCGACCGGTCGGCCATCGACCTCGTCTCGCGCGATGGCAGGAACGTCGTCCGTGTCGAGAACGCTGAGTCCCCGACGTGGTACCCCGGCGGTCAGTACCTCGCGTTCCGCGCACTCGACCCGAGCGCTCCCGTGGGCCAGGTCGTTCTCGAGGGCATCGGCATCGTGAATGCCGACGGCACCGGCCGCCGCACCTGGCCGACCGACGGCAACGTCTCTTCGCTCCCGATGACCTGGATCCGCTGACCTCGAACTCGAGCCGCGATCGTGGAACGCATCAAGGTCGTACCCGAACGATCTCTTACCAGCGCTCCCAGCGGGCGAAGTCCTCGAACGGGACCCAGCCGCGCTTCAAGGACGGCGACCGGACGTCGGGGAGCGGCCGACCGACCGGCATGACCCCGATCGGGACGAACTCCGCCGGGATGCCGAGCTCCGCACGAAGTCCGTCGGGATCGAACGCCCCGGCGAACCCCGAGGCGAGCCCGGCGTCGACCGCGGCCAGCATGATGACCATCATCGTCGCCCCGATATCGACCCACCAGTAGGGCACCGGCCACTCGATCTCGGCGCCTTCGTCGTCCACCTTGTCCGCCTCGCGGTACCGCCGGTGGTAGATCTCCTCCGACACGCACGGCACGAATTGTGCGGCGCACTCGGAGATCCAGGGCCCCATCTCGAGGTCGTCGTACTCCTCTTCCCCGCAGGTCCGGGCGACTCGCCGCCGGGTCGCCGGGTCGGTCACCACGACGACCCGCTGGCCCTGGCTGAAGCCGGCCGACGGCGTACGCTGAGCGAGCCGGGCGATGCCTTCGATGACCTCGTGCTCGACGCCGGCCTCCTCGAACCGGCGCACCGCGCGGCGTCGCATGACGACATCCTGGAACTCCATCGGGGCCTCCTGTGTCGGGGTCGATCGCTGGCTTCGAACCGGGTGGGAGCGGGGTGATGGGCGACGGTCGTCTTGCCCCGGGAGTCGCTTTCCGCTAGCATTCGAAAAACCCCCGGAGGACCCGTCCCATGGCGAAGTATGTCTTTGTGACCGGAGGCGTGACCTCCTCTCTGGGCAAGGGCATCACCGCCGCCAGCATCGGTCGCCTGCTCAAGGCGCGAGGCCTCCACGTCTCGATCCTCAAGCTCGATCCGTACATCAACGTGGACCCCGGCACGATGTCGCCGTACCAGCACGGCGAGGTCTTCGTGACCGACGACGGGGCGGAGACGGACCTCGACCTGGGCCACTACGAGCGGTTCATCGACGAGAACCTGAGCCAGCTCAGCAACGTCACCACCGGCCGGATCTACCAGGCCGTCATCGCCAAGGAACGCCGCGGCGACTACCTCGGCGGGACGGTCCAGGTCATCCCGCACATCACCAACGAGATCAAGGAGCGGATCCAGCGGTTGACCCGGGACGGTCGGGCGGACGTCGTCATCGTCGAGGTCGGCGGGACCGTCGGCGACATCGAGAGCCTGCCGTTCCTCGAGGCCATCCGCCAGATGCGCAAGGACGTCGGACGGAGCAACGTGCTGTACGTCCATGTCACCCTCCTGCCGGCCCTGGCCGCGACCGGCGAGCTCAAGACGAAGCCCACCCAGCACTCGGTCAAGGAGCTGCGCGGGATCGGGATCCAGCCCGACGTCATCGTCCTTCGTTCCGACCACCCCGTCAGCGACGACGTCCGCGAGAAGATCGCCCTGTTCACCGACGTCCCGTCGGAGGCCGTCATCCCCGCCGTCACCGCCGACACGATCTACGAGGTCCCGCTCCAGTTCGAGGCGGCCGGCCTCGGCGACCTGGTCGTCCGCGATCTCGGCCTGGCGGATTCCACGACGGCGCCGGACCTGACCGCCTGGTCCGCCCTGGTCGACCTCATCAAGCGACCCAAGTCGACCCTCGAGGTCGGGCTCGTCGGGAAGTACATCGAGCTGCCCGATGCCTACCTCAGCGTCGCCGAGGCACTCCGTCATGCGGCCTGGGCCAACGGCGTGGACGTCCGGATCCGCTGGGTCAACTCGGAGACGCTGACCCCGGACAACACCGCCGAGGCACTCGACGGCGTCGCCGGCGTCCTGGTGCCGGGCGGTTTCGGTCATCGCGGGATCGAGGGCAAGGTCCTCGCCGCCCACTACGCCCGCGAGCGCCTGATCCCATACCTCGGGCTGTGCCTCGGGCTCCAGTGCGCGGTCATCGAGTTCGCCCGCGAGGTGCTCGACACGCCCGACGCCAACTCGACCGAATTCGACCAGTTCACCGAGAACAAGGTCATCGACTTCATGCCGGACCAGCGCGATCTCGAGGACAAGGGCGGGACGATGCGGCTCGGCCTGTACGCGGCCAAGCTCACCCCCGGCTCGAAGGCCGCCGCGGTCTACGGGCAGGAGGTCATCTACGAGCGCCATCGCCATCGCTTCGAGGTCAACAACCGCTATCGGCAGATGCTCGAAGGCGCGGGGATGATCCTGTCCGGGCAGTCGCCCGACGGGCGGCTCGTCGAGATCGTCGAGCTGCGCGACCACCCGTGGTTCGTCGCCAGCCAGTTCCATCCGGAGTTCAAGAGCCGGCCGGACCGCCCGCATCCGTTGTTCGACGGGTTCGTCGCCAGCGCGCTCGCGGTCGCCGAGGGCCGCGAGCCGGTCCTCGAGGCCCGCGAGGTCGGTGCGCTGACGCCGTCGCCGGCGACGGTCGCCATCTCGATCGAGCCCACGGTCGCGGATCGCGCTCCCACCGGTCAGTGACCGCGCCGACGCCCGCGACGCCGGCGGCGTCCGGCGCACCGGCCGCTTCGACGACAGCGGCGCGGGTCGGGCCGCTGGCCCGGCCCGTATCCGCGGTCGGGATGGGCGTCCTGCTCGGGGTGGCCGCCTGGTCGGCGGATCAACTGGCGTATCCGTGGAGCGTCCTCATCCCGGCGAACACCGTCGCCGTCTGGGTGGCGGTCGCGTTCGCCGCCGGCGCACTGGGCGTCTCGATCGTCGGCGGGGCCATCCGCGGCCTGGCGGCGCTGCTCGCCGCGGTCGTGGTCTATGAGGCGTTGACGGGGACCCTCGGCTACGGCGTGTCGTCCGGGGGCGCCGTCCACGCGTCGCTGGTGTGGGGCGCGGCGGCGGCCGTCATCGGACCGGTCTTCGGAGCGGCCGGGGCGACCTGGCGAGGATCCCGCGGTCGAGCCCGGGCGATCGCCGCGGCCCTGCTCGGAGCGGCGTTCATCGCGGAGGGCCTGGTGTTCGGGGCGCCTCGGCTGATCGTGCTGGACGAGCTCGTCCACGACCCGGGCGCGATCCTGCTCGGGTTCGAGATGGCCGTCGGCCTCGCCATCCCCTGGCTCCTCCTGCGGCCCGGCGAGCGTCGGACGGGATATGTCGCGCTGGCCGTCCTGGGTGCGATCGCCGCGCTCGCGATCGAGCCGGCCACCGTCGTCCTCCGGAGCATCGCGGACCGCTTCTAGTCGACCGTCCCCGGCGGGTCTAGAATCCGGCTCCGATCGAACCGCATCCCGAGGCCCCGATGAAGATCTTCCTGGACACCGCCGACATCGAAGAGATCCGGATCGCGGCCCGCTGGGGCGTCCTCGACGGCGTCACGACGAACCCGACCCTGTACGCCAAGGTCGGTGGGTCGTACGACTCGATCCTCGCCGAGGTCTGCAAGATCACGTCGGGTCCCGTGTCGGCGGAGGTCATCAGCGACGACGTCGAGTCGATGCTCGATGAGGGTCGACACTTCGCCAAGATCGCCCCGAACATCGTGGTCAAGGTCGCGATGAGCGAGAACGGCCTGGAGGCGATCAGCCGCTTCGCCGATGAGGGCATCCGAACCAACTGCACCTTGATCTTCACGGCCAACCAGGGCCTCCTCGCGGCCAAGGCCGGGGCCACCCTCATCTCGCCGTTCGTCGGCCGCCTCGACGACATCAACCAGGATGGGATGATCGTCATCCGCGAGCTCGCCGAGATCTTCGCCATCCACGAGATCGACGCCCAGATCCTGTCGGCCTCGATCCGGAACCCGCTCCACGTGACGCAGTCGGCGATGGCCGGCGCCCACATCGCGACGATCCCGTTCAAGGTCCTCCAGCAGATGGTCCACCACCCGCTGACCGACAAGGGCATCGCCCAGTTCAAGGCGGATTGGGCCAAGGCGCGCGGCGAGGCGTCCGCGGCGACCGGCTAGGGCAGGCGCGACCGGCCGGCGCAGGCGGCCGGGCAGCCGCCGCTCGTCGAGGATCGGTTCAGCGTCGGACGTCGACCCACCGACCGAGTCGAGCACTCTCGCCGATCGCGTCGCCCACGAGCATCCGGTCGTGCCCGTCGGCGAACGTCGCATAGCGCGGCCGCTGCGACCGTCGGCCCGCCGCCACGTCGGCGTAGATCGCGCGGAACAGGGCCCCGAAGGTGTCCCCGAACCCCTCGACATGGCCGCCGGGCAGGGCGGCCGCCGCGATGCCGGCGGGTCCCATCAGCGCCGGGTTGCGGATGAGGATCTCGTTGGGCCGCTCTCGATGTCCGATCCACAGCTGGTCCGGCTGCTCCGAGTCCCACGCGGCTGCGGCCGCGGACCCGTCGATCTCGTAGCGAAGCGAGTTCTTCCTCCCCGAGCTGATCTGCGACAGGTTGACGGCGCCCCGGGCGCCGTTCGCGAAGCGGAGCAGGATCGAGGCGGTGTCCTCGGTCGCCATCGCCCGCGCGATGGTGTCCGTGCTGCGCTCGGTGGCGAACGACTCGACCGGACCGCGTGGCTGGTGGCGGGTCTCGATGAAGGTCGTCAGGTCGGCCATCACCGACGCCACGGGCTGTCCGGTGATGAACGTCATCAGGTCGATCCAATGGGATCCGATGTCGCCGACCGCCCGGAGCGCGCCACCCTGCTCGGGCTCGAGGCGCCAGTTCCAGTCGGTGTCGAGGAAGAGCCAGTCCTGGAAGTACTGGCCGGTCACGAAGCGAACGTCGCCAAGCATGCCCTCGGCGACCCGTTCCTGGAGATGCTGGTTGAGCGGGTAGAAGCGGATGTTGAAGTTGACCGCGCAGATCCGATCGCTCGCCGCGGCGAGGGCGACCAGGTCGGCCGACCCTGCGGCGTCCATCGCCAACGGCTTCTCGCACACGACATGACGGCCGGCGGCCAGGATCGCCCGGACCTGGGGCACGTGGAGATGGTTCGGCGAGGTGACGTGGACGACATCGACGGTCTGATCGGCGAGCAGGGCTTCGAGCGACCGGTACGCCTGCGGGACGCCGAGGGTCGTCGCCCGAGCGGCTCCGCGCTCCGGGCTGCTGCCCAGGACGCCGCGGACCGAAACGCCGATCCGGCGCAGCGCCTCCACGTGGACGGTCCCGATGAAGCCGGTGCCGATGACGGCTGCCCCGATCCCCGGGAGCGTGCTGCTCGACCGCGTCACCGCCGTCCCTCCGCGCTTGGCCACCCCGCTCCGCTGAGTCTACGTGCCCGCCGCCGGGTCGGTCGGGGGCAGCGCCGCCGCCGTATTGACGCCGCCGCGACGGGGGTCTATGCTCAGGTCGTTCCCAACCGAGGCCTGCGCTGCGGAGCGATTCCGCGCGGTCCAACGGCCCCACCCTACCCGTTCCGTGAGTCCTGCCCAAGATGCCTTCCATCGGTCCCGATCAGCGCGATCAGCGTGCCCGCAACCGTCGTCCCCGTCGACGACCCCAGGGAGCGACGCGTCCGCCGGTCTCCGAGTTCGACGAGATGCAGGAGATCGAGGCCGCCCGTCAGCGGAACGATCTGAACATCGCCGAGCTCGGCGCGATGTCCGAGAAGGAGCTCCGGGCGGTCGTCCAGGAGCTCGACCTCGACACCGACGCCGACGAGCGTCGCGAGGACCTCCTCGACCGGATCCTCCAGCGCCAGACCGAGAACGCCGGTCACGACTACGCCACCGGCATCCTCGACATCGTCGACGAGGGCTTCGGGTTCATGCGCCGGCACGGCCTACTCCCGAGCCCGGATGACGTCTACGTCTCGTCGAGCCAGGTCCGTCGGTTCGGCCTCCGCATCGGCGACCGCGTGTCCGGTGCCGTTCGCGCCCCACGCGAGGCCGAGAAGTACTGGGGTCTGCTCCGGGTCGACTCGGTCAACGGCGTCGACCCGGCCGCCGCCGCCCGACGCCCGCACTTCGGCGACCAGACCCCGATCCACCCGGACAAGCTGCTCAATCTCGAGTCGGACCCGAAGAACCTCAGCCAGCGCCTGATCAACCTGGTCAACCCGATCGGCAAGGGCCAGCGGGCACTGATCGTCAGCCCGCCGAAGGCCGGCAAGACGATGCTCCTCAAGCAGATCGCCAACGGGATCACCACCAACTACCCCGAGATCCTGCTGATGGTCGCGCTCATCGGCGAGCGACCCGAGGAAGTCACCGACATGCGCCGGAGCGTCAAGGGCGAGGTCATCAGCTCGACCTTCGACGAGCCGACCGAGAACCACACCCATGTCGCCGAGATGGCCCTCGAGATCGCCAAGCGCCAGGTCGAGACCGGCCGGGACGTGGTCATCCTGCTCGACTCGATCACCCGTCTCGCCCGGGCCTACAACCTGGCCCTCCCGCCCAGCGGCCGGACGCTGACCGGTGGCCTCGACCCGATCGCCCTCTACCCGCCGAAGCGGTTCTTCGGGGCGGCCCGGAACATCGAGGAAGGCGGCAGCCTGACGATCATCGGGACGTGCCTGGTCGATACGGGATCCCGGATGGACGATGTCATCTACGAGGAGTTCAAGGGCACCGGCAACTCGGAGCTCATCCTCGATCGGAAGCTGGCCGAGAAGCGGATCTTCCCTGCCATCGATGTCCAGCGCTCCGGCACCCGACGCGAGGAGCTCCTCCTCGAGGAGGGCACCCTGAAGATGGTCTGGACGATGCGCCGGATGCTGTCCGCGGTGGGCACGAACGAGGGCATCGAGCTGCTCCTCAACCGGCTGTCGAAGACCGACAACAACGCCCAGTTCCTGGCCGGACTGACCAAGAGCCTGGACGCCTGATCGCGTTGCCGAGGGGCCCCGTCGGGGCCTGACGGGGTTTGCCAGTCCGAAGGCCGGTCTGCTACCGTGGACACGACATCGGGACGGTCCGGCGCTTTCGTCCGGATCACCCGCGCGTACAGAGACCCCCAGCTCCGATAGCGCGACCCGACCGGACGGCGCACCCCCAGCGCCCCTTCCCCGCGAAGCCGTCCGCTTCTCAGGAGACCGTATTGCAGAATGCGACGGTCCGGGCCCGCGACGCCCTTCGGCGCCACAGGCCTGACCGCATCCCGTCGATGCCCGGCGCGATCCGCTCCCTCCGACTGCGGAGTGTGGCGGCGACGCGCACGGTGATGTCGGGGATCGATTCGCTTCGATCGCGCCCGGATCGCCCGCAGGTGATCGCGCGTGGCGCGCACCGCGTCACCCGACGTGAGCGTCTCGGCAACCGTCTCGGTCTCTCGCCGGCGAGGATCGAGGCGCTGCGTGCGCGATCGGTCGGCCGTGAGCGCCTGCTACCCATCGGCGTCGCGGTCCTCGTGCTGGTCGGCTCGATGAGTGCGATCGCCGTCCCGCCACCGACCGGTGCGGTGGGCGGGACCTCGGGCGGCGGGGATGCCCCGCGACTCGCGGTGGCAGGTCTCGAGAACGGCGATTCCGGGTACGACAGCGGGGTCGGGGTCGACGGTGCGGTCATCGATCCCGCGGGAGCCGCCCGGCTCGATATCAGCGGCGACGTCAATGCCGATGCCGCGCAGCCCGGCGGGCCGTATCTCGCCGATGGCACCCTGCTCAAGCCGATCGCGGTCGACACCTCGGCCGTGGACGCCGCCGACACCCTGCGCTCGTATCGCGTGCGCTCGGGCGACACGCTGACCGGGATCGCCCGCCACTTCGGCGTCTCGATGATGACCCTGTGGTGGGCCAACCACCTCAAGTCGAAGGACTCGCTCAAGGTCGGCCAGAAGCTCGTCATCCCGCCGGTCGACGGGACGGTCCACGTCGTCACAGCCGGGGAGACGCTGGCCAAGATCGCGGATGCCGCGGACGTGTCGGCGGCCGACATCATGTCGTTCAACGGGATGACCGATTCGGCGCTGACGGTCGGCCAGACGCTCATCCTCCCCGGCGGCCACGGCAAGCCGATCCCGACCCCCAAGCCCCAGCCCGCGACCTCGAGCGGCGGCGGCGGCGGTGGCGGCGGCGGAGGCAGCGTCCCGCGCCAGTACAGCGGCGGCGTGTTCGCCTGGCCGGTGCCCGGCGGGACGATCAGCCAGTACTTCCACTACGGCCACCCCGCCCTCGACATCGCGGCGCCGTACGGGACCCGGATCGTGGCGGCCGCGTCCGGCACGGTGATCTTCGCCGGCTGGAAGGACAACGGCGGCGGCTACCAGGTCTGGATCGCCCACGGCTCCGGGCTGTTCACGACCTACAACCACATGTCCGCGATCACCGTCGGCAACGGCGAGCACGTCGGGCGCGGCGAGCAGGTCGGGCGCGTCGGTCAGACCGGCTGGGCCACCGGGCCGCACTGCCACTTCGAGGTCTGGCGCGGCGAGGTGTGGGGCAGCGGCTACCGGGTCAACCCGCTCGGCTATCTCTAGCCGGACGACCGCGGTCTCGATCCGACCGGCCGCGGTCGCAGGCCTGGGACGAGCGCACTGATGTTCCTCGACCGCGTCAAGATCAACCTGCGCGCCGGCTCGGGCGGCGACGGTGCGGCCACCTTCCGCCGCGAGGCGCACGTCCCGCGGGGCGGCCCGGACGGCGGCGACGGCGGGCGCGGCGGGTCGATCTCGCTGCGGGTCGATCCCGGGCAGACCACGTTGCGCGACTTCCGCCAGCATCACCACTTCCGGGCCGAGTCCGGCGGCCGCGGCAGCGGGTCGCGGCGGCACGGCAAGGCGGGCGGGGACCTCGTCCTCACGGTCCCGCCGGGGACCGCCGTCTACGACGACGCGACGGGCGAGCTGATCGCCGACCTCGTCTCGAGCGAGCAGGTGGCGATGGTCGCCAAGGGCGGCCGCGGCGGTTTGGGGAACGTCCACTTCGCGACCTCGACCCATCAGACCCCCAAGCACGCCCAGAAGGGTGAGCCCGGCGACGAGCTCTGGATCCGGCTCGAGCTCCGGCTGATCGCCGACGTCGGCCTGGTCGGCCTCCCCAACGCCGGCAAGTCCACCCTGCTCGCGGCGATGACCGCGGCGCGCCCGAAGATCGCCGACTACCCGTTCACGACGCTCGAACCGAACCTCGGGGTGCTCGACCTCGGTGACGAGGACGAACGGCGACCGACCATCGCCGACGTTCCGGGCCTCATCGAAGGGGCCAGCCTGGGCGCCGGGCTGGGGCACGCGTTCCTGCGACACGTCGAGCGGACACGGATCCTCGTCCACGTCGTCGACGGCTCCGATCGCGACCCCGAGTGGTCGCACGGCGTGATCCGCGACGAGCTCGAAGCGCACGACCCGGCGCTCCTCGAGAAGCCGATCGTGGTCGCCTTCAACAAGATGGACCAGCCTGCCGCCGCATCCGCGTGGCCCGCATTCCGGGAGGCCCGCCGGCGCGACGGGATCGCCTGCGTCCCGATCGCCGCTGCGACCGGTCAGGGGATCGCCGAGCTCCGGGCGCTCATCGCCGAACGGCTGCCCGACGCGGACGACCTCGGGATCCCACCCGAGCCGGCCGGTGTCGTCGTCCATCGGATCGAGTCGCTCGGCGACGGCTTCGTCGTCGAGCGCGAGGCCGACGGTGCGTTCCGCGTCCGGGGCAAGCGGATCGAGCGGATCGCGGCCCAGACCGACTTCGAGATCGACGAGTCGGCCGATCGCTTCCAGCGCGACCTCGGTCGCCTCGGGATCGACGCCGAGCTCCGACGGGCGGGCATCGTCGCCGGGGACACGGTCCGGATCGGTGCGGTCTCGCTCGAGTGGGACCGGGAGGCGTGGGAGCCCGCATGACCGTCCCCGCGGCGGTCGGGATCCTCGGCGGGACGTTCGACCCGATCCACATCGGCCACCTGGCGATCGCCGAGGAAGCCCGCGAGGCGCTCGGCCTCGAGCAGGTCCTGTTCGTGCCGACGCGGATGCCCGTCCACAAGCCCGGTCGCCCGGTGACGGCGGCGGAGCATCGAGTGGCGATGGTCGCCGCGGCGATCGCGGGCAATCCGGCCTTCGCGCTCGAGCGCACCGAGGTCGACCGGGACGGTCCGTCGTATGCGGTCGACACCCTCGAGGGACTGGTCGATGCCGCGCAGGCGAGCGGCCGGGCGGTCGAGTACACGTTCATCCTGTCGGCCGAGGCGTATGCCGGTCTGCCGTCCTGGCACCGACCGGCACGGCTGCTCGAGCTGTGCCGGATGGCCGTCGTCCCGCGACCCGGTGCCGCCGGCCGCCGACCCGGCCGCGATCGACCGGCTGGTGCCCGGAGCGCAGGCACGGACGACGCTGCTGGATGGACCGTCGCTCGGCGGTGTCCGGCACGCTCATCCGGGCTCGCGTCGCCGCCGGTCGGTCGATCCGCTATCTCGTGCCGGATGCGGTGATCGCCTACATCGACGACCATCGTCTCTACGTCGCCCCGTAGCACCCCGTTGAGGACCACCAGACCGTGACCGATCAAGCCACCCCGTCGGCCAAGCCCGCGCGGGTCCGCGCGACGAGCGCGAAGTCCGCGACCCCGCCGTCGGCAGCGTCGACCGCCGCTGAGCCGAAGGCCCTCGCAAGACCGCAGCACCCGCGAAGCCGAAGGCCGCCACGAAGCCGAAGGCCGCCGCGAAGCCGAAGGCCGCCGCGAAGCCGAAGGCCGCCGCGAAGCCGAAGGCCGCCGCGACGCGCGCGACCGCGACAGCCACGGCTCGGCCGGGGTTGCCCGCCCGGACCGAGCTCACCGGACAGGATCGCAAGGCGTCGCTCGACACGGCGCGTCGGGTGGTCGAGCTGGCCGAGGACAAGAAGGCGGCCGACATCGTCCTGCTCGATCTCGGGGAGCTGACGACGCTGGCGGACGCGTTCGTCATCTGTTCGGGCGGCTCCGAGCGCCAGCTCGACGCGATCGCCGACGGCATCGTGTCCGGTCTCCGGGAGCAGGGCGTGCGCCCGATCGGTCGCGAGGGCGTCGCCGCGTCGCACTGGGTCCTGCTCGACTTCGGCGGGGTGATCGTCCACATCTTCACGCCGCCGGAGCGCGACTTCTACGAGCTCGAGAAGCACTGGTCCGAGGCCCGCACCGTCCTCCGCGTCCAGTGACTCGCCGTTCCGGCGCGCGAGCCCGGGGCCGCCGACGGGGGTAGTACTGTCGGGTCATGTCCGGGGTGGTCCGCCCCAGCGTTGAATCCGGGTCCGGGCGCCACCAGGTGCTCACTCCAGAGGTCGGACCGGATGTCGCGCACCCGAGAGCGCTGCCCCCGCTGCACCAGCAAGCTCGTCGTCAGTCGATTCGACACGGCCTTCCGGCTGGACGACAGCTCGGAGCGGCTGTGCTTCGGGATCCCGGGCAGCCTCTGCCAGGGGTGCGTGCAGCTGTTCGTCGATCCGGACCTGCTCGATCTGCTCGATCTCGAGCGGGCGGTCTGCACGTTCGCGATCGAGAGCGACCTCGTGCTCCAGGAGCAGGCCTGGTCCTCCGGCCGCTAGGCCGTCGAGCTCGATCCGGGGCCCTTATCCTCCGCCGACGGCGCTGTCGTCGTCGCGACCCGGGTCGCCAGCCAGGTCGTGAACGCGAGCCGCCGTGTCGGCTCTCCCACCATCGTTCCTCCGGCGCCCTTGACCGTCGCGTCGAGGTCGAGCAGGCCGTCGAGCGCTCCCTCCAGCTCGGTCGGTGTCCAGCCCGCGGCCTGCTTCGCCAGCTGCTCGGCGCGGAACGGGTGGAGCTTCAAGGTGCGCGGCAGCTCGCTGATGCGCGTCCCCGACCCGACCAGGTCGGCGACCTCGAGCAGCTCCCGGACCCGGCGGTGGAGCTGGACCAGGACGACCGGCTCGGGCGTGACGTCCAGGACGCGCTCGAGGAGGTCGGCGGCCTCGCGGGTGCGACGGAACGCGATCAGATCGAGGAGCGCCCAGGTCGATGCCGGGACCGCCTCGGCCACGAGCGCGCGGACATCGTCGGCGGTCACCGGCCCGTCCGGCCGGTAGAGCCTGAGCTTGTCGAGCTCCTGGGCGGCCAGCTGACCCTGCCGGCGCCGGTCGATGTCGCCCTCGCGGACGAACGCCCCGACCCGCTCGGCGAGGACCTGGGCCGCTCCGCGCTCGAGCGTCATCCCGCGCTCCTTCGCGCGATCGTCGATCCAGCGCGCCATCCCGCCCGAGGTCGGCGCGGCGAACCCGCGCACCTCGCCGCCCGCCGCCTCCACGGCCGCCGCGAGCGTGGCATCCGCTCCGGTCAGGCGGCCGTCCTTCGGATAGCGGTCGAGGCCCTCGACGAAGACCAGCGCGTTCCCCGGGGCGATCGTGGCAAGGGTCGCGATGAGCTCGTCCCGGTTGGCCTTGGCGCGGATCAGCGGGGCGGGATCGGTCACGATCGCCAGCGTCCCGCCCCCGAACAACGCCCCCGTCGCGACCCGCTCGCCGATCGCCGCGGCCGACGTCGCGGCGCCGGCCACGCGCCACCGTCCGAGCGGAGGCTCACCCGGCCCGGCCACGCTGGTCGCCAGCGCGACGGCCGCGCGGTCGATCGAATACGTGTCGTCGCCGAAGTAGAAGGCGAGGGTGATCGGGGAGGGGGGTTCATCACCCCGATGATACGGGCCCGCTCGCGACGGGCGGCGGGATGCCGCACGAGAACGCGATCGGAGCGCTGACTCTCGCGGTCCGCAGTGGGGCGTCGAGCTCGGCGGCGTCGGCCACGACCCGATCCGGTCGGACCGCCAGGCCCCGGACCCCGTCGAGGGTCACCTCGACGCTCCCGTTGAGATCGGTCCGGAGGACGGTCGCGCCACGTGCCGCGACCCGATCGAGCGTGGCCCTGGTCGGGTGCCCGTAGGGATTGCCCTTCCCGGCCGAGGCGACGGCGACGCGTGGCCGGACCGCATCGAGGAACGGCCCGGTCGACGAGGTCCGACTGCCGTGATGGGCGATCTTGAGGAAGTCGACCCGGGGTAGGCCGCGGCCCACCAGGATGGGGTCGATCTGCTCCTCGATGTCACCGGCCAGGAGGAAGCGCTCCCGGCCGACCTCGCCGAGCAGGACGATCGACACGTTGTTGATCGCCGTTCCGCCGTCGGCCGGCTGGATCGGCACGGCGCCCGGGTCGGGCCACAGGACGTGGAATCGGATCTGATCCAGCCCGAAGCTGTCGCCGGTCGCGAGTCGGTCGGGACGGAGCCCGAGGCCCGCCGAGCGCCGCCTGCCACGCTCGGTAGCCCGGTCCGGGCCCGATCATCCCGGGCTCGAACGTGCGTCCGATCCGGTACCGAGCCGAGCAGCAGGGCGAGCCCCGCGACATGGTCCTCGTGGGGATGGGTCAGGACGAGGAGGTCGATCCGCCGGTCCCACGGCGGGAGCCGCGCGTCGAGCGCGACGAGCAGGCGGTCCGGGTCCGGGCCGCCGTCGACCAGGAGACGACCGCCGCGACCGCCCTCGACCAGGATCGCGTCACCCTGGCCGACGTCGAGGACGGTCACCCGGACCCGCCCATCCGGCCGATTCGCCGCCGCGATGAGGACCACGACGACGCTGAGGGCCAGCGAGGCGGCGACGAAGCGGGCGGCCCGCGATCGGTCGGATCGCCGCCCGGACGGCGTCCGCGTCGGTCCGGACGCCGTCGACATCCGCCGGTCCGCGGTCGGCGGACGGCTCGTCGGGCGTCCGTCGTCGACGCGAGGTCCGGACCGCGCACCAGGCGACTCGGAGCGCCCCACGTGGCGGATCGCGCCTGCCATCGCACCGAGACGCAGGCGGCCGCTCGCCGCACCGAGGACGAGTCCGGCCGCCACCACGCCCGCGACCGTGCCCCACGGCTGGGCCAGGGTGATGCTGGCGAAGGGCAACGCCGCCGCGGCGCGAACGACCCCCACGAGGACCGCCAGGACGAACCAGCCCGGCAGTCCGAGGACGACCGCGACGACGCCCGGCGCTCCGGCCTGCCCGAGCCACCCGCCGATGAGGGCGACGGTGCCGGCGGCCATCGCCGGCGGCACCAGCGGGACGACGACGAGATTGACCGCCGGCGCGAGGAGCGCGAACCGGCCGAAGCCGGCCAGGACGATCGGGAGCGTCGCCGCCTCCGCGGCGAACGAGACTCCGAGGCTCTCGGCCAGCCAGCCGGGCAACCGTCCGCCTCGCCACGACCGGAGTCGTCCGGTGATCGGCGTCGCCCAGGCGATCAGCCCGCCGGTCGCCAGCACCGACAGCTGGAACCCCGCGTCGGTGCACCGTCGTCGGCTCCGCGACGAGGAGCAGGACGACGGCCCAGCCGAGTGCGGTGGCGGCCGCCCCGGCCCGTCCCGACTCCCGGGCGAGGATGACCACGGCGGCCATCGCCGCGGCGCGGACGACGGACGGCGACGCCCCCGCCGCGATGGTGTAGGCGACGATCGCCAGGAGCGTGACGACCGAACGGCTGCGGCGCCCCAGTCCGCCGCGCGAACGAGTGCCGCCGACCAGCGAGCCGACGATCGCGATGTTCCAGCCCGAGATCGCGACGACGTGGCTGACCCCGGCCGTCGTGAACGCCGGCGCCAGGTCGCGATCGACCCGGTCGCGCAGCCCGATGAGGATCCCGGCCGCGAGCCCGGCCTCGGGTTCGGGGAGCGACCGCGTCAGGGCCTCGCCCGCCGTGCGCCGAAGGTCCTCGATCGCGGCCGCCGGGCCCCCGTCCGTGCCGAGCCGGTCGAGGGAGCGCGCCCGGAGCGTCGCGGTGACCCCGATCCGCCGCAGGTAGGTGCCGTAGCCGCCGTCGTCCGGGGGAGTGGCTCCAGGCGTCCCCTGGTCGTCGACCTCGTCGCCGGGCACGATCTCCGGGTAGCGCGGCAGCGTCGCGGCGACGCGGAGGCGATCGGGCTCGATCTCGATCGTCGCGGTCTGCTGTCCGCCCTTCGGGGTCCCGACGCCGACCACGACGCTCCGGCCATGGTCCGTCACCGGCCGGGATCGCCGGCATCGAGGCCCGGTCCGGCAGGCGATCAGGAGCCGGAGCGCGACGACCGCGGCGCCGAGCGACCACGGGAAGCGCGCGCCCGGTTCGAGGCTCGCGCCGGACGCGTTGCATCCGCGCGGTGCGGTGACCCGCAGCGAGCGTCCCGGCGACGACCGCCAGGATCGCCAGCGCGAGCGCCGGCCGGCGGCCGCGTCCGAAGCCGCTCGACGCTGTCGGTGCGCCGAGCGCCGCGCTGACCGCCCCGACCGCAAGCCAGCCGCTCCTCGGCATCACGGGATCCTCGACCCGCCGGTCAGTGGACGGTGACCAGGTCGCGCAGCTTCTCGAACGTCGACGGCCCCGACGAGCTTGCGCGTGCGGAGGTCGTCGACCGAGGCGAACGGTTGCTCGGTCCGGGCCGCGATGATCTTCGCCGCGGTGACCGGCCCGATCCCGGGCAGCGCATCGAGCTCGCCGGCGGTCGCGCGATTGAGATCGACCGGTCCGGACGGCGCACCGCCGGCCGGACGCACCGCCGGACGACCTGCGCCGGCCGTGCCCGACCGCCGGCCGTGTCGTCCCAGCCGCCGGCCGCGGGCCCGCCTGATGGCACCGGGTCGTCCCGTGACGGCACGACCACCCGGTCCCCGTCGGCGAGGCGAGCCGCGAGGTTCAGCGGCGGCAGTGGCTCGCGCCGCGTCGACCCTCGGCCCATAGCCGCCGGCGGCAGCGACGGCGTCCGCGACGCGCGTGCCCGGTCCCAGGCGGTAGACCCCTGGGTGGACGACGGCGCCGGCGACCTCGACGACGACTTCGCCTCCGGCCGACGCTGCCCCGCCAGGCGCGCCGGAGCCGACCGGTCCGAGGCCGACCCGACGACCCGACCGCCGATCCATCGAGGAACGCCGGCACGGCGACCTGCGGACCGCCGCCGCCGGCGAGCAGGACGGCGGCGATCGCGAGTGCGATCATCACGGCGATCGCCCCACCGACGACCCACGGCACCGGGATCCCCGCGAGGTCGGGCGCGACGGGGATCCGTGACGGCGCCTCCGGAGGCTCGTCTCCTGCGGTCGGCGCCTCGAGGACGCGCCAGGGCGCGGCGTTGCGGTCCACGTGTGACCTCCCCGGCGGGGATCGGGGCGGGCCTCGCCTGGCGCGAGTCTCGGATGCCGCCCGCCGCGTCGGGGGCACATCCGGCGCGGCGGGCGTCGGGGAGAAGTTACCCGCCTCGCATTAGCTGCGAGTTACCCGGCGTTCGGGGAGTCCCTCGAGCCTATGTGTCGGTCCCGATCACGGAGCTGACAGCGATCAGGATCACGACGAGGATGAGGCAACCGATCGACGGGCTGCGTCTTCCCCGCTTCGGGATGCGCCGGCGGACCGCTCGGCGGCGCGACCGTCGGGTGCGGTCCCGGCGTACCCGCGTTGGCGACGTGGAAGGAATGGATGGTCCCACCGGGGGATGGCTGCCCGCACATCGGGCACGAGGCCGGCGTCGGTGTCGTCATCAGCCCCTCCGGAGCATCTCTCGGCTCGGGCCGCCTGGCAGGGACGCACTCGATCGGCCCGACACCGGTCGCTCGTCCACGGTCGAGCCGGTGTGTCGTGACGCAGTGTCGCATCACCGACCGTCGGCCGATCAGGGGGGTGGTGATCGGGGACCGGTATCCTCCAGTCGATGAGGCTCTGGACGCGGCTCACGATCGTCACGCTCTGCGGCGTGCTGATCGGGTGCGCGTCGTCGTCTGCCTCGTTGACGGCATTCCCTGCCGTTCTCAACTACGACACTCGTGGGGCTCCTCGAACGATCCTCGAGATCGGGACCGTCGAGGTCGCCCACGTCGGCTGCAACGACGGGGGCGTCGTCACGCCGGGTGAGGCCGGGGTCCCTCCGCTGCCGTGGGACCTTCGTCTCGTGGTGGAGAGCGACGGCCGGGTGCTCTTCTCACGTCGGGTCACGGAGCTCCCGCAGTGGGTGGTGGTCATCGGGGACAGCCCGACGATCTCCTCGATCCCGGTGGCTGGACCCGCCGGCCCACCCTGCCCGAGCGGCTGAGCGGTCGGCTGAGGCAGGCCTAAGGCGTAGCCGCGCGGCTTCCTGCGCTACTTCTGCCAGCCGTTCATGGGACCGAAGGTTCTAGCGCTGCTCCCAGTCGACCCAGCGCGTGCCGTCCCACCAGCGGTGCCAGGTCCGCCCGTCGCGGCCGCGGGCGAACACGTCGAGCCGGTCCGGGCCCCACGACGAAGCCGTGCACCCGCCCGCCGGGTCGAGCTGGCCGCCGAGCGACTCCCAGGGGTGCCACGCCCGGCCGTCCCAGTAGCGATCCCACAGCTCCCCGTCCGGGAAGATCGCGAAGACCTCCATCCGGTCCACGTCCCAGGCCGTCACGGCCGGGGCCGAGGCGAGCGTCCCGCCGAGATCCTCGACCGTCGACCAGGCCGCCCCGTCGAACGATCGATGAACGAGACGGCCGTCCCCGCCACGTTCGAACAGGTCGATCCGGTCCGCTCCCCAGGAGACGGCGGCGACCCCGCCATTCGTCAGGCTCGTCATCGTCAGCCTCCGCGCTCGAGGATCGGCTTCACATCGGTGATGAGGCGGGTCATCGACTCCTCGTCGTAGGTCGCCGGCATCCCGGCGACGAGATGGCGGATAGCCGATATCCGAGGTACGGCGCGAGTCGCTCCGCGACGTCCTCCGGCGTGCCCACGGGCTGGTCCTTCCAGAGGTTCGCGATCCGATTGCGCTCGAACGCCGCGCGGAACAGGCGCTCGGCCTCGGCCCGGTCGTCACGGATGAAGACGGTTCCGATCCCGGTGGTCCGTTCGATCTCGGCCTCGTCACGCCCGACGGCCTGGCAGTGCTCTCGCAGGATCGCGTCCTTGCGCCGCACGTTCTCGATCCCGCCGCCGACGTTGCAGGCATCGGCGTACCTGGCGACCAGCTTCAGGGTGACCCGCTCGCCGCCGCCGCCGACGAGGAGCGGGAGGTGCGCCTGGACGGGCGGTGGGAGGTTCCGCGCCGCGCGGGCGGTGTAATGCGGGCCGGTGGCCGATGGCTCCGTGCCGTCGAGCATGCCGCGGATGACCGGCAGCGCCTCGCCGAGCCAGCGCAGGCGCTCCGGCGGGCCGTCACCGAAGCGCAGTCCGAGCCCGATGTGCTCCTCCTCGAACCAGGCAGCGCCGATCCCGAGGATCGCCCGGCCGTCGCTGATGTGGTCGAGCGTGGTGGCCATCTTCGCGACGAGGGTCGGCTCGCGGAACGTGTTCGCACCGACCATCAGGCCGATCCGGACCCGCGAGGTCGCCTGGGCCCAGGCGCTGAGGACGAGCCAGCCCTCGAAGATCGGGCCGTGGGAGTCGCCGATGATCGGGTACAGGTGATCCCACGTCCACAGGCTGTGATAGCCGAGCCGGTCGGCCCGGATCCCCGCCTCCAGGAGGCTCGGACCAGTCCGTGTACTGGTTCCAACACAACGCCCCGAACTTCACGCTGCCTTCGGTCATCGATCCCTCCGCCGTCATGTCGCGTCGAGCACAAGCGTACGTGACAGCGCGACGCCGGACCGCGGGGGCGATCCGGCGTCGATCTGGGGAGTGGTCCGGTCAGCTGAGGACCGCGGCGCGATCCTCGGTCAGGCTTCGCTTGGCGAGCGCGTCGTGTGCTGCCCGCTCGTCGAGATGGCGCGCGACCCATGCGGCAGCCACGGCACCGCCGCGACGGACACCGGCGAACCTGGGCCCGGAGGCGATCCGGCCCTCCTTGTGAAGGCGAACGAGCCGAGCGCGCTCGGCCTCGCGGCTCCGCTCGGTCGCGATCTCCCGTGCCCGGACGTAGTGCAACTGCCACATGAGGTCGGTCCCTCCTGCTAGATCCAGCGCCGCTGGTCGTCGTCGATCGACGGTCGGGAGTCGACGCCGAAGCGGCTGGCGATGACATCGAAGGCGATGAATCCGACGATGAAGATGGCGATCCCGAGCCCGAACATGGTCTCCATCCCGAACCTCCTGACTAACTTGTTTCGTGACCTTTATCGGTTACTCGCAGTATGCCTACTTGCGCGTAACCTGTCAAGTGCACTAATGTGGTTACCGACATGGAAACGCCCCCACACGACCACGCCGCGGACCTCGAGACCGCGCTCGATTTCGTCAACACCCTGGAGCTCGAGCGGGGCGTCCCGACGGATCACTTCCGTTCAACCCAGGACGCTCTCGATTGGTTGCATGACCGAGGTCTCGTCCACGCCTCCTACGCCGGCGAGGCGCCTGCGGATCTCACCGACGAGCGGACGATCCGCCGGGTCCGGAAGACCCGGGCGGCGCTGCGCGAGCTCGTCGACGCGACCTACGAGCGTCGGACTCCGGCGCCGGACGCCATCGCCCGGATCAATCGCACGCTCCAGACCCGGGCGGTCCTGCAGCTGGTCCCGAGCGGCGACGGGGTGCGGATCGGTCATCGTCACGTCGGGGACCCGGTCGACGACGCACTCGCCAATCTCGCCCAGCAGATCGTCCGGGAGGTCGTCGGCGGGAGGCCCGACCGCCTGCGCGCCTGCGCCAGCGACACGTGTCGGTGGGTCTTCTACGACGACTCGCGGACCGGCCGTCGGCGCTGGTGCGACATGAACAGCTGCGGCAACCGGGCGAAGGCCGCCCGCCACCGCGCCCGGGTCAAGGGTGAAGCCGGAGTCCCGGAGACGCGACCGGAGGCCTAGCCCTCGACGACCGGGTCAGCCGCGGACGACGATGTTCACCAGGCGCCCGCCGGCATGGATGATCCGGTCGGGGGTCCGGCCGGCCAGCAGCTCGACGATCCGCGGACGCTCGAGGACGAGGCGCTCGAGCTCGGCCTGATCGATCGTGGCGGCCACGACCAGCTTGTCGCGGACCTTCCCGTTGACCTGGATCGGGACCTCGCGGGTCTCGTCGGCGATGGCCGACGGATCGACCGCCGGCCACGTCTCGAGGTGGATCGACGACCAGTCCGTCCCCGCCGCCGTGGCCCGACGCGACCAGAGTTCGTCGGCGATGTGCGGCGCCGCCGGGGCCAGCATCAGCAGCATGAGACGGATCGCCTCGTCCCAGGCCGCACCACCGGCGACCTCGGAGCCGCGGTAGCGGAACAGGGCGTTCGCCAGCTCCATCAGGTGGGCGACCATCGTGTTGAAGCGGAACCCGTCGTACTCCTCGGTCACGACCCGCAGGGTCCGGTGGGCGGCCATCCGGATCGTCCGCTCGGCGGCCGCGCCGTCCTCGCCCGGAGGAAGGCGGCCGGAGTCGGGGTCGCCGCCCTCGATGCCGTGTGGGTCGAGCGTCAGGGTCCAGACCCGGTTCAGGAAGCGGTGGACGCCGCCGATCCCGGTCGGGCTCCACGGCCCACCCTGGTCCCACGGGCCCATGAACATCAGGAACAGGCGGATCGTGTCCGCCCCATAGCGGGCGACGAGGTCGTCGGGGTCCTGGACGTTGCCGCGCGACTTGCTCATCCGCTCGCCGTCGGCGCCGAGGATCTGGCCCTGGTTGAACAGCCGCTTGAACGGCTCGTCCTGGGCGACCAGGCCCACGTCGCGCATCGCCTTGGTCCAGAACCGGCTGTACATGAGGTGCATGACGGCGTGCTCGGCGCCGCCGGTGTACTGGACGACCGGGGTCCACGCATCAACGAGCGCGCGGTCGATCGGCCAGTCGCCCTTCCCGGGCGACAGGTAGCGGAACCAGTACCACGACGAGTCGACGAACGTGTCCATCGTGTCGGTCTCACGGCGGGCGGGCTCGCCACAGCGCGGGCACGCAACGTGGAGGAACGCCTCGTCGTGATTCAGCGGGTTCTCGCCGCGGCCGCGGTAGTCGACCGTGTCGGGCAGCCGGACCGGCAGGTCCTCGTCGGGGACCGGCACGATGCCGTCGCGCTCGCAGTAGATGACCGGGATCGGCGTGCCCCAGTAGCGCTGTCGGCTGAACAGCCAGTCGCGTAATCGATACGTTACGGTCGCCTTCGCGCGGCCGTCCTCGGCCAGCCAGTCGACGATCGCCCGCATCCCGTCGGGGGCGGACATGCCGCTGAACCGGCCCGAGTTGACCAGCCGCTCGTCCGGCGTGTGGGCGATGTACGCGTCCTCAAGGGCCTCATCCCCGGCCGACCCGGCCGGGGCGATCACCCGCCGGATCGGCAGCTCGAACCTGCGGGCGAAGGCGAAGTCGCGCTCGTCGTGGGCGGGCACGGCCATGATCGCGCCAGTGCCGTAGCCGGCCAGCACGTAGTCGGCGATCCAGATCGGGATGCGCTCGCCGTTGACCGGGTTGATGGCGTCGGCGCCCAGGTAGACGCCGGTCTTCTCGCGATCGGTCGACAGGCGCTCGATCTCGGTCTCGGCGCGGGCGCGCGCGATGTACGCCTCGACCTCCGCCCGGCGTTCCGGGGCGGCGAGCTTCGCCACGAGGGCATGCTCGGGGGCGAGGACCATGAAGGTCGCCCCGAACAGCGTGTCGGGCCGGGTCGTGAAGACGCGCAGCTCGTCGCCGCCGGGCTGGTGATCGTCGGGCGCGGTCGTGAAGACGATCTCGCCGCCCTCGCTCCGGCCGATCCAGTTCGTCTGCTGGAGGCGGATCGGCTCCGGCCAGTCGATGGCGCTGAAGTCGAGCAGCTCGTCGGCGTACTTGGTCGTCCGGAGGTACCACTGCTCCAGGTCGCGCTTCTCGACCGGCGCGCCACACCGCCAGCAGTGACGATCGACGCCCTCGACCTGCTCCCGGGCAAGTGTCCCGTCGTTCGGGCACCAGTCGACCGGCGACATCCGGCGGTAGGCGAGGCCGGCTTCGAGGAACCGCAGGAAGAGCCACTGGTTCCAGCGGTAGAACCCGGGGTCGCAGGTGACGAGCTCGTACCGCCAGTCGAACACCGCGCCCATGGACCGGAACTGCTTCCGCTCGTGCTCGATGTTCTGCATCGTCCAGTCGCGCGGGTTGATGTTGTTCTTGATGGCGGCGTTCTCGGCGGGCAGGCCGTACGCGTCGAAGCCGATCGGGAAGAAGACGTTCTCGCCGTGCATCCGGTGGAACCGGGCGAGCGCGTCGGTCGGGGTCACGATGTACCAATGCCCGATGTGGAGGTCCCCCGACGGGTAGGGGTACATCGTCAGGATGTATGACTTCGGCCGCGACTCGTCGTAGAGGTCGGTGTCGTGGAGGCCGAGCTCATCCCAGCGTGCCTGCCATGCGGGCTCGATCGCGACCGGGTCGTAGCGGTCGATCCTGGACCGCTCGCGATGGGCTGCACGATCGATCGGCGTCTCGTCGGTTGTGGCCATCTCGGGATCTCATCCTCTCGACAGTGGACCCCCCGCCGATCCCGGTGGGGGGTCTGATGAGCTCCGGGGATCGTCCCGTGACCCCGCGGCGAGGGCCCTGAGTGTACCACCGGGCTCGGGCCGGACCGCCCCCGCGGAGCGACCCATCCGGTCGTGATCCGGCTGATCCGTTGGTCCCGGTGCGCGACGGCGGACCTCGGCGTACAGTCGCCCGGTGACAGCTCGTCGATCTCGTTGGAGCCGGTTCGCGCGCCGCGTCACGCCGGTCGGGCTCGCCGTCGTGCTGTTGGCCGGGTGCGACCCCACCACGTCGCAGACGGCGGGGACACCCGGGGCCGCGATCGCCACGACCGCCCCGACGGCCCGACCCACGGCTCGGCCGACGCCACGCCCGACCCCGACGCCGACCCCGACCCCGACGCCCACCCCGACGCCGAGCCCGACCGCGAGTCCGGCCGCCGCGGTCGACACGCTGACGACGCCCTGTCCGGGCAAGGCCCCCACCGACGCCAAGACGGGCAAGTCCAGCTCCGTCCAGAGCCGGAACTGGTCGGGCTACGTCGCGACCGGTGCCACGACCTTCTCGTGCGTCGAGGCGGTCTGGACCCAGCCCAAGGTCCGTTGCCGCGGTTCGGCGCAGCAGGCAGCCGTCTACTGGGTGGGCCTCGGCGGCTACGACCACCACTCGCTCGTCCAGATCGGCACCGAGTCGGCCTGCGTCGGCGGCGTCGCCCAGGCAGCCGCGTGGCACGAGTCGCTCCCGCGCGAGACCTATGCCCTCCGGGCGAACCTCCGCATCCGCGTCGGCGACCGGATCTGGGGTCAGGTCCGTTCGCTGGGCAACGGCCACTACCGGATGTCGCTGGTGAACCTGACCACGCGCAAGCGCGTGACGATCCCGATCGTCAACGCGACCCTCAGGCGGACCTCGGCGGAGTGGATCGTCGAGGCACCGACCGGTGGCTGTCCCCAGGCGTGTCACACGCTACGGATGCCCGACTTCAGGACGTTCGCCTTCGAGGCGGCCTGGCTGAGCCTGGCCGGGGCGCGGCGGCCGCTGGTCGGCTCGAAGTTCGACCGCGCCGAGGAGTCGATGGTGTCGGCCGACGGCAGGGTCCGCTCGGAGGTGACCGCGACCGGCCCGGACGGCACGTCGTTCACGGTGCGTTGGCGTCGCCCATAGCGGTCCGCCAGAAGTCTCGAGGGGAGAAGTGGTGGAGCTACGGGGACTCGAACCCCGGACCTCCTGCATGCCATGCAGGCGCTCTTCCAGCTGAGCTATAGCCCCACGGGACGGGCAGTATATCAGCGGATCGGCCGCCGCCGGTCACCCGCACCGGGCGTCGGAGGCTGGCGTCCGTGTGTCACCATCGGTCGGTGACCGCGTTCGATCTGCTCATCCGCGGCGGCACCGTCGTCGACGGCACGGGCGCGCCCGGGACGCCCGCCGATGTCGGCGTCAGCGCCGACCGGATCAAGGCGATCGGGGACCTCTCCGCGGTCGACGAGAACGCGGTCGCGGTCGTGATCGACGCGACCGACCGGATCGTCTGCCCGGGCTTCATCGACGTGCACGGGCACTCGGATGCGTCCATCCTGGTCGATCCGGCGATCGCCAGCCACCTCCATCAGGGGTTCACCACCCAGCTGTCCGGGAACTGCGGCGACACCCTCACGCCCGTGGCCGATGCGGGGCGCGAGATGGTCGAGCTCTCGCTGGCCGGGACCGGGGTCGAGCCGACCTGGTCGACGTTCGGCGAGTACCTCGGCGTCGTCGAGCGCCTGCGTCTCGGGCCGAACCACGCCTTCCTGGTCGGCCACGGGACGATCCGCGCGGCCGTCATGGGACCGAGCTCCTCGTCGCCGACCGACGCGGACCTGAAGTCGATGATCCGTCACCTCAAGGAGGCGCTCGATGCCGGAGCCATCGGCCTGAGCTCCGGTCTGATCTACCCACCCGGCATCTATGCGCGCGCCGACGAACTCGAACGCCTGGCGTCGGTGACGGCCCGGCGCGGCGGGCTCTACGCATCGCACATCCGGAACGAGTCGGACGACCTGTCGACGGCCCTCGACGAGGCCATCGCGACGATCCGCGCTGCGGGTTCCGGTGCGCGCCTCCAGGTCTCGCACCTCAAGGCCGGGTCGCGATCCATCTGGGGCCGCGGACCGGAGGCCGTCGAGCGGCTGGAGCGGGCCCGGGCGGACGGTCTCGACGTGGCCGCCGACCAGTACCCGTACACCGCCGCCGCCACGACCCTGGAGATCATCCTGCCGCCGGCGATGATGGCGATGTCGATCGAGGCGATCGTCGAGTCGCTCGGTGACCCGGATGTCCGCGATCGGATCAAGCGCGAGATCGCCGTCGGTGCTCCGGGCTGGGAGAATGCCGGCGCGGACCCGGGTTGGGCCGGCCTGCGGATCGCCGACTCGCGGACGCACCGAGACTGGGCCGGCCACACCCTCGCCGAGCTCGCCGACGAATTCGATCGCCATCCGGCGGACGTGGCCTTCGGCCTGCTCATCGACGACCGGCTCGATACCTCGATCGTGATGGAATGCATGAGCGAGGCCGACGTGGAAGCGATCATGGCGGCGCCCTGGATCGCCGTCTGCACCGACGCCGGCGGCCGGCGCCCGGGCCACGCCCATCTCGGCTCCGGGGTGCCGCACCCGCGGGCCTACGGCGCGGCGCCGCGGGTCCTCGGCCGGTACGTCCGCGATCGGGGGATCCTGTCGCTCGAGTCGGCCATCGCCAAGCTGACGTCGGTGCCCGCCGAGCGGATCGGGCTGCGCGGACGTGGGGTCCTCCGCCAGAAGGCGTTCGCGGACGTGGTCGTGTTCGACCCGACGACCGTGGACGACCTCGCGACCGAGCTCGATCCGCATCGCTACGCCGCCGGGATCGAGCACGTCATCGTCAACGGCGTCCAGGCCATCGCCGCCGGCGTCGAGACCGACCAGCGGCCCGGTCGGCTCCTGCGCCGGGAGCGATGAGTCCCGCAGCGCGGCCGTCGCGGCCCGGCGTCCGACCCCCCGCGGTGACCGAATCGATCGAGCGCACGATCCTGCCCGGCGGACCGTTGACCTACACCCTGCGTCGATCGCACCGGGCCCACCGCCTCCGCCTGGTCGTCGATCCCAGGCGCGGCGTCGTCGTCACGATCCCGGCCCGACGACCCGGCGCCCGCGACGCGGCGGCGCACGTCGAGCCGTTCCTCCGCGAGCGAGAGCCGTGGATCCGGGGCCACCTGGCGCGCCACGAGCAGGAGCGGGCGGCGGTGGCCGGGGCCTCGGCCGAGGCGCTCGTCGACGGGGCGCGGCTGCGACTGCGCGGCGTCGTCCACGTCCTGCGGGTCGAGCCGGACGACGGTCAGGCGCGACGCTCCAGCGTCCTGTCCGGGTGGTCGGCGCTCGACGGGGCGAACGGCGTCGACATCGCGGGGGGTGTCTCGGAGATCGTCGTCCGGGTGGCGTCGGCGGATCGGCGACCGCTCGCGACCGTGCTCGAGGCGTGGCTCCGCGAACGAGCCGTCGCGGACATCGACGCGGCGATCGATCGGCACGCGTCGGCGCTCGGCGTCAGCCCAGGGCGGGTGTCGATCCGCGACCCCCGGACCCGCTGGGGGAGTGCCTCGCGCTCGGGTCGCCTCGCCTTCTCGTGGCGACTCGTCCTGGCGCCGCCCGAGGCGCTCGAGACGGTCGTCGTCCACGAGCTCGCCCACCTCCTGGTGTTCGGGCACGGCCCTGGGTTCTGGGCCGTGGTGGCGTCGCGGATCCCCGATCACCTGGCCTGGCGGCGCTGGCTGCGCGAGCATTCGGTGGAACTGCACGCGGCGCTGGCAGCCGATCCACCCGGCTAGGGTCAGCCGACCACGAGCAGCAGCAGCCCGGCCCCGATCGCCGCGATCCCGACGAGGACCAGCGGGACGATCCGACGCAGCATGGCGGTCCGGATCGCGGCGAGGTCGGCATCCGCGGCCGTGGCCGCGGTGAGCGCGCGGCCGCCGACCCAGCCGATCGCCAGGGCGCAGGCCCCGCTGACGATCCCGACCGCGACGAACGGCCAGTCGGGCGGGGCGGCGGTCCCCCGCTCGTCGAGGACGATGGCGAGGATCCCGGTCACCGCGCCGAGGGTCCCGAGTCCGATCGTGAACATCGCTCCGAGGAGCGCCGCCTGGGGGTCCACGCGACCGGCGTGGCGAGCGATGATCCCGATGCCGAGCAGCGCCCCGGCCACGGCCAGGCCGGCCACGAGGAGTGCCGAGCTCTGACCGGCCGCCTCGCCCAGTTCGACGGCAAGGAGACCGACGACCACGGCCAGGACCCCGATGCTCTGGATGAACGCGGCCGCGATCGTCAGGAGCGAGCGGATCCGGGGTGCATCGGTCCGGACGGACGCGGGTCTCGAGTGGGATGCCAGCAGGCCGAGCCCGATGGCGGCGCCGAGCAGGACGAGACCGGTCATCGCCAGGGGTCCCATCCCGTCTGTCCTCCTGGAGCCGTCGGCGGTCGGACGCCGGGGTCGACCGCGGCGACCACAGTGTGGCAGGCCGCTGTCGTCGAGGATGGGTGGTGGAGATGAGGGGACTCGAACCCCTGGCCTCCGCGATGCGAACGCGGCGCTCTTCCAGCTGAGCTACATCCCCACGAGGGGGTCGTGCCGGGCGGCGACGGATCGCGGCACCCGGGACCGGTGCGAGAGTGTAGCACGGGGCCTCCACCAGGCCGCCCGCCCCTTGACGAGATAGAACATCCGTTCTATCGTGAACCGTCCGATGACGACCCTTCCCACGGACGTGACGGCGGCCCTGGCGTCCCTCCAGACGCGCTGGGGAGACGCCGCTCCACGGGTCGGCGGGTCGGCCCACGATGGCCACGATCCGGCCGTCGGATCGGTCGTCGGCGCGCTCGCGATGGTGCCGCTCCCGGATGGGCCGGACCCGCGACCCGCCCGGATCGTCGACGACGATCGGGTCATCTCGACCGGCTTCCCCGCGCTGGATGCCATCCTCGGCACGGGTGGGATCCCGCGCTCGGCCGGGCTGGCCGTGCGTGGCGACGCGTCGAGCGGCAAGACCACCCTTGCCCTCCGACTGGCCGCCGGGGCGCAGGCGGCGGGCTCGATCGTGGCCTACGTGGACCTTGCCAGGAGCCTCGATCCGGTCGAAGCGGTCGCCCGTGGGGTCAGCCTCGAATGGCTGGTCGTCCTCGAACCGGCATCGCTCGAGGAGGCCCTGGCGATGGCCGGAGCGCTCGTGGCCGGCCGGTCCGTGGACATGCTCATCGTGGACCTGCCGGCGTCCGGCGGTCCGAGCCGCACCGCCAGGGAGGCGCCCGACCCGAGCCGGTCGCGGCGAGACGGCCGGCGGCCTCCCTCGATCGCGGAACGGCTCGGCCGTCTCGCGGCACTCGCCCGTCGGTCGGACGTCCTGCTCGTGGTCCTCGAGCCGCCGGGACTGCCCGGCCCGGTCTCGAGCGCCATCGCCGGATCGACCGGCCTTCGCCTCGAGCTCGCTCGACGCGCCTGGGTCCGCCTCGGCCGCGATGTGATCGGGCAGCGGACCGAGGTGGTGATCGCCCGGAACCGGGCGGGTCCGCCGGGGCGGCGAGCGGAGCTCCGGATCCTCTACGCGGAGGGCGGCGGGCGGGACGCCTGCCTCCTCCGCGAGCCGCTCCTCATCGACGCCCCCACCACCGCCCAGCCATGGATCGACCATCGTGCGACTGCTCCACCTCCTCTGGCCGCATCTCCCCCTCCGCCTCGTCCAGGCGCGCGCGACCGCGGACCCGGGCTCCGGATCGTTCCCGACCGGACCGGTCGTCCTCGGCGGACGGCCGTGGACCGACGGGACGGTCCTCGACGCGGACTCGTCGGCTCGTGAGCTCGGGGTAAGACGCGGGCAACCGCTCGGATCCGCCCATCGACTGGCCCCGGAGGCCACGTTCATCGACCCCGATCCGGCCGCGGACCGGGCGACGATCGAGCGGGCGCTGGAGGTGCTCGGGGGGTTCAGTCCCGGTGTCGCCGGCACGTCGGATCCGGCCGACCCGGCCTTCGGACTGCTCGAGGTCCAGATCGACGGGCTCGAGCGGTTGTGGGGACCCGAGCCGGTCCTCGTGGAGCGGATCGTCGAGGCGCTCTCCAGGATCCTCCCGGGCGCTCCCCGGATCGGGATCGCCGGGACGCGGTTCGCGGCGACCACCGCCGCCGGGGCGGCGGAGGCCCCCGGCCATCCGTGGATCGTGGAACCGGGTGGCGAGGCGGCCTTCCTCGGACCGCTCCCGGCCGTGCTGCTGACCCCGGACCCGGATGTCCGGGCCCGGCTCACCAGGTTCGGGCTGCGTCGGATCGAGGCGGTCGCGGCGCTGCCCCGCTCGGCGCTGATCGCCCGGTTCGGCGCCGAGGGAGAGCGGATCCACGCCCGGGCCAACGGGCAGGAGATCGTCGCGTTCCGGCCCCATCGCGCCGCCGAGCGGCTCGTCCTGGGGCTGGGGCTCGAACCGTCGATCGAGGATCTCGAGCCGTTGCGGTTCGTGCTCCATCGGCTGGCCGGCGCGCTCGGCGATCAGCTCCTGGCTCGTGGCGCGGCGGCCGGTCGGGTCGAGCTGCGTCTCGAGCTCGATCCGGCATTCGCCCGGCGGGGGACTCCGACCGCGCTCGCCATCGAACAGCGCTTTCCCGAGCCCACGGCCGAGGGTGAGGCGATCGATCGGCTCCTGTTCGCCAGGCTCGAGCGTGAGCCACCGCCGGCCGCGGTCGCTCGGCTCGAGCTCGAGCTCGCCGAGGTCGCCCCGGCCACCGGTCAGCAGCTCGCCCTGTTCGTCCCCCAGGCTGCGCGTGCCGCCCGGCTCGGCTGGCAGCTCGCCCGACTCGCCCTCGCCTACGGGGAGGATCGGATCGGTCGGGTCGAGCTCACCGACCCCGAAGCGACCCTGCCCGAGGCCCGTTGGCGGCGGTCGCCGATCGGGTCGGGTTCGGCGGGTGGGTTCCGGCCGATCGTCCCGGAGCCGGGTCGGTGACGCGGCTGCTGCGCGAGCACCCGTCGATCGGCGTCGAGCTCGACGGCGATGGGCAGGTCGTCGCGGTGCACTGGGCCGGGCGGCGTGAGCCGGTCGAGGTCTGCAACCGCTGGCGGATCGACGAAGGCTGGTGGCGCGATCCGATCGCCCGGGATTACTTCAAGGTCGTCGGATCGCGCTGGCTCGCCCTGGTCTATCTCGACCGGCTCGACGGGACGTGGCATCTCGAGCGGGTCTACGACTGAACGAGCGATCAGCGGAGGCCGGGGCGCCCCATCGCCAGGCTCACGACGAACAGGATCGCCAGGATCCCCATCACGAGGAACAGCGCGCCGAGATCGCGAGGACGCGTGGATTGCACGGACGCCATCCCCCGTGTGCGTCGGCCGATGGACCGTCGGTCCGATGTTGACGCGCAGTGTAGCTGCGATGTGTCGCGTGCGTACGGTCCGTCGACGCCGTCGGCATTCAGCGGAACGGGCAGGCCGCCGCCATCTGGATCGTGGCGATCGACCGGGAGCCGCGCGGCACGATCGACGCCTGGACCCGGCAGGTCGGGTGCTGGCCGACGGCATCGATCACCGTGCTGCCGTCCTCGAGCGGACCGGCCAGTGCCTCGATCGAGTACCCGGCCCTGACGAGCGCGGCGCGATACCAGGCGACCGCCTTCGCCGTCGTGGCGGGCAC
The DNA here is from genome assembly GCA_963781845.1 of uncultured Chloroflexia bacterium. GTDB lineage: Bacteria > Chloroflexota > Limnocylindria > Limnocylindrales > CSP1-4 > Chersky-267. The sequence continues at coordinate 427,502 of CAWAHN010000017.1, read as the reverse complement.
GTCGACGATCGCCGACGCCGGACCTTCTCCCGTGTCGGTCGGACTCGCCCCGGGATAGACCGGGAATGCGTCCGGCAGGGCATCCCAGATCCGGCCCCAGGCCGTCTCGGTCGTCGTCGGAGGAACGAACGTGGCGGCCGTCGGTGGCGTGGGGGATGCCGCCGTCCGGGGCGTCGTGGCGGTCGGGGTCGTCGACTCACGGCCGCTTCCCGACGACGCCGCTGCACCGGCGGCGCTTGCCAGGCCCGCGGTCGCGTCGGACGCGCCCCCCTGGACGCACCCGGCCACGACCAGGACGACGAACGACCCCAGGATCAGGGGACGCAGAACGCGCGACGGGCTCGACGTTCGGATCCCCGCATCGGGGTCACGGCGATCGGCCGGCGCGGGACGTGCCGGGGCCCCGCCGCTGAGCGACGGGGCCCCTCGGGTCGCCAGCCCGCTCACCAGGCCGTCGACCGGGTCATCGGATCGACCACTCGGGAAGACCGATGCCCATTCCATCGGTGCGCGCCCCCAGGCACGCGCCGTCGGTGTGCAGCATTCAGACGTCGGGCGAGCGTCCCGTGTTTCATCGATCCGCCGCCCGCGGGCTCAATATCGCTGGCGGAAGGCGTCGACCGGCGCTTTCCAGACCCCCGCCCGCGAGGTGAACTGGACCTTGAGCTTGAAGGTCCCGGCTGGCAGACCGGCCGCGGTCCCGAGGACGGTCGCCGTCGTCAGTGTCCGCGTCCGGCCGGGATAGAGGGTGAAGGTCAGGGAGCCCTTCTTGATCAGCCGCCCGGTCGGGCCATAGATCCGCCAGACGAGCGTGCCACGCTCGGGGACGTTGCCCGTGTTCTTGACCCGGTCGATGTGGGTGAGCTTGACCGTGCTCCCGGACTTGGTGACCTTGACCACCGTCGAGCCGACGCTGACCCGGTGGGTCGGGTCGTAGAACTTCGCCCGGAGGACGTCGTTCATCTCCGGATAGCCGCGGTCGTTGTCGAGGGTCCAGATGCCCACGCCGGCGAGTCCGGTGGCGATCGCGTAGTCGTACTTGGCGGCCGCGCTGAACTCGTCCTCGAAGTAGACCTGGCGGAAGGTCATCGACGTCGCGTCCCAGTAGGTGAAGTAGGCGCTCCCTTCCGCCGTGTCCTCGTGGCGGACGACCTCGGGGTGGGCGTCCAGGAACTTGCGGGCCGAGCTGTAGGTCACGCTCCACACCCCGCCGTACTTGGAGACCGGCTTGTTGACCGTGGCGTTGGGCGTGTCGCTGGTGACCGGCCAGTCATAGCCGTAGTACGGGACGCCGAGGATCAGCTTCGACGCCGCGACGTGCTTGAGGTATCGCTCGATGTGGAGCTTGACGGTCCGGGTCGTGTTGTCGAGCGGCGCGATCGCCCCGGTCACCGTCGAGCCGGACCAGCGGTAGTTGTAGGTCATCACGAGCATCTGGTCGACGATGTTCTCGATCCCGTCGATCAGGGTGTACGGCGCTCCGGCCGACGTCGCGACGACGAGCTTGGCCCGTGGGAACTGCTTGAGCATCGCGGTCTTGAACTGGGCCAGGAACTTGGCATAGTCGAGCGACAGCGACTGCGGCATCGGCTCGAAGTCGAAGTTCGCACCGTCGGCGGAGCGGCGCTCCATGAGCACCAGCGCCTGCTTGATGAACCGGGTCTTGGCGGCCTTGCTGTGGAGGAAGCCGGACATCTTCGCCAGGGTGCCGGAGTCGAACAGCTGGAAGGTCGGGACCACGCGGACGCCCTTGGCGTGGGCGGCATTGGTGACCGCTGCGGCATCGTCCGACAGGAAGGCGGTGGTTCCCCGCCAGGCCATGTCGATGTTGCCGTCCTTCTTGATCCCGAGGCCGAACAAGGCGATCGTCGAGACCAGGCTGTAGTCGAGCCGGTCGGCGGTCCCGCTGTCCAGGCGCCAGTACGGCAGGTAGCCATAGACCTGGCGCTCGAGCGGCGCGATCCCGGTGACCCGGGGCTGGATGCCCGGGTCCGCCCCGCGCGCGACCGGCGCGGCGAGGGGAGCGGGGGCCAGCGGAGCGAGGACGAGGAGCGCGACCGCGATCACGGCGGCGACCAGACCAGGGGTCCGGGCGTTCGGTCGCGACCTCTGACGGAGGAGGTCGTGCATGGTGGTACTCAACCCCACCGTACCACGATTGACCAGCCGTACCTTGGGGCCAGCGGACGGACTCCTTGGGCCCATCGTTCTCGCTGAGGTCGCACGTCGCCGCTGGCATCCCCATGGATAGAACAGATGTTCTATCATCTGACCGGCCCCGAGTCCCTTCAGCGGAAGACCCGAGATGTCCGGCCAGACCTCCCGACCTCGCCCATACGCCGAGCTCCACTGCCACACGAACTTCTCGTTCCTGGACGGGGCCTCGGCCGCCGATGAGCTCGTCGAGCGCGCGGTCGAGCTCGGCCTGTCGGGCCTGGCGATCACCGATCATCAGGGCCTGTACGGGGTCGTCCGGTTCTCGACCGCCGCCCGCGAAGCCGGCCTGCATCCGGTCATCGGGCTGGAGCTCGAGTTGCTCGATGCCTTCGGTCCGGATCCGGATCGGATCGTGGTGCCCGGCCGGCGACCGGTCCGCCGCGCAGGGCGACGACCGTCGTCGGCGACCTGGGGCGCGGTCCCGGACGCCGGTCCGTCGGATCGCTTGCCGGTCGACGGCTCGCCCGCTCGGCCGCGTCCCGAGCGGACCCGGCTGCCCGGTCATCGCGACCCCGTCCGGGAGGACCTGCGGGGCGTCGGCGAGGGCCAGCGGGGGCCGCACCTCGTGCTGCTCGCTCGGGATCAGACGGGCTATCGCAGCCTGTGCCGGCTCGTCAGCCGGGCCAATCTCGACGGGACGAAGGGTGTGCCACGGTTCAGCCAGGCGCTCCTCGCCGAGCACACCGAGGGACTGGTCGCGCTGTCGGGCTGTCGCGACGGTGAGATCGCCCGGCGGCTACGGGTCGGTGATCGGGAGGGCGCGCGGGCCGTCGCCGAGGGCTACGCCCGGATGTTCGGGGTGGCCCCGGTCGCTCGTGCCGGGCGGACCGCCCGCTCCGCGACGACGGCCGGGGTCGCGGCCGCCGGCTTCGTGCTCGAGCTCGAGCATCACCTGCTGCCGGACGACGACTGGCTCGTCGCCGAGACGGCCCGCCTGGCCGAAGAGCTCGGCCTGCCCGTGGTCGTCACCAACGACGTCCATCACGCCCTGCCGGAGGGCCGCGAGCTCCAGGACGTGGTCACCGCCATCCGTCACGGCCGGACGGTCGCGACGCTGGCCGACCTGCGGCGCGCCGACGGCGAGTCGTTCCTGAAGTCCGGCGATGAGCTCGCGGCGCTGCCTCCCGGTGTCGGCACCGGAGCGACCGCGGACCCGCGGACGGCCCGGGCGTGGCTCGAGGGGATCGCCAACGCCGTCGAGCTGGCGGCGGCCTGCCGGGTCGACCTCGAGTTCGAGGCGTATCGCTTCCCGGGGTTCCCGGTGCCCGGCGGCGAGACGCCGTTCTCGTACCTGGCCGAGCTGTGCCACGACGGTGCCCGGCGGCGCTACCACCCGATGACGCCGGCGGTCGTCCGCCAGCTCGCTCATGAGCTCGAGGTCATCGAGCGGACCGGTCTCGCCGAGTTCTTCCTCATCTGCTGGGACCTGATGCGCTTCGCCCGATCGCGCGGGATCCCCGCCCAGGGACGGGGCAGCGCGGCGGATTCGATCGTCGCCTACGTGCTCGGGATCACCCGGGTGGACCCGATCCGGCACAACCTCCTGTTCGAGCGGTTCATCAACGAGGGCCGGACGACCTATCCCGACGTCGACATCGACTTCTCCTCGGAGCGGCGGGAGGAGGTCATCCAGTACGTCTACGGGAAATACGGGCCCGAGCACACCGGGATGGTCTGCAACATCGTGACCTACCGGGCGCGCTCGGTCGTGCGCGAGGTCGGGGTCGCGCTCGGCTTCCCGCGTCCGCTGGTCGACCGCGTGGCGAAGGCGCTCGAGACCTACGACTCGGTCATGGTCCGCCGGGACCTCGAGGCGGACGGCGGGTTCGCCGAGTTCTTCCGGCGCCCGGGGGAGGAGGTCGCGACGGATGCCGCGACGGTCGACGCCGCCGAGGTCCCGATCCTGACCCGGGCCCGCGGGCTGACCGACCGGATGGGCCAGCTCAACCACGCCCGCGGTGGACGGATCCGGACCGGGGGCGCGAGCGAGCGGGGCGACGGGCGACTGCCGCGGATCGAGGACGTACGGCGGGCGACCGGAGCCGGGACGGGGATCGACCCCGGCTCCGGTACCTGGCCGATGGCCTCCGGCTCGAAGCCGTCGATCAGGGCCGGCGGGTCGGGTGACGACGAAGGCGGGCCGGGTGACTCACCGGCCAGCGTGGCCTGGCTCCGGTCCGGACGAGGGACGGGCTACTCCCCGCCGGGCACGATCGACGGCCGAACGATCGATCCGGAGTCGGGGGTCCTCCTGCCGCCGGAGCGGAGGACCGATCGCCTCGGGCGGCCGCTCCACTGGGATACCGACCGCCCGGGTGCCGCCAGCCGCGCCGCGGAGCTGGACGGTCGAGCCGCCCATTCGAGCGTGGCGCGGGTCGAGCCCGAGGCCCGGCCACAGCCGCGCGGCGGGAGCGTCGTCGGGCTCTCGGACTGGGAGCGCTGGCTCGAGCTGTGCGCCCGGATGGACGGCTTCCCGCGCCACCTCAGCATCCACAGCGGGGGGATGCTCATCACGGCCGCCCCGCTCATCGACATCGCCCCGCTCGAGCGGGCGACGATGAAGGATCGGGTCGTCGTCCAGTACGACAAGCGCGATGTCGAGACGCTCAAGCTGATCAAGCTCGACCTGCTCGGCCTGGGGATGCTGGCCGCGATCGACGAGACGCTCCAGCTCATCGAGCGCGACTGCGCGACCTGCCTGGACCTCGACCGCCTGCCCGAGGAGATCCCCGAGGTCTTCGCGATGCTCCAGGCGGCCGACACCGTCGGCGTCTTCCAGGTCGAGAGCCGGGCCCAGATGCAGACCCTGCCGAAGAGCCGACCGGCCAGCCTGGACGACCTCGTGGTCGAGGTGGCGATCATCCGGCCGGGCCCGATCCAGGGCAACGCCGTCCATCCCTACCTGCGCCGGAAGCAGGGTCTCGAGCCGGTGACCTATCTCCACCCGAGCCTCGAACCGGTCCTCCGCGACAGCCTCGGGGTGATCCTCTACCAGGAGCAGGTGATGCGCGTGGCGATCGAGGTCGCCGGGTTCAGCCCGGCCGCCTCCGACGGCTTCCGGCGGGCGATGGGGACGTGGCGCTCGACCCGCGAGATGGAGAAGCTCCACCGCCAGTTCGTCGACGGCTGTCTCCGCCAGCCCGGGATGGACGAGGCGACCGCCGAGGAGCTCTTCCGCCAGGTGTCCGCGTTCGCCAGCTTCGGGTTCGCCAAGAGCCATGCCGCGGCGTTCGCCCGGACCGCCTACGAGTCGTCCTTCCTCAAGCTGTTCTACCCGGCCCAGTTCCTGGTCGGGTTGATCAACGCCCAGCCGATGGGCTTCTACCCGGTCGAGGTCCTGGTCAACGACGCGAAGCGCCACGGCGTGGCCGTCCTGCCGGTCGACATCAACTCCAGCGCCTACCTGACGACGACCGAATGGGTCGGGATCGATCCCGAGCCGCTTCCGCCCGAGGCCGGGATCGACCGACGCCCGGAGCCCGTCCGCTCGCCCGCCTGCGTGATGCCGTCGGAGGACGCCCGGAGCCGATGGGCCGCGGCGAGCGCCGTCGGCTGGGGCGTCCGGCTCGGGCTCGGGCTGGTCAAGGGGATCGGCGAGGAGCACGCCGAGCGCCTCGATGCCGAGCTCGCCGCGGGTCCGTACCGGAGCCTGGCCGATGTCGTCGAGCGGACGGCCCTGCCGGAGGAGGTCATCGAACGGCTCATCCGCGCCGGCGGCCTCGACTCGCTGGCCGGCCCCAGGCGCGAGCTCCTGTGGCAGCTCCGCGAGGTGATGGGCGCCAGCGGCGGGCGGATCGACGGGCGGACGACCCGGACCGCGGCGCGGGCCTCGAAACGCGCTGCCGGACGCCCGATGGACCTTCGCCTGCCGGCGACAGCCGCCCCCGAGCTGCCGCCGATCGGCGAGATCGAACGGCTCGGCGACGCCTACGCGGTCATCTCGCTCGATGCCAGGCAGCAGGTCGTCGGGCTGTTCCGTGAAGCGCTCGACCGACTGGGGGCGGTCCCCAACTCAGCGCTCAACGAGCACCGACCCGGCCCGGTCCGGATCGGCGGTCTGGTCGTCACCCGGCAGCACCCGATGACGGCCAAGGGGACGGTCTTCCTGGCGCTCGAGGACGAGACCGGGATGGTCAACGTCACGCTCTGGCCGGACGCCTGGGCACGGCTGCGTGCGGTCGTCCGACGTCACGCGCTCCTGCTCGTCGACGGGACCCTCCAACGGGAAGGCGAGGTGGTCAACGTGATCGCCCGTGACGTGCGACCGCTGCCCGAGGCCTCGGCCGAGGTCGGCGGACCGGTCCGGCCGCCCGGCGTCCGCCAGCTCGGGTTCGCCGGCATGCGCCGGATGCACTAGCGGCGAGCGGGCGCCTTCGACGAGCCCTTGCTCTTGGGCGGCTGGCGCTTGCCGGCGTTCGGGTTCGCCCGGCGCAGGAACCGGCGGTAGAACCCGGCGAACCCACCGATCGCGAGACCGCTCAGTGGCGACAGGACCAGCCCGTACAGCATGTACGCCTGCACCTGGGTACCCGCGAGGACGGTGGCCGGGATCGGGACGAACGCAAGGTAGAGCGTGAAGACGATGCCGCACACCAGGCCGACGATCCCACCGGCCATGTAGCTCATCCGGTCGGTCAGGATGCCGGCCAGGAACAGGGCGCCGATCTGCGGGGGCGGGTAGACCAGCAGCTGGAAGGCGAAGCTCGACAGGCTGCTGCCGCCGCCGGACGTGGCGTACCAGATGGCCGCTCCGATCACGAGCACGCTGGGCACGATGACCGCCGGCGTCCGGGTGATCAGCCAGGGGATCCGACGGATGTCGCCGCGCAGGTCGACCGGCCGGGTGGCCTCACGGAACGCCCCAGTGATGCTCGGGCGCGCGGCGGGCGCTGCCCCGGCGGCGGCTCCGCCTCCGGTCGACTTTGCCTGGCTCGGTCGCGCCCACCTCGGAGCCCTCGCTCGGAGCGGTCTCGTTCGTGGCGGCGACGGCCCTCGCGCGACGGCGTGCCTCGGCGCGGTCGGTCTTCTTGGCGCGGGCCACGGTGCCTCCTGGTCTCGCTTCGCGTCGGTGGACGCTCCGGGCGATCGGGCAGGTCGGGACACTCCTGCCGCGCCGGTCGGTCGCCATCGTAGTCGACGGCCCGGTTCCGCGCGGAACGGATCCCGGGTGAGCCGCCGGTAAGCCGGCACTGCTACAACCGACGCCCGCCTGCCACCCGTCCCCGCCGGGAGGTCGTCGATGGCACGCGCTCGTCGGGCGGCGGCTGCCGCCCTGGTCCTCACCTTGCTCCTCGCCGCACTCGCGGTCGGCGCTCAGCCGGATCCCCGGCTCGGCTCGAGCCTCGAGCCACCCGGTCCGCTCGCGGCCGTCGCCTGGCCGCCGAGCTCGGGCGTGCTGCTGGCCGAGGTCGTCACCGGCGGCGCATCCGCGTCCGATGAGTACGTCGAGCTGACGAACGCCTCGACGGCCGTGCTGGATCTCGGCGGCCTGGAGCTGGTCTACGTCACCTCCAGCGGGTCGACCGTGACCCGGAAGGCGACCTGGGCGAGCCCGCGGCCGCTCGGGCCGGGCCAGCATCTCCTCGCTGGCCAACGCGACCGGCACGTTCGCCACGCTCGCCGATGCGACCTACAGCGGCGGGTTCGCCGCGACCGGCGGCGCGCTCGTGGTGCGGCCGGTCGGCGGCACGCCGATCGACGCGGTCGGCTGGGGCGACGCCACGAACGGGTTCGTCGAGGGCGCGGTCGCTCCGGCGCCGCCGGCCGGATCGAGCATCGAGCGACGGCCCGGCGGGCCGGCGGGCAACGACCTCGACACGAACGACAACGCCGCTGACTGGACCGTCCAGGCGACACCGGAGCCACGCAACCTCGCTGCGCCGCCGCTCCCGACGCCGACCCCCGTGCCGACGCAGTCGACGACGCCGAGCCCGAGCCCGACGCCGACGGCCCTGCCGAGCCCGAGCCCGACGCCGACGGCGAGCCCCAGCCCGACGCCGACGGCGACACCGAGCCCGACGCCGACGGCGACCCCTTCGCCGAGCCCGAGCCCGACACCGAGCCCGACGCCGACGCCGACGCCCGACACCGAGCCCGAGCCCGACACCGAGCCCGACGCCGACCGCGACGCCGACCTCGATCGACGACATCGCGACAGTGCGCACCATGCCCGCCGGCTCGAGCGCGGCCATCGAGGGGATCGTCACGATCGGCCCCGGCCTCCTCGAGTCGGGTCGATCCGGGTTCGTCCAGGACGAGACGGGCGGCATCGCGATCTACCTCGACGCCGCGGCCACGTCCGTGCTGCCGCCCGGAACGCGTGTTCGGGTCGTCGGCACCGTCGACGAGCGCTACGCGCAACGCACCATCCGGACCAGCGCCGACGCCATCGTCGATCTCGGGACCGGGCCGATGCCGGTGCCGCTCACCATCCCGACGGGGACCGCGGGCGAGTCGATCGAAGGTCTTCGGATCGGGGTCGTCGGAACGATCGTCGAGGCCCCTTCCGCGTTCGCCGACGGGCTCGGGCTGCTGGTCGACGACGGGACCGGGCCGCTCCGGGCCATCGTCGGCGCCGATGCCCTCGCCGGCTCGAGCCCCGCCCGCGGCGACCGCGTGACGGTCATCGGTCCGCTCGGACAGCACGACTCCACGGGCACCGGCACGACCGGCTACCGGATCCTGTCGATGGCCGGCGGCGAGCTGGAGGTCCGCCCGGCGCCACCGCCGACGACCTCCCCGAGTCCGACGCCCGAGCCGACGACCACGCCGGGCCCGACGGACCCGCCGACGCCAAGCCCGTCGGTCGGCGCGTCGCCGAGCCCGACGCCGACGCCGCCGTCGGATCCCGACCCCACTGCGACGCCGAGCCCCGTGCCGTCGGCCACGCCCGCTTCGCCCTCGATCGCTGCCGTCCGAACCCTGCCCATCGGGACCTCGGTCACGGTGGACGGCGTCGTCACGGCCGGATCCGGGCAGGTCGGAGACGCCGGATCGATCGGGCTCGGCGACGGATCCGGGGGCATCGTCGTCCGCCTGCCCACGGGACTCGTCGCCCCCGCACGAGGAGCACACGTCATCGTCAACGGCAAGCTCGCCGACCCGTACGGCCAGCTGGAGATCCGGGCCGAGCTCGGTGGGATCGTCCCCGCGGCCGGCCCGGGCATCGCGCCGACGGCCGTCGCGGTCGCGGCCATGGCGCTCGGCGAGGCGAACGAAGGAGCCCTCGCGATCCTGACCGGCGTGATCGAGCGCACGCCGACAGCGACGACCGGAGGCGGCCTGACCGCGACGCTGGTCGACGCCGCCGGCGGTCGGGCACGGATCGCGACCGGCCCGTCCAGCGGTCTCGTCCGCTCCGATCTCGTCGCGGGACATCGCTACCGGCTGACCGGGCTCGTCGGCCAACGCGCATCCAAGAAGGGCGCGCTCGACGGCTATCGGTCGTGGGTCCGCGACGCGGCCGACATCGTCCACCTGGCGGGTCCGGCAGCCAGTCCCACCCCATCGCCCGGACCGAGTCGGTCGCCGGCTGACGCTCCGGCGGTCTCGATCGCCCACGCCCTGACCATGCAGGGGCGAGCCGTCACCGTCGTCGGCGTCGTGACGACGCCGGCCCGGCTCCTCGACGCGACCGGTCGCCGGATCGTGATCCAGGACGCATCCGGGGCCATCGAGGTCCGAACCCCGGCCGGCGTGACGACGCCGAACCCGGGCCGGCGCATCCGTGTCACCGGGGAGGTCGTCCGAGCCTACGACGCGCCGCGGATCAAGGCGACGGCGATCGCGGACCTGGGCCCGGCGGCGATCCCTGCGCCGCGATCCCTGTCCGGCGGGCCGTCCGTCGCGGTCGAGTGGCAGCTCGTCCGCGTCGCCGGGACCGTCGTCGACGTCCACAAGCTCGGTGATCGCTGGCGTGCCGAGCTCCGGGTCGGCGCGGCGAAGGTCGTCGTGCAGGGCCAGTCGGGAGCCGCGATCCCGTCCACCACGCTCCTCGAGGGTCGGCGAGCGACCGTCGTCGGGATCGCCCGGCGGCCGTACCCGGGCACCGCGGATCGACGCTATGCGGTCCTTCCGCGTTCGACCTCGGACATCGCCGTCGGTGCCGCCCCGGCGGCACCGGGCTCATCCGCACGACCTCCGTCGACGTCCGCTGCGTCGTCGGGTACGGCCGGTGCGGTGGGACCGGACGGGGTGGCACCAGGTGGACCGTCCCCGGATGGGCCCACGGTCGGACTGGGCGAGCTGGCGGACCACCCGGGCGAACGGGTCAAGGTCGGCGGCCTCGTCGTGGACCTGGTGGCCGACGGCTTCACGCTCGATGACGGGAGCGCGATCGGCCACGTGGAACTGCGCGGCGAGGCAGCCGCCTTCCTTGGCCTGGTCGAGCCGGGCGACGCCGTCGACGTCATCGGCACGGTGGAGCCGGATGCCGCGGGCGTCCGGCTCGTGGTGGACGCCGGAGCGGATCTCGTCCGCCTCGGCGGCCTCGGTGAACGCGATGCGAGCCCACCGCCGAGCGTGGACCCCGCCGGCGGGGTCGCCGCCGACGCGCCCAGTGACGGTCCCGGCGTGCCCCTCGCCGGTCCGGTCGGGGTCGCCGGCTCGTCCGACCTCACGATCATCGTGACGGGCTGGCTGGTCCTCGCGATCGGCGGATCGGCGGCGCTCGCGCTCGTCCGTCGTCGTCGCTCACGACGCGCACTGGCGGCCCGGATCGCCGTCCGGGTGGCCGCCCTGGGCGGTCAGTCGAGCTCGTCTCGTGCGTGACCCACGCTCAGCCGAACTTGACGCTCGCGAGAAGGCGGGACTATCCTCGGCCGAGTTTCGCGCCAGCGAAGCGCTTCAGAGGAGCGAGGGACGGTCTTGCCGAACGCGGATCACCGCGTCGCACTCCCTGTCGGAGAACGGCAGTACCACATCTCACTCGGCCCCGGCGAGTTGGCCGAGTACATCCTCCTCCCCGGTGACCCCGATCGGACCGCCCGGATCGCCGCACGTCTCGACTCGATCGAGCTCGAACGGCGTAACCGTGAGTTCGCAACGGTCACCGGCATGTATCGCGGCGAACGGGTATCCGTCGTGTCGACCGGGATCGGCACGGACAACGTCGAGATCGTGGTGGCGGAGATCCTGGCGATCACGGAACGTCCGACCTTCATCCGGGTCGGTTCCTGCGGCACGCTCCAGCCGGAGATCGGCCTCGGGGACCTGGTCATCTCGAGCGGCTCGGTCCGCCTCGAGGCGACCACGAGCTTCTTCGTCCACGATGGGTACCCGGCGATCGCCGACTACGAAGCGATCGTCGCCCTCGTCGAGGCCGCGGCACAGCTCGGGCATCGAGCGCACGTCGGGGTAACGGCCACGGCACCGGGGTTCTTCGGAGCGCAAGGGCGCCCCATCCCGCAGCTCCCCATCCGCTACCCTGACCTCGCCGAGGAGATGGCGCGCCAGCGCGTCCTCAACTTCGAGATGGAGGCATCGGCGTTGATGGTCCTGGCTCACCTGGCTGGAAGCCGAGCAGGGGTCGTCTGTGCGGTATACGCACAGCGGACCACCGGCGACTTCGTGGTCGGGGAGGCCAAGGACCGCGCGGAGGCGGCCTGCGTCGAGACCGGACTCGAAGGACTCCGGATCCTCGCCGCGATGGAGCGCCAGAAGCGCGAAGCCCAGACGGACCGCTGGCGGCCGTCACTCTGGAATCGAACGTGAACAGCGGATGCGGGGCGTTCGTCCCGTGACGCCACGCTGAGTCGAGGAGGACACCCACCCATGGCCGAGGCCTACTGCGTCAAGGACAAGATGAAGGTCGAAGTCCAGAACCCGCAGCGCATCACCATGAAGAACGGCAAGCCGGCCCTCTCGGGCACCTGCCCGAAGTGCGGTGGCAAGGTCTTCAGGATCGGCGGCTGACCGACCGACCTCAACCGGGATCACGATCGACCCCCGCCGGCGACGGCGGGGGTCGTCGATTCTCGGCTCCCCGGGTCGTCGCCGGAGGCGCGTCACCGGGCGGGCCCTCCGCGTCGTACGATTGTCGTGCTTGGCTGCGGCCCAGGCGGGGCCATCGATCACCGGCCCTCGTGTCGCATCCACGACCACGCCCAATCACGTCGCGCTCGCAACGAAGCGAGCCCGGGGACACGGAGGATCGAACGATGACCGTTCGCGTCGGGATCAACGGCTTCGGCCGGATCGGCCGCCAATCGCTCAAGGCGCTCATCGAGCGCGCACCGGAGATCGAGGTGGTCGCCGTCAACGACCTCGTCGACACCTCCCTCAACGCGCTGCTGTTCAAGCACGACTCCACCTATGGGGCGTATCCCGGCACGGTCGATCACACCGAAGACTCGCTGATCATCGACGGACGCGAGATCAAGGTCCTCAAGGAGAAGGATCCGGCGGCGCTGCCCTGGGGCGCCATGGGCGTCGACGTCGTCCTCGAGTCGACCGGGATCTTCACCGACGCCACCAAGGCGCGCGCCCACATCGACGCCGGGGCGAAGAAGGTGCTCATCAGCGCGCCGGCGAAGAACGAGGACATCACGATCGTCCTGGGCGTCAACGAGGACCGCTACGACCCGACCGCGCACCACATCATCAGCAATGCGAGCTGCACCACGAACTGCCTCGCGCCGGCGGCCAAGGTCGTCCACGACGGCTGGACGATCGAGCACGGCCTGATGAACACGATCCACTCGTACACCAACGACCAGCGCATCCTCGACGTCGCCCACAAGGACCCGCGCCGGGCCCGCGCCGCCGGTCTCAACATCATCCCCACGACCACCGGCGCCGCGAAGGCGCTCGCCCTGGTGATCCCGGACCTCAAGGGCAAGTTCGACGGGTTCAGCCTGCGCGTCCCGACCCCGACCGTCAGCGTCGTCGACTTCACCGCGCAGCTGGCGCGTCCGACGACCGCCGAGGAGATCAACGCGGCCTTCCGTGAGGCCGCGGCCGGCCCGCTCAAGGGCATCCTCGGGGTGTCCGACGAGCCGCTCGTGTCGACCGACTTCCGCGGCGACGCGCGCAGCTCGATCGTCGACTCTGCCTCGACGATGGTCATCGGCGGGACGATGGTCAAGGTCATCGCCTGGTACGACAACGAGTGGGGCTACAGCTGCCGCGTGGCCGATCTCATCCGGTACGTGGCCGAGCGCATCCCCGCTGCCGTCGCCTGACGGAACGGCCCCGCCATCATGGATAAGCTCACCATCCGGGACGTCGACGCGTCCGGCAAACGCGTCTTCGTCCGGGTCGACTTCAACGTCCCGCTCCAGGACGGGAAGGTCACCGACGACTCGCGCATCCAGGCCTCGATCCCGACCATCCGGGCGCTGCTCGGCCAGGGGGCGCGGGTCATCCTGGCGAGCCATCTCGGCCGACCCGACGGCAAGGTCCAGGACGGCCTCCGGCTTCGGCCGGTGGCCCAGCGCCTGAGCCAGCTCCTTCGGCTCAACGTGCCGTGCACCGGCGACGCCCTCGGTGTCGGCACGGAGGACGCCGTCCAGCGACTCCGACCGGGCGAGGCACTTCTGCTCGAGAACCTCCGTTTCCACGTCGAGGAGGAGAAGAACGATCCGGCCTTCGCCGCGGCCCTCGCCGCCTACGCCGACCTGTATGTGAACGACGCGTTCGGGACGGCGCACCGGGCCCACGCCTCGACGGTGGGCATCGCCCGGATCCTGCCGGCCTACGCCGGGCTCCTCATGGAGGCCGAGATCAAGGCGCTGTCCGGACTGCTCGAGAACCCCGCCCGGCCCTTCGCCGCGGTCGTCGGCGGAGCCAAGGTCTCCGGCAAGATCGAGGTCCTCACCCATCTCATGGACAAGGTCGACCTGTTCGCGGTCGGCGGCGGGATGGCCAACACGTTCCTGGTCGCCCAGGGCAAGTCCGTCGGCAAGAGCCTGGCCGAGTACGACCGGGTCGACGACGCCAAGCGGATCCTGGCCATGGCCGAGAAGCACAACGTGCGGATCGTCCTGCCGGTCGACGTCATCGTGGCCAAGGAGGTCACCCAGGGCACCGAGTACAAGACGCTGCCCGCGGACAAGATCCCCGCCTCGTGGCACATCGTCGACATCGGCAAGCAGAGCCAGGCTCTCATGGAAGAGGCGCTGGCACCGGCCAGGACGGTCTTCTGGAACGGCCCGCTCGGCGTCTTCGAGATCCCCTCGTTCGCCCAGGGCACGAAGGCGATGGCCCGTTTCCTCGCGGACAAGGCGTCGGACGGCGCGACGGTCGTCGTCGGCGGCGGGGATTCGGTCGCGGCGGTCAAGCAACAGGGCCTGGCCGACCGGATGACCCATATCAGCACCGGCGGCGGCGCCTCGTTGGAGTTCCTCGAGGGCCGTGAGCTCCCCGGGATCGCCGTGCTCCAGGACCGTCCGGCGGGAACGGAGGCTTCGTGACCAGCACCTACATCGCCTACGTCGACGCGAGAGAGATCCTCGACTCGCGCGGTAACCCGACCGTCGAGGTCGACGTCGTCCTCGAGGATGGCGCCGTGGGCCGGGCGGCCGTCCCGTCGGGCGCCTCGACCGGCATCAACGAGGCGGTCGAGCTTCGTGACGGGGACAAGGCGAGGTTCGGCGGCAAGGGCGTGCTGAAGGCCGTGGCGAACGTGATCGAGACGATCGCGCCGGCGCTCGAGGGCGAGGACGCGGGCGACCAGGCCGCCATCGACGCGGCGCTGATCGCGCTCGACGGGACGCCCAACAAGGGCAACCTCGGGGCCAACGCGGTCCTCGGCGTGTCGCTGGCCTGTGCCCACGCCGCGTCGGCCGCCTACGACATGCCGCTCTATCGCTACCTCGGCGGGGTCGGCGCGACCATCCTGCCCGTCCCGTTCTTCAACATCCTCAACGGCGGCAAGCACGCCGTGGACTCGACCGACTTCCAGGAGTTCATGATCGCCCCGGTCGGCCTGGATACCTACGCCGAGGCACTCCGCGCCGGGGCCGAGGTGTTCGCCGCGCTCCGCGGGATCCTCCACGACGGTGGCTTCGCGGTCGGGCAGGGCGACGAGGGCGGGTTCGCTCCGTCGCTGCCC
Source organism: uncultured Chloroflexia bacterium (assembly GCA_963781845.1). Lineage (GTDB taxonomy): Bacteria > Chloroflexota > Limnocylindria > Limnocylindrales > CSP1-4 > Chersky-267. The sequence goes on along the minus strand of CAWAHN010000017.1, from coordinate 412,234 downwards.
TCGAACGAGGCGGCGGTCGAGGTCATCCTCCGGGCGATCGAGGCCGCCGGCTACCGGCCCGGCGACCAGATCGCGATCGCACTCGACCCGGCGACGAGCTCGATCCTCGAGGCGGGGACCGGTGTCGCCGGCGTGCCCGGCCGCTACAGGCTCGAGCGCGAGGGTCGGACGCTGGATTCGGGCGAGATGGTCGACCTGTGGGCCGGCTGGATCGACAAGTACCCGATCGTCTCGCTCGAGGACGGACTGGCCGAGGAGGACTGGGCCGGCTGGCGGGAGCTGACGGCCAGGCTCGGCGAGCGGGTCCAGCTGGTCGGCGACGACATCCTCGTGACCAATCCCGCGTTCATCGCCCGCGGGATCGATGAGGGCGCGATGAACTCCGTGCTCATCAAGCTCAACCAGATCGGGACGCTGACGGAGACGATCGCGGCGATCGAGCTGGCGCGGCGCGCCGGCTGGACGGCCATGGTCAGCCACCGCTCCGGTGAGACGGAGGACACGACGATCGCCGACTTCGTCGTCGCGATGGGCACGGCCCAGATCAAGACCGGCGCACCATCACGTTCCGAGCGCGTGGCGAAGTACAACCGCCTGCTGCGGATCGAGGGTGAGCTCGGTGACACCGCCCGCTACCTCGGTCGGGCCGCGCTCGCGGCGGTGAGGTGACCGACCCCGCGGCGGACGGCCGGCCGCTCACGGCGGGCGGCGCTGTCGCCGGTTCGAGTCCCGGGCGGGACCGCTCCCCGATCATCGACCATGGCGCGGTCGTCGCCGCCTGGGTCGGGCTCGGGATGGCGGTCACGATCGGCGTCAGCTTCCTGCTGGTCATCCCGATCGAACCGATCTACTGGTTGCTCACGCCGATGGCCGGGTTGCTGATCGGCTACTACGCCAACCAGCGGTCGCTGACCCCTCGCGGCGCGTGGCGTCGGATCCTCGCCGACGCCCTGTTCGCGGGGCTCGTCACCGGGGTCACGCTCGCCCTGCTGCTGCTGGCGGTCAAGGCGCTGTTCTTCTTCGCTGACACCGGGTACCCCGACTTCAACCGGGTCGACCAGCAAGGGCAGTCGATCCCGCCGTACTGCCAGTCGGGGGCTCCGTGCGTCTACGCGCGCTATCTCGCGGCGGGTCGGGGTCCGGCCCTGGAGTCCGCCGGCGTGACCGACGTCGGCTCGTTCACCACGCTGTACTGGGAGCAGCAGCTCGCGACCGCAGGCCTGCTGCTGGGGCTGTCGGTCGGCGCCGCGGCCCTCGGCGGCGTCGTGTACGGGCTGACCCGACCGAAGGCCTCCATCGCATCCGACCCGACCCCGGTCGGCGGATAGCGGAACGCCCCGGTGGGCCGGGGCGTTCGAGCGAGGATCCGAGGCAGGGCGGCGGGGCGTCCTAGGCGTCGGCCTTCTTGGTCGCGGGCTTCTTGGCCGCGGTCGCCTTGGCGGCCGTCGACTTGGCCGAGGTCGACTTGGCGGCGGGCTTGGTCGCGGCCGCCTTCCGGGCCGGTGCCTTGGCCGGCTTCGCTTCGGCGGCCGTCGCCGCGGCCTTGGCCTCGGTCGCTGCGGCCGTCGCGGCGGCCTCCGCGCGGGCCGTCTTGCTCAGGGCGGCGCGCGCCTTTCCGGCGGCCGTCTGGGCGCCCTTCGCCTTGCCGGCCTTGCCGAGCGCGATCCGGGTCTTGGCAGCCTTGGCGGCGGCGGCCTTGCCGGTCGTCTTGGTGACCTTGGCCGAGGTCTGGACGTGCGCCCCGCCGAGGGCCGCGTTCACCTTGCGGGTCAGTCGCGACTTGCGCCGAGCGGCGGCGTTCGGATGGATGGCGCCTGCCTTGGCGGCGCGGTCGAGCGAGCTGAGGGCGGCGGCGAGGGCTTCGTTGGCGTCGCCCTCCATCGTCCCGGCGGCGACCTTGACCGCCTTGCTCGTGAGCGTCTTGGCGGCGCTTCGGCGCGGCTGGTTGATCTCTGCGCGTCGCTCTGCGGTGCGGACCCGCTTCAGGGCGGACGGCGTCCTGGCGCCGGTCCAGCCTCGGGGCTTACTGGCCAAGTCGAAACCTCAAACTGACGAAGGATGGCGCGCGAGCACAGGGCACTCGGCACGAACGACGATGGTAGCAGAAGGGGCCCACCTCCGGCCAGCGTGCCCCGGTCGGCGCGGAGACGTCGGCCTCGGGCACACTTAGCGGCCCATGATCCCCATCATCGGCGGCCTGTGCGCCGCGCTCGTCTTCGCCGTATCGGTCCTCGTCTCCGCGCGCGCCAGCCGCCTGGTCGGGGCCCCCTCCACGGTCGCCGGAGCGATGGTGGTCGGGCTGGCGATCGGTCTACCGATCGCGCTCCTCACGACCCCGGCCCCTCACCTCGATGGAGCCGCCCTCGGATGGGCGCTGATGGCCGGGTTCGGCAACGTCTGCGGGCTCCTCCTGACCTACGTCGCCTATCGCTCTGGCGCCGTCGGGGTCGTCTCGGCGATCGCGTCGACCGAGGGTGCGATCGCGGCCGTCATCGCCGTCCTCGCCGGCGAGATCCTGGCGCCGGGTTCCGGGATCGTGCTCGCGCTCATCGCGGTCGGGGTCGTCATGGCGGCGTCCGGCGGGGGCGAGGAGGAGGGCGTGCCGATCCCGCGCGACCGGGCCGTCCGGGCCGCCAGCCTGGCGCTCGTTGGCTGCCATCTCGTTCGCCTTCGGCCTGTACGGTGCCGGCCGGATCGCCGGCATCCTGCCGCTGGCCTGGGCGATCCTCCCGGCGCGCGTCGTGGGGGTCGTCGTGGTGGCGCTGCCGCTCGCCCTGATGGGCAAGGTCCGGATCACCCGAGCCGCCCTGCCGTACGTCGTCGCCACGGGCGTCGCCGAGATCGTCGGGTACGTCGCCTACACGATCGGCGCCCGTGAGGGGATCGCGGTCAGCGCGGTCCTCGCGTCGATGTTCGCGCCGTTCGCGGCGATCGCGGCGTTCGTCGTCTTCCGTGAGCGCCTGAGCCGGCTCCAGGTCGCCGGGATCGCCGCGATCGTCGTCGGGGTCGCGACCCTCGGACTCCTCCAGACGTGAGCGTCGCGAACCGGGCGACCCGGCGCTGCCCTCGTCGCCCGGTTCGCTCGGCCGATCAGCTCTCGGCCAGCATCGCCGCGAAGCGGTCCCACGTCTCGACCCCACCGGCGATCATCCCGGTCGCCAGCGCGCCTTCGAGCTCGGCCACCGACGCGAAGTGCGACCGCGAGGTGAGGCGGGTCTTGCCGTCGACGTCCTCGAAGGTGAACGTCTCGAGGCCGACGTGGTCGCGCATCCCGTCGATGTCGACGATGAACGTCCAGCGGAAGCGCTGGGGCGGGTCGACCTCGAGGTACTCGCCCGTGAACGGCACGTCGTCGCGGCCCGGCGCGCGACTGATGTAGCGCCACCGGCCGCCCGGCCGAACGTCCATCTCGACGACCGTGGCCGTGGAGCCGTGCGGACCCCACCAGCGGGGGATCCGCTCCGGATCCATGAACGCCTGCCAGACGAGCTCGCGTGGGGCGTCGAACGTCCGCTCCCAGACGAGGTCGGCCTCCTCCGAGTAGACCGTGGTGGTGTCGTTCCGGAACCGTTCGGTGGCCGTGGTCATGTCCTCTCCTCCTTGTCGGGCTGGTCGCCCTGGATCTCACGCAGGTATCCGTCGAGGCGCTCGAAGCTCTCATCCCAGTGGCGGCGGTACTGGTCCACCCAGCCGGCGATCTCCCGGAGCGGCTCGGCGCGCAGCCGTCGGGGTCGCCATTGCGCCTGGCGGCCCTGCTCGATGAGTCCGGCCCGTTCGAGCACCCGGAGATGCTTGGAGATCGCGGGCTGGCTCATCGCGAACGGCGTCGACAGGTCCTTGACCGAGGCCTCGCCAGTCGCCAGCCGGGCGAGGATCGCGCGACGGGTCGGGTCGGCCAGGGCGGCGAACGTCGTGCTGAGATGATCGGGCTGCTGCATGTACATCACCGAGAAGTTATATAACTTGTCGGTACTGTACCATCCGGTCGCCCGGTGTCAAGCCCCATCGTTGGCTCAGCGACCAGGGACGGGCGTCAGGGATCGAGACGGTAGAAGCGGAACGTCGGGTGCTCGATCGGCAGGACCGTGACCTCGCGGAACCCGGCGTCGAGCGCGTACCGGCGCATCGTCTCCGGCCGCATCACGGTGCCCGTCCCGACCGACGGCTCCTCGGCCATCGCGTTGGTCAGACAGACCAGCAGGCTGAAGCCGTACATCAACCGCTCGACGTCGTCGCCGGGCGCGGTGAAGCGGTCGGCCACGCGCTCGTCGACGACCAGCATCGTGCCGCCGGGTGCCAGCAGCTCGCGGGCAGCGCGAAGCACCGAGACCGGCTGCGACATGTCGTGGACGGCCTCGAACACCGTGACCAGGTCGAAGACCCCCTGGAGGGCCGGCTCGGCGGCGTCACGAGCGTGGAATGCGACCCGGTCGGCGACCTCTGTGCCGGCCAGGTTCCGACGCGCCTGGGCGATCGCCGGGTCGTCGAGGTCGATACCGTCGACTCGAACCTTGGGATAGGCGCGGGCGATGGCGATCGTGGACCAGCCCTCGCCGCAGGCGAGGTCGGCCACGCGTGCCGGCGGGTCGTCGCTCAGGCGCTGGTGGACATCCGGGATGGCGGGCAGCCAATCGGTGCCCAGCAGGTGGTGGTACTGGGGACGGTTGCCCGCGCCCTGGCCGTCGCGCAGGTCGGGCCCGTAGTCGGACCAGGGCACCCCGCCACCGTCGGCGAACACGGTCATGATCTGGGGCAGCTGTCGCATCGAGGCCGCCACGGCGCGGACCATGGGCGATGTGTACGCCAGGCTGAGCTCGTCGAGGAGGACCTCCTCGTGGCCCTCCGGCAGTCGATAGCGGCGCGCCATCGCGTCGTCGGCCGGGTCGACCGCGAGGAGGCCGGTCACTGCACCGTGCTCGAGCCATTCGCGGACGTAGCGTTCGACCAGATTCGTCTTCGCCGCAAGCTCCGTTGAGGTCGACGGGCCGGCGTCGGCGAGCGCCCGATACAGGCCGAGTCGGTCGCCGATGTAGACCGCGGCGAGGTCGAACGACGCGTTGATCGCGCCGAAGAGCCGTTCGGCCAGCTCGTCGCGTCGCGCCTCGGCGGTCGGCGACCCTGATCGCTCGGACATGGCGGTACCTCCGATGCCATGGCGGGCACGACGTCCCGGCCGTCGATGGGCAGGATGGCGGCTGGGTGTCCGCGGCGTGGTCGTCTGCCCGACCCCCGCGCCGTCGTGTCGCGGACGGTGGCGTTTGACCGAGCGGACTCTCGGACGATCGCCACGGCCTTCGGCCGTGGCCGCCGCCGGCGCCCGACCGGCTACACTGCCGCCTCGTGACCATCCCCCAGGACCGCCTCCGCAACTTCAGCATCATCGCCCACATCGATCACGGTAAGTCGACGCTGGCCGACCGCCTGCTGGAGTTCACCCACACCATCGAGGCGCGCCAGATGCACAGCCAGGTCCTCGATTCGATGGACCTGGAGCGGGAGAAGGGGATCACCATCAAGGCCCGCGCGGTCCGCCTCGACTACCCGGCCAGGGACGGCAGGACGTACGGGCTCAACCTCATCGACACGCCCGGCCACGTCGACTTCAGCTACGAGGTCAGCCGCAGCTTGCAGGCCTGCGAGGGCGCGATCCTCGTCGTCGACGCCGCCCAGGGCATCGAGGCCCAGACGCTGGCCAACGTCCACCTGGCGTTGCGCGAGAACCTGACGATCATCCCGGTCCTCAACAAGATCGACCTGCCGTCGGCCCAGCCAGAAGTCGTCATGGACGAGCTCGAGAACGTCCTGGCCATCCCGCGCGAGGAGGTCATCCTGGCCAGCGCCAAGGAGGGCCGGGGGATCGAGGAGATCCTCGAGGCGATCGTCGCCCGGATCCCGCCGCCGAAGGGCGACCCGGCGGCCCCGCTCAAGGGCCTGATCTTCGACTCGCACTACGACGCCTACAAGGGCGTCGTGGTCCATGTCCGGCTAGCCGCCGGGACGCTCCACGCCCACGACACGATCCGGCTGATGGCCTCGGGCGTCGAATCCGAGCTGCTCGAGCTCGGCGTCTTCCGCCCGCAGCTCGTCCCGGTCAAGGAGCTCCGCGCCGGCGAGGTCGGTTACGTGGCGACGGGCCTCAAGAGCGTCCGCGATGCGCAGGTCGGCGACACCGTGACCGATGCGTCGCGACCGGCGACGACCCCGCTGCCCGGCTACCAGGAGGCGAAGAGCCTCGTCTTCGCAGGCATCTACCCGATCAGCGGGGAGGACTACCCGCTCCTGCGCGATGCGCTCGAGAAGCTCCACCTCAACGACGCCAGCTTCACCTACGAGCCGGAGAGCTCGGTCGCCCTCGGCTTCGGGTTCCGCTGCGGGTTCCTCGGCCTGCTCCACATGGAGATCGTCCAGGAGCGGCTGGAGCGCGAGTTCAGCCTCGAGCTGATCGCCTCGGCGCCGTCGGTCGAATACCGGGTGGTCCTGATCCTTGGCCGGGGCACGGTCAACGTCGACAACCCGGCGCTGATGCCCAACGCCGGCGAGATCGAGGCGATCGAGGAGCCGTGGGTCAGGGTCGGGGTGATCACGCCGAGCCAGTACATCGGGGCCTTGATGGACCTGTCGACCGGTCACCGCGGGACGTTCGTCGGGATGGAGTACCTCGATCCGCAGCGCGTCCTCATCACCTTCGAGATGCCGCTGGCCGAGCTGATCGTCGACTACTACGACCAGCTCAAGAGCCGCAGCCAGGGCTACGCCTCGATGGACTACGAGGAGGCCGGCTACCGCGCCGCCCCGCTCGTCAAGCTCGACGTCCTGGTCGCCGGCGAGCCGGTCGATGCCCTCAGCCTGATCGTCCACCGCGACAACGCCCAGTCGATCGGTCGAAGACTGACCGCTGCGCTCAAGGAGCTCATCCCGCGCCAGATGTTCGAGGTCCCCATCCAGGCCGCCATCGGCTCGAATGTCGTCGCCCGGGAGACGGTCCGGGCGCTGCGCAAGAACGTGCTGGCCAAGTGCTACGGTGGCGACATCACCCGGAAGCGGAAGCTGCTCGAGAAGCAGAAAGAGGGCAAGCAGCGGATGAAGCGGATCGGCTCCGTCGAGATCCCCCAGGACGCGTTCCTGGCGGTGCTCCGGATGGACGAAGGGTGAGCCGCAACGTCGAACGGCCCCGCGGCGTCTGAGGGGACGATGGAGGACTACTACGAGCCGATCCGGCTGCTGGCTGCCCTCGGGTTCACCGGCCTCCTGGTCATGCTCCGCCTCGAGGCGGACCGGTTCGGCGCCGCCGAGTACGCGGAGGTCGACCGCTACGGGACGCGGGCTCCGCTGCGGCGCCGATTGGCCTGGTACATCGTCGGACTGGGGCTCGTCGCCGCCACCTGGCTGATCATCCCCGACCCGACGTCGCAGCTGTACGTCACGCTCGGCGATCGGTATCAGGCGGTCGTCGCCGGACTGATCTACGGCGGGATCGGGGTGGCCCAGGCGGTCGCCTTCGCGATGCTCCGCTATCGCCACCTGCGGTTCCCGGCGCCGGGGGCCTACCCGGTGGCGCTGCTCAACTCGGTCGGGACCGCGTTCATCGACGAGGCCACCTTCCGCGGCGCGATCCTCGGGTTCCTCCTGCTCATCGGCCTCGAACCGGGCGAGGCGATCATCCTCCAGGCGCTGTTCTACGGCCTGGTCACCCGGCTCGGAGCGCCCGGTCGGGACAAGTACCTGCTGATCCTGTCGATCGTCATCGGGCTGGCGTCCGGCTACGTGACGCTCCGGACGGGCGGCATCGGTGCCGCGTTCCTGGGTCACTCGATCACCCGCTTCGCGACGTTCGTGGCGACCGGGCACACGGGACAGCCCGCGCCGGTCGGCCGCGAGGTCGAGGAGATCGAGAAGAAGCGGCGGATCCCGGAGGGCTGGTCCACCGTCGGCACGTCGCGCGAGTCGATCGACCCGAAGCACTGACCCGCCCTCGACCGGGGCTGGACCTGCCGACGGTGAGCGGCGCATCATCCGCGCGTGGCCCCTTCCGTCGTCGACGCCCCATCGCCGCCGGTCGGTCTGTACGTCCACTTCCCGTTCTGCGTGTCGATCTGCCCGTACTGCGACTTCGTGGTCCTGGCCGGCTCCGACACGCGGGGACCGCGCAACCGGCTGGCGTCGTACGTCGACGCCGTCCTGACCGAGCTGGATCTCCGGGCGGACGTCCTCGACGAGCGTTTCGGGCGACCCGGTCGGACGGCCGGCCGCCGGGCGCCGCTGGCGTCGCTCTACCTCGGCGGCGGCACGCCGTCGCTGCTCGCTCCGGACGACCTGGCCGGGATCGTCGAGCGCGTCCGCCGGCGGTTCGGGCTCGCCGACGGAGCCGAGGTCACGGTCGAGGCCAACCCCGGACCGGATGAACGCGGCGATGTCTTCCTCCAACGCGACGCAGGCGTCACCAGGATCTCGTTCGGAGCGCAGAGCTTCAACGCGGCGGAGCTGGGCCAGCTCGGCCGCCGCCACTCGCCGGGTGACGTCGCCGACGCGGTCGATGGCGCCCGGGCCGCCGGGATCGGGTCGATCAACATCGACCTGTTGTACGACGTCCCCGGCCAGTCGCTGGCGAGCTGGACCGAGTCCCTCGAGCGGGCGATCGCCCTCGGCCCGGACCACCTCTCGCTCTATGCCCTGGTCCTCGACGACCCGGACGCCGAAGGCTTGACCGGCCCGTCGGGGGATCACCTGCCGACGAGTCCCGGGGCGCGGCGCTGGCGCGAGCGCGCACGGGTGGGACAGGACGACGATCGTGCCGCCGCGATGTACCACTTCGCCGTCCATCGCCTGACCGAGGCCGGCTTCCACGGCTACGAGCTGTCGAACTGGGCCCGGCCCGGGCACGAGAGCCGGCACAACCTCGCGTACTGGGAGCGCCGCCCGGTCGAGGCCGTGGGGCCTGGGGCGCACGCCTTCGACGGGCTGGATCGGCGCTGGACCGCCGCTCGGCTGGATGGCTACGTCGCGGCGCTCCGGCCGGCGGATCACGCCGTTCCACCGAGCCTGCCGCCGGGCGGCGTCGAACCGCGGCTCGATCCGACCGCGGCGGCCGCCGAGGCCCTCATCCTGGGGCTCCGCCTCGAAGCCGGGGTCCCGCTGCTGGCCTTCCTCGAACCGCCGTTCGACGAGACGCTCGCCTGGGCGGACGCGGCCGGCCTGGTCGAGCAGACCGCCGACGGCCGCGTCCGGTTCACGACCAACGGACGGCTCCTGTCGAACGAGGTCTTCGCCCGGCTGATCTGACCCGACGGCGCCGCCCCCGCGGTTCGTTGACACTCGCAGGCGTCGACTGCTACGATGCGGACCACACCGTTAGCACTCTCAACCATAGAGTGCTAACAGGAAGGAGCCACCGCCCTTGGCGCGACGAAGTCGCCCCACCGCCGGCCCCCTGGACGCTCGTTCGCAGGCGATCCTGCGGGCCGTCATCGAGGAATACGTGGTCTCGGCCGTCCCGGTCGGGTCTCAGGCGCTCGTCGATCGCTACCGCCTGGGCGTCAGCTCGGCCACCGTCCGGTCGATCCTCGCCGACCTCGAGGCAGCCGGCCTGCTCACCCACCCGCATACGAGCGCGGGTCGCATCCCGACCGATACCGGCTATCGCCTGTACGTCGAGACGCTGGCCGACACCACCGTCCTGCCCGCGGTCGAGCAGCTGATGATCCGCCACCAGTTCGGCCAGGTCCAGTTCGCCAGCGAACACTGGTTCCGGCTCGCCGCGACGACCCTCGCCAGCGTCACCGGCTCGGCCGGTCTGGCGACAGCCGCGAAGCCCGCGTCCGCCCGCGTCCGCCGGATCGACCTGGTGGCGCTCCAGGACCGGGTCGCCAGCCTGATCCTCGTCCTCCGCGAGGGCACGATCAAGCAGGGCATGATCAGCCTCGACCGACCCGCCGATCAGGACGACCTCACCCGGAGCGCGAACCGTCTCAACGATGAGCTGACCGGCCTGACCGCCGCCCAGATCGAGGCGCGCCTGCCGGCGTACGTGGCTGCGGCCGCGGCTGCCGCCGACCTCGACCCGGACGCCCCCGAGGCGGTCGACGCCGTGGTCGTCAGCCGGGTCGCCGAGCGGATCGCTCGGACGATGCGCGAGTCCGACGGCGAGGCCGTCGAGGAGGTCTACAGCGATGGGCTCCTCAACGTCATGGAAGCGCCCGAATTCGCCCAGAGCGAGAAGCTGCGCCGGGTGTTCTCGGCGCTCGAGAACCGGTCGTACCTCGGCGAGCTGCTGGCCCTGATCGCCGGTAGCGGCCGGATCCACGTGTTCATCGGTCACGAGAACGCCCCCGCCGAGATGCGCGAGGTGTCGCTCGTCCTCGCACCGTACGGCCGGCCCGGTCGAGCGGTCGGGGTCGTCGGCGTCCTCGGCCCGACCCGGATGGCGTATTCGCACGCGATCGGGACGGTCGGCTTCGTGTCCGGCCTGATGAACGAGCTCGTCGACCACCTGTACGCCTGATCCATCGGACCCTGTAAGGACGAGACCTGACGCCATGCCCCACAAGACCCGAGCCCAGGAGCGCGCCGAGGAGATCGACATCTCGCCGACCAAGCTCCTGGCCGAGATCGACCAGCTCAAGTCGCAGCTCGAGATCGCCGACGGCCAGGCGGCCGAGTACCTCGCCGGACTCCAGCGCGAGCGAGCGGAGTTCACGAACTTCCGCCGGCGGACGGCCGATGAACGGGAACGCGACGCCGGTCTGGCCGCCGACGGGCTGTTGCGCAAGGTGCTCGCCCTCGCGGACGACTTCGATCGAGCGATCGACGCCCGTCCCGAGGCGTTGGCCGGGGACCCCTGGGCGGAGGGCGTGACGGCGATCGATCGCAAGCTGCGGCTGCTGCTCGAGAGCGAGGGCGTCAGCGCGATCGAGGTCGTGCCGGGCGTCCCGTTCGACCCATACCAGCACGAGGCACTCGTCAACGTCCCGGGGACCGACCTGCCCGAGGGCTCGATCGTGTCCGAGCTCCAGCGCGGCTACCGGATCCGCGACCGGATCCTGCGGCCCGCGATGGTCGCCGTCGCGGCGGCCCCGTCCGACGACGCCGATCCCATCAACTGACCATCCGACCACCGAACCAACCAGCCCTAGACCAGCAGACCGACCAGGAGACCCCGAACCATGGGCAAGATCATCGGCATCGACCTCGGCACGACGAACTCCGTCGTCGCCGTCATGGAGGGCGGCGAGCCGACCGTCATCGCGTCGGCGGAGGGCGGCCGGACCGTCCCCTCGGTCGTCGCCTTCACGAAGGCCGGCGAGCGTCTCGTCGGCCAGCTGGCGAAGCGCCAGGCCGTGACCAATCCGGCCAACACCGTCTTCTCGATCAAGCGCTTCATGGGCCGCCGCTGGGACGACCCGGAGGTCAAGCGCTCCAAGGACCTCGTCCCGTACAAGGTCGAGAAGGACCCCAAGAGCGACGGCATCCAGGTCCAGGTCGGCGACGGCAAGTCGTACACGCCGCCCGAGCTGAGCGCGATGATCCTGCAGAAGCTCAAGGCCGATGCGGAGGCGTACCTGGGCGAGAAGATCACCGAGGCGGTGATCACCGTCCCCGCTTACTTCGACGACACCCAGCGGCAGGCGACCAAGGACGCCGGCCGGATCGCCGGCCTCGACGTCAAGCGGATCATCAACGAGCCGACCGCCTCCGCCCTGGCCTACGGCCTCGACAAGAAGACCGACGAGAAGATCGCGGTCTATGACCTCGGCGGTGGCACCTTCGACATCTCGATCCTCGAGCTGGGCGACGGCGTGTTCGAGGTCAAGGCGACCAACGGCGACACCCACCTGGGCGGCGACGACTTCGACCAGCGGGTCATCGACTGGCTGCTGGCCGAGTTCAAGCGCGACCAGGGGATGGACCTGTCGAAGGACCAGCAGGCCCTCCAGCGCCTCAAGGAGGCGGCCGAGAAGGCCAAGATCGAGCTGTCGTCGACGATGTCGACCGAGATCAACCTGCCGTACATCACCGCCGATGCGTCGGGCCCGAAGCACCTCGTCGTGACCCTCAGCCGGGCCAAGCTCGAGGAGCTGGTCCGCGATCTGATCGAGAAGACCAAGGACCCGGTCGCCAAGGCGCTCAAGGACGCCGGCCTGAAGCCGGCCGAGATCGACGAGGTCGTGCTCGTCGGCGGGATGACCCGGATGCCGGCCGTCATCGAGGCCGTCAAGGGCTTCTTCGGTGGCAAGGAGCCGAACCGCGGCGTCAACCCGGACGAGGTCGTGGCCGTCGGCGCCGCCATCCAGGCCGGTGTCCTGGCGGGCGACGTCAAGGACGTCCTGCTCCTCGACGTGACCCCGCTGTCGCTCGGCATCGAGACGCTCGGCGGCGTGATGACCAAGCTGATCGAGCGCAACACGACCATCCCGACGTCCAAGTCGCAGGTCTTCTCGACCGCGTCCGACAACCAGAGCCAGGTCGAGATCCACGTCCTCCAGGGCGAGCGCGAGTTCGCCGCCGACAACAAGACCCTCGGCCGGTTCATCCTCGACGGCATCCCGCCGGCGCCGCGCGGCATCCCCCAGGTCGAGGTCACCTTCGACATCGACGCCAACGGGATCCTCGACGTCAAGGCCAAGGACCGGGCGACCTCCAAGGAGCAGCAGGTCCGGATCACCGCCTCGTCGATGCTGTCGAAGGACGACGTCGACAAGATGGTCCGGGACGCCAAGGACCACGCCGACGAGGATCGCCAGCGGCGCGAGGAGGTCGAGACCCGCAACCAGGCGGAGCAGCTCACCTACCAGGCCGAACGGACCCTCAAGGACCTCGGCGACAAGGTGTCGTCCGAGGACCGCGCCGCCACCGAGTCGGCGATCGAGACGGTCCGCGAGGCGCTCAAGGGGAGCGACCTCGAGGCGGTCAAGCGATCGACCACCGACCTTGCCAGCGTCCTGCAGCGGGTGAGCACCGCGGCCTACCAGGCCTCGGCGAGCTCGGCCGACGCGGGTCCTTCCGGCGACAACGGCACCGGCGACGGCGCCGGCCCGTCCGCCGACGGGAGCGGGCCGTCCGAGCCCGGCGCGGAGGGCGAGGAGGCCGTCGAGGGCGAGTTCAAGGAGGTCTGACCTCCGCCGACCGCCGCGGCGCCACGGACGGTCCCGCGGCATCGGCCGACTCGTCGGATGGTAGGCTCGGGTGACAGGCCGGGCGACGAACGGAGGCGACGATGCGACGATTCATCATCGGGACGGTGGCCCTCGTCACCGGGCTGCTGGCTGCCGGCGGCATCGCGCTGACCACCCGGCGGCGCCGGGATCGCGACGAGGTCCTTCCCCTCGAGGCGGCTCCGCCGCTCGGGGCCGGCGAGCCGGAGGAGATCGCCCACGCGTCGGTCGAAGCGGACTTCGGGCCGACCGTCGCCGTGGCCGAGGCGGACGCACCGGTCGCGCCCAAGCGCAAGCGCGTCCGACGAAAGCCGGCCAAGGCCGCGACCGCCGATGCCCCCGGCACCGACGACGGCCCGACCCCCGACGCGGCCGACACCGCCGACGCCGTGACGACCACCGAGGCCCCATCGCCGTCGGCCTCGACCGCTGCCCCGGCCTCCGATCCGGCACCGGCCGAGCCTTCGGGCGCCCGGACCGCGGAGGCGGCCGAGATCGCCGCAGCCGCGGAGGCCGCCGAGCTGTCCGGGAGTCCCGAGCTGCCGTCCGCCTCCTGAGGGCCGCGGCGCGACGGTCCCGCCATCCGGGTAGGATGGCCGCTCCATGGCGACCACCTCCGAGCCCGCGCTTATCCATGCCCGCGGCCTGACCAAGCGGTTCGGCGCGTTCACGGCGGTCGACGCGATCGACTTCGACGTCGCGCCCGGCGAGTCGTTCGGGTTCCTCGGCCCGAACGGGGCGGGCAAGACCTCGACCGTCCGGATGATCGGCTGCGTGTCGCCGGTGACCGAAGGGGTGCTCACCGTCCTCGGGCTCGACCCGGCCGCGGACTCGTCGCGGATCAAGTCGCGGATCGGCGTCGTCCCGCAGCAGGACACCCTCGATATGGAGCTCACGGTCCGCGAGAACCTGGTCATCTACGGGCGCTACTTCGACCTGTCGCGGCGCGAGGCCGGTCGGCGCGCCGACGAGCTGCTCGAGTTCGTCCAGCTCGGCGAACGGGCGGGCAGCCAGGTCGAGCCGCTGTCGGGCGGGATGAAGCGCCGGCTGACGATCGCCCGCTCGCTCATCAACGAGCCGTCGCTCCTGCTCCTCGACGAGCCGACGACCGGGCTCGATCCGCAGGCGCGCCATCTCCTGTGGGATCGCCTCTATCGGTTGAAGCAGCGCGGGGTGACCCTCGTCCTGACGACCCACTTCATGGACGAGGCGGAGCAGCTGTGCGACCGCCTGGTCGTCATGGACAAGGCCAAGATCGTCGCCGTCGGCTCGCCGCGCGAGCTGATCGAGCAGTACTCGACCCGGGAGGTCCTCGAGCTGCGCTTCCCCGCCGACGGGGCGCCGTCGGACGGGTCGGTCTTCGACGGCGTGGCCAGCCGGGTCGAACAGCTGCCCGATCGCGTCCTGCTCTACGCCGACGACGGCGAGGCGGCCGCGGAGGTCCTCCACGGTCGGGGTCTCCGACCGGAGACGAGCCTGGTCCGGCGCTCGAGCCTCGAGGACGTCTTCCTGCGGCTGACCGGCCGAAGCCTGATCGAGTAGCGATGACCGCCGCCCTGCGCGTCCTCGAGTTCAATGCGATGGGCTATCGCCGGGTGTGGCGGGGCACCCTCTTCTCGACCTTCCTGTCGCCGATCCTGTTCCTGGCGGCGATGGGTGTCGGCCTCGGGGCGTTCGTCGACCAGGGCGGCAACGGTGCGCTCGGGCCGTTCTCCTACGCGGCGTTCCTGGCGCCCGGGCTGCTGGCGGGCCAGGCGATGCAGACGGCCGGCTTCGAGTCGACTTACCCGATCATGGGCGCGATCATCTGGGACCGGACCTACTTCGGGATGCTGGCGACCCCGATCACCGTGACCGGGATCGTCTTCGGCCAGCTCGGCTGGATGGCGGTCCGGCTGGCGATGGTGTCGACCGCGTTCTTCATCGTGATGGTGGCGTTCGGCCTGGTCGCCTCGCCGCTCGGCGTCCTGTCGATCGGGGTCGGGGTGATGACCGGTCTCGCCTTCGCCGCGCCGATCATGGCGTTCGCGGCGACGCGCAAGAACGACCAGGCGTTCTCGCTGATCTTCCGCTTCGGTCTGACCCCGATGTTCCTGTTCAG
Organism: uncultured Chloroflexia bacterium; assembly: GCA_963781845.1. Lineage (GTDB taxonomy): Bacteria > Chloroflexota > Limnocylindria > Limnocylindrales > CSP1-4 > Chersky-267. The sequence continues at coordinate 396,985 of CAWAHN010000017.1, read as the reverse complement.
CGGGACGTTCTTCCCGATCGAACGGCTGCCGGCCCGGATCCAGGTGCTGGCCGAGATCCTGCCGCTCCATCACGGCGTGGCGCTCGCCCGCCATCTGTGCCTCGGCGACGCAGCCGACCGGAGCGACCAGGTGGTCCACGTCGTCGTCCTGAGCGCCTATATCGTCGCCGGGACGATCGCGGCGCTGATCACGTTCCGCCGGACGCTGGTGCGCTGACGATGACGTCCCTGTCGACCATCGCGCCCGCCTATCAGCCGGGGACGAGGGCCGCCCGCCTGATCGAACGCAACGTGATGGTCTATCGGCGGACCTGGATCCATCTCGTGTCCGGCTTCTTCGAGCCGGTCTTCTACCTGCTGGCGATCGGGTTCGGGATCGGCGGGCTGGTCGGACCGATCGTCCTGCCGAGCGGCGAGCACGTCTCGTACGCGGTGTTCGTCGCGCCCGGGCTGCTCGCGTCGTCGGCCATGAACGGGGCGATCTACGACTCGACGTTCAACATCTTCTTCAAGCTGCGCTACGCCAAGACGTACGACGCGATGCTGTCGACCCCGATGGCGGTCACCGACGTGGCCGTCGGGGAGATCTCCTGGGCGCTCATCCGGGGCACGATGTACGCGGTCGGGTTCCTCGTCGCGATGGCCTTCCTGGGCTTGATCAAGTCGCCGCTGATCATCTTCGCGATCCCGGGCGCGATGCTCATCGGGTTCGCGTTCGCCGCGGTCGGCATGGCTGCCACGACGTGGGTCCGGCGGTGGACCGACTTCGACTGGATCTTCGTGGTCACCCTGCCGCTGTTCCTGTTCTCCGCGACCTTCTACCCGATCACCGTCTACCCCGAGCCGCTGCGGACATTCGTCAGCCTCACCCCGCTCACCCAGGGCGTGGAGCTGCTTCGGTCGCTCGCGCTCGGGACGGTCGGGCCGGACATCCTCGTCCACATCGCGTATCTGTTCGTGATGGGGCTGATCGGCCTGGTCGTGGTCGACCGGCGGCTCGGCCGGCTGCTGCTCAAGTAACGTGGCACAGGAGGCCGGGCTCGCGGCTCTCGATGCGGAGGTCGCCGACTGCCGCCGCTGTCCGCGGCTGGTCGCCTGGCGCGAGCAGACCGCACAGGACAAGGTCCTGCGCTACCGGGACGAGACCTACTGGGGCCGACCGGTCCCCGGCTTCGGAGACCCAGCGGCGCGGATCCTGATCGTCGGTCTGGCACCCGCGGCGCACGGCGGGAACCGGACCGGGCGGATCTTCACCGGCGATCGCTCCGGCGACTTCCTCTATCGCGCGCTGTTCGAGAACGGGCTGTCGAGCTCGGCGATCTCGGAGCGCCGCGACGACGGACTGATCCTGACCGACGTTCGGGTCAGCGCCGTCGTCCATTGCGCCCCGCCCCTGAACAAGCCCACGACCGACGAGCGCGACGCCTGCCTGCCGTTCCTCGGCCGCGAGCTGGCGCTGCTGGCGGACGTGCGCGTGATCGTCGCGCTCGGCGCGTTCGGCTGGGACGGTGTCCTGCGCGCACTCGGCGACCTGGGGCACGAGGTCCCGCGGCCACGGCCCCGCTTCGGGCACGGGGCCGAGGCGCAGGTCGGGCCGTATTTCGTCGTCGGGTCGTACCACCCGAGCCAGCAGAACACCTTCACCGGCAAGCTCACCGCCGGGATGCTCGGCGCGGTCATCGCCCGATCACGCGAGCTCGCCGGACTCCCACCGGCTCGGCCCGAGACGCGCTGACGCCGGGCGCCATACGCGCTGACGGGAACGGCCTACACTCGGCGGCATGGCGGTCTACGTGGGCTGGTTCGTGGCGGCGCTGGCGCTCCTCGTGATCGAGCTCGCCAGCACGACCTTCTTCTCGATCTTCCTGGCCATCGGCGCGTTCGCGGCGGGCCTCGTCGCCTTCTTCGTCCCGAGCAGCCCGATCTGGATCCAGGCGGTCGTGGCGATCACGGTCGCCCTCGCCGGCGTGGTCGTCGGCCGGCCGTTCCTGAGCAGTCGGCTGCGACGCCAGGGCGAGCCGCCGCTGACGCCGGGGGTCCACGGCGGGTTCGTCGGCCAGCGCGCGCTGGCGCTCGACGCCATCGGCGACGAGCTCCACCCCGGCCACGTGCGCCTGGCAGGCGAGGTCTGGCTGGCCTTCACCGGGGACCACACCTCGATCGCGACGGGCGCTCCCGTCATCGTGACCGCCGTCCGTGGGACGACGCTCGTGGTCCGACCCGGGGACGGGCCGGTCGCACCGGAGGGCTGACATGGACACCGGGCTGGCGGCACTGGTCGTCGCGTTCATCATCGCGATCCTGTTCGTCCTGTTCGCGGTCTACCTGCTGCGCAACACGGTCAACCTCGTCCAGCAGGGATTCGTCGGCGTGACGACGCGCCTGGGTGAGTTCCGGGCGATCCACGAACCCGGACTCGCGATCATCGCGCCCTTCATCGACAAGCTCGTGGCGGTCGACATGCGCGAGTACCCGCGCCCGGGCGATCGGCAGGAGGTCATCACCAAGGACAACGTGGTGGTCTCGGTCAATGCCACGATCTTCACCCAGGTCGTCGATGCCAAGCAGGCGCTGTTCAGCATCGCCAACTTCGACATCGCTATCGACGCGCTCGCCAGGACCGCGCTCCGCTCGGTGATCGGCACGCTGTCGCTCGACGAGGCGCTGTCCGAGCGCGAGCGGATCAACGTCGACGTCCAGGAGCAGATGGAGGCGGTCACCGACAAGTGGGGCATCCGGATCAACCGGATCGAGATCGTCGAGATCACCCCGCCGCCGCAGATCCTCCAGGCGCTCGCGCTCCAGAAGCAGGCCGACCAGGAGAAGCGGGCGAAGATCCTCCAGTCGGAGGGCCTCCAGCAGTCGGCGGTCAACGTCGCCGACGGCAATCGGCAGGCCGCGATCAAGAACGCCGAGGGCGAACGACAGTCCGCCATCCTCCGGGCCGAAGGCAACCGGCAGGCCGCCATCCTCGAGGCAGAGGGCCGCGCCCAGGCGATCGCCACGGTCTACGGCGCGATCACCGCGGCGGCGCCCGACCCGACGCTGGTCGCGATCCTCCAGCTCGACACGCTGTCCAAGTTCGCCGCCAGCCCGAACACGAAGATCGTCATCCCGGCCGAGTCGGCCGCCCTGCTCGGCGCCGTCCAGGCGATCCAGTCGGTCCTCGCCCAGGTCCCCGGCGTCGAGGCCGCCGCGTCCAGCACCTAGGAGCGCTGGTCGTCAGTCGGTGAGCCGAGCCCCGGCTCACCCGGCCGAGGCGTGTCCCCGGACCGTCCGGCGGCGGCTCCCGTATCCTTCTTCGGCCGATGGTGAGTGAACGCGACTACTACGAGGTGCTGGGCGTCGAGCGCGGGGCGAGCGACGCGGAGATCAAGCGCGCCTTCCGCAAGCAGGCCCAGAAGTGGCACCCGGACGTGAACACGGACCGCGCCGCCGACGAGCGGTTCAAGGAGATCAACGAGGCCTACCAGGTCCTGTCCGACCCGCAGAAGAAGCAGGCCTACGACATGTTCGGGCGGGCCGGCGTGAGCGGTGCGGGCGGGCCGAACCCGGGTGACTTCGCCGGGTTCGGCGACATCTTCGACGCGTTCTTCGGTGGGGCCGCGGCCGGCGGCCGGGCGCGCAGGTCCGGTCCGGCGGCCGGGTCCGACCTCCGCTACGAGCTTCGGATCACGTTCGTCGAGTCGATCAAAGGGACCGACAAGGAGATCGAGTTCCACGCGCTCGGCCGGTGCGCGACCTGCCAGGGCTCGGGTGCCAAGCCCGGGACCTCGAGCACGACCTGCCCGCAGTGCGACGGGCGCGGCGAGATCCGCACGGTCCGCAACACGATGCTCGGCCAGATGGTCAACGTGTCGCCCTGTCCTCGGTGCAAGGGCGAGGGCAAGCTCATCGAGAGCCCGTGCGAGACCTGCCACGGTGACGGCCGGACCGACCAGAAGCGGACGATCCGGGTCGCGATCCCGGCCGGGATCGACGAGGGCCACCAGATCCGGCTGTCGGGCGAGGGCGAGGTCGGGCCGCGCGGCGGACCCGCCGGGAGCCTGTATGTCGCGGTCCACGTCCAGCCCCATCCCGTCCTCAAGCGGGACGGGACCGAGCTCTTCCTCGAGCACGAGATCTCGATCGTCCAGGCCGCCCTCGGGACGACCGTCACGATCCCGACGGTCGACGGCGACGAGGCGCTCGAGATCAAGGCGGGGACGCAGCCAGGGGCGGAGATCCGGCTGCGCGGCAAGGGCGTCCCGCACCTCCGCCGGACGAACCAGCACGGCGATCTCCACGTGTTCATCAAGGTGGCCGTCCCGACGAAGCTGACGAAGAAGCAGCGGGAGCTCCTCGAGTCGTACGCGGCCGACGCCGGCGAGTCGGTCGGGGCCGGGGGCGGCGGGATCCTCGACCGGGTCAAGGACGCCCTGTCGTGAGCCCGGCCGACGTCCTCGACGAGGGCGTCTCGGCCGAGGGAGCCTGGCTCGAGCTGTCGGTCACGGCCGACAACGAGGCGGTCGAGGCGGTCAGCGAGATCCTGTCGCGGTTCGCGCCCGGCGGGACGACGGTCGAGCCGGCCTTCGAGCTGGTCGACGAGGGACTCGGCGCGCGGGTCGACGTCGACCGCCCGGCCATCGTCCGGGCGTATCTGCCCGCCCGCGATCGCACCGCGACACGCACGGCGGTCGACGGCGCACGCGAGGCGCTCGGCCACCTCCAGGCGTTCGGCCTGCGGCCCATCGGCGAGCTCCAGACGCGGGTCGTCCACGAGGAGGACTGGGCGCATGCCTGGAAGGCTCATTTCCCGGTCCTTCGCGTCGGTCGGCGGTTGGTCGTCCGGCCGACCTGGCGTCGCCATCGTCGCCGTCCGGACGACGTCGTCATCGCGCTCGATCCGGGGATGGCGTTCGGGACGGGGCTCCATCCGACCACTCGGCTGTGCCTGGCCGGGATCGAGGCGTGGGCCGACGACGACCGGTTCGCGACCGGCACGGCCCGCCAGGGCGGCAGCCGGGTCCTCGACGTCGGCTGCGGCTCGGGGATCCTGGCGATCGCGGCCGGGGCGTTCGGCGCCGAGGAGCTGGTCGGGCTCGACACCGATCCGATCGCCATCGAGGCGACCGCCGCGAACGCCCGGCGGAACCGGCTCGGGCGACGGATCCGGTCGCGGGTCGGGACCCTCCCCAGCGGCGAGCGGCCGTTCGACCTCGTCCTGGCCAACCTCATCGCGACGGTCCTCGTCGCGCTGGCCGACGAGCTGGCGGGCGAGCTTCGCCCGGGTGGCCGACTCCTCGCGTCGGGGATCTTCGTCGACCGCGAGCCCGACGTCCGGGCGGCCTTCGCCGGCGCCGGGCTGGCCGTGGTCGGTCGCTCGGCCGAGGGCGAATGGGTCGCGCTCGAAGCCGTTCGACACGGCTGACGACCGACTTCGGTGAGCCGCCCGTACAATCCGCCCCGTGCCCTGGCTCGCCGTCATCCTGCCGATCCACATCGCCCTGGCGATCGCCATCTTCGTCCCGTCGCTCCTCCTCCCGTTCACGCTGCGTGCCGGTCGGAGGACGACCGAGTCGCACAGCCGGTTCGTCCGGGCGATGCTCCGGATGCAATCGAGCGGGAGCGTGGCGTTGGGGATCGGCCTCGCGATCACCGGGCTGCTCCTAGTCGGCGCGCTCGGGATCAGCGTGATGGACCAGCCGTGGCTCCTCGTCGCCCTGGCGATCTACGCCGTCAACCTGGTCCTCGCGTTCTTCATCCAGCGTCCGAACCTGCGCGCCCTGGTCGGCATCCGCGCGGCCTGGGACGATCGGGTCTGGCAGGCGGCCGCACGCCGGCAGCGCTACGTCTCGTATGCGATGGCCGGCCTGATCGGCGTCATCGGCTACCTGATGAGCACGAAGCCGCAGTTCTGAGCCGGAGGTGACCGCCATGACCGACCGCACGCCGGAGCCGGGCTGCCTGTTCTGCCGGATCGTGGCCGGCGAGATCCCGGCCGAGCAGGTCCACGCCGACGACCTGGTCGTGGCCATCCGCGACATCCAGCCCAAGGCGCCGACGCACGTCCTGTTCCTGTCGCGCGAGCACATCGCCTCGGCGGCCGAGCTGACCGACGCCGACGGGCCGCTGCTCGGGCGGCTGTACGCGGCTGCCGCCGACTTCGCCCGGGCGGCGGGCATCGCCCAGAACGGGTATCGGTTGGTGACGAACATCGGGGCGTGGGGAGGCCAGACGGTCCCGCACCTCCACATCCACCTGCTCGGCGGGAGGTCGATGTCGTGGCCGCCCGGCTGAGCGCCGCTCGGGCGTGGGCGGTCCCGGTGCTCGCGCTCGCTCTGACCGCCGTCGTCGGCGCGTGCGGCGCCGGCGCGACCACCGTGCCGATCCCGAGCGTCGCCCCGAGCCCGACCCAGGCGGTCTCCCCGTCGGTGGCCGCGACCGCGGCCGCGATCGACGGGGCGCTGTCGGCGGTCGGCCTGACCACCACGCCGGCCCAGGTCGCGTTTCGGCCGGGGGAGTCGCCCAAGCTCGCGGCGGCGCCGCGCGAGGTCGTCCAGGTCGTCCTCCCGAACGACCTGACCCACGGGATGATCGTCATCTACGACTTCACGGACGCCGGCGCGGCGCTGGCCGCCGGCAACGAGATGGCCGCCTACCTCAAGTCGGGGCCGGGCCGCATCCAGTTCGTGCCGGATTCGATCCATACGCTCCGGCAGGTCGGCTCGACGCTGGTCTTCTTCACCTGGTCGCCGGCCAACTCGCCGGATCCACGGACGCCCGACATCGCCAAGGCGCTCCAGACCCTGGGGACCGACGTCCCGATCGTCCGCTAACCGCCTTCGGCCACGGGGAGCGGCTGTTCGACGACCGCCCAGGCGCGGATCCGGTCGCGCTTGACCTTGAGGGTGTGGGTCCGCGGGAAGTCAGCGTCGGGCCACAGCCGCCAGGCGGACACCCGCTGGTTGATCCCGAGGGTCGCGTTGGCACGCTTGACCGCGGCGTCGATCTCGGCACCGAGCTCGCCCGGATCGCGATGGAGGGCCTCGACGCCCTGCCCCGGCACGTCGCCGCCGCGCGGGACGACCGCCGAACCCGGGGCGAGGACGACGGCCTCGATCCGGCCCGGCCGCGTCTCGATGACGACCGAGTCGCGGACGCCCGCGGTGCGCAGGGCGTTCTCGATGTCCTCCGGGTAGACGTTGAGCCCGTTGGGCAGGACGATGATGTCCTTGATCCGGCCCATCAGGATCAGGTGGCCGGCGTCGTCGTGGCGGCCGATGTCCCCGGTCTTGTACCAGCCGTCCGGCGTGAAGGCCGCCGCGGTCGCCTCGGCGTCCCGCCAGTAGCCGGTGAAGACCGTCGGCCCGTTGACCAGGATCTCGCCGTCCTCGGCGAGCTTGACCTGGACCGGCGGGATGGTCCGGCCGACGGTGCCGAGGCCGTGGTCCTGCTTCGAGGTCGCGCTGGCCGGACCGCACTCGGTCGCGCCGTAGCCCTGCATCACGACGACGCCGACGTCCTCCCACGACTGCTGGAGCGCGGGGGGGAGGAACGCCGCGGCGCAGACGAACAGGTTGAGGCCGCCGCCCAGCTGGGCGTGGACCCGCCCGAACATGCGGCGGCGCAGCCCGTACGGGAGGTGCCGGGCGACCCCCCGGAGCCGGTCGAACTGGCTCGTCCGTCCGGCCTTCTCGACCTCGCGCTCGATGGCTCCCCAGAACAGGTCGAGGATCTGGGGCACGACCAGCATCGTCGTGACCCGATGGTCCCGGATGGCCTCGAAGATGACCCGTGGATTCCGGCTCCGCACGTACAGGATGTCCGCGCCGACCGTCAACGCATAGAACAGGGCGATCGCCTGCTCCATGAGGTGCGACAGCGGCAGCAGCGAGACCAGGCGGTGCTCCTGGGGCGGGATGGCGTTATGGGCGGTCTCGACCGTCCCGAGGACGTTGGCATGGCTCAGCATCACCCCTTTGGGGGTCCCGGTCGTGCCGCTCGTGAAGATGATCTCGAACAGGTCAGCCGAGGTCGGGCGCGGCCATCCTGCGACCTGTTCCGCCCAGTCGGCGGGCCAGTCCACCTCGGGCTCGGCCGCCAGGTCCTCGACGGTCGAGGTCGGGAAGTGCTCGAGTCGGGCATCGCGCGGGTCTGGAGCGTCGCGGCCGCTGCCGATCGCAAGCCACTTCGGGTCGGCCTTCTCGGCGATCTTCTCGACCGCATCGGGCGACATCCGGAGGTCGAGCGGGACGATCACCACTTGCGCGCGCATCGCCCCGAAATAGACCGCCGGCAGGGCCGGTGTCGACGGGGACCAGGTGAGCATCCGGTCGCCGGGTTCGAGGCCGGACCGGCGGATCCGCCAGGCGACGGCGCGGCTGCGTCGATCGAGCTCGCGGAAGCTCCACGACTCGCTCGTCCCGTCGTCGCGTCGAAGCGACAGGGCCGGTCGGTCGCCGAATGCGGCCACCGCCTCGTCGAGGATGTCGATCAGCGAGTCCACGCAGGAAGCCTACTCCGCGGACGCGCTAGGCTGGGAGCGTGTCCAGCACGTATACCGCCATGGGGCCGCCCGACGCACCGGCGATCGTCCTCGTCCACGGGACCCGCCTGTCGCGCGGGATGTGGCACCCGCAGCTGGTCGCCCTGTCCGGCGGCTTCCGGATCGTCGCCCTGGACCTGCCCGGCCACGGCGCGCTGCGCGACCGACCGTTCGACTGGGACGAGGCGCTCGATGAGATCGTCCGGGTGATCGACGAGGCCGCCGGCGGGCGCGCGGTGCTGTGCGGGCTGTCGCTCGGCGGCTACCTGGCGATGGAGGTCGCGGCCGCCCACCCCGAGCGTGTCGCCGGCCTGGTCATCTCCGGGGCGTCGGCCGAGCCCACCGGGTCGTTCATGCCGCGCGGGATCCGCGTCTTCGCCCGGGTCCTCGAACGGACGTCGACACCGCAGATGGAGCGTCTCAACCGCGCCTGGTTCCGACGACGCTATCCCGCAGCGACCGCCAACGCGCTGCTGGCCGGAGGGTTCCCCTACGCCGCGGGCGGGACCGCCCTCCGATCGCTCATCGGGCACGACGCCCGGGCGGCGTTCGCCGCCTACCCGGGGCGGAAGCTGATCATCAACGGGCAGCTCGACCTCCCGTTCCGGCTCGGCGAGCGCGGCTTTCGTCGCGTCGCCCGGGACGCCCGACTGGTGGTCGTCCCCGGTGCACGTCACCTGGTCAATCTCGACCGTCCGTCGGCCTATAGCGCCGCGCTGGCCCGGTTCACGGCCGAGGTGACCCGCGCGAGCACGACAGGGGTGGCCGTCCCGGGCGTCGGTCAGGCACGTTTCGAGGCCGATGGACCCCGTCCCGAGGGCGTTTGACCGGGTCGAGACCCTCGTCTACACTCCGCCAGCCTGTCGGCGAGCGCTCATCCGCGCCGCGCCGAGGCCGTTCGGGCCGGCTGGCCTTCGAGCCGCGAACGTACCACCGAGACCGGGCCCGGGGAGGTGAACCAGGTTTGGCAGAAGTCCGAGTGGGTGAGAACGAGACCTTCGAGAGTGCCCTCCGCCGCTTCAACAAGAAGATCCAGCAGAGCGGGATCCTCGCCGAGGCTCGCCGTCGCGAGCACTACGAGAAGCCGAGCGTGAAGCGCAAGCGCAAGGAAGCCAAGCGCAAGAAGGCCGCCCGCACGCAGCAGAGCTAGGCCGCGGTCGCGCGTCCGCTCAGCAAGGGCAGCTCCTCCGAGCCCCGCCCGAGGTGCCAGATCCGGTGACCCTCAAGGAACGCCTCCAGACCGACACGACCGCCGCGATGCGGTCGGGTGACTCGCTGCGCCGCGATGTCCTGCGGATGGCGAGCAATTCCATGTACATGGTCGAGAAGAAGCAAGGCAAGCCGCTGACGGAGGACGAGGAGCTCCAGGTCCTCAGCCGCGAGGTGAAGACGCGCCGGGAGTCGGTCGAGGCCTACCGTGCCGCCGGCCGCGAGGACCTCGCGACGAAGGAGGAGGCGGAGATCGCCATCCTGTCCGAGTTCCTGCCGCAGCCGTTGAGCGAGGCCGAGCTGCACGGCCTCGTGGCCGAGGGGATCGCGGCGACCGGGGCGACCTCCGCCCGGGACCTCGGCAAGGTCATGGGCTGGCTCGCCCCGCGGACCCGCGGCCGGGCCGACGGCAAGCAGGTCAGCCAGCTCGTCGCGCAGGCGCTGGCCGCCGCCGACCTCGCCCGACACGACGCGGCCGGGAGCCACTGACCGCCGATGCTCGCGCAGCGCGCGGATCCGCAGGCGGCGTTCTCGAGACGCGATCTCGGACGGCTGTTCGTCGCGTCGGCGCTGCTCGTCCTGGCGATGACGGCGATCTTCGCGCTGTCGATCGTCCCGACGCGGATCGACGTCAAGGTCGGCGACGTCGCCCCGTCCGACATCCTCGCTCCGCGCGCCCTGAGCTACACCAGCGCGATCCAGACCCAGGAGGCGCGCGACGCGGCCCGCGTCGCCGTGGCGCCGCAATACGACTTCACGCCCGACAAGGCGTCGGCCGTGGCCCGCCAGCAGGGTCTGGCGTTCGACCGGACCGTGGCCCCGGTCGACACCGCGTTCGATGCGGCCGTGGCCGAGCCCGAGCGGCTCACCCTGCTCGAATCGGCCCTGCCCGGTCTGTCGGACGAGGCTCGGGCGACGCTCCTGGCCTTGCCCCTCTCGCGCTGGCCGACGATCCGCGACGAGAGCGCCCGGATCCTCGACCAGCTCGAATCGGCCGAGCTCCGCGACGCCGACCTGGCCGATGTCCGCGCCCGTCTCTCGGGCCGGATCCTCGGCGGGCTCAACGAGGCCGAGCGGAAGCTGTCGGCCGAGATCATCGCCCCCGTCCTCGTCGCCAACTCCGACTACGACCAGACCGAGACCGACCAGGCTCGCGAACGGGCAGCCGAGGCGGTGGTCCCGATCGTCGTCGCCGTCAGCCAGGGCCAGGCGATCGTGCGCAAGGGCGATCCGATCACGGCGCTGTCGCTCGAGCAGATCGAAGCCTTCGGGCTCACGACGGCACGCTGGGACGTCGCCCGGCTCGCCGGCTGGGCGCTGTTCTCGGTCCTGCTGGTCGGCTTCCTGCTGACCTGGGTCTGGCGCTTCCGTCCGGAGCTGTGGCACCGGTCGAACGTGCTGACCCTCGTCGGGATGCTCCTGCTGATCTCGACGTTCGCGCTCGAGGTGACCTCGGGCCGACCCGGGCTGCCGTTCATCCTCCCGACGGCGGCGGTCGGGATCCTGGTCGCGCTCCTGCTCGACTCGGGCACGGCCATCGTCCTGATGGCGGTGATCGCGGTCATCGCCGGCGCGGTCAACGGCGGCCAGGTCGAGATGACGGCCTATGTCCTGTTCGGCGGTGCCGCCGGGATCGTCGCCATCCGTCGGGGGGATCGGCTCAACGCGTTCATCCAGGCCGGGATCGCGATCGCCATCGTCGATGCGCTCGTCGTGACGACCTACGGACTCCTCGGCCAGCGGGACCTGACCGGCGTGGTCCAGCTGTGGGGCGCCTCCGCACTGGCGGGCAGCGGCGCGGCGGTCGTCGCCGTCGGTACGTTCGCGGTGCTCGGCGGTGCCTTCGGGATCCTGACCGCGTTCCAGCTGCTCGAGCTGGCCAATCCGTCGCAGCCGCTCCTCCGTCGTCTGCTGATGGAGACGCCCGGGACGTACCACCACTCGATCATGGTCGCCAACCTTGCCGAGCGTGCCGCGGAGGCGATCGGGGCGGACCCGTTGCTGACCCGGGTCGCGGCGTTCTACCACGACGTCGGGAAATTGGCCAACCCGATGGCGTTCATCGAGAACCAGGCCGGCGGCGACAACATCCACGACGACCTGGACCCGGAGGCGTCCGCCCAGATCCTCAAGAGTCACGTCGCGGACGGGATCGACATCGCCTACCGGGCGCGCCTGCCGAAGCCGCTCATCGCATTCATCCCGCAGCACCATGGGACCGCCTTGATCAGCTACTTCTACGCGAAGGCCCGTGAGCTGGCGGCGGCGCCCTACGGCGGCCTGGAGACATCGGAGGGTGAGAAGGCGGCCGATGCCGTGGACCAGAGCCGGTTCCGCCACTCCGGACCGAAGCCGCAGAGCCGCGAAGCGGCCCTGATCATGCTCGCCGACGGCGTCGAGGCGTCCGTCCGCTCCCTGTCGTCCCGCGACGAGCCGGCGATCCGGGCGATGGTCTCGAGGATCATCGAGGAGCGGCTGGCCGACGGGCAGTTCGACGAATGCGACCTGACCCTTCGGGACGTCGAGCAGATCCGCGAGGCGTTCGTCGCCCAGCTGCTCGGGATGTACCACCAGCGGATCGCCTACCCGCAGAGCAAGATCGTCGAGCTCGAGTCGCGCCGCATCGCCGCGGGTGGGGGCGGGGGCGGCGGACCGATCGGCGGCACCGGCTCGCCGGGGGCCTCCGGTGGAGGCGGCGACGACGCCGGCTGAGGCCGGTCACGGAACGCGGGTCGCCTCGCGGGCGGTCTACCTGCCGCCGTGGCGGATCGACGTCACGGTCCGGCCGGGCGCCCCGCGTCTGGTCCCGATGGCCGAGCTGGCGCGGACCGCTGCCACGGCGCTGGACGCGGCCGGGGCGCCACGACCCGCGTCGATCGGGCTGTTCCTGTCCGACGACCGCGAGCTGGCCGGGCTCAACGAAAGCCACATGGGCGCCCCGGGCCCGACCGACGTCCTGTCCTTCCCGCTCCTGCCGCCGGCAGCCTTCCCACCCCACCCCCGTGGGACCGCCGCCGGCGACGCGTCCGCGCCAACGTCCGTGCCGACCACCTTCGCGCTGCCGCCGGGCGCCCGTCCCCATCTCGGCGACATCGTCGTCTCGGTCGAGCGGGCGGTCGAGCAGGCCGAGTCGGGCCGTGGTGGCTGGACCGGCGACCGCTCGTGGGCGGCCGCCGACGAGCTGCGCCTGCTGGTGACCCACGGCGTCCTCCACGTCTGCGGCTGGGATCACGCCGAGCCGGTCGAGCGGGCCGCCATGCGAGCCCTCGAGGCCCGGCTGCTCGGCGTCGGCGTCCCGAGATGACCGCGCTCGATCACCATTGCCGAAGCCGCCGGCGCCTGTCCCGCCAGGCGAGGAGCTCGATCGCGTCGACGACTCGGTCGACCGGCTGCGCGTTGGTCCCGGCAAGGGACAGGATCTCCCGGTCGAGTTCTCGGATGCCGGCGTCGACGATCTTCGCCGCCTGGGCTCCGACTGCCGTCAACCGGACGAGCGCGATCCGGCCATCGATGTCGCTCCAATCACGTACGGCGTACTGGCGGTCCACGAGGCGGTCGACGATATAGGACGCGGTCGATGCCCGCACTGCGAGCAGGCCGCCGATCGCACCGACCGTGACCGAGGGGTTGAGGGTGACGGCCCTTAACGCCACCGCGTCGAGCGCGCTCAGTCCCGTCTCCTCGATCGAATTGCCGAGCAACCTTGCCAGCTCGCGCTGACCCACCGTGAACGCGGCCATCAGTGAGCGCTCGGGCTGGTTCATCGGGCTCGGGATCCTCGATCGTGCAAACCGCCGGCGGGGACCTCTCGCTGGCGAGAGAGCGTCGGCTCTGTAGCACAGTGCTGTAGTTCACAACCGACGGTTCGCGCCGGCGGCTGGGGCCTCCGGGCCGGCGGCTGCGGCCTCCGGGCCGGCGGCTGGGGCCTCCGGGCCGGCGGCTGGGGCCTCCGGGCCGGCGGCTGGGGCGAGGCTGACACGGCCCGCTCACCGCCCGGTCACCCGCGGCTGATACCATCCCTTCGGGCCCTCCCGGACGGGATCGGGCCTCATTCGGCGTGCTGGGCACGGGGAGGGACGCACCGAGGGTGAAGATCGTCGTCGGCCTGGGGAACCCGGGCGATCGCTACGCGAAGACCCGCCACAACGTCGGCTGGATGGTCCTCGATCGGCTGGCCGACCGCGCCGGCTGGGACGGCAAGGGCCGGGAGCGCGACGCGTCGCGGATCGTCCAGGGCCGGTTCCGTTCGCTCGACCTGACGCTGGTCAAGCCGCTCACGTTCATGAACGAGTCGGGCCTGGCCGTGCGCAAGGTCCTCGCCCGCGAGCACGCACCCCTGGTCGACCTGCTCATCGTCGCGGACGACTTCGCGCTGCCGTTCGGGAAGCTGCGCTTCCGCGAGGGTGGCGGCCCGGGTGGCCATAACGGCCTCGGCTCGATCATCGACGAGCTCGGGACGGAGAAGTTCAGCCGCCTGCGGGTCGGCATCGGCGAGCCGGACCGGAACGCGGTCGACCACGTCCTCAGCGTGTTCAAGCCAGACGAACGTCCGCGCCTCGACGAACTCCTCGACAAGTCCGCCGACGCGGTCGAGGCCTGGGCCAGGGACGGAACGAACAAGGCCGCGAACCAGTTCAACAGCTTCCAGCTCCGCCCGGCCGACGCCGACAGGGTGGCCCCGCCCGGCGAGGTCGACGGACCGCCCGGGGCCGACGGCATCCGCCGCACGAAGACCGGTTGGCGGAAGCCCCGCCCGATCGAGGACGACGATCGATGACCGGCGGCCGTCGATGACGCCCCCACCGCTGCGCGGCAAGCGCGGCGCCGAGCGCCGGCTCGGCGAGAAGACGATCGACGAGTTCGTCGGGCGCCACCTCGCCCGGACGGAGACCGCCGTCGACTTCGACGTCGCCGAGGTGGACCACGAGGTCGACGACGCCGAGCGGGCCACCCAGGCGGAGCGCGAGGCCCGCGCCCGGGCTGCGGCAGCCGCGGCGCTCGGTCCCCGGGCCGGTCGGCGCCTGCCGGACCTGGCGGCCCTGCCGCCGCTCCTGGCGATGAGCGGCTCGTTCGATTCCCTGCGTCAGCGCCTCGGATCGGCGGACGCCTCCCTCTCGAAGCACGGCCGCCACGCCGGATTGACGTCGATGCCGCACGGGGCGAAGAGCTTCCTCGCGGCGACGCTCGCCCTCGGTGCGGGCGGCGAGCGCCTGGTCTGGGTCGCCCGGGACGCAGAGATCGGCGACCGCGTCGCCGAGGAGCTCGGAGCGTGGCTCGGCGACCCGGATGCCGTGGCGGTCCTGGAGCCTCGGACCGCGCTCGCCTACGAGCGGAGCGAGCTCGTCGCGGACGAGACGGCGGCCCGTGTCGCCGCACTCGCGTCATGGCGGAGCGGGCGTGCCCGGATCCTCGTCGCCAGCGTCCAGGCGCTCCTCCAGCGGACGCTCGACCCGGCCGACCTCCCGACGACGCCCCGGACGGTCGCCCCGGGCACGCGGATCGGGCTCGAGGCATTGCTCCACGAGCTGCTCCAGCTCGGCTACCAGCCGACGCTGGAGGTGGCCGGTCGAGGCGAGTTCGCCCACCGCGGCGGGATCGTCGACGTCTTCCCACCGGGCGGCTCGCTGCCGGTCCGGATCGACTTCTTCGGCGACGAGGTCGACTCGCTCCGGCAATTCGATCCGACCGACCAGCGGACGGTCGGATCGGCGGACGCGGCGATCCTCCTGCCGGCGAGTGAGTTCCTCCTGTCGCGCGACGGCGTCGCCGCGATCCGCGAACGCCTCGGCCGCGGCGCCGACCGGTTGCCGGAGCGTCTTGCCGCGGACCTCGCCCGGTTCGAGGGCCATCAAGGCGACCGGGTATCGACCACGCCGCCGACATCGACGCTCACCGTCACCCGTGCGCTGGACGCCGGCGACGCGGCAGAGGTCTGGGCGGGCGTCGTCTGCCCGGCCACCGGGTTCGACCACATCCCGCCGGGAACGCTCCTCGTCCTCGACGAGCCGGGCGACCTGGCCGAGGCCGGTGCGTTCCTGTGGCGCCAATCGGACGAGCGCTTCGCCGACCTGGTGAGCTCGGGCGACCTGCCGAGGACCTGGCCGGCAACGTACCTGCCGGCGCGCGACTGGAAGGCGCGACTGCTCGGCGCCCGCACGCTCGAGCTGACCTGGGAGTCGGACGCCGGGGAGGCCCTGGCGGGCGGCGGCCTGAGCTCGGGTGACCTCTTCGGCTGGCGCGAGCCGAGCGTCCCGGGGCTCCGTTCCGGCAGGCTCGCCGAGGCCGTCGAGTCGTGGGCGTCCGAGGGCTACCGGATCGTCCTCGCCTCCGACCAGGCGGCGCGGCTGTCCGAGCTGCTGGGCGAGGCCGGCCGGCCCGTCGCCGCGGTGAGCCGGGTCGACGCTCCGCCGCCGGTCGGCGCCGTCGCGCTCATCGAGCGCAGCCTCAACGGCGGGTTCATCGGCGGTCCGGACGGTCTGGCGTTCGTCACCGACCGCGAGCTGTTCGGCACGGTCCGCGTCCGTCGTCCGAAGGCCATGCGCCGGGTCGTGCCACGCGACATCCTGGAGCGCCTGACGCCCGGCGACCTCGTCGTCCACATCGACCACGGCGTCGCCCGCTACGAGCAGATGCTCCGGCGCGGCGGGGCGGGGGAGGAGCGCGACTATCTCGAGCTGAGCTTCGCCGGTGGCGACCGGATCTACGTCCCGGTCGAGCAGATCCAGCGGGTCAGTCGCTATTCGGGTGGCGAGCGTCCGCAGCTGAGCCGGCTCGGCGGGACCGACTGGATCCGGACCAAGCAGCGGGTCAAGCGCGCCGTGGACGACCTGGCCGAGGAGCTCCTCGCGCTGTATGCCGCGCGGACGTCGGCCCAGGGTCACGCGTTCGCCGGCGACACGCCATGGCAGGGGGAGATGGAGGCGAGCTTCCCGTACGAGGAGACGAGCGACCAGCTCCGCGCGGTCGTCGAGACGAAGGCCGACATGGAAGCCGGGCGGCCGATGGACCGGCTGGTCGTCGGGGACGTCGGCTACGGCAAGACCGAGGTCGCCATCCGAGCGGCGTTCAAGGCGATCCAGGACGGCAAGCAGGTCGCCGTGCTCGTCCCCACGACCGTTCTCGCGGCCCAGCACTTCCAGACGTTCGAAGGGCGCTTCGCGGCCTTCCCGGTGACCGTCCGGCTGCTGTCGCGGTTCGTCTCCGAGCGCGACCAGGCGGCGACCATCGACGGACTGACGGCCGGGTCGGTCGACCTGGTCATCGGGACCCACCGGTTGCTCTCCAAGGACGTCCGGTTCCGCGACCTCGGCCTGGTCGTCGTCGACGAGGAGCAGCGCTTCGGGGTCGCCGCGAAGGAGCGCCTGAAGCGGCTCCGGAACGAAGTCGACGTCCTGACCCTTTCGGCCACGCCGATCCCGCGGACGCTCAACCTGGCTCTGGCCGGGATCCGCGACATGAGCGTGATCGAGACGCCGCCCGAGGACCGCCTGCCGATCCAGACCCGGGTCGCCGAGGCCTCGGCGGGCCTCGTCCGCGACGCGATCCTGCGAGAGCTCGACCGCGGTGGCCAGGTCTTCTACGTCCACAACCGGGTCGAGACGATCGAGGCCCAGGCCGAGCAGCTCCGTCGGATGCTCCCGGGCGCCCGATTCGTCGTCGGCCACGGGCAGATGCCCGAGGGCGCGCTGGAGAAGGTGATGCTCACCTTCGCCGACGGCGCCGCGGACGTCCTCGTCTGCACCACGATCATCGAGTCCGGCCTGGACATCCCCAACGCCAACACGATCGTCATCGACCGGGCCGACACGCTCGGGCTGGCCCAGCTCTACCAGCTTCGCGGTCGGGTCGGCCGGTCGTCGCGCCGCGCCTACGCCTACCTGCTCTACCGCCGGCGCGAGCGGCTGAGCGACGAGGCCCGGAAGCGGCTCCAGGCGATCTTCAACGCGTCGGAGCTGGGGGCGGGCTTCCAGATCGCGTTGTCGGACCTCGAGATCCGCGGTGCCGGGAACATCCTCGGCGGTGAGCAGTCGGGGCACATGGCGGCCGTCGGGTTCGACCTGTACTCGAGGCTGCTGGCCGACGCGGTCGAGGAGAGCAAGGCCCGCCACGACGGTCGCGAGCCGGTCCTCGACAAGCCCGGTGCGGTGCTCGACCTCCCCGTCGACGCCCACCTGCCCGACGAGTACGTCCCCGACGAGGCGCAGAAGCTCGAGCTCTACCGTCGCCTGGCCCGCGCCCGGTCGGCCGGCGACATCGCGGCGTTCCGGCAGGAGGTCGCCGACCGCTTCGGCCCGATGCCGGTCCCGGTCGCCCGTCTCGTCGAGGTGGCCGAGCTGCGGCTGGCGGCCGAGGCGGCCGGGGTCTCGTCGATCTCGCGCGAGGACGGCCAGCTCGTCGTCCGGTTCGGGGCCGGGTTGTCGCGCGGGACGGCGATGCGCCTGCTGAACCCGCTGGGTGGCGGGCCACGAGCCGCGGCGCTCGGCCTGCCCGGGATCCGCCCGGGCGACATGACCTTCGCCAGCAACCAGGTCCGGATCCGGATGCCGCGGGACCCGGCCAAGGGCTGGCTGCTGACCCAGGCGGTCGTCGCCCGGCTGAGCGTGGCCCCCGGCGCCGATTGACACCCCGTGGTCCAGACGGCACCGTTCGACGAGACGATCGAGCCGCGCTGACGGCAGGGAGGGACACGTGACTCCGTGGTTCGGACTGCACCTGCCGAGCTATTCGTTCCCCGGTACGCCGCCGGAGCGCCTGTTCGAACGGGTCGTCGCCCTGGCGACGGCCGCGGAGGCCGCCGGGTTCGGGCTGGTCACCGTGATGGACCACTTCTACCAGATCCGTGGGGTCGGTCCGGAGACCGAGCCCATGCTCGAGGCATACTCGACCCTCGCCGCGCTCAGCCAGCGGACGAGCACGGTCCGGCTGGGCACGCTCGTGACGGGCGTGACCTACCGGAATCCGGCGGTCCTGGCCAAGACGGTGACGACGCTCGACGTCCTGTCGGGCGGTCGGGCGCTGTTCGGCATCGGCGCCGCCTGGAACGAGGATGAGCACCGCGGCTACGGCGTCGAGTTCCCGCCGGTCAAGGAGCGGATGGATCGCCTCGACGAGGCCCTGACGATCGCCCGCGCGATGTTCACCGAGGATCGCCCGAGCTTCGCGGGCCGCCACTATCGGATCGAGGGGGCGCTCAACGCGCCGCGACCGATCCAGCCCGGCGGTCCGAGGATCCTGGTCGGCGGCGGGGGCGAGCAGCGGACGCTCAAGATCGCGGCGAAGCACGCCGACATGACCCACTGGTTCCCGCTCGGGCTGGAGGCGCTCCGGCACAAGGACGAGGTCCTCGTCCGCCACTGCGAGGCGATCGGCCGCGACCCCGCCACGATCGAGCGGACGATGGCCACGCCGGTCCTCCTGGCGGTCGACGACGCCAGCGGCGCGGAGCTGCTCGCCCGGCTGCCGCCTGAGCGTCGGGCCGCCGTCGCGACCCGACCCGAGCAGGCCGCCGACGCCCTCCGTCCCTACCT
Organism: uncultured Chloroflexia bacterium; assembly: GCA_963781845.1. GTDB lineage: Bacteria > Chloroflexota > Limnocylindria > Limnocylindrales > CSP1-4 > Chersky-267. The sequence goes on along the minus strand of CAWAHN010000017.1, from coordinate 377,722 downwards.
CGATGCCGGCTTCACGGGCTTCACGTTCAACAACCCGATCCTGTCGACGCCCGAGGTCGTCGCCTTCGCCGGTGAGGTCCTCCGGCTGATCCAGGCGGGCTGACCGGACGTGCGACCGTTCCGGTTCCTCGCCTCGGCCGGCGAGCCGGTCGACGGCCGCACGCTCGGCGCCGACGCCCGCCGCGCCGAGGCCATGGGCTACAGCGTCCTCGTCATCCCGGACCACCTGATCGACCAGCTCGCCCCGATCCCGGCCATGGCCACGATCGCCGCCGCGACCGAGCGGCTGCGGGTCGGGACGTTCGTCCTCAACAACGACCTGCGCCACCCGGCCGTCCTCGCCCAGGACCTGGCGACGCTCGACCTGCTCAGCGGCGGGCGGCTCGAGATCGGGATCGGCGGCGGCTGGCGGCAGCCCGAATACCGGGCGATCGGCCTGCCGTTCGAACCCGTGGCGGTGCGCTCGGCGCGGCTGGCCGAGGCGATCGCGGTCCTCGACGGCTGCTTCGGCGACGACCCGTTCAGCTTCACGGGGACCTACTACACGATCACCGACCACGACGGCCGGCCGAAGCCGGTCCAGCGTCCGCGCCCACCGCTGTTCATCGGCGGCGGCGGCCGCCGGACGCTGTCCCTGGCCGGCCGGACGGCGGACATCGTCGGGCTCGCGCCGCGGCTCATCCAGACCGACCCGACCGACCCGCGGGCCGACCCGCGGAGCATCACGCTCGCCGCGACCGCCGAGAAGATCGACTGGGTCCGCGAGGCGGCCGGTGACCGGTTCGACGGGCTGGAGCTCAACGTCTACCCGACCACCGTCCCGATCACCGTCACCGATCACGCTCGCGCCGAGGCCCGCTCCGTCGCGGACCGCTTCCGGACGCGGACCGGCTTCGAGGTGACCGCGGACGAGGTCCTCGAATCGCCGCACATCTTCATCGGGTCGATCTCGGGACTCGTCGCCAAGTTCATCGCGCTCCGCGAGCGTCTCGGGATCAGCTCGATCCTGACCGGCGACATCGACGAGCTGGCGCCGGTCGTCGAACGACTGGCGGGCACGTAAGCCCGTCGCGAGCGCATCCTTGGCCTCCGATGAGTGACGCCCTGCTCGACCCCGTGACCGCGCCACCGGCCGACGACGCCCCGGCCGGGTGGGTCGGCACCATCGCCGGACCCCAGCTCGGCGAGATCCCGATGGACGGCCCGTGCGACGAGCCGGTGACCGACCTCGCCGAGGTCGGCGGGCTGTTCTCGCCGGGGCGGCGCGCGCTCACGACCGGCCTGGTCATGACGATCACCCTGGTCGCCTTCGAGGCCCTGGCGATCGCGACGATCATGCCCCTGGTCGTGCGCGACCTCGGCGGCCTCGACCTGTACGGCTGGGTCTTCTCGGCGTTCTTCCTCGGCGACCTCATCGGCATCGTCGTGGTCGGCGGGCTGATCGACCGCGGCGGACTCGTCCGCCCGCTGGCGGCCGGGCTCGGGCTGTTCTCGATCGGCCTGATCATCGGCGGTCTCGCGCCGTCGATGGGCGTCCTCGTCTTCGGTCGGTTCCTCCAGGGACTCGGGGCGGGAGCCATCCCACCGACGGCCTACGTCGTCATCGGACGGTCATACCCGGACGAGCTGCGGCCGCGGATGTTCGCGACGCTGTCGACGGCGTGGGTCCTGCCCGGCGTCATCGGTCCGGCGATCGCCGGCGGGGTCGCCCAGCTGACGATCTGGCGGGTCGTCTTCCTCGGGCTGCTCCCGCTGATCGCGATCGCCGGGGTGATCACCCTACCGGCGATCCGGGCCGTCGTGCCACCGCGTTCGTCCAGCGCTGACGGCGACGACCGCCCGGACGCGGTCGGCGAGGTCATGGCGATGCGCCGACGGGTGCCGCTCGGCCTCGTCCTGACCGCCGGCGCCGGGATCCTCGTCGTCGGGTTGACCGCGGGCACGCTCGTGCTGAGCGTCCCGTTGGCGATGATCGGTCTGGCCCTCGTCATCCCGTCGTTCCGCCGGCTGACCCCGGCCGGGACGCTCCGGGCGGCTCGCGGGCTGCCGGCCGCCGTCCTCCTGCGGGGCATCCTCACGTTCGCCTTCTTCTGCGCCGATGCGTACGTCCCGCTGGCGCTCCAGGAGTGGCGGGGACTCGGTCCGGCCGTGGCCGGGATCGCCCTCACCGGCGCGACCCTGTCGTGGACCGCCGGCGCCTGGATCCAGGCGCGCCGGATCGAGACCTGGGGCGTCCCGCGCCTCGTCCGGAGCGGGTTCACGGTCGTCGTCGTCGGGATCGCCGCCTTCGGTCTCGTCCTGTCGCCGGCCGTCCCGGTGGCCGTGGGGATCGTGGCCTGGACCGTCGCCGGGCTCGGGATGGGCCTGTCGTATTCGCCCCTGTCGCTGACCGTCCTGCGCGAGGCGACGCCCGGCGCGGAGGGGGCTGCCACCTCCGGCCTCCAGTTGAGCGACGTCCTGGGCACGGCGCTCGGGACCGGCGTCGGCGGCGCGCTGCTCGCCGCGGCGACGCGGGCCGGCCTCGAGACGTGGGTCGGGCTGGCCGGCGCGTTCGCCGTCGGGGCGACCGTCGGGCTGGTCGGGATCGCGTTCGCGGGTCGGCTGGTGACCCACCCGTCCGGGACCGCCGAGCCCTCGGGTGCGGCTGCGCGGCTGGGGTAGACTGCGCGTGCCATCCGAGGCCGCCCAAGGAGCCCGTTTCGCATGACCGCGACCGCCGAGGACCTGCGCGCCAAGATCCGTGAGATCCCGGACTTCCCCAAGCCCGGGATCCTGTTCTACGACATCACCACGCTGCTCAAGGATGCCGCGGCCTACCGCTCCGCGATCGACCTGATGCTGGCGCCGTATCGCGACGACAAGATCGACCTCGTCGTCGGGATGGAATCGCGTGGCTTCATCTTCAGCGCCCCGATGGCCTACCTGCTCGGGGCGGGCCTCGTCCCGGTCCGCAAGCTCGGCAAGCTGCCGGCGGAGACGATCACCGTCGAGTACGCGCTCGAGTACGGGTCGAACACGCTCGAGATCCATCGCGATGCGATCCAGCCCGGCCAGCGCGTCCTCATCGTCGACGACCTGCTGGCGACCGGCGGGACGGTCCACGGCACGATCGAGCTCGTGGAGCGGCTCCAGGGCGAGGTCGTCGGGGTCGGCTTCCTCGTCGAGCTCGACCTCCTCAAGGGCCGCGATCGCCTCCAGGGCCACCGCGTCGAGAGCGTCATCCGGTACTGAGTCGGAGGATGGTCGAGGGCGCACAGGACGAGCGGGTCGATGGGCCGGAGGCGTCCGTGCCCGCCGACGTCGACCTCGCCCGTCGGCGCTTCTTCCGGCAGTTCGCGGCTGACGCGTTCCAGGCCGCCGCGACGGTCGTCGGCGCGGCCAACGCCATCCAGCAGACGTCGATCCAGGCGGCCAGCGCGATCCTCGATCCCGAGGCCGGGGCGAAGGCGATGGCCGCCGCGGCGAGCCCGGCGGCGGCCGAAACGGTCGCCCCGACCGGCTTCCGGACCGCGTTCCGGCTCGACGGTGAGCGGCTGATCCTGGTCGACCAGCGCTCGCTGCCCGGTCGGTTGAACGAGATCGAGTGCCGGACGGGGGCGGACGTGGCGTGGTCGATCCGCGAGATGGTCGTCCGTGGCGCGCCGGCCATCGGCCAGGCCGCGGCCTACGGGATGGCGCTGACGGCGGGGCGGACGATCGCCCTCCAGCCGACCGTCCGGCGGGCGACGATCCGCTCGACCGGCACGTCGCTCCGCAGCGCTCGACCGACGGCGGTCAACCTCGGCTGGGCCGTCGACCGGATGATGGCCGCCATGGAGGCGGTCGGGCTGCGCGACGAGGACGAGGACGGGGCGGCCATCGCCGACGCGATGTGGGCCGAGGCGAACGCGATCTGCGCCGAGGCGACCCGCGACCACGGGCTGCTCGCCGAGCACGGGCTCGCCAGCCTGCCGGTCCCGCTCGACCGCCCGCTGCGGGTGCTCACCCACTGCAACACCGGGCCGCTCGCCTGCGGCCAGTTCGGGACGGCGCTGGGGATCGTCCAGGCCGCCGTCCACGCCGGCCGCGAGGTCCACGTCCACGTCGACGAGACGCGGCCCTATCTCCAGGGCGCCCGGCTGACCGCCTGGGAGCTCGAGCAGGCCGGCGTCCCGTACACGCTCATCGCCGATTCGGCGGCCGGCGCCCTGCTGGCGACCGGCACGATCGACGCGGTCCTGGTCGGGGCGGACCGCGTCGCGGCCAACGGCGACACCGCCAACAAGGTCGGGACCTATCCGCTGGCGGCCCTCGCCGCGCGACACCGCGTCCCGTTCTTCGTCTGCGCACCGATCAGCTCGGTCGACCTCGCGACGCCGGACGGCGCGTCGATCGAGATCGAGGAGCGGGCGGCCTCGGAGGTCCTCGAGTTCGGCGGCGTCCGCGTCGCACCGCCCGGTGCCACCGTCTGGAACCCGGCGTTCGACGTGACCCCGGCCGACCTCATCTCGGCGATCGTCACCGAGGAGGGCGTCCTCGTCGCGCCGTTCGGGCCGGCGCTCGCGCGAGCGGTCGCGGCGCGCCGCGCCCGCCCGCCGATCGTCGCGGCGACGGCCGCGCCGAACCCCGCCCGCGTCGCGGCAGCGGTCGCCGGCTGATGGCCACCGTGGCGATCCGCGGCCCGCGGGACACGACCGTGGCCCGGACGACGACCGACCGGTCGCTCCTGCGGCGCTTCCTCGAGCGCGACCGACTGTTCGCGGCGTATGCGATCTGCGACCTCGACGAGCGCGAGTTCGGCAAGACCCGCTGGGGCGGAGCGTTCGACGGGGACGATCTCGTGGCCGTCGCCCTCGAGTACGCCGGCCTGTCCCCGCAGCCGCTGTTCGTGATGGGCCGGACCGACGGGATCGCCACGATCCTGCGCGACGTCATCAAGCCGCGCGCCGCCTACGTCGCGACGCTCGAGGCCGGCCTGCCCGCCGTCGCGACGCAGTACCGGGTCGACCCCGGCCCGCAGATGGTCCGGATGTGGGTCGACCGGTCGACCTTCCGGCCCTACCCGGCAGACGTCCGCCGGCTGCTGCCGGTCGAGGTCAGCGACCTCAACCGGCTCTATCAGCTCGGGTTCGCCTCGTGGCTGCCCTCGTCGACGATCGCCGAGGGCGTCTACTACGGGATGCGCGTCGGCGGCCGGCTGGTGTCCGCCGCGGGGACCCACGTCATCAGCCAGGACGCCCGGCTGGCGGTCGTCGGCAACGTGCTGACCCACACCGACTACCGCGGTCGCGGCTTCGCGACGGCGACCACCGGAGCCGTCACGGCCGACCTCCTGCGCACGTGCGACCAGGTCGTGCTCAACGTCCGGTCCGACAACCCGCCGGCGCTCCAGGCGTATCGCCGGCTCGGCTACCAGGAGCACGTCCGCTTCGAGGAGCGGCTCGTCCATCGCCTCGGCTCGCCGTGGCCCGGCATCCCCGGTCCGCTCCGCCGCTTCCTGTCGTCCCCCAAGGAGAACCCGCCCCGATGACCGCGACCACCAGCCTGCCCCCGCACGACGTGACCGACCTCGGCCTGGCCGACGAGGGCGTCCGCCGGATCGAGTGGGCCGAGCGAGAGATGCCCGTCCTGCGCCTGATCCGCGAGCGCTTCGAGCGCGAACGCCCGCTCGAGGGCCTGCGCATCGGAGCGTGCCTTCATGTCACGACCGAGACAGCCAACCTGATGCGAACGCTCAAGGCCGGCGGGGCGGAGGTCGTCATCGCGGCGTCGAACCCGCTGTCGACCAAGGACGACGTCGCGGCCGCGCTCGTCTCGGCGTACGGGATCGCCTGCTACGCCCGCCGCGGCGAGGATCGCGACACGTATTACGCGCACCTCAACGCGGTCGCCGACACGCACCCGAGCCTGACGATGGACGACGGCTGCGACCTCGTCTCGCTCCTCCACGCCGAGCGACCCGACCAGGTCGCCGAGGTCCTGGCCGGGACCGAGGAGACCACGACCGGCGTCATCCGGCTCAAGGCGATGGCCGCCGACGGCGCGCTCCGCTTCCCGGTCGTGGCGGTCAACGAGGCGCAGACCAAGCACCTCTTCGACAACCGCTACGGGACCGGCCAGTCGACGATCGACGGGATCCTCCGCGCGACCAACATCCTGATCGCCGGTCGGAACGTGGTGGTCGCGGGCTACGGCTGGGTGGGCAAGGGGATCGCCTCCCGGATGGACGGTCACGGCGCCCACGTCGCGGTCGTCGAGGTCGACCCGGTCCGCGCCCTCGAGGCGCTGATGGACGGCTACCTCGTGATGACCCACACGGAGGCCGCGGCCTGGGGCCAGCTGTTCGTGACCGCGACGGGCAACCTCAACGTCTTCCGCCGCGAGCATTTCGCCGCGATGCGGGACGGCGCGATCATGGCCAACAGCGGCCATTTCGACGCAGAGCTCGACCTGACCGCACTGCGCGAGATGGCCGAGGGCCACGTCCGCGAGGTCCGCGACAACGTCCAGGAGTTCGACATCGGCGGGAAGAAGCTCAACCTCATCGCCGAGGGTCGCCTGGTCAACCTCGGCGCGGCCGAGGGCCACCCGGCCGCGGTGATGGACATGAGCTTCGCCAACCAGGCGCTGTCGGCCGAGTACGTCGCGCTCCACCACGCCGAGCTCGAGGATCGGGTCTACGTCGTGCCCCAGGCGATCGACGCCGAGGTCGCGCGCCTGAAGCTCGCGGCGCTCGGGATCGAGCTGGAGCCGATGACCGCCGAACAGGCCGCCTACGTCGCGTCCTGGCAGCACGGGACCTGACCCGGGCCGGTGGTGCTCTCGGGAGCCGCGATCCTCGACATCGCGGTCAAGGTCATCGCGATCGTGATGGTCGTCGTACCGCTGTTCGACCCGGCCGCCTCGCAATTCATGGGCAAGGCGCTCGCACTTCGGACGATCGCGGCGCCGCTGTTCGTCCTGGTCATCCCGGCGATCTGGCTCGTCCGGCGGCGGCCCGTTCCCTACCCTTATCTCGCCGACATCATGCTGATCGTGCCGATCGTCCTTGACGCCGCAGGCAACGGCTTCGGCTGGTTCGTCGGCACGCCATTGGAGCTCGCCCCGCACTTCCTCGGCTGGCTGAGCCTGGCCGTCGCGTTCGGCCTCGCGGTCGCCCCGGTGATCGAGCAGCGCTGGGTGGCGTTCGGGCTGGTCGTCGGCTTCGGAGCGATCGTCGACGTCGTCTGGGAGATCGGCGAGTTCACCCTCGCCCGGACCGGTGGCTCCGGGATCCGGCTCGGCTACACCGACACGATGCGCGACCTCGGTGTGTCGCTGTTCGGAGCGATCGTCGGCGGGATCCTGATCGTGACCGTCCTGTGGCCCCGGCCAGGGACGCCCCGGACGCTGTTCGGCTGGTCGTCGGCCGCCGACTGACGAGCGACGCCTTGGACCCGACCGCAGCCATCGAGCTCGTCCTCCTGCTCCTCGCCATCGCGACGGCGCTCGCCTTCGTCGCCCGGCGGATCGGCGTGGCCTACCCGATCGTCCTCGTCCTCGGTGGGCTCGCGCTCGGGCTGATCCTGGCCAGGGTCCCGGATCCGCCGTCGGTCGAGCTCCCGCCCAGCCTCGTGTTCCTGCTGTTCCTGCCACCGATCCTGTTCGCCGCGGCCTACTTCACGCCGATCCGCGACTTCAAGGCGAATCTCCGGCCGATCGGCCTGCTGGCGGTCGGGCTCGTCCTGTTCTCGACGCTCGTGGTCGGGGGCGTCGCGCTGCTGCTCCTGCCCGAGCTCGGCGTGGCGGCGTTCGCGCTCGGCGCCATCGTCGCGCCGCCGGACGCCGTGGCGGCGACGGCGATCTTCCGGCGGTTGGGTGTCGCGCCGCGGATCGTGACGATCCTCGAGGGGGAGAGCCTGGTCAATGACGCGACCGCCCTGATCCTGTATCGCGCCGCGCTCGTGGCGGTCGCCGGGTCGTTCTCGATCGCCGGCGCCGGCGCCGAGTTCATCTACGTCGCGGCGGTCGGGATCGCCGTCGGCGCCGTCGTCGGACTCGGGCTGGCCTGGGTCTGGCGGCGGGTCACCGACCCGACCCTCGAGCTCGTGATCTCCCTGCTCGTCCCGTTCGCGGCGTACCTGCCCGCCGAGGCGGTCCACGCCAGCGGCGTCCTGGCGGTCGTCACGGCAGGGATCATCGCCGGGCGGCGGGCGGCGCGGGTCCTGTCGCCCGACGCCAGGCTGATGGGCGCCGGCGTCTGGTCGGTCGTCCTGTTCATGATCAACGGCTTCGCCTTCCTGCTCATCGGCGTACAGCTCCCGTCGATCCTCGACGCCCTGAGCGCCTATCCGGCGTCCGAGCTCATCGGACTGGGCGTCGCGATCAGCCTGACCGTCATCGTCGCGCGGATCGCATGGGTCTTCCCCGCCACCTACATCCCACGCTGGGTGAGTGCCAGGATCCGGACGCGCGACCCGCTGCCGCCGACCGGTGCCGTCTTCGTGATCTCGTGGGCGGGCATGCGCGGGGTGGTCTCGCTCGCCGCCGCGTTGTCGCTGCCGCTCGACGTCCCGGATCGCCCGCTGCTGATCTACCTGACCCTGTGCGTCATCCTGGCCACGCTCGTCGGCCAGGGACTGACGCTGCCGTGGGTGGTCCGCCGTCTCGGCGTCGTGGCCGGCTCGAGCCGGGAGGTCGAGGAACGCATCGCGCGCACGGCCGCGACGGACGCCGCCCGGGAGCGGCTCGACGGCCTGGCGACCGAGTATCCGGACCACCTCGAGCTCGTCGACAACCTGCGGGCCGAGCTCGAGCACGACGCGGCCCACGCGGTGGGGGAGACCGACGGCGACCTCGACGCCGAGGCGCGGGAGCGCCTCGAGCACCAGGAGATCCGGCTGGCCCTCGTCGCGGCCCAGCGCGAGGCGGTCATCCGGCTGCGCGACGACGGCGTGATCGGCGACGACGCGCTCCGGACGATCGAGCGCGAGCTCGATCTCGAGGCCGTCCGCGCCGGAGCCTGACCGGGACGCCGCGGGTTGGCTCCGGCCGTCCGGAGGCATGCCCGACCACCTCGCCCGCCGGACCCGCGAAGGGTCGTGCTAGGCTTCCCGGCGATGAGCATCGTCGACGCCGCCCAGTACCTGTTCACGTCCGAATCGGTCACCGAGGGCCACCCGGACAAGATGTGCGACCAGATCTCGGACGCCATCCTCGACGCGATCATCCGCGAGGATCCGGACGCCCGGGTCGCCTGTGAGACGGCCACCACGACCGGCCTGGTCATGGTCCTCGGCGAGATCAGCACGACGACCTACGTCGACTTCCAGGCGATCGTCCGCGACACCGTCCGGGACATCGGCTACACCCGGGCCGACTACGGCTTCGACTACCTGACCTGCGGCACCCTCGTGTCGGTCAAGGAGCAATCGCCGGACATCGCCCTGGGCGTCGATTCGGCGCTCGAGGTCCGCGACGACGCCGCACCGGCGTTCGAGCTCGGCGCCGGCGACCAGGGGATGATGTTCGGGTTCGCCTGCCGCGAGACCCCCGAGCTGATGCCGCTGCCGATCGCCCTCGCCCACCGGATGGCTCGCCGGCTGGCCGAGGCCCGCAAGAGCGGCCAGCTGACGGGCCTGCGTCCGGACGGCAAGACCCAGGTCACGGTCGAGTACGAGCGGGGCATCGCGAAGCGGGTCCGGACCGTCGTCGTATCGACCCAGCACGACCCCGACGTGCGTGCGGAGCGCCTGCGCGCCGACATCGCCGAGGCCGTCATCCTGCCGGTCATCCCGCGCGAGCTGCGCGTCGACGACCCGGTCATGCACGTCAACCCGACCGGCCGGTTCGTGACCGGTGGGCCGATGGGCGATGCCGGCCTGACCGGACGCAAGATCATCGTCGACAGCTACGGCGGGATGGCCCGTCACGGTGGCGGCGCGTTCAGCGGCAAGGATCCGACCAAGGTCGACCGCTCCGCCGCGTATGCCGCCCGCTGGGTGGCCAAGAACGTCGTCGCGGCGGGCCTGGCCGACCGGTTCGAGGTGGAGGTCGCCTACGGGATCGGGATCGCCCGCCCGATCAGCCTGAGCGTCGACTCGTTCGGGACCGGCAAGATCTCGGACGATCGGATCCTCGAGATGGTCGAGCGGACGTTCGACCTGCGACCGGCCAGCATCATCTCCGCGCTCGACCTTCGCCGCCCGATCTATCGCCAGACCGCCGCCTACGGCCACTTCGGCCGACCCGACCTCGACCTGCCCTGGGAGCGGACCGAGAAGGCCGCCGAGCTGGCGGCGGACGCCGGGCTCCCCGAGCCGGAGCCGGTCGCCGCCGCGAGTTGAGCCCGCTCCCGCTCGGCAGGGGGTGACCTCGCCGGCGATCCGCCTGGCCGGCGTCCGACGGACCTTCGAGGCCCCGGGCGGGTCGACCCTCATCGCCCTGGACGGCGTCGACCTCGAGGTCGCTCCGAACGAGGTCGTCGCCCTCATCGGCCCCAACGGGAGCGGCAAGAGCACGCTGCTCCGGGTCATCGGCGGGTTGCTGCCCGCGGACGACGGCGCGGTCGAGGTCGAGGGGCGGGCGGTGACCGGTCCCGATCCCGCCGTCGGGTTCGTCTTCCAGGAGCCGCGGTTGCTGCCGTGGCGGGACGTCCTGGCCAACGTCGCGCTTCCGCTCGAGCTCGCCGGCAGGCCGCGCCCGGAACGCGAGGCGCGCGCCCACGACCTGCTCCGGCTGGTGGGGCTCGACGGGTTCGCGGCGGAGCGGCCAACGCGACTGTCGGGCGGGATGCGTCAGCGCGTGGCGCTCGCCCGGGCGCTCGCGCTCGGGCCCTCGATCCTGCTGCTGGACGAGCCGTTCAGCGCGCTCGACGAGCTGACCCGGGAGCGCTTCGACATCGAGCTGCTCAACCTGTGGCAGAAGACCTCGACGACCGTCGTCCTCGTCACCCACAGCATGACCGAGGCGGTCTTCCTCGCCGACCGGACAGTCGTCCTCTCGCCGCGGCCGGGACGCGTCGTCGCGACCGTCCCGTCGCCGCTCGGCCGCCCACGTCGCCTGGCCGACCTCGGCAGCGCCGCCACGGCCGCCGCGGCCGCCGAGGTGCGTGCCGCGCTCGGCGACATCCGCGCCCTGAGCGCCGACCCCGATCCGGACGAGCTCGCCGCGGTCCGAGCCGGCACCCGGGATCCGTCGTGAGCGCCCCGCCCCGTCGGCGCGGCCGGTGGACCCGGAGTGCCGTGCCGGTCGTGCTCGGCCTGGTCGGGTTCGTCGTCGTCTGGCAGCTGGTCGTCGTCCTCGGCCGCTACCCGGACTACATCCTGCCGGGTCCATGGACCGTGCTGCAGCGGTTCGCCACCGCCTGGACCGACGGGACGATGGCGCCCGAGGTCGCCGCGACGCTCCAGGAGATCGTCCTTGGGTTCCTGTTCGGTGCCGGGATCGGCCTCGCGGCCGGCTACGCGCTGGCCCGGTCGCGCGTGGTCGGGCTCGTCCTGTCCCCGTACCTCGTCGCGGCCCAGTCGACCCCGATCCTCGCCCTCGCGCCGCTGCTCATCCTGTGGTTCGGCCCGGGCCTGCTGAGCAAGATCGTCATCTGCTCGCTGATCGTGTTCTTCCCGGTCGCGGTGTCGACCGCGGTCGGGTTCCGGTCGGTCGACCCGCGGCTGCTCGAGCTCGGCCGCAGCCTCCGCGCGACGCCTCGCCAGATCCTGATGACGCTCGAGGTCCCGGCGGCGATGCCGTCGATCATGGGCGGCATCCGGGTCGGGGTCACCCTCGCGGTCGTCGGGGCGATCGTGGCCGAATGGGTCAGCCCGGAGTCGGGTCTCGGCGTCCTGATCAACCTCGCCCGCGGCAGCCTGTTCGATATCCCGCTGATGTTCGCCGCGTTGCTCATGCTCGCGCTGGTGGGCGTCGGCCTGTACGGCATCGCCGTCCTCGTCGAACGCTGGCTCGTCGGCGACCGCGGCTGAGGGGGTCGCCGCTCGGCTCGCAGGGCCGGCCGCCCGGAGTCGCTACGGCCCTCCGGGCGGCGTGAGGGGTCCCGCGCCGTCGAACTCGAGCCGCGACGAGGCTCGGTCGTCCATCGTGGTCCGGGTGATCCGCGCCACGGCCGCGACCCCCGAGAAGACCCCGATCTCCGTCGTCATCTCGACCGCGACGGGTCGGTCCGCCGGGACCCGGACGTCGGCGGCGTCGAGCCTGACGGCGACGTCCCAGGAGTGACGACCGCGCAGGTCGCGCCGGATCGACAGGATGCCGGCCGTGATGGGGCAGGCGCGCTGATCGATCTTGAGCGACGTCAGGCGATACTTGCGCTCCATCGGCGCTCCCTCCGGCGCGATCCCCCGGCTACTTCGCGATCTCCCAGATGTGGCCGGCCGGGTCCATGAAGCAGGCCGTGCGCACACCCCACGGCCGATCGATCGGGCCGTTGAGCAGCTCGACGCCGCGCCCGACCAGCTCAGCGCACATCGCGTCGACGTCATCCACGTCGATGGTGAACTGGAGACGGGACCCGACGTCGCGACCGGCGACCGCGGCGGGCTCGATCAGCTCCCGGGCCGCCGACGTCTTCAGCAGGTTGACGAGGGTGGTCCCGAACCTGAACACCGCCGAGTCGTCATCCTCGAACACGATCGGCAGGCCGAAGACCTCCTCGTAGTAGCCCTTCGTCGTCGCCAGATCCTCGACGAACAGCGTGATCGCACTGATGCCGCCCGGCCATGGACCCATTCGCGCCTCCGTTCCGGGGCCGACACCCGACCGGGTGTCGTGGTCGATCCGTCACTCGCGATGTATACAGCCTGGACGCTCGCCGATGCCGGCCGCCACGTCGGCTAGCCTTTGGCGCGATGGCGCGCACGACGGCTCCCGGCACGACGGTCGAACGGCTCGCCCGGGAGCTGCTCGATGGCGTCCCGACCGACCCGTTCGTCGACGAGCTCGAGGCGTGGCTGGCCGGGTCGCCGCGGTTCCGCGCCTTCGCCGACGCCAACCGCGCGAAGATCCGGAAGAAGCTGCGCGGCGCGGCGGACGCCGAAGCGCGGCGGGACGTCCGGGCGGAGTTGCTGGTGGCCGACCTGCTGCTTGCGGATCGCCGGATCGAGCTCGAGTTCGAGGCCTACGGTTCGGGCAGGCCCGGGCCGGATTTCACGGTCAAGTTCCGCGCCGAACGGCCCTTCAACCTCGAGGTCACCCGACTGCGTCGGCCGCCGGACGCCCCGGGCCAGGGCGGCCAGTTGCTGGCCAAGCTTCACCAGCTTCCGCCGAGCGTGGCGAACGTCGTCCTTCTCGCGATCCGGGGCGACCGAGCGGACGCGTTCGACGTCGTCGGCGCGACCCGCGCCCTGCGAGCCCGCGCCGACCGGAAGGACGAGGCGTTCTTCGTCGATCGAGGGTTCGCCGGGACACGCGGCTTCTACGAGCGGTATCTGCGGCTCGGCGCGGTCCTGGTCTGGGCTGAGAGCGCGGTCGGCGACGCGCGCGCGACGCTGTGGAGCAACTCGTCGGCTCGCATCGCCGTTTCCCCGCGAGCCGCGCGGGAATGCCTGCGCTGCCTTCGAGCGGAGACTCGAGGACCCGGGGAGTATCCTCGTGACCCTCGCAGCGCGATCTGAGGCCCATGCCCCGTCTGCAGTTCAAGACCTTCGCGGAGCCTGACGAGGACCGACCGTTCCCGCTGGGCAACGGGCGGATCGTGAGTCTCGGCGAGACGACGGTCGGCCTGGCCCGATGGGAGCCCGGATGGCGATGGACGACGCACCTCGCTCCGATCGCCGGCACGACGTCGTGCCAGGTCCACCACCTCGGGTACGCGATCTCGGGGCGGCTTCGCGTCGAGATGGACGATGGCCAGACCGTCGAGATCCCCCCGGACTCGGCCTACGAGATCCCGGCGGGGCACGATGCGAGCGTCGTCGGAGACGAGCCCTTCGTGACGCTCGAGTGGACGAGCGCTCGCGTCGTCGGCATCGGGCCCGAGGGGCCGAGCGAGCGCGTCCTCGCCACCGTCCTGTTCACCGACATCGTCGACTCGACCGCCTCCCTCGAGCGGATGGGCGATGAGGCGTGGCGGAAGCTTCTCAACGACCACAACCGACGGATGCGGGACTTGCTGAACGGCTTCCGCGGCCGCGAGATCGACACCACCGGGGATGGCTTCCTGGCGGTCTTCGACAGTGCCTCGCGCGCGGTCCGATGCGGTCTCGCGATGGTCCAGACCGCCCGAGACATGGGGATCTCGATCCGGGTCGGCGTCCACACCGGCGAGGTCGAGCTCATCGGCGGCGATGCGCGCGGCGTCGCGGTCCACGCCGCAGCCAGGGTCCTGTCCAGCGCCGGAGCCGACGAGGTCTTCCTGTCGTCGACCACCCGCGATCTCCTCGATGGATCGGGGCTCATGGTCGAGGAAGCGGGCTCGTATCAGCTCAAGGGCCTGACCGGTGAGCGACGTCTCTATCGGGCGGTGGCCGCGGGCGCATGACCGTCGGCCGAGTCCGCTCGGTCCGGCGGCATCACCCGGATCGTGGGGCTGATCGCCTCTATAGGGTGTGATCTCGATCGGCATGACCCTGGACGAGCTCGACCTCGAGCGGACGGCCGGTGACCTCGCGACGGACACGCTGGTCGACGCGCTCGAGCGCCATCGACCCCGTCTGCTCGCGATCGCCCGGTCCCTCCGGGCGGGTGACCCGGAAGACCTGGTCCAGGCGACCTTCGAGCTCGCCCTCCGAAACATCGGCGGACTGCGGCGGGCCGAGGCCCTCTGGCCATGGCTCGTCACGATCCAGGCCCGGGAGGCCTTCCGGCTGCGTCGGCGGATCCGGACGATCGTCGCCCTGGGGACCGCCGCCGACGCCGGTCGCGCTGGCGTCGCCGATCGGGAGCCCGACCTCGCCGCAACCGCGGATCTCCGGGACGCGCTTCGCCGCCTTCCGGCCCGGGTTCGCGCAGCCGTGGTCCTCCATTACATGGCCGACCTGTCGGTCGCCGAGACCGCGGCCGCGCTCGGCGTGTCCGAGAACACGGTCAAGACCCAGCTCAAGACCGGGCTGCGGAAGCTCAGGGAGTCGATGTCGTGACGATGCCCGACGACGACGACGACCCAGTCGTCCGACGCCTCAGGGCGCTCCACGAGGCCGAGACCGCCCGGGCGACCCGCGACCTGGCCCGATCGACCCCTCGACTGTCGTCCCCGACCATCCGCTCGTCGATGCCCCGGCTGCTTCCGATCGGCGTCGCGGTCGTCGCCGTGGTTCTCCTGGCGTCGGTGGTCTTCGTCGGCACCGGCTCGCGGCTGGGTCAGCTCGCGATCGCCTCTGGAGGCCCGACCGCGTCCGGTCCCGCGTCGGCTGGTCCGGCCGGCTCGTCGGGCGGTTCGGTCGTGACCACCCCGGTACCGTCGTCCCTGCCCTCGGCCGATCCATCAAGCGCGCCGGCACACGCTCAGTCGGTCGACGGTCACTTCCGCCTCGATCTCGAGCTGCCGAAGACGATCTGGACGGCGGGAGAGCCGATCGAGGGCCTCGCGACCCTCTCCCTCGTCGACGGCACGAGCGCCGACATCGGGACGTCCGGCGGCGGTCCGATCGCGTTCGCATATGTCGATCCCAAGGGGAAGCACGATGTCGAACCGGCCTGGACGAACGATTGCCGGTCAACTCGGCTGAAGAGCGACAGCCCATCGCATCTGGACTCAACAAGTCGGGCGGCTTCTCGGCGGACGACCCGGATGCCGCCTTCTTCCGGGCGTTCCTGAACGGCGATCCCGTCGTGCGTCTGCCCCCCGGCGACTGGACGATCACGGCCAACGCGCACTTCGTCGAGGAGGCGGGCTGCACCGGCAAGGTTCACCTCATGACGGCGAGCATCCCGATCCACGTCCTGCCGTCCGCGGACGGTCAATGGCAGGCGCCGATGCCCAGCCTCACGCCGGAGCCATCTCCGGTCGCGGACTCGGTCGGCGGGATCTCATTCGAGCGGCCGGTCAGCTGGACGCGAATGCAGCCGAACGTCTTCGACCCGACCAACGACGGACCGCTCATCTACCTCAGCACGGATCCACTCCTGTCGGGCTGCGCGACCGCCCTGGGGCAATCTCGCAATCCCCCGGACGCTCAGGGTCGCGCGTGCGATCGCCCGCTCACCTCGTTGTCGCCGAACGGCGTGCTCGTGACGTGGCTGTCGACCCGGATCCTCGCGCCGATCACGGACCCTGCCCGCGACCCGACGGCGAGCCCGTTGATCACGATCGACGGGGTCGACACCGCCCTGCACGTCGAGTTCCCAGGTCCCTGCGCTGCCGTCGGAGGCGTCGAGACGATCACCGCCACGATCCCGATCGGCCAGCCGACGCCCATGTCGAACCTCGCCGTCGTCGCCTGTCTCCGCGGACCGGACACCGGGACCGCCGAGTCCCAGGTCCGGGCGATGCTCGAGTCCACGACCGTCCGACGGTAGCCCGCGGCGCCCACGCGTCCCGGACGCGACCGGACGGCCCTCGGCCGGCCTCGTGCTACGATCGGGGCGGCTTTCGGGGCAGGGTGAGAATCCCGACCGGTGGTACGGTCCGGCCGATGCGACAGCGTCGACGGACGAGCCCACGAGCGGCTCGGCACGACCAGTCGTGCCGAGTGTCAGCAGATCCGAGGGCGGCGGACGCGAGTCCATCGCCCGGCCGGAGCCGACGGTAGAGTCCGGATGGAAGAAGGCCTGGACCCGCGTGCGACCGTGCGCGAGCTCCATCTTCGGGCGCCCCGCTGGCCGAATGGACGACATCCGGCGTGGAGGAACCCGTGGACCCGCTCTCGACCCGCCCCACCAACCGGCCGCTGCTGGCGGTCGCCGTCATCGTCGGGCTGCTGGCCGCCGCGTGTTCGTCTGGTAGCGCCTCTCCGTCGGTCGTGGCCGCCTCGCCGTCGGCCGGAGCGAGTCCGGCGATCGCGAGCGCGTCGCCCGCCGCGACGACGACGGCACCGGCCTCGCCGTCGACGTCCGCCACCCCGACCAAGCTGACGGTCGGGCTCGGCTACATCCCCAACGTCCAGTTCGCCCAGTTCTACCTCGCCGACCAGGCCGGCTACTACCGTGACGCCGGGCTCGACGTGACCTTCCAGAACGGCAACGACCCGGAGCTCATCACGCTCGCGGCGGCCGGCCAGGTCGACGTCGCGATCGCCGACGGCACGAGCGTCATCCCCGCGGTCAGCCACGGCATCCCGGTGCGCTACCTGGCGACGATCTACGCCAAGTTCCCCAACGTCGTCTTCGCCAAGGCGTCGAGCGGGATCAGGACCGCGGCCGACCTGAAGGGCAAGACGATCGGGACGCCGGGCAAGTACGGCTCGGGCTGGATCATGCTCCAGGCGCTCCTGTCGTCGGCGGGGCTGACCCCGGCCGACACGAAGATCAGCTTGTATCCCGACTACGGCCAGCTCGTCGGTGTCGAGCAGGACAAGGTCGACGCCGCGACGGGCTTCTCCAACAACGAGCCGATCCAGCTCGCTCGGACGGGCGTCCCGCCGGTCGTCCTGACCGTCGACGACATCGTCCCGCTCCAGGGCAACGGGCTGATCGCGGGCACCAAGACGCTCGAGACCAAGAAGGACGCGATCGCGGCCTTCATCGCGGCCACCCTCCGCGCGATGGACGACATCACCGCCGATCCCCAGAAGGGACTCGATGCCGCGATCGCGGTGGTCCCGGAGATCGCCAACGACAAGGCCGCGCAGATGGCGGTCCTTCAGGCGACCATCGACGGCTGGCACGACAGCCTGACGGCCACCCAGGGCCTCGGCGCGATCGACCGCGACGGGTGGGCGAAGTCGATCGACTTCATCGCCGGCCTGCCGGGAGGACTCGTCCCGAACCCGGTGACGGTCGACGGGATCGTCGACGCCAGCCTCCTGCCGGTCCGGTAGGCCCCCGGCGGTCCCTACAATAAGCGCGGTGTACGCCGTCATCATGGCCGGCGGCGGCGGGACCCGATTGTGGCCGCTGTCGACCCCCGAGCGACCGAAGCCGTTCCTGCCGCTCTTCCCGGGCGAAGCACGGGACCAGACGCTGTTCCAGAAGACGATCGCCCGGATCCTCGGGCCGGACCTCGGCCTCGACGACATCACCGTCGTCGCCTCGGGCGCCTATGCCGAGCTCGCACGCGGGCAGGTCCCCGGCGTGCGCGTCCTCGAGGAACCGCAGGGGCGCAATACGGCGGCGGCGATCGCCCTCGCAGCGGTCGCGATCGACCGCCCCGACGACGACGTCATGATCGTCCTGCCGGCCGACCACCTGATCGGCGCCGAGGACGTCTTCCGCGGCGTGCTCGGCGGCGCCGCCGGGCTCGCCGCGCGCGGCGCGACCGACGCGTTCGGGATCGCCGACCCGCTGGTGACCCTCGGGATCGAGGTCGACCGTCCGGCCACCGAGTACGGCTACCTCCTGCCCGATCTCGACCGCGGCGCCGTCGTCGACGGTCTCTGGGCGTATCCGCTCCGGGCCTTCGAGGAGAAGCCCGATGCGGGGCGGGCGGCCGAGCTCGGCACGACCCCGGGCGTCGCCTGGAACGCCGGGATGTTCCTGTGGCGCCGAGGGGCGATCCGAGCGGCGTTCCGGGAGTTCGCACCCGACGTCTTCGACCCGATCGCCGATGGCTGGGCGGATGGGCGGCTCGCCGAGGGATACGCCACCGCCCGGGCCGTCTCGATCGACTACGCCGTGATGGAGCCGGCCGCCGCGGCCCGCCGGGTGGTGATGGCGTCGATGGACGTCGGCTGGAGCGATCTCGGGAGCTGGACGGTGCTCCTCGCAGCGCTCGACGGGGTCGGGATCGGTCGCGTCGTCCAGCCGGGCGAGGCGGCCGAGGCCGGTCCGGACGACCTCGTGGTCGAGCGCCTCGACGGTCGGCTCGTCCTGACCGACGGTCCCCGCGGTATCCTCGCCGGGACGCCGGTCGCCCTGCTCGCTGGCGCTCGTCCCGCGCGCGACATCGTGGTCCAGCTGCTCGACAGGGCCGCTCGACAGGAGGCCTGATCGTGACCAACATCGCCGAGGCTCCGGCACCGACCAAGATCGTCTTCGGCACCGACGGCTGGCGGGCGAAGGTCGCCGACGAGTACACGTTCGAGAACGTCCGCCGCTGCGCCGACGGGGTCGCCCGCTACGTCACCGACCGCGGCGAGCAGGCCAAGGGCGTCGTCCTGGCCTACGACCGGCGCTTCGCGAGCGAGCATTTCGCGATCGCTGCGGCGGAGGTCCTGCTCGCCCACGACATCCCGGTCGCCTACGCCAGCCACGCCGTGCCGACCCAGATGTCGAGCTACGAGGTGGTCGAACGAGGGGCCGCGGCGGGGATCGTCATCACGGCCAGCCACAACCCGTGGACCGACAACGGCTTCAAGATCAAGGCGCCGACCGGGTCCGCCGCCGGACCGGACATCCTGTCGGTGATCGAGGCGACGATCGCGACGAACGGAGGGACGGCCATCGAGCGTCGCCCGTTCGCCGACGCCGAGGCCGCCGGGCTCGTCGAGCGGTTCGACCCGTTCGAGGGCTACGAGCGCTACCTTCGTCGGACGGTCGACCTCGACGCGCTCAGGGCGGCCGACGCCTCGGTCCTCGTCGAGCCGATGTGGGGCGCCGGGGCGGGCTGGATCTCGCAGGCTCCTGTCGGGCGGCAGGATCCGGGTCACCGAGATCCACCAGGAGCGCAACCCGTACTTCGGCGGGGTGAACCCGGAGCCGATCCGGCCGAACGTCGACGAGGCGCTCGGGATGCTGTCGCGGGGCGGGTACGACATCGGCTTGCTGCTCGACGGCGACGCCGACCGGGCCGGGGCGGCCGACGAGCGGGGCGACTTCATCCACCAGCTCGAGGTGACCGGGTTGCTGATGTACTACCTGGCCG
Organism: uncultured Chloroflexia bacterium; assembly: GCA_963781845.1. Taxonomy (GTDB): domain Bacteria; phylum Chloroflexota; class Limnocylindria; order Limnocylindrales; family CSP1-4; genus Chersky-267. The sequence goes on along the minus strand of CAWAHN010000017.1, from coordinate 357,855 downwards.
AATACCGCGGGCTGCGCGATCCGGTCGTCATCAGCGTCAACAACACGTCGATGGCCGAGCGCCTCGGCAAGCACTACGGCATCCGGATCTACGAGACCTCGGTCGGGTTCAAGTACATCGGCCCCAAGATGATGGAGACGGGCGCGATGATGGGCGCCGAGGAGTCGGGCGGGTTCGGGTTCGGGATGCACCTGCCCGAACGCGACGGCGTCTACGCCGACCTGCTGCTGCTCGACCTGTTCCTGCGCGAGCGGGCCGCCGGACGATGGCCGGTGTCGAAGGCGCTGGCCGCCTTCCACGAGCTGGCCGGGCCGTCGAACTACCGCCGGGTCGACGTCCACATCGAGCGGGCGGCCTATCCCGCGCTGAAGGATCGGCTCCTCGTCGACCTCCGCGTCCACGCCCCGGGCGAGCTGGCCGGCGAGCCGGTCACGAAGACCATCGCGCTCGATACGAACGACGGGTTCAAGTTCTTCGTCGCCGATGGGTCATGGCTGCTGGTCCGGTTCAGCGGGACGGAGCCGCTGGTCCGGATCTACACCGAGGCGACGACCCCGGAGGTTCGCGAGGCGATGATCGATGCCGGGGAGCGGCTCGTTCGTGGCGCCTGATCCCCTCGCCGTCGGTCGAGCCGGCCGCGCGCCGGGTGGACAAGCCCTGGGGGCACGAGCTGATCTGGGCGCATACCGACAAGTACGTCGGGAAGATCCTGGTGATCGAGACCGGCAAGCGGCTATCCCTCCAGGTCCACGAGCAGAAGGACGAGTCGATCCTCGTCGTCTCGGGACGGCTGCGGCTCCATCACGGCGAGCTCGGCGGTGAGCTCGACACGACCGAGATGGGGCCCGGCGATCACCGTCGCATCCCCGTCGGGATGGTCCATCGGTTCGAGGCGATCGAACGCTGCGAGCTGGTCGAGGTGTCGACGCCCGAGCTCGACGACGTCATCCGGATCGAGGACGACTTCGGCCGCGAGGGCACCTCCGCGCCCTGACCGGCCCGGGGGTCGTCCGGACCGAAAGGACCGGTCGGGTACGGGGTTCCGGGCGGGTCCCGTCGGGTGTATGGTTCGGTCAGCGACCGCCCTCACCGGTCGATGGTGCAGGACCGGACGGCGGCCTCGTCAGCGCCCTCGGGCGACGGAGGATCCTCGACGATGCACAGCTCCCTCATCGGCAAGGTCGAGAAGGCGAATCGCTACGCTCGCGAGTTGGATCGGATCACGATCGATCGCCTCAGCCTCACGTTCCGCGGTGACAACGACACCCATCACGTGAGCCTCGACGCCGGTAGCTGGCGCTGCACCTGCCACTACTTCGACAGCTGGGACTCGTGCGTCCATCTCCTCGCCCTCCAGAAGATCTTCGGCGTGATGCTGCCCGAGGAGGCGCAGGTCTCGATCTTCAGCGCGCGCGAGCCCGTCACCGCCTGATCATGCCCGTCGCCTGATCCGGCCGGGCGCCACGAGGCGTCACGGAAGCCAGGCGACCACCGCGCGATCCGCACCCGTCGCCAGGGGGATCGACCGCGCCTGGCGCCAGCCGTCCGCCCGGTCGTGGATCGTCACGCCGACCGATGCACCGTCGGCGTCCGTCCGGACGATCGCGATCCGCTCGCCGTCGGGTGCCAGGGCGAGCCAGGCGAGCGAGCGGGATCCGTCGGGGCCGGGCTCAAGCTCGACCGGGGCCGGCGCCGTCGTCGTCGGCGTGTCCGTCCCGGCCTCCGTCACCCACCGCCCCGTGGGTCCCACGACCACCCGATCGTCACCCCTCGAGGCGACGGCGAGGGTCTGTCCGTCGGCCGCGATCGACAGCCCGGCGATCGGGCCGGGAGGGTCGGTGCGGTCCCGCGCGACCGGGGTGTTGCGCCCGGGCTCGGCCGGGTCGATGAGGAAGGCCCCGACCGCGTCGCCGGATGTCCGGGCGAGGACGACGAGCCGGCCGTCGAGCCAGGACGGCGGCCCGCCCTCCGCGCCGAGATCGATCCGGGTCGCCAGCGGCTGGGCCGTCGACGGTGCGACTGGCAGGATGACGACGTCGAACGGTCCGCCGCCGTCGAAGTCCGCCGCCAGGAACGCCGCGCGGGACCCGTCGGGCGAGAGGGTCCCGAACGCCAGCGGGCCGGCCACGGTTCGACGGTCCGGTCCGGGCGCCAGCGGTCGCCAGGCAGGGTCGGCATCGCCGTCGAGCGGTCCGGAGACGTAGGCCCGGCCGTTCTGCGTGGTGGCGAGGGCGCGGCCGTCGAGACTCGTCGAGATCCAGGCGACACGGGGCTCCGGCGAGGGGATCGACCGCCGCTCACCGACGCCGGAGACCATCTCGAGTCGCATCGCCCCGGTCCGGCCCGACAGGAGCAACAGCCGCCCGGGCCGGTCAGCGCCCGGCGAAGACCGCGCGCTCGACGGTACGACCGATGGTTCGCTCGACGCTGCCTCCGCTGAGTGCTGGGCGGTCGGCAGCGTGGCCGGCCCCGGCGGCGACCCGGCGACCGTCCCACCCGGGACCGGCGGTGCCGTTCCGCAACCGGCGCCGATCGCCAGCGCGACGAGCGCGACGGCGATCGGCCGGAGATTTGGTCCGCGGGACCGCCACGACGACCTCATCGGAGGACGTCACCGCCGAGCAGCGATCCGTCGCCGGCGTCGATCCAGATCTCGAGGCCGCGGAGCGAGGCGGCCAACGTCCCCGCCGACCGGACGGTCACGACCCAGGCGAGGCGACGGATCTCGGCGGGGGCGTCGGGCCGTGCCGGTTCGAAGGTGTCGTTCGGAGCGACCCAGGCGAGGGTCGAGGACGAGATCCGAGCCTCGGACCGATGCTTCGCCGGGATCCACCGGTCGAGGAGGGTGGCGGCCGTCGCCGCGGCCATCCCGCTCGCGATCGTCGCGCCCGGTGCTGCGGCGAGGCTGTGCTCCGAGACCGCCAGTCCGTGGAACGTCCCATCGGTCCACAGCTGGACCCGGAGGCCGTCGCCCGGAACGGGGATCCCGGCGACGACCCGATCCCAGCGGACGGTCCAGCCGTTCGCGCCGCGGGTCTCGGCCACGGGTCGGCCGAGGGGCGCTAGGCCGAGCGATCGGGCCAGGTGGTCGGCGGCCAGGATCGCGTCCGCCGTGCCGCTGAGCGACCGTCCAGCGGCGCCCGGCCAGCCGAGGCGACTGGCGGCGATCAACCGCCCGTCGACGCCGTAGCGCAGGACCTCGACCGGTCGGCCGCCGGCATCGAGGCCGGTGACCTCGTCGAACGTCCGATGTCCGCGTCGATCGACGATCCGGTCGACCGTCCGTCGTGTCACGGTGGCCGATCCGAGGACGCGCTCGTCGGCGGTCGCTCGACCGGCGATCGAGGCCGCCCGCGCATCGGTCAGCCGGCTGACGCTCGTCGCATCGCCGCCGGCGACGTACGGGTCGCTCGCGTCGGCCGGGCGGGCGAGGCCGGTCACGAGCAGGCCGATCGCGGCGAACAGGAGGAGGATCGCCGCGGACCGGCGCCCGAGACGAAGGAACGAGGGGTGGAGCAGCTGAGGCATGTCGACACTCCTAGACGCACGACGGGCAGGTGCCGACCGGGCCGGCCCTGCCGGACCAGATGTAGCTGCCCCACCAGTCCGCGTCGAACGAGCTGTGGGTGAAGTCCTCGAGCATCGCCAGCTCGAACGCCGGCCCGACCCCCTTGCCCCGCTTGAGGGCGTCCCAGAACGTGACCTCGAATGTCTCCTCGTCGTTGTCGTACGTCTCGCCGACGTAGCCGAGGAAGAACTTCGGTCCGTTCCAGTCGAGCTCGCCCGCCTTGGACTTCGCGATCCCGAACGCACCGGGCATCGTCGTGTTCGCGTCGCCGTTGCTGCAGGTCGAGATGACGACGAGGTTCGTCTGTCGGCCGTCACGCTTGTCCTTGATGTCCTTCGAGAACACGACCGACTGGTTGCAGTCCCCGGAGTCCTCGCGGAAGCCGGAATAGCGACGCTGGTCGCCCGCGTGCCAGTAGTAGTCGCCGTGCGAATGGACGTAGTAGGCCCAGTCGCCGATCGTCCGGCTGAGGACATGGGCGCGGGTGAAGGCGGCACCCTTGTACGCCTTGACGTCGTAGCCGAGCGCCTTCATCCCGGCGGTCGCCAGGGTCAGCATCCGCTCGGGATGCGGGTCGTCCCAGCCGATGCACGGCGGCTCGAACGCGGACTCGTTCGAATCCGCCGTTCCCTGGTAGGCGGCCGCGACCGGACGCGGGCCGGCCGCCGCGACGGTCACGAGCACGATCACGATGCCGAGGAGCGGCGGGACCCATGATCTCCATCGTCTTCGCCTGGTACGTCCGTCCACGATCTGGACCTCCTCCGGCGGGGTTGGGCTGCTGGCGGGAGGAGGGCGAGGGCGGGAGTCTCGCAGGCGGCGCTTACCAGCGGCGTATCAGGTGCTCATCGGCGGCGTAGCAGCCGGCTCATCGGTGGCTTGTCGTGCACGGACCGCGGACCGCCACGGCGCATCCGGACGCGCACCGGCTGGGGTGGACGGGTGCTGCGTGGTACAGTCGGCGGGTCAACCGCATACGCCAGACCGCTGGGTCGCGAAGCCGGTGAGATCCCGGCACAGTCCCGCTACGGTGGTCGCGGCGTCTCGGGCATCCGTGCCCGGGCCGACCGCGCGAGTCCGGTCGCCGGCCCAGGGGTCCATGCTCCACCTTCGAGAGAAAGGGTAGGCATCCCGTGACCCCGACTTCCACCCCTCGACCGACCGGCGAGGGGTTTCGTGTGCCCGGCGCGGCCCGGCCGAACCGGCGCCTCGCGACCGTCCTGATCGGCGCCGCGGTCCTGCTGGGCGCATGCACTGGCGGCTCGTCCGCGACCCCCGTCTCGATCCCGCCCGACGCGACCGCCTCGGCGATCCCGCCCGCGACCGGCACGCCGGAGCCGGCCACACCCAGCCCGACGCCGGTCGCCGCGGCGACCTTCCCGCTCACCGTGACCGACGACGAAGGCACCGCGGTCGACCTCAAGGCCGCCCCCCGGAAGATCGTCTCGCTCACGCCGGCCACGACCGAGATCCTGTTCGCGATCGGCGCCGGCGACCGGACCGTCGGCAAGGTCGAGGACTTCACCCCGTACCCGCCCGAGGCCGACACGCTGCCGGTGGTGGCCAAGTTCGGATCCGTCGACGTCGAGCAGATCGTCAACCTGGGCGCCGACCTGGTCATCGCCGGCGGCAACGGCTTCAACCCGCCCGAGGCGATCACCCAGCTGCGCAAGGCGGGCATCCCCGTCGTCGTCACGTACGCGACGGACGTCGAGGGCGTGCTCAAGGACATCGAGCTGGTCGGCGATGCGGTCGGCGAGGGCCCGGCGGCGCGCGATCTCACGGCGTCCATGCAGGCCGGCTTCGACCAGGTCGCCGCCGCGACGAAGGGCCTGCCGGCGCCCAAGACGTTCTACGAGCTCGATGCGACCAAGGAGATCTACGGCCCGGCCAAGGACTCGTTCATCGCCCAGATGATCGGCTTGGCCGGGGGGACCCCGATCACGACCGAGGACCCGGCCGTCTTCGCGATCCCGCTCGAGAAGCTCGTGGCGGCGGATCCGGAGATCATCATCCTCGGCGACGCCGCGTACGGGACGACCCCCGCCATCGTCGCCGGCCGGGCGGGCTGGGACAAGATGACGGCGGTCAAGGACGACGCGATCCGCCCGGCCGACGACACCGTCATCAGTCGTCCGGGTCCGCGACTGGTCCAGGGCCTCCAGGCCCTGGCGGTCGCGATCCACCCCGAGCTCGCCACGATGTTCCCGCAACCGACCCCGACCGCCTCGCCGGCCGCTTCAGGCTCGGCGGCGCCCTGACCGCCGTGGCGACCCGGACGGACGTCCTCGGCGCACCGCTGGCCCGGACGGGCCCGCTCGAGCGCGTCCGCTCGCGCCCGGCGATCCTCCTCGTCGGGAGCGTCGTCGCGCTGTTCGTCGTGCTCATCCTCGGGGTGGCGCTGGGCAGCGTCGCCGTCGCCCCGACCGAGACCGTCGCGATCCTCGCCCATCGCCTCCTCGGCCTCGACCTCGGGATGACGTGGTCGCCGGCGGCCGAGACGATCGTCATGGACCTTCGGCTCCCCCGGGTGCTCGCGGCGATGGTCGTCGGTCTCGGCCTGGCGGTCGCCGGCGTGACGTTCCAGGGGATCCTGCGCAACCCGCTGGCGGACCCGTACGTGCTCGGGACCGCCTCGGGTGCGGCGCTCGGCGCGGCCATCGGCGTGCTCATCCCGATCAGGATCGCGCTGCTCGGGTTCGGACTGGTGCAGGCGCTCGCGTTCGTCGGGGCGCTGCTGGCGGTGACCGCGGTCTACCGGTTCAGCCGGACCGGCACGCTCGCCCCGCTGACGAGCCTGCTCCTGACCGGCTACGCGGTCGGCTCGCTGCTGGCGGCCGGCCTGGCGATGACGATGTACCTGTCGGGCACGAACCTGCGCCAGATCTTCTACTACCTGCTCGGCGGGTTCGAGGGGACGTCGTGGTCGCAGGTGATGCTCACCGCGCCGATCATCCTGCTCGCCACGATCGCGATCCTGGCCCGGGCCCGGTCGCTCAACGGGTTCCTCCTGGGCGAGGAGACCGCCGCCCATCTCGGCGTCGACGTCCGCCGCGAGCGGGCGATCCTGCTCGGCCTGGCCAGCCTGATCACCGCCGCCGCGGTCTCGATCAGCGGGCTCATCGGGTTCGTCGGGCTCGTCGTGCCCCACGTCGTCCGGCTCGTCGTCGGCCCGAACGCTCGCTGGGTCCTGCCGCTGTCGGCGCTCATCGGGGCGAGCCTGCTGGCCGCGGCGGACCTCGTCGCGCGGGTCGCCGGCGGGATCCCGGTCGGTGTCGTGACCGCCATCATCGGCGCGCCGTTCTTCCTCGTCCTGCTCCGTCGGGCGCGGACCGGGTACGAGCTGTGAGCTCGATCGACGCAGCGGTGGTCGAGCTCGCGGGGGTCGACGCCGCATACCGCGACCGGGTGGTCCTGAGCGGGATCGACCTGTCGATCGCGTCGGGCGAGCGCGTCGCGATCGTCGGCCCGAACGGGGCCGGGAAGTCGAGCCTGCTCCGGGTGGTGACCGGGACGCTCCGCCCGACGGCGGGGTCGGTCACCCTCGGCGGCGTTCCCGTCGAGCGGCTCGACCGGATGGCGATCGCCCGACGGCTGGCCGTCGTCCCCCAGGCCGGGCCGCTGCCCTTCGCCGCCCGGGTCGAGGAGGTCGTCGGACTCGGCCGGCTTGCCCACGAGGATCCGTTCCGGGGTCACCGTCCCGCCGACCGGGCGGCGATCGCGGCGGCGATCGAGCGCGTCGGCGTCGGCGGGCTGCTGGGCCGCGATGCGCGCGAGCTCTCGCTCGGCGAGCGTCAGCTGGTGCTCCTGGCGATGGCGGTGGCCCAGGCGGCACCCGTGCTCGTCCTCGACGAGCCGACCGTCCACCTCGACCTCCGCCACCAGGTCGAGACGATGGACCTCCTGGTCGACCTGAACCGGCGCGACGGGACGACGATCCTGGCCGTCCTCCACGACCTCGGCCTGGCCGCGCACTTCTTCCCGCGTCTCGTCCTCATGGCGCGCGGGCGGATCGTCGCCGATGGCGCCCCGGACGACGTCCTGGTCGACGACCGGATCCGCGAGGTGTTCGGTGTCGATCCGGCCTTCGTCCGACGGTCGGGTGGCCGGACGGGCGTGTCCGCGATCGACGGGGTGCCCGCCCCGCGTTGACCACCTGCTGCGGGACGGGCTAGGCTGCGGCGGTGATGCGAGCGCGCGGTCCGAGGCCCTCGCCCGTCGGCCGGCGCCCGGGAGGGATCGCTCGGGGCCGGGCGGTGGCGGTCGTCCTGCTCGTCGCGATCGCCCTCGGCGGCTGCAACGGGACCGCCGAATCGAGCCCGACGGCGGTGGCGTCCTTGGGAGGATCGGAGGTGCCGTCGGCGTCGGGGGGTCCGGCGTCCGAGGGGCCCACCAGCGGACCGACCGACGAGCCGTCGGCCGGACCCAGCGACGAGCCCTCGCTCGAGCCGTCGCCGACCGACGAGCCGACCGAGGCGCCGACCGACGAGCCGACGCCCGTCGGCACGCCGTCCGCCGGAGGCACCGACACCTGCTTCGGGTCGGCCCAGACGCGCGACGACTTCTTCGGGGTCTTCGCCGACGACGTGTCGTGGCCGGTCTACTGCGCCGTGCTGCCGAAGGGCTGGTCGGTCGAGGACGGACATTTCCAGCTCAAGGACGGCGGCCGGCTGTGGATCATCTATCGGCGCCGCTCGGACGGGGCGAAGGTCGTCCTCGACCAGGGCTCGGTCTGCCAGGACACGACCCCGTGTGTGCCGACCGGGGACGATCTCGGGTCGACCCCGTTCGGCGACCGCCAGGCGAACCTCAGCTCCACGTCGGCGGGCGTCCTGAGCGCGGTCGTCGACGAGACCGAGAACCCGGCCTGGCTGCTGACCGGCACCGGCATCGACGCCAGGGACTTCAGGACGATCGCCGCGAAGCTCCACCTGCTCGACCGCTAGATGCGGATCGCCGACTTCGAGCTGGAGCGGTACTTCGCCCGCTGGGAGTTCGCCGCCAGGCATCTGCTCTGTGCCTCGGACGTCCAGGGCTATCCGATGGCGGACCTCCTCGCCCTCGCGGATGACGAGACGCGCGGGCTGTGGGACGGGCTCCAGCTCGGCTACACCGAATCGACCGGGCATCCGCTGCTGCGCCGCGAGATCGCCGGGTTGTACGACGGGATCTCGCCGGAGGAGGTGCTCGTCTTCGCCGGCGCCGAGGAGGCGATCTTCTGCCTGATCTCGGTGATGCTCGGCCCGGGCGACCATGCGATCGTGACCTGGCCGGGATACCAGAGCCTGTATGAGGTCGCGCGAGCCGCGGGCGCGGCTGTGACCCTCCACGAGCTGCACGAGGCGGATGGCTGGGCGCTCGATGTCGGTCGGCTCCGAGCGGCGATCCGGCCGGACACCCGCCTCATCGTCGTCAACGTGCCGCACAACCCGACCGGGATGCTGCCGACCCACGCCGAGTGGCGGGCGCTGACCGACCTGTGCGCCGAGGCCGGCGTCCACCTCCTGGCCGACGAGGTGTACCGGTTCCTCGAGTTCGACCCGACCGACAGGCTGACGGCGGGAGCCGACGCGATCGAGCGCGGGGTGTCGCTCGGGGTCATGTCGAAGTCGTTCGCGATGGCCGGGCTCCGGATCGGCTGGCTGGCGAGCCGCGACCGTGCCGCTGCTCGCTCGGGCCGCAGCGTTCAAGGACTACACGACGATCTGCTCGTCCGCGCCCGCCGAGATCCTCGGCATCGTCGCGCTCCGAGCGCGGGACGCGGTCCTCGCTCGGACCCAGGCGATCGTCGGCGCCAACCTGCCGCTGCTCGATCGGTTCTTCGCGGAGCGCTCGGACGCGTTCCGCTGGGTCCGCCCGCGGGCGGGTTCGATCGGCTTCCCGCGGCTGACGATCCCGGGCGTGTCGATCGACGCGTTCGCGGCCGACCTGGTCGAGGACGAGGGCGTGCTGCTCCTGCCCGGCACGCGGTTCGGTGTCCCGGGCGACCACTTCCGGGTCGGCTTCGGCCGGACCGACCTGCCCGTCGCGCTCGCCGGCCTCGAGGCGTTCGTCGATCGCCGGTTCGGCTGAAGCCGATCCAGGTTTCGTCCGACGGCGCGGCCGGGCGATCGCCCCCTCGGGGTCCCGCTGTCGCGGTCAGGCCCGGACGGTCACCGCGACGTCCTGGACGAGATTGTTGGCGAGCCCCTTGACGTTCCACGGAGCGATCGTGGGTTGGGTGTTGCCGTCGCCGTCCGTCGCCCGGCAGGACAGGACGTGCTCGCCCAAGGCCGCCAGCCAGTCGTACGTCCAGCTCCGCCAGGCGTGGTCGCCGAGCGGCGGTCCGAGCGTCGCGTCGGCCCAGCTCCCGTCGATCCCGACCTCGACCCGGACGATCGGGGCCGACCCGCCCCAGGCGCGACCGCGGAGTGTCGTGGCTCCAGCGGCCAACGACCGGACGCGGGTGTAGAAGTCGGGGATGCCCGGCGGGATCATCAGCGCCCGGACGCGCATCCGGGTGACCGGCTGGCCCGGGTCGTCGTCCGACTCCCGGAAGGTGTATGCCTCGACCTGCTGGTACCCCTCGAACGGCACGGCGACCGCGTCGATCGCGGTCAGCCACTTCACGCTCGTCATGCCGTACCAGCCGGGGACCAGGAGCCGGACCGGGAAGCCGTGCTGCGGCTCGAGCGGTCGACCGTTCATCTCGTACGCCAGGAGGACCTCGGGCGCGTTCGCCTGGGCGACCGTCAGGCTCCGCTGGTAGTCCTGCTCGACCTCGCCCTGCGTCCCCCGGTCCGCTCCGGTGAACACGAGCTCCACGGCGTCCGGTCGGACCCCGGCATCGGCGAGGAGCCCCGACAGCGGCGTCCCGGTCCACGTCGCCGTCCCGACGGCTTCGACCAGCCACGGTTGGCTGAGCGGCCGCGGGTCGAGCCGGGCGCGGCCGTTGCCGGCGCACTCCATCGTGACCGGTAGCGTCCGGGCGGGTCGTCGGCGCAGGTCGGCCAGGCTCAGCTCGAGCGGGCGTTCGACCAGGCCCCCGATGCGGAGGCGCCACGAGTCCGGATCGACGTCGGGGATGTCGAAGTGGATGAGAAGGTAGTGCATCCCGACCGGCGTCACGTCGTAGCGCAGCCCCTCGAGCGGCATGCCCCGGTTGCGCGTCGCGAGCTGGAGCTCCTCGAGACGGATCCCCTCGCCGGGTTCGGCGGTGCTGGCCATCCACGGATGGTCGCACCGATGGTCAACGCCCGCGCGGCGCGGGGCACGAGCCGTCGTGCCAGGCTTCTGCCGACGTACCGGGTACGGCCGCCGTTCCGGGCACGGGCCGCCGTTCGTCAGCCGATGCGGGCGAACTCGTCGAGGAACCGCGCGGTCAGCTGGGCGGCCTTGGCGGCGTAGTCGATCCGCACGTTCTCGTTCGGGGCATGGGCCCGGCAGTCCGCCGACCCGCCGCCGAGCGTCGTCGTCGGGACCTCGTCACGGCCGCACACCTGCCACATCGGGGCCGTTCCCGGCATCGACACGTAGCGAACGGACGGGCTCTCGAAGACGGCCTCGGAGACCCGGGCGGCCGCATCGAGGATCGGGTCGTCGGCTCGGCTCCAGTAGGCCCGCTCGCCCTGCTCGCCGATCACCTCGATATCGTCGAAGCCGCCGGCCGCCAGGTGCGCCTTCATCGCGGTCACGATCGCCGCGGGGTCCTGGTTCGGCACGATCCGGATGTCCAGCCGGGCGTGCGCCTCCGCCGGGGTGATGGTCTTGTCGCCCGGGCCGATGAAGCCCGACCAGAGCCCCTGGATGTTGAGCGTCGGCGCGAACGTCATCGCCCGGATGGCGTCGGTGCCGTCGAGACCGCCGAGCAGTCGCGGGACGCCGTACTCCTGTCGGATCTCCTCGACCGCGTCGAGCGGCACCGCATCGCAGATCGCCAGCTGGGCCGGTGTCGGCGGCACGATCCCGGCATCGATCCCGGGCAGCGTCGGGAACCCGTCCGTGTCGTACATGCTGGCGAGCGCCTGCGCCAGCCGGACCGGGGCACTGGGCAGGACGGTCGCCGCGCTCGAATGGGCGTCGTAGGCGATGGTCCGGCAGACCAGCTCGATGACGGCCATCCCGCGGACGCCACCGAGGATCTCGGGGCGTCCGGACAGGTCCACCCCGCCGCCCTCGATCAGGGCGCCGTCGACCTTGCGGATCCCCGGTCGCTGGTCGAGCAGCTCGTCGAGATGCTCGCTGCCGTACTCCTCCTCGCCTTCCACCAGGAAGCGCACGCGGCAGGGAAGTGGGCCGATCGTCGCGAGATACGCCTCGACGGCCCAGATCCGCGGCATGAGCTCGCCCTTGTTGTCGGTCGCTCCGCGGGCGTAGAGCCGGCCGTCACGCACCTCGGGCTCGTACGGGGGCGTGGTCCACAGGTCGAGCGGGACCGACGGCTGGACGTCGTAATGCTGCACGGCGGTCAGCGTCCGCGGTCCGTCGCCGATGTCGCCGACGACGAGCGGTGGGACCTCCGGTCGACCGGGCAGCTCGACGACGTCGACGGTCGCCCCGAGTCGACGGAGCCGGGCGGCGATCCAGTCGGCGGCTCCGCGCAGGCCCTCGACGTCGCCCTGCTCCGAGCGGAAGCGGCAGAACTCCGCGAGCTCGTCGGTCCAGGCGGGCATCCGTTCGTCGACGTAGCGGTCGAGGGCGGCATAGTCGGTCACGGTCGGACTCCCAGCGGCAGCGATCTTCGGCCGAGCATACCCGGCGCCGCTGCGTCGCCGCAGGTGAAACTTCTCGATCGAGAGTAGCCTCGACGAGGTATGACAGGCGACACCGGCCGCGGCACGATCGATCGGCTCCGGGGCGCGACGCCCGCCCGCCTGATCGCCGGGGGGGCGGTGGCGGTGGTCGTCGGTGCCGTCCTCCTCGGTGTCGTCGGTCTCCGGCCGGGCGTCGGTCCGGACGGCACGGCGGCCCCGGTCGCGGCGGTCGGATCCGGCTCGGCGGTCCGGTCCGGCTCGGCGAGCGGGGCGGTCGGGTCCGGCGCGTTCGGCTCGTCGGTCGGCGGCTCCGCGGTCCTTCCGTCCGGTTCCCCCGGGGGCGGCCCTGCCCAGGCCGCCGGCTCGAGCCCCGCGGTCGCCGCCGCGAGCGCGACCGTCCCGCACTTCAAGCACATCTACGTCATCGTGATGGAGAACCGCGAGTCCGGGTCGGTCATCGGGAACAGCGCCGCGCCGTACATCAACTCGCTCGTCGCGCGCTACGGACTTGCCACGAACTACCGGGCGGTCGCGCATCCGTCGGAACCGAACTATCTCGCCCTGTTCAGCGGCTCGACCCAGGGCGTGACCGACGACGGCATCCACAACCTCGCCCGCAAGAACCTGGCCAGCCAGCTCGAGGCGGCCGGCAAGACGTGGCGGGTGTTCGCCCAGAACGTCCCGCCCGGCTGCTACAAGGGCGCGGTCGCCCAGGACGGTCGCGACGGGACCGGCTCCTACGCGCGGAAGCACGAACCGGCGATCAGTTTCACGAATGTCTCCCGCCGACCGGCGAGCTGTCGCAAGATCCGTGACTTCAGCGCGTTCTCACCGGCGGCGGCCGACTTCGAGTTGATCGTCCCGAACCTGTGCAACGACATGCACGACTGCTCGACGGCGACCGGGGACGCCTACCTGCAGACGTTCATCCCGCGCATCCTGCGCAGCCCGTCGATGAAGGGCAGCGTCCTGTTCCTGACCTGGGACGAGGGGACGAGCAAGCTCGGCGGCGGCGGCAAGGTCGCGACGGTCGTCATCGGTCCGACCGTCAAGCGCGGGTTCCGCTCGGCTGTCCCGCACTCGCACTACTCGCTGGTCCGGACGATCGAGGCCGCTTGGGGCCTGCCATGCCTGAACCGGGCGTGCTTCGCGAACACGATGCGCGAGTTCTTCCGCTAGGTACCCGTGAGGCGAGGCCCCGCCCCTCCGGCCCTTGAAGTCCCGGGCGGTCAGGCCCGCTTCCGCGGCAGGTCGAGGAACGGCAGCTCGACCACCGTCCCGCCGACGCGGCCGCGATGCGCCTCGACGGTCCACTCGACCGAGACCTTCGAGCCGACCGGCTCGTGGCTCGGCGGGACCGACGCGAGGGCGATCGGCTTCTTGAGGATCGGGCTCCAGCCGAGGCTGGTGACCCGCCCGATCTGTCGGCCGCCGGTGGCGTCGTAGAGCGGGGTGTGGGTGCGCGAGACCACCGCCGGCGCGGTCGGCGGAAGGCCGCGGGCGTCGTACAGGCCGACGATGTCGTCCCAGGTCAGCTCGAGCCCGACCAGGCGCCGGGGCGGCCCGCCGGCGCGCTGCTCCGCGGCCAGGGCGCGCTTGCCGACGAACTCGCCCTTGGCGAGGTCGACCAGGCGACCGAGGCCGATCTCGTACGGCGAGTACGCCTGGTCGGCGTTCATCGCGTGACGAGCGCTGGTGTAGTCGACCTCGAGGAGGATGAGCCCGGCTTCGAGCCTGACGACGTCGAGGGCGATCATCCCGGCCGGCCGGATGCCGTAGGGCTTGCCGGCGGCGATCAGGGCGTCGAACACGTCGACGGCGCGGTCGGCGGGGATCCACAGCTCGTAGCCGAGGTCGCCGGTGTAGCCGGTCCGGCTGACGTCGATCGCGGCGCCGGCGATCGTCGTCCCGCGGCGACGGAAGTAGCGCAGGTCCTCGAACGTCTCGCCGGTCGCCGCGGCCAGCACGGCGCGGCTCCAGGGACCCTGGAGGGCGATCGCGGCGATCCGCTCGCTGACGTCCTCGACCTCGACCGACAGGCCGGTCGCGTTCATCGTCAGCCAGCGGTACTGGGGATCCGCGGCGGTCCAGCGGTACCGATCGTCGTCGAGGCGATGGATGGTGCCGTCATCGACGACCTTGCCGTCCTCGTCGCACCATGGCGAGTAGTAGACGCTGCCGACCTTCAGCTTCGTCGCGTCGCGGGTGATGACCCGGTCGACGAGCCGCTGGGCGTCGCGGCCGTGGACCTCGTACTTGTACAGCGGGCTGACGTCGATCAGGGCGGCCTGCTCGCGGATCGCGTTGTACTCGATGTCGTGGAAGTCCGCGTAGACGCTGGCGGCGAAGTAGCCGGACCACTCGCGCCACTGCATCTTCCGGTTGTGGGCTTCCGTGCGAGGGTGGAACGCGGTCCCGACGCTCAAGGTCTGCTCCTCTCGTGCCACCCGAGGCGGTGGTCCGGACGGGAGCGGCACGCCCGCGCTTCGGCCACGCCGTCCCGTCGGCTCGCACCGACGCTTCGGCTCGTGCCATTCCGTCAGCTCGTGCCGAGCCGGGTCCAAGTATGCATGAATCGTATGCAGCTTGGATGGGCGCCACGGGTCGATGCGCCGAGCCGCATGGCGGGGGAGGGCGGCGCCCGTCGGCTGCGCCCGGTCGCATGGTCCCATCGTGCGTGGCACGCTCCAACCGGCGGAGGAGCGCGGGTCAGGGGCCGGGTCCGCTGTCGACTCATCCCGGCGTGAGCGTGGCGCGGGACGAACCACCGCGACCGGCACCGGTACGGACCCCGGCCGGTGCCCTTCGTTCGCTGGTTCGAGCCTGCGACGCACACCGCCGAGCCGACACGCACACCGCCGAGCTGGGACGCACACCGCCGAGCCGGGACGCACAAGACGATCGCCGCTCGCTCGAAACGCGAACGTCGACCGAGGCGTCCTTGTGGTGTGCCAACGTCCACCGATGGGTCGAGGTCGAAACCATGAGGCTCACGCGATCCCTGCCCCGACACATGTCGTCGACGGGCACCTTCAGGCGAGTGCTGGCGCTCGCAGCGGTCGCCTTGATCGCGAGTGGCTGCATCGCGCCGGCGACGGCTCCATCAGCGTCGACGCCGGCCGGGTCTGTGTCGCCGAGGATCTCCGCGTCGTCGTCGGGGCCGGGGACGTCCGTTGCCCCGTCGACGTCGGCGATGCAGCGGTTCGAGGACGATCGCCTCTCATTCGGGTATCCGGTCGGCTGGGCCGCCCGCCCCGGGTCGATCAATCCGAGCGGGAACGTGACGATCGTGTTCGTCGGCTCGGCCGCGCTGCCGAGCGACTGCGTCGAGACCGCCGACGGCGGTGTGTGCCATCCATGGCCGGTGATGATCTTGAAGCCCGGACAGATCGTCGTCGCTTGGCGCGACCATGGGATGCCCGGCTCGAGACCGCCCGCCGGCGGCGAGGCCACCACCGTCGCCGGTCGCCCGGCCACGATCGACCGGGGACCGGCCGACGAGGCGTGCGCTGCGATCGGCGGCGACGGGTCGATCGCCGTGGCGGTCCCGAAGGCGCCGGGCCAGGTCGGCTGGATCGGGGTCGATGCCTGCGTGGCTGGCCCGGGCACCGATGCGCTCGAGGTGACCTTCGCGGCGATGCTGGCGTCGGCCGCGATCCACTGACCGACCTGACGCCGGTCGATGCGCCGAGCCGCCGGGTACTGCCTCGGGACAGCGGCCCATCGTGCGTGGCACGCTCCAACCGGCGGAGGCGCCGAGCCGACACCGCACACCGCCGGGCGCCCGGCAGCCACCCCCACTGCTCGGGTAGACTCTGCATGAATCCTATGCAGTCTGGATAGCGCGGAGGGCGCCTGCCTTGGCCCAGTCCTACGACGCCGTCATCATCGGCGGGGGTCACAACGGCCTCGTCAGCGCGGCCTACCTCGCCAGGGCAGGGCTCCGGACGCTCGTCCTCGAGAAGCGCGACCTGCTCGGTGGCGCGGCGGTGACCGAGGAGATCTTCCCGGGGTTCCGCTTCAGCGTCGCCAGCTACGTCGTCAGCCTCCTCCGCCCGGAGATCATCCGCGAGCTCGAGCTCCCCAAGCACGGCCTCGACATCCTGCCCCTCGACGGCACCTTCACGCCACTCGAGAAGGACTACCTGTGGCGGGTCAACGACCACGGCCGGACGATCCGCGAGCTGCGCCGCTGGAGCCTGGGCGATGCCGAGGCGTACGAGGAGTACGGCCAGCTGATGGTCGAGATGGCCCGCTTCATCAAGCCGATCCTGAGCATCGTCCCGCCCGACCTGACGGGGATGGACCCGCGCCAGTTCGCGCCCCTCAGCGGCCTGCTGCGCGCCTTCCAGAAGCTGCCCGAGAAGCAGCAGGCCGTGTTCGTCCAGCTCATGACGATGAGTGCGACGGACTTCCTCCGGCAGTGGTTCGAGACCGACCCGCTGATCGCCACGATGTCCGCGTCCGGGATCATCGGCACCTACCAGGGCGTCCAGAGCCCGGGCACGGCCTACGTCCTGCTCCATCACTACATGGGCGAGATCGACGGCGCCTTCCGTGCCTGGGGGATCCCGCGCGGCGGGACCGGCGGCGTGTCGAACGCGATCGGCGAGTCCGCCCGGTCCTTCGGTGCCGAGATCCGGCTCGAGGCCCCGGTGGCCCGGATCATGGTCAAGGGCGGTCGTGCGGTCGGCGTCGCCCTCGAGGACGGCGAGGAGATCCAGGCTCGGGCGGTCCTCAGCTCGGTCGACTCGCGGCTGACCTATCTCGGGCTGATCGAGTCCGGGACGCTCGACCCGGAGTTCGAGGAGGAGGTCCGCCGGTTCAAGTTCCGGGGCTCGTCGGGCAAGGTCAACATGGCCGTCGACCGGCTGCCGGACTTCACCTGCCTGCCCGGCGAGGGGGACCACCTCCGCGGCGCGATCAGCTTCAGCGCCGGCGTCGACGACATGGAGCGGGCCTACGACGACGCGAAGTACGGCCACTGGTCGAAGCGGCCGTACATCGACATGATCATCCCGACCCTGGTCGACCCGTCGATGGCGCCGCCCGGCAAGCACGTCATCAGCTGCTTCGTCCAGTACGCCCCGTACAACCTGGACCCGAGCCTCGGGACGTGGGACGACAACCGTGAGGCGTTCGGCGATGCCGTCATCGACCGGATCGCCGAGGTCGCCCCGAACATCCGCGACATCATCCTCCACCGCCAGGTCCTCACCCCGCTCGACATCGAGCGCCGCTTCGGGCTGACCGAGGGCAACATCTTCCAGGGCGAGCTCAGCCTCGAGCAGCTGTTCTTCAATCGCCCGGTGCCCGGCTACGCGCGGTTCAAGACCCCGGTCAAGGATCTCTGGCTGTGCGGTTCGGCCACCCATCCGGGCGGCGGGATCATGGGTGCCAACGGACGGATCGCCGCGATGGAGGTCCTCCGGGCCCGCGGCCGGAAGGCGGCCTGACGATGACCGCACCTGCCCGCGTCAGCAGCGCGGCGCCGTACGACGCCATCGTCGTCGGTGCCGGCCACAACGGCCTGGTCACGGCGGCCTACCTGGCCCGGGCGGGGGTCCGCGTCCTCGTCGTCGAGCGTCGGGAACGGGTCGGCGGGAGCGCCGACACCGTCGAGATCGCCCCGAAGGTCCGGGCCCCGGCCGTCGCCCACACGGTCGGGCGGCTCCGCCCGTCGGTCGTTCGCGAGCTCGGGCTGCGCGGGCACGGCCTGTCGCTCGTCGCGCCGGACGTTCGCGCCTTCGCGCCCCAGCCCGACGGTCGGGCGATCACCCTGTGGGCCGATGCGGCCGCCACGGCCGAAGGTCTGCGCGGCTGGTCGGGACACG
Organism: uncultured Chloroflexia bacterium; assembly: GCA_963781845.1. Taxonomy (GTDB): domain Bacteria; phylum Chloroflexota; class Limnocylindria; order Limnocylindrales; family CSP1-4; genus Chersky-267. The sequence goes on along the minus strand of CAWAHN010000017.1, from coordinate 339,721 downwards.
ACGCCGAGCGCTACGCCGGATTCGACGGGCTGGTCCGGTCGATCGGCCGGTTCCTCGCCGAGCTGAACGCGTCGACCCCGCCGGACGTGAAGTCGCCGGGCGTCGGGGATGCGCTCGCCGGGCTCCGCCTCGGTCGCCGCTTCCGCGGCCTGGGCAAGCACGACTCGCACGCGGTCCTACGCGTCCTGCCGATGGCGATCGCGGACTTCGTCGCCGAGTCGTTCGAGACCGACGCCCTCCGGGGCGTCCTCGCCACCCGCGGCATCCAGAACACCGCCATGGGCCCGTGGTCGGCCGGCACGACCAACGTCTTCCTGACCGACTCCGCCGGCAACGACGGCGGGGCCGCGGGCCAGACGGTCTACGCACGCGGCGGCCCCGGGGCCCTGTCGGCCGCCCTGGCCGCGGCGGTCACGACGGCGGGTGGTGAGATCCGTACCGACGCCGAGGTCGTCGAGATCCGCACGGTCGACGGGCGGGCCGTCGGCGTGACCCTTGCCTCGGGCGAGGAGATCGGGTCGTCGATCGTCGTCGCGGGGGCGGATCCGAAGCGCGTCCTGACCACCCTGATCGACCCGGTCGTCGTCGGCCCAGGGATGCGCTGGCGGGCCGCCAACATCCGGACGCCTGGGACCGTGGCCAAGGTCAACCTCGCCCTGTCGGCGCTACCGCGGTTCCCGTCGGCCGGCAGGGGCAAGGACCGCGAGGCGCGGTTGCGTGGCCGGATCGTCGTCGCCCCCGGCATCGACTACCTCGAGCGCGCGTTCGACGCGGCCAAGTACGGACGACTGAGCGAGCATCCGTACCTCGAAGCGACGATCCCGTCGCTGGTCGATCCCAGCCTCGTCGCGGGAGCACGCGCCGGGACCCACGTCATGAGCATCCACCTCCAGTACGCGCCATATGCGTTGCGCGACGGATCGTGGGACGACCGGCGCGACGAGCTGGGCGACCTCGCGATCAAGACGCTCGAGGAGTACGCCCCCGGCCTCGGCTCCCTCGTCACCGCGCGGCAGGTCCTCAGCCCGACCGACCTCGAGCGCGACTATGGGCTGACCGGCGGTCACCCGTACCACGCCGAACCGTCGCTCGACAGCTTCTTCCTGTGGCGCCCGCTGTTCGGTCACGCGCGCTACCGGTCGCCGGTCGACGGGCTCTACCTGGCGGGGTCGGGGACCCACCCGGGCGGAGGCATCACCGGCCAGCCGGGCCAGAATGCCGCCCGCGAGATCCTCGCCGACCGGAAGCGCTGGAAGCGGTAGGGTTTCGGTCCCGGCCCGTGGGGCCGCTCCGGCGAGGGAGATCACCATGGCCACGAACGACCCGCTCGGCGGGCTCGGCGATCTGCTCGGCGGAGCCGCCTCGGGCGGGGTCCCGGCCGAGGTCGGCGACGCGATCGGCGGACTGCTCGGCGGGGGGCCGGTGGGACGGCCGGACTCGAGGACCTGGTCAAGGGCTTCGAGCAGGCGGGTCTGACAGACCAGGTCCGGTCGTGGATCGGAACGGGGGCGAACCAGCCGGTCACGCCCGAGCAGATCGGCCAGGCGCTCGGACCCGACAAGGTCCAGCAGCTGTCCGGCTCGACCGGCATCGACGTCGCGGCGCTGCTGCCGATGCTCGCGGCGCTCCTGCCGCAGATCATCAACGCGCTCACCCCGAACGGCCAGCTCCCGAAGGCCGGCGAGGGCGGCGACCCGGCGGACGTCATCGGCGGGCTGCTCAAGGGTCTCGGCGGCTAGCGCTCCGCGGCTGCACTCCGCGGACACGCACGCCCACGCCCGAGACATCGCCTCAGGCCTTGCCGATCTCCTCGACGTCGGCGTCGACGCCAGGCTCGGGTTCCCTGGGCACGCGGATACGCCGGCCCTCCCGGCTTTCGACCCGCTTCGCCGCACGCTCGGTGACCGTTCGGCCCTCGCCGAAGATCTCGAGATAGTGGAAGAACAGCGATGACAGGACCGCCGCGATCGGGATCCCGAAGATCGCGCCGGCGACGCCCGCCACCTTCGCGCCGATGATGACCGAGGCGAGGACGACGATCGGATGGAGCCCGACGGCGCCGGCCATCAGCCGCGGCTGGAGGATGTTCATCACGACGAACCAGCCGATCATCATGATCACCAGGGTCGGCAGGATGGCGCTCGGCTGGGTGAACACCGCGACGATGACCGGCGGCGCCCACGACACGAACGGACCGAAGAACGGGATCGCCATCAGCAGGCCCGCCAGGGCCGTCGTGACCGCGATGAAGTCGAGCCCGAGGAGCGCACTCGTCGCCAGGGCCACGGCGGCGTAGGCGAACCCGATCGCCGCCTGACCGCGCAGGAAGCCGCCGAACGAGCGCGAGACCGCCTGCTCGAGGAGCCGTGCATCGTCGCGCCGGTCGGGCGGGACGAGCCGGTTCAGGAAGGCCTGGATCCGTTCCTGGTCGACCAGGATGTAGACCGACAGGATGACCACGATCAGCGTCGTCCCGATCGCCCCGACGCTCGCGACGGCGATCGACTGGAGCGGCCCGACCAGGCCGCTGGCCGACTCGCGGATGTAGGTCAGGAGCTGCTGGGCCGTGACCACGAGGTCGATCTGGCCGAAGCCGAACTGGTTGAGCCACGATTGGAGCGGGGCGAGGACCTGGGGCAGGTCCGAGGTCAGCTTCGGCAGGTAGTCGATGAACTCCGAGATCCCGGTGGCCAGGGTCTGGGCGATGAACACGATGACCCCGACCATCCCGGTGAACAGGAGGAGGTAGACGATCACGACGGCGAGCACCCGCGGCAGCCGCGGCACGTGCTCGATGATCCAGCGCACGATCGGGCTGAGGACGAACGCGATCAGCCAGGCGAGGAAGAACTCGAGGATGACGTCGCCGAAGTCGAAGAAGATCTTGCCGACCATGCCGATGACGACGATCCCGACGCCGACGGTCGCGAAGATCAGCAGGAGGTCGAACAATCGCGCCTGGCGCCGGGTGATCGGCAGGAGCTGCGCCGTCACCACCGGCTCGTCCGATCGGCCCCGATCCTCGGAGCCGGGGTCGGTCACCGAAGGCCCATCCGTTCGCGGACCTCGGCCATCGTCGCCTGGGCCTTGGGGCCGAGGCGCTCGGCGCCGGCCGCCAGGATCTCGTCGACCAGGGCGGGCTGGGCCATCAGCTCGGCGTAGCGTTCGCGCGGTTCGCGATAGTGCTCGATGATCCGCTCGGCGAGGAGCCGCTTGGTGTCGACGCAGCCCGTCCGGGCGGTTCGCTCGCCCTCCCAGATCGTCTCGTAGTCGTCGCCGAACGAGCGATGGAGCTGGCAGACGTTGCAGACCTCGGGCCGGCCGGGGTCCGTCCGCAGGATCCGCTTCGTGTCGGTGACCATCGACATGACCTGCTTCCGGATGGTGTCGGGCTCGGCGAAGATGTCGATCGTGTTGCCGACCGACTTGCTCATCTTCTTGACGCCGTCGGTCCCGAGCACGATCGGGGCCTCGGTGAAGACGGCCTGCGGCTCGGGGAAGGTCTCGCCGTAGCGCGAGTTGAAGGCCCGCACGATCTCGCGTGACAGCTCGAGGTGGGCGGCCTGGTCCTTGCCGACGGGGACCAGCGACGCCTTGTAGATGACGATGTCCGCGGCCTGGAGGACCGGGTAGGTCAGCAGCCCGTGGTTGATGTCGTCGGGCTGGTTCTGCTTCTTCTCCTTGTACGTCGGCGTCCGCTCGAGCCAGCTGACCGGCGTGACCGTGCAGAGCAGCCAGGCGAGCTCGGTGTGCTCGGGACGATGGCTCTGGACGAACAGCGTGCAGCGCTCGGGATCGAGCCCGAGCGCCAGGAGGCTGGCGGCCATCTCGCGCGTCCGCGCCCGCAGCAGGTCGGGATCGTGGCTGCTCGTCAGCGCGTGGTAGTCGACGATGCAGTAGATCGCCTCGTACTCGTACTGGAGCCGGACGTAGTTCCGGATCGCCCCGAGGTCGTTCCCGAGGTGGACGATCCCGGAGGGCTGGATGCCGCTGAAGATCCGCGGACGGGCGGCCGGGGCGGGCGCTGGGGCCGGCGCTGGGGCGAGCTCGGTCGTCATCGGACCGAGTGTAGCGGACCGTTCGAGCCCCACGACCGGTCGGGACGCCCCCCGTCTCGGCTACCATTCGGCCGATGTCCAGCCACGTTCCGAGCCCGCGATGAGCCGTGTGCCGCTCCGGGTGGCCGTGCTCGGGGCCGGGACCGTCGGGATCGAGGTGGTCCGGGCCCTGGTCGACGACGCCGACCGGCTGACTCCCGCCGACGGGGCGCCGCTCCGGCTCGCCGGGGTCGCCGTGCGAGACCTTGAGCGCGCCCGTGGGAACGGGGTCGCGTCCGACCTGCTGACCGACGCGCCCGCCCACCTGGTCGCATCGCCCGACGTGGATGTGCTGGTCGAGCTGATGGGCGGCGACGAGCCGGCCCGCACGCTGACCGCGGCGGCGCTCGGGGCGGGCAAGCCCGTCGTCAGCGCCAACAAGCACGTCATCGCCCATCACGGGGCGGAGCTCGAGGCCATCGCCCGACGGACCGGTGCGGCCTTCCGGTTCGAGGCTGCGGTCGGCGGTGGGACGCCGGTCCTCGGGCCGCTCGCCGTCGAGCTGGCGGCCGACCGGATCGACGCGATCCGCGGGATCGTCAACGGGACCACCAACCACATCCTGACCGCGATGACCGAGCAGGGGCAGCCGTACGCGTTCGTGCTCGCCGGGGCGCAAGCCGCCGGTTACGCCGAGGCCGACCCGGCCGGCGACGTCGAGGGCGACGACGCCGTCAACAAGCTGGTCATCCTCGCCCGGCTCGCCTTCGGGACCTGGCTCGACCCGGCCGCGGTCGAGCGACGCCCGCCGACCGTCGAGGGGGAGGGTCGGCCGGGCATCACCGGCGTGCTCGCCGACGAGCCGAAGGCGGCCGCGGCGGTCGGCCGGACGATCAAGCTCCTGGCCGCGACGGAGCGGCGCGACGACGGGTCGATCCACGCCCGGGTCCTGCCCACCGCCGTCCCGTCGGACGGTCCGCTCGGTCGGACGGGCGGTGTCCAGAACCGGATCGAGGTCGATGCCCGACCGGTCGGCCGGGTGGCGTTCGTCGGGCCGGGCGCCGGCGGCCCGGCCACGAGCAGTGCGGTGCTCGGCGACCTCGTCTCGATCGCCCGCGAGGGCGGCAGCACCTGGGCCGGCCTGCCGCCGGCGTCGGACGCGCCGGTCGCGGGTCCGCCCGACGACCACCCGCGGCGCCGGTTCTTCGCGACGACGCTGCCCGAGCAGCTCATCCGTGACCAGGTCGAGATCGAGACCGCCCGCGGCGGCGGGTTCATCAGCGTCGCGGCACCGCTGGCCGAGCTCCGCGCAGGGCTCGCCGCCGCCGGGGTCGCGGCCACCCTCTATCCGGTCGAGGACTGACCAGCCCGATGACAGGATCCGTCCGACCGTGAGCACACGCCGCCCGTCCGCCCGCCGCCCGGCCCCGCGCCCGACCGCCCGCCCGACCCCGCGCCCGACGCTGGTCGAGCGCTACCGCCGGTTCCTGCCGGTCACCGACGCGACCCCGGCCCTGACCCTGGGCGAGGGGTTCACCCCGCTCGTCCATGCGCGCAACCTCGGCCGCGAGCTCGGTCTCGACAACCTCTACCTCAAGGTCGAGGGGGCGAACCCGACCGGCAGCTTCAAGGACCGCGGGATGGTCGTCGCCGTCAGCAAGGCGCTCGAGGCCGGCGCCCGCTCGATCGTGTGCGCCTCGACGGGGAACACCTCGGCCTCGGCCGCGGCCTACGGTGCGGCCGCCGGCCTCGAGGTCGTCGTCGTCCTGCCCGCCGGCCGGATCGCCAAGGGCAAGCTGCTTCAGGCGCTGGTGGCCGGGGCGCGGGTCGTGGCGGTCGACGGGAACTTCGACGCGGCCCTCCGGATCGTGCGTGAGCTGGCCGAGCGCGACGACCGTCCGATCACCTTGGTCAACTCGGTCAACCCCGACCGGCTCGAGGGCCAGAAGACGGCGGCCTTCGAGGTCTGCGACGACCTCGGCCGGGCCCCCGACGTGCTGGCCATCCCGGTCGGCAACGCGGGCAACATCAGCGCCTACTGGGTCGGCTTCGGCGACTATCTGGCGGCCGGGCTCAGCTCCAGCCGGCCCCGGATGTACGGGTTCCAGGCGGCCGGCGCCGCGCCCATCGTCCTGGGCCACCCGGTGGCCGAGCCGGACACGGTCGCGACCGCGATCCGGATCGGCGATCCTGCCAGCTGGACGAAGGCGACCGCCGCCCGGGACGAATCCGACGGCCTCATCGAAGCGGTGACCGACGAGGAGATCCTGGCCGCCTATCGCGATCTCGCCCGGTGGGAGGGGATCTTCTGCGAGCCGTCGTCCGCGGCGAGCCTGGCGGGGGTGCGCAAGCTGGTCCGATCGGACCGACTCGGGGTGGACCGGGATGCCACCATCGTCTGCGTCCTGACCGGGAACGGCCTCAAGGACCCGCATACGGCGGAGGCGCAGGTGGGCGACGTGCTCGGATCGAGGCCGACGACGGAAGCGGTCGTGGCCGCACTGGGCTGGTAGGAGGGAACCGTGGTCGCGAACTGGCTGGCAGAGCTCGATGGGCGGCGGATCGCGGTCGAGGTGCCCGCGACCAGCGCCAACCTCGGCGCCGGCTACGACTGCCTCGGCCTGGCGCTCGACCTGACCGACCGGATCGAGGTCGAGGTCCGGAGCTGGAGCCGGGGCGAGATCGAGCTCGACATCGAGGGCGAGGGCGCCGACGAGCTGACCGAGGACCGGGACAACCGGTTCGTCAAGGGACTCGAGGCCACCCTCGTCCATCTCCGCGGGGAGATCCCCGACGGGGTGGGCTGGCGGATCACGATGCGCAATCGGATCCCGTTGACCCGTGGCCTGGGGTCGTCGGCTGCGGCGACGGTCGCCGGGGTCGTCGCCGCCGATGCGCTCGCCGAGGGCGGCCTCGATCCGGCCCAGATGCTCCGGCTCGCCGCCGGGATCGAGGGCCACCCGGACAATGTCGCGGCCGCGCTGCTGGGTGGGTTCGTGGTCAGCGCCGCGATGGACGACGGCGTCGAGGCCCTGCGGTTCGACGTCCCGCGCGACCTGCGCTGCGTCCTGTACGTGCCCGAGCTCCGGCTGCCGACCGAGGCCATGCGCCACGCCCTGCCGGAGACGGTGCCGTTCGCCGATGCGGTCGCCAACCTCGGCCGCGTCGCGCTCGGCGTCGCGGGGATGGCCGGACGCCGGACCGACCTGCTCCGCTTCCTGACCGTCGACCGGCTCCACGAGCCGTACCGGGCGGAGGTGTACCCACAGCTCCCGCGGTTGATCGAGGCTGCTCGGGAGGCGGGCGCGCTCGGCGCCTGCCTGTCCGGCTCGGGTTCGGCGATCATCGCCTTCACCAAGACCGTGTCGGCCGTCGCCCGGATCGAGGCCGCGTTGTCGGCGGTCGCCGCGGACACGGACCTTCCCGGGCGGGCGACGGTGGTCGCGCCGCGCAACGCCGGAGCCAAGATCGTCGACCGCGGCTGAGGCGGTGCCCTCCGTCACCGGAGGTCGTCCCACCTCGCGCGGACCGCCACGACCCCACGCACGACGGCCGTTGTCCGGCGTCACCGCCCCCTTGACGACCGGGCCGACACTCAGGCCATGGGGGACCTGCTCAACAGCATCGGTGAGGCGATCCGCGGGCTGTTCGACAACGTGGTCGGCGCGGTCGTCCATGTCTTCACGGAACTGGTCCACACCGTGAACGGCATCATCCCGGGCGGGTTCCCGGTCTTCATCGTGCTGTGCGCGATCGCCGTGCTGGTCGGTCTCGCCACCTTCCGACGCTGAGGCGCGCATCGGCCGCGCAGGCGAGCGCTCCGATCAGTCCGCCGCCTCCGGGCGCCCGACGGCGATCACCCGGGCGCTCAACCCCAGCCCGAGCGAGGCGTACAGCCCGTTCGACGCCGGATTGCCGGACTCGGCCGCGATCAGGACGTCGCGTCCGCCGACGTCTCGAGCCGCCCGGATCGCCGCCCGGCAGACGGCCCGGCCGAGACCGCGACGCTGGTGGTCCGGGTGGACGCCCACCGGCTCGAGCTCCACGCCCAGGCTGAGCGGATCGAGCCAAGCCAGGGCGAACGCCGCGATCGTCCCGTCCGGCGCGCGGATGATCGTGTCGAGCCCGGGTCGGTAGAGCGGCGTGGTCCGACAGAACCGATACGCCTCCTCGGTCATCGTCGACCGCGGGAAGGCGGCATGGCCGGCGACGACCCTGGCCGGCACGTCGCCATCGGTCGCGATCGTGGCCAGGCGGAAACCGTCGGGGAGCGGCGGTGCCGTGAGGTCGAGCTCGTCGGCCCGGCCGGCGAAGTGATGGAACGCCGGGACGGCCGTCGGTCGGAACCCGAGCGATGCCAGCGCTTCGTTCGAACGGTCGTCGGTCTCGACCGTCCAGATCCGGAGCGCGGCCGGGCGCGGCTGGGCGAGGACCGGGCCGAACCGGGCGGCCTGGCCGTCGATCCAGGCCGTCATCGCGCCGAGGAGGGTGGCCGTCCGGTGCCCCGGCGCCACGATCACGTCGGCGTCGATCGGTGGGCTGTACCAGGCGAACCCGACCAGCTCCGTCGCGTCGGGCTCCCCATCGAACCACAGGCCGATCCGATCCTCCAGGCCCGGCGGCTTCCCGAGCGCGTGGACGCTCCACCAGTCGACATCGCCGGCGTGCAGGTGGACGTCCGGCCAGTCGGCTCGCCAACACCGTGCGACGAGGGCCTGCATCTGCCGACTGTCGGCCGGGGTCTGCCAGGCGCGCGACCGGTAGCGACCGGCTCTGCCGTCGACGGTCACGCGGCCGGCGTGTTCGCCCGGATGAACTTCAGGGTCCGGCGCCAGGCGTTCGTCGAGGCCTCGGTGAAATCGTCGGCCTTGCGATCGAAGAAGCTGTGTGGGGCGCCGGGGTAGACGACGAGCTCGTGGGTGACGCCGGCGGCGACCAGCGCGTGCTCGAACGTCGCGACCACGTCGGCGGTGATGCCCTCGTCGGCGCCGCCGAAGATCCCCAGGATCGGCGCCCGCATCTCGCTGGCCACGTCGGCCGGGGCCGGCGAGTTCTGACGCGAACCGGTCGGCCAGCCGTAGAAGCCGATGGCTCCGGACAGGCCGATGTCGAAGGTCGGGGCCAGGAACGCGAGCCGCCCACCGAAGCAGAAGCCGATGGCGAAGACGGCCACGACGCGGCCGCCCTCGCGGACCGCGGCCGCTCCGGCCCGGACGTCGGCCAGCAAGCCCTCGTACGTCGTCTGCTCGAGGTGGTCCCGGAACGCGAAGCCGTCGTCGCGCTTCCCCGGCCCCGCCGTCCGTCCGAAGTAGTCGATCGCGACCGCGTCCACCCCCGCCTCGGCGAACCGGAGCGCCAACTCCTCGTAGTACGGGTGCAACCCGCGGACGTCCGGCAGGATGACGATCCCGGCTCCGGTCGGCGCGCTCGCCCGCGCCCGGAAGGCGGACAGCTCGGTGCCGTCGGCGGCCGTCAGGACGAGATCCTCGTGATCCATCGCCCCGCCTGCGATCGGCGCGATCGGGGGTCGACTATCGAGATCGAAGCACATCCTGGGCAGCCCTCCGTCGCTGACAGGATACGACCAGGTCCGTCGGTCGCGGCCTATCATGTCGCGTCCCCAGTCGGTGAGGTAGATGACTGGCCCGTCGCCAACAGGTCCATTGACCCATGGCTTCCTGTTCGCCGACCTGCGCGGCTACACCGCCTACGCCGAGGCCCGCGGCGATGCGGCGGCCGGCGACCTTCTCGACCGCTATCGCGCCGTCGTCCGTGCCGTGGTCGGCGACCTCGGTGGCGCCGAGATCAAGACCGAAGGCGACAGCTTCTACGTCGTCTTCCCATCCGCCAGCCGCGCCGTCGTCGCTGGCCTGGCCATCGTGGCTCGAGCTGCGGACGCGAACCTGGCCGATCCGACGAACCCGATCAACGTCGGGGTCGGGATCCACGCCGGCGAGGCCGAGGAGCGGGACGGGGGTTACGTCGGGACCGCGGTGAACATCGCCGCGAGGGTGTGCGCCCAAGCGCGGCCCGGCGAGGTGCTCGTGACCGAGACCGTCCGATCACTCACCAGAACGAGCGGGCGCTATCGGTTCACCGCTCGGGGCCGGCCCACGCTCAAGGGGATCGCCGAGCCCATCGCCCTGTTCGCGGCGACCGAGGCCTCGGCCGACGACGCGGCTCCGGTCGCGCCTGATCACGCGGCGTCGCGTCGTCGTCTGACTCCGCTGGTTACGGCGGCCGGACTCGGGCTGGTCGCGATCGCCGTCGTTGCGGCATGGCTGCTCGGAGGTACTGCCGGCTCGCCGGCGTCATCGGCCGATCCCCAGGCGGCTCGGAGATCGGCGGGGCCGTCCGACGGACCGTCCGCCAGCATCATCGGCACGTCGGCATCGCCCGCAGCGTCTGGACCACAGCCGTTCCATACCGGCCGCCTCGCTGCGGGGACGTACGTCTCGACCGTATTCAAACCGAGCCTCGAGTTCACCGTCCCGGACGGCTGGAATGGCATCACCGAGCTCCCGAATTTCCTGGAGATCGACTCATCGGCCGATGAGAACGAGCAGCTCGTGTTCCTGGGGCCGAGCGTTGGATACGCCCCGTGCTCGTCGACCGACTTCGTGACACTGCCCGCTCGTCGGGAGGATCTGGTCGCGTGGTTGATGGCGAACAAGGGCCTGTCGATCACGTTGGCGGGGACCCTCCCGATCGGTAACGTCGAGGCACAGGAGCTCGACGTCGGGCTGGGCGACGGCTGCGCGAACCATCTCGGCCAGCCCCTCTTCCTCATCCAGCGGCAGCCGAACGGCACGACCGGCGACGACCGATGGGTGGTCACTCCTGGGCCGGCCTCACCGGCCTACTTCATCGATGCAGGCGATCGCACGCTTGTCGCCCTCGTCGGCTCCCCGGCGTCGAAGCTCGACGCGTTCACTCGCGACGTTCGCACGGTCCTCTCCTCGCTCGAAGTCGGGCCCTGAGCCCCTTTTAGGACGAGGAACGGCCGATCGGACGTGGCGGGACCCGCTGCTACAATCCCGCCCTGATGCCAGCCCCCCTCGTGGTGCAGAAGTTCGGTGGCTCGTCCGTCGCGGGCGCGGACCGGATCAAGCGCGTCGCCCGGCGGATCGCGCGCGAGCGCGCCGCGGGCTCGGACCTGGTCGTCGTCGTCAGCGCGATGGGCGACACGACCGACGAGCTGCTCGCCCTGGCCGCGGCCATCACCGACGAGCCGGATTCGCGCGAGCTCGACGTCCTGCTGTCGACCGGCGAGCACCAGAGCGCCACGCTCCTGTCGATGGCCCTCCACGCGCTCGGCGTACCGGCCATCAGCCTGACCGGCGCCCAGGCGGGGATCCAGACCGACGGGCGCTACGGCAAGGCCCGCATCGCGAACGTCGATCCGGCCCGGGTCCACGATGAGATCGCGGCCGGCAAGGTGGTCATCGTGGCCGGCTTCCAGGGCCAGAGCGCGGCGGACATCGACAAGGCCGAGACGACCACGCTCGGACGCGGCGGCTCGGACACGACCGCGGTCGCCCTGGCGGCGCGGCTTGGGGCGGACCGCTGCCAGGTCTTCACCGACGTCAAGGGCATCTACACCGCGGATCCGCGGATCGTCACCGACGCGCGGCAGCTGCCGGTCATCGGCTACGAGGAGATGCTCGAGCTGGCCCACCAGGGCGCCCAGGTGATGCAGGTCCGGGCGGTCGAGCTCGGCTGGGTCAACGACGTCGTCATCGAGGTCCTCAGCTCGTTCGAGGACGCCCCCGGCACGCTCATCGAGGAGGATCCGCTCGTGGAGCAGCGCAACAAGGTCCGCGGCCTGGCTCACGATCGGAACGTCGCCAAGATCACCCTGGTCGCCGTCCCCGATCGACCCGGTGTCGCCTACGCGGTCTTCGCCCCGCTCGCCGACGCCGGGATCAACGTCGACATGATCGTCCAGAACGTGGGCCACGGCGGGTCGACCGACCAGAGCTTCACGGTCAACCGCTCCGACCTGGCGCGGGCCAAACGGATCATCGAGCCGATCGTGCGCGAGCTCGGGTTCCAGGAGATGACGACCGACTCGGCGGTGGCCAAGGTGTCGATCGTCGGAGCCGGCATCCACAACGCCCCGGGCTATGCGGCGCGGATGTTCGGGACGCTCGCCGACGCCGGGGTCAACATCGAGATGATCTCGACCTCGGAGGTCCGGATCACCTGCATCATCGCCGAGGACGACGTCGAGACCGCCGTGCGCGCGCTCCACTCCGCGTTCGAGCTCGAGAAGCCGGACTCGGTCGACCTCACCTCGGGCGCCGGTCCCGGGCCGACGGCCAGGGCAGGCTGACCGAGCTCGTGACGGGACCGTCGTTCATCGGCCGCCGGGAGTCGTTCGAGAGCATCGGCTCCACGAACGACGTCGTCCGCGCGTGGCTGGACGAAGACGCCCCGGAGGTCTGCCTGGCGGTCGCCGACGAGCAGACGGCGGGCCGGGGTCGGAGCGGCCGGACGTGGACGGCCCCGCCGCGCGCCGGGCTCCTGCTGTCCGTCGGGTTCCGGCCGACCTGGCTGCCGGCGGATCGGACCTGGCAGCTGGCGGCGAACGTGGCGCTGTCGATGGCCGAGGCGGGCGAGTCCGTAGCCGGGCTGCCGAGGCGCTCGATCCGCCTCAAGTGGCCGAACGACCTCGTGGTCGAGACGCTCCAGGGAGACGTCCTCAAGCTCGCCGGCGTGCTCGGGGAGACGATCGGCCTGGACGGCCCGGACCCGCGCGCGATCGTCGGCATCGGGCTCAATGCCGATTGGGCGGCGGCCGACTTCCCGCCCGAGCTCGCGGACGGCATGACCAGTCTCCGGGCGGTGGCGGGGGACGGGGCCTTGATCGACCGGGACGACGTCCTGGAGGCGTTCCTCGGTCGGCTCGAGGCGCGGACGGCGACCCTGCGGGGCGGCCGCTTCGATGCGGCCGGCTGGGTGGCTCGCCAGCTCACCAACGGCCGGCCCGTCCGGCTCGACGGCGGTGACGGTCGGTCGGAGGTCGTCCGGGCCCTCGGCGTCGACGTCGCGACCGGCGGCCTGGTGGTCGCCGATCGGTCGGCGTCGGGCGGCCAGCGCACCGTGCTCAGCGGCGAGATCGTCCACCTTCGCCTCGCCGACGAACCGGTCGAGCCCCACCTCGCGATCGGGGTGTAACGGGATGGCACGACCGGTGTTCAGGAGGATGGCGGGGGAGGAACGCCGTCTCGTCCATCTCGACCGCGATCGCTCGCTCGTCGAGGCCGCCCTGCGCGACCCAGCCCGGTTCGACGCCCTCTATCGGAAGTACCTGGCCCAGGTGTACAGCTACGCCTACTACGAGCTCGGCGACCATCACGACGCCGAGGACGCCACGGAGCGCACGTTCCTGCTGGCGCTCAACGCCCTGCCGCGGTTCCAGGAGCGCGCCCGACCGCAGGACGGTGACGGCGCGTCGACCTTCCGGGTCTGGCTGTTCCAGATCGCCCGCAACGTCGTCGCCAACGTCCGGCGCGGCCGCCGCCGCCGGCCCGAAGCGCCGCTCGAGGCCGCCGCCGGCGTCGCCGCGCCGCACGACGTCGAAGGCGAGGCAGGGCGCCGGCTCGAGGCCGACGACGCCTGGGCCGCGGTCGACCGGCTGCCGGACGATCGCCGCCGCGCGCTGACCCTGCGCTTCGTGGAGGAGATGTCGACCGCCGAGATCGCCGGGGTGCTCGGCAAGTCCGAGGGTGCCGTCCGAGTGCTCATCCATCGCGGCCTGCGGGCGGTCGCCCGCGACCTGGGCCCTCGCTCGTGATGGGTCAGCCCGTCGGCCTCGGCGAGGTCGATGCGCTCATCACCGACGCCTACCTGGAATCACTCCTCGCGGCGCGTCAGCGTCGGGCGTGGGACGCGCCGAGCGTCTCGGAGCTCGACCCCGAGGTCCGCGCCGCCGCTGCACGCCTGGTCGACGCCGTCGTCCGCGTCCACCCGTCGTTCCGATTCGAGGAGCGGCTCGCCTCCCGACTCGCCGCGGCGGCCGCCACGATCGCCCTGCCGCGTGCGGCCGGCGACGAGGGTCTCGAGTTGGCGACCGGGACGGCCGGCGCGACCTTCGCACTCGACGGCTCCGGGCTCGGCGCGCTCGGTCCGCTCGATCTCGACGACCCCGCCCACCCGGAGCTCCCGGCCGGGATCCCGCGCCGTCCGCTGGTCATCGGCGGGACGCTCGCCTCGGCCGCCCTGTCGCTCGCCGGTGCCGCCATCGTGGCCTGGCGCTGGAACCGCGCGGCCAACGGCGGTCACCGCGGCGTGAGGCTCGTCTGATGCCGATCAAGCTGCCATCGTTCCGCGCTCGTCGAGACGTCTATCCGGCCGACCTCTGGACGAAATGCCCGTCATGCGAGGAGCAGCTGTTCAACAAGCAGCTCGACAAGGCCCTGCGGGTCTGTCCGAACTGCGGCCACCACTTCCGGTTGTCGGCGGCCGCGCGACTCGAGCTCCTGCTCGACGAGGGCTCGTTCGAGGAGCGCGATGCGGGGCTCCAGTCGGTCGATCCGCTCGGGTTCGTCGACCAGAAGGCCTATCCCGATCGGATCGCCGCGGCGCAGTTGGCGACCGGGATGCGCGACGCCGCGGTCTGGGGCATCGGGACGGTGACCGGCTACCCGGTCGCGATCTGCGTGATGGACTTCGGGTTCATGGGCGGTTCGATGGGCGCGGTCGTCGGCGAGAAGGTGACCCGGGCAGCCGAGGCCGCCCTCGACGCTCGCGTCCCGCTGGTGGTCGTCTCGGCATCGGGCGGGGCCCGGATGCAGGAAGGGACCCTCGCGCTGATGCAGCTGGCCAAGACGGTGGCCGCCACCGAGCGGCTGCGGCTGGCCGGCGTCCCGTTCATCTCGATCATGAGCGACCCGACGACCGGCGGCGTGTTCGCCTCGTTCGCGGCGCTCGGCGACGTGAACCTGGCCGAGCCCAACGCCCTGATCGGCTTCGCCGGCGCCCGGGTCAACGCCGGCACCATCGGCGGGGAGCTGCCCGACGGCTTCCAGCGCGCCGAGTTCCTGTTCCGCCACGGATTCGTCGATCGGGTGGTCCATCGGACCGAGCTCCGCTCCGAGCTCGCGGCGCTGCTCGCCTTCCTCGAGCCGTCCGAGGCGACCGCGGTCGACGAGCCCGAGAACGGGTCGCTGCCGTCGTTCCGGCCGCTGTCGTTCCTGACGGCGCTGGCCGACAAGGTCATCCCGGAGGGCGACAACGGGACCGGTCACGCCGGATCGTCGGCGGCTGTCGCGACGGGTCCGGGCGCGGACTCCGGCGAGGAGGCCGACCGTGCTTGAGACGACCGACCTGAACGCCTCGGTCTGGGCCACGGTCCAGCTCGCGCGCAACCTGCGTCGTCCGCGGACGCTCGAGCTGGTCGGCCTCCTCGCCGACGAATTCATCGAGCTCCACGGCGACCGCCTGTTCGGCGACGACCCGGCGATGGTCGCCGGGCTGGCCCGGATCGCCGGCCGACGGGTCGTCGTCGTCGGTCAGCAGAAGGGGGCCGAGACCGACGAGAACATCCGGCGCAACTTCGGGATGCCCCACCCGGAGGGGTACCGCAAGTCGATGCGCCTGATGGAGCTGGCGGAGCGGCTGCAGATCCCGGTCGTCACCTTCATCGATGTGCCCGGTGCGCACCCGGGACCCGAATCCGAGGAGCGCGGGATCGCCGAGGCGATCGCCCGCTCGATCGCGTTGATGAGCCGGCTGCGGACGCCGATCGTCGCCGTCATCACCGGCGAGGGCGGATCGGGCGGTGCACTCGCGATCGCCGTCGGCGACGTCGTGATCGCCCTCGAGCATTCCGTCTACTCGGTCATCTCGCCCGAAGGCTGCGCATCGATCCTGTGGCGGACCCCCGACCAGGCCGCGACCGCGGCGGTCGCCATGAAGATGACCGCGACCGACCAGGCCGCGCTCGGGGTGGTCGACCTGGTCGTCGCGGAGCCCGAGGGAGGCGCCCAGAACGATCATGAAGCGACCGCCGCCGGCCTCAAGGAGGCGATCGTCGCGCAGCTCGAGATCCTGGCTGCGAAGCCGCTCGACGAGCTGATCGAGGACCGCTATCGGCGCTATCGTTCGCTCGGGCCCTTCGCGACGATCGCGACCGTCGAGGTCCCGCCACCGGAGCGGCCGGGACTCGCCGACCGCCTGCGCAACCTGATCGGCGGCACGCGGGTCCCCACGGGGAACCCCGCCCCGGGGCCGCCGCCCGACGAGCCGCCCGTCGGCGAGGAGGACTGAGCGATGGGCACCGACGAGCGTGAAGCGGCCGAGCGCCTGGCCGACCACGCCGCCATCGACTCGCTCGCCGACGAGCTCATCCCGGCCCTGATCGCCAAGCTCGGGGCGAGCGGCCTGGGCGAGATCGAGGTCCGCGAGGGCGATTGGAAGGTCCGTCTCCGGCGACCCGCGGACGGCACGACCCCGCCGTCACGCAAGGTCGGCGACCGTGGCGCGCGGTCCGGCGCGGGCGGCGTCGCCCCGGCCGCGGGTTCGGGCGCCGCCGCTCGGCAGCAGCTCACGCCCGTCGGCCCCGGTCGCCAGTCGGTCCTCGAGGAGGTCGAGGCGCTGGCCGTCGGCGCGGTCTTCGAGAGCGACGGGGCGCCCTCGTCCCCGATCGAGTCGACCCACGGCCGCGATCCGTTCCGTGCCATCGCCACGTCCCCGGCCGTCGGGTTCTACACGCCGCGGACGGGGGTCGTCCCGGGCTCGCGCGTCCGGACCGGCGATCCGATCGGCGCGATCGACGTGCTCGGCGTCCCGACCGAGGTCGTTGCGCCCGCCGACGGCATCGTCGGGGCCAGCCTGGTCGAGCCCGGCGAGGCGGTCGAGTACGGCCAAGAGCTGGTCTGGGTGGAGCTGCTGTCCGCCCCGGCCGGTGCGGCCGATCCGATGACCCATGGATCCTGAGCGATGAGGCAGCGCTGATGTTCCAGAAGGTCCTCATCGCCAACCGGGGCGAGATCGCGGTCCGCATCCTGCGGGCCTGCCGCGCGCTCGGCGTCGAGGCGGTGGTGGTCTACAGCCAAGCGGATCGCGACTCGCTGGCGGTCCGGCTGGCAGACGAGGCGATCTGCATCGGACCGCCCGATGCGAAGCGGAGCTACCTGTCCGTCCCCGCGGTCATCAGCGCGGCGATCGTGACCGGCTGCGACGCGATCCACCCCGGCTACGGCTTCCTGTCCGAGGACGAGACGTTCGCCGAGGTCGTCCGCGCCCACGGCCTGACGTTCATCGGCCCGCCGCCCCAGGTCCTCGACCGGTTCGCCAGCAAGGAGGCGACGCGACGGCTGCTGGGCGGCTACGGCCTGCCCACGATCCCCGGCTCGAACGGGATGATCCGCGACGAGCTCCACGCCCTCGAGGAGGCCGAGCGGATCGGCTACCCGGTGCTGATCAAGCCCAGCGCCGGCGGCGGCGGCAAGGGGATGCGGATGGTCCGCTCCGCGCGCGAGCTCGAGGCCTCGATCAAGGTCTGCCGGTCCGAGGCGAAGGCCGCCTTCGGGGACGACTCGCTGTACCTCGAGAAGTGGCTCGACGACACCCGCCACGTCGAGGTCCAGGTCGTCGTCGACCGCTTCGGGAACGGCGTCCACATGGGGGAGCGGGACTGCTCGGTCCAGCGGCGCCACCAGAAGATCCTCGAAGAGGCGCCGACGCCGGCGCTGTCCGTCGCGGCCCGGGCCGAGCTGGCCGACCGGGCGATCCGGGCGGTCGTGGCGGCGGGCTACGAGAACGTCGGGACCCTCGAGTTCCTGGTCGACCGGGACGGCGACTTCTACTTCATCGAGATCAACTGCCGGATCCAGGTCGAGCACCCGGTGACCGAGATGCTGACCGGGATCGACCTCGTCGCGACCCAGATCCGGATCGCCGCCGGCGAGCCGCTCGGGTTCAGCCAGGCCGATGTCGAGGTCCGCGGCCACGCCATCGAGATGCGGATCAACGCCGAGGACGTCGATCACGACTTCCGCCCCAGCGCCGGCGTCGTCGAGCGCTACCTCGCTCCCGGCGGCCCCGGTGTCAGGATGGACTCGCACCTGTACGCGGGGTACGAGGTCCCGCCGTTCTACGACTCGCTGCTCGGCAAGCTCGTGGTCTGGGGCCGGGACCGCGGCTCGGCGATCGATCGCGCCCGGGCGGCGCTCGACGAGCTGGTCGTCGACGGCATCGTCACGAACATCCCGATCCATCGTGCGATGCTGCGGAACGAGGTCTTCCTCGACGGCAAGATGACGACGAACCTGCTCGACCGGGTCGGCAGTGCCGCGTTCGTCGCGGCCGCGGAGCGGCGGTGAGCAGCGCGACGACCCCACGACCCGACCGGGACTCGATGCAGACCTGCATCGACCGGCCGCAGGGCCGCAGCCCCAGGCGTCAGACTTCGTGGCGTCCCGACCGACCATCCGACCCCAGCTGGAGCCGCCCGTGACCGACCAGGACGCCGCCGCCGCCTCGCCCGCGCCCTCGACCACGATCCACACCGCTCGGGAGATCGAGGGCCTCATCCCGCACCGTTGGCCGTTCCTGCTGGTCGATCGGATCGTGGCCTACGAGCCGGACGAGGCGCGGATCGTCGGGATCAAGGGCGTCACCGCGACGGAGTGGTTCTTCCAGGGGCACTTCCCCGGCCTGCCGGTGATGCCCGGCGTTCTCCAGGTCGAGGCGCTCGCCCAGACGATGGCGGTCTACGTCGCGAAGCAGCCCGGCTTCGGCGATCGGATCGGGCTGTTCGGCGGGATCGAAGGCTGTCGCTTCAAGCGGATGGTCGTGCCCGGCGATACGCTCCGGCTCGAGGTCACGATGGACAAGCTCGGCCGGCGGTTCGGCCGCGGCCGGGGGGTGGCGTCGGTCGACGGCGAGGTCGCCTGCGAGGCGACCCTCACGTTCATCATCCCGGACGCGTCGGTGCTCCGCTGATGGCCCGGATCGCCGTCTTCGGGGACATCCACGGCAACGCGGTCGCGCTCGACGCGGTGCGCAAGGCGGTCAAGGCGGCCAAGCCGGACGCGGTGATGATCACCGGCGACCTCGTCCTCAACGGTCCCGAGCCGGCCGCCGCCGTCGACGGTGTGCGTGAGCTCGAGGCGGACGGCGCGCTCGTCGTCCAGGGCAACACCGACGTGGCCGTGGCCGACTTCGACTACGCGGCGGCCTTCCCGTGGCTGACCGAAGGCGTGCCGGAGTCCTTCCGCGCGGCGGCCGAGTGGGCGCACGACGCGCTCGGTCCCGAGCGAGTGGACTGGCTCCGGCGCCTTCCCGCGGAGCGCCGGCTGCGGACCGACGACGCGCTCGCGCTCGTCTGCCACGCCTCGCCGGGGTCGCAGACGGCCGGGTTCGACCAGATCCTCGACCCGAACGTGACCCTCGAGCGGGTGTCGCGCACCGACGCCCGGGTGATCTGCTGCGGGCACACCCACCTGCCCGAGATCCGCGACCTCGGCTGGAAGGTCATCGTCAATGCCGGCAGCGCGGGGTACGTCTTCGACGGCGATCCCACGGCCTCGTGGGCCATGGTCGACATCGCCGACGGCGACGTGACGGCCGAGATCCGCCGGACGGAGTTCGACGTGATGACCGTGTCGAACGGGATCTCCGCCCGGGGCCTGCCCGGCGACGTCTACCGGGCGGCGACCGTCCGGACCGGGAAGCTCGTCCGATGACCGACGCGGCTCGCCCGTGGCCGGCCCCGCGCCGGGTCGTGGTCACCGGGATGGGCATGGTCACCGCGCTGGGGACCGATGTGGCCTCGACCTGGGAAGGGCTCGTCGCGGGCCGGTCGGGCATCCGGACGATCGAGGCCTTCGACCCGTCCCGCCTGGAGTCGCGGATCGCCGCCGAGGTGCCGGGCTTCGACCCGAGCGGCGTCATCGACCGCAAGGAGATGCGGCGGATGGATCGTTACATGCAGTTCGGCCTCGTGGTCAGCCGCCAGGCGCTCGACCAGGCCGGCCTGCCGGGTCGGATCGAGGGCCGGCTCGCCGAGCGCACCGGGGTGATCCTCGGGTCCGGCCTCGGCGGCGTCAACACGCTGTTCGACAACGTCCTGCTGATGGCCGAACGCGGGCCGGATCGGATCAGTCCGTTCTTCATCCCGATGGGGATCGCCAACGTCGGCGCCGGCCAGGTGTCGATCGCGTTCGGACCGCTCGGGCCCAACTTCGCGATCGTGTCGGCGTGCGCGACCGGCGGCCACGCCATCGGCGAGGCCTGGGAGACGATCAGGCGGCACGACGCGGACGTGATGATCGCGGGCGGCGTCGAGTCGGCGATCCACGAGGCCGCGGTCGGCGGGTTCTCCGCGATGAAGGCGCTGTCGACCCGCAACGACGATCCGGCCGGGTCGTCGCGGCCGTTCGACCAGGGACGCGACGGGTTCGTCATCGGCGAGGGCGCCGCCGTCGTCATCCTCGAGGCGCTCGAGCACGCCGAGGCGCGCGGGGCCACCCCGCTGGCCGAACTCGTGGGCTATGGCGCGACCGCCGACGCCAGCCACATCACGCTGCCGGCACCGGGCGGCGCCGGGGCGGTCCGGGCGGCCCGTCGCGCCCTCGAGAAGGCCGGCATCGAGCCGGACGCGGTCGACCACCTCAACGCCCACGCCACCTCCACGGCTGAGGGCGACCGGGCCGAGCTCCAGGCGATCCGGACGATCTTCGGCGACCACGCCCCGGACGTCGCGGTCACCGCCAACAAGTCGATGGTCGGGCACACCCTCGGCGCGGCCGGCGCGATCGAGGCCATCGCCACGATCCAGTCCATCCGGACGGGCCTCATCCCTCCGACGATCAACCTGACCGACCCGGACCCGGCGGCGGAGGGCCTCGATCTGACCCCCGACCACGCCGCGCGGCGCACCGTCCGGACGGCGATCTCGAACTCGTTCGGGTTCGGCGGCCAGAACACCGCGCTCGTCTTCACCAGGTTCGACGGATGACCGACGACCACGATCCCGTCCCGGACGCCGAGACCGCCGAGCCCGCTGCGACGCCGCCCGGAGCCGCCGAGCGCGAAGCCGAGCCCGCCGCCGACGGGTCCGTCCAGGCCGACGGCGACGTCGGCGGCGCGGCCGATGATCCGGTCGTCCCGGCGGTCGCCGCCGACGCGGACGGTTCGCTGCTGGCGATCCTCGACCGGTTGACCGGCCTGCTCGAGCGGAGCGACCTGACCGAGATCGAGGTGGAGGCCGGCGGCACCGGGCTCATCCTGCGCAAGGCGGCGGCGTTGACGTCGTCGGGAGCCGTCGGGGCGGTCGCCGTCGCGAGCCCGGGTGCGCCGGCCGCAGCGGCCGGTCCGGATGGGGCCGGCCCAGCCGCTGAGCGTCCGGGCCGGCCGTCGGTCAAGGCACCGCTGACCGGGATCTTCTACACGGCCCCGGGCCCGGGGTCCGCGCCGTACGTCCAGGTCGGTGGCGAGGTGGCCGTCGGCCAGGTCATCGGCCTGATCGAAGCGATGAAGCTGTTCAACGAGATCAAGAGCGACCTCGCCGGCCGTGTCGCGCGAGTCGTTCCGGAGAGCGGTGCGCTGGTCAAGGCCAAGCAGCCGCTCATCGAGGTGGAGCCGCTGTGAGCACCCAGGCATCGCCCTACGCCCATATCACCGGATGGGGTCGGTACGCACCCGCCGGCGTCCTGACCAACGCCGACCTCGAGAAGATGGTCGACACCAGCGACGAGTGGATCCGTACCCGGACCGGCATCCGGGAGCGGCGGGTCGCCGCCGCGCACGAGACGACCGCGTCGATGGCCGCCGTCGCCGCGCGACGGGCGATCGCCGTCGCCGGCCTCCAGCCCGACGACATCGACGTGATCCTGCTCGCGACCCTGTCGCCCGACTACTGGATGCCCTCGACGGCGGCCCTGGTCAAGGAAGCGATCGGCAATACCAAGGCGTTCGCGATGGACGTCGCCGCGGCCTGCTCGGGGTTCGTCTACGCCTACTCGGCCGGCCAGGCGTACATCACCAGCGGGATGGCCCGGAACGTGCTGGTCATCGGGGCGGAGCTGCTCACCCGGTTCCTGGACTACACGGATCGGAGCACGTGCATCCTGTTCGGCGACGGCGCCGGGGCGATCGTCCTGTCGGCCGCCGACTCGCCGGGCGGCGGCCTCGGGTTCGAGCTCACGACGGAGCCGTCGGGTGCCTACATGATCTGGCTGCCGGCCGGCGGCGCCAAGAGCCCGCCGTCGCGGGCCACGGTCGAGCGCGGCGAGCACTACATCCGGATGGACGGGACCCAGACCTACCGATTCGCGACCCGGACCCTGGCATCGACGGCGCTGGCAGCGGTGGCCAAGGCCGGTCTCTCGCCGGCCGACATCGACCTGTTCATCCCGCACCAGGCGAACATCCGGATCATCCAGTCGGTGGCCGACGGGCTCGGCCTGCCGATGGACAAGATGTTCGTCAACCTCGACCGCTACGGGAACACGTCGGCAGCGTCGATCCCGATCGCCCTGGCCGAGGCGGTCGACTCGGGTCGGGTCAAGATCGGCGACAAGCTGGTGATCGTCGCCTTCGGCGCGGGCTACACGTCGGGCGCCGCGGCGATCTCCTGGACCGCCGATCCTGCCCGGGGCGCGCTCGCCGCGTCGATCCGGGCGGAGGACGTCACGGTCCGCCCGCCGCTGGACTGGGAGCCCGTCGACCCCATCCCGGCGGCACTCGTCGAGATCCTCGCTCGCCCCGGCTCGCCGGAGCCGGGCACCACGGCAGCGGAGGTCCACGCATGATCGACCTGAGCGGCAAGTCGGCCCTCGTGAGCGGCGGTGCGCGCGGGATCGGCCGGGCGATCGTCCTCCGGCTGGCGACCCAGGGCGCCGACGTGGCGTTCAGCTACCGGGGCAATGCCGCCGCCGCCGCCGCGACCGTGGCCGAGGTCGAGGCGCTCGGTCGCCGGGCCCTGGCGATCCAGGCCGACGTCAAGGAGCCGGAGGCCGCCGATTCGGTCGTCAAGGCGACGCTCGAGGCCTTCGGCAAGGTCGACATCCTGGTCAACAACGCCGGGATCACCCGCGACGACCTGATCATGCGGATGAGCGTGGACGCCTGGCGCGACGTCCTCGAGACGAACCTGTTCGGGGCGTTCTATATGACCAAGGCCGTGACCCGCCCGATGCTCAAGGCCAAGGCCGGGCGGATCGTCAACATCACCAGCGTGTCCGGCCAGGCCGGCCAGATGGGTCAGGCCAACTACTCGTCGGCGAAGGCCGGCCTGATCGGGCTGACCAAGGCGACCGCGCGAGAGCTCGCGTCGCGCGGGATCACCGCCAACGCCGTCGCCCCCGGCTTCGTCCTGACCGAGCTCACCCAGGACCTGCCCGAGGCGCTCCAGGACCAGCTCAAGACGGCCACTCCGCTCGGCCGCTTCGGGTCGCCCGAGGAGATCGCGGCCGCGGTGGCCTTCCTCGCCTCCGACGAGGCGAGCTTCATCACCGGCCAGGTGCTCGCCGTCGACGGCGGCCTGGTGATGATGTAGCTCGCCGACCGCGGAGCCGAACGGGCTCCGTCGGCTCGGAGGTGAGGTGGTCTCGCGCTGGCCGGTCCTCAGGTGTACATCAGCGAGCCGGGCGTGGTCAGCAGCTCGCCGGTCTCGAGCCACGTCTTGAGGCCGGACAGGATCATCGGCCAGCCGCCGTAGAGCTGCTCGTTGGCGCCTTCCCGGAGCTGATCGTGGGTCACCGTCAGGTGACAGGAGTCGCCGACCGGTTCGATCTGCCAGGTGACCCGCGAGGTGCCCTCCGCCTTCACGTCGTCGCCCCACAGCGCGACCATGGACTGGACGAGCCGGCGCGGCGGGTCGACCTCGAGGTTGATCCCCTCGCCGAGCGGCGTCGGCGCGCCCGGCGCACCCATCACGTAGCTCGAGCCGGGCGCCCAGTCGGTCGTCTGGCGGGCGCCGAAGTTGTACTTGCTCCGGATCTCGGGATCGGTGATCGCCTGCCACAGGCGCTCCGGCGTGGTCTTGATGTAGATCTCGAACACCTTCTCCATCGGACGCTCCAGTCTGGTCTTGAGGTCACTGAGCGAAGCCGCCCAGGGTTCCGCGTACTTGCTCACCCAGCGGTCGTGGACGAGCCGGATCGGGACGGGGTTCAGGTAGTGGAGCTTCTCGCGCCCTCGCCGCCGGGTCACGACCAGCCCCGCTTCCTCGAGCAGCTTCAGGTGCTTCATCACGCCGAAGCGCGACATCTCGAAGCGGGCCTGGAGCTCGCTCAACGTCTGCCCGTCCTCGCGGAAGAGCTCGTCGAGCAGGCTCCTTCGGGTGGGATCGGCCAGCGCCCGGAATACCTCGTCCATGCCCGAACGATACGTGACCTTTGAGTCACATGTCAAGCGTGGCCGACGCGCTCATGCGTCGTGATCGATCCTGCGGCGTCCCGGCGGTCGTATCGTCAGACCCATCACCCGAGGAGGACTTCTGATGCGCAGCGTGACCTACTCGATGGGCGTCTCGCTCGACGGCTACATCGTCGGGCCGGACGGCGGCTTCGACTGGACGGCGCCCGGCGGCGAGATCTTCCGGTTCTGGATCGACGCGATCCGAGAGGTCGGCGTTCACCTCATGGGACGACGGCTGTACGAGACGATGCTGTACTGGGAGACGGCCGACCAGGATCCCCCGCTCGACGACGCCGAGCTCGAGTGGGCCGCACTGTGGAAGCCATTGCCGAAGGTGGTGTTCTCCACCACGCTGTCGGCGGTGCAGGGCAATGCCCGCCTGGCCTCCGGCGGCCTGGCGGAGGAGATCGGGCGTCTGCGAGCCGAGCCGGGGGAGGGCGACATCGCGATCGGCGGCGCGACGCTCGCCGCCGAGGCGGGCGCGCTGGGTCTGATCGACGAGTACCGGACCATGGTCTACCCGGTGCTGGTCGGCGGTGGCATCCCGTACTTCCCGCGGCGCGAGCGGCGGGTGGATCTCGAACTCGTGGAGACCCGCACCTTCAGCTCGAGCGTCGTCTACCTCCGCCACCGAGTAGCGCGCTAGCCGGCTCGTCCGCCAGGCTGGAGCGCCCCCACGAGGCGTTCGCGGATCCGGGCGAGACGAACGATCAGGGCGCCCGGAGCGGTACCGGAAGGCCCTCCTTCACTTCGAGCACGGCGCGGTCGCCGAGCCGTGAGGCGAGGTCGACCACGGCGGTGCGGGGGGCTCCGACGGCCGAGCAGGCCCCGACCGTCGGGTTCTGATGTTCGACCACGATCACGACCACGGCCAGGGGCGACTCGACGGCCTCAGCGGTGTAGTCGGCGCCGCACTGCTGATCGCCCTCGTTCGGCGCCCCGACGAACGAGACCGTGAGCCGAACGGCGTCGGCGTCGCCGCGGGCGGAGTCGATCGAGATCCCTTCCGGCGCATCGTTCGGATCCCATGGCGGCGGGACGACCGAGACGTGATGGGCGACGGCGACCCGGGTCACCCTGACGGTCGTTCCAAGGATCGCGAACTCCCAGATCGGCACCGTGGCCGGTCCGCGCGACGTTTGGACCGATCCGCTGGTCAGCCGCGCCCCCGTGACCTCGAGCGGTCGGCAGCCGGAGCAGGACGATCCGCCCGACCCGGCGATCTCCTCGAGGGCCTGATCGGCCGACAGCAGGTCGACCGTCGTCGACGTCCCGTCCGGCCAGCGGACCTCGCCGGGAGGCGGTGCTTCCGTGGCCAGGGATGCGGTCGCTCGAACCTGGCCGGACATCAACGCGATCTTGTCGTTGTCGCCGACGGACGCTTCCCAGTCGCCGATCTGGCCGGTCAGGTCGCCCACCACGACAAGGCCCTGCCTGTCGCCGTCGCCGACGGCATCGGCCCATCGGACGAGGGCGGCCTGAGCCTGGCGGTGGACCCGATCGGCTGCGGCACCCACCGATGACCCCGGCGCGACCGAGACGCAGCCTGCGATCGCCAGGACCAGGGGAACCCAGATCAGCGATGGGCGGGGCGGTGTGCGCGGCGTGGCCGGGTGCCAGGGTCCGTTCATGGTGTCCCTCTGACGTTCACCCCTCGTGGGCGGGTTCCCGGCTGGACGA
The DNA here is from genome assembly GCA_963781845.1 of uncultured Chloroflexia bacterium. Taxonomy (GTDB): domain Bacteria; phylum Chloroflexota; class Limnocylindria; order Limnocylindrales; family CSP1-4; genus Chersky-267. Next base: position 313,631 of record CAWAHN010000017.1, on the reverse strand, counting down.
CGCGTCTCGCCGTCGCGCCGCGGGCGCGCCCCGCTCAGGCTCCGAAGTCGACGCCGAAGACGTTGAGCACGACGCTCCCGAGCAGGATCGCATCGAGGAGGACGACCAGGCCGACGGCCGTCCAGGCGAGTGCGTTCGCCCGGCGGCCGTTCGCATGGCGGCCCATCAGGCCGCGGTCGTTGACGAGCAGGACCATGAAGATCAGGACGATCGGCAGAAGGAGACCCTGGAGGTTCTGCGAGGCGAGGATGACCGGGAGGAGGTCGATCCCCGGGATCAGGACCACCAGGGCGCCGATGAGCAGCACGAACGTATAGATCCCGAAGAACGCCCGCGCATCCCCGAACCGCTTGCCGACGCCCGACTCCCAGCCGAAGGCTTCGCAGATCACGTAGGCGGTCGAGATCGGCATGATCGTCGCGGCCAGGACGCTCGCCCCGAACAGGCCGATCGCGAACAGGAGCGAGGCGAGGTGGCCGGCGATCGGCTCGAGCGCCTGGGCGGCGTCGGCCGCCGAGGTGATCGTCCCGCCGGCGACGAAGATCGTCGTCGCCGTGGCCACGACGATGAAGATCGCGATCACGTTCGTCCAGACCGCGCCGCCCACCGCGTCCGCCTGCTCGAGCCGCAGTTCCTCTTCGTCGATGCCCTTCTCGGCGACCGCGCTCTGCAGGTAGAACTGCATGTACGGCGTGATCGTCGTCCCGACGACCGCGACCATCAGGAGCAGGATCGCCGGCGACCACTGGATCGACGGGGTGACGAGCGCGCGACCGACCGAGCCCCAGTCCGGGCTGGCCAGGATGGCCGACGCGATGTAGCTCACGAACACGAGGGCCACGCCCAGGAAGATCCGCTCGACGGTCCGATAGCTGGCGAACAGGACCAGCCCCCAGATCAGCAGCCCGACGATCGGCACCACGAGGTAGCGGCTGATCCCGAACATCTCGAGCGCCGCCGCGGCCCCGGAGAACTCCGCGACCGTGTTGGCCACGTTGGCGATGAGCAGGATCGTCATCGCGAAGACGGTCCAGCGGACGCCGAACCGGTCGCGGATGAGGTCGCTCAGGCCCTGCCCGGTGACGACGCCGAGGCGGGCGGCCATCTCCTGGACGATCGCCAGGATCGCGATCGTGATCGGGAACAGCCAGAGCAGCGACAGGCCGGTCTTGGCGCCCATGACGCTGTACGTGGTGATGCCGCCGGCGTCGTTGCCGGCGATACCCGAGATGAGCCCGGGCCCCATCACCGCCAGGAAGGCCACGACGCCTCTCCGGCCGCGGAACCGGCCACGGAGGCGGAGCCCCTCGCCCGAGACGAGCCGGTCGCGGATGCGGACCAGCCGGCGCGGTGGCGGCGGCGGCTCGATCCGCCCGCGCAGCCGGATCGCCGGCCGCTGCCCGGGCATCGCGTCGGCGATCGCGCCCTCGACGCGCTCGACGACGTGCTTCGCCTCGGAGCCCGCCTGGCGTGCGACCCGCCGGACCGGCGGCAGCTGCGGCATGGCCGGGACCGGCCCTAGGTCCGGGCGAAGAGGCGCGGGAGGCGCTTCTTCCAGGCGTTGGGGAGGACGGTGTCGATCGCGTCGTCGACCGTGACGATGCCGACCAGCCGGCCCTTGTCATCGACCACCGGGACCGCCAGCAGGTTGTAGTGGGCGACGACCTCGGCGACCTCGTCCTCGTCCGACAGGACCCCGACCGCGACGGGCTCGTCGATCATCACCCCCTCGATCCGGGCGTCGGGCTGGGCCACGATGAGGTCGCGCAGAGACAGGACGCCGACCAGCCGGTCGTCGTCGTCGACCACGTAGACGTAGTAGATCGTCTCGGCGTCCGGCTCGAGCTCGCGCAGCCGGTCGATCGTCTCGGCCGCCGTCAGGTGGGCCGGGACCGCCACGAACTCCGTGGTCATGATCCCGCCGGCGGTGTCCTCCGGGTAGGCGAGGAGCTCCTGGACCTCCGTCTTCTCCTCGGCCTCCATCAGGGCGAGGATCTCGTCCCGCGCCTCGTCCGACAGGTCCGCGACGAGGTCGGCGGCATCATCAGGGCTCATCTCCTCGAGGATGTCGGCCGCCCGCTCGGGGGCGAGGTCCTCGAGCACCTCGACCTGGGTGTCGGGCTCCATCTCTTCGATCGCGTCGGCCACCGCCTCGTCGTCCAGGGAGGCGAGGACGCCGGCCCGGTCGCGCGGGGCGAGCTGGTCGATGATCGTGGCCAGGTCGGCCGGGTGCAGCTCGGCCAGGCCGCCGTGCGGGACCCGGAGCTTGATCGAGGCGATCGAGGTCTCGACCGGATCGACGTCCTCCCAATCGATGTAGCGCTCGGGGACCGGCCGTCGGAGGCCGCCAGCGATGCGGCGCGAACCGCCTTCGAGGCCGAGGCGCCGGAGCAGTCCGGCCGCCCCGACGTCGACCGCCACGAGGTGGAGCGACCCATCGACCTCGTCGAGCCGGAGGTCGTTGACCCGGACGACCTTGCGGCCGTCGATATCGACGATCTGCTTGTCCATCAGGTCGGCCCGGAGGAGGATCTCGTCGGGGCGCTGGCGGAACTTGTCGATGTCGATCGTCGGGGTCTGGAGCTGGACACCGCCGGCATCGAGCGACTCGACCGACGACCACGGCAGGAAGATCCGGCGCCGGTCCGTCTCGACGACGATCCCGGTGACCGGCGGGTAGCGATCGCCGAGCGCGACGATCAGGTCGGCGACCTTGCCGATCGGCTCGCCGTTCCGGTCGCGGACCGGCCGGCCGATCACCTGGCTCAGGTAAAGCATCTGCCACCTCGCGGCGGGGTCCGTCCCGCTCGCCGGTGGCGCGCGCCGCGATGGGCGCGAACCGTCAGAGGGCGCTTGGGACCGTGTTCGTTGCCTCGGCGCGTCGGGCGCCGCAGGGACTGGGTCCTGGCTCCACGAGTGGAGTCATCCTCCGGATGCTGGTTGGGCGGGTCAGCGGCGGGCGCGGCATGAGACACGGAGCGCCCGAGCGGACCATCCCGAGTGTAGACGTGCCTCGTCGGGCCGGTCAACCATCCGGACGGGTGGTACGAACGGCGCCTCCGAGAGGTACCACGGTCGGCCGCCGCTGGTACCAAGGATGAGGCGTCCCGAACGGGCCTGCGATGCGACGATGCGGCGGCGATGCCGGTCCCGTCCGATGGCCAGTCCCTGGCGCCGGACTCGACGGCCTCGAGCGCGCGCAACGACGATCGGACGCCCATGGGGGGACGCCCGATCGTGGCCGGCCTCGAGGCCGGCGAGCCCGTCGTCGCCGTCGCGCGGGTCGACCGCCCGCGCGACGGTCGCGCGTCCCGGGTCGCCGACGACTCGACGGACCGGGTGGCTCCTGCGGCTCCTCTCGCATCGTCCCTGCCGACGACGCTCCTCGCCGCCGCCGCCCTCGTCGCCTACGCCATCGTCCGGACGTCGGTCGGCATCCACGAACCGCTCGGCGTCGGGCTCGCGTCGGTCCCGCTCTTCTTCGCCGCGGCGTTCCTGCCGCGCTGGCGGGCGATCGCGGTCGGGCTCGGCACCATCGTCGTGACGGTCATCCCGCTGTCCGCCGAGGCCGGCCAGTGGACCCTGCTCGACCTCGGCATCCTGGCCGAGCTGGTCGTCCTCGTCCTGGCCGCCCTGGCGCTCCGCGCCGCGATGGTCCGCGCCTCCGCGGCAGCCGCCAGCGAGGCGGCCCACGAGGCGCTGTCGACCCAGCGTCTGGAGGCGGTCCTCGGGATCGCCGAGCGGCTGACGACGACCCTCGACCGCGATGCGATCCTGCGCACGATCGTGACCGAGGTGAACCGCGTCCTCGAGACCGACGGCACCACCATCCGGATCCTCGACGACGACCGGGCCGTGGTGGTCGCCTCGGCCGGGATCCCGGCCGACGTGGTCGCCCGACTGCCCGCACTGGCGCCGGACGAGGGCTGGTTCGGCGAACTCGTCCGCGATCGCCGGCCGATCGTCGACGATGGGAGCCTGACCGGCGTCGAGGACCGGCCGCTGTACGGCGGCGTGATCCAGGTCGGCTCCTCGATCTCGGCCCCGCTGATGCGCGACGACCGCGTGATCGGCGCGCTCGCCGCGTTCAACGCCCTGCCCCATCCCTGGTCGCAGGCCGACGTGGAGTTCACCGTCGCGGTCGCCACCCACGCCGCGATGGCGATCCACAACGCCGACCTGTTCGCCCAGACCGAGGACCGGGCGGCCCAGCTCGCGGTGCTCCAGGCCGCGTCCGCCCGGATGAGCCGCCAGAACACGATCGCCTCGGTCGGCCGGGCGATCGTCGAGGAGGTCGGCCAGATCATCGATTACCACAACTGTCGGGTGTACGTGCTCGAGGAGCCCGACGACGTCGTCCCGATCGCATTCGAGGGCCGGGTCGGCGCCTACGACGACGTCGACATGGCGCTGCTCCGGACCAAGATGGGGGAGGGCTTCACCGGCTGGGTCGCCGCGAACGGCCAGCCGCTCCTGATCGACGAGGCCAACGCCGACCCGCGCGGGGCGACGATCGCCGGCACGGATGACGTCGACGAGTCGATGCTGTGCGTCCCGATGCGCTACGACGAGCGGGTCATCGGGGTGATCACGCTGTCGAAGCTCGGGTTGCGCCAGTTCCACGAGGACGACCTGCGGCTCCTGACCATCCTCGCCGACCAGGCCGCCACGGCCGTGGAATCCGCGCGGCTGCTCAGTCGGAGCGACCGGCTGGCGACCGAGCTGCGGCGGCTCCTCGACATGAGCAGCGCGCTCGCCCAGAGCCTGGTCCCGCACGAGGTCGCGGCGCTCATCGCCCGGCACATGGCCGACGCGATGGGCGTCGACGAGTGCGCCATCAGCTGGTGGGACCGACCGAGCGAGCGCCTCCTCACGATGGGCTACTGGCCGCCGCTCGGCGACGACCGGATCCAGCCCGACTTCGACCTGGCCGGGTTCCCGGAGACGTCGCGCGTGTTGCGCGACCAGGTCAGCTCGATCATCCGGGTCGACGATCCCGCCGCCGACGTCGCCGAGGTCGAGTTCCTGCGGCGCGAGTCGCTGGCCGTGTCGGCGATGCTGCCGCTGGTCGCCAAGGGTCGCTCGATCGGCCTGGTCGAGCTGATGAGCCGGACGGATGTCGTCCTCGACCAGGCCGCCCTCGAGCTCGGGCGGACGATGGCCAACGAGGCGGCGATGGCGCTCGAGAACGCCCGCCACTACCAGGACGCCCGCGAGCTCGCCGACCGCGACCAGCTCACCGGCTACTTCAACCACCGCTACCTGCACGAGCGACTCGGGGAGGAGATCGTCCGTGCGCAGCGCTCGAAGATGCCGCTGGCCCTGTTGATGATCGACCTGGACGACTTCAAGCTCGTCAACGACACCTTCGGCCACCTCTTCGGCGATCGCGTCCTGGCCTGGACCGCCGAGCAGATCCGGGCCACGCTCCGGGCGAGCGACGTCGCCGCCCGCTACGGCGGCGACGAGTTCGCGATCATCCTCCCGGACACCGATCGCGCGGCCGCCGAGCACGCGTCCGCGCGGATCGTCGAGGCGCTCCGCGAGCACGTCTTCGAGAGCGAGGAACGCGGGCCGGTCCCGGTCGGGGCATCGATCGGCATCGCCTCGTTCCCGGTCGACGGGCGGACGGGCCGAGAGCTGATCGCCACGGCGGACGTCGACATGTACCGGGTCAAGCTGGCCGCCGGCACCACCGTCCTCGGGGCTCCGGCGGCTGCACCGGGAGGCGGACGGACCGAGCCGATCAGCGGACGCGCCGCCGCCCGTCCCCGTCGTCAGCCGACGCGACCGCGCAGCGAAGCGTCGCGGATCGAGGTGGATCCGCTCGTCGACTGACCGGCCCACCGAACGGAAGTACTACCCGCCGCCGCCGAAGGTACCCCCCGTCGAGGCTGGACGAACGGGCGTTCGGAAGTGCATCCTCGGTGGAGCGTGGCCGGCACCCTGCAGTCCCCGATCGACGAGCGCCCGACCGGCCTCGACGACCCCGCCGCCTCCACCCTCTGGCGTCGCCCCGGCGTCCCGCTCGCCGCCCTCGGGCTGGCCGGCCTCCTCGCGGTCGTGGCCCTCCGGAGCCAGCCGCTCGCCGCGATCGCCGTCGCGCTCGTCCTCACCGCGGGCCTGGCCGCCGTCCTCCGCGAGCGCGCCGTCACGTCGCGCGAAGCGGAGCGGCGGGTCGAGGCCGAGCACGTCGCCCGCATCCTCCAGGGTCTGTCGCGATCCGTCTCGTCGGACGATATCGCCGCCGCGCTCATCGCGGACCTCCCGACCGGGACGGGCGCGGATCACACCGTGATCGTCCGCTACCGGGCCGAGGATCACGCCCTCGACGCGACCCTCGCCGGCGCTCGACCGGGCGATCCGACGACCACCACCCGGCTGCCGGTCTCCGACCTGGACCCCGACGGCAGCGGGGGGGACGACGTCACCGATCGGCTCGAGGCCCGGGTCCGGACCGAGTTCGCCCTGGCCAACACCCTGGTGGCTCCCCTCCGCACGGCTCGCGGTGTGACCGGCGTCATCGTCCTTGCGCGGCGGATCGAGGGACCCTGGACGGCGTCCGCCCGACGGGTCCTCCAGGCGGCCGCCCTCGAGGCGGCCGCGGCGCTCGACCGGGTCGAGTCCCACCGGGCGGCAGAGGCGAACGCCTCCACCGACGCGCTGACCGGGCTGCCGAACCGGCGCTACTTCGACGAGTTCTCGAGCCTGCTCGCCGGCCGTCGCCGGGCGGACGACGGCGTGGGCATCCTGATGATCGACATCGACCACTTCAAACGGATCAACGACCGCTTCGGCCACGACGCGGGCGACGCCGTCCTGCGCGCGATCGGCGGGGCGATCGCCGGGGCCGTCCGCGAGGGCGACGTGCCCGCCCGCTTCGGCGGCGAAGAGTTCGTCATCCTCCTGCGCGATCCGTCGCGGGCCGTCGCGCTCGAGGTCGCCGAGCGGGTCCGCGCGGCCGTCGCCGCGCTCGACCTGCGGTCGGTCGGCCCGGCCGGCCAGACGGTCTCGGTCGGTGTCGCCGTCCAGGACGTCCCGGGTGAGCCGATCGACGACCTGCTGGCCGCGGCCGACCGCGCGCTCTACCGCGCGAAGCGCTCCGGGCGCGACCGCGTCGTGGCCGCGTAGCCGAGGCCCGGCGGTGCGGTCGGCGGTGCGGCCGGCGGCTCGGCCCGCTCCACCGACCCTGCGGATCGCCCGTTACCATCGACTTCGATGGACCCCGAGGTCGACGTCCCGCTCCTGTCCAATGCCGACCTGGCACGCGTCTTCCACGACATCGGTGACATGCTCGAGGTCAAGGGCGAACTGGTGTTCAAGACGGTGGCGTACCACCGCGCCGCTGATGCCATCGCCCACAGCCCGGTCGAGCTGAGCGCGGCCTACCGCGCCGGCGAGCGGCCGAAGGTCGCCGGCGTCGGCCAGGCGATCAGCGACAAGATCGACGAGCTCGCCCGGACGGGCCACCTCGCCTTCTACGATCGACTCGTCGCCGAGGTCCCGCCGAGCCTGGTCGAGCTGCTCCGTGTACCGGGGGTCGGGCCCCGGACGGTCAGGGTCATCCACGAGGAGCTCGGGGTCGAGAGCCTCGAGGACCTCCGCCAGGCGGCCGAGGCGGGCCGCCTCCGGTCGGTCAAGGGCCTGTCGGTCAAGACCGAGCAGTCGGTCCTCGACGGCATCGCGGCGCTCGAGACACGCGAGACGCGGATGCTCCTCGAGGCGGCCGAGACGCTGGTCGACACGCTCATCGGGGAGCTGCGCGACACCCCTGGGCTGATCTCGCTCGTCCCGGCCGGCTCGTTCCGACGCCGGCGCGAGACGATCGGCGACCTCGACCTCCTGGCCGAGACGACCGATCCCGCGGCGCTGGTCGAGCGGTTCACGACGCTCCCCTCGGTCGATCGCGTCCTGGGGTCCGGCTCGCACAAGGCGGCGGTCCGCCTGCTCCGCGGCCCCCAGGTCGACCTGATGATCATGCCGCCGGGGACGGCCGGGACGTACCTGATCCACTTCACCGGCTCCAAGGATCACAACGTCCACCTGCGCGGGATCGCCCGCGACCGTGGCTGGAGCCTGTCCGAGAAGGGGTTCCTGCGGATCGGCGATGACGGCGAGCCGCTGACCGGCGACGCGGCAGAGCTGAAGACGTTCCCGACCGAGGGCGAGGCCTATCGATTCCTCGATCTCGACTTCGTCGAGCCGGAGCTCCGCGAGGACCGCGGCGAGGTGGAGGCCGCCGCGTCGGGCACGCTCCCGACGCTCGTCCGACTCGCCGACCTGCGCGGCGATCTGCATTCGCATTCGGACTGGTCGGACGGCGTCCACCCGATCGCCACGATGGCCGACGCGGCGCGTGCTCGCGGCCACGCCTACCAGGTCCTGACCGACCACAGCCAGTCGCTGGCGATCGCCCGGGGCCTGACCCCCGACCGGGTCGAGCTCCAGCGCGCGATCATCGCCGAGCTCAATGCCCGCTACGCGGCCGAGGAGGCCGCGGGCCGGGCGCCGGCCGGGTCGTCGCCGGACGGCTTCCGGCTGCTCCACGGCTGCGAGCTGGAGATCCGGGCCGACGGCCGGCTCGACTACGAGGACGGGCTGCTCGCGCGGTTCGACCTGGTGGTCGCCTCGCTGCACGTCGGTCGGCGGCAGACGCGATCGCAGCTGACCGAGCGAGTGCTGACCGCGATCCGCAGCCCGCACGTCGACGTCATCGCCCACCCCGCCGGGCGGATGATCCAGGGCCGCGACGACCTCGATCTCGACTGGGACGTCGTCTACGCCGAGGCCGCCCGGACCGGGACCGTCCTCGAGATGAACGGGTCCGACCATCGGCTCGACCTGTCGGACGAGCGTGCCCGCCGGGCGCTCGCCGCCGGCTGCCTCCTGTCGCTCGACTCGGATGCCCACCGGACCGAGGAGTTCCACAACCTCGACTGGGCGGTCTCCCAGGCGCGCCGGGCGTGGGTGACACCGACCGACGTCCTCAACACGCGATCGCGCGCCGAGCTGCTCGCGTGGGTCGGCGCCAAGGCCGAGCGACTGGCGAGCGGCTAGGAGCTGCTCCGGGCCGCCGTCGGGCCGAGGCGGTCGCGTACCATCGGCGGCGATGGATCACCGACGCGCCCAGCGGCGCGAGCTCGTCATCCTCGCGATCGCCGTCATCGGGCTGTCGCGCCTGCTCGATGGGCCGCTCGTCTGGCTGGCCGTGGGGTTGCTGTCGGCCTGCGTCGCGATCGGGGCGGCGGCCCTGATCGCCTCGGACGGGCGCCCCGGCGACGCTCCGATCGACGGGGTGATCATGCCGGCGCTGGCAGCCGCGGGGTCGCTCGGGGCGATCCGGATCGTGCCGCTCGGGATCCTCCTCGTTCCGACGCTGGCGGCCGTCTGGCTGCTGATCGACCGGACGCTCGCGTTCGAGGGACGGCTCGCCCTCCGGGAGGGCGATGTGGACGCCGACGACCGGACGACCGCGCTCGGCTACGCCATCGTCATCGCCTTCCTGGCGTTCGTCGGGATCGCGACGTTCATCCAGGGAGGCCTCGTCGAGCCCCCGCCGACGGCGGCCTCGCCGGCCCCCGAGCCGCTCGACGAGCAGGCCCTGCTCCTGCTCGCCCTGGCCGACGCCCTGGTCGCCGGCCTGCTCGGCTTCCGGGTCTCGGTCCTGCGCGAGCGGTCGCTCCGGGACGCACTCTGGTCGGCCGCCACCTACGCCGCCGTGGTCGCCATCGCGGCGGCAGCCGTCCGGGCGGTCGCCCTGCCCCGGCTGCTGGCTCCGGCGCTGCTGGCACTCGTCTTCTTCGTCTGGGACGGCGTCCACGGCGCCCCGCCGACCCAGCGCCGGGACCCGCGCTGGATCTGGCAGATCGCCCTGCTCGTGATCCTCGGGGTCGCGGTCGTCGGGTGGAACCTCGCCCTTCGGGACTGACCCGACGTTCGCGGCGGACCCCTCGCGTTGACGGGACGCCGGGATGGTGCTACAAACCATTGCCCCCGGCCGTGGCGCCGTGTCCGCGCGCGTACCGCTCGTCGCCGACGATCGGCACCGCTCCCGCCGCCACCCCTTGGCACCGATCGCGCCCCCCGCGGCGCCGTGAAAGGACGATCCCGCCCGTGACCTTCCAGGATCTCAACGATCAGGCCGCCACCGCCGCGAGCTCGGTCCGTCTCAAGCGCGGTCTCGTCGACCAGGCGATCGCCCATGCGTCCGCCGCCGAGTGGTCGGAAGCGGCCGAGACGAACCGCAAGATCCTCGAGATGGGGCCCGATGCCGAGGCGGAGAACCGCCTCGCGAAGGCGCACTGGGAGCTCGGCGAGCTGGCCCTCGCCCGGGAGCACTACCAGACCGCGCTCGCGCTGGACCCGACCAACCGGATCGCCGAGCGGAACATCGACCGGCTGCGTGTCCTGCTCGTCGACGCCGGCGAGAAGACCGTCCCGGCTCAGGAGGGCAGCAAGGCCCCCGTCTCGATCTTCGTCGAGGAGACCGGCAAGACGGGGTTCGCCTTCCTGACCGACCTGCCGGACCCGCGCAAGCTGGCCCAGGTCAACCCGGGCGACGCGGTCGAGCTCACGCCCGAGGGCAACCGGCTGATCGCGATCAGCAACGGGATGCGGATCGGCGTGGTCGAGCCGCGGGTCGCGGCGCGCCTGCTCAAGCTCATCGCGGACGGCAACAAGTACTTCGCCGGGGTGACGTCGCTCGGGGACAAGGACGTCCGGATCATCATCCGCGAGATCTACCAGGACCCGCGCAACTACGGGAAGGTCAGCTTCCCGACGGCCGCCAAGTCGACCGACCTGCGGCCCTATACGAAGGGCACCCTCGTCCGCGAGGAGATGGACCTCGAGGAGGATCTCGAGGACGACGAGGAGGACGAGGAGATCGAGGATCTCGACCGCGTCCTGCCCGCCGACGTCACGACCGACGAGGCCTTCGTCGAGGAGCCCGACGAGCTCGACGAGCCGTAGCCCCGGACCGCGTTCGCCGGCGCCGCGCCGGCCGCGCGGACCTCAGCCCCTCGGTCCTGCCCCGTCACCAGCCCGTCAGCTGGGCTTCCCAGTCCGACCCGCTCGGGTCGGCTCGCCGCGCGGCGCCCGCGATCGACGCCCCCAGGTCGCGCACGTCCACGGCGCAGGCATCGAGGATCGAGGTCGCGCTCGCGCCGTCCGCGAACGGCGCGGCGAGCGTCTCGGCCGAGCGCGCGAAGACGAGTGCCTCGAGTCGCCCGTAGGACGCCCCGATCAGCCGGATGAGCCGCTCCACCTCGGTGGTCGGCCGGCCGAGCATGGCGACGGTCTTGTCGACCTGGATCGTGTGCTCGCGGATGTGCGAGCCGAGCCGCCCGATCCGGAACCCGAGATCGACCCGCAGCCCGGACCAGCGTGCCGGGATGGTCAACGCCGCGGCATCGATCGACGCGAACCGCTCGGCCCCCTGATCGACCAGCGCATCGAACCGGGCCATGATCTCGGCCCGCGTCCCGACGCCCTCGATCTCCTCGTCGGGGAGCTCCGGCAACCGGTCGTCGCCGGCCCGTGCCGGGAGCGGCCCGGGGGCGTGGCCGTGGGCAAGCCACCAGGCGTTGTACCAGCCGTAGCCGCGCTGGCTGCTGACGATGTGCCCGAGCGTCCGGCGGACGGTCCACTCACCGCCGCCGGGGTCGCGGTCCAGATCGGCCTGGCCGAGGGTCGCGACCGCCGACCGGAGCTCCCAGCGCGCCGCCGTCGCCGCCGCCAGGATCGGGACCGCCGGGCCGACCTCGGGTCCCTCGCCGGCGGCCAGGCGGCCCCCGACGATCCCGGCCACGGCCTCCTCGAGCCGTTCATGGATCCGGTAGAGGCCGTAGCGGATATCGGCGTCGAGCTCGTCGCCGACCCGCCAGGGCCAGGCCAGCTCGAGGACCCGATCGGGCACCGGGGCGAGGACGGTCCAGGCGCTGGTGAGGGCCTCGCGTGAGCGGTACAGGACCGGCGCGACGGGGACCGCCGGCCCCGGCGTGAGCTCGACGAGCGGATCGTCCATCGCGACAGGCTACCCCTCGAGCGAACCCTGCGCGAGCCGGGCGCGAAGTCGCTCCCAGCGTCCGATCGCACGGCGGTGCTCGGCCCGGCTGATGGTGCGACCGCCCCAGCGCGCGAGCTCGAAGTCGGCGGCCAGCAGGTCGAGCTCGAGCGTGCCGGCACCGGCCTCGTGCAGGCGGCGAGCGTGGCCGGCCGGCGTCTCGCCCGGCTCGCGCCCCAGGCCCTCGATGGGATCGAGCGCCCGGAGCGTCGCGAGATAGGCGGCGACCGCGTCGGTCGGGCGTCCCCGATGGGTCAGCGCGCGCAGTCGACGGCCGAGCCCCCAGCCGTCCTCGTCGTCGGTCTCCGACGTGTCGCGAGCGCGGCTGCGGAGGTCGCCGTCGCGCTGCCGTTCGGCGGCGTCGGCGTTGGTCCGCCAGGCTCTGGCCAGGTAGAGCAGGACAGCGGCGACGAGGGCGACCGCGAGGAGCGCCAGGAGGATGTCGACGACCGGGGTGGTCGGCTCCGCCGTCAACCCGCCGGGCGCCGACGCGGCGTCGCCGCCGGTGATCGGCTTGGCCGGTGGGAGCACGATCGCCGCCAGGGCCAGGACACCCAGGGCGATGATCGGCGCGAGGGAGTACCGGCCCGCGCGACTCAGCATGTTCCCGCGCGACGGCACGAGCACCCGAGCGACGATCACCGCGACGATCAGCAGGGGCAGCGAGAGCGGCCAGGCGATGATCGCCGCCATCGCCCGTTCGGCCGCCATCCCGACCGGGAGCGCCGCGATCCCGATCGCCAGGGCGAGGCCGCCGAGCGCGACCAGCCACGAGCGGTTCGACGGGGGATCGAAGCCGGCCCCGGAGGCCGCGACCGCGGACCGTGCCAGCCCGGTGGCCGCGATCCCGCCGATCAGGAAGGCGATGGTCGGCACGACCGCCGTATCGCGGAACGCCGCGCGCATCGGCTCGGCGAGGACGCCCCCGACGACCCACATCGCCGCCAGGCCGAGCAGGCCGACGAAGAACGGCCGCGAGGCCTCGTCCGGGTCGCGCATCGCGCCGGCCCGGACGAACCCGCGGAGCGCGGCCAGACCGAGCAGCAGCGACCCTGGATCCGCCTCGATTCCGATCCCCGCCCCGGAGCCGCTTCCCAGGGCGACCGCGCCCGCCAGGATCACCCCAACGATCGCGCCGCCCGCGAGCAGCCCGACGATCACGATCACCCGCGACGCCGCGAGTCGGTCGATCCGATCCGCCGACAGGCACGTCCCGCCGGCGACGACGGCGAACACGACCCATCCGAGCGATGCCGGGACCCGCGCCAGGGCGTCGACGAGGAGGTACAGGACGGTGACCCAGCCGCCCTCGGCCAGTCCGACCGCGACGGGGTAGGCGAGCCGGCTAGCTCGCGACATCGACCGTCCTCGCGGTCCGCCAGTCACCGTCGAGTCGGACCGAGCGTGCGGTCAACCCGGTCACCCGCGAGCGCTGCGCGTGCGCCGGACCGTCGGCGCCCGCGGCCAGGTGGACGACGCCGAAGCCGCTCCGGACGAGGCGTCGGGCGAGGGGCAGGAACGCGGCCGGGTCCCGGCTCGACACGATCACGACCAGCGTCCCCGGCCGGACCATCCGGACGAGCCGCCCGAGGAGATGCTCGAACGGCGCCGAGGGATATGGACTGATCCGAGCCAGAAGGTCGCCGACCCGGCCGGACTGACGCTCGGCCGCGCTCGGGGCGAGGAACGCCAGGCGCTGGGTCGATCCGGTGTAGGCGGCGACGGCGAGACCGCAGGCGGCGCCCTCGGCCTCGAACGCCCGGGCGAGCGACGCGGCGACGATGCAGAGCGTCTCGGCGAGGTCGTCATCGTGCCGTCCCGCCCATGCCTCGTCGGTGGTCTGGATGTCGAGGGCGATCACGACATCCCGATCGTGCGAGGGGTCGAAGCGCTTGACCACCGGGACGCCCAGCCGGGCGGTCGCCCGCCGGTGTAGGTGGCGGACCGGATCCCCGGGCGTGTACGGGCGGACGCCGGCGAACCGGCTGGCATCCTCGATGAGGCTCCGTCGCGCCCGCAGGACGCCGGGCCGATCCCGGGTGGCATCGGGGCGGCGCATCGGGAGCGTCCGGGGACGGACGACGAGCAGCGCCGGGAGATGCCGGTCTTCCTGGGCGACCTCCTCCCCGAGCAGGTCGCCGGCCGACAGGGACAGCGTGCCGAACCGGTAAACGCCGCGCCGCTCCGCGATGAGGTCGATCTCCCGGGTCACCCGTTCGCGCGGACCGAGCGTCCAGCCGTTGACGATGTTCCGGCTGGCGACCTTCCAGCCCGCCCCGACCGGGTCGTCCCCGGCGCGCAGCTCCCACGGCAGCGGCTCCTCCATCCTGATCCATGGCAGGGGCATCAGCTTCCGGTTCCAGGCCGTCACGACGAGATGGGCGGTGTCGCCGCAGATGATCCGGTCGGGCTCGAACCGGCGCTCGATCCTGAGCCGTCGCAGGGCACGTCGCGCCCAGATGGACCGGAGCCAGGCGAGGACGAGGACGACGATCCCGAACACGACCAGGACGGCGACCCCGAGCAGGCCCCCGACGACCACCAGGATCACGCCGAGGGTCGGGCGGAGGTCGAGCTCGGTCGAGGCGACGACCGCCGTCAGGCTGGGGTCGTCCTCGGGTTCGAGCGACTCCTCGCCGCCGGAGGTGGTCTCGTCCCCGGCCAGCCCGCGGCCGGTCCGGAAGCTCATCCCGCCCGGTCGCGCGCGTCGTCGACCGGGACCGGGACGCCGGCGATCACGTCGGCCAGGACCCGCTCGGCGGTCGCGCCATGGAGCGAGCTGTCGAGGTCGACCCGGAGTCGGTGTCCGAGCACGGCCGGGGCGATGTCCCGGATGTCGTCGGGGAGCACGAAGTCCCGGCCGGCGAGGAACGCCGCCGCCTGCGCCGCCCGGAACAGCGCGACGCTCGCCCGGGGGCTCCCGCCGAGCTCGATCTCAGGCCGGTCGCGCGTCCTGGAGACGATCGCCACGAGGTAGTCGGTCAGCTCATCGGCCACGCGCACCAGGCGGGCGCCTTCGCGCAGCCCGGCGATGCGATCCGACGGCAACACCATCGGGACGTCGACCAGGGGCTCGACCGCGACGGAGTAACGGCCGGCGATCCTCCGCTCGGCGGCGGCGCCCGGGTAACCGAGCCGGAGCCGGAGCATGAACCGGTCGAGCTGTGCCTCGGGCAGGGCGAAGGTGCCCTCGTATTCGATCGGGTTCTGGGTCGCCAGGACGAGGAACGGATCGGGCAGCGCCCGGGTCACCCCCTCGACCGAGACCTGGCGCTCCTGCATCGCCTCGAGCAGCGCGGATTGCGTCCGCGGGGTCGCCCGATTGATCTCATCGACGAGCAGGACGTTGGTGAAGACCGGGCCCTCGACGAAGCGGAGGCTCATCCCGGTCATCGGCGATCCGTCGAGGATGCTCGCGCCGGTCACGTCGCTGGGGAGCAGGTCGGGCGTGCCCTGGACGCGCCCGAACCCGAGGCCGAGCGCGCGCGAGAAGGCGCGGGCGAGGAGGGTCTTGCCGACCCCGGGGACGTCCTCGATGAGGGCGTGACCGTCGGCCAGCAGCGCGATCGCCAGGAGCCGGAGCGGCTCATCGGCGCCGACGACGGCGACCGCGACCGCGTCCCTCAGCGCCTGGAACGCTCGGGCGGCGTCGGCCGCCGTCGAGGGCGCGATCGGTCCGGCGGCGGTGGGAGAGGGGATGCTGGGGGTGGGCGTGCGTTCGGCGTCGGTCACGTCGGGCTCCGGTCCGGGTCGAACAGGTCGCCCAAGGGTACGTCCGGTCGCGGCATCTCGTTCACTCGCCGGAACGTCCCGTCTGTGGCAGGATGCGGCCCATGGCGGCCCGTGAGCTTCCGATCCGGAGCGACCCTGGGTTCTCGCTCCCCGCGTTCAGCCGATTGGCCCCGCCACCTCCGCCGGAGCTGGTGTCGTCCAGGATCGAGGCGCACTCCAGCCTCGGCGACGTGGTCGTCGACCTGCATGGACGCGGCGGCTGGATCGCCCGGGCAGCCGTGGATCGGCAGCGGCGCGCGGCATCGCTCGAGACCAGCCCGCTCACCCGGCTGCTGGCCGAGGTCGTCCTGCGGCCGCCGGACGTGCGCCACCTCGACGCCGCGTTCCAGGCGATCGCCGCCGCCCCGCGCGAGCAGTCCGCCCTCAAGGTCTGGCTCGGCGAGAAGTACGCCAGCCGGTGCGTGACCTGCGGTCGCAGCGTGGTCCTCGACGAGATCGTCTGGGAGACGGTCCCGGACGCCGCTCCCCGTCCCGTCCACAAGCACTATCGATGTGCCGCCTGCCGCGACCAGGTCGGCGGCGGCGACCAGCGTCACGGCTCGATCGACGACGCCGACCTGGCCCGGATCGACGCGACCGACCCCCGCGGGGCCGCCTGGCGGACGATCCGGGACCGCTTCCCGACCGTCGACGGCGACGACGCCCTGGTCGAGCAGCTCCTCGACCTCCATACGCCGCGTCAGCTCGTCGGACTGCAGGCGATCCTCGAGCGGATCGAGGGCGACCTCCGCTCGGCGCCGGTCGAGGCCGCGATGCGGCTGGCGCTGCTCCACGCACTCCTGCCCGCCTCGCGCCTGAACGGCTATCCCGGCCGGATCGCGAACCTCCGAATCAGTGGCGGCCGGATCCGCCTGCCGGCCGGCGGTCAGTGGCGCGAGCGCAACCCCTGGCTCGCGTTCGAGGACGGGTTCCGGATCGTCCGCGGCTTCGTCCAGCGCCTCGAGGGATCGCCCCAGGGACTGATGACCGCCCGCTTCGGCGAGGACATCCAGAGCCTCAGCGAGGGCATGGCCAACGTCGTGGTCCGACTCGGGACGCCGTCGTCGTTCCGTGCCCTCGAGGGCGAGGCGGACGCGCTGGCCGGCCTGGCCGATCGACCTCGCGTCCGGCTCGTGCTCGGCCAGCCGCCCCAACGCCCGAACGTCGAGCGGCTGTCGTACGCCTACTTCGCCACCGGCTGGGTCCTCGGTCGCGACGCGGCCTCGCTCCTTCCGCTCGAGGCGGTCTTCGGCGGATCGGGGCGCGCACCGTGGGGCTGGCAGTCGACGGCGATCCGCCGGGCGTTCGATGCGGTCGCACCTCTCCTCGCGCGCGACGGGCGAGCCGTGCTCATCCTCGAACCGGGCGGCCCGGAGGGGCTCGTGGCAGCCGCGCTCGGCGGGGTCGCCGCGGGGTATCGGCTCGTCGCGGCAAGGCTGGCCGAGCCGGGCGAGGAGATCGGCGGCACGGTCGAGTTCGTCCCGCCCGGCGCGTCGGTGCCGGTCGGCCCGCGGACCCGCGCGAACGTCACCCTGCCCCACGTGCCCGGCGGCGCCGGCGACCCGGATGCCGTCCCGGGACGCGGGCTGTTCGCCCCGCCGGAGCGGTTCGACCGGACCCGCTCCTCGGAGGCCGACGTCGCCCGGACCGTGACCGATACGACCGTGGAGATCCTCCAGGCACGCGGCGAGCCGGCGCGCTACGAACGGCTCCTCGGCGAGATCCTGGTCGGACTCGACCGGGCCGGCCAGCTCCGCCGGCTGGTGACCCGCCGCGGCGGCCCGGACGACGGTGCCGACGACGGACCGGAGGTCGCGGATCAGGTCGAGGCCTGGCCGAGCAGCGACCGGTCGCCCGAGCCTGACCCCGATCGTCCGCTCGGCGGCCCGTCCGGGGACGGGCCGCCGGCCACGGGCGGCGACCCGGACGAGGCCGCGGATGGCGGTCTGGCCGCCGACGGCCGCCAGTCTTCGGCGCCGAGGGTCGGCTCGTCCGCCAAGCCGATCCGAGAGCCTGCCGCGGCCGCGGCAGGGGACCAGGTCGAACGCCTCCTGACGATCATCCGCGACGAGCTCGGGCGGCCGAGCCATCGTCGCCTCCACGAGATCGAGCCCGGCCGCTGGTGGCTGTCCGATCCGGTCGACATCGCCGCTGCGGCGCTGCCCCTCGCGGATCGTGTCGAGTGGGCCGTCTACAGTCTCTTGTCGACCGCCGGGAAGCTGTCCGAAATCGGCGTTCAACGAGCGGATCGCCGCGCTCTTCACCGGGCACGACCTGCCGGACGAGGCGCTGGTCGCCGCCTGCCTCGAGAGCTATCGGAGCATGGCCAGCACGCCCGACCGGATCGTCACCTCGGACGACCTGCTCCGTCGCTCCCACGAGCACAGCGAGATCGTGGCCGACCTGGTCGACGTCGGCCATCGGCTCGGGATGCGCGCCTGGATCGCGACGCGCGAGCAGGTCCGGCGCGTGCGTGGGCACTACCTGGCCGACTGGCTGGACGACAGCGAGCGTCGCCAGGGACCGCCGCGGGTCGGCCGGGCGCGACCGGAGTCGGTCGACGAGATCGACGTCGTCTGGCAGGTCCGGGGACGAGCCAGCTTCCTGTTCGAGGTGGAGTGGACGGCGATGCTCGGCGAGCCGCTCCTGCGCCGGGCGGCCCTCATCCCACCGGCCGAGGACATCGTCCGGTTCCTCGTCGTCGTGCCCGAGCGGACGGAGCTGCTCCGCTACAAGCTCGAGCGGTCGCCGCTGCTGCGGACCGCGCTCGAGGACGGCAACTGGCACATCCTCAAGGCGAACCACCTGCGCGCCTTCGCCGGTCACGAGACGCTGACGCTGGCCGATCTCGAGCCGTACCTGGGCATCGATCCGGCGATCGAGCATCGGGCCGGCGAGCAGATGCCGCTGTTCGGGGGTTGAGCCCCGCGGTGTACTCTGGCGAAACCAGGTGGGGCGGCTTCGGCTGCCCGTGACCGTGCCCGATCCGACCGGCGGACCTACTCCGACGTATCCGACAGGAGGCTCCTCGGTGTCCCAGCTCGATCCGGGTTCGCCCGTCAACCTCCTCGCCGATCGCTTCTGGGAGGCGATCCTGGCCGAGGAGCCGACGACCGCGACGATGTACGGCGACGATCGCTACGACGACCGGCTCGAGGACCCGAGCCCCGAGGGACGGGCGCGCCGGCGCCGGTTGATGGAGACGACCCTGGCCGAGGCCGACACGATCGACCTCGACGCCCAGTCGCTCGAGGACCGGATCACCCTCGACATGATCCGGGTCGTGTGCGAGCTCGGGATCGTCCAGGACGACCAGCGGACCGACCTGCTCAAGATGGTCGACCAGATGGCCGGCCCGCAGACCCTCCTCCCGCAGGTCGTGATGTTCCAGCCGGCCGACACGCCCGAGCGGTTCGAGCGGCTCGAGGCCCGCCTGCGCGGCTACGAGGGCTACATGGCGGCCAACCGCGAGCTCCTGCGCGAGGGCATCGCGTCGGGTCTGACCGCGCCCCGGATCGTCACCGAGCGGACGATCGCCCAGCTCGAGCGGCTGACGCTGATCCCGGCCGAGGAGTCGATCATCACCACCGGCGCGCGGGTCGCCTCGGAGGCGGACCGCGCCCGGGTCGCCGACATCGTCCGCGACGTGGTCATCCCGGCTGAGCGGGCCTTCCTCGCCGCCCTCCAGGACGGCTACCTCGCGGCCAGCCGGGAGGAGCCGGGTCTGTGGTCGGCGCCGAACGGGGACGCCCTGTACCGGACCCAGATCCGGTCCTGGACGACGCTCGACATCGACCCACAGGAGGTCCACCGGATCGGCCTCGAGGAGCTCGAGTCGATCGAGGCGGAGCGCCGGACGATCGCCCGCGCCGAGGGGTTCGGCGACGACACGGCCGCCTACCGAGCCTCGCTCGCCGCCCAGGCGGACAACATCCCCGACACGGCCGAGATGCTGCTGGGGCGCGCCCGCGAGGACATCGACCGGGCGCTGGCGCTCGCCCCGAGCTACTTCGGCCGGCTGCCCCGGGCGGGTCTCGACGTCAAGGCGGTCGAGGAGTTCAAGGAGAAGGACAGCCCGTTCGCCTATTACATCCCGCCGACCACCGACGGCTCGCGCCCGGGGATCTACTACGCCAACACCTACGACCTCCCGTCGCGGGTCTACACCAAGCTCGCCTCGACGACCTATCACGAGGCGGTGCCCGGCCATCACTTCCAGATCGCGCTCGAGATGGAGAACGAGAACTTGACGACGTTCCGCCGCCTCGGCTCGCGGCTCGTCGGCGGCGCCTACGTCGAGGGCTGGGGTCTGTACTCGGAACGGCTCGCCGACGAGATGGGCCTCTACCGGAGCGAAGCTGAGCGGTTCGGGATGCTCGATGGGCAGGCCTGGCGGGCCGCCCGCCTCGTCGTCGACAGCGGGCTCCACGGGCTGCACTGGCCGCGCCAGCGCTCGATCGACACGCTGCTGAACGCCGGCCTGACGCCGACCGATTCGGTGATCGAGACGGACCGCTACATCTGCTGGCCCGGACAGGCGCTGACCTACAAGCTCGGCCAGCGCGAGATCGAGCGCCTCCGTGCCCAGATCGCCGCACGCGACGGCGCCGACTTCGATCTCCGCGCCTTCCACGATGCGGTCCTCGGCCACGGGTCCCTGCCGCTCGCCACGCTCAGTCGCGAGCTGCCCAACTGGGTCGCCACCCCGGCCTAGCGCGCCACGGATCGGGCGGACCGATGGACCAGGCTGCGTTCTTCGACGCCATCCGAACGGGCGACCTCGCCACCGTCGACCGGCTGCTCACGGCGCAGCCGGCCCTCGCGGCGGCGAGCGACGCGGCGGGCCAGTCGGCCCTGACCGTCGCCGCGTACCACGGGCAGTGGCCGATCGTCGAGCGGATCCGGGCGACGGACCCGGACCTCGACCGGTTCGAGGCGGCGATCGTCGGCGATGTCGACGGCGTCGCGGCCGAGCTCGACGAGGCCGAGCGCGAAGCCGAGATCGAGCGCGAGACCGTCGGCCGCCGCGACCGCCGGTCGCCGGATGCCGACGAGGGGTCGACCGCGCCGGTCGACGAACGATCCGCCGACGGCTTCACCGCCCTCCACCTGGCGGCCTTCTTCGGGCGGCTCGAGGTCGCCCGGCTGCTCCTGGCCCGCGGCGCCGACCCGAACGCCTGGGCGACCGGCGGCCTCCACGTCCGGCCGCTCCACAGCGCCGTCGCCGGCGGTCACGAGGCCCTCGCCGCGCTGCTCGTCGACGCGGGCGCGGACGTGAACGCGGCCCAGGACGGCGGGTACACCCCGCTCATGGGCGCGGCTCAGAACGGGCTTGCCGCGACCGTCGCGCTGCTCCTCGCCCAGGGGGCGGATCCCCGAGCCTACGACCAGGACATCCTGACGGCCGCCGACCTGGCCGAGCGAGCCGGCCACCCCAAGGTCGCGGCGACGATCCGGACCGCCGCGGGCTGAGGCTCAGCGCCGGCCTCGCCTCCGGATCATGCGGATGCACGGGGGTGGTGCCTTCGGGCCGACGGATTTCGTCGTTCCTGGTGCGATCAGGCACGGATATCGAATTGACGCCGCGAAACGGCCTATGCCAAGATGGCGCCCGGCCCGTCCCGTAGCGCGCAACCGTTGCGCCAGGCGTCCCACCGACCGGTCGCCTGCCCCAGCCACCCGAACCCGGCCGCAGCGCACGCGGCCGGTCGGTCCAGCGGAGCGATCATGACCACCGAACCCGCCGCCAACGCCGTCCCCGACCTGGATCGGTCGCGCCAGCTCGAGATGTATCGGCGCGCGCTCAAGGTGATGCCCGGCGGCACGGATTCGAACTTCCGGGCCTGGGGCGAGAGCACGATCTACGTCGATCGGGGCAAGGGCGGCACGGTCTGGGATATCGACGGCAACGAGTTCATCGACCTGCGGATGGGCTATGGACCGGTCATCCTCGGCCACGGTGACGAGCGGGTCGACGACTTCGTCAACGAGCGGATGCGGCGCGGCGTCAGCTTCTCGCTGACGAGCGAGGACGAGGTCCAGGCGATGGAGCTCCTGTGCGAGCTCACCGGCTGGGTGGACCAGGCCCGCATGACCGTGTCCGGGACCGAGGCGACGATGCACGCGATGCGCATCGCCCGGGCGTACACCGGCCGCGAGAAGATCGTGAAGTTCGAGGGCCAGTACCACGGGGTCCACGACTACGCGCTGATCAGCGTCGGTCCCGACGACATGTCCGAGCTTGGCGACGCCGAAGCCCCGGTCGCCCTGGCCTGGGGCCGCGGGATCCCGGGCGCGGTCGCCGAGACGATCATCCCGGCGCGCTACAACAACCTCGAGTTCCTCCGCCAGCTGTTCGAGCGCCAGGGCCACGAGATCGCCGCGATCATCGTCGAGCCGGTCCTCGGCAACGCCCAGGGGATCATGCCCATGCCCGGGTTCCACCAGGCGATGCGGGCGCTGACCCAGGAGTTCGGGATCCTCCTGATCTTCGACGAGGTCAAGACCGGGTTCCGCTTCGCGAAGGGCGGCGCCGCCGAGTACTTCGGGATCACGCCGGACCTCGCGACGTTCGCCAAAGCGATGGGCAACGGCTACCCGGCCGCGGCGTTCGGCGGTCGCGCCGAGGTGATGAGCGTCCTGCCCGACAAGGTCAGCCACGGCGGCACGTACGCGGGGAATCGGATCGCGGCCGCGGCCGCGGTCAAGACGCTGACGATCCTCAAGGAGACGGACGCCCTCGAGACGATCCACGCGACCGGCCGGCTCATCCAGGCCGGGCTCCGCGAGGTGCTCAACCCCAAGGGACTGCCGTACCACTTCACCGGACATCCGTCGATGTTCGGGATCATGTTCCGTGACGAGGAGGCCCGCGAGTACCGCGACTGGGCCACCACCGACCATGAGCTGTACGACGCGATCGCCCTCGGGATGCACGCCCGAGGAGCGATGCCCGAGCCGGATTCGCGCGAGCCGTGGTTCCTGTGCGAGGCCCACGCCGGCGACGGCGACTACGTCGACCGGATCGTGACGATCTTCTCGGACTCGCTCGACGCGGCCCTCGATGATCGGGCCCATGCCGCCCCACCGCCGACGCCGCATGGCGGCATGTCGGCCCCCAGCGCCGGCTGATCGCAACGCGGATGACCACGGAGACGACCATGGCGATGGCACTCGACGGCAACGCGGTCCGCTCGGTCGACCGCGCGGCCGCTCTCCTGCTCGCGCTCGGCGACAGCCAGGGCGAAGCCGGCGTGACCGAGCTGGCGCGTCGGCTCGGCCTGCACAAGTCGACCGCGTCGCGGCTGCTCGCGACCCTCCAGCGTCGCGGCCTCGTGGAACAGGACGACGAGACCGGCAAGTACCGGCTCGGCCTGGTCGTCATCCGGCTGGCCGAACGGGCCGAACGCACGCTCGACCTGCGCGGGATCGCGATGCCCGAGCTCGAGCGCCTGGCCCGCCTCACCCGCGAGACGACCGGCCTGGGCGTGCTCGACGGTGAGCAGCTCCTGACCGTCGCCCAGGCGGACGGACCGAACCTCATCGCGGTCGGCGACTGGACCGGCCGATCGGTCCCGCTCCACTGCGTGGCGTCGGGCAAGGTCCTGATGGCCGCCCTGGCCGAGCGCGAGGTCCTGCGCATCGTCCGGCACGGACTCGTCGCCCACACGGACCGGACGATCACCGAGCTCGAACCCCTGCTCGAGGAGCTGTCGCGGATCCGCCGCCGCGGCTATGCGACCGCCATCGGCGAATACGAGGCCGGGCTCAACGCGGTCGCCGCGCCGGTCCACGACGCCCGGGGGGCGGTCATCGCCGCGGTCGACATCTGGGGGCCGGCGTTCCGGCTGACCCCGCGCCGCATCCCCGAGCTGGCGACGCAGGTCCGCGAGGCGGCGGCAGCGATCTCGGTCCGTCTGGGCGGTGCCGCTGCCTGACCGGGGCCGTGTCCGTCGGGGTGGCGTCCGCCCGACCGGGCGTCGCGGTCGATCTGATGCACGGACACGCCGCGTTCCGAGCTTTGAGCGTGCTCCGGACCGGCTAGGCTAGCGAGCGTGACCACGCCCGACCTGAGCCAGCTCACGGACGCCGTCCAGCGCGACGGGCTGAGCGTGCTCGTCCTGCTCGTCGTGGCCTTCATCGTCTTCCGGGTCACCCGCCCGATCGTCCACCGGGCCCTCGTCGGGTTCCTCCGGCGTCGCGGCCCCGAGACCGACGATGCCGAGCTGACCGCGGACGAGGTCGCCAAGCGCGTCACCACGCTCGAGGACCTGTTCTCGACCGTGCTCCGGTTCACGGTCATCCTGGTCACGATCCTCATCCTGCTGACCTGGTTCGACCTCCTCCCGGTCATCGCCGGGCTGGGCTTCCTCCTGGCCGCCCTGACCCTGGCCGGCCAGAGCATCGTCCTCGACTACCTGATGGGCATCCTCATCGTGTTCGAGGGGCCGTTCTACAAGGGCGACTGGGTCCAGGTCGGCGGGGTCGAGGGCGAGGTCGAGGAGGTGGGCCTGCGGCGGACGATCCTGCGGGACTCGACCGGCACCGTCCACAGCGTGTCGAACGGACTGATCAGGATCGCCTCGAACCTCACCCGGGTCTACGCCCGGATGCAGGTCGACATCACCGTCGCCTTCGGGGCGGACCTGGACGCGGTCACCCGGGTCGTCAACGAGGTCGGCCAGGCGATGGCCGCCGACCCGGCCTGGAGCTCGCGCCTGCTCGAAGTGCCGACCCTCCTCCGGGTCCCCGCCGTGAGCGACCTCGGGGTCACGATCCGGGTCGCCGGCAAGGTCAAGGCGGCCGATCGGTGGGCAGCCCCCAGCGAGCTGCGCCAACGCCTGCTGACCGCCTTCCAGGCCAACGGCATCGACCTCCCCGTCCGCGGCCGGGTGGTCGTCGAGCGCGACCGGGTCGAGCCGGGCGCCCCGGTCGACCCGAACCCGGGTGCCGTCCCGTCGGGCGGCCGCGACGCGGCCGAGGCGCCCGGGGAGCACGACGCCTGAGCGCGCCGTGTCGTTGGCCGCCGTTCGGCCGCGTAGAATGGCCTCCCGTGGTCAGGTCGTGGAGGTAGGCACGTGAGCGTCGATCCTTCGTCGCGTCCGGAGATCGAGAACCTGCTGGCCGAGGCCCGGACATTCCCGCCGTCGGCGGAGTTCTCGGCCCAGGCGAACGCGACGGCCGACCTGTACGCCGAGGCGGAGGCCGACTTCGAGGCGTTCTGGGCCAAGCGCGCCCACGAACGGATCAGCTGGTTCACCCCGTTCGAGACGACGCTCGAATGGGACCTGCCGTTCGCCAAGTGGTTCACCGGCGGTGAGCTCAACGTGTCCTACAACTGCCTCGACCGTCACGTGGAGCGCGGGCTCGGGGACAAGGTCGCCTATCACTGGATCGGCGAGCCCGGTGACACCCGGACGCTGACCTACCGGGACCTGCTGGGCGAGGTCTGCCGGGCGGCCAACGCCCTGCGCGAGCTCGGCGTCCAGAAGGGCGACCGGGTCGCGATCTATATGCCGATGATCCCGGAGCTGCCCGTCGCGATGCTCGCCTGCGCCCGGCTCGGCGCGGCCCACACGGTGATCTTCGGCGGGTTCTCGGCCGAGGCGCTGTCCGATCGGATCAACGACGCCCAGGCCAAGGTCCTGATCACCGCCGACGGCGGCTGGCGACGGGGCAAACCGGTCGGGCTCAAGCACCATGCCGACGAGGCGCTCGCCAGCACCCCGTCGATCACCGGGACGATCGTGGTCGACCGGCTCGGCGGCGGGATCCACATGGTCGAGGGTCGCGATCACTGGTGGCACGACATCGTCGCCCGGCAGTCGGACGTCTGCCCGCCGGTCCCGGTCGAGTCGGAACAGATGCTCTACCTGCTCTACACCTCGGGCACGACGGCCAAGCCCAAGGGCATCGTCCACACCAGCGCCGGCTACCTCCTCCAGTCCAGCTTCACCCACGAGGTCGTGTTCGACGTCAAGCCGGACGACGTCTACTGGTGCGCCGCGGACATCGGCTGGGTGACCGGCCACAGCTACATCGTCTACGGCCCGCTCGCCAACGCCACGACCGGGGTGATGTACGAGGGCGCCCCCGATACGCCCGACTGGGATCGCTGGTGGCAGATCGTCGAGGACTACAAGGTCTCCATCCTGTACTGCGCCCCGACCGCCATCCGCGCGTTCATGAAGCAGGGCGAGACCTACCCGGCGAAGCACGACCTGTCGTCGCTCCGGGTGCTCGGGTCGGTCGGCGAGCCGATCAATCCCGAGGCCTGGCTGTGGTACCACGTGAACATCGGCGGCGGTCGGGTGCCGATCGTGGACACCTGGTGGCAGACCGAGACCGGGGCCATCCTGATCAGCCCGCTGCCGGGCGTGACGACGACGAAGCCAGGATCGGCGACGTTCCCGATGCCGGGGATCGCGGTCGACGTGGTCGACGCCAAGGGCGACAGCGTCCCGCTCGGCGGGGGCGGCTATCTCGTCCTCAAGCGGCCGTGGCCGTCGATGCTGCGCGGCATCTACGGCGATCCGGACCGCTACCGCTCGACCTACTGGAGCCGCTTCCCGGGCATGTACTTCGCCGGCGATGGAGCGAAGCGCGACGCCGACGGCTACCTCTGGCTGCTCGGCCGGGTCGACGACGTCATGAACGTCGCCGGTCACCGGATCAGCACGATCGAGATCGAGTCCGCCCTGGTCGACCACAAGTCGGTCGCCGAGGCCGCGGTCGTCGGCAAGAGCGACGACATCACCGGCCAGGCGATCTTCGCGTTCGTCATCCTGCGCGCCGGCCAGGAGCCGTCCGATGCCCTGGCCGTCCAGCTCCGCGAGCACGTCGCCTACGTCATCGGCCCGATCGCCCGACCGAAGTACCTGATGTTCACGCCCGACCTGCCCAAGACCAGGTCGGGCAAGATCATGCGCCGGCTCCTGCGCGATATCGCGGAGGGCCGGGTCCTCGGCGACACGACCACCCTGGCCGACGCCAACGTGGTCGACGTGATCCGGGACAAGTCCGGCTCGGCCGAAGAGGACTGACGTGCCGTTCGACTTCCTCAAGAAGGGCAAGCCCGCGCCCGAGGCGGCCGCCGCCGAGCCGGCTTCGACGTCGGACGTCCCGGTCGTCCACGCCCAGGGGATCGCCTTCGACGGGCTGACCGAGGAGTGGCGGCTGGTCGGGGCGATGCAACTCCAGGGTCGCCTCTCGGATGTGCTCAACCGGCGCGAGTCGATCCCGATCACCGACGTCTCGTGGGCCCCGATCGACGGCTCCGAGCCGTTCAGCCCGGCCCCCGGGTTGAAGACCATCGACCCGTACGACCTGATCGTGGTCCTGGCCGGCGCGACGACCCTGCCGCCTTTGAGCGAGGACGAGAAGGCGGCCTACCGGGTCCACAAGATCAGCTACGACGTCGCGCTGGAGGTCCCGCCGTTTCGGATCGTCGGGACGGTCTACCTCTTCCCGGGGTCGGAGCCAGAGCGGCTGCTCGACCGGGCGACCGAGATGTTCGTCCCGGTGGTCGACGCCGTGGCCTACCTCGGGGACGAACGGATCGGCGGGACGGAGGTCGACACGTTCCTCGTCAACCGGCGCTACCTGCGCGGAGTCGAGCAGGTCGACCGGCGGACCGGCTCGGCCCACCAGCGGCTGCCCGGGCCCTAGGCTCGGGCCGCTTCCTTGGTGCGGTTGAGGAAGCCCAGCCTCGTCCGGCCCTGGGCCGGCTGCTCCGCCGGCGCCGCCTCGCTGCCGAGCAGACGATCGGCCAGCGCGTCGAAGTCCTCGGTGACCTTCTCGCGCGGGAACAGCTCGACCACGGCATGGCCCTCGTTGGCGGCCTTGACGAAGAGCAGGCCGCCCGATCGGATCAGCGCCATGGCCGGCATCCCGACGGTCCGTTCCATGTCGGCGACCGACACCCCGGCGTTGGCCCGGTTGACGACCATCGCCAGCTTGTCCCGGATCCCGAGCTCGACCGCGAGGTTGGTCAGCTGGACCCCGGCCTTGAGCGCCGGGACGTCCGGCGTGATCGGGACCAGGATGCGATCGGCGCGCTCGAAGATGACCCGGTTGATCGGCCCGTACGACGGGTGCATGTCGACGATGATGAAGTCGTAGCCGCGGCGCGAGAACGACAGGGCATCGCCGACCAGGGTCGGGTCGAGGTTGCCGTTGTCGAGCGGCTGCGTCGTCAGGACCGCGACCTCGAGCCCGTTGGCGTGGTGGGTCGCCAGCTCGGCCAGCGTCCGCGGCGCGTTGCCGTCGGCGATGTCGTCTTCCCAGGCGTCGTCGACCGTCTTGATCTGGTCCAGCCCGAGCGAGCTGGCGATGTGGCCGGTGACGGTGTCCGCGTCGACCAGCAGCACCTTCTTGTCGCGTCGGACCTGGAGCGTGGTCGCCAGGTTCATCGAGATCGTGGTCTTGCCGACGCCGCCCTTCGGGTTGAACACGGCGACGATCGTCGCCCGCTTCAGGCCGCCGGTGTCGCCGCCGGGCCCGCCGACGATGACCGGGCCCTTGCCGTCGTCGACGGTCTGGGCGCGGATCAGCATCGCCTCGACCCGCCAGCGGAGCGAGTCGGCCGAGTACGGGCGGGTGAAGTACTCGTCGTTGATCGTGGCCTTCGTCGCCGGCCCGCTCAGCCGTTCGAGCGCGCGCGGCGAGACGACCATCAAGGCCGGGATGTCCCGGCCGTTGTCGTGGAGCAGCGAGTAGTACTCGAGCGACTGGTCGAAGTCGCTCTCGCCGTCGAGGACCGCCAGCGAGAAGTCCCGCCGCGAGTCGAGCAGGACGGCGAACTCCTCGGGCGATGAGACGGGGACGACCTCGTAGCCTGCGGCTCCGAGCTCTCGAGCGACCGGGTCCCGCTCCTCCGGGGGCAGGGCGAGCGCGACGGTCAGACGTGCCATCGGTGCGGTTCGATCCGGCCGGGCCGGATCAGCCCTCGGACTCGGGGTCGCGTGCGCTGACGTTGACCACGCCGTCGCCGGTGCTCGTCACCCGGGCCTCGAAGCCCGGCAGGCTGGGGATCGCATCGGCCAGGACGACATCCGCCCCGTGCGCGACCTTGAACACGAACTCCCCGTCGGGCCCGGACGAGACGCCGACCGACTGGACCCCGGAGATCCGACCGAGGTGCCGCTTGAAGCTGGCGATGCTGGCCACGCTGACCAGGCCGGTCACCACGACCTGGCTGGTCGCGGCAGCCTTCGGAGCGGCGGCGCGCGGCGTCGGCGCGGCGCTGCCCTCGGGAACGAGGCCGGCGAGCCGGGCGGCGAGGGCGTCGTCACCGATCGTCGGGATCTCGTCGTCGGAGGTGTCCGCGGCAGCGGCCGCGGCCTCGGCCTCGGCCGCGTCGAGATCGGGCGTCAGACCCAGCGCGGCGAGCCTCGGGTCGTCCGCGTCGGGCGTCGCCGCCGCGTCGGGCGCTCCCGCCCCGCCGTCGTCGGCCGCCCGATAGGCGGCCTCGATCGCGGCCATCGCGGCCTCGACCGCGGCCGGGTCGTCCTGGACCGCGTACGGGACGTCGTCGCTCTCGGCGGACGGGAGGTCGCCGATCGTCACGGTGTCGGCGGCCCCGATCAGGGTGTCAGGGGTGACTTCGGCGACCGGAGCCTCGATCCGTCGCCGCCACGGTCTCGGCCGTCCGCCCGGTCTCGGCCGTCCCGGCCTCGGCGGCCGGCTCGGTCGTCGTCGGCTCGCTCGTCGTCGGCTCGCTCGTCGTCGCCTCGGCCACGGTCGGTTCGACCGCGTGGGCGGCCGGCGCGTAGCGGTCGTCGTCGGCGTCGAAGTCGAACGGCGGGGGCTCCGGGAGGTTCTCGGCCATCGCCGCGAACTCGGCCGGGTCGTCCTCGGTCAGCAGTCGCTCGAAGAACTTGTCCATCTCGGCTTCGAAGCCGGCGACCCGCGCCTGGACCCGCTCGATCTCGCGCTCGATCCGGGCGGCGTGCTCCTCGAGCTCGTAGTCGAGGTCGGACTTGCGGGTGCTGATCTTCTTCTCGGTCTCCTCGCGGATCCGGGCCAGCTCGGCCTTCGACCAGTCGCGGATCGTGACGATGTCGTCGTCCGCGGTCTTGCGCAGCTCGGCGGCTTCGTCGGCCGACCGGGCGTGGACCTGCTCGACGTGGGCCTTGGCCTCGGCCTGGAACTGCTCGAGGGTGGATGCGCGCGACGACTCGGCCGCCGCCTGCATCGCCCGGGTCAGGTCGGCCAGGAACTTGGTCGGCTTCTTCGGAGCGACATCCCTCGACCGGGACGGAGCATCGGGCGTTGCGGTCGGCTGCACGGAGTCTTCCTCGGTGACGACGGCTTCGGTGGGTGGAGGCTCTGGTGCGGGATCGGCCTGGGCGGGCTCGGTTTCGGTCAGCTCGGCGGTCGACGGTTCGACGACGGCCTCGACCGCAGCCTCGACCGGCGCCTCGGCGGAGGCGTCGGAACGCTCGGTGTCGGATGGGCGGTCGTCCTGCGGCGGATCCGCGCGCTGGCCGGTCGCCTTCTCTTCCGTGCTCCACGGGAGCCGGAAGCCGGTCCGAGATTCGGTCGCTGCCATATCGTTCGGTCCCCTCCGGGTGAGATCCCTGGACCCGATCTCCGGGCTGGTTCGCATCGTATGGGCGGGAGGCGGTCCGGTGGAGTGCGCTAGAGGTACCAGCGGTCGGACCCGGTGGTACCGGCGTTGGGGTCGGTGCCGAGCGTCACCGGGGCATCGGTGCGGGCCGTCACCGGCGATCGGTGCGGCCGGTCACCGCGCGGGGGTCGGATCGACTCGCCCGTCGCCGGGTCCCTCGCCACGTCGCCTGTACCATGCGTGGATGGACGGGATGACGGTGTCGGAAGCGGGTCCGGGCGCGAGCTTGGACGAGCCGGTCCTCGATCGCCTTGGGCGCCGCCTCCACGACCTGCGGATCTCGGTCACCGATCGATGCAACTTCCGCTGCACCTATTGCATGCCGCGCGAGGTCTACGGCCGGGACTTCGCCTTCCTGCCGCGCGACCAGGTCCTGACCTTCGAGGAGATCGTCCGGCTGGCCCGGCTGTTCGCGGCCGAGGGTGTCGAGAAGCTGCGGATCACCGGCGGCGAGCCGCTCGTCCGGCGTGACCTGCCGGACCTCATCGCGATGCTCGCCGACGTGCGCCGGATCGACGGCGGCCCGGTCGACCTCACCCTGACGACGAATGGGTCCGCTCTGCGGTCGCTGGCCGGAGCGCTCCGGGACGCCGGGCTCGGACGGATCACCGTCAGCCTCGATTCGCTCGACGAGGACACGTTCCGGGCGATGAACGGGGTCGACTATCCGGTGTCGAAGGTCCTCGACGGGATCGCGGCCGCGCGCGAGGCGGGCTTCGGACCGATCAAGGTGAACATGGTCGTCCGGCGCGGGATCAACGAAGCCTCGATCGTGCCGATGGCCCGCTGGGCCCGGTCCGAGGGCCACATCCTGCGGTTCATCGAGTACATGGACGTCGGGCATTCCAACGGCTGGCGGCTCGACGAGGTCGTGCCCGCAAGCGAGATCGTGGCGGCGATCTCGGCCGAGATGCCGCTCGAGCCGATCGCACCGAACTATCCGGGCGAAGTGGCCGACCGCTGGGCGTACGCCGGCCGCGACGGCGAGGTCGGCGTCATCGCGTCGGTGACGGCGCCGTTCTGCGGAGCCTGCACTCGGGCGCGGATCTCGGCCGACGGCCAGCTCTACACCTGCCTGTTCGCGGTCAAGGGCACCGACCTGCGGGACCTGGCCCGGAGCGGGGTCACCGACGCCGCGCTGACCGACGCGATCCGGGCCGTCTGGTCCGTCCGGGCCGACCGCTACTCGGAGCTCCGGTCGGAGGCGACCGCCGACCTCCCGCGGGTCGAGATGTTCGCGATGGGCGGATAGCGGCCCAGCGTCGTCCGGCTTGTCCACCGACCGTCCACAGCCGACCGAAACCCGTGGATAGCCGGACCGATCGCGCGTCCGGATTCGTGGACAAGCGCGTTGACCCGGTCACCGGCCCGCCCGTACCGTAGGTCGTGCCCGAAGGGGCCGTCAGGGACCCGGGTGCTGGAGATCGCATCAACGGCGCCTCGTTCCTACCGGTCGCTTCGGGCGCTTCGCGTCCCGGGTCGTGCGGTCTCACCATCGCACGACGTGGGCGCCCGGAGGGAAGTGACCGGCATCCCGGTGTCGGTACTCCCTCCGGGCGGCGAAGACCCGG
The DNA here is from genome assembly GCA_963781845.1 of uncultured Chloroflexia bacterium. Taxonomy (GTDB): domain Bacteria; phylum Chloroflexota; class Limnocylindria; order Limnocylindrales; family CSP1-4; genus Chersky-267. Next base: position 281,596 of record CAWAHN010000017.1, on the reverse strand, counting down.
CGGCCGCCACGTCCCCGCGGGCCCGCCGTAGACTCAGCGACATGGCCGAGTCCGACCCCTCCCGCCCGATCCCGCCGATCGACCAGCCGGCTCGTCTGGCGTCCCTCGAGGCGGCCGTCCGGGCCAGGACCGACCTCGTCCCGGAGGTCGGCATCGTCCTCGGATCGGGCCTGGGCGGGCTGGTCGACGACCTCGTCGACGCGGTCGCGATCCCGTTCGGGGACCTGCCCGGCTGGCCGGCGGCGACCGCGCCCGGTCACGTGGGGCGCCTCCTTCTCGGCCGGCTCGACGGGGTCCCCGTGGCGATGCTCCAGGGCCGTCTCCACCTCTACGAGGGCAACGACCCCGGGCTGGTCATCCAGCCGGTCCTGCTGATGGGCCGGCTCGGAGCGCGGATCGTCGTGCTCACCAACGCCGCGGGTGGGGTCGACCCGACGTTCGGGCCCGGGACGCTGATGATCATCAGCGACCATCTCAACCTGACCGGCCGGACGCCGTTGCTGGGACCGAACGCCGACGAGATCGGTCCCCGGTTCACCGACCTGACCGACGTCTGGAGCGCGCGCCTGCGCGAGCGACTCCGCGCGGCGTTCGCGGCCGAGGCCGTCGAGCACCGCGAAGGCGTCTACGCGGCTCTCCTCGGGCCGACCTACGAGACCCCGGCCGAGGTCCGGATGCTGCGGACGATGGGCGCCGACGCCGTCGGCATGTCGACCGCGCTCGAGGCGATCGCCGCTCGGTGGGCCGGGCTCGAGGTCTGCGGGGTGTCGCTGGTATCGAACCTCGGGGCCGGCTACTCCGGGCAGCCGCTCAGCCACGAGGAGGTCCTCGAGGCGGGCCTGGTCGCCGGTCCGCGGCTGGCGCGGGTGCTGCGCCGGTTCGTCGCCGAGCTCGGCGCCGAGCGCTGATCCGGCGACCGGCCCCAGACGGGACCGGCCGAGCCCCTAGCGGACGGACAGCTCGCGGCCGGCCTCGCGGGCGGCCTTCGCCTTGTCGGCCCAGGCGCCGAGGACGGTGTCCTTGTGCGGTCGGATCGGGCAGTGCTCGTCGCGGTTGCCCATCTCGTCGCAGTAGCCCAGCGCGACGCACTTCGGGGCGAGGAACGAGCCGAGGAACGGCGACACCGTGAAGATCTCGTGGCGGATCAGCTGGAACAGCCGCCGGATCTCCCACTGGGCCATCGTGCACAGGCGCAACCCGCTCATGTGGATGAGGGCGCGCAGGTTGGTGGTCATCACCAGGTTGGTCCGGGTCGCATTGGGGAAGACGAACCGGGCATCCTCGCCCGGGATCCCGGCCGCGACCATCTCGCCGTACAGCTCGAGCGAGCCCTCGATCTGGTCCTCGTAGCGTGCCCGGAGCGCGGGGTCCGCCTCGGCCAGCGACGTCGGCAGCATCGTCGAGGCGCCCTTGAACGTGACGTAGCGCTGGCTCTGCTGGTCGAACGCCACCCCGGCCCGGTGGCGCACGAGCTGGTGGGACAGGGTCCGTGACACGCCGCTGATCCCGAAGGTGAACACGATGTGCTCGATGGTCGACCCGTGACCCGACTCGATCACGCCCTGGATCAGCTTCTGCTGCTTGGCGGGATCGATCCGACCGTCGACGGCCCGTCGGAAGATCTCATCCGGTTCCAGCTCGGAGTAGCAGGTCCGGCAGGCCGTGTAGATCAGCGGCACGTAGAAACGGTCGACGATGTCCCGGTCCGGGAACAGGAGGGTCGCCTTCATCCCGAGCTCGCGGCGGCCCGGATTCTTGGGGATCGCGGTCTTGTCGCGGGCCGGCGTCGCCTCGGTGGTCATCGGACGCCCAGTCTACCGCGCAGCCCGGCCGGCGACGGATCGGCGTCCTCCGGGCCGGCGCACCCGCTGGCCCGCCGGGCCGGAGATCGGCTCACCGCGCGCTCGGGACGACGTCGTCGGTCGAGTAGGCCAGGGCTTCCTCGAGCGTCCACGAGCGACCCTCGGCCTCGAGTTCGGCCCGGCGTTCCGGCGTCGCGTCGTCCGGGCCCGGCTCGCTCCAGGCTGTGCCCGACGAGTTGATCTGCGCCTGGACGAGCCCGGTGCCGAGCGTCTGCTGGATCCGTCGGGCGGCCGCCCACAGGCGGATCCCGCGCTCCTTGTCGCCGGAGGCCAGGGCAAGCGTGGCGAAGTCGTCGACGATCAGCGCCTGGCCGGTGATGTCGCCGGCCTCCGCGAAATGGCGGAGCGCGTGACGGAAGGTCTCGTCCGCCGCCGCGAAGTCCTCGAGCAGGACGTTGGATACGCCCATCATGTGGAGGGCCCACGCCTCCATCGTCCGATCGTCGACCGACTTGAACGCCGCCCGCGCTTCCTCGAAGATCGGGAGAGCCGCCTCGGCTCGGCCGGCGAACATCTCGGTGCCGCCGAGAGCCCACAGGACGTTGCCGATCCCGCGCCGATCGTCGAGCTCGCGGTAGATCCCGAGCGCCTCCTCGAGCAACGGCCCGCCGTAGCGCATGTCGAGCGAGGGTGCGTGCTCGTTCAGATCGGCATCGATGTTGTAGGTGAAGGCCAGGTTGTAGAGGGCGTTGGCGATCTCGGGCCGGTCGCCGAGCGAGCGCCAGATCTCGAGCGCCGCCCGGTAGGCCGGGATCGACCCATCGAAGTCGCCCTGCCAGTAGGCGATCCCGCCCAGGGCCTCGAGCAGCCGGGCATGCGCGGCCGGGTCGTCGTCGACCCACGGGCGGCCGGCGAGGTCGTCGAGCCGGCGGCGAGCCTCCTGGAAGTGTCCGCGCTTCTGCCAGAACCGCCACAGCGAGAACGCGAGGGCGAGGGCGGTCGGCGGGTCGGGGATAGCGATCGCCCAGGCGAGCGCCGCGCGGAGGTTGTCGTGCTCCCGCTCCAGTCGCTCGAGCCATCGCTTCTGGTCCTGGCCGGACAGCTCGGGGGCGGCGGTCCGGGCGAGGTCCAGGTACGCCATCGCGTGGCGGCGCCGCAGGTCCTCGGCCTCGCCGCGGGCCTCCAGGCGTTCGAGGGCGAAGGCGCGGATCGTCTCCGGCATGGTGAAGCGGAGGTCACCGTCGTCCTCGGACCGGCGGATCAGGCTCTGGTCGGACAGGTCGGAGATGCCGTCGAACAGGTCCCGCCCGAGCTCGCTCGACGGGCCGCACACGCGCTCGGCGGTATCGAGGTCGCAGCCGCCGACGAAGATCGCCATCCGTTCGAGCAGTCGACGGCTCGGCTCGTCGAGGAGGTCGTAGCTCCAGGCGATCGCCCCGCGCAGGGTCCGCTGGCGTTCTGGGACATCGCGTGCGCCCGAAGCGTCGAGCTCGAACTGGCGCTCCAGCCGGGTGAGGATGGCATCCGGCGACAACAGCCGGACGCGGACGGCGGTGAGCTCGATCGCGAGCGGCATCCCGTCCAGCCGGGCGCAGATCCGGGCGATCGACCGCGCGTTCGACGGATCGAGTCGGAAGCTGGGTCGCGCGGCCATCGCCCGCTCCACGAACAGCCGGACGGCGGCGAAGTCGAGCAGACGCCCGGGCTCGATCGCGCCGGCGTCCATCCCGGCTCGGCCCGTCCGCTCGCTGGGCGTGAGGTCACGAGCCCACGACGGGAACGCGAGCCCGTCGAGCGGGAACTCCTGCTCACCGGACAGGTGGAGGACCGCCCGGCTGGTGACCAGGATCCGCAGCCCGGGTCCCGCCCGGAGCAGGTCGGCGACGACGGGCGCGGCCCCGGTCAGCCGTTCGAAGTTGTCGAGGACGAGCATCACCCGCTGCTTGGCCAGCAGCTCGATGAGCTGGTCGAGGGGTGGCCGGGACCCGTTCTCGATGATCCCGACCGCGCGGGCGATGGTGCCCGGCACGAGTCGCGGGTCGTCGACCGGTTCGAACGGGACGAAGAACGTCCCGTCGGGATGATCCGGGCCGACCGCCGCCGCCAGCTCGAGCGCGAACCGGGTCTTGCCGGTCCCACCGGGCCCCGTGATCGTCAGCAGCCGCGACGTCCCGAGCAGACGTCGGGCCTCCGCCAGCTCGCGCTCGCGTCCCACGAACGTGGTGACGGTGGTCGGCAGGTTGTTCGGCCGGGCGTCCACCGTCCGCAGCGCTGGGAAGTCGTTCGGGAGGCCATCGATGACGAGCTGGCTCAGCCGCTCCGGCTCGGGGAAGTCGCGGAGGCGATACGAACCGAGCTCGCGCCAGGCGACGCCCGACGGAAGCCCGTCGCCGATCAGCCTGCGGGTCGGCTCGGAGACGAGGACCTGGCCGCCGTGACCCGCAGCGGCGATCCGAGCGGTCCGGTTGATGTCGATCCCGACATAGCCCTCCGCGCTGTGGGACGCCTCGCCGGTGTGGACCCCGATCCTGACCCGGACGGTCCGACCGTCCAGCCAGGCCTCGTCGGACAGGCCGCGCTGCGCGTCGACCGCCGCCCGGACCCCCGATGTCGCGGACGGGAAGACCACGAAGAACGAGTCGCCTTCGGTGCCCTGCTCGTCGCCGTCGTGCCCCTCGAACGCCGATCTGAGGATGGCCCGGTGGCGGGCCAGGATGGCGGCGTAGGCGTCGGTGCCGACCTCGCGCTCGAGTCGGCTCGAACCCTCGATGTCGCTGAACAGGAAGGTGACCGTCCCGGTCGGGCTTGGTCGATCCGTGGTCATCCTGGCTCCGCTGCGCCCTGGGTCAGTGATGGTGTTCTTCGCTCACCGCGCGAAGTCGTCGGGCGACGCCCTTGAGCAGGAGGATCGCCAGACGTGGCTGCGCCTCGAGGAGCGCCTCGAAGTCCCACGATGCGATCGCCAGGCAGGTGGTCGGCGTCTGCGTGACCACCGCGGCGATCCGCGGCTCGCCGTCGAGCAGCGACAGCTCGCCGAAGAAGTCGCCGGGCCCGAGCTCGGCGACCGTCGCACCGTCACGGACGACCCGCGCCAGCCCGCTCGAGATCATGAAGAAGCCCGTCCCGACCTCGCCCTGGCGGACGATCGTCCGTCCCTCGCCGAAGTCGACCTCGACCGCACGATCGGCGACCGCGGCCAGCTCGTCCGGCGTCAGCCCGTGGAACAGGCCGACGGTCCCCAGCAACTGCGTCCTGCGCTCCGACGTGAGGCTCATCGTCGTATACGATGGCAGAACGCGACCGGAAGTGGGAGCCCCCTCCCGGGGTTCATCCCGGCGCGACCCGGTGAGGCAGCCGACCGATGGCGGGAACGGATCCGATCGTCGACACGATCGCCGGCTTCGCACTGTTCGCCGACCTGACCACCCCCCAGCTCGAGTCGGTCGCCCACACCTTCGACGAACAGTGGTTCGCGGAGGGCGACCGGGTCCTCCGCCAGGGCCTGACCGGTTCCGGGTTCTACGTCATCCTCGAGGGGACGTGCTCGATCCGCGTCGACGGCGTCGAGCGCGCGACGATCTCCCGCGGCGAGTTCTTCGGCGAGGTCTCGATCCTCCTGGGCGAGGCCCCGGTGGCCGACGTCGTGGCGCTCAGCCAGCTGCGCTGCCTGGTCCTCGCGGGCCCGGCCGTGGAGGCCTTCCTGGTCGGACATCCGCGGGTGATGTACCGGATGCTCCAGGCGTCCGCGCGACGCCTCCGCAACGCGAATCGATGGCGGAGCTGAGCGAGCGGCCGTTCCCGCCCGGCGACTACCCGGTCGTCGTCGTCGGCAGCGGCCCGGGCGGACTGCAGGTCTCCTACTCGCTGCGCCGGCTGGGCGTGGCCCACGCGGTCATCTCGGCCGACGACGCGCCGGGTGGGATGTTCCGCCGCTGGCCGTTCTTCCAGCGGCTGCTGTCGTGGACCAAGCCGTACGCCCCGACCGAGCGGGTCAGCCGCGGCTACGAGCGCTACGACTGGAACAGCCTGGTCCCCGACGACGACGCCGACCGGGCGATCCAGGCCGGGCTGATGGACGGGAGCTCGTACTTCCCGTCGCGGCCCGAGATGCAGGCCTCGCTCGAGGCGTTCACCAGTCGGACCGGGATCGCCGTCCGGTTCGGCTGTCGATGGCAGGGGACCCGTCGCCTCGACGACGGACGGTTCGAGCTGACGACGTCGGACGGCGCGTACACGGCCGGCACCCTGATCCTGGCCGTCGGGGTCGCGGAGCCGTGGCGACCCGATTCGCCCGGCATGGAGCTGGCCGCCCACTACGCCGACACCCGTCCGGTCGAAACCTACGCGGACCGGCGCGTGTTCATCATCGGCAAGCAGAACTCCGGGTTCGAGCTGGCGTCCGGGCTCCTCCCCTGGGCGCGCCGGATCATCGTCGCTTCGCCGAGCCCGGCCAAGCTCTCGGTCAACACGCACTCGCTGGTCGGGATCCGCGCCCGCTACGTCCAGCCCTACGAGGACCATGCGCTCGGCGGCGGGGTGGCCGTCCTCGACGCGTCGATCGACGCGATCGAGCGCGGTCCGGACGGGTCCGGCTACATCGTCCGGACGCGACCGTCCGATGGCGGTCCGGCGGCCGCCTTCGAGGTCGACGAGGTGATCGCGGCGACCGGCTTCGTCACCCCGCTGCTCGACCTCCCCGACCTGGGCGTCGCGACGTTCGGGCAGAGCCGCCTGCCCGCGCAGACCCCGTACTGGGAGAGCGCCTCGGTCCCCGGGATCTACTTCGCCGGGACGATCGGCCAGGGCTCGAAGGGGCTGCGCAAGCACGGCATCCCGTCGAACTCGGGGGCCGTCCACGGGGCTCGCTACAACGCCCGCTGCCTGGCCGCTCACGTGGCCCGGACGAGGTTCGGGATCGAACCCGCGCGGCCGTCGATCGCCTCGGGCGAGCTGGCCGACTTCGTCGCGGCCGAGCTGACCCGCGGACCCGAGGTCTGGAACCAGAAGGCCTACCTCGCCCGGGTCGTCTCGTTCGACCCGGACAGCGGGATCCGCGACGATGGGATCCTCCCGCTCGCCCCGTTCGTCGACGCCGACGATTCCGGTCCGGACGCCCTGGCGATCACGCTCGAGGCCGACGGGACGGGCGCCGTCTATCCCGTCCTGTACTCGCGGATCGAGGGTCGCCTGACCGAGCATCCGATCGACCCGCACCCGCTCCTGGACTACGAGACCGAGTCGGCCCGGGGGGCGATCGACGGCGTCCTCGCCGGGTTCGGCGCCGGGATCCGCTGACCGAGCCGGCGCTGGGCACGGCCTTCTTCGCCGGCGTGGCCGCCGGCCTCGGCGTCGCCGTCCCGTTCGGGGCGATCGCCATCCTCATCGTCGAGACGGCCATCCGTCGCGGGCGCATCTACGGCTGGGCCGCCGGCGCCGGCGCCGCGACCGCCGACCTGACCTACGCCACCCTGGCGGCGCTGTTCGGAGCCGCGTTGGCCAGCCTCATCGGTCCGGTCCAGGTGCCGCTGCGCTGGTTGTCCGTGGCCGTCCTCGTGATCATCGCCGGCAAGGGCATCCTCGACGCTCGGGCGCGTGCTCGCGCGACGCCGGGCGACCCACACCTGGAACGCCTCGACGAGACCTCCCCGCGGCGGACCTATCTCCAGTTCGTGGCGCTGACGATCGTCAACCCGGCCACGATCATCTACTTCGCCGCGCTGATCCTCGGTCTGCCGACCGTCGGGTCCGGATCGGGCGAGAAGGTCCTGTTCGTCATCGGTGCGGCGCTCGCCTCGCTCGGCTGGCAGCTCCTGATCTCGACGGCCGGATCCCTCCTCCATCACCGCGTGTCGGTCCGGGCGACGGCCGTCCTGAGCCTGGTCGGCTACGGCATCGTCCTGCTGATCGCCGCGAACATCGCCCGCGGGCTGATCGTCGCCTAGGGCCGCCGGATCCGGGCCAAGCGCTGGGCGGCGTCATCGAGCGTGTCGTGCTTCTTCGGGAAGGCGAACCGGAGCTTGGTCCGACCGAGCGCCGGGTCCGAGAAGAACGACGAGCCCGGCACGGCCGCGACCCCGGGGTCGGCGATCAGCCGGCGGGCGAAGGTCACGTCGTCCTCGTCGGTGAGGTCGCGGATGTCGGTCATGACGTAGTACGCGCCGGCGGGTCGATGGACCCGGAAGCCGGCGGTCTCGAGCGCCGGGAGGATCCGGTCGCGGCGCGCCCGATAGTCGTGGAGCAGCTTGGCGTAGTAGCTGTCGGGGAACTCCAGGGCGACGACCGCAGCGGCCTGGAGCGGGGCGGCGGCGCCGACGGTCAGGAAGTCGTGGACCCGGCGGATGCCGACCGACAGCTCCGGGCTGGCGATCGTCCAGCCGATCCGCCAGCCGGTCACCGAGTACGTCTTCGACAGCGAGTCGATGGCGATCGTGCGCTCGGCCATGCCCGGCAGCGTCGCCAGCGGGATGTGCTCGCCCTCGTACACGATGTGCTGGTAGATGTCGTCGGTGATCGCGACCGCATCGTGCTCGATGCAGAGTCCGGCGATCAGCTCCAGCTCCTCGCGCGAGAAGACCTTGCCCGTCGGGTTGTGCGGCGAGTTGATGACGATCGCCCGGGTCCGCGCCGTGAACGCGGAGCGCAGCTCGTCCGGGTCGATCGACCAGTCCGGCTCGTGGAGGGTGACGTAGCGAGGGGTCGCCCCGGTCAGGATCGCGTCCGGGCCGTAGTTCTCGTAGAACGGCTCGAACAGGACGACCTCGTCGCCGGGGTCGACCACGCCGAGCATCGCGGCGATCATCGCCTCGGTCGCGCCGCAGGTCACCGTGACCTGGGTCTCCGGGTCGACCGCCCAGGTCGGGTGGGAGCGCGTCACCCGGGCGGCGATCGCGGCTCGGAGGGGTCGCGCTCCCCAGGTGATGGCGTACTGGCTGACGTCCTGGTGGAGCGCGTTGATCGCCGCCGTCCGCAGGTCGACCGGGCTCTCGAAATCGGGGTACCCCTGGGCCAGGCTGACCGCACCGGCCTCGAGGGCCAGCCGGTTCATCTCCCGGATCACCGACTCGGTGAAGCTGGCGGCGCGGACGGAGATCCTGGCGGTCACACGAGCCTCCTCGGGATGGTCTCGTCCCAGTCTCGCCGGAAGAGAGGGTCCCCGTCGAGGTCCACCTCGAGCCGGACGACCATCCGGAATGCCTCCTCCGTCGAGGTCGTCGTCCCACCGGCCCGGACGTCGATCCGGCGGCCGTCCTGGTCGAGTCGATAGCGGACGCGGTTCGACAGTCGGGCGTGGGCCGGATCCGCATCCGAGGCGGTCATCTCGAGCTCCTCGCCGGCGAACACGACCGTCCCATCCGGGAGCCTCGACGAGCCGGCATCGTCGGTCGAGACGGTCACCGTCTCGGCGATCACGTCCTCGACGATCCGCCAGACCGGCGGCTCGCCCTCGCTCTCACCGATCTGTGCGAACCCGGCCGGGGTCGTCTTGAACGCCGGACTCGGGAGCGACCCTGGTCCCGTCGGGACCGTCGGCAGGAGGAGCCTGGACCCGTCCCGATGGATCGTCAGCTCGCCGGGGAACGGGGACGGCCAGAGGACGGGCCAGGCGTTGGACGCGACCGACAGGCGGATCCGATGGCCCGGCGCGAAGCGGTAGCCGGCCGCCCGGAGGGGCACGCGGACGGGGTAGCGTCGTCCGGGCTCGAGTGGGCTGGGGGAGCGATGGGAGTCGCGGTGGGTGAGGTTGAGCACGCCGGCCGTGACCTGGGCCACCGTCCCATCCGGCGCCATGTCGCCCAGCCGAAGGACCAGCGTGGCGACCGGCATCGTCCCTGAGACCGTGATCTCGGCGACCGGCCAGCCCAGGATCTCGACGGGCTCGTCGAGTGGCCCACTGGTGTAGGTCGGGATGAGGGCGTCGTCGAGGCGGAGGTCGCGCGCGAGGCCGTTGGGCGGCGCCCCCGCACCCCACGACAGCGAGGTCCGGGTCCCGGTCGTCGCCCGGTGCGGGAAGCGATCGGTCCGGGTCGCGGCGGCCGCGGTCGTCGCCGACGCGGTCGTCGCCGACGCGGGCGTCCCGCCCGTCGCCGGTTCGGCCATCACCAGGCGGCCCGACAAGGGCCCCTCGCCGGCGTCGAGCCACAGGCTCCGCTCGGTCGCCCCGGGGGGCGGGAACGACGGCTCGCTCCGCCAGCGACCGGGCCAGCTCGGCGGGAACGGCTCGGGCGGGGCGTGGTCGCGCTGGAAGTAGGTCAGGGTCGGCTCGTCCATCACGCCGTTGTCGATCCCCTTCAACCAGTGGTCGAAGAACCGGACGAGCTCGTGCATCCAGTCCAGGTTCGGGCCGGGATAGGCGTCGTCGGGGAAGTCGTGGACCCAGTTCCCGATGAGCGCCTTGCGCGGCGCGCGGACGCAGCGTTCGAGCATCCGCAGGACAGGGTCGACGTACTCGTCCATCCACCCCCCGATGAGGAACATCGCCGCCTCGATCGCGTCGTGGTCCGGGGCCAGCGACCCCCGCCGCCAGTACGGGCCGTCGTGCTGCTGGCGTAGCCACTCGTACAGCCAGACCGGCGTCCGGTCGAGCCGGTCGCGCCACTCCTCGAGCCACGCCTCGCCGCGGAACGACGGGCGCGCCGGCAGGGCGTTCATCCCCACCATGCTGACCGCGTACTGGCTGAGCTCACTGACCGTCACGCACCCGCCGATGTAGTGGATGTCGTCGGTGTAGCGGTCGTCGGTCGCATACATCGGGACGATCGCGCGGAGATGCGGCGGCCGGAGCTTGGCGACCTGGATCGCGGCGAAGCCGCCGTACGAGATCCCCCACATCCCGACGTTCCCGTCGCACCACGTCTGGGCCGCCAGCCACTCGACCGTCTGGAATCCGTCCTGGGTCTCGCGTTCGGTGTACTCGTCCTCGGCGACGCCCGGGCTGCTCCCGGTCCCGCGCACATCGAGCCGGCACAGGGCGAACCCTCGGGCCGCGAGCCACCGACCGCGACGCTCGTCGCCGCTGCGATGCCAGTCGTCCTTGCGGTACGGCAGGATCTCGAGGATCGCCGGGAACCGCTCGTCGGTTGCCTCGGCACGGGGGACCGGGAGCCAGGCGTTGAGGCTCAGCTCGAGCCCGTCGTCCATCGGGACGCGGAGGTCGAGGCGGACGTCGACCTCGTAGCGGGGCGGCGAGGCGCGGCGAGGATCGTCCCGGGGGTCGCGGTCGTCGGGCATGACCGCGAGTCTAGCCACCGGCGCGCGACGGGACCCGGCCACGCCCGGCTACCATCAGCCGGATGCCCGACCCAGAGCCGACCCGTTCCAGCCGGACCGCGCCGCCCGAGCCGGTCGACGCGAACGACAACCCCTGGCGCCGCCACTCGAGGCGGCTCGCCTACGAGAACCCTTGGATCGAGGTCCACCACGACGAGGTCACCCGCCCGGACGGCCAGCCCGGGATCTACGGGGTGGTCCACTTCCGCGGGCGGGCCGTCGGGATCGTGGCCATCGACGACGAGGACCGGGTCGTCCTCGTCGGCCAGTTCCGCTACACGATGGGCCACTACTCCTGGGAGATCCCCGAAGGTGGCGTTCCGGTCGGCGAGGACCCGCTCGAGGGTGCCCGGCGCGAGCTGCGCGAGGAGACCGGCGTCGAGGCGACGACCTGGCGCGAGATCGGCGGACTCGAGATCTCGAACTCGATCTCCGACGAGGTCGGCTTCATGTACCTGGCCACGGGGTTGACCCAGGGGACGGCGGAACCCGACCCGACCGAGGATCTCCGCGTCCGTCGCGTCCCGTTCGGCGAGGTCATGGCGATGGTCGACCGCGGCGAGATCCCCGATGCCCTCAGCCAGCTCGCGCTCGAACGGGTCGCCCGGCTGCGCGGCTCCGGCTACGAGGCGGCGGAGGCGGCCGACGCAGTCGAGTCGTCGGATCCGAGGTAACGCTCGAAGAAGTCGGTCAGGCGGTGCTCGTACTCCGCCGGGTGGTCGACGATGGCATCGGCGTGCTCGGAGCCCTCGACGATCCATGATCCCCCCGTCGAGCCGGCGGCCAGGCCGGCGGCGATGAGCTCGTCGGCGAAGTGGACGTCCAGTCTCGAGTCGAGCGTCCCGTGGGTGATGTACACGGCTCGATGTCCGAGGCGATCCATCGCCAGCAGCGGGCTCTTGCTGCGGAGCCCGGGCCCATCGAGGATCCGCGCGGCCGCGTGACCGCCCGGCATGAGGAACGCGGGAATGTGGGCGCGATCCACCTCGGCCCGCGTGGCCTCGTCGAGGTCGCCGTACGAGGAGTCCGCCCAGACGCCGGCGACCCGGGGCTCGTCCCCGGCCGCGATGAGCACGCTCGCCGCGCCGAGCGAGATCCCGAACAGGCCGATCCGATCCGGCGGCAGGCCGCGGACCTTGACCAGCCAGTCCCACGCTCCGAGGACATCGTCGGCCTCGCGAACGCCGCCGGTGTGCCGGCCTCCCGTCCGGCCCGAGTCGCCGTGGTTGCGGAGGTCGATCGCGAGGACGGCGAAGCCGTGGCGATGGAGCATCCCGGCCGCCAGGAGGATGCGCTCGTCGCGTCGGCAGGCCGTGTAGCCGTGCACGACGATCACGGCCGGGGCCATCGGGTCGCCCTCGACCGGGAGCCACCAGCCGGCGATCGTGACGCGTGCGGTCCGGTCGGGGAACGAGACCGTCTCGTAGCGGGGGACCAGGTAGCGCTCGGTCTCGACCGGTGAGGCCTCGAACTTGGCGGGCGTGTTGGCCGATCGGAACATCCAGGCGTCCTTCGGGATCCGGGTCAACCGGTGATACAGCCCGGCGCAGCCCAGGAGGTAGGCGAAGATGGCGACGATCCCGACGGTCGCGACCGGGCTCACCATCTCGACTGACGAGCCGCCGCCGATCGTGCCACGTCCCACTCCTCGCACTTCACCCTCGTCCCGTCCCACCGCCGTCGATACTACGACCGATCGGAGGTCTTCCTTGCCCATCTGCTCATCGTCGCGGCCGGTCCGCCGGCAGCCGATCGACGTTCGACGGGTGGCGACGTGACGCCCTCACGTGACTGGGACGCGATCGTGGTCGGCCTGGGCGGGATCGGCAGCGGCGCGGCGTACTGGCTGAGCCGCCGGCTCGGCTCGGGCGTGCTCGGACTCGAGCAGTTCGAGCTCGGGCACGTCAACGGGGCGAGCCAGGACCACAGCCGGATCATCCGGCTGTCCTACCACCGGCGCGAGTACGTCCGGCTGGCCCGACGCGCCTACGCCGCCTGGGCCGAGCTCGAGGCCGAGGCCGGCGTCCAGGTCGTCACCCGGACCGGCGGGCTCGACATCGCGCCGCGCGACGCGGCGATCCCGCTGTCCGACTACATCGAGAGCATGACCGCCGAAGGCGTCCCGTTCGAGCGCCTCGACGCGCCCGAGATCATGCGGCGCTGGCCGCAATGGCACCTGGCCGAGGAGCATCACGGGCTGTACCAAGCGGACGGCGGGCTGGCCGACCCGAACCGCGGGAACGCCGCCCACCAACGGCTCGCGCGCGACCACGGGGCGACGCTGCTCGAACGAACCGCCGTCACCCACCTGCGCGACGCCGGCGGGGGCGACATCGAGGTGACCGTCGCCGACGGCACGACCCACCGCGCCGGTCAGGTCATCGTCGCCGCCGATGCCTGGACCAACGACCTGCTCGCGTCGTTCGGCCGGCACCTGCCGCTGACGATCACCCGCGAGCAGGTGACGTACTTCGCCTGCCCCCGGCCGGAGGACTTCGCCCCGGATCGCTTCCCGGTCTGGATCTGGATGGACGAGCCGTGCTTCTACGGCTTCCCGACCTACGGCGAGCCCGGTCCGAAGGCCGCCCAGGACGTCGGCGGTCGACCGACCACGCCGGCCGAGCGGACGTTCGAGATCGACCCGGACGCGCATGCTCGCGTCGGCGCCTTCATCCGGGAGCGCCTGCCCGGCGCCTTCGGGCCGGATCTCCTCACGAAGACGTGCCTCTACACCCTGACCCCGGACCGCGATTTCGTCCTGGGCCCGGTGCCGGAGGCTCCGACCGTACTGGTGGCCCTGGGTGCGGCCCACGCCTTCAAGTACGCGTCGGTCCTTGGCCGGATCCTGTCCGAGTTGGCGGTCGACGGAGCGACGCCGTCGGCGGGCGAGATCGGGGGGTTCGCCGTCGATCGGCCGATCCTCGAACAGGCCGATCCGCCGACGAACTTCATGGTCTGAGACTGGCGGTTGACCGTCTCCGCCGGGCTGTGCGACAGTGCCGGACACCCAGCACGGGTCGGAGGGTCGCTCACGGCGTGTCCCTGCGCCGGGCCTCCCTGAGGAGGAATCACATGCGTCTGTCCGTGGCCGCTCGCGCCGCCCGTCTCACGGCCGCTGCCGCGCTGGCCCTGTCCGTCCTGGGGCCGGCCGCCGCGCCGGCCAGCGCCGCGGACGACAAGATCCTGAGGCTCGGCACCCTCCAGAAGATCGACTCGCTCAATCCGTACGTGACCGCGCTCACCAGCGGCTACGAGGCGTTCGAGCTGACCTACGACCAGATGGTCGGGTTCGGACCGAACCTCGAGCCCATCCCTGGCTTTGCGACGTCGTGGGAGCGAGCCGCCGACGGTCACTCGTGGACGTTCAAGTTCCGGCCGGACCTGAAGTGGTCCGACGGTCAGCCGGCGACGTCGGCCGACGCCTGCTTCTCGTGGGGGCTCGTCGTCGACGCCATCGCCAAAGGTGACAGCATCGGGGTCGGCTACATCGACCCGGCCCTGAAGGATGCCGGGGTGACGAAGGTCGAATGCCCCGACGCCACGACCATGATCGCGACGACTGACGACCCGTCCGACCGGATCCTCCAGACGTACATCCCGATCCTGCCCAAGCACATCTGGGGCAAGATGGACTACAAGCAGCTCGGCGATGCCAAGTTCGAGCCGCCCGCCGACGGAAGCGGCGCCGTCGGGACGGGTCCATACCTCCTGACGGAGTTCAAGGACGGACAGTACGCCCGTCTCAAGCAGAACCCGAGCTACTGGGGCAGGAAGGCCGCGCCCGAGCAGATCATCATCCAGTTCTTCGGTACCACCGACACGATGGTCCAGGCCCTCAAGGCCGGCGAGATCGACTATGCCCGGCGGATCAGCAAGGACCTCTTCAACCAGCTCAAGACCGTGCCGAACGTCAAGACGGTCAACGGCGCTTCGAACGGCTGGACGGAGCTCGGCTTCAATACCTACGGGACCGGCACGGGCAAGACGATCAAGGGTGGCGGTCCCTCGACCAAGGCGCTCCAGGACCCGGCCTTCCGGGACGCCCTGGGCTACGCCATCGACAAGCAGAAGCTCATCGATAACGTGCTCGGCGGCTACGGCACGATCGGATCGACCCAGATCCCGCCGGTCATCAAGGACTGGCACGTCGAGCCGACGACGCCGCGCACGTTCAACATCGATCTCGCCAAGTCGAAGCTCGACGCCGCCGGATACGTCCTCGACTCGTCCGGCGCGCGGCTCGACAAGGAGGGCAAGCCGATCAGCCTGCGGCTGGTCATGCCCGACGACAACCCGAACTTCGCGTCGGTCGGCCAGTTCATCCAGGAGTGGTACGGCCAGCTCGGGATCAAGGTCACCCCGAAGGTCTACGACACCGGCGCGCTGGTCGACGTGATGCTGCCGCCCGAAGCCGGGGGCGCGAGCAACAAGGCCGATTACGACATGTTCATCTGGGACTGGTCGTGGGGCCCGAACCCCGACGACGCGCTCCAGGTCTTCAAGTGCGATGCGATCGGCTATTCGTCCGACAGCCTGTGGTGCAACCAGCAGTACGACCAGCTCTACCAGCAGCAGCACGACGCGCCGACCCCCGAAGCGCGCCACGAGCTCCTCGCCCAGATGCAGAACCTGTTCTACGACCAGGCGCCGTACCACATCCTGTTCTACGACGACGAGCTCACTGCCTACCGGACCGACAAGTGGGGGGGGTGGCAGAACCAGCCGGCGGACGGGACGCCGCTGTTCGCCTACAGCACCCTCGGTGAGACGTTGCTCACCGATGCGTCCGCCGCTCCGAGCCCGACCGTCGCGCCTTCGGGCGAGACGGCGGCCTCGAGCGCTCCGACGGCCGCCGGCGGATCCGCCGCGCCGTCGCCGGCTCCGAGCGGCGGCACCACCTCGTCGGGCGGTGGCTTGCCGATCGTCCCGATCCTGGCCGTGATCGTCGTCGTGGCGGTGATCGCCGTCCTGATGGCGCGACGGCGTGGCTCGGCCAAGGCCGACGACGAGGAGGACGAGTGATCGGGGGCGGTCGCTCGTCCAGCCGGGCGACCTGACCCGGCTGGGCGGCCGTGAGCCCGAGCTACCTGGGCCGGAAGATCCTGCAGGCGATCGCCACCATCGTCTTCGTCGTCATCCTCAACTTCCTGCTGTTCCGGCTGATGCCAGGTTCTCCCGAGCGGATCCTCCTCCGCAACCCGCACCTGGATGCGCAGTCGATCGCCGCCGCCCGGGCGCGGTTCGGCCTCGATAAGCCACTCCTGCCGATCGAGATCTCGATCGCCCCGCCATCGCTGAAGTTGAACCCCGACAGCCAGTTCCTGTCCTACCTCGAGACGACAGCCTCGGGCGATCTCGGCCTGTCGTTCGAGTTCCGCGGCGAGTCGGTGACCGAGGTGATCGGGGCCCGGTTCTGGCCGACGATCATCCTCATCGGCCTGGCCGAGCTGATCGCCATCGTCGTCGGGCTGACCCTCGGCTCGTCGGCGGGCTGGAAGCGCGGCGGCACGCTCGACCGCGTCGGGAACGGCATCAGCCTCATCCTCTACTCGATGCCGTACTTCGTGATCGGCATGCCGCTGATCATCATCTTCGCGGCCGGTCTCGGCTGGTTCCCGACGTCCGGGATGCTGTCGCCCGGCGCGCAGTACCAATCGCCGATCGACCAGCTTCTGGACTTCGCCCGGCACCTCGTCCTGCCGCTCGCGACGGTCAGCCTGGGACTGATCGGCGGCTACTCGATCCTGATGCGCTCGTCGATCATCGAGACCCGCGGGGAGGACTACGTCACGACGGCCCGCGCCAAGGGGCTGAAGGACCGGAGCATCCTGCGTGATCACGCCTTCCCGAACGCGCTGCTGCCGACCGTGACCGTCATCGCGATCAACCTCGGCTACGTCGTCGCCGGCGCGATCACCGCCGAGATCGTGTTCAACTGGCCGGGCCTCGGCACGCTGACGGTCGATGCGCTCGCCGCCCGCGACTACCCGGTCCTGCAGGGGATCTTCCTGCTCATCTCGGTGGCCGTCATCATCGCCAATCTCGGGGCGGACCTCATCTACGGACGGCTCGATCCAAGAGTCCGAGCGTGAGCGCCGCCACGGCTCCGGTGGATCTGCGCGGCGAGCGCTGGCGGCTGCGCGTTCGGAACGCGCGCGACTTCGGGCGACGCTATGCCCGCCGCACCGACGGCGTGGTGGGGCTCGCGATCCTCCTCGTGTTCGTCGTGCTGGCGGCGTTCCCGAACGTGTTCGTCGGTGCGCTCGAGACGGCGACCACGGCGAGCGGCACGGCGCTCGAGCCGCCCAGCCTGACGCATCTGCTGGGGACCGACGGCCTCGGCCGCGACATGCTCAACCAGACCGTCCACGGGGCGCGGATCTCGCTCACGATCGGCCTGCTGGCCACGCTGATCACCATCCTTCTCGGAGCGGTCATCGGGATCGTCTCCGGCTTCCGGGGCGGCCGAACCGATAACGTACTGATGCGTCTCACCGACTTCTTCCTCATCCTGCCGACATTCGTCCTGGCGGTCCTCCTCGCCCCGATCATCCTCGACATCGTCGGGGACGACGCCGAGATCGCCGGGATCAAGGCGAAGCTGATCGTCATCGTCATCGTCATCGGCCTGACGAGCTGGGCGAGCACGGCCCGGATCATCCGGGCGCAGACCCTGTCGGTGAAGGAGCGGATGTTCGTCGACCGGGCCCGGGTCATCGGCAGCGGACCCGGCCACATCATGCGGCGTCACATCCTGCCCAACGTCACCAACCTGATCGTGGCCAACACGGTCCTGACCTTCGCCGCGGCGATCTTCACCGAGACCACGCTCGCGTTCATCGGGTTGGGCGACCCGTTCGCCCCATCGTGGGGTCAGCTGCTCAACGCCGCCCAGGCGATCGGAGCGCCGAGCCTCGGAGCCTGGTGGTACATCGTCCCGCCGGCGACGTGCGTCGTCCTGGTGATCCTGGCGTTCACCCTCGTCGGGAACGCGCTCGACGACGTCATGAACCCGAAGACGGCGGGCCGCCGATGATGCGCATGCCGACCGGCCCGGGTGAGACCGGGAAGGTCATGGAGGATGCCGAGCAGGAAGCCGCCCGACGCGCCGCCGAGGACGGCCAGGAGGCCGCCGTCGAAGCGCCGATCGACTCGGAGGCGATCGAGGCCGCCGCGGCGACTCGGGCGCTCATCCGCGGTCGGCGCCAGTGGCCGCTGCCGAAGCAGGCCGACCCGACGGCGCCGCTCCTGGCGGTCGAGAACCTGCGGACGCATTTCAAGCTCGACTCCGGTTGGGTGAAGGCCGTCGACGGAGTGAGCTTCCGGCTCAACGACGGGGAGGCGCTCGGCCTGGCGGGGGAGTCCGGCTGCGGCAAGACGACGACCGCGCTGTCGCTCGTCCGGTTGCTGCCGTCGAACGCGCGGATCCGCAAGGGCAGCAGCATCGACCTGTTCGGGATCGACCTCGTGCCCAAGACCGAGGACCAGCTGCGGCGCTATCGCTGGCGGGAGATCTCGATCGTCTTCCAGGGCGCGATGAATGCCCTCAACCCGGTCCGCCGGATCGGCGAGCAGATCGCCGAGCCGATCGAGGTCCGTCTGGGGCAGTCGCAGGATGTCTCGCGCAAGCGGGCGGCCGAGCTGCTCGAGCTGGTCGGCATCCCCCGCCAGCGTGCGGCGGCCTACCCGCACGAGCTGTCAGGTGGGATGCGCCAACGGACGATGATCGCGATGGCGCTCGCCTGCGACCCGGCCATCGTCATCGGCGATGAGCCGACGACCGCCCTCGACGTCATGGTCCAGGCGCAGATCCTCGAGCTCCTCGAGCGGCTCCGCCGCGACCTCGGGTTGAGCCTCATCCTTATCACCCACGACCTGTCGGTGATCGCCGAGACCTGCGACAAGACCCTGATCATGTATGCCGGCAAGGTCGCCGAGGAGGGTCCGGTGTCGCGGATCTTCACGGCCCCCCGACATCCCTACACGCAGAAGCTGCTCGGGGCATTTCCGAACATCCACGCCGATCGACGCAGCCTCGAGACGATCCCCGGGTCGCCCCCGGATCTTCGCAACCCACCGGTGGGTTGCCGGTTCAACCCCCGCTGTCCGGCGGTGATGGACATCTGCCGCGAGGTCGAGCCGCCCGAGGTCGTCTACCCGGACGGGGTGCGCGTCGCCTGCCACCTCCACGTCGCCGGGCGGGACGGGGCCGTCGGGGTGACGTCGGCCGATGTCGTCGGCTGGCAGCGGCAGCTTCCGGTCATCCAGCCCCCCGGCGCGCCCTCGGTCGCGCCCGAGTCCCCGGGACTCGCGGGTCCGCAGCCGTGACCGAGCTGGTCAGGCTCGCGGGCCTCGAGGTCCACTTCCCGATCCGGAGTGGGCTGCTCGACTCGCTGGCTCGCCGACCGGCGGCGTACGTCCGGGCAGTCGACGGGATCGACCTGACGATCGAACGCGGGGAGGTGCTCGCTCTCGTCGGCGAGTCCGGCTCGGGCAAGACGACCACCGGCCGGGTCATCGTCAAGCTGACCCGGCAGACCGCCGGCACGGTCACGTTCGACGGCACGGATGTCACCGACACCTGGGGCGGCAAGGAGCTCCGCGACTACCGGCGACGCGTCCAGCTCATCTTCCAGGACCCGTACGAAACCCTCAATCCCAAGCAGACGATCCACGACTTCGTGGCCGAGCCGCTCGACGTCAACCACCTGGCGAGCTCGAACGCCGATCGCGAGCGACGGGTCATGGAGGCCATCGAGTCGGCGGGTCTGCGGCCCGCGACGGAGTTCGCCTTCCGCTATCCGCACGAGCTGTCCGGGGGCCAGCGCCAGCGGGTGGTCATCGCCGGCGCGCTGGTGATGGGCCCGGAGCTGGTCGTCGCCGACGAGCCGGTGTCGATGCTCGACGTGTCGATCCGGACCGAGCTCCTCCGGCTGATGCTCGACCTCCGCAAGGAGCGCGAGCTCACCTACCTGTTCATCACCCACGACCTGTCCCTGGCGTGGGTCATCGCCGATCGGATCGCCGTCATGTACCTCGGCAAGATCATGGAGATCGGCCCGGCCGAAGCCGTGATCCGGACGCCACACCATCCGTACACGAAGGCCCTGGTGGGCGTCTCGCCGACCCCGGACCCGATGTCCGGAGCGGAGCGCGCGTCGCGCTACATCCTGGTCGGCGAGACCCCCGACGCGGCGGCGATCCCGCCGGGCTGCCGGTTCCATCCGCGCTGTCCCCTGGCGTTCGACCGGTGCAAGGTCGACTCGCCGCCGCTGTTCGACATCGGCGCCGGCCAACAGGCTGCATGCTGGCTGGCCGAAGGCGGTCGAGAGCTGCCGGTCTTCCAGCCGAGGTCCGCGGCGGGCGCGATCGACCGCAGCCGGGGTCGCCGCGACCGCCGGCGCCGCGTCCGTGCCTCCGGCGGCGATCACGGCGACGGACTCCGCCGCCACGGCGGCCGTCGCCCATGCGAGCATGGGCGCGGACGCGACCCAGGTCCAGCCCGACGCCTGAGCGCGCTCCAGCCGCGAGTGGTCCGGGATGTTGATCGTCGAGACGATCCAGATCTTCGTCGTCCTCCTTGGTGTGGCGGCGATCGTCGCGATCGCCGCTCGGCCGCTGCGCCTGCCGTACTCGGTCGCGCTCGTGGCGGTCGGCCTGCTCGCCGGTCTCGTCGCGCCGGTCGTCGTCGTCGGCCTTCGTCCGGAGGTCCCGCCCGAGGCCGTCCTGGTCGTGCTCCTGCCCGGGCTCGTGTTCGAAGCGGGGTACCGCCTCGACCTCGCCCACCTGCGCCGGTCGTTCGCGGGTCTGTTCTTCCTCACGATGCCGGGGGTGCTCATCTCAGCGGCAGTGGTCGCGGCCACGCTCAACCTGACGACGGGGCTGCGGTTCGACCTCGCGTTCATCGTCGGCGCGATGGTCTCAGCGACCGACCCGGCCGCCGTGGTCAGCACGTTCCGGCGCCTCCGGGTGCCGGCCGAACTCGCCACCCTGGTCGAAGGGGAGAGCCTGTTCAATGACGGGACCGGACTGGTCGTCTTCGCGATCGCGATCGGCGCCTTGAGCGCCCCCATCTCACCGGTCGAGGCGCTCGGTTCGTTCATCGTGGCCGTGGCGGTCAGCTCGGCGATCGGCCTGGCCGCCGGCTTCGTCGCCGCCCGCGTGATGGCGCTCGTCGACGACGACCTGATCGAGCTGACGATCTCGGTGGTCCTGGCCTACGGGACGTACCTCGTTGCCGACGGTCTCCATGAGTCGGGGGTCATCGCCACCGTGGTCGCCGCGATCGTCCTCGGGGATCACCGTCGGCGGCGGGCCACGGCATCGGCGGCCAGCTCATCGTCCGCCGCGTCGACCGAAGCCTCGCTCGGCGGGGTCGAACCGGGCGATCCGACCGCGGGCGATGCCCTCGACACGGTCTGGGAGTTCCTGGCCTACTTGCTGACGGCCCTCGTCTTCCTGTTGGTCGGGCTCGCGTTCCCGGTCGGGGACCTGGCCGGATCGCTGCCATGGATCGTGTGGGGCATCGTCGGGACGCTGGTCGGGCGAGCCCTGGTGGTCTACGTGTTGCTGGGTGCCGGCGCGCGGCTCCTCCCGATCGTCGGGCCCCGGGGGGCGCTGCCGCGCGGCTGGTTGCACGTCCTCTTCTGGTCGGGTCTGCGCGGTGCCGTCGCCGTGGCGATGGCCCTCGCCCTGCCGGCCACCGTCCCCGAGCGCGCGCTGCTTCAGCAGATCACGTTCGGGATCGTCTTGTTCACGCTGATCGTCCAGGGGATG
Source organism: uncultured Chloroflexia bacterium (assembly GCA_963781845.1). Lineage (GTDB taxonomy): Bacteria > Chloroflexota > Limnocylindria > Limnocylindrales > CSP1-4 > Chersky-267. The sequence goes on along the minus strand of CAWAHN010000017.1, from coordinate 259,751 downwards.
ACAGCCGGCGCCCTGGTCAAGCGGACCGTCGGGGTCGTGGGGATGGGCTCCCGCTCCTAAGCCGCCCCGCCACCCGGTCGGGGCTGCCACCCGAGCAGGCGCGCGTCGCGCCAGACCCGGCAGAGCAGGTCGACCAGCTCGAGCCGGTCGATCGCCGCGTCGACGCTGGTCCCGACCGCGACGGCGCCGTGGCGTTCGAGGAGGACGACGTCGGCGGTCGGCTCGCGTCCGTCGGCGAGCTCGGCCGCGATCGCCCCGGCCAGCTGCGGGCTGCCCATGGCCATGAACGGCACGAACGGAAGGCGCGGGATGAAGTGGCCGGTCTCGGGCAGGACCGACGGATCCGGCACCTCGCCCGCCAGGGTGATCGCGAGCGATGCCGCGAGGTGGGCGTGCGCGACGGCCGCGATGTCCGGGCGGGCCGCGTGGACCGCGCGGTGGATGCGCAGATCGGACGTCGGCCGGAGGTCCGGCCGATCCGGATCGGCCGGCGCCGCGTCGGGGTCGGCGGGCACCAGGAGGAGGTCGTCCGGTCGGAGCTCGTCCTTGCGCCGTCCGCTCGGCGTGACGAGCAGCCGGTCGCCCACCCGCACGGAGAGATTGCCCTCGCCGGCGACGATCAGCCCTCGAGCGCCCATCCGCCGCCCACCGGCGACGATGGACTCGGCCGCGATCCGGACCGCGCGTGCATCCATGCCGACATCATCGGGCATCGATGACGATCCGGGGGGACGATGGGGCGGGTTCGCTCAGGCGCCTGGAGCCGCCTCGCCTCAGGCGCCTCGAGCCGCGCTCGCCGGGAGTCGCTCGGAGGTCGGTCCGTCGCTGGCCAGCGCCTCGCGGGCGACGGCGTACGCCTCGGCGTGGCGGCCAGCCGAGGCGAGGGCGTCGGCCCAGGCGCGCAGGACCTCACGAAGGCGCGGTGCGGGAGCGTGGGCTCGGGCGAGCTCGGCGGCGTGGGCGAAGTCCTGGAGCGCCGCCTCGGTCTGGCCCTCGGCCAGTCGAGCCCGGGCGAGGGTGGTCCAGGCGTCGACCGAGGCCTTCGACCCACCGGCCGCCTCGGCGCGCTCGATGGCGATGCCCGCCAGCGCTATGGCCCGGGGACCGTCTCCGGTCGCGAGGGCGACCTGCGCTTCCGTATCGGCCAGGTGGGCGAGCAGCCGCTCGTCGTCGTGGCGGCGGCCGATCGTCTGCGCCTCGGCGACGAGCTCGGCCGCCCGATCCGTGCTCCCGATGGACAGGTAGGCGACGGCCAGGTTGTTCTCGAGGACCGCCGCCTCGAGATCGGCCTCGGCCGCCCGGAGCAGGGTCAGCGCCTGGGCTCCGTAGCGGATCGCCGCCTCGTGGTCGCCGGCCTCGACGTACCCGTTGGCCAGGGTTGTCAGGACGATCCCGCGACGCCGATCGTCGAGGTCCGCGCTGAGGCCGCGGGCCTCCTCGAGGTACCCGACGGCAGCCTCGTGGGCGCCGCGGTACGTCTCGGTCGCGGCGAGCGCGACGAGGACCTTGAGCCGGAAGTCCGGGGCGACCGACAGGCCGGCGCGCAGGTCCGCGAGGAGCGCCGAGAGCAGGTTGCGGGCCTCGTCGGCATTGTCCTGGAGATGCTGGGCGAGCCCCAGCCAGTACGTCGCCTGGGCGCGTTCCGCCGGTCGACCAAGGGTGGTGAACAGCTCGACGGATTCCGCCGCGGCCCGGATCGCCTCGATCGGGCGATCCAACCGGCAGGAGGCCTCGGCCAGCGCGAGGAGCAGGTCCGCGCGTTCGCTCGGATCCGGCCCGGCGTCGAGCAGGGCGATATACACGTCGGCGGCGCCGCGCGCGTCGCCCGATGCCAGGCGGAGGTCCGCCTCGAGCCGGTTCCAGGTGGTATCAGGGTTCGCCAGCAGCTCGGCGGCGGTCGTCCCGAGTCGCGCCGCGATGAAGTTCAACGCGGCCATCGAGGGCTTGGCTGCGCCGGTCTCGAGGGCGCTGATGTAGGCCTTCGTGTAGCGGCCCTCCGCCAACCGCTGCTGGCTCAGGCCGGCGCGCCGCCGACGCTCCCGGATCCGTCGGCCGATCGACAGGGCGAGCGCGGAGTCGTCGACGACGATCCGGCGGCGTCTGGTGTCGGTCACGCTCGGGAGTGTACACCGTGGTCAACGTGCGGTTGACCCCGGCGAAGAAGACCTCGAGCGAGATCCCGAGCCGGGCCGTCAGCAGGCTCAGCGCGGCGAGGGAGGGGACCGCCTCGCCGGCCTCGACCGCCGAGACGAACGATCGGGTGAGCGGACGGCCGACCTCGCCCTGGGTCAGGCCGCGATCCGAGCGCAACCGGCGCAGCTCCGAGCCGACGGCACGTGCGAACGGCGTCCCGGGGCCGGCCAGCGAGTGTTTAGCAATAGTTGACATCCGCATCGTGGAAGCCTAGCATCCGGCCTTGCGTCACGCCAGCCGAACGAGACGGGCATCCCGCCCGCCGGGCGATGACGCTGGGAGGTGGCTCACGTGGCTTCGCGTCGTTCGATCCTGGTCTCCTCGTTGATCGCCTCGCTGCTGTCGCTGGCCGCCGCGGCCGTCGCCCTGGCGGGGACCGCTCCGGGTCCCGGGCTGCACTGACCCTCCACGGCGCTCGGGCGAGGTCGCTAAATACTGGCCACGCTGCGTGTATGATCGGCGCTGATCTCGACGCCCGGGTCGTCCCCGGGAGGATGGGAGAGCGCCGTGGCCAGCCCGAGACAGGTCGAACCCCAGCGTGATCGGTCGTCCTGGGCGCCCGATCGTCGGCGTTCGCCCGACGATCCGCCCGGCGACCCGGCCGCGGAGCAGGCGATCCCGCTGACCCACGACGTCAACGACCTGCTGACCGCGATCCTCGGCCACTCCCAGGTCGCCCTCGGCGAGCCGGGGCTCCCGGACGGCGTGCGCTCCGACGTCGAGGCGATCGCGCGAGCGGCCCGCCAGGCCGCGCTCCTGACCCGGCGCCTCGTCGTGTTGCTCCGCCCCGACGTCGGACAGCGGACGGCGCTGGACCTCCGTTCCGTGGTCGACGCGCTGGCGGCGATGCTCCGTCCGATGATCGGTGACGGGATCGACCTGCGGGTCGAGCGAGGGGTCCGACCGATCCGGGTGGTGGAGGATCCGGTCGACCTCGAGGCGGTCGTCCTCAACCTGGCGCTCAACGCCCGGGATGCCATGCCCGACGGCGGGACCCTGACGTTCGGGTCGGCGATCCTGCCCGGAGCCGGCGGACGCCGCGCGGGGATCTGGGTCGCCGACACCGGCCGTGGGATGGACGCGGCGACGAAGGCGCACGCGTTCGAGCCGTACTTCACGACCAAGGGCGCCGGCCGCGGGACCGGCCTGGGGCTGGCGTCGGTCGCCTCGCTCGTCCGTCGGAACGGGTGGACGATCCTCGTGGACAGCACGCCCGGACAGGGCAGCAGGTTCACCGTGACGATCCCCTTGCCGGCCCGGAGTCCCGAGCCCGGCTGAAACCGTCGCGCCCCTCGGGGCGTCGTACCATCGCCCGATGATCCCGGATCCGGAGACCGGCCTCGCCGCGCCCATCGCCGCGCCGATGCTCGTCCCGCCCGATCAGCGCGACGAGCCGCTCGCCAACAATCGCGACTTCAAGGTCCTCCTGGCCGGACAGGGGATCTCGGCGATCGGCGACGCGGTCAGCTTCACCGCGATGCCGCTGCTGGTCCTGGCCCTGACCGGCTCGGGCCTCGCGATGGGGATCGTCGGCGTTCTCCAGTCGATCCCCGACCTGCTGTTCGGGATGGTCGCGGGCGTGCTGGCCGACCGGCACGACCGACGACGGATGATGTTGCTGGCCGACCTTGGCCGGGCTGGCCTGACCGCCCTGATCCCGCTGTCGTATCTGTTCGGCGTGTCGACGATCGCGGTCGTCTTCCTCGTCGCCGCGCCGATGAGCGTCCTTCGCTCGCTGTTCCTGGCGGCCTACACCGCGTCGTTGCCGAACCTGGTCGGGCGGCCTCAGCTCGGTCGGGCGAACTCGATCTTCGAGGCGATCTACAGCTTCGGCTACATCATCGGACCGGGGATCGCCGGGCTCCTCGTCGCGACGATCGGCGCCGCCGAGACGATCGCCATCGACGCCGCTTCCTATGCGCTGTCAGCCGTCGCGTTGTTCCTCATCCGACGGCCACTGACCCTCGTCCGCGACCATCCGCCCCTCGATCTCCTCCGGGAGATGCGCGAGGGCGCGGCTTACGTCTTCCACCATCGACCGCTGCGGGACGCGGTGGCGTTCTGGGGTGCCGTCAGCGTGATCAGCGCCGGGCTCGTCCCGGCCCTCGCCTACTTCGTCATCGAGGAGCAGGCACTCGATGCCACCGCGCTCGGGTTGATCCTCGGGGCGTACGGGTCGGGCACCTTCCTCGGGGCGATCTTCACGACCCGCCTCCGTCTGCGTCGGGCGGGCCGCCTGATGCTCGGCGGCAACCTCGTCCGCGGACTCGCGCTGGTGGCGGTCGTGGCGATCGGGACGTTGCCCGCGATGATGGCGGCCGGGCTCATCGCCGGGTTCGTCGACTCGGTCGTGCTGATCACATACATCACCCTGCGCGCGGCATCCTCGCCGGATGAGCTGATCGGGCGGATCGGTGGGACGGCGCGGACGATCTCGCTGGGGCTCCAGCCGATCGGGTTCATCGTGGCGGGCCTGCTCATCGACGCGGCCGGCGGCGGCGTCACCCTGGCGTCCCTCGGGATCGGGCTGGCAGCCACGAGTGGGCTGTTCGCGCTGTCGCGACCGCTTCGAGCGGCCGACGCCCAGACCCGCTGAGTCAGGCGGCGACGGCGATGTCGAACGTCGCGGCGGCCGGGGCGCGTTCCTCGTCGAGGCGGACGACGACGAGACAGGCGGGGCAGCTGAGCCCGTCGCTCAGCTCGGCGTCGGTCGCCCGGACGGGCTCGGCGCACCATGGGCAGTCGAGCTCGACGACGGCGTTGGCGGTGTTGCGGAGCGGGCTCTCGTATCGATCCATGCCCGGACTATCCCTCGTGCCCGTGACAGCTAGCGTGTCATCGTCGGCGGACGGCCCGTCTCTGGCACGATGGTGACGATGGCACCCGCGATCGAGACGGTGGATCTGGTCAAGCGCTACGGTCGGACCACGGCCCTGGCCGGTCTGACGATGCGCGTGGAGCACGGCGAGGTGTTCGGCTTCCTCGGCCCGAACGGCGCCGGCAAGACCACCTCGGTCAAGCTGTTCCTCGGCCTCGCCCGGGCGACGTCGGGCAGGGGCACCCTCCTGGGCGCGCCGCTGGGCGACCGCCGGGCACGACGGCGGGTCGGCTACCTGCCCGAGCTGTTCCGCTACCAGTCGTGGCTGCGCGCCCGGGAGGTCCTCGCCCTCCACTGCGAGCTGGCCGGCATCCCGGCCGCCGACCGCCGGTCGGAGAGCGAGCGTGCCCTCGAGACCGTCGGCCTGACGGACCGTGCCGACGACCTCGTCGGCACCTTCTCCAAGGGGATGCAGCAGCGCCTCGGCCTCGGCACGGCGCTGCTCGGGACGCCCGAGATCGTCCTCCTGGACGAGCCGACATCGGCGCTCGACCCCGTCGGGCGGGCGGACGTGCGACGGATCATCCGCGAGGCGCGCGACCGCGGGGTGACCGTCTTCCTCAACTCGCACCTGCTGTCCGAGGTCGAGCTGGTCTGCGACCGGGTCGCGATCGTCGATGCGGGGCGGGTCGTGGCGGCCGGCACCCTGGCGGAGCTCCTCGGCGAGGACTCGGTCCGGGTCCGGGCGAGCGGCCTCGACCCGGCGACGCGCGCCGCGCTCGGGCGGTTCGGCCCGATGACCGACGACGGGGATTGGCTGTCGATCCAGCCCATCGCCACCGAACGGATCCCCGAGCTCGTCGCCGCAGTGGTGGCCGGCGGCGGGGCCGTCCATGCGGTCGAGCCGGGTCGGGCCTCGCTCGAGGAGCGGTTCCTCGACCTCGTCGACCGCGGACGAGCCGGGTGAGCGGACTCCGCCTGCTCCTGGCGATCGTCCGCCTGACGCTGTTCGAGGCGCTCCGCCGACGGACGTTGTGGGCGCTCGTCGGCCTGACCGCCGCGATCGTGGTCCTGACCGGGCTCGGCTTCGAGTACCTCGTGACCCAGGCCCGGGGCCACGGGACGCGTGAGCTCCAGCTCCAGGTCGGCGTCAGCCAGGTCCTCATCCTGTGCGCGTTCATGTTCGGGTTCATCCTCGCGACCACCGCGGCGTTCCTGGCGGCCCCGGCGATCGCCGGCGATATCGAGTCCGGCGTCCTGCTGGCGATGCTCGCCCGACCGCTCGGGCGGGGGACGTTCGTGGTCGGGCGCTGGCTCGGCCTGGCGATCGTGGTCGGCTCCTACGGGGCCGCGGCCGGGCTGCTCGAGATCGGAGCGATGAAGCTGGCATCGGGCTACGGGCCACCGGACCCGGTCGGGGCCGTCGGCGGGTTGGCGGCGCAGGCGGTCATCGTCCTGAGCGTGACCCTCCTGCTCAGCAGCCGCCTGCCGGCGATCGCCAGCGGCGCCATCGCCGTGGTCCTGTTCGGGCTGGCCTGGGGCGTCGGCGTGCTCGGCGGGGTCGGGGCGGCGCTCGGGGTCGGATCGCTCGAGACCGTCAGCTCGCTGGCCCGGGTCGTATTCCCGTCCGACGGCCTGTGGCGCGCGGCGATCTTCGCGCTTGAACCGCCGGTCGTCATCGCGGCGATCGGCGCCGGCCGGTCGGCCGAGATCCTCCAGGCCAACCCGTTCTTCGCGGCGAGCGGACCGAGTCCCGCCTACCTCGGCTGGTGCCTCGCATGGGTCGCCGGGATCGTCGGGCTGACCGTCCTGTCGTTCGCCCGCCGGGAGCTGTAGGGCCGGTCGTCCACGATCGCGACGCACCCCCGGACGACGCCCGGGTCCGGGGTGCCGGTGGCCCGTATTCCCCATGGTGCGGAGCGCTGGAGTGTGGGAAGGTCTCACCCTCGTGACTGCACCCATCGCCAACCGGCCCCGACCGGAACGGCTCCTCAGCGTGCTCGGCGCGACCGTCCTGGCCATGGCCGCGGTCCTGCCACTCGGCGCGGCCGTCGCACCCGCGGCGGCCGCGGTGACGCCGAGGGTGGATCCGAAGGTGGTCATCGTCGTCGGGCCCGTCGGCTCGTTCGACGCCCACTACAAGGCCGACGGCGACGCGCTCGCCAAGGTCGCTCGGGAGTACACCCGGAACGTCGTGCTGATCAAGACGCCGAGGGCCACCTGGCCGGCCGTCAAGGCGGCCGCTCAGGGCGCGTCGATCTTCGTCTATCTCGGGCATGGCAACGGCTGGCCGTCGAGGTACCGCGATGCCCTCTGGCCGTTCACCCAGAACGGGCTTGGGGCTGGACCCGACGACCGGCGCCGACGGCACGGCCCACGTCTACTACGGCGAGAACCAGGTCGCCTCGGACATCCGTCTCGCCCCGAACGCGGTCGTGCTGCTGTTCCACCTGTGCTACGCCTCGGGCAACACCGAACCCGGGCTGCCGACCGGGACCCTGGCCGACAAGAAGGCACGGGTCGACAATTACGGGGCCGGGTTCTTCGCCGCCGGGGCGCGGGCCGTCATCGCCGACGCCTACCATCCGAACGTCACCTACATCCGGCGTCTGTTCACCTCGACGACGGGGATGAACGCCCTGTTCCACGGCGTCCCGAGCTATCACGGGCACGACATCGCGTTCGACTCGTTCCGCACGACCGGGGCCAGGATCGTGATGGACCCGACGAGCGTGGCAAGCGGTCCGTACTACCACTCGATCGTGTACGACCCGGCGCTGACGGCGGCCCAGGTGACGCGGACGGCCTACCGACCGACCGATACGGTCCCGGCCGCCCTGGTCGTTCCCGGCGCCGCGACGACGGCGGGCACCCTCGACCTGTCGACCGACCCGCTCCTGACGAGCTCGGGCGCGACGCTCGACGCCGGCGCACGGCTGCGCGTCCTGTCCGAGGCCCCTGCCCTGGCCGACGGGACGCGCGTCGTCGAGGTCCGGACGCTCGACGGTACGGCGTCGGGGTTCGTCCGGGCGGACGCGCTCCGGCCGGCCGACAGCACGCCGGCCAAGCTCTACGACGTCGATCCGCCGGGAGCGCTGATCGGCCCGAACGGCGACTACGTGTTCGATACGTTCCACGTCATCGTCCGCGCCTCCGAGCCGCTCGCCGGGACGATCACGATCCGGGACACTGCCGGCGACACCGTCAAGACGCTGACGGCGTCGGACGCCTGGTCCGTGTTCGATTGGGACCTGCGCGGGACCGGCGGCGCGGTCGTGCCCGACGGCCACTACACGTGGTCGTACCAGGGGATCGAGCCGTGGGGCAACAACGCCGTCCCCTTCACCCGGTCCGGGGCGTTCGATCTGGACGCGACCGACCCGGCGACGACGGCGACCGCCTCCGGCACGCTCCATCCCACCGGCTGGTACACGACGACCGCGACGGTCAACCTGACCGGTCGTGATGCGGCCAGCGGGATGCGGGCCACGTACTACCGGTTGGACGGCGGCGCGAAGACCCGCTACACGACGCCGATCGCGATCGCCCGGTCCGGCGACCACTCCGTCGCCTACTGGTCGGTCGACAAGGCCGGGAACGTCGAGTCGACTCGGACGCTCGAGGTCAAGGTCGACGTGACCGCGCCCGCCACGAAGGCCACGCTGTCCGGCCCGGTCGGGGAGGCCGGCTTCTATCGCGACGACGTCACGGTCGGGCTGGACCCGAGCGACGCGCAGAGCGGTGTCGCGTCGAGCGAGATCGCCGTGGATGGGGCCGCCCTGTCGACGTACGGCGGCCCGGTCGTGGTCGGCGGCGACGGCGTCCACCACGTCGCGTTCCGCTCGACCGACCAGACCGGCCGGACCGAGACGACGAAGTCCGTCACGTTCACGATCGACCGGACCGCGCCGTCGATCGGGCCGGCCGGAGCGGTCCAGATCGGGACGGCGCAGTTCTCGCCGAACGGCGATGGGATCGCCGACACGGTCTCGATCAACCACGCCATCACCGAGGCGGGGGCCGTTCGCCTGGTCGTGACGCCGGCTGCCGGCGGCCCCCCGGTCCGGACGGTCACGATCCCGGTCGCGAAGGCCGGTCCGGGCACGATCGCCTGGGACGGCCGGGCCGACGCTGGGGGCATGGTCCCCGACGGCGACTACACACTGACCCTGACGGCGCTCGACCGGGCGCGGAACGTCGGCTCGAGCCAGAGCGCGGATGTCGCGGTGTTCGGGGCATTCGTCGGGCTCGCCCCGTCGCCGGCCCGCTTCTACCCGCAGGACGGCGACGCGATCGCCCGGCAGACCGTGGCGTCGTTCCGCCTGGCCGCGGCGGCGGACGTCCGCCTGACGGTCAGCAACGCGGCGGGGGTCGTGGTCCGCACGATCGCCGGGCCGTATCCCGCGGGCCCGGTCTCGATCGGTTGGGACGGCCGCGGCGACGGCGGCGCGTTCGTTCCGCAGGGCCTCTACCGGGTGGCGGTCACCGCCACCGTCGGCACCCACCGCGAGACGCACGCCGTGGGGGTGCGAGCCGCGGCGTTCGAGCTCCGGCCATCGATCACGTCGGTGCGGCGCGGGGCGCGGCTGACCGTGACGGTGGCGACGAGCGAGCCGCTTCGCGCGGCCCCGAAGCTCACCGTCCGGCAGCCCGGCCTGGTCGTCTACGCCGTCAAGCTGACGAGGATCGGCACATCGACCTACCGCGCGACCTGGCTGCTGAGGACCGGCGGTCGGGCCGGCAAGCTGGCGCTGCTGGTCTCGGGGACCGACCGATCCGGCGGGCGGAACGCGACGGGCCTGAGCCTGCACGTCCGCTAGCCGGGTCTCAGCGGCTCGATCCCGGCGCCCAGTCCCGGTCGAGGGCCAGCGCGAGGCGCTGGTCGCGGGTCAGGCTCGCCACCCGCGCAGCCTCGCGCGTCAGCTCGACGAGGGCCGAGTGGCGCGCCGCTCGGGCAGTCGTCGGACGGCGCTATCCTCGGGCGGTGGACCTCGGGTTCGAGCGGGACTTGGCGCGCTGCGCCTGGGCGGGCGCGGATGGCCCGCGCCCGGACGCACTGATGGTGGCCTACCACGACCTCGAATGGGGCACGCCGGTCACGGGCGACACCGAGCTGTTCGAACGCCTCGCGCTCGAGAGCTTCCAGGCGGGGCTGTCGTGGTCGACGATCCTGCGCAAACGCGAGGCCTTCCGGGCCGCCTTCCGCGGGTTCGACCCGGCGGTGGTCGCCGCGTTCGGCGCCGAGGACCGGGACCGCCTGCTGGTCGACGCCGGGATCGTCCGCAACCGGGCCAAGATCGACGCCACCATCGGCAACGCCGGCCGGTTCCTCGCGGTCGTCGCCGAGCACGGTTCGTTCGCGGCCTATCTCGGCGGGTCGGTGCCGGGTCCGCCGGCACGGCTGCCGCGCGGGTCCCAGCCGGGCGGGATCCCTGCCCGCACCGAGGCCTCGGACGCGCTGTCCGCCGACCTTCGTCGGCATGGGTTCGGCTTCGTCGGATCGACGATCGTCTACGCGTTCATGCAGAGCGTCGGCCTGGTCGACGACCATCTGCCGGGCTGCTTCCGCTACCGCGGCTGAGCCGTCGGTCGACGGTTCGGCGGACGACTCAGGCCGGATCCGCTCCATGTCGGCCGAGCCCGGCGCGATAGCCGATCAGGGCCGCCTCGACGCGGCTGCCGACGCCGAGCTTCGACAGGATCGAGGTCATGTAGTGCTTCACGGTCTTCTCCGCAAGTCCCATCCGAAGGCCCACCTCGGAGTTGCTGAGGCCCTCCGTCACAAGGTCGAGCACGGCACGCTCGCGGTCGGTGAGCTCGGCGAGCGGGTCATTCGGCGGCTCCTCGTGTCGGTTCAAGGCGGCCCACGCCACGGCGGAGCTCACGTAGCGCTCGCCGCTCGCCACCCGACGAAGGATCGCGACCAGCTCCCGCCCGGCGACGCCCTTGAGGACGTAACCCGACGCCCCGGCTTCGATCGCCGCGACGAGGTCGACCTCGTCCTCGGACACCGTCAGCATCACCACGCCGGTCGATGGGCACTCGGTCCGGACCTCGGCGGCCGCAGCGATGCCACCACCCGGCATCGTGACGTCGAACAGGGCAAGGTCCGGCCGGAGGTCGCGCACCAGCCTGACGGCCTCGCGGGCGGTCGAAGCCTCACCCACGACGTCGAGCCCCGCGGATCTCAGCGTGTTGACGACGCCCTCCCGGTAGAGCGGATGATCGTCGGCGACGACGACCGTGAGCGGATCGGTCATCCGGCAGCTCCCTCGGCGATGGGCAGGGTGAGCCGGACCACGCTCCCCGGGCCGTCGGTCCGGCGGGCGATGGCGAACGAGCCCCCGAGGAGCTCGGCACGCTCGCGCATGCCTGCGACCCCCAGCGCGTCGACGCGGACGGCGTCCGCATCGAACCCGGGTCCACGGTCGGACACCTCCAGCAGGACGCCGCCCGGCGACGGGGACAGCGCCACCGCCACGTCCGTGCCCGCAGCATGGCGGGTCGCATTGGAGAGGGCCTCCTGGAGTACCCGGTAGATCGCGATCTTCGTGACGACCGGCACCGCTGACGGCAGGTCCGTCACCGTGAGCGAGACCGACGTGCCCGTGCGCCGCTCGTGCTCCCGGACGGCGCGCCCCGCCACGTCCGCCAGCGGCAGGTCGTCGAAGGCCGGTGACCGGAGTCCGGCGGCGATCGAGCGAACATCGTCGAGGGCGCTCCCGAGCGCCTCCGAGACCGGTTCCGTGCCGTCGATCTCGTCGAGGCGGAGCAGCGCGAGCGACATCGTCTGGGCCGGTCCATCGTGCAGATCACTGCCGATCCTGCGCAGACCGCTCTCATTGAGCGCGGTCGTCCGCTCGGCGGATCGCTGGAGCCGACCGTGGAGCGACGCATTCTGGTCGAGCGACCGCGACAGCTCGGCGACCCGATCGCGCAGGGATCGCTGCTGCCGATCGATCGTGTCACTACCCTGCTTCACGATCCCGGCCAGGAGTAGATAGGAGACGATCGCGGCGAGCACCAGGATGGTCCACGACCCGACGCGCGCCGAAGCGACCTCGGCGTCGATCTCGTCCGGGAGCTGATAGAACTCGGTGACCCCGATGACCCGGGGCCCGCCCCGCTCACGGACCGGAACATACGTCTCGACCAGCCTCGACCACCGCTCGCGCTCATAGGCGTTCTCGGGGCCGCTGAGGTCGCTGATGTCCGTCGAGACGACCCCCGAGATGGCGCTTGCGAGCTCTCCCTCGGGCTCGAACCGTCGCCCGATCAGCTCGCGGTTCGGCGAGTAGGCGATCACGCCGTCGGTGGTCCAGACCCGGAACGACACGATCCGTTCACCGAGCTGCGTGTTCGCGAGGAGGTGGTCCAGGGCGTCGACATTTGCGGCGGGCAGCGTCCCAGAGGTCGACATGCCCTCGACCTGAGGCGCGACGAAGCTGTCGATGTAGAGGGCCGTGACCGATGCGGTCCGGTCGAGCACGCCCTTCTCCAGCTGCAGGCCGACCCAGGCGCCCACGGCGACCGTGGCCACCACGACGACCACGAGATTCGCCACCAGGAACCGGCGCGCCAGCGACATCTCGCCGACGCGGGTGGTCGAGCCGATGGACCCGGGGACGGCGGTCGTCACATCGCTCCGAGTCAGACCAAGGTCTGAAAGGTTTCAGCCCCGAGGTCCGTTGTGGCCTGACTCGGGCGGCCGCAGTGTCGTGTCAGCGAAGCCATCCGACCAACCACCCCGCTTGGAGAACCACGATGAACAAGATCCGGATCACCCTCGTGCTCGCGGTAGCCGCCCTGGCCGTCGCCGTCGGCTACAACGTCGCGAGCCCCGCTGACGGAGCGAACGCATCGAACAGCTTCCTGCTGGTCCGCGAGCTCCAGGCCGGCGACGACCACGGTACCAGCCCGACCGCCGAGCCCGGCGACGACAAGGGTGCGACCGCCGAGCCCGGTGACGACAAGGGTGCGAGCGCGACCGCCGAGCCCGGTGACGACAAGGGTGCGAGCGCGACCGCCGAGCCCGGCGACGACAAGGGCGGCACCTCGAAGGGCGCGAGGGCGACCGCCGAGCCAGGTGACGACAAGGGTGCGAGCGCGACCGCCGAGCCCGGCGACGACAAGGGCGGCGCCTCGAAGGCCGGCCACGGCGGTGACGACAAGAGCGGCGACGACCACGGCAGCCATGGCGGCAGCGACCACTGACCGCTGATCACGATCGACGGCGGCTTCGCGACGAGCGAGACCGCCGTCGCTCCATGTCCGGCGAGTCCGGTGGGGTCGGTCGCCCGGCTCGGCCTATGGGATCGGCGCGGTCGAGACGAGCGTGCTCCACATGTACGGGTCGGCCGCCGGGGTCTCCGCGTTGAACACGTCGCGGAAGACCTCGCCTGAGACCGTCCTGGTCCCGAGGCTGCCGGCGAGGGTGACGCTCACGAGCCGCCCGGACACGCCGACATCGGACAGGTCGAGACCGGTGAGGGCGCCGACGTTCGTTCGCGGGTCGGCCCCGAAGACCGCCGACAGCTGGGCCAGGCTGTAGGCGGCGGTCTGCCACTCGGCCCGCGGGGCCGCGGCGTCGTACGGCGTGCCGTCGGGGGCGCGATCGGGCGAACCGCGAAGATAGGACACCGGGCCCGCGACGACCTTGCCCGTCGGGCTCGTGAAGACGTTCTCGTTGTCCTCGGTGGCGCCGCCGCCGGTCGAGTGGAACAACGCGTTGGCGAACGCCGTGCCGCTCCGGAGGACCTGTCCGGCGGTGGCGGTCACGACGGCGGTCGACGCTGGCTTCTCGCCGAGCGAGCCCCGGTAGACCTGCGTCCGGGAGTCGTCATAGAGGTCGAAGAACCCGGTCTTCGGGTGGAGGCGACGGGCGGCGTAGCTCCGGGCGGCGATGGCCTGGGCGCGCAGCGCCTCGACCGGCCAGGTCGCCGGCATCTCCGCCGGGACGACGCCGCGGAGGTAGAGATCGAGCTCGGTCTCGTTGATCGCGTCGATCCCCGAGGCGGTCGAGCGGAGCCGGATCGTCCCCCGGTAGCGATCGTACGAGCCCGGCTTCGACCAGACCTGGACGCGCCCACCGGCGACCGCACCGGCCCGCATCCGGACGGTGGTCCCGGCCGCCCGATCGAGGAGGAGCTTCCCGGCGGCATCGCGGACGACCAGGTGCGTCCCGGTCGCGGTCTTGGTGACCCGAAGCTGAGCGTCGCGGGGGAAGGTCCCGGTCACGCCGTCGATCGTCCACGGCCCGCCGCGCCCGTAGATCCGGAGCGGCGCCGTGGCCGTCGGCTTGAACGCGTGGAGGACGAGGATGCGGACCGGGCGCTTCGGATCGGTCAGGCCCGGCGTCGTGCCCTGGTAGTAGTGGGCCAGGATCGTCGCGGCATCCTCGCCGGCCAGCGCGCGGCCCCGGGCGCCGTACTGGGACATCCCGACGCCGTGGCCGTAGCCACGGCCGAAGAACACGATCGACTGGGTCGGGGGATCGGGCGCCGCCGCCGACGCGAGCGGTACCGACGACAGGACGAGGCCGACCAGCGCGACCACGCCGGCGAGGGTGGCTCGCATGGTGGCGCGCGGCGCGCGCACGGGTCGGTGGAGGCGTCCCTGGTCGGGCACGGACAAGGCGATCTCTCCTGTCGGGAGGCTACCACCATGGACCGGCCCGCTCTCGACCGACACCACCCGACGGGACCACGCCGGTCGACCCGAAACGCCTATGGACACCCCCGCCCGGTGTAGCCTGTCCGCGGTGGACGCGCTGCGCACCGACGGGCTGACCAAGCACTACGGGCGACCGCATCGCCGGCGGATGCCCGCGGGCCCCTACGTCCGCGCCCTGACGGACCTGTCGATCGCCGTCAAGGGCGGCGAGATCTTCGGGTTCCTCGGCCCGAACGGCGCCGGCAAGAGCACGACGATCCGCCTGCTGCTCGGCTACCTGCACGCCACGTCGGGTCGCGCCGAGGTGCTCGGGCTCGATACGGCGACGTCGTCGGTGGAGATCCGCGGTCGGGTCGGCTATCTGCCCGGTGGGATCGCGCTGTACGACGGGATGACCGGCCTGGACCTGCTCGACTACCTGGGCCAGCTCTACGGGCGGACGCCCGTCCGGCGGCGCGAGCTGCTCGACCGGCTCGAGCTGTCCGATCGGACGCTGCGCCGGCAGGTCCGCGACTACTCGCGGGGGATGCGTCAGAAGGTGGGGATCGTCCAGGCCCTCCAGCACGACCCCGAGCTGGCGATCCTCGACGAGCCGACCGAGGGGCTCGATCCGCTGATGCAGCGGGCGTTCTACGACGTCCTCGACGAGCTCCGCGCCGCCGGGCGGACGATCTTCTTCTCCTCCCACGTCCTGTCCGAGGTCGAGCGCGTGTGCGACCGGGTGGCGATCATCCGCGCCGGACGGCTGGTCGCGCTCGAGGATGTCGCGGCCCTGCTCGCTCGGCGCAAACGCCATGTCGAGCTCCGATTCCGCGGCCCGGCGCCGGAGCTCGCCGCCGTCCCCGGCGTCAGCGGGATCGCCGTCCACGACACGCTGCTCACCTGCCAGCTCGAGGGCGATGTCGGTCCGTTCCTCGCCGCCCTCGCGGGCACGGCCGTCGCGGACCTGACGATCGAGCCTGCCCACCTGGAGGAGGCGTTCCTCGAGTTCTACGAGGGCGAGGAGCGCGACGAGGAACCGCCGGACGTGGCGCAGACCGCCGATGAGCCGACCGCCGACGGGGCGACCGAAGGGGCGCCGACGGCCGAAGGGGCGCCGACGGCCGACGAGCCGAGAGCCGACGAACCGCCGACCGCCATCGAGCCGGCCGACGAGCCGGTCGACGAGCGGACCGGGGCGGCATGAGCCTGCGGCTGTTCCGGCGGACCTGGGCATCCCAGCGCCTGAAGCTCCTCGCCGTGTCGATCGGCCTGCTCATCTGGGCGACGCTCATGCCGCTCGTCTACGAGGCGTTCAAGGAGCAGATCCAGATCCTGCTGGGGTCGGGCTCGCAGTTCGCCCAGTTCGCCCAGTTCGCCCAGTTCGGCGGAGGGGACCTGTTCAGCCTGCCGGGCGCGATCGCCGTCGGGTTCATCCACCCGATCGCCGTGGCGCTGGCGCTCGTCTTCGCGCTCGGGTTCGCGGTCGCGGCGGTGGCCGGCGAGCGCCAGCGCGGGACGCTCGAGGTCCTGCTCGCGCGACCGCTCTCCCGGCGACGGATCTACGGGACGTTCCTCGTGGCGACGATCGCGTTCGTGGCCATCGTCATCGCCGCCGGCGTTCTCGGGACGATCATCGGGGCCGCCCTCGGCGGCGCGATCGGGGAGCTCCGGCCAGACCGCCTGGCGGTGATGTGGCTGAACGGGGTCCTGGTATTCGGTGCGTTCGGGGCGGTCTCACTGGCCGCCTCGGTCTCGTTCGACCGGCTCGCGCCGGCGCTCAGCCTGAGCCTCGCGTTCATCCTCATCTCCTACTTCCTCGAGATCATCGGCTCGTTGTGGGCCGCTGCGAAGGGCCTCCAGCCGTACTCGTTGTTCCACTATCTCGATCCGCGCGGCGCGCTCAACGGGACGACCACGATCGCGGATTGGCTGGTCCCGATCGCGGTGTTCGTCCTGGCGGTCGTCGTCGCCCTGGCGGTCTTCCCGCGGCGCGACCTGGCGGCGCCGAGCTGAGCCGGAGCCCCGCCACGCCGACGCGATGCGATGCGCGGACCATGACGAATGTCGATGGTCAGCGCGGCGACACGGACGTACGGTGGTCGCATCGTGACGATCACCGACCCGAGCCCCGAGCCGCTCGTCGAGCGTCCCGCCATGGCTCGTGAGGACGCGCTCGTCGACGAGCTCGCCCGTCGGGTCGAGAACGAACGAGCGCTGCGCGAGATCGCCGCGCGGTTCGCCGCCATCACCGATCCTGCCGTGCTCCTCCAGCACGTGACGGATGAGGCCAACCGCCTGGTCTCGGGCGACGGGACGATCCTCGACGTGGTCCAGCCCGGGACCCGGATCCTCGTCTGGGCCTACGACTCCGGGTTGTCCCGATCGTTCGCGCCCGATGAGATCAGCGACTACACCTTGCCGATCGGCGTCGGGCTGACCGGTCGGGCGGTCGAGCAGCGGCGTGTCCTCGTCGCGGGCGACGACCTCGTCCACGAGTTCCCGCCGTCCGACGACTCCGACCGGTTCTTCGAGCTCACGGGCTTCCGCTCGATGATCGCCGCGCCGATCGGCGACGACCGGACGCCGCTCGGTGCGCTCGAGGTCTACTCGACCCGTCCGAACGCGTTCGACGACGACGACGCGGCGCTCGTCGGGGCGCTGGCCGACCATGCGGCGGTCGCGCTCATCACCGCCCGCCGGATGGCCGACCTGACCGAGTCGAAGGCCGAGATCGCACGACGCGCCGCGGAGGAGCGCAGCCTCCGCCAGATGGCCGCCCGGCTGACCGCGATCCGCCGGCCGGAGGCGATCGTCCAGGAGACCGTCGACGCCGCGGCCCGCCTGCTCCGTGCGGATGGTGCCCGCATCGACCTGATCGACCCGGTCCTCCGGCTCCTGCGCGGCGCCTACATGTCCGGCGGGGCCCGGCCGACCGAGGAGGAGTGGCCGGACACGCCCGACGAGACGATCGACACGGGCATCTCGGGCCTGGTCGTGGCCGAGGCGCGGACGTTCTACACCGGGGCGTATCTCGAGGACGACCGCTTCCGGCACGGCTCCGGCTCCGATACCTACATCCGGAACCAGGGGATCCGCTCGGTCATGGCGGCACCGCTGATCGGCGAGGACGGGGCGTTCGGCGCCATCACGGTGTACACGACCCGGGGCGAGGCGTTCGACGACGCCGGCGCGGAGTTGCTCGAGGCGATCGCCACCCAGGCGGCCATCGCCTTCGCCAACGCGCGGCTCATCGAGGCCCTCGACCGATCCGGCCGCGAGCTCGCCCGGCGGGCCGAGACCGAGCGGTCGCTGCGCGAGATCGCGGCCCGGATCTCGGCGATCCGCGACCCGGATGAGGTCATCCAGCACGCCGTCGACGAATGCGTCCGGCTGCTCGACGCGGGCACGGCGCGGATCGAGCTCATCGACCGCCCGGCAGGGCGATTGCGCGCCGCCTACATCTCGGCCCGCGGGGACACCTCGGCGATCGACGAGCGAGCCCGTGCCGGGCGACCGCTCGGGACCGGGGTCGGCGGCAAGGTCGTGGCCGACGGCGCGACGTTCTTCACCGGCGCCTACCTCGACGACACCCGGTTCGAGCACGACGTCGAGGAGGACGACTACGTCCGGATGGTCGACCTCCGCTCCGTCCTGTCGGTGCCGTTGCACGGTGAGGCCGGGGTCATCGGGGTCCTGTCCGCCGGTTCAAAACGCGCCGATGCGTTCGACCTCGACGATGCCGCCCTGCTCGAGGCCCTGGCCACCCAGGTGTCCGTCGCCATCGCGACCGCTCGCCTGATCGAGGAGCTGGGACGGTCGCGCCACGAGGTCGCCCGGCGGGCCGAGACCGAGCGCGCACTGCGCCAGATCGCGGCCCGGATCACCGCGCTGCACGACCCGGCGACGATCCTCGAGCAGGCGGCGGCGGAGGCGGGCAAGCTGCTCGACGCGGAGGGGGCGACGGTCGACCTGTTGAGCCCGGTCGGGATCGCCAGCGGGTTCTTCGTCGGCATCGGGCTCGCTCAGGACGAGGCCAACGCCCCCAGGCTCATGGACCTCGAGACCGCGGCCGGGGTCGGCATCTCGGGCCGGGCCATCTCCGAGGGCCGACCGATCGCCTCCGGCGACTACCTCACCGATGACTCGTTCCACCACGAACCCTCCCGAGACGAGTTCATCCGGTCCCAGGGGATCCACTCGGTGATGGCGGCGCCGCTGATCAGCGAAGGTGTCCCCGTCGGCGTGATCAACGTCCATGCCCTGAGGGCCGATGCCTTCGGCCCCGACGAGCTCCGGATCATCGGGGCGATCGCCGACATCGCCACCCTGGCCGTGACCAACGCCGGCCTGATGGAGCGGATCCAGGCGTCGGACGAGCGCCACCGTCGGCTCGCCGTGGCGTCGCCGGACCTCATCTGGTCCGCCTCGCCGGACGGGGTCTTCACGTTCATCAGCGAGGCGTCCCGGGACTTCCTCGGATACGCCCCCGACGAGCTGGTCGGACGCCACTTCATGACGGTGGTCGCGCCCTCGGCGGTCGCCGATGCCGCGGAACGCTGGCAGCAGCTCCTCGACGACCCGACCACCCGGCAGCTCGTGCCGTTGCAGCTGGTCACCCGTGACGGGACCGAGGTCCCGTCCGAGATCACCGCGGTCGGGGTGGTGGTCGACGGCCGGCTGGACGGGATCCACGGCTCGACCCGTGATGTGCGCGCCCGTGAGCGGTTGGAGCTCGAGCTCCGCCGCCAGGCCGCCGAGATCGCGGCCAGCGAGGAGCGCGCTCACCTCGCGCGCGAGCTGCACGACTCGGTCACCCAGGCGCTGTTCAGCATGACCCTCATCACCCGGAGCATCGAGCTCCTGCTGGCGCGCGACCCGGCGGCGGCCGGCGAGCGGCTCGAGACCCTCGGCGAGCTCCAGCGCGATGCGCTGGCCGAGATGCGCGCCCTGATCTTCGAGCTGCGGCCGGGCAGCCTGGAGCGCGACGGCCTCGTCCAGGCGCTGCGCACGCACGCCGCCGCGGTCGAGGGGCGGACGGGCCTGTCGATCGTGGTCGATTGCGACGAGCTGCCGAGCCGGTTGACCCTGGGGACGGAGGACGTCCTCTATCGGATCGGCCAGGAGGCACTCCACAACGTGGTCAAGCACGCCGGCGCGAGCCGCGCCCGGATCGCGGTCGCGGTGACCGACGACACGGCCCTCCTGACGGTCGAGGACGATGGGGTCGGATTCGACCCCGCGGCGGTTCCGCCGGGGCACCTCGGGATCGAGGGGATGCGGGTGCGCGCCGAGCGGTCGGGGGGACGTCTCGAGGTCGATGCGGCTCCCGGCCGCGGGACCCGGATCCGCGCCAGCCTGCCGGTGGCGCCGAGCGGCGACGCGGCCGAGCGATGACCGACGTGGCGACGCCGATCGTCCGGGTCCTCGTCGTGGACGCCGACCGTCGAGTCCGGGCCGCCCTCGCCTCGCTCATCGGCCTGGCGAGCGGACTGGCCGTGGTCGGTTCGACCGGCCGGGCCGACGAGGCGCTCGGCCAGCTCGAGTCCGAGCAACCCGACGCGGTCGTCCTCGACCCGCGGCTGCCCGACGTCGATGACGGGCTCGACCTCATCGCGCTGATCCGGTCTCGGCGGCCCGACATCGGGATCGTCGTCCTGACCTGGGACGATGCGGTCGGGTCACGATCGCTGGCGGCCGGCGCCGATCGCTACGTGCCCAAGACGATCGAGCCGGAAGAGCTCATCGGGACGATCGAAACGCTGCTCGGCGGGCGGAATCCGGCCGGTTCCGGCGAGGTCGGCCTGAAGTAGACTCGAGCCTCGACGGCCCCGACGCCATCCGCGGAGATATCGACCGTGAGCAGTCCCAGCCCGATTCGCGTCCTGCTCGTCGACGACCACGGGGTCGTTCGGACGGGCCTGCGCGTCTTCTTCGACCTGCTCGACGACATCGAGGTCATCGGCGAGGCCGCCGACGGCAGCGAGGGCGTCGCGATGGCTCGCCGACTCCATCCTGACGTGGTCCTGATGGACCTCCTGATGCCGAACATGGACGGGGTGACCGCGATCGCCCGGATCAAGGCCGAGGCGCCCGACATCGAGGTCGTGGCGATGACCAGCTTCATCGAGGAGGAGAAGGTCACCGCGGCGCTCGAGGCGGGAGCGACCGGGTACCTCCTCAAGGATGCCGGTGCGGACGAGGTCGCCCAGGCGATCCGCGCGGCGATGGCCGGCGAGATGGTCCTCGACCCGCAGGTGACGCGGCTCCTCGCCCAGCGGATGCGGGCGAAACCGGCCCCCGACCCGGTCGAGCCGCTGACGGACCGCGAGCGCGACGTCCTCCGGCTCGTCGCCCGCGGGTTGAGCAACAAGGAGATCGCGTACGAGCTCGGGATCGCCGAGGGCACGGCCCGGACGTACGTCAGCAACATCCTGGGCAAGCTCGGGCTGACGAGTCGGACCCAGGCCGCGCTCTACGCCGTCGAGCACAAGCTCGCCTGAGGGCGCCGGCGGGTCGTCGACCGCCCGGCGTGGATGTCCGCCGGTCGCACGGAAGGTCGACGAATGTCCACCCCGGGGACCTGCGAAGCTCGGGGCTGTCGGTCGACATGCGACCCTCGGCTCGCGCCCCGCTCCGCGCGACACTGACCTCGGTCCCGGGGATGCCGGACGGGCGCCCCGGGAGAACGGAGGTCACAAGGTGAACCACATCGACCGCCTCACGGTCGTCACGCGGCGGCAGCAGGAGATGGTCCGCGATGCCGCCGCCGAGCGAGTCAGCATGTCGACCGCGAAGCGCGACCGGACCCGCCTCGACGTGCTCGGCCGCCTCGTCGCCCTCCGGCCGGCGCCGGCCGGCTAACGCCTCTCCGCTGCTCCTCCTCTCGAGACCTCGGCCGCCGGCCGGGGTCTCGTCGTGTCAGCGGACCTCGAGGATCCGGAACCGCAGTCGACCCGACGGGACGATCGCCTCGACCTCATCGCCGACCGCCCCGCCGAGCAGGGCGGCCCCGATCGGCGAGCTCGACGAGATCCGCCCGGCGGCCGGGTTCGCCTCGGTCGGCCCGACCAGGCTGAAGGTCTCCTCCTCGCCGTGGGGACCTTCGACGAGCAGGGTCGAGCCGAGACGCGCCCGCCCGCCGTCGACACCTTCCTCGATCAGCTCCACGTGGCGCAGCAGATCCTCGATCGCGCGGATCCGCCCCTCGGCGAACGATTGCTCCCGACGGGCCTCGTGGTAGTCGGAGTTCTCCTTGAGGTCGCCGAGCTCCCTCGCCGAGACGATCCGGGCGACGATGGCCGGCCGGGTCACCGTCGTCAGCTCGAGCAGCTCGGCCTCGAGCGCAGCGACACCGTCGGCCGACAGTCGGGTCGGGGCCTTCGGCGCCTTGCCGGACGACGCTGCAGCCGCCGGCGGACGGGGCGAAGGCGTCCGCGGTCGGGCGGCCGCCGGTCGGGACGGCGATGCCGACTTGAGCGCCGTCCGCGAGCGCAGGACCCCGGACGCCCCGGTCGGATCGGCCCGGCCCTGGCGGCTGCGTGGATCCGCCGCTGCGAGTCGCTGTGCGTCGCTGACCGGCTCCGGTCCCTCCTCCGCCAGGAGCGCGCCGGAGATCCCGTGCGCCTTGCGGACCTTGTCGGCGGTCTGCAGGTTGGCGAACGGAAGGACCACCGACGGGTCGTGGAGTCGAGCCGCGGTGTCGGGCGCGACGCCGGCGGCGAACGCATCGAACAGGGCGTCCTCGTACTCCTCGGGTGCGTCGGTCTCCGCCCACCAGATCCGGAAGCGGTCGAGGCCCGTCAACGCCTTGAGCCAGTACCCGCCGGCGTGGGGCTTGCGTTCGCCCAGCACGGTCCGTTGGAACGCCGCGACCCGCTTGCCGATCGAGACCGCGGACATCCCGATGTACACCACCGGCTGATCGGGGAGCCAGAAGCCGTGGAGCCGGGCGGCCAGCTCACGGCCGGTCGGCCGGGCGCCGTCGACGGTCAACGTCGGGACGCGCTCGATCCACAGTCCGATCGCATTGAAGTCGATGGGGGCGGCGGCCGGCGGCTGGGGCAGCTCGACGAGATAGACCCCGGGCCGGTTCGACCGGACCGGGGTCCCCCAGGTCGCTGGGCCGTCGGCCATCAGGCCGACCGAGCGGAGGAGCTCGGCGCCGCCGGCGACGGCGGTGCGTTCGGGTGCGCGGGCCTCGTCAGGCAGGGTCGACCTCCCCGGTGGCGACGCGATACACGCCCCAGCCGATGATCCCGCCGACGACCGGCCCGACGATGTAGATCCACAGGTCGTTGAGGTTCCCGCTGAGGATCGCCGGGGCGATCGATCGGGCCGGGTTCACCGACGAGCCGGTGAACGGCACGAGCGCGAAGTGGATCACCAGCAGGGTCAGCGGGATCGCGAACGCGGCCTGCGTCGGCGCCTTCTTGGTCGACACCAGGATCACCAACAGGAAGAACGCCGTGAACAGCGTCTCGAGGAGCAGGGCCTTGACGGTATCGACGCCGCTCCCGGGCTGGGTGACCGTCTCGGCAACGGCGGCCTGGCTGAACACGATGAGGATGACCGCGGACGCCGCGATGCCGCCGATCAGCTGCGACACGATGTAGCCGACGCCCGTCATCGGGTCGAGCCGCTTGTCGATCACGGCCGCGACGGTCACCGCCGGGTTGAAGTGGCCGCCGGAGACACCGCCGAAGATCTGGATCGCGACGAACAGCCCGAACCCGAACCCGAAGGCGATCACGACGAGGTCGCCGCCGCCGGGGTAGAAGGCCTTCTGCGACAGGATCGCCATGAAGCCGATCGTGAAGAAGGTGAACGTCCCGAGGAGCTCGGCCAGGAGTTTCTTGGTGTCCACGACTGCTTCCCTCCGCTGGGTCTCGCCGCGGCCGAACTGGGCTGCCGGGCGACCCCTAGTCTAGCGGCAGGCCGAGGGCACCCGACGGTTCGGTCGCGGGGGAGGCGTGGGCCGCGGGTCCGCTCGTCGCCCCGGTCGCCGCGAGCGGCGCGGTCGCGGTCCTGAACAGGGCCACCGAGGCTACCGCGGCGACCGCGATGACGCCGGCCGCGATGAGGAACACGGTCCGGACGCCGAGCGCGTCGCCGAGGATCCCCGCCACGGCCATCGATGCGATGCTGGCTCCGGAGACCACGGCGTTGAGGACGGCCGCGACCCGGCCGCGTCTCGCGTCGTCGGTCTCGGTCTGGACGATCGTCGAGATCGCCGCCTGGAGCGGGGTGATGAACCAACCCGCCGCGAACAGCAGCAGGAGCACCTGCCAGACGGCCGTGACCCCGGCGACCAGGGCGACGAGGACGGCCAACCCGGCCATCCCGAGCGTGACGATCCGGGCCGGACGGAGACGAGCGGCGAGTGCCGAGACCAACCCGACGCTCAGGACCATCGAGGCCGTCTGTGCCAGGTCGACCGCTCCGAGCCAGGTGATCGGCACGCCGAGCTGGATGCGGAGGAGCGGGATGAACAGGACGTTGACCGCTCCGATCCCGAGCATCATCCCGCCCGCCGCGACGAGCACGCCGACCAGGGTCGGGGAGTCCGCCACGGCCCGCAGCCCGACGCGGAGCGACGTGCCGAGGCCCTCTCGGCCGCCCGGAGGCGCAGGCTCGACGACCTGCCGGGTCCGGACGCCGAGGACCAGCACGAACGATGCGAGGAAGGTCAGCGCGTCGATCGTGAACGCCGGCCACGCGCCGTCGGCGAGTCCGAACAGGACCCCGGCTGCTCCGGCCCCGAGGGTCGTCGCCACGATCCGGCTGGCCTGGCTGACTCCGTTCGCCGCGAGGAGGCCCTCGGCGGGCACGATCGCCGGCACGAATGCCATCCGGGCCGGCGCGAAGAACGTCCCGATCGAGGCCTCGACGAACGCGAGCACGTACAGCAGGGGCAGGAGGTCCGCCGACCGGATCGCGATGAACGCGAGCACGACGATCGCCCGGAGGAGGTCCGAGGCGAGCATGATCCGCCGCCGATCGAACCGATCGACGTAGACCCCTGCGACGATGCCGATCGTCAGCTGCGGGACCGCGATGACGATCGCCATCAGGGCGATCGCGGCCGTCGTGCCGGCGAGCGAGAAGACGACGATGAGGAGGGCCAGGTTCGTCAGCCCATCACCGAAGTCGGAGATCGTCTGGGCGACCCAGATCCGCCGGAAGTCGGGCAGCGCGAGGACGCCGCGAGCGTTCACGGCCGCTTCCCCGGGCGTGCCTCGTGCCTCGTCCTGCGGCCAGGCGTCCTGACCGTCCGGGGCAACGGATAGACCACCGAGAACAGGGCGAGGTCGATGGCGTCGGGGCCCTCGTCACTCGCGTCGAACTCGGCGAGCAGCGCCGCGATCCTTGACCGGAGCTCATCCGCGCGTTCGGGCGTCAGCCGGGTCACGGTCTTGCTCAGGTTCATCCGCCGCGCGCGATCGCCCGACTCGCCGATGACGATCGAGCCGGATCGGACACCGTCGGCGACCTCCTGTCGGACACCGTCGAAGACCGCCCCGGCGATGCGCTCGAAGACCTCGTCGACGGCGCCGCCGGTCGGCCCGAAGACGGACCGGTCGATCTGGAACGAGGTCGCAGCCGGCTGGTAGCTCTTCTCGACGATGCCTGAGACGAGGCGGGTCCCCACGACGCGGACCAACCCGCGGTCCTCGAGCAGCCCGACGTGGTAGTAGAGCTTGGTCGCCGGGATGGCCAGGATCTGGCCGAGACGCTTGACCGTGAGCGGCCCGTCGCTCGCCGCGAACGCCTGGAGGATCGCCATCCGGGTCGCGTCCGAGATCAGCCTGACCGTCTCGAGGTCGTCGATCCTGAGGCTCGCCGCGGGTGGGGCGACGATCGTCTTCGGCATCGAAGGTCCTCACCACGTTGAAAAGAATTCCAACGTATGGTGGACCTTGACCAGGGAGCCGTCAAGTGAGGTGGTCTCGGGATCCGGCGCCCGCCGGAGGTCGCACTCGTATGATCGGCTCATGGTTGGGGTGGATCGGGAGGGTCGGGTGGACCGGGTCGTCCGTGTCTGGAGGCCGGGATGAGCGGGCGCGGCACCCCGGCGTCCGAGGCCGTGCGGCGAGCCGGCGTGGCTCACACGATCCACGAGTTCGAGCGCGACGACGCGACCGCGCGAGGGGATCGCCGACCCTCGTGGGGGCTCGAAGCGGCGGTCGCGCTCGGCGTGCCACCCGGACGCGTGTTCAAGACGCTCGTGGCGAAGGTCGATGAAGCCCGGCCGGTGATCGGCGTCGTCCCGGTCGATGCGGAGCTCGACCTGAAGGCCCTGGCGGCTGCGGTCGGCGGCCGACGGGCGGCCCTGGCCGATGCTGCCGAGGCGGAGCGTGCGACGGGCTATCGGGTCGGGGGGATCAGTCCGCTCGGCGGTCGCCGGCGGCTTCCGACGGTGATCGACGTGACCGCCCTCGAGCCCGCCACGATCTTCGTCAGCGGAGGACGCCGGGGCCTCGACCTCGAGCTGGCCGGGTCGGACCTCGTCGCGCTCACCGGGGCGACGGTCGGGCCGATCGCACGCCGGGGCTGACCCGCGGGCAGGGTCGGCGGCGGTTCGGCCGTATCATCTCGGCGATGTCGCGTCGGACGCTGATCGGGCCGCTCGCTCTGGCCGCGGCCATCGCCGTCGGCCTGTTCGTGGTCAGCGGCGGGCCCGGGGTCGGGTCCCCGGTCGCCTCATCCGGGCCGGGGGCGAGCCCGTCGCCGGTCCTCGCCGGCGCCACGCTCGAACCGACCGCGACGTCGAGCCGGGGCCCGTCGCCCGCGACCCCGAGCCCCACCGGGACGCAGCCGGTGGCCTCCGTCCCGGCCGGGTCGCCGGGTCCCAGCGCGGGGCCGGCGAGCTCGCCCGGGGCGTCGCCGTCGACCTCCGCCGTCGCCCATCCGCTCGCCGCGCGGCTCCAGAAGACGCTGGATCGGTTCGCCGCGGCGCATCGGCTGCCCGGCGCCAGCGTCACGATCACCTGGCCGGACGGCCGGACGTGGACCGGGACGACCGGCCTGGCCGATGTCAAGACGGGTCGCAAGGTGACCGCCGACACGGCCTTCGCGATCGCCAGCATGAGCAAGACGTTCACCTCGGCGCTGATCCTCAGCCTGGTCGACGACGGCAAGCTGAGCCTCGACACGAAGGTCGCGACGATCCTGCCGGGGGTCCGCCTCGGGACCCCGGGAGTGCCGATCCCGCCCGGCGTGACGGTCCGGATGCTGCTCGACCACACCAGCGGGTTGGCCGACTTCTTCTTCGGCAAGGGGATCGACGCCGCCCTGCTCGCCCGGCGCGGCGCGACCTGGACCGCGGATCAGGCGCTGGCCTACGTCGGGAAGCCGCTCGGCAAGCCCGGCCGGACGTGGCATTACTCGAACACGAACTACCTGCTCCTCGGACTGCTCGCCGAGAAGGTCGTCGGGAAACCGTTCGCGACCCAGATCCGGGATCGGTTCCTCGACCCGCTCAAGCTCCACGGGGCATACGTCCAGGTCGCCGAGAAGCCGACGGGCCCGATCGCCCAGGGCTACTACTACACCGGCTTCAGCCTGGCCGAGGTGCCCAAGGGTCTGGCCGACCTCCGCCGGACCGTCGTGCCGTTCACGTCGGTCATCACGGCGGCCGGGTCGGCGGGTGATGTCGCGGCGACGTCGGCCGACCTCGCCGCCTGGGCCCGCGCCCTGTACGGCGGCGCCGTCCTCCGGCCCGAGACGCTGGCCGCGGCGGTCGCCGACGCGAAGAGGACAGCGAAGTACCACCCGTACGTGCCGTACGGTCTCGGGGTCCAGGTGACGAAGATCGGCGATCGGGTCGCGCTCGGCCACAGCGGCCGGTTCATCGGTGTCCGGGGCGAGCTCCGCTACCTGCCGGCCGACGGCCTGGCGATCGCGATCATCGCCAACCAGAACGGGGTGGACACGCGGCCGCTGGTGGCCAAGCTCGTGTCGCTGGCGCTGCCGACGACGCCCTAGCGTCCGTTCGTCGACCCGACGGTCCTCAGCCCCGCCGGCTCCCCGTCCGCGTCCGGATCGGCTTGTGGTGAGCGTGGTGGCGCGGCCCGTCGCCCCCGGCTGCCCCGTCGCGGTTGCCGAACCCGCGGATCGGTCGCGGCACGACCGTCCGATCGGGCTCGAAGCCCTCCGCGACGCGGTACGGGATCGCGTGCTTGAGCAGGCGCTGGACGCCCTTGAGCAGCTCGACCTCGTCGACCGTGACCAGGGAGATCGCGATGCCGGTCGATCCGGCTCGTCCGGTCCGGCCGATCCGATGGATGTAGTCCTGCGGCTCGAAGGGAAGCTCGAAGTTGACGACGTAGGGGAGCTCCTCGATATCGAGGCCCGCGGGAGGCGACGTCGGTCGCGACCAGGCAGGTCACCTCGCCCCGCTTGAAGTCCTCGAGGGCGCGGGTCCGCTCCGGCTGGCTCCGATCCGAATGGATCGCGATCGCCGCGACGCCGCGCCGATCGAGGTAGGAGGCGAGACGGCTGGCGGCCAGCTTGGTCCGGGTGAAGACGAGGACCTGCTCCATCTTGTCGCGCCGGATGAGGTGGATGAGGAGGTCCTCCTTGCGGTCGCGGTCGACCGGGTAGAGGACCTGCTCGACGCCCTCGGCAGCCGTGTTCCGGGCGGCGACCTCGACCGTCGCCGGGTCGTTCAGGAACTCCTGCGCGAGCCGGCGGATCTCCTCGGAGAACGTCGCGCTGAAGAGCAGGTTCTGGCGTTTGGCCGGGAGCAGGGCGACGATCTTGCGGATGTCCGGGATGAAGCCCATGTCGAGCATCCGGTCGGCCTCGTCGAGCACGAGGATCTCCACCTGGGTGAGGTTGACCGTGCGCTGGCCGACGTGGTCCATCAATCGACCCGGCGTCGCGACGAGGATCTCGATCCCCGAGCGGAGCTCCTTGATCTGCGGGTCGATCGGGATCCCGCCGTAGACCACCGCCGAGCGAAGCGGGACGTGCCGACCGTAGGCGGCGACGCTCTCGGCGATCTGCATCGCCAGCTCGCGCGTCGGGGTCACCATCAGCGCCCGGACGGGATGGCGCGCGGGCGAGAAGCTGGTGTTGGCGTGGACCTTCAGGCGCTCGAGGATCGGCAGGGTGAACGCCGCGGTCTTGCCGGTCCCGGTCTGGGCGGCGGCGAGCAGGTCGCGACCCGCGAGCACGAGCGGGATGGCTTCTTCCTGGATCGGTGTGGGTTCGGTATAGCCTTCCTCGGCGACGGCGCGGAGGATGTCGGCCGAGAGGCCGAGGTGGTCGAACGTCAAGCAGGGCTCCTGTGGCCCGTCGGGCCTCGGCCGTTGTGGGCGGATCGGTACGGTCGGGACGCGGATCGGGCGGGTCTGCCCCGGCACCCCCGGTGAGCGAGGGCGGCGCGTCGTCTCGCGCGGAGCATAGCGGAAACGGAATCGAAGAGCGCCGGAGCGGTGAGGCCCCGGCGCTCTCTGATCCCCCCGAGCCCGTTCGACGATGACGGGTCACCATCGACGGGCCCGGAGGATAGGCGTCATCGCGCCGTCCGACGAGGGGTTGACGGCCTTGCCGGACACCTTGCGGTGCATCCTGGCAACGGAGCGTGGGGCGGTCCGGGACGGTCCGATCGGGTCCGGGTCGGTCCGGTGGGGTGGTCCCGACCGAGGACCTCCGGTCATCGCCTTGACGGATCGTCGGTCGCCGGGACGGCGGATCGCCGGCCGCTCAGCGCGGGATCGTCAGCCCTTCGCCGGGGTGCAGGACACGGATCGCGACGTCCGGGGCGAGTCCCCGCGCGGCCTCCCGGAACTCCCGTCCCGGCAGGCGCAGCCGGTCCGGCTTGACCCGATCGAGCGTCTTCGGCCAGAACGTGCCCCAGTGGACCGGGACGGCGAGGCGCGGACGAAGCAGGGTCAACGCCTCGGCCGCCATGCGCGGGTCCATGTGCCCGCCGCGCAGGTTCGGGCCCCAGCCCCAGACCGGCACGAGGGCGAGGTCGAGGTCGCCGAGGTCGGCCATCTCCGGGTAGATCGCGGTGTCGCCGGCGAAGTAGACCCGGTGGCGCCCGGCGCTGACGACGAACCCGAGCGCCGGCGCCGTCGGTCCGAACGGGGGACGGAATCCGCTGTGATCGGCCCGGACGATCTCGATCGTCACCGGACCATGGGTCGTGCGCTGTCCGGGCGAGAACTCGTCGACGTCGCGGTGGCCGGCCGACCGGAAGATGCCGCCCGAGCCGGCAGGCACGATCAGCCGGGGATCGCCGAGCCGTCGGAGCGATGGCAGGTCGAGATGGTCCTGGTGCAGGTGGCTGATCAGGACGAGGTCGATCCCCTCGACCGCCGCATGGGCGACCGGGGCGGCCTTCCGGTCGAGCGGGCCGATCCGTTCGCGGATCGCGGGGTCGGTCAGGATCCGGACGCCCCCGAGCTCGATCCTGATCGTGGCGTGACCGAGCCAGTCGATCTTCGTGTCCATGACGGCGAGTATGCGGGAGCCGGCGGCGCACGACCGCGGGGCACGCTCGGTGAGGGCGACCGATGCCTCAGGCCGGGGATTACCATGCCGGCATGACGACCACGACCGCTGCCGACCGCCTCTACTTCACCGGCGACGCCGAAGCCGACCGCCTGCTGATCGCCGAGCCGCTGGCCCTGCTGATCGGGTTCGCACTCGACCAGCAGGTCACCGTCCAGAAGGCGTTCAGCGGACCGCTCGAGCTCAAACGCCGGATCGGCGGGCTCGACGCGGCCAGGATCGCCGAGATGGGACCCGACGTCCTCGACGAGGTGTTCCGACGACCCCCGGCGCTCCACCGGTTCCCGAGCTCGATGGCCACCAAGGTCCAGGCCCTCTGCGCCGCGATCGCGAAAGACTACGGAAACGATGCTGCCCGGGTCTGGACCGAAGCCCGCGACGGCAAGGATCTCGAGAAGCGGCTGCTCGGCCTGCCCGGCTTCGGGGCGATGAAGGCCAAGTCGATGATCGAGATCGTCGGGCTGCGACTCGGCGTCCAGCCGCCCGGCTGGGACGGGGTCCGGCCGACCCATCCGACCCTCGGCGGTGTCGACTCGCCGGAGGCGCTCGCGCGCTACCAGGAGGGCAAGCGCGCCTACAAGGCCTCGCTCAAGGCCAAGGGCGCCTGACCCCACCCGCGGCTCGCGCCGCGGGACCCCGCACGACGGCTGGGTCGGGGCGGTGCCGGCTCGCACCCCTCGGCTTGACCGGTCCCGACCGCGGGCACACCATGCCCGGACCGATGGATCGTCAGGCCGCACTCCGCCGAGCCGCAACGGGCCTGATCGTCGTCGCGGCGATCGGCGCCCTGGCCGGCTGCTCGGCTACCGCGGGCGGCGGAACCGCACCCGGTCCCAGCGCCGGTCCGGTTCGGTCGGCCGGTCCCGTCCGGAGCGATGCGGCCGGGGTGGCCGTCGGCTCGTCGCCCACCCCCACCGAGCGCGGCGAGGCCGGCGGCCCGTCCGATGCGCCCGGAACCGGGGCAGGCTCGTCCGGGTCGGGTCCCGCCTCCTCGTCGTCCGCGTCGTCGATGCCGAGCCCGACGGCGGCCCCGTCTCCGACCGCCTCACCCAAGCCGACGTCCGTCCCGGCGCTGGTCCCGCCCCCGACCGAGGGTCCGTTCAGCATGGATCTCTTCCGGAAGGGCGACTTCGTCGGCGAGAAGACGCCGATCTGGTGTGCGCCGGCCGCCCTCCAGACGATGATCAACATCATGTCGCCCGGCGCCGATACGACGCGGAAGACGCAGAAGCTCCTGAACTCGATCGCCCGGCGGCTCGGTCCGGCTCCCGACAAGGGTTCCGAGCCCGAGGGCGAAGCTCGCACCCTTACGTCGCTCGGCTATGGGACGTACCGCGTGCTGGTGACCAGGACGCGCACGCAGGCGATCCACGCCGCCGCGCAGGCCATCAGACTGACCGGCCGGCCCGCCGCGCTCCTGGTCTGGCGCGGCGCCCACAACTGGGTCATGTCCGGCTTCCGAGCCACGGCCGACCCGGCGCTCGGCGGCGACTTCCGGGTGACCGACCTCCGCATCGAGGACGTCTGGTATCCCCGGATCAGCAGCATCTGGGGCGAGTCGCGTCCGCCGGACGTCCTCGTCCCGGCGCGCCTGATGCCCGAGGACTACCTGCCCTGGCGCCGACCGACCGGACGCTACCCCGGCAAGGACGGCCGGTTCGTGCTCATCGTCCCGGTGGCGCGCTGAGGCGGCGATCGTCCCGGACGATCGCGCCGCCCTTCATCACCAGGGTCGGGGCCTGGAGCGCGACCAGGCCGGTCCCGTCGGTCGCCTCGAACGGGTCACCCGGGACCGCGACCAGATCGGCGTAGTGTCCGACCGACAGGGTGCCGACCCGATCGGCCCAGCCCATCATCTCGGCGGCCACGACGGTCGCCGCCCGGACGGCGCCGAGCGGGGTCATCCCGTGACGGACCATGAGCGGCAGCTGGATCGCATTCGTGCCGTGCGGGTAGACCCCGGAGTCGGTCCCGAAGGCGATCCGGACGCCGGCCGCGACGGCCTTCCGGAACCCGAGCCGCTGCGCATCGGTCGTCTCGTCGTTCTTCCGCATCGTCTCGGCGGGCCAGCCGGCGCGGAGCCCCTCGGCCGCGATCCAGTCCCCGTTGTAGATGTCCGCGACCAGGTACGTCCCGTGCTCGGCCATCAGCGCGATCGCCTCGTCGTCCATCAGCGAGCCGTGCTCGATCGAGCGGACGCCCGCCCGGACCGCGAGCTTGATCCCCTCGGCACCGTGGGCATGGGCGGCCACGTACCGTCCGCGGGCCGTCGCGGCCTCGACCGCGGCCTCGAGCATCGGCCGATCCAGCTCGACCCGACCAGGCTCGGTCCCCCGGGTCAGCACCGCACCCGTGGCCAGGACCTTGATCAGGTCGGCGCCCCGATCGCAGATCGCGTCGACGACCCGGCGGACCTCGGCCGGCGTCCGGACGAGGCCGAACCGCATCTCCGGCGGCACGTCGGAGCCGGGCAGCCCGGTGACCTCGCCGGCGCCACCGGGGACCGTGACGTACGCACCGGCCCCCTGCATCCGGGGACCGGCCACCAGTCCGTCCTCGATCGCGTCGCGTAGCTCGAGGTCGAGGAACGCCCGGAACGTGCCGACGTCGCGCACGCTGGTCACCCCGGCCCGGAGCGTCGCGCTCGCGTTGCGGACTCCGACCAGGATCTCCCGTTCGGCGGTCATCCCGATCGCGGGGACGTCGGCGTACTCGAGGTCGCCGATCAGGTGGCTGTGCCCGTCGATCAAGCCGGGCATCACGGTATGGCCGGCCAGGTCGATCAGGTCCGCGCCGGCCGGGACCGGCGTGTCCCCCGGCACGATCGCCTCGACCCGCTCCGCCCGGATGACCAGCATGACGTCCGGGAGGATCGCCCCGGCCACGACGTCGACGAGCCGGCCGGCGCGGACGGCGACCATGGGGGAGGGGGCGGATCCGGCCTGGGTCATCGCTCGGTCAGCCTAACGCGGCGACGCCGGGCCCGCCTCGACCCCCGATCCGTGCGGGCCGGCGGTCGCAGCCCTGCCCTGCGATCTCGGTCGCAGGCGCCCGTCTGACGGCAGGCCCGTCTCGCGCTACGATGATTGCACACGCAACGATGAGCACCGGGAGCCCCAGGACATGGACGCAGCGATCCGCCGTCAGTTCGACCACGGCCAGGTGATCGACCTTACGACCCACGGCCGGAAGACCGGCCGGCCGCGCCGGGTCGAGATCGTCTTCCACAACTTCGATGGCCGGATCTACATCTCCGGGATGCCGCACTCGCGACGTCGGAGCTGGCTCGCCAACATCGAGGCGGACCCCGTGGTCACCGTCCACCTCAAGGGCGCCGTCACGGCCGACGTGCCGGCCACGGCTCGGGAGATCACCGATCCGGCCGAGCGCCGGGCCGTCCTCGAGCGTGTCGCCCGGGTCTGGCGTCGCACCGACGTCGACCGGATGGTCGCCGAAAGCCCGTTGATCGAGCTGACGATCCCAGGTCTGGCCCTGGCCCCGTCCGCCTGATCGACCCCGCCACCACGACCGCAGGCGTCGGTCGGGTCGTGCGATCGGGTCGCCCCGATCAGGCTCCCATGACGTCCCGGACGGGGTCGCCCGGATCAGGCTCCCATGACGTCCCGGACGGGGTCGCCCGGATCGGGCTCCCTTGACGTCCCGGACGGCGGCGTCGGCATCCGAGGTGACCACAGGCGGGACCCGATTGCATGGTATGCAAACAACGGCCACGGGCCGAGCTCCTACGTGCCCGATCGGCCGACGGTTCGCACCACGTGCAAGTCCTTCGACCGCGGCCCTCGCCGATGGCCGATCCCTTGCACCCATTGCAACTCCCGCGCGTGGCCGACCTGTCCAAGATCGTCCAGGAGCCCTTGTGTGCACCGGCTGCAAGCCCGGCGGCGAGGTTGCACCTGCTGCAAGCCCGGCGGCGACGTTGCACCGGCTGCAAGCCACGCGGCGACGTTGCACCTAGTGCAAGCCCCCAGGGCGACGTCGCGGCTGCGCAAACCCCCGCGGCGACGGTGCCCGAGCTGCAAGCCTCGCGGCGACGTCACGAACACCTGCCCGCCGCCGCGTCGCCTTTTGTGAGCGAAGTCGCATGATGTTAGCGGCACACTTGACAAAGTGAAGGTCTGACGTTACAACGGTGTAGTCATACGTAACGAAGGACGTTCGATGCCACACGATGTCATCTCCATCTGTCCTGTCTGCTCGAGCGACCTGACGGTCAGCCGGCTGCACTGCGGCAGCTGCGGGACCACCCTGGAGGGGGAGTTCAGCGTCGGTCGGTTCTCTCGGCTGGGCCGGGACCAGATGGCGCTCCTCGAGAGCTTCCTCCGCTCGCGCGGGAACCTGCGCGAGATGGAGCGCGAGCTCGGGATCAGTTACCCGACCGTGCGGGCCCGGGTCGAGGCGCTCGTTCGGGCGCTCGGCCTCGCCGGCGACTCGAGCGACGGGTCGTCCGAGGGGTCATCCGGCGAAACGGCCGATCGAGCCGCGGAGGGTGAGCCGGCGGCCCGTCAGGCGATCCTCGAACGGCTCGCCCGACGTGAGATCAGCGCGGACGACGCCGCGACCGAGATCCGAGCATTGCGGAGGACCGACCGATGACCACCCAGCTCAGCGACACCCTCGAGCACGAGGTCGGCCTCACGGGAGCACTCACGATCCGCGGCCTGGACGGTGCGGTCGACGTGCGCGCGGTCGAGGGATCGTCGGTGCGTATCCACGGCGCCGGGAGCAAGCCCCTCGAGGACGACTTCCAGGTCGTTCGGCGCGACGGCGGCCTCGAGCTGGCGGCCGTCGGCACCGCCATCCTCGGCATCCGCTGGCTGGGCGGCCGGCGCTGCCAGCCCATCGACGTCGAGGCCCCGAGGGGAGCGACGATCACGATCGAGACGGCCAGCGGTGCGATCCGGGCTGTCGGGTTCGCCGGCGATCAGCGCTACCAGAGCGTGTCGGGCGACATCCGGATCGACCTCGACACAGCGCGGACATCGGTGGAGACGACCTCGGGTGGCGTGCTCCTCCGAGCCACCGGCCGGTTGATCGCCGACGTCCGGAGCATCTCCGGGGACGTGCGCGTCTCGGCGGGCACCGTCGTGGCAGCGCAGGTCAGGACGACCAGTGGGAACATCGAGCTCGGTGGTTCGTTCGCCGGCGCCGGCCCGTACAGCGTCGGGACGGTCTCGGGTCACGTGACCGTCGCAGCCCTCGGCCCGATCCGGGTCGAGGGCAAGAACGTCTCGGGCGATCTTCGGACCGCCCTCCCGCACCGATCGGGCGGCGGCGCCGGCCGACGCACGATGGAGATCGGCGACGGCGGTCCGGTCATCGCGTTCCAGTCCATCTCCGGGGACCTCGACGTCGTGGCGGGACAGACGCCGGTCGCGGACGCACCGGCGCCCGCGGACGTGGCCCTCGTCCCGATGGCCGCCCGAACCTCCGATCCTGCGCCCGCGGCACCGGCGGCCACGGTCACGTCCGACCAGCCGGCCGGTCACCCGTCCGATCCGGACGACCTGCGGCTGCGGGTCCTGCGCGATCTCGAGGCGGGCCGGATCGGCGTCGACGAGGCGGGTCGTCGGCTGGCCGACCTCGACGGCGCGGACCAGCCGGCCGACCCGGGTAGGCCGGCTGCCGCGCTCGACGCCGACTTCTCCTGGGTGCGTCATGTCTGATCCGCTCGAAGCCGTCCTGCGGATGGTCGCCGACGGTCGCCTGTCCGCCGAGGAGGCCGGACCGATCATCGCCGCCCTGGATGAGCGGACCGCCGATGACCGGGCGGCGGCCGGCCCTCGCGCCGACGGCGGTCCCGGAGCGTCTCCCGCCGACGAGAGCCCGCGACCCAGGTCCATCCGGCTCGAGGTGACGGACGGCGGGCGGGTCGCCGTCAATCTCCGTCTCCCGGCCGCCCTCGGGGACCGCGGCCTCGAGGGCGTCCTCGGGCTGACCAGGACCAACGTCGACCGGATCCGGGCTGCCCTGGCCGCCGGGGCCCGCGGGCCGATCTTCGAGGCACTCGACGAGGACGGGGACGGGGTCCGGATCGTCCTCGACTGACGTCAGCGGCGCTCGAGGACGAGCGTACGGAAGAGATGGTCGAGGGTCGATCCCGGGTCGTCCGTGAGTCCCGTGTGGACCTCCGACGGCTGGACCACCGTGCTGCTGGGAGCGACGAGCCAGTGGAATCGCTCGGGCCGGCTGAGCCCGGCGATCGGCCCGGCGGCCGGGTCGCCGGCGCAGATCCGCGGGATGGCCTCGAGATGCGCCGAGACCTCGCGTGGATCGCAGTCCGGGGCGAGCGCCAGGAGGAGCGCGACATCGAGCTCGACGCGCGCGGCGAGGAATTGGCGGGGCCGCGAGTGAAGCACGATCCCGGCGTTGATCGACTCGCCCCGCTCGACCCGCGGGACGACCCGGATGACGGCGTACTCGAACGGACTACGCGTGGCGGCGGGCACGCTCGGCCTCCTCGACGAACGCGCGCGGCGCGGCCAGCCGCGCGAGCAGGTAGTCGACGTAGGCGCGCCGCTCGGCGGCGACGTCCGGCCCCAGCCACGCCTCGGGGATCCCCTCGACGATCGAGCCGAGCAGCTCCTCGGTGACCCGCGGGGCCAGCCGCGCGTCGGCCTCGTCGATCGACCCCGCATGCGGCAACAGGACGTGATCGGCGATCCGCTCGAACGGTCGGCGAGCGTGCTCGGCCGGATCGCGCCAGGTGTGCTGGACGTACAGCGCCGCGCCGTGGTCGATCAGCCACAGGCGACCGTGCCAGACGAGCAGGTTGACGTTCCTGGGGGTCCGATCCACGTTCGTGATGAACGCGTCGAACCAGACGACATCGGCCGCCAGTTCCGGATCGGGCAGGTCCATCCCGGGCGGCGTCCCCGCGGCGGGGTCGAACGCCAGCGAGCCCGGCAGGAAGTCGAGACCGAGGTTGAGTCCGGCGCTTCGGACGAGCAGGTCCTGGATCTCCTGGTCCGGCTCGGCCTTGCCGAGCGCGGGGTCGAGCTGGCACAGGACGATCTCCGGGACCGGGAGCCCGAGGGAGCGGCCGATCTCGCCGCCGACCAGCTCGGCGATGAGCGCCTTGGGTCCCTGGCCGGCCGCGCGGAACTTGACCACGTACAGCCCGTCGTCGTCGGCCTCGACCAGACCGGGCAGCGAGCCGCCTTCGCGCAGGGCGGTCACGTAGCGGGTGGCGGTGACCGTGCGGAGCGGCAGGCGGGTGATCAGCGCTGGCGACATGCCGGAGAGCGTAGCCGAGCGTCGCGGCCGGCGATCAGGGATTGCCGCTGAAGGTATCGCAGCCGTTCGGATCCCCCTGGCCGTACCCGATCGTGAACCACTTCTGGCGCTGGGCCGACGAACCGTGCGTCCACGACTCCGGGTCGACCCCGCCCTGCGTCTGCTGCTGGATCCGGTCGTCGCCGACGGCAGCCGCGGCGTCGAGCGCGTCGGCGACCTGGGCCGTGGTGATCGGCTCGAGGAACCCCGTGGTCGCCGCGTTGTGGGCCCACACGCCCGCGAAGCAGTCGGCCTGGAGCTCGGTCCGGACCGACCGACCGGTCGCACCTGCCTGGCTCGAACCCCCCGTCAGCGTGCCGGTCAGGTCCTGGACGTGGTGGCCGTACTCGTGGGCCAGGACGTAGGCCTCCGCCAGCGGGCCGCCCTGCGCCCCGAACTTCGTATGCAGGTCGCTGAAGAACCCGAGGTCGATGTAGACGTACCCGTCGCTCGGGCAGTAGAACGGGCCGGACGCCGCGCTGGCGAACCCGCAGCCGGTGTTGATCTGGTCGGTGAAGAAGCGCGTCCGGGCGGGCCGGTAGCGGCTGCCTCCCGCCGCGAACTCGTCCGTCCAGTAGGCCTGGATGCTGTTGATGTAGCCGACGATCCGGCAGTCTTCCCTGGCATTCGCATCGGCGCCGGTCCGGCATTCGCCGGCGAGGAGGGTGCTCGCCGGCCCGACGTCGGTGCCGTCGCCGACGACCTGTCCCGATAGCGCGCCGAGGTCGCCGGGCGAACCGCCCAGCAGGATGAACGCGATGATCAGGACGAGGCCGAGGCCGCCGCCCCCACCGATCGCCACGCCGCGACCGCCGACACGCCGGCCGCGCACGTCCTCGACCTGCGACGGGTCGAGCGAGGCGCCTGGCCGGAACGTCATCGGGATCCCTCCTGCGGTCTGGCCCAAGTATGCCCGTTGGGTCACGCTCGTGGGCATGTCGACCAGGCTCGAGAACATGACAGTTCCTGGCAGGTATGAGACCTATCGTGGTGGCATCACCGAACCGGTCGAACGACCGCCGACCAGGAGGACCGCCACGATGCACGATCTCGATCTCGCCCGCCTCATCCACGCCGACCGCGAGCGCGAGATCGCCCGCGACCGACGTGCTCGCGCGGCACGACAGGCGCAGACCGACGACCGGACCGAGACGTTCGTTCCTGAACCCTCGACCCGACCGGGCCGCCTGACCCACGTCCTTCGCTTCACCCCCGATCCGCGCCGGGGGAGCTGACCCGGCGCGGTCCGGGAGCCCTCAGGTCGCTCGGTCCGCTTCTCCCGGCGGACCGTAGCGATCGAGGGTCGCCCGGGCGATCGCGACCAGCCGGTCGCGGACCTCGGGCGGGTCGATGACCTCGAGCTCCGGACCGACGCTCAGGAGCAGCCCCGGTGCCTCGGCCGGCCAGTCGAGCCGGAGACGGAGGTGGCGCCAGCCCGCCGGATCGTCCGTCGACAGGTCCTCGGCGCCATCGACGGCGCGATCCCCGACGGCCGACCGAAGCCGATCGACCCGGCCCGGCGCGATCCGGACCGTGACGTCGACGCGAGGCGTCTCGCGTTCGTAGGCCGCGCTCGACTCGGCCCACCACGCGGCCAGGTCGAAGCCGGCCGGTCGATCGAACCGTTCGTCGAGCATCGTGGCCGCCGAGACCCGGCCGATCCGGTACGTCCGGATCGAGCCCTCGGTCGCGGCGACGAGGTACCACACCCCGGCCTTGAGGACCAGCCCCAGCGGCTCGACCTGGCGCTGGACCGTGCGGTCGCCCCGCTCGTAGTCGATCGCGACGCGCTGCGTCTCCCAGACCGCTTCCGACAGGACCGGGAGGTGGGGGACCGGTTCTCCCGCCTGGAACCAGCCGCTGGCGTCCAAGTGGAACCGCTCGACCAGCCGCGAGGCACGGGTCCGCAGCTCGGGTGGCAGGGCCGCCAGGACCTTGAGCCGGGCGGCGGTGACCACGGTCCCCAGCCCGAGCTCGGCGGCGGGGCCGGGCAGCCCGGACAGGAAGAGCGCCTCGGCCTCGTCGGCGGTCATCCCGGTCAGCCGCGTGCGGTAGCCGTCCACGAGCCGGATCCCTCCGTGCGGCCCGCGATCCGCGTAGATCGGCACCCCGGCCTCGCTCAGGGCCTCGACGTCGCGATGGACCGTGCGGACCGAGACCTCGAGCTCCTCGGCCAGCTCGCCGGCCGTCAGCCGGCCGCGCGTCTGGAGCAGGAGGAGCAGCTGGACGAGGCGGGAGGCGCGCACCGGGTCAGCATAGCGCGGTACATGACGCTCCATGGCATGTACATGTCGTATCCTGCGTAGGTGAGCGACGAGCACGATCCGGGGCCGGACCTCGCCCGCGACCGTGGCGAGGCCGTCGAGGGTGCCGCGGCCGAGCCGATCCCGGTCGCCGGCGGTGGCTCGATCCGGATCGGCACGGCGTCCTGGACCGACCCCACGATGATCGCGCCCGGCGTGTTCTACCCGCGCGGGGCGGACACGGCCGAGGAGCGCCTCCACCACTACGCGTCGACCTTCCCGGTCGTCGAGGTCGACGCGACGTACTACGCCCTGCCCGCAGCCCGGACGGCCGAGCTGTGGGTGGACCGGACACCGCCGGACTTCACCTTCGACATCAAGGCGCACGCCCTGATGACCGGGCAGGGGACCGAGACCAAACGCCTGCCGAAGGTCATCCGCGACGAGCTGACCGACCCCCTCCGGGCGAAGCCGCGGATCTACGCCAAGGACCTTCCGCCGCCCCTCCGGGACCTCGTCTGGACGATGTTCCGCGAGGGCCTTGCGCCGCTCGAGGAACGCGGGCAGCTCGGCTCGATCCTGCTCCAGTACCCGAGCTGGGTCTTCCCCTCGTCGGAGAACCGGGCGGTCATCGAAGAGGCGGTCGAGCGACTCGACGGCTGGCGCTGCGCGGTCGAGTTCCGCCACGGATCGTGGCTCAACGACAAGAACGCCGAGCGGACGATCCGGTTCCTGTCGGACAGGGGCATCGCCTTCGTCATGGTCGACGAGCCCCAGGGGTTCCGGAGCAGCGTGCCGCCGGTCACCGCGGTGACCTCGAAGGACCTGGCGATCGTCCGGTTCCACGGCCGCAATGCCCGGACCTGGGAAGCGAAGGGGATCACGCCGGCCGAGCGGTTCCGCTACCTCTACTCGCGCGACGAGCTCGGCGAGTGGGTCCCCCGGATCCGCCAGGCGGCCTCGGAGGCCCGCGAGACCCACGTCCTGATGAACAACTGCTACGCGAACTACGGCACGACGAACGCCCGCGAGCTCGCCAGTCTGCTCGAGGACCTCAGCGGCTAGGACCTCAGCGGCTGGGACCTCGGCGGCTGGGCCGTCAGCCGGGTTGGAGCGCCCGGCCGACCGCGACGTCGTCGCCGCCCGGATCGGGCTGCGGTGCCAGCAGCGCCCGGAGGATCGGGACGGCGACCGGCCGCGCCATCGTCGGATCCACGATCAGGACGTGATCGTGCAGCCGTGGCCGGCCGTCGACGTCGACGATGACCCCGCCGCTGTCGGCCAGGGAACGGGTCGGGTCCGTGGTGATGACGTCCACCCCGACGAGGCGAAGCCCGACGAGGATGGCGGCCCGGCGAGCCTCATCGACGAGGGCCGCTGAGACCTCGCCGATGACGGACCGGTTGTCGGTCGGGCCGTTCTGATCGGTAGCGGTCTTGACCGGCGCGACCTCACCGGCCGCCAGGACCGTCCGCAGCGTGCGACCGTTGCGTTCCAGGGTGAACAGGCAGTCGAGGTCGACCTCGATCAGACCCAGCCCGGCCGAGCCGTGTCCGTCGATCCGGCGGCGGTTCTCGGCCTCGATCAGTCGTCCGATCGTCGAACGCCCGTCACCGGTGACGCGAGGCGGGAGCCGTTCGAGGACGTCGAGCAGGACGCCGTCCAGGAAGAGCAGGTGGTAGACGGCACCCTCCCCGCGCGACTCGACCACGAGCTGGTGCGCCCGGCCGGCCGCCCGGACCATCGCGCGGACGAGCTGAGCCCGAGACGTCACCCCGCTCGTCACGGCCGCCCCGGCGGTCGTGTCCATGGGCCGGACGACGCACGGGCCGCCGATCCGGTCCAGGAACGCCTGGGCGAGGTCAAGCTGGCCGAGGCGCACGGTGAGCCGGTCCGGGACCGGCAGGCCGTGGTCGCGCAGGAGCGTGTCGACGGCCGTCGTATCGCCCACCCGCGCGAGGGCCGCGGGATCGTCGATCTCGAGGAGGTGGTCGGGGACCGTCACGGTGGCGCGGTCGAGCGTCAGCGCGAAGCGATCGTGATCGACCGACGCCAGAGTGGCTCCGACCTCGGCCGCTGCGGCCTGCCACAGTCCCTCGTCGACCCGCCGTTGCGGACCGCTGCCCAGGACGCTCCAGCGACGACCGGCGACGAACCCGCGCCACGCCTCGACCAGGCCGATCGAACCGACGACGTCGATGTCCGGCGACCAGCCGACGGGCCGGTCGGCCGGCCGAGCGGAGCAGCCCGAGGGTCATCGACTGGACCTCCGGGAAGTACTCCATCACGTTGAGCGACCGACGCGTCAGGACGACGACGACGATCGACGCGAGCCCGGCCAGCACGAGCGACCACCAGCCGACCGCGGCGACCGACTGGACCAGCAGGAGCAGCGCGGCGCAGACGCCGACGACGAGATAGGCCTCGACGGCCGGCCTGTACAAGAGCGGGATCCCGAGCCTCCGCCGGAGCTCGAGCTGCAGCAGCAGGTTCTGGATGAGGAGCGTGAGGCAGCTCGACACCGCGGCGCCGAGCGCCCCGAACCGAGGGATGAGCAGGAAGCCGAGGGCGATGCTGAGCACAGCCGACACGCCGTTGGCCAGGACCACCGACCGGACGTGGCCGGCGGCGCTGAGCGACATGCTGTTGAACCCGAGCGCGGCGTTCACGTAGTAGCCCAGTGACATGATGGCGAGATAGGTGCCGGACGACGCATATCGGGAACCGAACATGATCTCGGTCAGTGGGTCCGCCAGGGCGAAGGTCGCCGCGAAGATCGGGAACGTGATGACGGCGGTCCAGATCGCCGTCCGCCAGTACAGCTCGGTCAGGCCCGCCTCATCGCGCCGCGCGACGAGCCGCGACGCGACGGGCAGATAGAGCACGGCGAAGCTCGACGCGACCAGCAGGTTCAGGGCCGCCGTCGGCTTGACGACCTGGAATGCGGCGACGTCGTCGAGCCCGCCGAAGGCCGTCAGCAGGACGAGCGGGAACGTGTTGAGCAGGAGCCAGACCGCGTCCGTGGTCAGGAGCGGGATCGAGAAGCCGAGCACCTCTCGGGCGGGGACCTCCGGCCGGCTCCGCCGGAACTCGCGGATGATCCCGCGGTCCGCGAGCAGCCGGATGAACAGAGCGCCGTACAGCGCCAGCCCGACGACGCCGGCCACCACGTAGCCGATCGCCAGCCCGGTCGCGTCGCCGTTGCCGGCCACCAGCAGGACCGCGACGACCAACCGGAGGCCCGGCCCCAGGACATACCGGCGGAAGAAGATCGCTCGCGGCGCGGCGAACACGGCGAACAGGTTGAGCAGGAGGTCGTCCAGCGCATCGACCGGGGCCAGGAAGATCAGGATCAGCAGGAGGCCGGTCGCCGTCGGATCCGCCAGGCCGCTGCCCGAGATGGCATCGGGGATCAGGTGGACGACGATGATGAGCACCGCCCCGAGGCCGACGATGACGGCGATGTTGAGCAGGATCGTGCCCAGCATCCGCGGGTAGGCGCCTTGTTCGTCGTACATCGAGACGAACCGGGTCGCCCCGCGGTGGAGTCCGAGGGTGATCGCGACCTCGGCGAGACCGACGATGGAGTAGGCCAGGGCGAACGCCCCGAACCCGGTCGTCGACAGGTGCCGGACGATGACGATCTGCGCCAGCAGGTTGATGCCGATCGAGATCATCCGCCCGACGAGGAGCAGGCTCGAACCCCGGATCTGCCCGTGCGTGTCGCGCGCGACCTGCCGGCTCTGGGCGGACATCTACCGCGTCGCTCGCCTGACCGTCGCCCGGTGCACGATCGTCTCCCCTCGCCGTTCGGCCGCGGTCGCCCGACCGGACGCGCAGTGTATCAATCGTCACGCGCCGTCCAGGCAGGCCGGCCTCAGGACTTGACCTTCACCCGGTAGATGTAGGTGACGTCACGCACCACCCCGTGGTCCGAGTCGGCGATGCCGGTGCTGACGACCAGGGCCCAGTCGCCGGGCGGCGGCGGATCGACGACG
This sequence comes from uncultured Chloroflexia bacterium, assembly GCA_963781845.1. GTDB lineage: Bacteria > Chloroflexota > Limnocylindria > Limnocylindrales > CSP1-4 > Chersky-267. The sequence goes on along the minus strand of CAWAHN010000017.1, from coordinate 216,030 downwards.
TAGGCACCCGGCGAGGTGCCCGGCCGGACCGTGAGGGTGATCGGATCGGTCGGCGGCGTGTCCGAGCCCGCGGGCGCGTAGAAGGCCCCGACGCCGAACAGCGCCCCGGGCCCGTCGAGTGACAGCGTCAACGGCGCCTTCCCGTCGACGGACAGCGCCGCGTCGGGGACGTTCCAGTCGCCGTCGGCCGAGCCGTCGTCGGTGCAGGTCGTGTAGTCGGACGAGAACGGCACACCGTCGACCTGATCGGCACCGCTCGTCAGCACGAGCGCAGGGATCGGGCCCGGCGTCCCGGCGACCTTCTGTGGGCAGACTGGGGTCGGGTCGACGGCCTCCGTGGCGGCCGGGCTCGACGTCGGCTGATCGCAGCGCCAGGCGACCGCGACGTCCAGCGACGCGGTGTCCGTCCGACCACCGAGCGGCTGCTCGTAGCTCGTCTTGTCCTCGCCGACGGGCACGGGATCCGCAGGATCGACCGTCAGCTGTGTCGCCCGGACGACGAGGGCGTCGCCGACCGAGACGGGGTCGGTCATCGTTCCCCCGGACGGGATGTAGCGGGCCCCGTCCGCCCGCCGCAGCTCGGGCGTTCGACCGTCGCTGATCTGGACGTCGACATGCTCGCCGAGCAGCTCGGTGGGCTCGCCTGCCATGGCGGTGAAGGTCGCCCCCGGCGCCGTCCCATCCCACGAGCAGGCGGCCTGGCCGCTGGCCGTGGTCCGGCCGAAGGCGCCGTCGATGGCGATGGCGTACGCGCCGGCCGACGCCCCACCCTCGAGGTCGCCGGTCGGGACGATCGGTGGGACGAGCGCACTGGCGACATCCTCGAGCGGCCCGCCGGCCGAGCCCGTCGGGGTGCTCGAGCCGCCGGCGGCGGGGGTCGAGACGGCCGGTGCGGACGCGACCGGTCCGCTCGTCGCCGCGCCGGCCCCGCAGCCTGCGAGGATCGCGAGCAGGAGGATGGCCAGCGCGACCGCCGAACGCTTCATCGAGCTGCCGCCGATGGGATCAATTCGGGAGGGTGCCTTGCCCGCCGGGAGCGCCGCGGTCGCGCAGGAAGCGCTCGATCTCGGAGATGAGCTCGTCGCCGGCCGGGAGGCGTTCCTCGTCGACCATCGACTCGAGCCGTTCGACGTAGGCCCGGGTCGCCTCGTCGGCCCCGGTCGCCAGGTCGAGCCGCGTCCGGAGCTGGCGCGCCTCGTCCTCGAGCAGGCCCGCGGCGACGGCCACGCCGAGGTGCGTCTCGATCGCACGTAGGAGCGCGAGCGCCGCCACCGGATACGGCCCGGAGACGTAGTGGGGGACCTGGGCGAAATAGCCGAGGGCGGGCGTCCCCGCCGCAGCGAGCGTCATCTCCAGGACGGACACGGCCGCCGAGGGCACGCGCAGGTTGCCCTGGGGTCCGGGTCGCACCCCGGCCCGGAGCAGGCCGGGCGCCGACTCCGTCCCGATGATCGGGACAGCCCGGGTATGGGGCACAGCCGCCGGGATCGCGCCCATGCTGATCCACTCGACGACCCCGAGACGATCGACCAGCTCGACCACGTCGGCCGCGAATTCGCGCCAGCGGAAGTCGGGCTCCGCGCCGGTCAGGATGAGCAGGTCGCGCCCGTCGATGGTCGACCGCCGGAGGGTGAGCTCCGGCCAGGTGAGCTCGTTCAGCCGGCCGTCGAGGATGTCGAGGGTCGGGCGTCGCGCCCGGTAGTCGAACAGCAGGTCGGCGTCGAACGTCGCCACGACCGGGCCGTCGCCGGCGAGCAGCTCGGCCGCGGTGGTCGCCGACGAGCCGGAATCGACCCAGCCGTCGAAGGCCGCGATCAGGGTCGGGGCCACGAGGTCGGACGGGGCGTCCAGGCGGTAGAGGCTCACCGCTCGAAGGATAGGCGAGGATCGACCGGACGGCGTCGGGTCGATCGGCGGCCGAGGCGTCCCGGGCTCACGCGCCGTCTCGTCGAGAGAGCTCGCGCGACAGGACCTCGCCGCCGTCCACCACCCGGAACCCGAGCGCTTCGTACAGGCGGAGCGCCCCGGTGGGGTTCTCGGCATCGACCCCGAGCATGGCCGTGTCGAGCCCCCGCTCACGGAGTCCGGCCATCGCGCTGACGATGAGCGCGCTCGCGACGCCGCGCTTCCGCCACGGTCGGCGGACGCTGATCTGGTCGAGCCAGCCGCGCTTCGCCCCGAGTTGGGCGTTCTCGGCACGGGGCACCGTGGTCACGATGACGCCGGCGACCTCATCGCCCTCCCAGGCCACCCGCCACAGCGTCGTGTCGATGTCGGGGTACCCGAACATCCGCGCGAGGTCGTCTTCCGTCTGCTCGCGGTAGCCCCAGTGGTCGCGGAACGCCTCCGCCTGGGCGGTGAAGATCCGTCGGTGGTCCGCCGCGACCACGGGCCGGATCTCGAGCCCGACGGGCAGCGCCCGGTCCGGGATCGGGTCGGCGAGCGAGCGGGCCATCTCGGAGAAGTAGCGGATCGTCTCGTACCCGTCCGAGCGCAGGAGCGCCCGGCACCCGACCTGGCCTCCGAAGACCCAGGCCTGCATCCGCTTCTCGGCGTCGGCCGGATGACCCGCCGCGATCGATCGCAGGCGGTCCTGCTCGGCGTGGAGGAGGGTCCGCCCGATCCCGCGCCGGCGGACGGAGGGATCGACCTCGCCGCCGCTGACATAGGTGTACTGGCCGTCGCGGATCGACCAGCTCGCCCGCGCATACGCGACGATCCGTCCGTCGAGCTCGGCCACGATGAGGTCCCGGGCCGTGTCCTCGTTGACCGCGTGGTCAAGGTCGTGCGCGAGGTCGTCCACGGTCATGAAGAAGTCGACGTCGTCGGCGCGGTGGGCCGCGGTGATGACCTCGACCATCCCCGGCAGGTCCGCGGAGCCACGGAACCGGCGGAAGCGCAGGCCCGGGAGGCTCGGAGCCTCCGGGATCGTGATGCTGTCGTCGTGGTTCCGTTCGCTCATGATCGCCCCCCACTCGACCGTCCTGGCGCGGTCCGTCCATGATGCCTCACCGCGGTCTCGCGGTGGCCCGACGGTCAGCCCGCGAACCGCCACGCGTCGACGTCGCGAACGGGTTCGAAGCCGATCTCCTGGTAGATGTGGTTCGACGTCGGGTTGGCCAGGTCGGTGAACAGGAAGACGTACCGCAGCCCGGCGTCGAGCTGGGCCTGGCTGACGCCGGCCACGCACGCCGAGGCGTATCCGCGTCCCCGTAGGCCCGGCGGAGTGTAGACCGGGCCGATGCGGATCCCGTGGGGCGTCCGCGAGTGGGCGCTCGCGAGCGAGACGGGGCCGTCGTCGTCCCACAGGTAGATCCCGCCGAGGGCGATCCGACGGTCCACCATGGCGTGGTCGAGCGGTGGATTGTCGGGCGGGAGCGCCTCGCGCATGAACGACTCGACCCAGTCGATGACGGTCGTCCGATCATCGGGACCGGCCAGCCGGAGCCGACCCGACGGGACGGGTGGGTGGCGAACGACGCTCAGCCGGAAGATGCGCTCCGCGATCGCGAGCTCCGGCCGGCGCCCGGTCGGCCGACACCATCGCTCCGCGAAGTTCGCCGCGTGATCCTTGGGACCGGTCACGCCCGGGAGGTCCAGGTCGGCCACGGCCTCGGCCAGGACGCCCACCGCGTCCGCGTCGTCGACTTCGCTGAGGACCAGGTTGTGCGGCGGCGTCCGGATCGCGGCCAGGACGATCTGCTCGCCCGATCGAACGACGAGGAGGTCCGGCGGTTCGTCACCGGACCACGGACGCTCGCGCAGGACGGTGCAGATCCCCAGCAGCAGGTTGTGCTCAGCCTCGCGTGCGATGAGGAACCCCTCGGCGACGCCCAGGAACTCCCCGACATCCCCGCAGCGCTGGATGGCGATCACCGGACCGTGACCTTAACCGAGCTCCAGCCCGGCCGCGCGAGCGTCCTGGGCGAGCGACTCGAGGGCCTCGTCGTCGGTCGCCGACCGCCGCACGAGGGCCATCACCCGGTCGACGCCCGTCTCCCGGTAGCGGCCCAGCAGATCCACCCGACGCTGGCCTTCGTCGTGCGTGTATTCGCTCCAGATATGGACGGACACCGCCAGCGACGCCGGGTCGCGATCGAGCTCGCCGCAGCGCGAGGCGATGATCGGCAACGCCTCGACGACGTCCTCGGGGAACATCCCGTCCAGGTTCAGCTCGTCGGCATGACGGGCGGCCAGGCGCCAGGTCACGTTCGGGCCGTTGCCGCCGACCATGATCGGGACCCGCGGTCGTTGGATCGGCTTGGGGACGTTGATCGCATCGTGGACCTGGGCGTAGGTCCCCTCGTAGGTCGCGTGGTGGTGGTTGTCCCCGGCCAGCATCCGGGTGATGACCTCGAGGTCGTCGTCGAGCCGGGCCAGCCGCTCACGGGTCTCCGGGAACCCGTAACCGTAGGCCTCCCACTCGTCCTCCTTCCAGCCGGCGCCGATGCCGAGCTCCATCCGGCCCCCACTGATCGTGTCGAGGGTCGCGATCATCTTGGCCGTCAGGGCGGGGTTGCGGAAGGCGGTGCAGATGACGATGTGCCCGAGCCGGACCCGCGTGGTCAGGGCCGCCAGGGCGCTCAACGACGTGAAGGACTCGAAGGTGATCTCGTCGGTCGGCCGGGGGACCGTGTGGAAGTGGTCGAACAGCCAGATCGACTCGAACCCCAGCCGCTCGGCCTGGAGCGCGACCTGGGTCGTGCGCTGCCACGCCGCGAGCGGATCCCATCCGTCGTATTCGCCGACCCAGCCCTGCGGGACGATCACGCCGATCCTCATCGGTCCCTCCGATGACGCGGATGTCGAGCCGTCGCACCCGGCCGACGACGGGTCCAGCGTCGATCCCAAGGATAGGCCTATGCTCTGGCCAGGAGGACCTTGCCATGACGATGACGGTCGGGCGGAACGAGCGACTGGCGGCCACCATCGCCCCGTTCCTATCGTTCTTCGAGGGCTCGATGGCGAGGTGGAACGGCGACCCGTCGATCGCGAACTTCGCGGTGGGCAACCCGCAGGAGATGCCGCTGCCCGGGTACGTCGAGGCGTTGCGGGCGGCGCTGGTGCCACAGGACAAGGACTGGTTCGCCTACAAGCTGAGCGAGCCGAGGTCCCAGGCGGCCGTCGCGCGGGGCCTGACCGCCCGCACCGGGATCGACTGGGATCCGGCCGACGTGGCCATGACCAACGGCGGGTTCGCCGCCCTGGCCGTCACCATCCGCGCGATCGTCGAACCGGGCGACGAGGTGATCTTCGTGTCGCCGCCGTGGTTCTTCTACGAGCTGCTCATCGCGTCCGCCGACGCGACCCCGGTCCGGGTCCGGTTCACGCCGCCCGCCTTCGACCTCGACACCGCGGCGATCGAGGCCGCCATCACCCCGCGCACCCGAGCGGTGCTGATCAACTCGCCGCACAACCCGACGGGCCGGATCTACCCGATCGAGGCGCTCCGCGAGCTCGGCGACATGCTCGGGCGGCGGTCCGCCGGACGCGACCGCCAGATCGTCCTGATCTGCGACGAGCCGTACAACCGGATCGTCTTCGACGGGATCACCTTCCACAGCCCGGCCGAGGTCTATCCCAGCACGATCACCACGTACTCGTACGGCAAGACGCTGCTGGCGCCCGGGATGCGGATCGGCTACGTCACGTTCCCGCCGACGATGCCCCACCGCGAAGAGCTGCGGCAGGCGGTCATGCTGGCCCAGCTGTCGACGGGCTACTCGTTCCCGAACGCGCTCCTCCAGCACGCGATCGAGGACCTCGAACGGCTGTCGATCGACATCGGGGCGCTCGAACGACGGCGCGACCGGTTCGTGCCGGCACTCCGGGCGATGGGCTACGAGACGACGATGCCGGAAGGGACGTTCTACGTGATGGCCCGCTCGCCGATCGCCGACGACGTCGCCTTCGCCGAGACGCTGGCGAACCACGGGGCGCTCGTCCTGCCGGGGTCGATCGTCGAGGTCCCGGGCTGGTTCCGGATCAGCCTGACCGCGTCGGACGCGATGGTCGAGCGTGGCCTGCGCAGCTTCGCGACCGCGATCGAGTCGACCGCCCGGGTCTGACCCCGTGGGCCGCCGCCCCGCCGAGCAGGTTGTCCCACCAGCCTAGACAGTCGAACGCAACCGTCGGGCGACCACCTACCGTGGCGTCGTCGAAGGCCGACCGAGGTCGTCCCGCGGCGACGAAACGCGCAGAGAGGCCGTTGATGATCCGGACGACGCCGTTCCACGAGCGCCTCGCCGCGCTCAACGAGACGGGCCTGTGGGAGCACTGGTCGAACCACCTGGCGGCGACCCGCTACCAGATGTCCGAGAAGTTCGAGTACTTCGCCATCCGCAACAGCGCCGGGCTGTTCGATTCGTCGCCGCTGTACAAGTACCGGATCCACGGTCCGGACGCGGAGCGGTTCCTGGCGGGCGTGCTCGCCCGCGACATCCGGACCTGCCAGCCCGGTCACGCCCAGTACACGATCTGGTGCGACGACCGTGGGTTCGTCGTCGAGGACGGCGTGATCCTGCGCCACGGCTCCGACGGAGTTCGTGCTGACCGCCGCCGAACCGAACCTCGCCTACTTCGAGGAGCTCATCGGGCGGCTGGACGTCGCGATCGAGGAGATCTCCGACGACTGGGCGGTCCTGGCGGTCCAGGGGCCGCGGTCCCGGGACCTGCTGGCGGCGCTCGCGCCGACCGTCGCCGGGTTGCCGTACTTCGGACTGACCTCGACGAAGATCGCCAAGGTCCCGGTCCACGTCTCGCGGACGGGGTTCACCGGCGACCTCGGATTCGAGGTCTGGGCGCCGGCGGCCGATGCTCTCACCGTCTTCGACGCCATCTGGGGCGTCAGCCGCGGCCAGGGCGTGATCCCGATCGGGATGATCGCGCTGTACATGGCCCGGATCGAGGCCGGCCTGCTCCTGCTCGACGTCGACTTCCACTCGAGCCGGTTCGCCTGGACGGACGCCGACCGCTCGACCCCGATCGAGCTCGGGCTCGGCTGGATGTTCCGCGACCTGGCGAACGACGACCGGGAGTTCATCGGCGGCGACGCGATCCGCCGCGAGCTCGCCGGCAGGACGTCGCGCTGGAAGCTGTCCGGCCTGGTCGTCGACTGGCGGGACTACGACCGGATCTACGACGGTGCGGGGCTCATCCCGCCCAAGGATCACACGCCGATCCAGGACGAGTACTACATCTACGACGACGACCTGAACCAGCTCGGCTACGCCACGAGCCAGATGTACTCGCCGATCCTCCAGCGTCACATCGCCCTGGCGCGGGTGCCGCTGGATCGGACCGCGCCGGGGTCACGGGTGAAGCTGGAGCTCGCCGTGAACCATCGCTACGAGTACTTCGACGCGAACGTCGCCCGCACGCCGCTGTACAACCCCGAGCGAAGGACCGCCTGACATGCCGAAGACCAAGACGACCTCCGCGACGGCCGACCGGACCTACGACGCGATCGTGATCGGCGGCGGGCACAACGGCCTGACCAACGGCGCCTACCTGGCGAGGGCCGGGCTCCGGACGCTCGTCCTCGAGCGACGCCATCTCGTCGGCGGGGCGGCGATCACGGAGGAGCTCCGGCCCGGCTTCTGGTTCACGACGTTCTCCTACGCCCTGAGCCTGCTTCGGCCGGACATCGTCCAGGACCTCGACCTCGTCAAGCACGGGTTCATGCCGATCCTCATGCCGACGACGTTCTGTCCCAAGGAGGACGGCGACTACCTCCTGCTCGGCCAGGACCACGGCGAGAACCTGAAAGAGATCGGCCGCCAGTCGAAGCACGACGCCGACGCCTACGACGCGTTCAACCACGACGTGCTCAAGGTGATCCAGGCGATCAAGCCGCTGCTCGACGAGGTGCCGCCCGACCTCTTCAGCGACGACCCCGAGGAGCTGATCGCGCTCGCAGCGCTCGGCCAGCGCTTCCGCAAGCTCGACAAGAAGGTGCTCCACGATGCGGTCCGGCTGCTGACCGGCTCGGCGGCCGACTTCCTCGACGACTACTTCGAATCGGACGTGCTCAAGGGCTACCTCGCCTCGTCGGCCATCATCGGCACGAAGGTCGGTCCGTACTCCCAGGGGTCGGGCCTCGTCCTGCTCTATCACATCCTCGGCGAGCACGACGGGGAGATGGGCGCCTGGTCGTTCCACAAGGGCGGCAACGGCGGGTTCACCCAGGTCCTGTCGCGCGCCGCGCAGGCGCTCGGCGCCGAGATCCGGCTCGAGTCGCCGGTCGAGCACGTCATCACCCGGAACGGCCGGGCGACCGGCGTCGCGCTGGCCGACGGGACCGAGTTCCACGCCCCGATCGTCGTCTCGGCGCTCGACCCGCGCCGCACCTTCCTCGAGCTGGTCGAGCCGCGTGAGCTGCCGACCGACCTGGTCGAGACGATCCAGCGGTTCCGCTTCCAGGGCACGTCGTCCAAGGTCAACTTCGCCCTCGACGGCATCCCGCGCTACCCGGCCCTCGGCGACCGGATCGACCAATACCGCGGGTTCACCAACATCGGGCCGTCGATGGAATACCTGGAACGGGCCTTCGACGACGCCAAGTACGGCTGGTACTCGAAGCGACCGTACCTCGACACGGCGATCCAGTCGCTGGTCGACCCGGACATGGCACCGCCCGGCAAGGCGGTGATGAGCTGCTTCGTCCAGTACACGCCGTACCACCTGCGCGAGAGCGACTGGGACGCCGAGAAGGAGAACCTCGGGGACACGGTCCAGGCCACGCTCGAGTCGTTCTTCCCGGGGTTCGGGGACCTGGTCCTCCAGCGCGAGGTCCGCACGCCGCTCGACATCGAGCGGACGGTCGGCCTATCGGAGGGCAACATCTTCGCCGGCGAGTTCCTCGCCCCGCAGATGTTCTTCTTCCGGCCGGCGCCGGGCTGGGCGCAGTACCGGACCCCGATCGACGGTTACTACCAGTGCGGCTCGGGGACCCACCCCGGCGGCTGCGTGATGGGCGCACCCGGCAAGCTCGCCGCCGGACAGATCCTCAAGGACCGGGAGCGCGCCCAGGCGTAGGTCGGCGGGCTGGGGTCGCCGGCGATCGGCGCGCCGCGCCGGGGCGTCTCTCTCGCGCCGCGGCGTCTCTCTCGCGCCGCCCGACCACTGCCAGTCGTCGAATCACGGCCCGACGTGCGTCGTTGAGTGACCGGATCGGCAGCTGGCCCAAGCGGCCACGCTCGCAACCCCAGCCGATGACCACTCATGGTGGTCGAGGTCGTGCTCGGCCGCGACACCCACCCGGTGTCGGCCGCGCCCGGACCCAGCCGCGACACCCACCCGGTGTCGGCCGCGCCCGGACCCAGCCGCGACACCCACCCGGTGTCGACCGCGCCCGGACCCAGCCGCGACACCCACCCGGTGTCGACCGAGGCTCGGGTCCACCTGCGCTCGGATCCGGCCCCGGCTCCGGCAGCTCAGCTTCGGCCGCGACGGCTCAGATACTCGTGCCAGAAGAGGTGGGCGGCGACGGATCGCCAAGGGCGCCAGGCCTCGCCGAGGGCCGACATCGCGTCGGGACCAGGGCGCTCGGGGAGGCCCAAGACGTCCGCGACCGCCTGGGCCAGGGCGATATCCCCGGCCGGCCACACGTCGGGTCGACCCAGCGCCATCAGCAGGTAGATCGTCGCCGTCCAATGACCGATCCCGGGAATCGCCGTGAGCTCACGCTGGGCGGCCGCGTCGTTGAGGCGCGCCAGCCCACCGAGGTCCAGCGTCCCGGTCTCGACCGCCGATGCCAGGGCCCGCCCGTAGCGCGCCTTCTGGCGACTGAACCCGATCGCGAGCAGCTCTTCGTCGGAGAGCTCGAGGAACCGTGCCGGTGTCGGTGGGTCCGTCGCTCGTCGGAGCCGGCCGAACGTCGCCTGGGCTGAGGCGAGCGACACCTGTTGCTCGAGGATGATCTGGATGAGCGTCGGGAACCCGGGCTCGCGATCCAACAGCGGCGGTGGACCATGACGCCGGACGATCCCAGCCAACGCCGGGTCCCGCGCGGTGAGCTGCCGCACAGCGGACGCCAGCGAGTCCTGGCTCAACCGCGAGGGGATCGATCCTGGCTCAGCCGTCCGCACCGGGCGATGATGCCGCACGGCGTCGTCGTCTGGGTCGCTACTGGGCCAGCCGGAGGTCGCGCTCCCAGATGACGGCGATGCCGTAGAAGATCGCGCTGAACAAGGCGCTCTGGGCGAGGATCCCTGGCGCGAGGTAGTCACCGATCGCGGCCGGGCCGCGGCGACCGGGCCGGGCTGCGGCGACCGGCGAAGGTGTACGGTGCCGGGCATGGCCCGACGATCGATCCCGCCTCGGTCGACGCAACCGCCGTCCGGCGCGGGGACGATGCCCACGCTCGATCACGCGGTGACATCGGACGGCGTGTCCATCGCCTGGACGAGCGTCGGGTCAGGCCCGGCACTGATCCATCTGCCCGGCGTCCCGCTGAGCAACGTCGAGGCGGAGTGGCGGATCCCGGTCCTGCGCCAGGCCTTCGCGGGACTCGCCCGGAGCGCTCGCTTCATCCAATATGACGGGCGCGGCAGCGGTCGATCCCAGCGGGTCGTGACCGACCTGTCCTTCGAGGCGATGCTCCGGGACATCGAGGCGGTGGTCGACGCGGCCGGCGTGGCGACGACCGACCTGATCGGGTTCTACCACTCGGTCCCGATCGCGATCGCCTATGCGGCGCGGCATCCCGATCGGGTGCGCCACCTCGTCCTGTTCGGCGGATCGGCCCGTGGCTGGGGGCCGATGAGCTCTGCCGGGACCCAGGCGCTGCTGAGCCTCGTCGACCGTGACTGGGACACGTTCGTCGAGTCGGCGACGCACGCCTGGCTCGGCTGGCCGGACGGCGAGTCGGGTCGCCTTGCCGCGGAGTGGTTCCGGGGCGCGACGACCCCGGCGGTAGCTCGCGAGGTCTTCCAGGTGTTCAGCGGCGTGGACGTCACGGCCGACGCGGCGCGTGTCGAGGTGCCGGCGCTCGTCCTGCATCGACGCGACGCGCAGGTCATCCCGCTGCAGGTGTCGGAGGAGCTCGTCGCCGCGCTCCCGAACGGACGCCTGCACCTCGTCGAGGGGACGTCGGCGAGCCTGTTCTTCGAGGGTCGGGAGTCGATGGTCCGCGACATCCTCGGCTTCGTGGCCGACCGCACGACCGAGCCGGCCCGGGACGGGCCGATCCCGGGAGCGACGTCCCGTCCGAAGGGGCTGACGCCCCGCGAGCTCGAGGTGCTCCGGTTTGTCGCCCAGGGCGAGTCCAACGCCGAGATCGCGGGTGCCCTCGGCCTGTCGATCCACACGGTCGAGCGGCACGTCGCCAACGTCTACCGCAAGATCGACGCGCGGGGTCGCGCTGACGCGACGGCCTACGCGGTCCGCCGCGGTCTCGCCTGACCGACACCCGGAACCCGCCATCCGCGGCTACATGGCTGCCGGGATGCCGCCGCCCCGCCCGGCCGATACGGTGGCGTGGTCGTCACCACCCAGCTTCGAGGGTCACATGTCCGAACCCGTGCGCTTCGCCGCGAGGATCACCGCTCCACTCGCCCGCCCGCTGGCCGGTCGGCGGTTCGTCCCCGTCTGGGCCATCGTCGAGTCGCGCGGCCGACGCTCGGGACGGGCCTATCGGACGCCCGTGGCGATCGCCCGGACGACCGACGGCTTCGTGATCCCGATCCCCTTCGGCGAGGGAACGCAGTGGGTCAAGAACGTCCTCGCCGCCGGCGGCTGCGGCCTTCGCTGGGCGGGTCGGAGCCTGCAGCTCGAGGCGCCGGAGGTCGTCGATGCGGCGACCGGGTCCGGCGCATTCAACCGCGTCGAGCGGAGCCTCCTCGGGACCGCCGGGATCCACCGCTTCCTCCGCCTCAGCGAGGTCCGTCCCTGATCGTCCGCATCGGGGGTCCAGGGGCTGCCTCGACCGCGCCCTCCGCTCGCCGGGTACCATCCGGCGATGGAGATCGCACCTGGGATCCGCCGGATCGGCGCCGGCCTCGTCAACTCATACCTCGTCGAGGAGTCGGGCTCGGTCACGATCATCGACGCCGGCGCGCCGTCCTACTGGGGCGAGCTGCCGGCCGAGCTGGCCGCGATGGGTCGGTCGCTCGACGACGTCAAGTCGGTCGTGCTGACCCACGGCCACAGCGATCACATCGGCTTCGCCGAGCGCATCCGTCGTGAGCGCCACGTGCCGGTCCGCGTGCATGAGGCGGACGCCCAGCTCGCCAGGGGCGAGGTCAAGAACCCGGCCAAGGGGACCGGCCCGCTCCGGCTGAGGCCGCTCCTCGGCTTCATCGCCTTCTCGATCCGGCACGGCATGCTGTCGATCCCGCGGATCGCCGAGGTCGCCACGTTCGGGGACGGTGCGACCCTCGATGTACCCGGTTCGCCGCGGGTCATCCTCCTGCCGGGTCACACACCGGGGAGTGCCGCTCTCCACGTCGCCTCGCTCGACGCGCTGTTCGTCGGCGACGCGATGGCTACCCAGAGCGTCACCACCGGGCAGTTGGGGCCGCAGATCGCCCCATTCTCGGCCGATGCCGGCCAGGTGGTCGAGTCGCTCGGTCGGCTCGACGGGCTCGAAGCCGGGCTCATCCTCCCGGGGCATGGCCAGGTCTGGACCGGCGGCGTGGCCGAGGCGGTCCGCCTCATCCGGTCGCAGGCCGGGCCCGCGGCCACTTGATCCGAACGGTGGCGGACGGCCGATGAGCGACGATCCGGGCGGCGATTCGATGCTCGATCGAGGCTCGTCGGCAGATCCGGGGCCGCCCGCCGATCCGGGGCCGCCCGCCGCCGATCCGGGGCCGCCCGCCGCCCTTGCCGGCGTCGAGGTCCCGTACCGCGTCGTCCGGACCGAGGCCGCCGGCAGTGCCGAGGAGAGCGCCGCGCTGCAGGGGATCGAACTCGGCTCGCTGCTCCGGACGATCGTCGTCCGGCGCGGGGCCGACGACTACGTCTTCGTCCTCGTCCCGGCCGGTCGGCGGTTCGACTGGCCGAAGCTCCGCGCTCATCTCGGCGTGAGCCGCCTGTCCCTGCCCGATGCCGATGAGGCGCTGGCGGTGACCGGCTACGTCCGCTACACGATCACCCCGTTCGGCGCCAGCCGCGCCTGGCCGGTCGTCGCCGATGCCTCGATCATGGATCGCGAGGTCGTCGCGATCGGGGCCGGGGTCCGCGGGGTCAGCGCGCATCTCACCCCGGCCGACCTGGTCCGGGCGCTCCGCGCCGAGGTCGCCGACGTGACGACGCCGGAGGCCGCGTCGCCGGGCTGAGCCGGTACGATGGCGACATGTCCGAGCTGCCCGCCTCCGTCCGCGCCTTCCTCGCCACGGGGCCCATCGCCCACGTCGTCACGCTCAACCGCGACGGCGACCCGGATGTCTCGGTCGCCTGGGTCGGCGTCGAGGACGACGAGATCGTGATCGGGACGATGTCCGACCAGCGCAAGCTGCGAAACCTGCGCGCCGATCCGCGGATCGCCATGTCGTTCCAGGCGCCCGGCCGGGACGACTATGGGCTCGACCGCTACCTCGTCCTGCGGGGGCGCGCCCGGGTCACCGAAGGTGGCGCAGCCGCGCTCCTCCAGGACCTGGCGAGGACCTACCTCGGCCCCGACGTGATCTTTCCGGGGATCCCGAACCCACCGCCGGGCTTCGTCATCCGGATGGCGGTCGACAAGGTCTCCGGCAACGGGCCCTGGACCGGGTAGGCCCCCCGACGCCCGGACGGTTCGCTAGGATGCCCTGGTGAGCCCGGTCACCGAGATCTTCGCGGTCGTCGCCGCGCTGCTCCACGTCTTCTTCTTCTATCTCGAGAGCCTCACGTTCACGCGCCCGGCCACGTGGCGGCGGTTCCTCGTCCGATCGCAGGCGGATGCCGAGCTGCTCCGACCGATGGCGTTCAACCAGGGCTTCTACAACCTGTTCCTGGCCGCCGGTGCGGTCGGCGGGGTGATCGCCGCGAACATCGGCTACGTCGAGGCGGGTCGGGCGCTCGTCCTCCTCGCCTGCGGCTCGATGATGCTGGCCGGCGTCGTGCTCATCGCGTCCGACCGACGGTTCATCCGGTCGGGGCTCATCCAGGCGGTGCCGCCCGCCATCGCGCTCCTGGGGCTGTTCCTGTAGACGCGACTCTCGAGCTTCGCGAAGCCGTCGACGAGGATCTACCGATCCTGTTCGAGCATCAGCGCGACCCAGGGGCCAACGAGATGGCCGCGTTCCCGGCGCGGGAGTGGGGCCCGTTCGTCGCCCATGCCGCCCGGGTCCACGTGGACCCGACGGTGACCAACCGGACGATCGTCGCCGACGGCCGGGTCGCCGGGAGCATCGTCTGCTGGCTCGAGGAGTCGGGCGAGCGCGACGTCGGCTACTGGCTCGGCCGTGAGTTCTGGGGCCGGGGGATCGCGACCCGCGCCCTCACCATGTTCCTCGAACTGGTGCCGCACCGCCCGCTCCACGCCCGCGTCGCGAAGCACAACGCCGGTTCGCTCCGCGTCCTCGAGAAGTGCGGATTCGTCATCGTCGGCGACGATCGCGTACCGTCCGGGCCCGGCCCCGACGACGTCGAGGAGTGGATCCTCCGCCTCGACGCCGCGCCCGACGGACCGGCCTGACCGAGCCGACCGGGACCGGACGCTCGGACCGCCGCTCGACCGTGACCCAAGGCTCCGGTCAGACCCGGATCAGCGCCTCGCCGCCGAACGCCATGTCGTCTGTGAGCGCGGGCCGCGCTCGGTCACGGGCCGCGGTGGGTCGCGGCGAGTCGCGGCGAGTCGCGCGACGGCGTACAACCAGCATTGCTAGCCGGCGCCCTTGCGCGACGTCGGATGCTCGATCGGGCTCGTATCGGGCCGCCTGACCGCGCAGATATGCGCCCTGGTGCTATTCCGCGTCTCAGGCGGTCGCCGAAGCGCTGCGATCGCCTCTCGACGAGCCGTCGCGGCCATTCCTAGCATTGCTGGTGATATCCGAGCCCGGTGACCGGCCCCGGCCGGGCTCGCGGCGCCTCGTCCGGCTCGGTCGTCGCCCCGGCGAACGCGGCCACGCGTCGCGAACGGCGGACACGGTGGTTCGCCGCGGTCGGGCCCGCCGAAACGGAAAGGCCGGGCTCGTCGCCCGGCCTTCGTTCCCCCCGGAGTCGGTCCGCCTCTAGCTGCAGCCGCTCGTGCTGCCGCAGTTGAGGCACTTGTAGCAGCTGCCGTTGCGGACCATGATCGAGCCGCATTCGGCGCAGCTCGGGGCGTCCTCCTGGACGGTGAAGGAGACCTTCGTCGTCCCGAGCGAGGCGGCGATCGCGTTCAACGCGTGACCGTTGCCGTTGCCATTCCCGTTGCCGTTCGTGTGCGGATCGGCATGGCCGTTCGTGGCGATGACCGGCAGCTCCGCCTGGGGCGCGGCCGCGACGGCCGTGGCCTTCGGAGCGTCGGCCGGCGGTTCGGTCGACGCCGGAGCGCTCGTGGGCGTGCTGATCGCCTCGTCGATGGCCGAGGGGCCTTCCTCGACGGCCGGAGCCGTCGGGGCGCCGCTGAAGCCGCCGAACGAGAACGGCGCAGGGGTGTCGACCACCGCACCGCGATCGATCAACCCGATCTGCGCACGCTCGTCGGCCGGCAGGAACCGGCTGCCCATCCAGCGGAAGATGTAGTCGACGATCGACTTGGCGATCGGGATCTCCTGGTTGCCCGTGAAGCCCGACGGCTCGAACCGCACGTGGGCGAACTTGTTGACGAGGTCGCGCAGCGGCACGCCGTACTGGAGGGCGAGGCTGACCGACGTCGCGAAGGTGTCCATCAGGCCGGAGACCGTGGACCCCTCCTTGGCCATCTTGAGGAAGATCTCGCCGGGCTGACCGTCGGGGTACAGCCCGACGGTGATGTAGCCCTCGTGCCCGGCGACGTCGAACTTGTGGGTGACCGCGGTCCGCTCCGCCGGGAGGCGATGGCGGTGCGGCTTCTTGGCCTCGGCCTGGGCGATCGCCAGCTGGGCCTTGAGGTCGGCGACCACGCCGGCATCGGCCGCGTCGTCGTCCTTCTTCTTGCCCGTGCTGAGCGGCTGGCTCCGCTTCGAGCCGTCGCGGTAGATCGCGATGGCCTTCAGGCCGAGCTTCCAGCCCTCGAGATAGACCTCCTCGATCTCCTCGGCGGTGGCGGCCTCGGGCATGTTGACGGTCTTGCTGATCGCGCCGGACAGGAACGGCTGGACCGCCGACATCATCCGGACGTGGCCCATGTAGTGGATCGACCGGTCGCCGTTGACCGGCTTGAAGGCGCAGTCGAAGACCGACAGGTCCTCCGGCTTGACGTGGGGTGCGCCCTCGATCGTCTCGCGCTCGTTGACGTAGGCGAGGATCTCCTCGACCTGGTCCGGTGCGTAGCCGAGCTTCTTGAGCGCCGCCGGGACCGTCTGGTTGACGATCTTGAGGAAGCCCTCGCCGACCAGCTTCTTGTACTTGATCAGGGCGATGTCGGGCTCGATCCCGGTGGTGTCGCAATCCATCATGAACGCGATCGTGCCGGTCGGGGCGAGGACGGTCACCTGCGCGTTGCGGTAGCCGTTGACCTCGCCGAGCTCGAGCGCCTCGTCATAGACGGTCCTCGCCGCGGCCAGCATGTCGGCCGGGATGGCCTGGTCCGCGGGGATCCGGTAGGCCGCGTCGCGGTGCTTGCGGATGACCCGCAGGAACGGCTCGCGGTTGATCTGGTAGTCGTTGAACGGCCCGCCGTGATCGCGGGCGATGACCGAGCTCTGCCGGTACGCCTCGCCGTGCATGATCGCGGTCAGGGCCGCGGCGTAGTCCCGGCCCTCGTCGCTGTCGTAGGCCAGGCCGCGGCTCATCAGCAGCGCGCCGAGGTTGGCGTAGCCGAGTCCGAGCGGGCGGAAGCGGTGGGAGTTCTCCTCGATCCGGGGCGTCGGATACGACGCGTTGTCGACGAGGATCTCCTGGGCGGTGATCGTCAGCTTGGCGGCGTAGCGGTACGACTCGACGTCGAACTCGCCGTCCTCCCCGACGAACTTCATCAGGTTCAGGCTGGCCAGGTTGCAGTTGTGGGCGATGAGACCTTCGGCGACCAGCGAATGGGTCACCGGCTCGGTCACGTCGTAGACCGTCTCGACGCCGTCGGCGACGATCGAGCGGACCGTGGCCGCCCGGGCGTTGGCCAGGCCGCGGGCGAACGGATGCGCCATCAGCGCGTCGATCTTCGCCTGCTCCTCGGGGGACAGCGGCGTCCCGACGAGAGCGGCGAACTTGCGGGCGGCCTCGCCATAGACGTGGAGGTGGACCTCCGCGCCGGTCGTGCCCTCGGGTCCGGTCCAGGCGATCCGGCTGGCGATGCCGAGGTCGGCCAGGACGAGCTGGACCGACCGGACGAGCTCCGGCGCGGTCGACGCGAGGGTGATCTCGGGCCCGGCCGCGCCGCCCGCGGTCCGGACGGTGGCGTCGGCCGAGAACAGACCCTGGAGGTAGGCGACCTTGAGGTCCTCGGGGATCCGATGGATCTCGGTCGGCACGTCGCGTCGTGCGGCGGCCGCCGTGGCGCGCAGGCCGTAGCGATCGTCGAGCATCCGAACCAGGGCGCCCGAGCGGGTCGACACGGCGATCGTGCCGTTGGGATGGACCGACACGTTGGCCCGACGGCCGGTCGACACGGCGGTCGCTCCGCCGTCCTCGGCGCCGCCGACCCCGTTCGCGGCCGCCGAGGCGGTCACCCCGAGCAGGTCGCGCTCGAGGTCCTTGACCGTGTCCTCGCCGTCGTGTGCCTCGGCCAGCAGCGCCTCGAGCTCCTCGGTCATCGCCTGAGCGGTGGCCTGCTCGTTCGATCCGAAGGCGAGCGCGGCGACGTCGCCGCTGAACACGCCGTCCGCGCTCATCCAGCCGAGCATCTGCCAGCGTCGGACGTCCCTCGCGGGCGACTCGAAGCGGACGGTGTTGCCCGACTCGCGGATGGCGACCCGGTCGGCCTCGGGGGTCAGCTCGTCGACCCGCTTCCAGTCGCCGTCGTCGGTCAGGAACCGGTGGTCCCCGGTCGCCCGGATGGAGCGCCCGTCGGCCAGCGTCAGCCGATAGACCTGCCGTTCGCCGACGAGCGTCACGAGGGCCGCCCGGTGGGCCGCCATCCGGCGGTGATCCTGCTCGCCGTGGAGGTCCGTGGTGACCTGGACGGGCTCGCCGCGCTCCTGGGCCAGGTAGAGCTCCTCGACCGTGCGCAGGCCGTCCGGCGTGCTGATCCGGGTCTCCGGCGCGAAGCAGGCGGTGTCGTTGAGGAACATGTACTCGGAGCACGGGTTGCTCGCGTAGATCCGGTCCGAGTTCGCGCTGGTGTGCCAGTCGTTGATCGTCGTGTCGTACTGGATGCCCGGGTCCCCGCACAGGTGGGCTGCATCGGCCATCCGCCGGAAGATATCGCGCGCCTTGTAGGTGCCCATCGGGGCCCCGTCGACGACCGCGTGGGTGGTCCAGTCCTTGCCGTCGACCACGGCCTTCATGAAGTCGTCGGTCACCCGGACGCTGTGGTTCGCGTTCTGGAAGTAGACCGAGCCGTAGGCCTCGCCGGTGAAGCTCGGGTCGTAGCCCATCTCGATCAGGGCCCAGGCCTTCTTCTCCTCGAGCATCTTCGAGTCGATGAAGTCGAGGACGTCCGGATGATCCACGTCGAGGATCACCATCTTGGCCGCGCGGCGGGTCTTGCCGCCCGACTTGACCACGCCGGCGAAGGCGTCGTAGCCCTTCATGAAGCTGACCGGGCCGGATGCCGTGCCGCCGCCCGACATCTTCTCCCGGGCCGATCGGATCGGCGACAGGTTGCTGCCCGCGCCGGAGCCGAACTTGAACAGCATCGCCTCGGTCTTGGCCAGGTCCATGATCGAGCTCATCGAATCCTGGACCGAGTTGATGAAGCAGGCCGAGCACTGCGGGCGCGGCTCGATCCCGACGTTGAACCAGACCGGCGAGTTGAAGCTCATCTTCTGGTGGACGAGCAGGTGGGTCAGCTCGGCCTGGAAGGCGCGCAGGTCCTCGTCGGTCGCGAAGTAGTGCTGCGTCTCGGCCCAGGCCGCGATCGTGTTGACCACCCGATCGATCAGCTGGCGGACGCTCGTCTCGCGCTCGGGCGTGTTCAGATGGCCGCGGAAGTACTTGCTCACGACGACGTTGGTCGCGAGCTGGCTCCAGGCCTCCGGGACCTCGACGTCCTTCTGCTCGAAGACGAGCTTGCCCGACTCGTTCCCGATGGCCGCGGTCCGGGTCTCCCAGCGGATCTCGTCGTAGGGATGGACGCCGGGTCGCGTCCAGCGGCGCTCGAAGGTCAGGCCCTTGGCCGGCGTCCCATCGGGGTTCTGGCCGTTGAAGCTGACGCCGTACGGTCCGTAGTTGCGGGCTCCGCTCTTGTCCTTGGCGCTCTTCCTGACGGGCTGATCCATGACCTGGACTCCCTGGACGACGGCTCGGGCCATCTGTGCTCTCTCCTCCGACGATGTCGCTGGGCTGTTGGGGGCTTCGGGGGCCGTGCTCGGTGCCGCGTCCATCGGCGGCGATGCGGCGCCGACCCGCATCCGCGGAGCGGCGATCTGTGGCCTCGGTCGCGATCGATGCGGCCGGGCGGGGCGGCGGGGGCGCGGATCAGGCGCGAGGCCTGGGGTCTCGGATCCCGGTCCGAGGGTGGCGAGGCTGGTCTGGGACCGTAGCTGCGACCGTGCCTCCATCGGTAGGCCGTTCGGGGCGGGTTCCCGAGTGTCCGTCGGGTCGCGATGCGGCGATCCGAGCGGCGGTCCGGGCTGTGACTCCCAGCAAGCGAACGACTCGCTTACTGTACCGCTCGACGCGGACGGCCGTCAAGCCGAAAACACAAGATGTAGTGGTACGTTCGGCCCACGGACCGCTACATGATGTGCCTGTGGACGAATTGGCGCTCCGGCGTGGACAAGCTCGCCGGGAGCGTGGACGACCTCGATCCCGGGGTGGAAACGGTGTGGATAGGTGCGGTCGCAGGCCAGGGTCGAAGGGTCGCGAGCACCGGCCGAGCGAGGCCCGAGCGCGACCCGCTCGAGCTGGTCTCGGGCGTCCGGGTTAGAACGCATGAGCGGTTCCACGGAGCCGGCGGGACGCTTCGAAGGTCGCCGGGACGCGACCGCGCCCCGCTATCGGCCGAAGCGGCGGGCGCGCTGCTGGTAGGTGCGGATGGCGCGCAGGAAGTCGATCTCGCGGAAGGCGGGCCAGTAGGCCTCAGCGAAGTGGTATTCGGCGTAGACGCTCTGCCAGGGCAGGAAGCCGGACAGGCGGACCTCCCCGGAGGTCCGGATGATCAGGTCGGGGTCGCTCGAGCCGTGGGTGTACAGGTGGGCGGCCAGGGCATCGGCGGTCAGCGCGTCGGGGATCTCGGCGGGCGGCGTCCCGGCGTCGACCGCATCCCGGACGGTCGCGCGGAAGGCCTCGAGCAGCTCGTCCCGGCCGGAGTAGGCGAGGGCGATCGTCACCGCCATCGCACCATCCTCGCGCGACAGGGCGGCAGACCGTTCGACGACGGCCGCGAGCCCCTCCGGCAGCAGATCCCGCCGCCCGATGACGCGCAGGTGGATGGGCAGCCTGGTCTTGCGCCGGCCCTCGGCGATCGCGGCGATCGCGTCTGCGGCGACCTCGGTGATCGTCCCGACCTCCTGCTCGGGGCGTTCGAGGTTCTCGATCGACAGGGCCCACAGGGTGATCTCGCGGATCCCGAGGCCGGCGCACCAGTCGATGAGCTCGAGGGCCTTCTCAGCTCCCGCCCGGTGACCGGCGCCCGGGTCGTCCAGGCCCTCGGCCGTGGCCCAGCGGCGGTTGCCGTCCATGATCACCGCGACGTGCGCCGGTCGCGGATGGGCCATCACCGCCGCCTCGAGTCGGGTCACGTAGAACGCGTAGACGGGCCGGAGGGCGATATCGCGGGTCCGCCGGTAGACGGGTCCGAGCCTGGCGCGGACCGCCGCGGTCAAGAGATCGACCCGCTCGCGTCGACCGTGTCGCGCGCGGAAGCGCCGCAGGCGGCAGGTCGGGCGGATCCATCGGTCGGGTCACGGGCGCACTCCGTTCGGTCGACGTCGGCTCAGTGTCGCACCGGCGTCTGGTCGACGCGCGACCGGCCTCGAATGGTGCGTCGTCCGGTCACTGCGCCGCCGAGACGCATGCCTCCGAGCTCGCGTCTACGATGAGCCGACGGCAAGCGAGAGGGACCCGACCGTGACCCTGCGCGACGAGATCCTCGAGCAGCCGGCTGCGGCCGACCGCCAGCTGGCCTCGAGTGGCCCGGCGATCGACGCCCTGGTCGCCCGGCTGCGCGCGGAGCCGGTCGACCACGTGGTGATCGCGGCAAGGGGCACCTCGGACCATGCCGCGATCTATGCGCAGTACCTCCTCGGCACGGTCCATCGGCTGCCGGTGGCCCTGGCGACCCCGTCGATCCTGTCGCTCTATGGCGTCGTGCCGCGGTTCGCGCGCGCCCTCGTCGTCGGCATCAGCCAGTCGGGGGCGTCGCCCGACGTCGTCGGCGTGGTCGAGGCGGGTCGCCGGCAGCACGTGCCGACCCTGGCGATCACGAACGATCCCGACAGCCCGCTCGCCGCGGCGGCGGAGTACGTGATCGCCCTGGCCGCCGGACCCGAGCGCGCCGTGGCCGCGACCAAGACGTACACGACCTCGCTCCTGGCGGTCGCCCGGTTGTCCGCCGAGCTGCTCGACGAGGCCGATTCGCGGGCGGCCGTGGCGGCGATCCCGGGCGCGCTCGCCCGGGCGCTGACCGTCGAGCCGGAGGTCGAGCGGATCGCCGGCGAGCTCGCCGGGGCCGACCGCTGCCTCGTCCTCGGGCGGGGCTACGAGTACGCCACCGCGCGCGAATGGGCGCTCAAGCTCAAGGAGCTCGCCCGGGTGTTCGCCGACCCGTACTCCGCGGCCGACTTCCAGCACGGCCCGGTCGCCCTGGTCGGGACCGGCGTGCCCGTCCTCGCGGTCGTCCCGGAAGGGGTCGCCTCGGCCGGGGTGGTCGAGTTGCTGGCCCGGCTGCGGGATCGCGGCGCGGATCTGCTGGTCCTGTCGGATTCGGCGACGATCCGGGCGGTCGGCACGCGGTCGATCGCCCTCCCCCCGGACATCCCGGAATGGCTCCGCCCGATCGTCTCGATCGTCCCCGGGCAACTCTACGCGTATCACCTGACGCGAGCCCGCGGTCTCGATCCGGAGGCGCCGCGGAACCTCACCAAGGTGACGCTCACCAGCTGAGCGACGTGGCCCGGCGGGCCGCCGACGACCGGTCGGTCTCAGACGCCGAGCGGCGCCCGCAGGATGACCGCCTCGCGTGGGAGCAGATCGAGGGTCGCGCCGTCGAGCGGGGTGCGATCCTCCCCGACGGTCGAGTAGGCGGGCTGCCAGGTCAGGGCCGCCGTGGCCGGATCCTCGAGGGGGACCGTCGCGGGCTCGGCGGTGAGGTTGATCGCCACGAGGACGGCCTCGCCGGGCGCGTCGCGGCGGTAGGCGAGGACCCCGCCCCGGGCCCGGACGACCCAGCGGAACGAGCCCGTCTGGAGCGCGATGAGCGCACGGCGCACGGCGAGCAGGCGCCGGTAGGCCGACAGCACGGAGTCCGGGTCCGCCGCCTGGCTGGCGACGTTCCGGGTCGCCAGGTCGGGGGCCATCCGGAGCCACGGCCGGCCGGTCGTGAACCCACCGTTCGGGCCGTCGGTCCAGGGCATCGGCGCGCGGCACTGGTCGCGGTTCCACCACAGCTGCCTGACCGGCCAGAAGCGTCGCGCCGGCGGGTCGACGATCTCCTTGCGCGGGACGTGGACGTCGCCCAGCCCGATCTCCTCGCCGTAATACATGAACGGCGTCCCGCGCAGGGTCAGGAGCAGGACGGCGGCCGCCTTGGCGACGGCGTCGCGCTCCGGCCCCTTCGCATAGCGGGTCGCCTGGCGCGGCTGGTCGTGGTTCGACAGGACGACCGTCGGCCAGCGTGCCGGTCCGTAGGCCGCCTCGCGCTCGTCGATCGCCCCGGCCAGGGCGTCCGCGCTCCACGGCTGCCCGAGCAACAGGAAGTCGAGGACCAGGTGGCGCGGGCCGACGTGGCTGGCACCGAGCGCCGGCGGCCCATCGAACAGCTCGCCGACCGTCATCCGGCCCGGGACCGCATCGACGATCGCCCGGAACTCGCGCAGGAACTCGTCCAGCTCGGGCTGGTCCTTGTCGTGGATGTGGACCTGCCGGTTCCAGGCCCGGAGCCGGGCGAGCCCCTTCGGTCCGGGGACCCGCGGCGGGTTCGAGGCGAACGTCGGGTCCTTGAAGAACGCGTTGAACACGTCGAGCCGGAAGCCGTCCACGCCGTGCCCCAGCCAGCCGCGGATCATGTCCAGCTGGGCGGTCCGGACGGCGGGCAGGCGCCAGTTCAGATCCGGCTGCTCGACCAGGAAGATGTGCATGTAGAACTGCTCGCGACGCGGCTCCCACTGCCAGGCGCCGCCGCCGAACAGCGACTGCCAGTTGTTCGGTGGGATCGGCTTGCCGCGCCGCCAGCCGGCCGGGTCGCGCCACAGGTACCAGTCGGCGTGCTCGCTCGTTCGGCTCGATCGGGAGTCCTCGAACCACGCGTGCCGGTCGCTCGTGTGGTTGAGCACGAGATCGAGCACGACGGCGAGGCCGCGATCGTGGGCCTCGCCGACCAGGCGATCGAAGTCGGCCATCGTGCCGAAGCGCGGATCGATCGCCGAGTGGTCGGACACGTCGTAGCCGACGTCGAGGCCGGGCGACGGGTAGATCGGCGACAGCCACAGCGCATCCACGCCGAGCGACTCGAGGTGGTCGAGATGAGCGGTGATCCCGGGCAGGTCGCCGACGCCGTCGCCGTCGCTGTCGGCGAAGCTGCGTGGGTAGATCTGGTAGATGACGCCGCGCTGCCACCAGTCCGTGGAACGGGAGCGCATCGGACTGCGCCGCGGGCCGCTACAGGCCGGAGTAGGCGTGGAGGCCGGAGAACCAGAGGCTGCCCGAGTACGTCACCAGGACCATCCCGAACCCGACGACCAACAGCAGGGCCGCCGGGCGACCGGCCCACGCCTTCTGGTTCCGGGCATGGAGGTAGACCGCATACACGAGCCAGGTCACGAGGGCGGCGGTCTCCTTCGGGTCCCAGCCCCAGTAGCGCGACCAGGCGATCGAGGCCCACCACGAGCCGAGGATGATCATCGTGGCGAAGATCGGGAAGCCGATGATGACCGCCCGGTAGGCGACCTCGTCGAGGACCTTGTGGGTCGGCAGCCAGCCGAACCGGTCGTGCTGTCCCTGGACGAGGTAGCCGACGCCGGCCGCGAAGGCGGTGGCGAAGATCCCGTACGCGGTCACCGCCATGCCGACGTGGATCGTCAGCAGCGGCGCGTTCTGGAGCGCCGGGACGAGCGGCTTGACCTCGTTGGGGAGGCTGCTCGCGTAGAGGAGCAGCGCCAGGGCCACCCCGAACGGGATGAACCCGAGCGAGCGGATGGGGTAGCGCCGCTCGAGCAGCTGGTAGCCGAACAGGATCGTGAACCCGAAGGCGACCGTGAACTCGAACATGTTGCCCCACGGCCCGCGACCGACCGACAGCGCCCGGAACACGAGAGACAGCCCGAGCAGCCCGACGGCCACCCAGCCGAGCCCGGTCGACACGCCCGACAGCGGGCTGGTCGGCTCGATCGTCTCGCGGCCCGGCCGCTGGGCGGCCTGCTCGGCGAACGAGCCGCTGACGACGCCGGCGAACGCCGGCTGCGGCGCCGTGGCCAGCCTCGGCAAGGTGCGGCGCCCGTTGGCGAGCAGCACGGCATGACCGACATGCGCGGCGAAGGTCAGGGCGACGACGACGACGCCGACCGAGAACAGGAGCTGGGCCAGCTGGGCCATCACGCCGCGGCCGCGCCGCCCGGGGGCGGGCCCGCCGGCTGGAGGTGACGGGACTGGGCGTTCTTGTCGATCCGCAGGATCAGGCCGCAGTTCTCGCAGGTGTCGATCCGGGCCTGACGGCCGATGCCGCACTTCGGGCAGGTCACCACGAGCTCGTCCAGGCAGCCGTCGCAGACCGTCGAGCCGCTCGGGTAGATCAGGCCGTCCCGCGCGCAGTACGGGTAGCCGGTCGGATAGATCGGCTGTCCAGCGTCATCGAGCGGAGCGGCTCGCGGGCCCTCGTCGATCTTGAGCTTCGGGCGCGGCTTGCGGATCATGTAGATGACCCAGACGAGCACGATCAGGCTGATCAGCGGGCCGATGAGACCGACGAGCACGAACAGGGGGAGCAGCCCGATCAGCGCACCCCAGTCCGGGACGACGAACTTCGCGGTCAGATCGAGGATCTGATTCCAGATCTGGCCGAGCTGGTCGATGATGCTCACGGCGGCATTCTAGCCGGGACCGCCGTCCCGGCGCGGTCGGCCGCGCCTCGGGTTCCCGGTCTTCTTCGTCGCGCCGCGGCCGGGCTGCCAGCCCCGCCGGTCGGGGTCGGCATCGGGGTCCTCCCCGCCACCCGCGACGCCGTACCCGACGCTCGGCTTCGGCGGGCGCGGCCGGCCCGAGCTCGGTGCGCTCAGGACGCCGCGGTCGAGCCGGCGGGTGAGCCAGACCGCGCCCGCGCTCCGTCCGCCACGCCGCCGGACGCGCTGGCCCAGCTCGATGTCGTCGGTGATCACCAGGATGGCGTCGCCGGCCGCATGCGCAGCGTCGGGCGTCCCGCCGCTGCCGATCGCCTCGGCGACGAGCCGCTCGATGAGCCGGTCGGCCGACATCGAGCCACTGTGGCGAACGGTCAGCCCCGAGGCGATCCGCGTCCCGTGCAGGCCGCGGTCGGGCGGCCCGTCGAAGATCAGCTCGATCCGGATCGGGGCGGGGATGACGGCCCGCAACCGGCCGACCAGGGTCGCGGCCGGCGCCGGACGGCCCTTCGCCCCGCCCGAGCGCGTGGAGCAGGTTCGAGCCGTCGACGATCATGCGCTCGGTTCCGGCCAGCGGGTCGGCGTGGTCGGGACGACGATCGCGGGGCGGCCGGGCCGGGGGAGTCACCCGGCCATCGTCCCACGTCGAAGGCCCTCCGGATACGATGCGTCGGTGCTCCTCCTGGTCGACCTCGACGGCGTGGTCTATCGCGGCAGCGCGCCCGTCCCGGGCGTGGCCGCGGTGCTGACCGACCGCGCGTCCAAGGGCGACGACGTCGTCTACGTCACCAACAACTCGATGCACTACCGGGCGGACTACGTCGCTCGCCTCGCGGCGATGGGCGCGCCGGTCTCCCCGGAGCGGGTCGTCAGCTCGCCGCGGGCCACCGCGCTGTGGCTGGCCGAGCAGGTGCCCCGCCCCCGGCGCGTCCTCGCGTTCGGGGGATCGGGGATGCGCCGCGAGCTCGAGGACCTCGGGTTCGAGGTGGTCTCGGCCGCGGACGCCGCCGCCCGCTCCGTCGCCGAGGGGATCGACGGGTTCGAGGCCGCCGGCCGACCCGACGCCGTCGTCGTCGGGCTCGACCCGGACGTCACCTACGAGCGGCTGGCCGTCGCGACGGACGCGGCCCGGGCCGGCGCGCTGTTCGTGGTCACCAACCGCGATCCGATCTACCCGACCGAGCACCGCCTGATGCCTGGCGCCGGGTCGATGGTCGCCGCGGTCGAGACCGCCTCCGGCGTGACCCCGACCTCGATCGGCAAGCCGGCACCGCTGCTGCTGGTCGAGGCCGCCCGCGCGGTCGGTGCCGAACCTCGCGACGCGGTGATGATCGGCGACGGGATCGTGACGGACCTCGCCGCGGCCAGGGCGGTCGGCGCCCGCTGCGTCCTGATGCTCACCGGCGTGACGAGCCGTGCCCAGATCGAGGCGCTGCCCCCGGCCGACCGCCCGACGGCCGTGGCCGCCGACGCGACCGAGCTGGCGGCCATCCTCGAGCGGCTAGGCGCGGACCTCGGCTGAGCTGCCGGCCGCGGCATCGGCCCGGCCGTCCGGCGAGTCGACCGTCGGCCCGGCGCCCTCCGCGAGCACGGCTTCGAACCGTTCGATCATTCGCACAGCTCCCAGCCGCTCGAGCGTCCGGCGCGACTCCTCGACGAGCTCGGCGATGCCGGGCTCGTCCGGCCCGAGCACGATCGCGGCCGCGAGGCCGGCCCGGGCAAGGTCGAACGGGGTCTCCAGCGATCGCAGCGCCGTCGCTGCGGCCCGATAGCCGGCGACCGCGTCGGCCCGACGTCCCTCGAGCGCCGCGACCCCGGCCTTGAGCGCTGTCCGGACCGCGTCGATGAACCGCCCGTGGGTACCCGTCGCGTCGAGCGCCGCTACGACCTCCGCCGCGCGGGCCCCATCCCGGAGCCAGAGTGCGGCGTCGGCAGCATCGATCAGGTTGCCGGCGGCCGAGAACGGGTCCAGGCTGGCCTGCTCGCGCCAGGTGTCGGCCGCCGTCGCCAGCCGGCCCTCGATGAAGTCGAAGAACGCCTGGACATCCGCGGCATTCGACTGCGCGTTCGGATCGGTCTCGTTCGCCATCGCGGCCTCGTACGCGGCCACCTCGGCCTCGCCCGCGGTCCCGCGCATGATCCTCATCCGGTCCGTCGTGCTGAACAGGACGGCCCGCAGGCGATCGTCCGTCGCGTCGGCCACGGCCCGGTCGGCGGCCTGCAGCGCCCAGTCCCATTCACCGGTCGACATGGCCAGGCCCGTCGCGTTGACCAGCAGGCTGACCGCCCGACCGCGCAGGCCGAGTCGATCCGCGAGCTCCATCCCGTCCCGGGCGATCTCGAGTCCCTGGCGCGGATCCTCGTACGTCGTGGTCGCCGACAGGTTGATCCGGGCGCGCAACTCGGACGCGGCCAGGCCGTATGAGCGGGCGATCTCGAGCCCGCCTCGAAGGACGGCCAGGCCCTCCCGGACGCGTCCGAGGGTGGTCAGGGCGGAGCCCTTGGTGATCATCACCTCGGCGATCGCGGCGACGAGGTCGAGTCGCTCGAGGGTCGGCAGGACGGTCTCGGCCAGGGCCACGGCGCGCGCACCCTCGCCGTGCATGAAGTAGGCCCTCGCCAGCTCGACGCGGAGGAGGACGAGGTCCTGGCTGTCGACAAGGTCGGAGAATTCGCCGTCGGCCGCCTCGAGCGTCGCGATCGCCTGCTCGCTGCGCATGGCTTCGACCTGTGTCCGTCCGAGCGCACTCATGGAGCGAACGACGCCGGCTCGGTCGTCGCGGCTGCGCTGGAGCTCGACGGCACGTTCGAGCAGCGCGACCGCCTCCTCGCGCTGGAACGCCGCGATCGCCGACCGACCGGCCCGCTCGAGCAGGTCCGCCTCCTCGGCCGGATCCGTGGTGATGTCGATCGACCGGCGCAGGTAGACGAGCGCCTGCTCGTGGGCGCCGAGGGCGACCGCCCGATCCGCCGCCGCGCGAAGGGCCACCCGTGCCTGCGCCGCGAGCGCGTCGGCCTCCGGCCCGGGCGGGGCGTTGTCGTGAGCGGCGAGATAGTGGGACGCGAGCGCCCCCGCCAGCTCGTCGGTGTCGAGCGACTCGAAGAATCGTGCCGCGGCGAGGTGGCGGCTCTTCCGGTCGGCCCGGGCCAGCGTGTTGTAGGCGACCTCGCGGATCAGCGCCTGGACGAAGGCGTACTGCCCGCGCTCGGGCGACCGGGGGTCCATCTGCTGGTTGAGCATCTCGCGCCGGGTCAGCGCGCGAAGCCGCGGCTCGAGCTCGGCCTCGTCGAGACCGCTCACGGCGGCGAGTCCCGCCGGGGTGAAGCTCTGGCCGAGCACGGCCGCGTCCTGGAGGAGCTCGCGGTCGAGCGGCGCGAGGGCGTCGAGCCGCGCGGCGATGAGCGCCTGGAGCGTCTCCGGGACGGCCAGCGCCGACAGGTCGCCGGTCGGCCGGTAGCTCCCGTCCTCCTCGGTCAGCCGACCCTCGGCGACGAGCATCCGGACCGTTTCGACGGCATACAGCGGGATGCCGTCCGCCCGCGTCACGATCGCTCCGCGGGCGGCCTCGGGCAAGCCGGGGACGAGGCCCTCCAGAAGCTCGCGCATCGCCTCGTCGGACAGCGGCTCCAGCGCGACCGACACCAGGCCCCGCCGTCCGGCGCCCCAGTCCGGCCGCCGGTCGAGCAGCTCCGGGCGGGCCAGCGTCGCGACGAAGATCGGGGCCTCCCTGGACCATTCGAGGAGATGGTCGATGAACGCGAGCATCCCCGGATCCGCCCAGTGGAGATCCTCGAACACGAGGACGACCGGGCCGCCCTCGGCGATCCGTTCGAAGAACGTCCGCCAGGCCGCGAAGAGCTGCTCGGAGCCGCCGGGTCGCGTCTCTCCGACACCGAGCAACGTCAGCAGCGCGTCCTCGATCCACCCGCGCTCAGCCTCGTCCGGGACGAAGCGCAGGACGGTCTCGGCGATCCGCGCCCGAGTGACCGTCTCGTCGTCGGTCTCGACCAGGCCCGCCCGACTCCGGACCATCTCGCCGAGCGCCCAGAAGGCGATCCCGTCGCCGTACGCCGGCGACCGCCCGGAATGCCACCAGACCGTCTCGAGCAGTCCGTCGATGTACTTGAGGAACTCCCAGGCCAGGCGGCTCTTGCCGATCCCTCCCTGGCCGGTGATCGAGACCAGCCGAGGTCGGCGCTCGCGGGCCGCGGCGTGGAACAGGTCCTTGAGCAGGCGCAGCTCCGTGTCGCGCCCGACGAACGGCGCCTCCAGCGCATCCGATCGACCCCGACCGCCGCGCTCGGCCACGACGCGCAGCGCTCGCCAGGCCGGGACCGGGGCAGACTTGCCCTTGAGCGTCGCGTCGCCGACCGGCTCGAAGGCGATCGCCGCGGCCGACGCCCGCTGGGTCGCCTCGCCGACGATGACCGTGCCTGGCTCGGCGATGCCCTGGAGCCGGGCCGCCGTGTTGACCAGGTCGCCGGCGACCATCCCCTGGTTCGTCGCTCCGAGGGTGACCGCGGCTTCGCCGGTCAGCACGCCGGCCCGGGCCTGGATGGTCGGTCCGAGCGCCCGGACCGCGGCGACCAGCTCGAGGCCGGCCCGGACCGCCCGCTCGGCATCGTCCTCGCGGGCGGTCGGGGCGCCCCAGACGGCCATGACCGCGTCCCCGATGAATTTCTCGACGACGCCGGCGTGGCGCTCGATGACCTCTCGGGCGATGTCGAAGTAGCGGGTCAGGAGCTCGCGCGTCTCCTCCGCGTCGCGCTCCTCGGCGAACGGGGTGAACCCGACGAGGTCGGCGAACAGGACCGAGACGAGCCGCCGCTCCGCCACCCGCTCGGGACCGGCCTGGCCGGACCTGGCCTCCGGGCCGGCGCCGGCACCCGCGGCGGCAGACGCCGCGTCACGTGGGAGACCGACCAGCGTCGCCCCGCAGTCGCCGCAGAACTTCGCGTCGGGCGGGTTCGTCGCGCCACAGTTCGGGCAGCCGGCCAGGAGCGGCCGGCCGCATTCCCGACAGAACCTCCGTCCAGCCTCGTTCGCCGTGCCGCAACTCGCGCAGGTCACCCGCACCTCCCGGTCCGCTGAGGTTAGCCCACCGCGACGAGTTCCGGGACCCCCGCGGCCCAGGCGTCGAACTCGGCGCGGAGCGGTCCCAGGGTCGCCTCATCGGCGAACGCCACGTCGAGCGCCCGGCGATCGATCGCCCACAGCTCGGGCAGCGTCAGGCCGATCCGGTCGACGGCCGCGGCGTACTCCTCCGACAGGCTGACGTCCGAGACGGTCGTGTCATCGGTCGACAGCGTCACCGACACCCCCGCGCGATGGAGCCGGGCGAGCGGGTGATCGGCGATCGAGGACACGATCCCAGCCTGGACGTTGCTCGTCGGGCACAGGTCGAGGGTGACGCCGCGGGCGATCAGCTCGGCGACGAGCGGCGGGTCCTCGATCGCCAGCGGCCCGTGCGCGATCCGTTCGGGCTCGACCGCGAGCGCGCGCCGGACCTGCGGCGGCGCCACCCCATTCACCGGCATGGATGGTGACCCGCAGGCCGGCGGCGCGCGCGGCGGCGAATGCCCGCTCGAAGACGAGCGGATCCGGGAAGCGCTCCTCGGGGCCGGCCAGGTCCCAGCCGGTCAGGCCGAGGTCGCGGAAGCGCCCCGCCGCCTCCGCCAGCTCGACGTTGCGGTCCGGTTCGTGGGAGCGGAGGGCCGTGCAGATGAGCCGGACGGTCGTCCCGGAGCGCACGGCCGCCCGCGACGCCCCCCGGCAGACCGCGGCGATGCCGTCGGCGAGCGACAGGCCCCGCTCCGTGTGGAGGGCCGGACCCCAGCGGATCTCGACGTAGCGGACCCGTTCGGCGGCCTTCGTCTCGACCAGCTCGGCCGCGGCGCGTTCGAGCGCCTCGGCGTCCTGGAGCAGCGCGATCGGCAGGGCGAACCGCTGGAGCAGCTCGGCCTGGGAGGCGGTCCGCTCCGGCGCGACCAGGGCCTCGAACATCGCGGTCCAGGTGGTCGGCGCATCCAGCCGCCGCGTCCGGGCCAGGTCGAGGGCAGTGGCCGACCCGGAGCGATCCGTCGAGGTGGAGGTGGACCTCGGCCTTGGGCATCGCCTCGGTGAGGCGCCGGAGCGGGGCTGCGCGCATGGCCGGATGCTACCGTTCCGGCAGGGACGGACGCCATCCGCGGCGCGACCCGGCGCGAACCGGGGTCGAAGGACCATCGCGAGCACGGTCCCGTCCACGTCCCGAGGTCCGCCCATGTCCACCGTCCTCGTCACCGGCGCCAACGGGTTCGTCGGCAGCCATCTCGTCCCGGAGCTCGCGCGGGCAGGTCACCGGGTGGTCGGGCTCGTTCGGACGTCCGCCGCGGCCGAGCAGGTCGTGGCCCGCCTCGACCGGGCCGCCCGATCCGCGGTCGAGACGCGGATCGGCGACGTGACCGACCCGGCCACGCTCCCGGCGACCCTCGAGGGCGTCGACGCCGTCGCCCACCTTGCGGCGATCCCGCGCGACCGCGGTGACGGCCGGGAGCTGCTCCGCGTGAACACCGAGGGGACGCGCAACGTCGTCGAGGCGATGAGCGCCGCCGGCGTGCGCCGCCTGATCCATCTCGGGGCACTCGGCGTCGCCGACGACCCGGCGCTCCACTACGCCTCCTCGAAGGCGCGGGCGGAGGCGCTCGTCGCGTCCAGCTCGCTCGACTGGACGATCCTGAAGCCCTCGCTGCTGTTCGGCGAGCGCGACGGCTTCTTCAACATCGTGGCCGACCTCGTGCGGCTGTCGCCGGGCATCGTCCCGGTCCCGGGCGATGGCCGGAGCCGGTTCCAGCCGCTGTCGGTCGACGACCTCGCGGTGGCCTTCCGACGGACCCTCGAGGAACCCGGGTACTCGGGTCGGAGCATCGAGCTGGGCGGCCCGCGCTATTGGACGTATCGCGAGATCACCGCCGAGGTCTGCACGGCGATGGCAAGGCGTCGGGCCATCCTGCCGATGCCCGTCCCGCTCATCCGCCTCGTCGCCGGCACGTCGGAGCGGATCCATCTCCCGTTCCCCGTCGCCACCGACCAGCTCCGCCAGCTGAAGCTGGACAACATCGGTCCGCTCGACGGATTCGTCGCAGCCTTCGGCATCGCCCCGCAGGACATGGCCGGCCAGCTGGGCTATCTTCGGCGGCGCAAGGCCCACCAGGAGCCCGAGCCAGCCTGAGGAGCGCATGCCGTCATCGCGCCGTCGTATCGCCGCCGCCGCCGGCTGGCTCGCCCTCGCGGTCGTCTTCTCGTTCGGTGCGGCCGGGCTCATCAACGCGGCGAACCCGCCACCGGTCGCCGGGTCGCGACCCGAGCTGACGATCGTCGCGGACCTCGCGCTCGGGCCCGAGCTGAAGGCGGCGGCCGGTGACCTGTCGGCGCTGTCGGACGACGTGGACGGGCTCGGCGCCATCGGCCGGACCGCCCTGACCTCGCTGGTCGATCGCAACACGGACGCGCTGCGCAAGGCGACCGCCGACGGCAAGACCCAGCTCGCCCTCATCGCCGAGGCGACCGACGCCCTCAGGGCGCGGCTGGGCGCGATCCCCGGCATCGGGCCGGACGACCGGACGCGGATCGGCACCAGCCTGCGGATCCGCTACGACGACCTCGTCGGCGCGCTGACGGCGACCGACGGACTGTCGGCCTCCTGGTCCGCGCTGACCCAGGGCAGCATCGCGGCGACCGAGCTGACCGACAGCCTGGCTCGGCACGACACCGAGGCCGCCGCCGCCGGGACCCTCGGTCGGAAGGGACAGTATCGCAAGGCTCTCGCCCGGCTCGACCTGGCCGACCAGGCGCTCGACACCTCGCGTCAGCTCCGCGACAAGCTCGCGACCACCACCGACGTCTCGATCCTCAGCCGCTGGATCGACCTCAACGCCGCGTACGACGCGGCCCTGCGCAAGACCTGGACCCTGCTCGACAAGTCGAAGGGTCGGGTCACCAAGCCGATCGAGGCGGCCTTCGTCGAGCTGCGGGCGGCGACGGCGGCCCTCCCCGGGGACACTCGCCCCCTGATCGTGATCATGTCCGACGTGGCGCGCGGCGGGATCAACCAGGCGGTGATCGAGATCGAGCAGGCGCGCGGCCGACTGTCGGCCGCGGCCGAGTCCCTCGGCGGGGGATAGTCCCGCTACACTGGCGCCCTTGCCGTCCGATCCCGCCTGCCCACCCTGGAGGAACCCCGCTCGATGCACCTGCGTATCGCGACCGATCAGCCCTGGGATGTCGCCGCCGACGTGCTGGCGATCCCGTTCGTCGGCGAACCGACCTTCGACGGGACCCTCGGCGAGCTGGACCGTCGGAGCGGCGGCGAGCTCAAGGACCTGGCCGCCTTCGGCGAGCTCTCCGGAAAGCGCTACGGGGTCGCACTGGCGGCCGCCGGGGACCTGCCGCACGGGCGACTCGTGCTGGTCGCCGCCGGCGAACCCGAGCAGGTCGATCGCGAGGTCGTCCACCGCCTCGGCGCGACCATCGAGCGTCGCCTCGGCGGCCGGACCGTCGGCCGTCTCGCGGTCTGGATCGGCGATCTCGGCGACCGGATCGACGGCGGCGACGCGGCCGCGGTCGAGCTCCTCGTCCGTGGCATCGTCGAGGGCCACTACGAGCCCAAGAGCATCTACCTCGACACGGTCGAGAACGCTCCGCCCATCCTCGACGAGCTGATCGTCGTCGTCCCCGGCGGCGACGCCACGGGACTGGCGCGCGCGGCCGAGCGTGGTCGGATCATCGGCGAGGGGGCCAACACCGCGCGGACCCTGGCCAACCGCGCATCGAACGACGTCAGCCCCGAGGTCCTCGCCGATGCGGCCCGGGCGATCGCCGAGCGGAACGGGCTGTGGATCGACGTCATCGAGCCGGAGCGGGCGACCGCCCTGGGGATGGGCATGTTCATCGCGGTCGGACGAGGGAGCGACAACCCACCCCGGATGATCGTGATGCGCTCCGGGAAGGAAGGCGAGAAGGACGCGCTCGGGCGCCACCTCGCGATCGTCGGCAAGGGCGTCTGCTTCGACTCGGGGGGCATCTCGATCAAGCCGGCCGACCGGATGGAAGAGATGAAGATGGACAAGACGGGCGCGGCGACCGTGATCGCGGCGATCGAGACCGTCGCCCGGCTGGCCCCCGGGACCCCGCTCCTGGCGGTCGCTCCCGCGGTCGAGAACATGCCCGGGCCGCATTCGACCCGCCCGGGCGACGTCGTCCGTGCCCTCAACGGCAAGATGGTCGACATCACCAACACCGATGCCGAGGGCCGGCTCATCCTGGGCGACGCGCTGACCTACGCCGAGCAGCTCGGGGCGACCCACCTGGTCGACGTGGCGACCCTCACCGGGGCCGTCTCGCGCGCGCTCGGGCATCTCGTGACCGGGGCGTTCGGGACGCCCCAGCCCTGGTTCGA
Organism: uncultured Chloroflexia bacterium; assembly: GCA_963781845.1. GTDB lineage: Bacteria > Chloroflexota > Limnocylindria > Limnocylindrales > CSP1-4 > Chersky-267. The sequence goes on along the minus strand of CAWAHN010000017.1, from coordinate 181,178 downwards.
CGAGGTCGTCGCGGCCGGCCGGCGGGCCGGCGAGCGGTACTGGCAGATCCCGCTGGTCGACGACTACGTGCCCGACATGGACAGCTGGTACGGCGACCTCCAGAACGCGGGTTCGGCAGAGGGCTCGCTGGTCAAGAGCGGGTTGTTCATCCGCGAGTTCGTGACCCGGCCGTGGGTCCACCTCGACATCGGCGGCACGGGCTACTTCCGCAAGGCCCTCCCGTTCGCCGCCCGGGGCGCGAACGGCGTGACCCACGCCACCCTGGTCGAGCTCGCCCTCGCCGGGGCGCGCTGACCGCGATCGTCGTGCCGATCGGGACGCTGTCGATCGCGCTGGCGATCGTCGGCGTCGTCTGGGGGATCGCCGCCGACCGGCTGTCGACCCGCTGGCCGGAGCACGACGAGTCCGAGGGGTTCCTGCCGGGTCGGGGGCCGGGCTGGCGGACGGCGGTGGTCGCCGCGTTCGGCGCGGTCGGGCTGGGCGCCCTCCCTTCGCGCTTCCTCGTCGAGCCGGGGGCGGCGACGGCGGTCGATGTCGCGGGCGGACCGGCCGACGGCGTCATCCTGGCCATCTTCATCGCCTACGTCGTGGTCCTGGTGCTGCTGCTGGCGACCGACCTCGACCAGCGTCTGCTGCCCGACCTCCTCACCCTGCCGATGATCCCGCTGGCCCTGCTGTTCGCGATCAGCGGCCAGAACCCGCTCGTGGGCCAGGAACTGGTCCCCGCCGTCGCCGCGGCCGTGATCATCCCGGCGCTCCTGTACCTCCCGTCGCTCCTGTTCGGCGCCGGGGCCTTCGGACTCGGCGACGTCAAGCTGCTCGTGACGGTCGGGTTGATCTCCGGCGCCTACCGCGCGGTCGCCGGGACGCTGGTCGGGGTGATCGTCGCTGGGGTGGTCATCGTGCTCCTGCTGGTCACCCGGCGGGTCACCCTCAAGTCGTACATCCCGTTCGGCCCGTTCCTCATCCTCGGCGCGCTGTGGGCGATCCTGCTCCGCTCGTGACCGGCCCCGAACGGGGCCTGTGGACGAGCGGGGGTATGATGCCGGCGAGCCGGAGTCGTCCTGCGGTGTGCTCCCAGGGATGGCACGTAACCGGCGGGCGTAGCCGCCAGTCGCGTCGAACCCGGCGCGCGCAACGGAGTTTGCTCGCAGCGTGACGTCACCAGCGTGATCTTCCGATCCTCCCGCGCCACCCCGGATACCGCCGCGCCCGGGACGCTCCTGCCCGGTCGAGGCCGGCGCCGGTCGATGCCCGTCCGTCTCGGCCTGGTGGTCGCGCTCCTGGTGCCGCTGCTCGGCGGATCCCTCGGGTCGCCTCTGACCGCGAGCGGCGACGAGCTGTCACAGGCGCTCGCCCGGCAGAAGGCCATCGCGGCCAAGATCGCGGCCCAGAAGAAGATGGTCGCCGAGCTCAACGGACTGCAGGCCGACCTGCGGGTCACGATCGCCTCGACCGGAGCCAAGCTCGACGGGATCAACGCCGACCTGGCCGACGTCAAGGTCGAGGTCAAGCAGGCGACCGCCCGGGTCAACGCCGTCCGCACGGTCTACGACCAGCAGGTCGCCGACCTGGCCGATCTCGACGCCCAGCTGGCCGAGATCCAGACCGAGGAGGTCGCCAAGGCGGCCGAGTTGGTCGATCGCAAGAACCTGCTGGCCGATCACATCCGGGCCGCCTACGACAGCGACCGGACCAGCCTCCTCGAGACGATCCTGTCGGCCGACTCGTTCTCCGACGCGCTGTCCGACGTCGGGTACCTGATCGACATCGGGAACCAGGACAAGGCGCTGGCCGCCAAGATCGTCGAAGACCAGCAGACCCTGAACACCTTGCGCGACACGGTCTTCCAGACGCGCTTCGACACCGCCCAGCTGCGCGCCGCGACGGCCGCCCAGAAGAAGGTCCTCGACGGCAGCCTGGCCGACCTCAAGAAGGCGCGCGCCCGGCTCAAGAAGCTCGAGCTGGCGACCGCCCAGCAGCTGGCCCTCCAGCAGAAGGCGTACCGGAACATCGCGGTCAACAAGGCCGCGGCCAAGAAGATCCTTGCCAACGAGGCGCGAGAGAACGCCTCGATCGATCGCAAGATCCGCCAGCTGATGGCGTCGCAGGGCAACGGCGGCGGGGTCCCCTCGCAATACAGCGGCACCCTCGCCTGGCCGCTGTCGGGGACCGTCACCCAGGAGTTCGGCTGTACCGGGTTCCCGTGGGAGCCGCCGCTCGGCAACTGCAGCCACTTCCACACCGGGATCGACATCGCCGACCCGCTCGGCACCCGGATCCACGCCGCCGGCGACGGCAAGGTGCTGTACGCCGGTCCGCTGTCGGACGGCGCCTGGGTCGTGATCATCGCCCACAGCGCCGACCTGATCACGCTCTACGGGCACGTCAAGACGAACATCCCGGTCCGGGCGGGCCAGATGGTCAAGAAGGGCCAGCTGATCGCCTACGTCGGGATGACCGGGCACACGACCGGGCCGCACCTGCACTGGTCGGTCAAGCTCGGTGACCGCTGGGTCAACCCGCGCCTGTTCCTGTAGCCGGCCGAGGCGCAGCCGCGCGTCCGATCGTCGCCCGAACGTTGACCGGGGGTTGATGCGGCGCGGTATCGAACGTCCACGGCCCCCGTGCTAGCATCGGGTCACGAGGGTTCTGGGACCTGGGCCACAGCGCGAAGGGGCGCCTGATGAGACCGACCATGGCCGTGATCCTCGCCGGCGGCGAAGGCGAGCGCCTGTCCATCCTGTCCTCGCTCCGGGCCAAGCCCGCGGTGCCGTTCGGCGGCAAGTACCGGATCATCGACTTCACCCTGAGCAACTGCGTCAACTCCGGGATCACCGACGTCGTCGTCCTGACCCAGTACAACCCTCGCTCGCTCAACGACCACATCGGTCTGGGCCGACCCTGGGACCTCGACCGGAACAAGGGCGGGGTCAAGATGCTCCAGCCCTACATCGCCCGCGGCCGGGTGGCCGAGTGGTATCGCGGGACGGCCGACGCGGTCCTCCAGAACTTCAACGTGATCGAGCACGGCGAGTCGGACGAGGTCCTGGTCCTGGCCGGCGACCACATCTACAAGATGGACTACACGCCGTTCCTGGCCGCCCACCGTCGACGCCGGGCGGACGTCACCATCGCGGTCCGCCGGGTCCCGCTGTCCGATGCGACCCGGATGGGGATCCTGGCGATGGACGACCAGAACCGGGTCGTCGAGTGGCAGGAGAAGCCGAAGCAGCCGAAGAGCGACCTCGCCAGCATGGGCGTCTACGTCTTCTCGAGGAAGGCCCTGCGCCGCTGGCTGGACGAGTCGCGGACGGACTTCGGCAGCCACGTGGTGCCGGCGATGATCGACGGCGGAGCGCGTGTCTTCGGCTATCGGTTCGATGGCTACTGGCAGGACGTCGGGACGATCCAGTCGTACTGGGAGGCCAACATGGCGCTCCTCGAGGATCATCCGGAGCTCGACCTGTACGACAAGGACTGGCTCATCCACACCCGCTCGGAAGAGCGCGCGCCGGCCAAGATCGGCCAGACCGCGCAGGTCCATCGGAGCCTCATCAGCCACGGCTGCATCGTCGACGGGACCGTCGTCAACTCCGTCCTGTCGCCGGGCGTCCGGGTCGAGGTCGGGGCGGTCGTGCGCGACTCGATCCTGATGTTCGACACGATCATCCGCCGCGGTGCGATCGTCGATCGCTCGATCCTCGACAAGGAGGTCGTGGTCGGCCCCGGCGCGATCGTCGGCGACGGCGGCGACGACACGCCGAACCGGCGCGAGCCGACCCGGCTGAACAGCGGCATCAGCGTCATCGGCAAGCGGTCGGTGATCCCCCGCGGCGCCAAGATCGGTCGCAACGTCAAGGTCGGCGAGAGCTGCCGGCCGGCCGACTTCCCCAGCCGCGTGGTCAAGAGCGGCGGCTCGGTCGAACGCTCCGACTCGCCGCGGACCCGGCGCGCGACAGCGGCCTCGGCGCTGGCGGCGAGCGCGGTCGACCATCCGCTCGACGGCCAGGCCGTCATCCGGGCCGAAGCCGGCGTCTCGAGGCGCGCCCGGGACTGATCCGGCCGGCCCGTTGGATGGACCTCCGGCGGTCCTCGGCTAGACTGTCCCGGCCATGTCACCGAACGGATCGGACATCGCCGCGCGGCGTCAGGCGCGGCCGGTCGAGCCTGAACCCGAGCCGATCCCCCCGGCGATCGTCGAGGGCTGGCTGACCGACCTCGGAGCGAACCCCGGGGAACGGGTCGAACGCGATGGGATCGTGGCCTGGGACCTGGAGCTCGACGGTCGGCGACGGTTCGACGTCCGGATCACCGTCATCCTCGACCCGAGCCTGGGGATCATCACCTGGGTCCACTTCGCCCCGCCGATCGGGGACGGGTTCCGCAAGTCGTACCGGATGCTCCTGCGCTGGAACGACGAGTTCCCGTTCGTGAAGTTCTCGATCGCGGAGGACGGGCGGCCCACCCTGAGCAGCGAGATCCCCGCTCGGTTCGCCGATCGCGACGAGCTCGGGCTGGCCCTGGCCCGGTCGCTCGCGATCTGCGACGCACTCCTGCCCGAGTCGGCTGGCTGGCTGTGGATCGGCGGGCGGATCCCCGACCAGGGCCAGCGGCGGTCGCGCAACGAGGCGCTCCTGGTCCGCTACGCCGACCGCCTCCCGGAGCTGCTCGGCTCGTGACCGGGCGGATCCGCGCTCGGCTCGCGACCCTCGCCGGGGCTCGGCCCTGGGCCCTCGCGGCGGCGATCCTGCTGGGTGTCCCGCTCGCCCTCGCGCCGCTGACCGCGGCGCCGGCGGCCGCGGCGGCCCCGCGGCTCACGCTCGTCGGGGCGGCGCACTACGAGGTCCAACCTGAGCATCGGCGGGTCCACATCACGGTCGATCTGACCGCGACGAACCACGCCACCGGGACGATGACCACGAACTACGTCTACGACCGGGCGAACCTGTCCGTCCTCCCCGGGACGACCGCGTTCCGGGCGACGAGCGGCGGGAAGAAGGTGCCGGTGGGGGTCGTCTCGCGCTCGGCCAAGGCGACCCTCCTCAGCATCCACTTCGCCGGGCGACTCGGCGCCGGGAAGTCGACCGCGATCCACTTGGCCTTCGAGCTGCCGGACCCGGGCGGCAAGGCCTCGCGGTCGGTCCGGATCGGGCCGTCGATCGCCGCGTTCCCGGTCTGGGCGTACGGGACCCGCGCGACCCCCGGCTCCACGGTCACCGTCCGGTTCCCGTCCGGCTACAAGGTCTCGGCCGTGACGGGGCGACTCGGGAAGCCGGTCACCGCCGCCGACGGGACGACCAGCCTGGCGTCGCCCGTCCTGGCCGACCCGATGGCGCTGTCGGGCTACGTCCTGGCCGACCGCCCCGGCGCCTATGCCGAGACGGCCCTCGACGTCGACGTTGGCGGCGCCCCGGCCCACTTCGTCATCCGCGGCTGGAAGGACGATCCCACCTGGGCGAAACGGACCACCGCGTTGCTGAGGCGGGCGCTCCCGGCGCTCGGAACCGCGATCGGCACGCCGTACCCGCAGACGGGCACCATCGCGATCGAGGAGGCGGTCTCGCGCTCGATCGGCGGTCTGGCGGGGGTCTACGACCCGACGACGCGGACGATCCGGGTCGCCTACACGGCGCCACCCCAGGTCCTCGTCCGCGAGGCGGCCCACCTGTGGTTCGACGGCTCCGTGTTCGCCGATCGATGGGCGGTCGAGGGATTGACCAGCCTCGCCGCGGACCACGCCGCGAAACGGCTGGGCCTCGGGCCGGGGACCGGCTCCGCGCTGCCAGCGACATCGAGCGCGGCGTTCCCGCTCAACGCCTGGACGGCGGACCCGGCGCGATCGTCGACCGATCCGACCGAGGCGTACGGATACGCGGCGTCGGGCCAGCTCCTCCGACTGATCGAGGCCCGGACCGGCCCCGATGGACTTCGGGCCGTGATCGCCGCGGCCGCGGCCCGCGCCGCCCAGGGCCCGACGGACTGGCGCGCCCTCCTCGACCTGCTCCGGACCGAGGCCGGCGTGGACGCGACCGACCTGTGGCGGACCTGGGTCGCCCGGCCGGCGGACGGCGCGCTCCTCGATACCCGCGCCAGGCTGGCCTTCGAGCACGATGCCCTGGTCGGCGAGGCGGACGGCTGGGCCCTGCCCGCCGAGATCGATCAGGCGCTGTCCGTCTGGCGCTTCGACACGGCCGAAGCGGACATGGCCGCCGCGCGCAATGTCCTGGGGGCGCGGGACGACCTGGCCGTCGCGGCGGCCGTGGCCGGGCTCGAGCCATCGGGCAACCTGCGCACGGCGTTCGAGAGCGGCGACCCGGCGACCGCCGCCGCCGAGGCCGCCGTCGAGCGGACGATCATCGACCAGATCGTCGCGGCGGAGGCCGCCGGAGCGGCCGCCTCGTCCTCGTGGCTGGACCGGATCGGGCTCCTGGGCCAGGATCCGACGGTCCAGCTCGCTGCCGCCAGGGCGGCGTTCGATGCGGGTGACCTGACGGCGGCCCAGGCCGCCGCGATCGCTGCGCGGGAGGCCTGGGCCGGGGCGGCGGACCTCGGCGGGCTTCGGCTCCGGTCGATCGGGGCGATCGCGCTGATCGTGCTGCTCGTCCTTCTCCTCATCGCGACGCGCGCCCGCCGCCAGCCGCGCCGTCGCTCGCGGGTCGGGTACGAATCCGAGATCGGGTGACCTCCGCGCGGTCCGCATGCGAGGTTCGCGGCACGTGGCGGCTGCTACACTGCCGAGCCAGTCGAGCCCGGTCGCCACGGGCGCGGACGAAGGAGTCGATCCGATCGTGAGCGAGCCCAGGGACACCCCGCACGACGTGGCCGCCGGCTGATGGGGATCCTGCGGGTTCGGCCGTCCAACGAGATCCTGTCGGGCGAGTCGGCCGACGTCTACTTCGCACGGGCGGACCAGATCCTGGCCGAGGGCGGGCTCGACCCGATCGTGGCGATGGAGGTGTTCAGCCGCGAATCCGGGATCCTGTGCGGGATCGACGAGGCGAAGAACCTCATCGCCCACGTCCTCGGCGAAGCGGACCAGGACGAGGTCACGGTCGAGGCACTCGACGACGGCGACACCTTCTCGCCCAAGGAGGTCGTCCTCAGGATCCGCGCCCGCTACCGTCAGTTCGGCCTGTACGAGACGGCCATCCTGGGGATGCTCGCCCAGTCGACCGGCTGGGCGACCGCCGCCCGAGAATGCGTCGACGCCGCCTCGCCCAACCCCGTGATCTCCTTCGGCGCGCGCCACGTCCATCCGGACATCACCGACGTGCTCGACTATGCCGCGATCGTCGGCGGGTGCGTCGGTGCGTCGACGCCGGCCGGCGCGCGTCTGGCCGGGCTCAACCCGACGGGGACGATGCCCCACTCCCTGGTGCTGATCTTCGGGGACACGGTCGAAGCGGCGCAGGCGTTCGACCGGGCGATGGGCCCGGACGTCCCCCGGATCGTCCTCATCGACACGTTCAAGGACGAGGCGGAGGAGGCCCTTCGGGTCGCGCACGCGTTGGGCGACCGGTTGTACGGGGTCCGGCTGGACACGCCGGCCGAGCGTGGCCGAGTCACCGCCGACCTGGTCACGGAGATCCGGGCGAGGCTCGATCTCGAGGGCTTCCAGCACGTCAAGATCGTGGTGTCCGGCGGCCTCAGCCCGGACCGGATCCGCTACTTCGTGGAGCACGGTGCGCCGGTCGACTCGTACGCCGTCGGGTCCTACATCAGCGGCGCCAGCCCGGTCGACTTCACCGGCGACATCAAGGAGATCGACGGTCGGGCGATCGCCAAGCGCGGTCGGATCCCCGGCCTGACCGACAGCCCGCGGTTGCGCCCGGTCGACCTCGCCGGGTGGAACCCCGGAGGCTAGCCCGGCGCCAGTGGCGCTAGCTGCCGGCGGCGATCAGTTCCGGCGGGCTGGCCGGTACCGCCCAGTGCGGCCACTCGACGGTCGCCTCGAAGCCTTCCCGGCGGTACAGCTCGAGCGCCCGCTCGTTGCGCGCCTCGACCGACAGCTCGACCTCGTCGAGCCCGAGCGAGCGGAGATGCGTCACGCCCCAGCGCAGGAGCTGGCGGCCGAGCCCGCGCCCGCGCCACTCGGGGAGCAACCCGATGATCCCGATCTCCCCCCGTCGGCGCCCGTCGTCACCGGGCAGCTCGAGGGTCCGGCAGAACCCGACCAGGTGGTCGGGGTCCGAGCGCGGCGCGACGATCAGCACCCCGGACGGATCGAAGTCCGGTCGCGCGTGGATCTCGCGGATGTACTCGTCGGGCCAGGACAGCGGCGACGGATGATCCTCGAAGGCACGGTTGATCAGGCCGACGTACCGATCGTCGTCGTTGCCGGGCCGGATCGACCGGACCACGACATCGGGCGGGAACGCCGCCGCCGCCACCGCCCGTCCGGCCGGCAGGACGAACTGCCAGAGGCTGGACCGGTAGACGGCGCCGAGCGCATCGATGAACGCAGCGGCATCGGGCCGGGTGCGGTCCCCCCACAGGGAGAGCTCGACCATCCCCTGCCGGGCGACGAGGACGCGGGCCGCCTCGACGAGCCGACGCCCGTGCCCCCGGCGGCGGAACGCCGGGTGGACCGTCAGCGTGTCGTTCCGCGGCGTGCACTGCCCGACGACGCGTCCGTCCTCCAGGGCGACGACCGTGCTCTCCGGGAAGAGCGCGAGTCGCTCGATCATCCAGCCGATCTCGGCGCGGCTCGAGCCCGGGAGCGGACGTTCGTCGAAGCTGGCGAGCTCCAGCTCCAGGACGGCCGGCGCATCGTCGCGAACGAACGCGCGGACCGCGCGGTCGGTCATGTCCGGTCGCCGACGCGGGCCCGGATCCGCGCGACCCGGAGCAGGCCGACGATCGACTTCGCGTCGGCGATCCGGCCATCCTCGGCGGCCGCGACGGCAGCCTCGAACGGCACCCGGACGAGGACCAGTGTCTCGTCGTCGTCCGGACCGAGGCGTCCCTCGGCCGCCGGCGCCAGGCCGGTCGCCAGGTAGAGGTGGATCACCTCGGTCGAGAACCCGGGCGCGGGCCAGAACGCGCCGAGCGGCTGCCAGGTCGTCGCGCGCTGGCCGGTCTCCTCCTCGAGCTCGCGCGCCGCCGTCCGATCCGGATCCTCGACGTCGCCGCTGACCTCGTCGACGTCGCGCGTCCCTGCCGGGATCTCGAGCAGGGTCCGCTCGGCAGCCGTCCGGAACTGGCGGACGAGCAGGACCCGGTCGTCGTCGTCGACGGCCACGATGGCCACCGCGCCCGGGTGGGCGACGATCTCGCGCTGGTGTCGCGAGCCGTCGTGCCGCTCGATGGTGTCCACCCGGAACGCCATCGTCCGGCCGCGATGGACGACCCGGGAGTCGACGGTCGTCTCGCGGAGCTCTTCCTCCGCGAGACGGTCGACGAACGGATCGATGGTCGAGTCTCGGGCCGAGGTCAGGCGACCGGGGCTTGCGGCGCCGTCGGAGCCGCCTCGGGGATCGCCGCCGCGGGCGTGGTCGTCGTCACCTCGGGCGCCGGAGCGGCGGCCGTGGCGAGATCGAGACTCGCCAGCGAGATGCCGCTTTCGACGTCGAACAGGTGGAGCTTGGACAACGGGACGACGAGGTCGAGGATGTCGCCCGGCCGGACCCGGTGTTCGGCCCCGACCACCGCGACCAGGTCCTTGCCGCCGATCGTCACGTGGAGGAGCTGGTCGTTGCCGAGATACTCGACGACGTCGGCGGTCGCGCGGACCGTCCCGGTCGCACCCGCGACGGCACCCATCTCCAGGTGCTCCGGCCGGATGCCGGCAACGAGCTTGCGCCCGCTCGTCGGGCCGACGGCGTCGCGCAGGCGAGCCGGGAGCGGCAGGCTGACCCCGGCACCCTCGATGCTCGCGCCGTCGCCGCTGCCTTTGACCTCGACGTCGATGAAGTTCATCGCCGGACTGCCGATGAACCCGGCGACGAAGCGGTTGACCGGCGTGTCGTAGAGGACCTGCGGGCTGCCGACCTGCTGGAGCAGGCCGTCGCTCATGACCGCGATCCGGGTGCCCATCGTCATCGCTTCGATCTGGTCGTGGGTGACGTAGACCATCGTCGTCTTGAGGCGCTGGTGGAGCCGGGCGATCTCGGCCCGGGTCTGGACCCGGAGCTTCGCGTCGAGGTTGGACAGCGGCTCGTCCATCAGGAAGACGGCCGGCTCGCGGACGATCGCCCGACCGAGCGCGACGCGCTGGCGCTGGCCGCCGGACAGCTCCTTGGGCTTGCGCGCGAGGAGCTTGCCGAGGTCGAGGATCGCCGCGGCCTCCTGGACCCGCTTGTCGATGTCGCCCTTGGGCACCTTGCGCAGCTTGAGGCCGAAGGCGAGGTTGTCGTACACGGTCATGTGCGGGTAGAGGGCGTAGCTCTGGAAGACCATCGCGATATCGCGATCCTTGGGGGCCACGTCGTTGACCACCCGATCGCCGATCTTGAGGGTGCCCTCGGAGATCTCCTCGAGGCCGGCGATCATCCGCAGGCTGGTGGTCTTGCCGCACCCCGACGGGCCGACCAGGACCATGAACTCGCCGTCCTGGATCGCGAGGTTGAGGTCGTTGACCGCGAGGACCTCACCGTATTTCTTGGTGACGTGCTCGAACGTGACCGTCGCCATGGCGCACTCCCGTTCCACCGAGCCGTCGCGAGCCCATGCATCCGGCCGCCTGGGCGGACTCGGACGGGCTCCGTACGCGACCCGTTGGTCGACCGCATCGTAGCACCGCACGATCCCGCCGCAACCACGTGCGGCACGACCCCGTCCGGTGCCAAGCGCGACTCGGAGTGGCGGGATCAAGGGACGGCACGCTCGTCGAGGACTCGCGACGACGCATCCGGGCAGGTGGCCGAGCGCGGGACAGGCGCGAACGACCACCGGCAGTGGTCGGACCGTCCGAGTCTGCGCATCCGGGCCTCGGAGGTTCGCTCCGACCGGGAACGTCGACTGACCGACGGACCGTCGGGGGCAGGTTCCGCTGGAGGCCGCCCTTGCTACCCTTGGCCGATACACGTGCGAGATGGGCCGACTGGTGATCCTCCCCAAGATCCGGGATCCGCGCTTCATCACCGTGCGTCGCGGCGGGACCCTCCAGGACGACGATCATCGTCTTCTGGCCATATGGGCGGCCGACTGCGCGGACCACGTCCTGCACCAATTCGAGCAGGCACGGCCGCAGGACGACCGCCCACGTCGGGCGATCGACCTCGCGCGTGCCTGGGCGCGTGGCGAGGTCACCTGGGCAGAGGCCCGCACGGCGGCCGGCCATGCCAACGCTGCGGCCAGAGACCTGAGCGGGGCAGCACGGCATGCCGCGTACGCCGCCGGCCAGGCCGCGGCGGTGGGCCATGTCGCGGCCCACGAGCTCGGTGCCGCGGCCTACGCCGTCAGGGCGGCACGAGCGGCTGGGCCTGAAGACCGGCGCGAGGCGGCCGGCCGCCTGGAGTGCCAGTGGCAGCGCGCGCGACTCCCCGACGAGATCCGAGAGCTCGTGCTCGACGACGAGCGGCTGCGAAACGAGCTGTGCTGGTTCGCGTTCGACTGCTGACCCGGCCGGCGGCCGGCGGTCACACGCTGTCCAGCGTCGGCTCGACCCGAGGCTCTCAGTCCGCGTCGAGGTCGGACGCGTCCGCGGTGGAAACATCCGGCCCGGCGTCGGCCTTGGTGTCGACCGCCGGGCTCGGCGCCGTCGGGCTCGGCGCCGGCGGGCTCGGTGCCGTCGGGCTCGGCTCGGTCGGAGCAGGTGCGCCGGCCGTCGCGTCCTCGACCGCCGTCGAGACGGACAGGAAGACGTGCTCCTCGCCGACGGCGTCCATCAGGCCGGTCCGCCGCATCCGGTCCCGCACGGGTCCCCTCGCCTGGGCGAGGCGAAGCTCGATCGATCGGCGATGGAGCTCCTCGATCAGCTCGTTGAGCATGTCGATCGTCGCCACGTCGAGGTCGGCCGTGGCGCTGATGCTCAGGACCAGGATCGACGGTGGCGGATCGGCGGCGTGGATGAGCGCCATGATCTGGTCCTTGGCGACGCTCGCGTTGACGAACGTCAGCGGCACGTTCGGACGCAGGATGAGCAGCCCGGGGATGGTCCGGGCACCAGGGTGCCGCTCGACGTCCCCGAACGACGGAGGCTGACCGGGCAGCCGCCCCAGCAGGGCGATGTAGGGCTGACTGGCCTGGTACAGGATCGCCAGGAGCGACAGCGTGACCGCGATGGCCATCCCGACGAGGGCGGTCGTCAGGACCACGCCGAACAGGGCGGTCATCGCCAGCAGGAAGTCCGTCTTGCGCCAGCGCAGGTAGCGCCGCAGCTCGGCGATGTCGATGAGTCCGATCGCGGAGCTGATCACGATCGCCGACAGGACGGCCATCGGCAGGTTGTGGAAGAGCGGCGCGATGAACAGCGCGGTGACGAGGACGAGCGCCGCCGTTACCAGCGACGACAGCTGCGTCTTGACCCCGGCGGCCTCGCCGGCGGCTGACTGGGACATGCTCGCGTCGACCGCGAACCCGCCGAAGATCCCGGCCGACATGTTCGCGGCGCCGAGGGCGATCAGCTCCTGGTTCGGGTCGACGTCGTAGCCGTTCCGCGAGCCGAAGATCCGGGCCGCGCCGAGCGACTCGGCGAGGGCCAGGAAGACGAGGCCGAAGGCGCCCGTGACCAGGATGACCAGGTCGCCGAACGAGACCGACGGGATGTCCGGCAGGGGCACGGTCGTGTCCACGTCCCCGACGACCGCGACGCCGTGCGCGGTCAGCCCGAACAGCGGCACCGCCACGATCCCGACGATGAGCGCGACGAGCGGACCGGGGATCCGCGGGATGAACAGCCGGCAGCCGAAGATGATCGCCAGCGAACCGAGGCCGAGCGCCAGGGTCCAGGGGTTGATCTCGGTCAGCTGGCTGACGATCGTCGCCAGCTTCTGGAACACGGTCGTCCCGCCCCCTGGGATCCCGAGCAGGGCCGGCAGCTGGCCGACGGTGATCACGATCGACAGGCCGATAACGAAGCCGGTGACCACCGACTTGGCCAGGAACTGGGAGAGGAAGCCGAGGCGAGCGATCCCGGCGATGACCAGGATCCCGCCGACGATGAGGGCCAGGGCGGCGCTGAGAGCGACGTAGACGGAGGGGTCCTGGGCCGACGGCATCGTCGCGATGACCGCGGCGGACATCAACGCGATCGCCGAGCTCGCCGTGACCTTCAAGTGGCGTGACGTGCCGAGCACGGCATAGGCGGCCATCGCCGCGAACGCCGTCACCAGGCCGGCCTCGGGGGCCAGGCCGGCCAGGCCGGCATACGCCATCGACACCGGGACCATGACCCCCCAGCCGACGATCCCGGCGATCAGATCGAACTGGAGGAACGAGCGGTCGTAGGCGGGCAGCCAGCCCACGATCGGGATGTACCGCCGGACGATGCGACCGACGTCCGCCCGCGAGGCGGACCTTCCGCGGCGTGGGCCCGTACCGGAGGCCCCCGCGTCGTCGACGGCGAGGGCCCGTCCGTCGTCGCCGGCGGGTCCCGGAGCCTGACCGTCGGTCGACTCGGGGTCGGTCATGCGTCGACGGTGCCGGGTCGGGGTACGCCCGGGAGGCGGATCATCGCCGCGTCGGGCGGGCAGCAGGCATGGCCGTGCTCGCTCGTCGACGATGCGCCGACGATCGGGATCTGCGGCCGGCGCATCGGGTCCGGCATTCCGCTCGTGCTCATCCGGCCGGTATCGTACCCGGCCCCCCGGGGCGCGAACCGACGCGCCATCGCGCTGGAGACCGCGGCTCGGCGGTGATCGCCGCCTCGGCCGGTCCTGCGGCATCGACCTGGCGCCGTCCCTGACTGCGGTACCTCTGGCCCATGGTGGCGGCGATAGGCCCGAACGAAACTCGAACGCACGGAACGTCCGCGCCCTGCGTCGATCTCGCGCGAGGCGTCGTTCTCGCGCGGGAGGCGTGTCCAGTGGAAGTCGGGGCCAGGACCGTCGCCGCGGCCGTCCTGCTTCTCGTCCTGGCAGCGCTCGCGCTCCTGGTATCGGTATGGTGGCTGCTCCGTCGGGAGCGAGCGACGGTGCCACGCGTTCCTGACGATCGACCGGCAGGGGACCCGCGTGACGTTGCTGCTCCGGGGGCAGCGAGCCTGGTGCCGATGACCGGTCAGGCCGCCGCGGCCAGCGACCCACTGCCGGGACCCGTCTGGGCCGCGCTGCCCCCGAGGCGACGCTCGACGACGGGCGACATCGTCGTGTTCGGCTGCGCGATGGTCGCGATCCTCGTCGTGGGAGGGACCTTGTGGGCGGTGGTCGGTCGCTTCACGTCGGGGCACATCCCGGCTCCGGCGAACGCGATAGCCGCTGGCTCGAACAGTGGGCCGAAGCTCTTGATCCGACTGGACGTCGGCCAGGACTACGGGCCGGGCGACAGCGGCATCACCAGCCAACATGTCGCCGACTATCTGTCCGACGGCACGGTCATCCGGGTCAACAGCCCGGCCAACTCGAACCTCCCGTATCCCGTCCCCCCAGGGATCCTGGAGCGCAACACGCTGTCCCCGACCGGCCTGGCCACGTTGCGTGCGCTCTTGGCGAAGGATGCCGACCTGTTGGGCCAGCCCACGGACATCACGCACTGGGGCGACACCATCATCGATACCTTCGTCCTCGAGCGGCCCGACGGGAGTCGGTACACCGTGACGGCACCCGACATCGACTCCCCGTATGCCGACAAGACCTGGCTGCCCGATCCAGCCACCGCACGCCTGGCGGCTTTGGCGAAGGCCCTGGCTGACCCGGCGACCATGGCCGGCGCCGGTGGCCTGATCAGTCCGACGTGGACGCCCTACCTGCCCGAGAAGATGGCGGCGTTCGTCCTGATCTTGCCGATCGAGGGCAAGTACGACCCGACTGGGATCAACCCTCACAACGAACCCGACCTGAGCGACGTCCGCTGGCCATTCCAGGGCGACCCCGACACATTCGGCGGGGCCTTCAGCGACACGTCCCACCGCGGCCTCTTCGGCAGAGCGACCACCCGCTGTGCCTTCCTGCCGAGCGCCGATGTGGAGTCGGGGATCGCCGGCTTGACGTACGCAGGGTTCGATCAATTCGCCACGGAACAGATCGCGTCGGGAACCTACTTCGAGAGCGGCATCTTCCGCTGGAGCGCGAGGAGCGACACCACCGGCGTCATGCTGATCGCGCTTGCGCTCCTGCCCGAGGACGTCGCGACGTCGTGCGCCGACGCCATCTCGTACTAGGGTGTCGACGACGATGCGGTCTCGACCCCGGCGCGCGACGGTCATCACCCGCACGATCATCGTGGTCCTGGCGGGTGTGCTGCTCGGGATCGCCGTCTTCACGGTCGTGAACGCGCTGACGACGCCACGGCGCACGACCCCGGTCTACGACCCGCCGGTCCTCGCCGGCCAGCAGCTCTGGGGAGCGTGCTCCGGCGGGGTCTATGCCCGCCACGGCGACACGATCGTGCTCACGTCCACCGGCCATTGCACCAGCGAAGGGACCGTGGCCTACGACCCGGACGGCACCACGGTGCGTGGGGTGTTCGGGCCGGCCGCCAGGGACGCCACCTGCCCCTACCCAGGTCACACGTGCGCATCCTCGGACATCAACTACCTGGTGGTGGCGCCGGAACGCGTCCCGTGGGGGCACCTGAACGTGGTCGACCTCGGCACGGCCGGGTACCGGATCATCCCGCCCGGCACGAAGCCGCTCGGCTGCGCCGACATCGCGATCGGCGACCTGGTCGAGATCGACGGCCGCAACACCTACCGGAGCGGAACGGTGGCGGAGAAGGGCCAGAACCTCAACTCCGTCGACGGCTCCTACTTCCCGTGCATGATCGCCGCGCAGGTCCCCGTGGATACGGGCGACTCCGGCGGCATCGTCCTCGTGCGAGGCATCCCGGCGGGTGTCACGAGCCGCAGCTTCGGCGGCAACCTCGGATTCACGCCGCTGGCCGAGGGACTGGCGCAGCTCGGACTCGAGCTCTGCACCGAGCCCGACTGCGGACTCGTGCCACCAACGGCGGATGCACCTGGAGGCACCAGGTGAGCTCGACATGCTGCATCTGGTTCGCGCCACGATCGGTGCGATCTGGCATGACGCGATGAGGTTGGACTGGTGTTTCCGCACCGTGTGGGTCATGACCGGTTTGGCGACTGGCTCGTGGGTAAGCCTCGTCGGCTTCGTCGGTCCGACCGAGTGCCCGCCCCGACCACCGAGCTGATGGACCTCTACAACCCGACTCTCGCGCATGCTGCCACCGACCCGGGCGGGTACTGCGCCGCCCACGACGGCCTCGGCTTCGAAGAAGCGAAGGGGCTGACGTCGGTGGCCTTCTACGGTCAGCCCCGGATCTGGCGCATCGGCGGCGACTCCGCCATCGCGGTCTCCGCGCCGTCCGGGCCATCCGGCAGGTTGGAACGGGTTCGTGAGTTGCTCCTGACCCCCGGTACCCACCTGCGCTTGGACAGCCTGGACGTCCGGTTCTACTGCGATGGGATGACCCACCAAGTGACGACTCGGCGCTTCTGCGTGCTCGACGGCCGCCTCGCCGGTCGTTGCTGCAGGGCGTGGGACACCCTCCTTGATGATCACAAGACGCACCTCGCCGATCCGGTGGAGCCGCTCGCAACCAGACCGTGACACGGCCGCGCTCGAGCAGGCCATGGCTCGCTTCGAAGGGAACATGAAACCGCTCTGGGAGCTCTACCGGGTCTACCGAGATGCTGAGCCTCGGCTAGCTCTCGACTCGCCTCGGCTCCGCGTCCGGGTCCTGCGATGCCGCTTGGCGCGGCCAGCGGACCCGGGGTGACCGGGCCTACGCTCGAATCATCACGAAGAGCATCGCGAGGACCAAGAGGCCGACGCCGACGAGCACGATGGTCCCGATGGCGCTGAGGAGGGAAACGTCATCCTTGGGATCCTGGCTGGGCGAGTAGTAGGTGCCGCGGGACATCAAGCCGAATGCGATGGCTCCGAGACTCGCGGTCAGCAGTCGCCATTCATACGCAAGACGCCCGTCCTCAGGGTCGGCGCTTCGGTCCGCGCGCACCCGCGCCCGTGCCGACCTGATCATCTTCCGACGGGCCATCGCGGCAGGTTACCAGCCCCGCGATCGGGTCAGCGGACCCCGAGCGACAGGGGCCTTCGTCAAACGGTGGCCGAGGTGCTCGCGATCGGCTTCTGGGCCGACCTGACGCGCCGGAGCACGTAGCCCGTCACGAGGATGGCCGCCGACACCACGGCCCAGAGGGCCATCCGGTCCCAGCCCGGGACCCACGCGATGTAGCACGTCCCAAGTGCGGGCACACCCGGGTCGTCGGGCCCACAGGCCCTGGGTGCGGCGTTGAAGGACACGGGGCTGAAGATGACGTAGGCGAACCCGACCGTCCAGACCACGAGGGCGATGAGGTCGAGCCGGGGTCTCCTGACCCGCGCGGCATAGGAGAACGCGAGGATCACGGTCGAAATGAACACGAGTCGGGCCACGGTAGCCAGCGCGCCCCAATGCGGGTCGGTGAGGTACGAGAGGACGTACCCGGCGTACGGCCCACTCGCCTCGACAGATGGCGCCAGGATCTTGTGGATATGCCCCCCAAGCCCGAACAAGATCGCGACCGGGAAGGTCACAACGAAGGCAAGGACCGTCCACGGGACGATCGACCGCCAGGGGCGTGGGGTAACCATGCGCCGATCATGGGGGCCGCCGGAGCCGCCCGACATGGTCAGGAGGTACCGGTCCGTCGCTCCGTCTCGATCCAGTCGCCGCCGGCCTGCCAGTAGTCGCGCCTGTCCGGGTCCATGCCGCTGCGCGCAGCCCGCGCCTCCCATGCGGCGAGCCATCGCTCCGCGTCGTCCTGGGGCATCCCTCGCCTGACGGGCGCCGGATGGCGACCGGGGATGCTAACTAAGGGTCTGCCGCTCGCACGAGCCCAACCGGGCGGCGGCCACCGGGGGTT
Organism: uncultured Chloroflexia bacterium; assembly: GCA_963781845.1. Classification (GTDB taxonomy): domain Bacteria; phylum Chloroflexota; class Limnocylindria; order Limnocylindrales; family CSP1-4; genus Chersky-267. Next base: position 163,191 of record CAWAHN010000017.1, on the reverse strand, counting down.
GTCGCTCGCGGCGTCGAAGTTCCAAGAGACGGCGCGTATCCTGTGCGCGATGCCTTGGCTTCGTTGCCTCATGGTCATGACGGCGCTGAGCCTGATGCTCGCGGCGTGCGATGGACCGTCGTACCTGAACGTGGACAACCAGTCCCAGTCAACGTACATCGGGAGCACCGGCGACGGCCACCACGTCGTGATCCCGCCAAAACGGAAGGTGAACGTCGCCAAGTTCCCGTTCGAAGGCGTGCCCGTGACGCCGACCTCTCCCGTTCAGTTGTTCGACTCGCAGTGCAAGCTCCTGGGCACATACGACCAACCCGGCACGATCGTCATCACGGACGGCGGCAGCGCCTCGTACCGGTCGGAGTCTCCAGGGCAGGGTGACGTCGGTGAGGACTCTTCATTCTGCAGCCAGCCCGCGGCGAGTCCAACAAGATGATGTCATCCAGGGGGACCGGCCTTCTAAGGCCCGCCGAGCGACGGCGATCGGCGTCACTCAACGGGCGACCGGGGGCGACGTCAATGGTGACTAGCTGACTGCGACGTTGACAGGGCCTTGTTCCTGGTCGGAGCGCGTGGCACCGATGTCTACGGCTGGGCGCAGAGGATCGACTCGGAAACACTCGCCGCGCGGGACGTCGCGCACCGCTTGGCCCTGGCAGCAAGCCCGTTGGCCGCTGCGCGAGTTCGACGATGCGGACGTTCTCGTCATGGGGCGACGGTTCCTGATCGTCGCGAGGATGGCCGACCCGGCTACGGCGCTCGCCTTCGCCAAACGGCTTCGAGATGCACTGTCCGCACCCTGGGAGAAGGTCACGTTCGAGCCCTGGGTCGTGGTGGCTCAGCTCACCTCGACCGACGACTTTCGCCGCGTCGAGAGGGTGCTTGAATGGGGTGGTCTGATGGCCTCGCATCACTATGACCCGGACCCGATCTGGATCGCGTCGCCTGGCGTACCGGCCTCGGTCCGCCCGTTCGATGACGACCATCTCGGTATCGGAACCGCGCCATGACTGACTTCGGACCGCTGACCGACCGGGTGGCTGCCTTCATCGAGGACCTGCAGGGTCTCAACGATGGTGCCCTATGGCAGCTTGAGGAGCGGATCGCCCGGAACGTCGCCTCGGTCCCGCTGGACTCGGGCCGGGCCTGGCGATCCCGGCCCGAAACGCGGGAGCTCGCCGAGGCGACCGGTCGCCTCCTCGCCTGGTATGAGGCCGGCCACTACGCGCGCCTCGCGGTCGAGCCTCGCGACGATGACACCGTCGAGGTCGACCTTCCCGGCGAAGGGACGACGGTCTCGCTCCCGAACCTCGCCCGTTTGGCACCGCTGGTCGCCCAGGCGCTCGTCGTTCGAGACCAGCTGACGACGAATGCGTTCCTGGAAGCGATCGCCGGCTGGCCCGACTTCGTTGACGGCTACCGAGCCGAGCGCCTGGACGGGGTCATGGGGTTGCCCCGGTGCTTCACGAAAGCCTCGGGCGAGACGCGGTTCGCGCCGGAATCGGTAGCCGAGTGGCTCGAGCCGCCGCCCACCGACCTCGTCTTCGTCGTCGTGGACATCCTCGCTTTCAAGCCGGTGAACGATCGGATCGGCCGCGACGCGGGCGACGCCTACCTGCGGACCGTGGCGGAGCGCCTGTCGGACGCCGTAGACCCGTGGGTCGCCTTCCGGATGGCCGGCGACCAGTACCTGGCGGCGGCCAGATTGCCTGATGCCGAGGTCATCCGATCTTTCGCCGCGCGCATCCGCTCCGTCGTCGAGCAGCCGAACGACGGTGAGTCGGTCGCGCTCGCGATCGGAGCCGCTCGGTTCGGTCCCGACTTGGATCTCTTCGGACTCTTGATCGGTGCCGACCATGCGTTGTTCATCGCCAAGCAACTCGGCGGTCCCGAAGGCGAGCCTGTCTACCTCGCCGAATCCGACGAGGTGTCCAGGTTGCTCAGCAGGTCGGGATGACGAAGGGTCGCTCCGGCACATAGGCCGACTCCTGGCGCCTGACGCAACTCTCCTTGTGCGGGCTCTTCGTCGTCTCGGACTACGTCTGATCGCCGGTGACCACGAACGGCAGGTCCGCCAGGCGGGCCTCGTATTCCGCTCGCTCGGCCCCGTCCACGACAGGCCAGACGGTGGAGCTGGTCGCATCTCGAACGACCCGTCGGAGGGTGATGCCGACCCGACCCTCGAGCGGCTCGGCGATGCCGTCGATCGGCTGTCCCACCAGCGCTCCGATCCGCCGGGCGAGCATCGCTGTGCCGTCGTGGTCGAGTGGTTGGTCGATCTCGACCAGGAACTCGTCGCCGCCGTAGCGGAATACGCGAAACGGTGCGAGCCCGTCGCGGAGTCGACCGGCCACCGTTCTCAGGACTCGGTCACCAACGTGGTGACCATACGAGGCATTCAGCTGTCGGAACTCGAGCAGGTCGACGAACGCGATCGCCGAACCGTCCCGAACCGTCGCGATCTGGGCGTGATTCCAGAGACCAGTCAGTGTGTCGACGGACACCGGGCCGCAAATCGTACCGGAGCCGAACCAGGTGCCCGTGTGGTCTCGTCGACCGACTGGCCTCGGATCGTCGGACACGGGATCGTCGTCCACTGTTCAAGCCTGCGCTGGTGGCCACCGGTCCGCAAGATGACCGAAGGGCTAGGTGACCGCCACGTGTTTGCGTGTCAGGTACCGGCGATGATCCGGACGGCCGACATCGTGAGCTCGTCGCGCAAGCGTCTCCAGGCTGGGTCGTCGAGGTAGCCGATCACCCCGCCCACTGGACTCTCGCGCCACTCGATCGTCGCCGGGTCGTGTCGATCAGCTCGTTCGGTCAGTACCCCGTCAATCGACTCCCACGCATGTGTCATCGCGTCGACGACGGGGTCCCAGTTCGTTGCGCGCGACGCCGCGAAGAACTGGTCCCTGAATGCCGGCGATCGGTAGGACGCGGCGACCGGGAACGGAGCTGGCACCGAGCGAGCCCGGTCGATCACCTCCGCGACGGTCTCGCCATGCTGGCCGTAGCGGCGCCAGCTCGGCAGCTTGCGGACGAGGCGGATCGTGCGCACCTTGGCCGTCGGCCATAGCTCCATCCCGGGACCCAGCGGTTCGGGAGCATCGAGCCCCTGAACCTCCCAGATCGCCTCCCGTCGGAGCTTGTAGCGGTCCGCCATCCAGTCCGATATCGGGTGGCAGCGCTCCGGCGCGCTCGAGACGAGGAACCCGATCCCCTGGCGTACCTGACGGTCACTTCGCCCGATGGTCGATCCCGCGCGGTCCGAGTCTGGGATCGCGGCGAACCACGGCGACGACCGGTCGTCGATCGTCGGCCAAGACACGGGTGGTCGCGCGAGCAGACGCAGGAGCTCGGGCTCGAGGTCGTCGGCGATCTCGTCGAGCATCACAGCAGCCTCGGGCGATCGAGCGCACGGCGCATCAACATGTCGATCCAGCATGGGTTCGATCCTCTGGGCTGGACACCGCCCGGTCGTACCAGATACGCGCCGGAGACGTCGGGAATCCCCACTCCGAGAATCCGAAGGATGACCTTCGAGGGATGTCGTTGCCGCGTTTCGACGGGCATCCTCGCGACGTGGACCAGACCCAACCCTTGGGGCCGGAAGACCGCATCCGAGCGGAACGCATCCTCTGGCGCGCAGAGCGGCTGGCCGAGGCCGAAGTGAAGGCCATCGATGCGGCCTACCCAGGACCGCCGACGGAGCCGCCGGCATTCAAGGCAGCGCAGGCGGTGGCAGGCGACCTCATCCAGGCGCTCGAGGTTGGGAACGATGCCGCAGCGCTGAGCGAGCGGATCGACGACATCGCCGTGTGGGTGTGCGGCACCCACAGCGGGGCGCTCGACTTCATCCACAACTTCGGACCCGAGACCACCGTCATCAGGACGATCCACAACGTCTGGAGCGTGGCCCTGCTGGGAGACCGCCTGCCACCGCAAGAGCGCGACATCCTGACCGCCTCGTGGCGCGTCGTGTCGCCTGAGCCAGCGCCCGCTTGGTTCGGCCCGCGCACCCGGGAGGTCGAGGCCGTTCTCGCCGAAGCTTCGCAGATCACGCTCGACCAGGCGCTGAGGCTCGCCGAACGCTGGGTTCCGGGCGAGGATCGTGGCCTCCACGAACAGCTCCAACACGCCGGACCGTCGATTCGGGCTCGCCGGTACTCGTACGCGGGCCACCTCGCCTCGGGATCGGTCACCCGAGCGCTGTGTGGACGGGTCAATGACTTTGACCGGGTGCCCCTCGGCGATCCCCGGCGCCTCGCGAGCTACCTCGTCGGGAGGGCGGCCATGGCCGAATGCCTGCGGGACGCCGTTCCTCCGGAGCTCATCGAGCGACTCGAGGAACCGTGGCGAGCGATCATCGCGGGTACGTCGATGTCGTGCAGCAACTTCTGCAGCAATCTCGGGTGCCGAATGATGCCGCCGGGGTGCCGCTCGTTGCCGCTCATTCGTGCGGGGAAGTGGGGTGGCCTATGGGGCTCGAACCCATAACCTTCGGAGCCACAATCCGATGCTCTGCCATTGAGCTAAGGCCACCGCGGGGCGTCGATCGCCATCGGGCTGCGGCGCCGTGGGTCGCGCCGCTCGGCGAGCGAGCCACGGGAGTATAGCGGCTCGGCGCGGTCGACCGGCCGGACCGCGGCGGTGCGGACGCCCGGCCCTAGATCGACTCGCCTGTGCCCTGCTGGCGGCGTCGCTCGGGGGTCGGGCAGGCCAGGACGTGAGCCATGACGTCGCTCAGCTTGGCGGTCGCCAGGCCGATGCTCGTGTCGGCGGCGCCGTAGTAGAGCAGGATCTCGTCGCGCGCGGCGTCGACGACCCAGCCGCACGGGAAGATGACCTTGTCGACGTCGCCCTCGCGCTCGTAGCGCTCGACCGGGCCGAACGTCCACTCGTCGCAGCGGCGCAGGATGACCGTCGGATCCTCGAGGTCGAGCAGGGCGAACCCGACCCGGTAGATCGGGCCGTCGCCCGTGTTGTGGACGCCGTGGTACATCGTCAGCCAGCCGTGCTCGGTCTCGACCGGCGGTGGGCCGAGGCCGATCTTGCCGGCATCCCACCAGGCCCCGTCGCGCGCCTCGATCAGCAGGCCGTGGTCGCCCCAATGGCGCAGATCGGGCGAGTACGAGATCCACATGTGGGCGTTGCCCCGGAGCGGCGACGGACGGTGGACCATCGCCCAGCGCCCGCCGATCCGGCGCGGGAACAGGGCCGCGTCCTTGTCCTCCGGCGGCATGACCGCGCCGAGCCGTCGGACGGTCCGGAAGTCCTTGGTGGTCGCCAGCGAGACGAGCGGTCCGCGCCGGCTGTAGGCGGTATACGCGATCGCCCACTCCTCGCGCTCGGGGAGCCACGTCAGGCGCGGGTCCTCGCAGCCCCAGATCTCCTCGGGATGGTGGTCGGGGTCGGGGCGGAGCAACGGCTCGGCATCCCACCGCCAGTCGCCGACGCCGTCGAGGCTGCGGGCGACGTGGAGCTGGGAGATCCCGCGGCGATCCTCGACCCGGGCCAGGACCAGGACCTCGTCCCCGACCCGTGCCGCGCCGGGGTTGAACACCGTGTTGGCGACGTACGGCAGGTGCGCGGCCGTCAGGATCGGGTTTCCGGCCGCTCGCGTGAACAGGTCGGGACCGTCCGGAGCGCTCACGTCAGGGCGGCCTCGGGGGCGCCCGACCGGCCGGCTGGCCGGCTCGCCGAAGGGCGGACGACCACGCCCGGCCCACGGCGCGCGATGCGGATCCGCTCGAGCGCGATGAGCCACATCAGGGTCGACTCGGCGCCCTGGTTGAGGTTGACGCCCGACGGGGTCAGGCCGTCGTGGCCGCCGCCGGTCGCCGGCAGCGCGACGGCATGTCCACCGTCGTTCCGGCCGAGGAACCAGCCGTAGGCCCATTCCATCGTGGCGAGGTGGCGCCGCTGGCCGGTCGCCGCGAAGGCCGCCTCGGCCGCGAGCAGGAGTGCCGTCGCCTCGATCGGCTGCTGGTCGTAGCGGGCGCGAGGTCCGCCGTACGGCCACCAGCCGTCGCTCCCGATCGGCGAGAAGTGGCCTTCCGGTGCCGTCTGGACCGCGACGAGCCAGTCGAGCAGGTGCAGGCCTCGCTCGACCATCGCGCCATCCCCGAGTCGGTCGCCTGCGACGATCAGCGCCCGCGGGACGAGCCCGTTCTCGTAGGCCAGCACGCGCTCCGGCCACGGCCACTCCGCGGTCGGCACGCGCCGGACCGGCTCCGTCAGCAGCCGGAGGGCTGCGGCGAGCCGGGGCAGGGCCGCCACGGCGTCGCGGCTGCCTCCGCGGATGGCCGCGTCGGTGGCCACGATCGCGGCGGCGAGCGGCCGTAGGTAGGTCAGGCGCAGGGTCGCCGGGAGGGCCCGCTCGAACAACTCCGCGGCCGCCGCGCACACCTGCGCGTCGCCGGCGCTGGCCGACGCCTCGCCGAGCGCGAGCACGGCCCGGGCATGGGCATCCTCGGACCCGACGTCCTCGAGCCAGTGGCCCTCGACGTCACGGAAGTTGCGGAACCGGCCGCTCGCCGGATCGAAGGCCGCGCTGAGGAACGCCATCGAGACCCCGACGGTCGGCGCGACCGCGGCCCAGCCGAGCTCTGCCCCGTGGAGCAGGTCGACGATCACGGCCCGGGCGACGTCGTCGGTGCAATACCCGTGGGCCGGATCCGGCCGGTCACCGATGGCGTGCTGCATGATCCCGACGGTGTCGGTCAGCTCGTCCAGGTGGACCCGGCTGATGGGATGAAGACGGGCCGGCTCCACCCTGGGCGGGTGCTCAGACATCGGCGTGGGCGACCCGTCCTGCCAGGCTGGAGCGTGCGTCGAGCCCGAGACGCAGATCGTGCGACCCACGCGACTCGATGGCCGCCTGGGCCTCTCGCGTCAGCACGGTCGGCATCCCGATGACCCGCGCGAACAGCCGGCGATACATCGCCCCGACCTCCGGCCAGATCATCCCGCGACTGTACGCATACGCGTCGGCGCCGATCACATGCCGCCGGGCGGGATCGCCGAGCAGGCGGTTGAACGCGTCGCTGATGGAAGCGGCCGAACCCGGCTTGACCAGGACGCCCCGGCCCTCGGCGAGGAGCTCGGCCGCGTACGCATATGGCGTCGACACGATCGCCTTGCCGGCGCTCATCGCGTAGGACAGCGTGCCGGACACGATCTGGTCGAGGTTCGGGTACGGCGTGACGAACAGGTCCGCCGCCTCGAGCCAGCGGGCAAGCTCGCGCCGGCCGACGAACTGGTCGATGAGCTGGACGTGCCCGGTCATGCCCAGGTCGGCGATCCGTGCCTTCAGGCTGTTCCGGTACACCTCGCCCTCGGTCCGGACGAGATCCGGGTGGGTCGCCCCGAGGATGATGTAGTGGACGTTCGGGTGGGCAGCCACGACCGCCGGCATGGCCGCGATCGCGAGCTCATAGCCCTTGCCCGGTCCGAGCAGGCCGAAGCTCAGGATGATCTGGCGGCCGTCGAGGCCGAGGCCGGCCTTGAGCGTGTCCGGTTCGACGAGCGGCAGCTCGGGGACGCCATGCGGGATGACGTCGACCCGCGACGGCTCGATGCCGTACGCCTCGGTCAGCAGCGACGCCGCGGCGCGCGACATGACCACGGTGCCCATCGTCGCGTCGACGAGCTCGACGAGGACCCGGCGCTGGTGCGGGGTCGGGTCGCGCAGGACCGTGTGGAGCGTGGCGATCGCGGGAGCGCGAAGGGCCTTGACGAAGTCGATCACGTGCTCGCCGTCGTCGCCGCCCCAGATGCCGTACTCGTGCTGGATGGACACCGCGTCGATCCGGCAGCGGTCGAGGGCGCGGGCGACACGCGGATAGTCGGTCCACTCGTCGCGACGGATCCGGTGGTGGACCTCGGACGGATAGGGCTCGGCGTGGTCGGGCGGGGTGAGGGCGACGATCTCCCGACTGTCGACCGCTCGCGACAGGTCGCTGGTGAAGGTGGCGATGCCGCAGCGGCGTGGGGGATACGTGGAAGCGAACGCGATTCGGATGAGATAGCTCCTGTCGGGCGCTCCAGGACGCCGATCGAGGCGTCGTGGTCCCGGCTCTGGCGGTGACACCGGCCGGCGGTCCGAGGGTCCGGCGAAGGACCCGTTCCGGGGGACCGCCACCGGGCGCCAGGGTCCGCCGCGCCCGTTCGGCGCGGCGCATCGATCCGACGCGGTGACGCTTCTCACGGTGCGCCCGATGACCGCACCTGTCAAACGACCGGGGCCTCCGGCGGACCGCACCGGGGCCTCCGGCGGACCGCCCCGGGTCCGGGTCGGCGCTGGTACCGGGGTCCCCCCGTCGGCGGGACCATCGCGCGGGCTGACCGGGCGGGAGCGGACGACTACGGTGCGGTCATGTCGGATCGACCCGTTCCGGCGGACGCGGCGCGCCCCAGCCCTGCCCGGCCGGACGCCCGTCCCGACGTCCGTCCCCACGCCAGGCGCCGCCTCAGCCTGCTCGTCGCGGTCGCCGTGTTCGCGAGCTCGGTCGGGCTCCTGGCGACACCCGCGATCACCTTCGGCTGGAGCGCCAACGCCTTCAACTCGGCCTCGGAGCAGCAGCTCCTGGCCCTGACCAACCAGGCGCGCGCGAGCGCCGGCCGTCCGACCCTCCGCTGGGACTCCGCGCTCGCCTCGATCGCCCGCTGGCGGAGCAAGGACATGATCCAGCGCGACTACTTCAGCCACGACATCCCCGGCGGGGGCAACGTCTTCGACGAGATGAGCTCGCGGGGCTACTGCTACAACCTGGCCGGCGAGAACATCGGCTGGAACACCTACCCGGACGACGCCGCCACGGCCCAGATCCAGCAGATGTTCATGGGCTCGTCGGGCCACCGGGCGAACATCCTGGGCAAGGCCTGGGACCACATCGGGATCGGGGCCTACAAGGGCGCCGACGGCAAGAAGATGTGGACCGTCCTGTTCGCCGACCGCTGCGGCAGCTCGGGTGGCACGTCGAACCCGAAGCCGAAGCCCAAGCCGAAGCCCATCGCCCAGCCGAGGCCGCAAGCGACGGCGAAGCCCAAGCCGAAGCCGAAGGCCACGGCGCGACCGACCGCCGAGCCGACGGCGACCCCCACCCCGACCGCCGAGCCGACCGAGATCCTCGCGCCGCGCGAGACGGCGATCGCGAGCGACCCGACCGCGGTCCCGGGCGGCGGCTCCGGCGCGCCCGTGACCGGGACCGGGCTCGGCCTCCGGGTGGTGGACCGGCCGCCGCCGGGCGGCCTGCTCGAGTCGATCTTCGGCGGGCTCACCGGGATGTTCGGCGGCTGATGGCAGCCATCCTCGAGGCGCGCGAGCTGACCAAGGCGTACCGGCTGGGTGAGACCACCGTCGAGGCGCTGCGCGGCGTGTCGCTGACCCTCCAGCCCGGTGAGTTCGTGGCGTTGATGGGCCCGTCGGGCTCGGGCAAGAGCACGTTGCTCCAGCTGCTCGGCGGCCTCGACCGTCCGACCTCCGGCGACGTCGTCCTCGACGGCGACCCGGTCAGCGAGATGTCCGACGACACGGCGACCCGGCTGCGCCGGCGCAAGACCGGCTTCGTCTTCCAGTTCTTCAACCTGATCCCGCTCCTCGACGTGGCCGAGAACGTCGGGCTGCCGTTCACGATCGCCGGCGAGGACCCGCGCAAGGGCGCCGCCGCCGAGCGGATCCGCGACGCGATCGCCCTGGTCGACCTGACCGGCAAGGAGCGCCACCGGCCGGATCAGCTGTCGGCGGGGGAGCAGCAGCGGGTCGCGATCGCCCGGGCCCTGGTGACCCGGCCGGCGCTCCTGCTGGCCGACGAGCCGACCGGCAACCTCGACTTCACGACCAGCACGGAGATCCTCGAGGCGCTCTTCCGGTCGTGCGTCGAGCGCGGCCAGACCATCGTCCTGGTGACCCACGACGCCAAGGCCGCCGCCTACGCCGACCGGGTCTTCTTCGTCCAGGACGGGCGCCTGCGCGACGAGATCCAGCTCGGCCGGCGGACCGACCACTCGGCGACCCCGCTCATCGCCCGGCTCGCCCAGCTCGGGCTCTGACCCGTGGGCGGCCTGTCTTCCTACGCCTGGCGGAGCCTCGCCGCACGACCGCTGCGGACGTTCCTGACGGTCGTCGGCGTCGCGCTCGGCGTGGCCGTCCTGTTCGCCGCCCTGGTCACGAACGCCGGGATCGACAGCGCGATCGATCGTACCGTCCGCGACCTGATCGGGCGGGCGGACCTGCGGGTCGAGGGCTTCACCGAGGGCGGCCTGTCGGCGGCGACCGTCGAGGCCATCCGGGACACGTCGGGGATCGACGCCATCACCCCGACCCTCGAGCGCCGGACCTACCTCGCGCCGACCCGGCCGCGCCCCCGACGGGGACCCTCCCGGCGCCGGTCCGCGTCCTGGGGATCGACGGTTCGAGCTATCCGGGGATCCACGACCTCGATCTGGTCGCCGGTCAGCCGTTGGTCGGATCCGACGGCATGGGGGCGCTGATCACCGAGCGGATGGCGCACGACACCGGGCTGCGGCTCGGCGACACGATCGCGCTCGAGGGGGCCGACGGCCCGAAGTCGGAGCCGATCGCCGGGATCCTGCGTGGCGAGGGCCCACCGGGCACGACCGACGGCCGCACCGTGATCGTCGTCCTGCACGAAGCGCAGGACCTCTTCGGGACCGAGGGCGTGTCGCGCGTCGATGTCCGGCTCGGCGCGGGCGCGACGGTCGACGCGGTGACCGTGGACCTCGAGAGCCGGATCACCTCCGAGCCGTACGTCGTGTCCGGTCCCGCCGACCTCGCCGCCTCGATCCGCGCCTCGACCGTCGACTTCCAGGCGACGACGGCCCTGATCGCCGCGCTGGCGCTGTTCGGAGGCGCCTTCCTGATCTTCAACACGCTGTCGATGACCGTGGCCGAGCGAGCCCGCGAGGTCGGTCTGCTGCGAGCGGCGGGCGCGACCAGGCGCCAGGTCAACGGGCTGATCTTCGCCCAGGCGCTGGTCATCGGCCTGGCCGGCGCCGCGCTCGGGGTCGTCGTCGGGTTCGGGTTCGCGGCGTTCGTGGCGTGGTACCTCCAGACGACCCGGATCATCCCGATCGACAGCCCGGTCCTCACCGGCAGTGCGATCGTCGTAGCGCTGGCCGTCGGGACGCTGGTGACGCTGGCCGCCGCCGTCGAGCCCGCGGACCGGGCCGGCCGGATCCCGCCCATCGAGGCGCTCCGGCCGACCGGCGCCGGCCGCACCGTCCGGGCGCGGCTGCGCTGGCTGGTCGTCGTCTTCCTCGTCGTCGCCGTCGCCGGCGTCGCGCTGTGGCCGTCCGGCGCCGGCGCATCGGGGCGTCGTCCGCTGGCTGGCGGTCTACGGCATCCTGCTCATCGCCACGCTCCTGACGCCATTCCTCCTCGGCCCGCTCGGCTCGGTCGCCGGCGATCCCGTTCCGGCTCGTCGCCCCGAGCGCGGTCCGGCTCACGCGTGGCGCGCTCATCCGCGACCGCAGCCGGACCGACGCTGACCGTCGGGGCCCTGACCGTCGGGCCTGGCGATGATCGTCGCGCTCGGCGGCGTGGCCCAGGACGCGCGACGGGCGGCCACCGCCTGGATCGCCGGGGTCGTGCCCGGCGATGTCATCGCCACGTCGATCCGGCCGATCGGCAGCGACGAGCCCGTCCAGGCCGACCTCGCGGCCTCGTCCGGGGTCGCCCGCGTCAGCCCGCTGGCGACGTTCGAGGCCGCCTTCCGCGGGGTGCGCCTCGACGCCGCGGCGGTGGTCGGGCAGGACCTGCTGGCCGACGGGCGGCTGACCTTCCTGGCGGGCGATCGGACCGCCGCCCTCAACGCGCTCGACGAGGGTGGCGCGGCGATCGTGCCCGACAGCCTCGCCCGCTCGATGGCCCTGCGCGTCGGTGACGAGATGACCTTCCCGGTCGGCGACGGACGGCAGGTCGCCCTGCGCATCGTCGGGGTCGTCGAGCGGACGATCCCGGGCCGGACCGGCGAGACCGTGCTCGTCGGCTGGCCCGACGCGTCCGCCGGGTTCGGGGTCGGCGGCGCCGACTCGTTCGCGGTCCGGTTCGCTCCGTCCGCCACCGCCGCCGATCGGGCGGCGCTGACCGCACTGGCCACGAGCGACGCGCTCGAGGCGAACCCGATCGACCGGATCGCCGGCGCGGTCGACGACACCCTGGCGCGGGTCTTCGGGCTGTTCGACGTGCTGGCCCTGGTCGTCGTCATCGTCGCTGCGCTGGGGATCGTCAACACCCTGACGATGAACGTCTACGAACGCGTCCGTGAGATCGGCGTCCTGCGCGCGGCCGGGATGACCCGACCGCAGGTCTGGCGGATGGTCGTCGTCGAGGCCGGGGTCCTCGGTGTCGTCGGGGCGATCCTCGGCTGCGTGACCGGGCTGGTCGTCGGCCAGGTGATGATCGGGCTGGCCGGCGGCGCGAGCCTCAGCCTGCCGTTCGAGCCGGACTGGCGGACGATCTTCGCCGCGGCCGCCTTCGGGATCGTGGTGGCGATGCTCGCGGCGATCTGGCCGGCTCGGCTGGCCTCCCGGGTGTCGATCGTCCGCGCCGTCCAGTACGAGTAGACGACCGTCTCAGGGGCGGTCTGAGGCGCATGGGCCTCTGCTAGACTCCCGGCGATGGCAACGACAGCGAGCCGCCTGAACCGCCTGCCGGCGGCGGAGCGCGGGATCACGATCGGCGACTTCCTCGTCCCGATCCGCATCGGCGAACGGATCAGCACCCGGGCCCGTCACCTTGCGTTGATCGTGGCCGGCGCCCTCCTCATCGCCCTGTCGGCCAACATCAGCATCCCCGTCCCGGGGACGCCGGTGCCGATCTCCGGACAGACCTTCTCGGTCCTCCTGGTCGGCGGTGCCCTGGGCGCCCGACGCGGGATCCTGGCCACGCTGCTGTACCTGGTCCTCGGCCTGTTCCTGCCGGTCTACGCCGAGCACAAGCAGGGGCTCCAGGTCATCGGCGGGTTCGCCGACGGGCACTTCGTGTTCGGCACGACCGGCGGCTACATCATCGGGTTCGTCCTGGCGGCCGGGGTGGTCGGTCGGCTGGCCGAGCTCGGCTGGGACCGGCGGTTCGGCGGCGCGCTCGCCGCGATGGCGCTCGGCAACCTCGCCATCTACGCCGTCGGCGTCCCGTGGCTGATGGCGGCGACAGGCTGGGACTTCGCCAAGGCGTTCTCGCTCGGCGTCCAGCCGTTCCTGGTCGGCGACGCGATCAAGCTGCTGCTCGCCGCCGGGCTGTTCCCGCTCGCCTGGTGGGTCGTCGGGCGCGGGACCGAGGAGCGCTAGGCTCCCGAGGCGCGATCCTCCGACCCGGGGCCGACCGCCCGCGACAGGCTCCGATACGATCGTCGCAACAGGCGCCCCACCTCTGGCCAGTAGTCCGCCCCGTCGCCGCGCGGCCCCTCCGGATCGGCGGTCGCACCGCGGTCGCGGACCTCGGCCGCCTCGCCGCGGAGCCGGCCCGCCTCGGCGACCCGCTCCTCCGGGACCGCATAGAACGCGGCGTACAGACGGGCGATCGTCGCTCCGGCCTCGGCTCCGGCCGCCAGCCCGATCTCGCGCCGGACCACCCACCAGCGGAGCTCCTCGCGGGCGACCGTCTCGACGTCGACGACGTCCGGCAGCCCGATCGTCCGATAGCCCCGGACGATGTCGGGGGCGAACCGCTCGTAGTCGTCGCTCGCCCGGGCGAACCCGACCGCCGCCTTGGTCAGCCAGCCCGCCGCCAGCAGCGCCCTGGGCCACGAGGCACGGGCCTGCTCGCGCAGGCCGAGGACGAGGTTGCCGAACAGGCGGGCGGGCTGACGCCGGTAGTACGCCTTCCACATCCGCAACTCGAGGATCGCCAGTCGGTCCGGGTCGAAGTCCGCGCCCCAGCGCCCGTCGGTCATCGGTGGCAGCTCCGGCTACGATGGCGGAGATGATACGGAAGCGTGACATGCCGGGCGACGTCGCCGGCCTGTACGGCCCGGCGAGCATGGCCTGGGAGCTCAACCGCGAGGCGACGCTGCTGCTCGGGGCGGGTCCCCGGGCGCTCCTGATGCAGCTCGCCCATCCGTTGATCGCCGAGGGCGTCGACCAGCACAGCGACTTCCGGGCCGACCCGTGGCGGCGGCTCCGGGGCACCCTCCGGAGCTACCTCGCGATCGTCTACGGGACGACGACGACGGCACGCGCGGAGATCCGCCGCCTGAACGGGCTCCATCGCGCGGTGACCGGCCCGGTCCGCGACCCCGCTGCGCGCGCGGCCAGCGGCGCCGTCCGCTACGACGCCCGTGACCCGGTCCTTGCGCTGTGGGTCCACGCCACGCTGATCGACGCGACGCTCGTCGCCCATGACGCCTGGATCCGGCCACTCTCCCGCGACGAGCGGGCGCGCTTCTACGCCGAGACCCGACCGATCGGCCGGGCGTTCGGGATCCCCGACGCGATCCTCCCCGCGGACCTCGAGGCGTTCGCGGCGTACCTCGAGGACCAGACCGGTTCCGGCGGTCCGATCCGGGTCACCCCGACGGCGCGCGAGCTCGCCCGGATCGTCCTCAACCCGCCGCTCGGTCCGCTCCTGCCGGCGCTCGCCGGCGTGCCGCCGAGGCTGTACGCCTGGACCCTGTGGCCGGCCGTCGGTCTGCTGCCGGCGGGGATCCGCGCCGACTACGGCTTCCGGTGGGGCCCGCGCGAGCGGGTCGTCGCGGCGTGGCTGACCGCCGGGTTCCGCGCCTGGCGTCCGCTCCTGCCGCGGGCGTTCCGGTCGATGCCCCAGGCGCTGGCCGCCGACCTGCGGATCGCCGCCGGGTGACGACGCCCGCGCTGCTCGCCATCGACCTCGGCACGACCCAGGCCAAGGCCGGCCTGATCGACCTCGACGGTCGGGCGCTGGCCATCGCCCGCGCCGCCTATCCGCTGTCGACCGACGGCGGGGACGGTGCGGCCGAGCAGGATCCGGCCGACTGGTGGTCGGCCATCCGGTCGATGACCGCCGAGCTCCTCGCCACGGCGGGGCCGGTCCGGGTGGCGGCCATCGGGCTGGACGGCCAGGGCCCGACCCTGGTCGCCGCCGCCGCCGACGGGCGGCCGGTCGCCCCGGCGATCACCTGGATGGACGGGCGGGCCGGGGATGAGGACGCGGCCCTGGCCGCCGCGACCGGTGAGGCGGGCTGGGTCCTGGGCGTCTTTCCCAAGGCGCGCTGGCTGGAGCGCAACCGCGCCGCCCAGGCCGCCGATGCCCGCTGGTACCTGGCGAGCTGGGAGTGGATCGCCCTGCGGCTCACCGGCGTCGCGGCCGAGACGACGCTGGCCGGCCAGGTCCACCCGGACCGCGACGCCCTGGCACGAGCCGGTCTGCACGCGGATCGGATCCCACCGACCGTGCCGGCCGGATCGGTCCTCGGGCCCCTGCTTCCGGCACCGGCCGCCGAGCTCGGGCTCCCGCCGGGGATCCCGGTGGTCGCGGGGATGGCCGACGCCCACGCCAGCTTCCTCGGCGCGGGGCTGCTCGAGCCCGGCGACGCGATCGACACGGGAGGCACCAGCGGCGGCTTCGCCGTCTACACGGACCGCCCGGTCGATATCCCCGGCGTCTTCGGGGCATCCGCCCCGATCCCCGGCCGGTGGTTCGTCGGCGGCGCGATGAACGCCACGGGCAAGGCGCTCGACTGGCTGGCCGACGACATCCTCGGCGGCGCCGCCTCGCGCGAGGCCCTGCTCGCGGAGGCCTACGCGGCCGAGCCCGGGTCCGACGGTCTCGTCTTCCTGCCCTATCTCGCCGGCGAGCGATCCCCGATCTGGGACCCGGCGGCGCGCGGTGCGTTCGTCGGCCTGACGCTGCGCCATGGTCGCGCGCAGCTGGCCCGGGCGGTGCTCGAGGCGGCCGACCTGGCCGTCCGACACGTCGCGGCCCCGATCCTGGCGGCCGGCGTCCCGGTCACCGAGCTGCGGGTCAGCGGCGGCGGATCCAACGGGTCGCCGCGGTATCGGCTCAAGGCGGACGTGACCGGGTTCACCGTCGCGGTCCCGACGATCCTCGAGACGGCGGTCGTCGGTTCGGCCATCGCGGCGGGCACCGGCATCGGGACCTTCCCGGACCTGGCGAGCGGCGTCCGGAACCTCGTCACGATCGCCGAGCGGATCGTCCCGGACCCGGCCACGCGGGCGACCTACGCCGCCGTGTACGAGCGGTACGTCGCCCTCTACCCCGCGCTGCGGCCGACGTTCATGGCCCTCGCCTGGGTCTGAGCCCGGCGCGGCTCATCGAGGGGCCACGGGGTCGACGGCCGGGCAGGATCCGGCCGAAAGGCGCACAATAGAGGGCCCCCAACCGCGTGATCTGCGACAGGAGCCGATGTTGGCCGCGTCCCCGCTGAGCAAGCCCGTTCCCACGCCCGAGTTCAAGCACGTCATCGACGAGTACAAGCACCGCGACCAGACGGTCACCTGCGTGTGCGGATGGCACGGAAGCTCGGCGACGCCCGACGGACAGCCCTCAGAGTGGAACGCCCACCTGTTCCTCGTCCGCGGGAAGAAGCGCTAGGCCGGACCCGGCTCCGGGACTCGTCCGCCCCGGG
Source organism: uncultured Chloroflexia bacterium (assembly GCA_963781845.1). GTDB lineage: Bacteria > Chloroflexota > Limnocylindria > Limnocylindrales > CSP1-4 > Chersky-267. The sequence continues at coordinate 146,608 of CAWAHN010000017.1, read as the reverse complement.
CGCTACTCCGCTCCGTCGGGAGGCGTCAGCTCGACCGCGCCGGACTCGCCGCCTGCGAACGCCTCGACCCCCATGTCCAGCCGCTCGATCAGCCGTCGCCGGTCGGCGTTGAGCCGGTCCTCGGCGATCCGCGTGGCCGTTCGCAGGTCGCTCCCGGGTGCCGGTGACGCCCAGCCGATCGCCAGGCGCATCGACACCGCGCCGGCGGCCAGCCAGCGGTCGCACTCGGCGCGGACCCGCTCGACGTAGTTGATCGCCTGGACCTCGTCGGTCTCGGGCAACAGCACCGCGAAGCGGCTCGAACCGATCCGCGTCACGTGGTCGGACGATCGCGCCTGGCGGGCGAGCGTCTGGCCGACCGGCGGGACGATCCGTTCGGCGGCGTCGGCTCCGAGGCGCTCGACGAGGCGGTCCATCCCCTCGAGCTCGACCAGGACGATCGAGACGGGCCGGCGATAGCGGCTCAGCCGGGCGTCCTCGTCGCGGATCCGGGTCTCCCAGCTGACGCCGCCCACGGCACCGGGCCGGGTCGGATCCGGGGCCGGCTGGCGCGGGGCACCGGCTCGCGGTGGGGGAGGCGCGGAGGCGGCCGGCGTCGGAAGCGGGATGGGCGCCGCGGGCGCCGGGGTCGGTGGCACGGCGTTGGTGGAGCCGCCGGTCAGAAAGGAGGCGACGGTGTTCTCGACGCGCTCACCTTCGTCGGACATCATCGGTCGGAATCGTCGCTCGTCTTTTTCGATCGCACTCACGTCTTCGTCAAGATCCTCGCTGGCTCGGTCGTACTCATCCTCGGGATCATCGTCCATGAACGAGATCGGGCTGGTGGCGGTCGGTCTGGTCGTGGTCATGGCGTCGTTTCGGTACGTCGTGGTCTCGACGATCCCGTCGGGCGTGGCGAGGCGGCTGCGGCGGCGCAGGATCAGCGTCACCATGAGGCCCCCCATGATGATCAGGTTCACGACGATCGCGATCCCGATCACGACGAGGATCGGTTGGGTCGACATCTGTCTGGCGCGGACTCCCAGGCGGGAACGAGGGCTCCCGGGCGCCAAGGATAGGTCCGCCCAAACGGGATGACCACCGTCGGGAGCCGCATGGGACCGAATGCCGGTGCTATGCGACAACGGCCTGAGGAGTCCGTCTCGGACCGGTGCGGTCAAGTGTGGCCGATGTCGCCGGATGGCGCAGCGGGGTCGGATCGGAGCCGTCGGCCCGGCGCCGCGGATGGGCGGCGGCGCGGGGATGACACGCTAGCTGTCACAGGGGAGGGGGAGGCTGTGGCCATGAAGAACGCGACCGTCATCCCGTTCCCACCCGACGGCTCGACCGCCGGCGGCCTCGACGCGTCGACCCAGGTCCACCTGGACGGCGAGCGGATCGTCGTCGACCACCTGATCCTGGTGGACGCCGGGCTGGCCGGGTTCGTGGCCGAGCGTTCGGCCGACGACCGGCCGGCGCTCGTCGAGCGAGCGTTGCGGATCGGGTTGGTCGCCCTCCAGGACGCCGGCGTCACCGTCAACGTGGACGCCGTGCGTCGCGAGTTCGACGGGCTGCTGGCCCGGACCGCGCAGGCCAACGAGCGGGCGGCACTCGCGCTCGACAGCGTGCTGCGTCAGAACTTCGCCGACGACGACGGCCGCCTGCCACGCACGCTCGAGACGTTCCTCGGGGATCGCGGGCGGCTCCAGGCGTTCGTCACGGACCTGTTCGACGAGTCCAAGCGGGACAGCGCGATCGGCAAGATGCGCGAGCTGCTCGGGACCTATTTCGACGGTGACGCGTCGCGGCTCGGGGTCCTCCTCGACCCGACCCGGATGAACTCCCCGCTCCACCAGTTCCGGGCCGAGGTCACCGATGGGTTCACCAAGCTGCACGACCGGCTCACCGCCATCGAGGCGGCCGCCAGCGCCCGGGGCGCCGAGCGGGCCAAGTCCACGGCCAAGGGCGCCGACTTCGAGGACCTCCTCGAAGCGATGCTCGGCGACATCGCCCGTGGCCCGGGCGACCTTGTCGAACGGACCGGGACGGCCACCGGTGACGTCATCCGTTCGAAGAAGGGCGACTTCGTCCTGACGGTGAACCCGGCGCACACCGCCGGCACGGAGCTGCGCCTGGTCATCGAGGCGAAGGATCGCTCGAAGTCCGTCCGCGAGATGCGCGACGAGATCCGCGCTGCGAAGACGAACCGCGGCGCCGCCGTCGGGGTCGTCGTGTTCACTCCCGCCCACGCCCCGAGCGGGATCGCCCCGTTCGACCTGCGAGCGGGCGATGTGTATTGCGTCGTCGACCCGGAAGCGCCGGACCATGCCTCGTTCGAGGCGGCCATCCGGCTGGCCCGGCTGCTGGCCCTCGTCAGCACGCGGGAGCGCGAGGTCGAGGTCGACGCCCCGGCGGTCAAGGCGGCCCTCGACGGCGTCCGCGAGCAGCTCGACCTGATCAAGGGCCTCAAGGCAACGCTGACCTCGATCGGCAACAGCTCGCGGGACGTCGGCGCCGGCCTCGACCGGCTTCGGGACGGGGTCCTGGCACGGGTCGTTGAGGCCGAGGCGGAGCTCCGCCGGGCCGGCTGACCGGCCCTTGAGCCGGGCCACGGGACGGGTCCGCGCGGGTTTGCGCGCGCGCGATCCCGTGCTACCCTCGCGGTCCGCACAGAGGGTGAGATCGTGGCGCGAGCGATGTGGCGGGGGGCGATCCAGTTCGGGCTGGTGACCATCCCGGTGAAGCTCTACCTTGCGACGGAGTCCAAGGGCGTGAGCTTCAACATGCTCCACAAGACCGACCTGAGTCGGATCCAGATGAAGACCTACTGCCCGGTCGACGATGACGTCATCTCCCGCGGCGACACGGTCAAGGGGTTCGAGTACGCGCCCGGCCAGTACGTGGTCGTCACCGACGAGGACCTCGAATCGGTGCCGCTCAAGACGGTGCGGTCGATCGAGATCGAGCTGTTCACCGAGCGCAAGGCGGACGACGGTGCCGTCCGCTTCGTCAAGCAGGCCTACTACCTGGAGCCCGAGTCCGTCGGGCGGAAGGCGTTCTACCTGCTCAAGGACGTCCTCGGGGACAAGGGCCTGACCGCGATCTGCAAGGTCGTGATCAAGGATCGCGAGGCGCTGGCCGCGATCGATCCCTTCTCGGACACGATGGTCCTGACCACGCTCCATTGGCCCGACGAGATCCGGTCGACCGGCGAGCTCGACCTCCCGGCCGAGCCACCGGAGATCAAGCCGGCCGAACGGAAGATGGCCGAGCAGCTCATCGCGGCGATGACCGGCGAGTTCGACCCGTCCGAGTACCACGACGAGTACCGGCAGGCCCTGAACCGGATCATCGAGGCGAAGATCGCCGGGGAGGAGACGGTCGCTCCGCCCGAGGCCGAGGCCCCGACCAACCTGGTCGACCTGATGGCCGCCCTCGAGGCGAGCGTCAAGGCCGCCGTCGACGCTCGCGGCTCGACCGTCCCGACGCAGGTGACCGCCGCGAAGTCGAAGTCCGGCAAGGCGAAAGCCGAGCCGGACGGGGCAGGGGCGACGGCGGGCGCGACGGCCGAGGCGAAGGCAGGCGCAACCGCCGCAGCCGAGGCCGAAGCCGACGCCGAGGACGCCCGGCCCGCTCGCCGCCGCAAGAGCGCCTAGCCGCTCGGTCGCCGCGGCGCGCTCGTGTGGCGCGTCCCGGCGGTCGGCGCGGCACACTGGTCGGCATGCCGCTCGAGCAGTACCGCCGGAAACGAGACTTCTCGAAGACCCCGGAACCGTCGGGCGTCGAGCCGTCGACGGCGCCCGACGCCGTCTCGGGCGTCGGCTCGGGCGTCGGCTCGGGCGTCGGCCCGGCCGTCGGCTCGAAGACCGTCCCGCGGTCGGTGGGGGACGACTCCTTTTCCCGTGATGCGACTCGGCGCATCGAGGGGGAAGCCTCGGATCGTGCCCGGAGCGATGCGGATGGCCGCATCATCGGCGGGCTCCCGGCGGCTGCGCTGGGGCGGGGCGGGCGGTTCGTCGTCGGTCGTCATCGGGCGACCCGGCTTCACTACGACCTTCGCCTCGAGATCGGCGGCGTCCTCGTCAGCTGGGCCGTGCCGAAAGGCCCGACGCTCGACCCGGACGAGCGCCGGATGGCGATCCATGTCGAGGACCATCCGCTCGACTACTTCGACTTCGAGGACGTCATCCCGCGCGGCGAGTACGGCGCCGGCGACGCGATCGTCTGGGACTGGGGCACCTACGAGCCGGAGGCGCCGACGCTCGACCCGGTCCGGGCGATCCACGACGGCGAGCTGAAGTTCCGGCTCGACGGCCAGAAGCTCCACGGGCGGTTCACCATCGTCCGGACGGGCCGCCCGCCCGACGGCGGCGACTCCGAGGCCTGGCTGCTCATCCACAAGAAGGACCCGGACGCGGTCGCCGGCTGGAACGCAGAGGACCATCTCGCGTCGGTCAAGACCGGCCGGACGAATGTCGAGCTCGCGGAGGGCGTGCCTCCCCGGTTCATTGCCGACGAACCGACGATGGAGCCGCCGATCGACCTGTCGCGGGCGGTCCGCGCCCCGATGCCCGGGTTCATCGAGCCGATGCTCGCGACCCTCGCGACCGATCCGTTCGACGACCCGGACTGGTTGTTCGAGATCAAATGGGACGGCTATCGCGTCGAAGCCGTCGTCCGCGGCGGGGTCGTGAAGCTCCACACCCGCAACGGCAACGACGCCGCCACCTACTTCCCGAGACTACTGACGCCGCCGGACTGGATCGACGCGGACGAGGCCATCGTCGACGGCGAGGTGGTCGCGCTCGACGAGGCCGGCCGGCCCGACTTCGGATTGCTCCAGGAGCGGATCGGCGTCACGTACGAGGACGGCACGGCCCGGAAGCGCCCCGCATCGGCGGCCACTCCCGGTGCGCGACCGGCGCCGCTCGCCTACCAGGCCTTCGACCTGCTGTACCTCGATGGGTGGTCGTTGCTCAAGGTGCCGCTCGAGGAGCGGAAACGACTGCTTCGACGCGTCCTGCGGGAACATCCGCGTGTTCGCTACGCGGCTCACGTGGACGCCTCCGGGCGTGCCTTCCTCCGAGCCGCCGAAACGCAGGGACTCGAGGGAGTCGTCGCCAAGCACCGACGGAGCACCTACGAGCCGAACCGTCGGTCGTCGACCTGGTTGAAGCTCAAGATCCGGCCCGAGCAGGAGTTCGTCGTCGGCGGCTACCTGCCAGGGGAGGGGAACGCCAAGGACCTTGGTGCCGTATTAGTCGGCTACTACGATGACGCGCTACTTCGATATGCCGGCCGGGTCGGCAGCGGGTTCGACGGTCGGACCCGGCGCGAGCTTCGAGCGTCGCTCGACGGACTCCGGGTCGAGGCCAGTCCGTTCGACCCCGCCCCCGAGCGAAAAGGCGACCTTCGCGCCGCCGTCTGGGCTGAGCCGAAGCTCGTGATCCGAGCGGCGTTCTCGAACTGGACCCGCGACGGCGTGATCCGCCAGCCCTCCTACAAGGGCATCGAACCGGGGCGGGACCCCATGAGCGTGGGCCGCGAGCGAGCGGTCCGGACCGCCGAAGCCGAGCGTGCCGCGGAGTCGGAGCTTGATGCCGGCTCGTCGCGCGTCGAATCGTCGGCTGACGCGTCGCCCGACTCGTCGTCCGGCTCGCCATCGGCCCGACCGATGCGCCGAGCCGCATCACGGGGGAAGATCGGGTCCGTCGATGACGCGCCACCGATGCGCCGAGCCGCATCACCGGACGCCAAGGACGCCGAGGAAGCCCAGGCCGGGTCTCTCGACGACGCGCCGCCGATGCGCCGAGCCGCATCACGGGGGAAGGAGGCACCGGGGACGACCGGGCGTGCGACGGACGAACCCGGGACGAAGACGCCGACGACGCCGGCGCCGATGCCGGCCCCACCCACCTTCACGCCGGCGACGGAGGACGAACTCGCGGCGCTCGATGCGCTCGGGAAGGAGGGGACGTGGTCGGTCGGAGGGTTCGAGCAGAAGCTGACGAACCTCGACAAGGTCCTCTTCCCGCCGGCGCCGAACCGCCCGGACGACCCGCCGATCACGAAGCGCGAGCTCATCCGGTACTGCGTGAGGATCGCCCCGACGCTCTTGCCGCACCTCCATGACCGCGCGCTCAACATGCAGCGATTCCCCGACGGGGTCGGCGGGCCGAGCTTCTGGCAGAAGCAGCTGCCGTCCACGGCGCCGGCCTGGCTGACGCGATGGCGCGAGACCGGCGTGGAGGACCATCGGGCACCGAACATGCACCTCGTGGCGGACCGGGTCGCGACGCTCGCCTTCCTCGGGAACCAGGCGGCGTTCGAGTTCCATGCGTGGACGAGTCGGATCGACCGGCCGTGGGAACCCACCTTCGCCCTGATCGACATCGACCCGGGCGAGCGGACGACCTGGGAGGAGACGCTCGTCCTGGCGAAGCTCTATCGGACCGCGCTCGACCACCTCGGAGTCACGGGCTGCCCGAAGACCACCGGCAAGCGCGGCATCCAGGTCTGGATCCCGATCGTCCGGAAGTACACCTACCAGGAGACGAGCGCCTGGGTCGAGCAGATCAGCCGGGCGGTCGGAGCGATCGTCCCCGACCTCGTCAGCTGGGAGTGGTCGAAGGCCGACCGCAAGGGCAAGGCACGCCTCGACTACACCCAGAACGCGTCGATCAAGACGCTCGTCGCGCCGTATGCCGTTCGTCCGTCGGCCGGCGCCCCGGTCTCGGCGCCGATCTCGTGGGATGAGCTCGACGACCCCGACCTTCGGCCCGATCGCTGGACCATCCGCGACGTCGTCGATCGGGTCGCCGAGCGGGGAGACCTGTTCGCCGGAGCGCTCAGCCTGGGTCAGGAGCTGCCGAAGCTATAAGGGTCGGGCCGGCCGCCTCCTCCAAGCGACCGGCCCGATGGGAACGGGTCCGACGGTGAGCATCGGACCCTAGGACTCGTCTCCGTGCTCGAAACCCATCGACAGGAGAGTCATCCGTGTGATCGCGGACGAGTAGGCCTGGAAGCTCTCGTCCTTGGGGAGCGTGGTGTAGTGCTCGCCGACCCGCCACTCCTCGGGAGCCGGGCAGCGATGCGCCTGGAGTCCGAACCACGGGACGTGGACCCAGGACGCGCTGGCCGGGTCGTAGTAGTCGCTGATCGGTCGGCGTCGGGTCATCCCGCACCAGTTGCAACGGACGCCCTGGCACAGGCAGACCGACAGCTTGTCGTCGATCGTCCGCCCACGCACCTCGCGGCAGTCCTCGCAGATCCTCAGCCCTCGCGGGAGAGCAGTCATGGGAGCCTCCAGCCATCGCAGCACCTGAGCACCGTGGCCGGGGCGGCTCGGTTGCTGCGGCGGACCGTTCCTCTCCGGCACGCCGCTCTGAGACCAGTCCACCACGCGGCGGGTTGCAGGACGGTTGTGGGACCCCTTAAGTCGGCTTAACCTCGGGCAAGATGCCGCAATGAACGAGCCGGATCGCGTCGAGCCGTGCGTGGGCTGCCGGGCCCTCGTCCCCGAGGTCGACGGTGCCGGCCCGACCCACGAGTACATGCTCGCCTCGCCCGGCTGCTGGGCGCTGTTCGGCGAGGCCTCGGCTCGCCAGTACTCGGATCCGCGGTATTCGGCGCGCGGCCTCCAGATGATCGACGCCTACGCCGTCCAGCACCCGGGCGTCCCCGAGCGACGGTCGAGCCAGTCGGTCTGGATCCATCTCGTCAGCCTGTGCCTTCGCCTCGAGCACGGGCTGTCCGACGACGTGACGATCCGATACATCCAGCGCCTCGCCTCCGAGAAGCGCGACTATCCCTGGCTCGAGCCGCCGTCCTCGCTCGGTGCCGTGACCGTCGTCGACGTCCACTCTGCCGCGACCCCGGAGGAGCACACCGCCGCCGTGCGGCGCTGGTGCCAGTCGGCCTGGGACGCGTGGGCCATTCACGAGGCGGAGGTACGTGACATCGCACGGCGGCTAGTGGCCTGACCGGTTCGGATCGTGAGCAGATGGCGTTGGGACTACCCTGGCGTGCATGGGGGAACCACCGAGCAGCGAATACCCGGTTCTTGCGCCGCACGGATGGATGTCCTCGTTTCCGGCGTTCCGAGAGGCGCCGGCGGCGTACGTCCGCGATCAGCTGGCCGCGTTCCTGCCGAATGCGTCACTCGAGCAGCTTCGCGCATGGGACGAGTCAATTCAGCCGCTTCAGCGCGAGGTCGGTCAGGTACTCGATCGCGATTCCGCCGCCCCGTCATACGGAACAATCTTGGAGTACCAGCTACCGCTGAATCACCGTCGCCCGGACGCTCTGCTCTTGATGGGTCGAAGCGTCATCGTCGTCGAGGCCAAGGGCAAGGACCGTCCCACTCAGGCCGATATCGATCAGGTTTCTGCCTACGCTCGAGATCTCGCCGCATATCACGAGCTGTGCGATGGACGACCGGTCCATCCGGTGTTGCTCCTCATGCGAGCGCATGGGCGCCTCGGTCGCCAGGCCGGCGTGGAGGTTCTCGGCCCCGATGCTCTCGATGGCTGGCTGACCGATCTCGGTGAGCCCCTCGGAAGTCCGCAGATCGAACCTGCGGACTTCCTTGATGTTGAGCATTACCGGCCAATGCCTGCCCTAGTCCAGGCGGCTCGTGAGCTGTTCGAGACCGGGGACCTTCGTCGAATCAAGCGGGCTTCGGCGGCAACCGGTCCAGCTGTCGAGACCCTCTCTCGAATCGCCCATGAGGCGGCTCGGGACAGACGACGCCACCTGGTACTGGTCACGGGCTCGCCTGGAACAGGAAAGACGCTCGTTGGGCTCCAGTTCGCCCACTCGGGCTTCCTCGACGACTTGGCCGTCGATCGGTCGGACGGGACTCGGCACGTCCCGGGCCTATTCCTGTCGGGCAATGGCCCGCTTGTCGAGGTACTTCAGTACGAACTGGCGAAGGCAGGGGGTGGGGGCCGGACCTTCGTGCGCGACGTGAAGTCATACGTCGAGCGATACGTCCGGAGCCCTGATCTCGTTCCCGGCGAACACGCGGTGGTGTTCGACGAAGCCCAGCGCGCATGGGACGCGGCGAAAGTGGCGCGCGTGCACAAAGGACCGAATGAAGCTGGCTCGGAGCCGGATCACTTCCTCGAGTTCGGAGCCCGGATCCCCGAGTGGTGCGTGATTGTTGGGCTCATCGGCTCGGGCCAGGAGATCCACGACGGAGAGGAGGCGGGGCTCGGTCAGTGGCGCACGGCGCTCGATCACCTGCCGAGCGCTGACGAGTGGACCGTCAGTGTGCCGCCGGGTATCGCGACGGTTTTCGACGGCGTGGCGAACGTCAGGATCGAACCCGCGCTCGGTCTTACCGCCGAGCTTCGGTATCACTCCGCCAAGACTGTTCACTCGTATGTCGACGGCCTGCTCACCTTGCGTCCAATAGGCGAGCTGCATGAGCTGGCGGAGCAACTCGAGTCAGATCGATACCACCTCCGAGCCACTCGTGATCTTGACGTTGCCAAGCGCTACCTGCGCGAGCGATACGCCGACAACCCCGATGCTCGGTTTGGAGTTGTGGCTTCATCACGTGACGTGGACCTGCCGCGGTTCGATGTCAAGAACGATTGGAATTCCACTAAGCGGGTGCGACCAGGCCCTTGGTTCTGCGAGGATGACGACGACCCTCTGGGCCGATCTTGTCGAAGCCTGCGCGACGCGGTGACCGAGTTTGGCTGTCAGGGTCTCGAGCTCGACGCCGCCCTAGTGGCGTGGGGCACTGACCTCCTGCTGGAAGATGGTCGATGGACCAACCGGCGCGCGCGGCCGTACCAGTCGCCGAGCCTCATTCACGACGCGTTCCAGCTTCGGTTGAACGCCTACCGCGTTCTCCTGACGAGGGGTCGTGACGCGACAGTTGTGTACGTGCCGCCGATACCTGCGCTCGACTCGGTGTGGGATCTCCTGATCGCCGGTGGGTTCCGCGAGCTGCATGGGCTTGGGCCATACGGCCTCGGGGCCGATGTCCGCGGGCCAGACCTGGACGCGCAGCTCGAGCTGCCGGAGCTGGTCGATCGAGTTCGCGCAGCGACGAACCTGGATCGGATCGGGCTGCGAGATCCGATCGCGCAGTTGGGAGCGCGCGCACTCGACGAGCTCGTCGCACTCGCGCAGGACGGATATGGATCGTTCGCGGTCTTGACCATCAAGAAGATTGGCGAACTCGGCGCTCGCAACGAGGCAGCCGCTGCGCTCCGCTCCATCAACCGTGACGTCCTCGCACCCGGCGCCCGCGTAGACCTCGACGCCGCCATCGCGAGTCTCGACCCGCCGCGCCCTCACGCCCGCCGACCACTTCCATCCGGTGTCGAGGCAGTCGTGGGGCAACTCGAGAGCAGGAAGCGATATCGGCGGATCGATCTCCACCACGCCGGACTTGGCGGGAATCGCCAGAAGGGCATCAGCTACCCCGCGAGCGGCGATCACGTCCTGCTGTTCTCAGGCGGATCTGGCCGAAAGAACTTCGGCTACGAAGACCAGTGGAGAGACAGCGACACGTACGTGTACTTCGGTGAGTGGAGTGGCACCGGTGACATGAACATGACCGGTGGGAACGCGGCCATTCGCGATCGCAGCCCGAACCTGTACCTCTTCGTTCAGCGTCGGCCGGGCGCGTACGAATTCATGGGCAGGTTCGCCTTCGTTAACTTCGAAAGGCGTCCCGCGGTCCGCGACAGTCTTGAGTCGAGCGCCATCGTCTTCGTACTGCGAAGAGTCGCCAGCGCGGTCAACCTGTAGCTGAGTCCCGGCTGGAGGTCGACATCCGACGCGGCGCCACCTCCAGACTTGGCACAGTCCCGTAGTACAAATCCGGCCGGTCTCACGCTAGAATCAGCGCATGCCTGAAGAGCCACTCGATCGGTCGTATCGCGCCCTGTTGAAGGTGCGTGGACTCGGGCGCGTGGTGACGTCGATGTCGCTGGCGCGGATCGGCCAGTCGATGGTCGGCGTGGCGATCGTCCTGTTCGTCCTCGCCGAATACCACTCGCCGACGCTGGCCGGGATCGTGACGTTCGCGTCGGTCGCCCCGGGCCTGCTCATCGCGCCCGCTGGCGGGCGCGCTGCTCGACCGACACGGCCGGGTACGCCTGATGATCCTCGACTACGTCGTCGCCCTGATCAGCCTCGCGCTCATCGGCGCGCTCTCGCTGGCCGGGCTGCTCCCGCCGTGGCTGCTCGTGCTGATCGTGGTCGTGACGTCGCTGACCAGCATCCTGTCGATCGTCGGGCTCCGGACGCTCTTCCCGATCATGGCCCCGCCCGAGCTCTGGGAGCGGGTCAACGCGGTCGACTCGAACGGCTACGTCGTGGCGACGATCCTCGGCCCGCCGCTCGCCGCGGCCCTCGTCGTCCTCCTCGGTGCGCCGGCGGCGATGATCGCGATCGCCATCCCATTCGGCCTGGCCGCGGCGGCGATCTTCGGGCTGAAGGAGCCGCGCACCGAGAACGCCTCGACCGGTCACCTGTTCTTCGACGCGCGTGAGGGTTTCCGCTACGCGTGGGCGAACCAGACGATCCGCGGGCTCGGCTTCTCGCTGTCGGTCCTCAATCTCGCCTGGGGGGCGCTGACGATCGCCATCCCGTTGATCATCCTCGATGTCCTCCACCTGGGCGCCGAGATGGTCGGGATCGTCTACGCGGTGTCGGGCGTGTCGGGGATGGTCTCGGCGCTGATCTTCGGCCGGGTCGACACGCGCGGCCGCGAGTGGCGGATGCTGGTCATCCCGATCGGGCTGATGGTCCCGACGATCCTGCTGATGCTGCCCGCCACGGGCTGGTTCGGTCCGATCGCGCCGACGGCCGGGCTCGCGCTCCTGGCCGCCTCGATGTTCATCTTCGGGCTGCTCAACGGCTGCACGGACATCGCGCTGTTCACCGTCCGCCAGCGCCGGACGGACCCGGCGTGGATGGGCCGGGCGTTCGCCGTGTCGATGGCGTTCAACTTCGCCGGCTTCCCGATCGGCGCCGCGATCGGCGGTCTGCTCGTGACGGTCTCGCTCGGCGCGACCGTGCTCTTCGCGGCGGTGGCGTGCGTCGCGGCATGCGTGCTCGGCGCTCTACTCGTGCCCGTGTCGGCGCCGACGTTCCCGGGCGTGACCCACACCGCGAGCTACGTCGCGTCGACCGAGGTCAGCGGCTGAGGCCGATCTCGCGGGACCACCACTCCACATCCCGGGTGATCGCCTCGGGCTCGACCGACGAGAAGTACAGGGCCAGGTGCGTGACGCCCACCGCCTCCCACTCGGCGATCTCGGCGCGGATCCGGTCGGGCGTGCCGGTCAGGGTGTAGGGGCCGGGGGCGTCGGGCCGCGTCGGCGGCCGGCTCGTCCGGGACGACCCGGACGCGAGCCGCCAGGGCGGGCATCGGTCGGCCGGCGGCTTGGGCGGCCTCTCGGAGGATCGGGATGCGCGCCGCGAACGCGGCCGGCGACGACGAGGTGGCCTGGTAGCCGTCGCCGAGCCGGCCGGCGCGACGGAGCGCCGCCTCGACGCGGCCGCCGAACACGATCGGCAGCGCGGCGCCCTGGGCGGGGCGCGGCTCGAAGACGTAGTCGTCGAGGTCGTGGAAGCGGCCACGGAACGGGGAGGCGGCACCGCCCCAGAGATGTCGCCACAGCTCGACGGTCTCCTCGAGGTAGGCGCCCCGCACCTTGAACCGATCCGCCGCGCCGAGGTTCCCGAACTCGTGCTCATCCCAGCCGAGGCCGACGCCGGCGATGACCCGGCCACGTGTCAGCGCATCGAGCGTCGCCAGCTCCTTGGCCAGCACGACCGCTTGGCGCTGCGGCACGACGATGACGCTGGTGCCGAGCTTGAGCCCCGGATGCCGCGCCCCGAGGTAGCCGAGGGTGATGACCGCCTCGAAGATCCGCCCGTACTCGGCTTCCGACGCATGCCCGACCAGGACATGATCGGTCGTCCAGACCGTCGAGAAGCCGGCGTTCTCAGCCGCCTCGGCGGCCGCCTCGATCCCCTCCGCGCTCGCACCGGCATGCATCGTCGGGAGGCAGAGTCCGTAATCCATGCCCGGATAGTAGAGGTGCCGGCGAGGCGGTGTCGCTCATCCGGGTGCCGTCAGGAGCCCATCATGGCTGGCCGATGCGCATCGAGAGCGAACCGTCCAGTGGTTCGTTCGGCCGTCGGCGAGCGCTAGGGTCGCTCCAACGGCGCAAAGCCGGTTGCGGCGATCGTCTTCGCGATCAGGTCATGCCCGGCCTGGTTCGGATGGACATGGTCGGACAGGAGAAGTGCCGTCGCCGGCCCATCGTGGGACGGCCCGTTGAATGGCCCGGCCAGATCGACACAGTTCGCCCCATGCGTCTCGGCGACAGCGCAGAGGGCATTGTTGAATGTCGTCAGGGCCGCTCGATAGAACGGATGAAACTCGGGCGGCCACGGATCGTCTGGGTGGCCCACCAACGTCAGGTTCGTCGGGTTGCCGATATACGAGTCGTAGTAGGTGGTGACGCGGATGGCCGTCGGTCGCCCCTTTCGCAGGTCCTTGATCTCATCGAGGATCGCAGCCAGGTTCCTGGGCACGTTGGCGAGGCCATTCGCCCAGCATGGGTCGTCGCCCGGCCAGTCGCATGCCCCCTGCCAATCGTTCGTCCCGATCGTGATGGTGACGATGTCGGCGGCAGCCAGCGCCGTCCGGTGGACCACGTCATAGCGAACGCGGTCGAGGAGCCCGTCGGAGCCCACCCCGTCATCGGTCGCAAGGTTGGTCACGGCGACCGTCCTGCCGAGCGCCTTCGAGGCGGCCTCACCGACCAGCACCACGTAGCTGACGCACGCACAGTGGCCGTCCGGTGCCGAACCATCGCCCGCTCCGGGGATCGAGTCGCCGAGCCCGACCAGAGAGAGCGTCGGAGCCGCCGACGGTGTCGTGCCGACCGACGCGCAGGCCGCGACGACAACGAGGATGGCACCGAACGCGAGCAGACGAGTCCACTGGATCCTTGTCATCACAGTTCCTCCATGCGTCCTGACCCGAAGCCCTGGCCAGCCGTGGTCATGGCACTGGGACGCCCACCGGCGGCGGGGTGTCGTACGGGCCGGGGAGGGTCGAGCGGGGAGGGACCGTCGGTACCGGCGGCTCGGTCGCGTCGGGGACGGACGTGAACTGACTCTCACCGGGCCACGCATCGGCCTCGGACGCTGGGACGAACCCGACGAAGCGATCACCGTGCGCGATCGTCGTCCCGGTCTCGGTGTCGACGATCGTCGTCGGGCCGTCGATGGTCACACCGTCCGTCGTGAGGGTCCCCGGCGAGCCGAGCCGGTGCCCGACGGCGACGCTCGAGTCGTCGGCCGCGAACGCGTCGAACCACAGGTAGGTCACCCCAGCTCCAAGGTTGGCGGTGCCGACGACGCGAGCCTGGCCCGGTGCGTCCAGCCGGGCGAGGACGGCAACGTGGTCGGCTCCGTCCATCCGGTCGAGCAACAGCCAGATGGATCGTCCGTCCGCAGAGAAGCTCGCGTCGAACACCCGGGCGGGAGCAAGCTCGCCGGAGTACCAATAGACGAGGGAGCCCTTCGAGTCCCGGACCCAGATCCGCGTTTGGGCATCGCCTGGGCACGACGGGTCGCAGCCCAAGTACGCCCCACCGGCCGCGACCCACCTCCCCCGCTGCGGCGCCAGCTTCGGGACGCCCGGGATCGACGGGCCGCCATCCGCCGGCTGGATGGCGAACGGGTCGTTTCCGGTCAAGATGCCAGACCCGTCGGCGGCCCACATGAACTCCGGGCCGCCGCCGGGCAGGTCCACATCGCCGAGGGGCGTCGTGACGCCAGTCCGAGGATCCGTGACCTGGGCGAAACAACACCGTAAGGTTTGGGAACCCGTCGGATAGCCCAGCTCATGGCGGTCTGCCATGATCGAGGCGAAGAGGCCGTTCGGCGACCATGCGCCATCGACGATCCGTGTGTCCGGCACGATCACGGGGTCCCGCCCCGGGTGGGCCAGGTCCATGAGGGCCCACGCGTCTGTGCCGGCCGCAGTCGGCGCATCCACGGCGACCCAGCCGTTCTGCGACACGGAGCCGACCGGCCGGAACGACTGATCGGCTGGTCCGGTCGACGGGCCGAGATGCTTGATGACCCGCTCCTGTCGATCGGGCCGGAGTGCGACGACGTCGATGTCCTGACTGGGCTCATCGGAGCTCGCACGCAGGAAGATCGACTCGTAGCCCCGGACCGGTGGCAAGGCTTCGCGCAGCTTGCCGGCGCTGAGGATCAGCAGGACGCCAGCGCCCAGCAGCAACGCCAGCAACGCGAGCAGGACAAGCGCCGGTCGGGGGCTGGCGCGCCATCCGGTAAGCGCGTCGCGAAGCCGCTGCCGGAGCCCGGTCCTGACACCACCCGCGATCGTCGTCTCGGCGATCGTGAAGCGGTCGATCGGACGAACACCGGCCTCGGCGTACTCGCGGAGCTGGCCGGTGAGCAGGGCTCTCGAAGGTCGTGGTCAGGCATCTGCGAGCTCCGATCGGAGACGCTGCGAGCAGGCGGGTGAGGCGGGAGCGGACGCCGGACGGCGACATCCCGAGCTCGCGACCGATCTCGGTCGCATCGAAGCCGGCCACGTGGCGCAGGGCGAGCAGCGTGCGGTCCTCCGGCGACAGCCGGCGCAGGGCCACGGCCAGATCGGTCAGGGCCGAGTGCGCGGCCGGGTCACCATGGGGGATCCGACGTCGGCGACCTCGATCTCGACGACCCGGTGCCGACGCTGGCGGCGGAGGATCTGGCGGGCCTCGTTGGCGGCGACCGCCATCAGCCACGGCCGCAGACGGTCCGGGTCGCGCAGCGAGCCGAGCTTGCGCCAGGCGACCGGCCAGGCGGCCTGGACCGCATCCTGGGCCAGATCCTGGTCGCCGCAGATGACGTAGCAGATCCGGGCCATGTCGTCGTGGTGAGCGCCCACGATCCGGGCGAGGGCATCGGCATCACCGGCCGCGGCATCCGCCACGACCGATGCCGCGATGTCTCCGGGGATCGTCAGTCCAGCCACCATGCCCCATAGATGTCACGGAAGGGGCGAAGTGTCCCACGTGGCCATCTGGCTGGACCGGCCAAGCCGGGACCCCGTGCTGACGCCCGACCCGTCGCCGGATCGGGCGTCGCACGACCCACCCCGCTCTACGGTGCGAGGCGTTGCCAGGTCGGGAGCTGGATCGACGACCACGGCAGTGTCGTCGTCTTGCCCGTGGTCGGGTCGATCGACATCGCCCGTTGGGTGAGCTTGTCCACGGCGAGGACCTGGCTGCCGTCCGGGGACCAGGTCGCCGCCAAGTCCAGGCTCGCATCGTTCACTCGGTAGTCGGCGTCGACGCCGGCGTTGCTTCCATCCGCCGGGATGATCGCGACCCACTTGTCCGCGGCGCCGCTGGCGATCTGCCAGCGGTAGACGACGAGGTGGCGGCCGTCGGGCGACCACACCGGCGAGTAGTCCTGGATCCCCGTCGGCGCGACCGACAGGACGACATGACCCGACCCATCCGCGTTGATGGCGTGGATCCGGGCCTGGTACGGGTCCTGCCGATCGAGCAGGTAGGCGATCCGTGAGCCGTCCGGGGACCAGGTCGCATTCGCGAGGTTGTAGCCGTCGGTCGATCCCGGTGCTCCGAGCGGGCGGAGGTCGGTTCCGTCTGGGTGGACGAGGAACATCGCCGCCCCCTGGTCATTCGCGCCCCGGAACAGGAGGTCGCGCCCATCCGGCGGCCGCCAGGCGGGCTGGGACTGCGGCGTCGCGACCGGGAGTGCCGCGATCCCGCTGCCGTCGGTCCGGGCGATGAGGACCCGCTCGGTGTCCGCCTCCAGCCCGACCCCGATCGCGATCGATCGTCCGTCGGGTGACCAGGCGAAGTCCTGGACATCGACGAGCGAGTCGGCGTTCAGCTTGACCGGATGCGCTCCGTCCGCGTCCGCGACGAACAGGTCCGACAGGTTGCCGGCGTGCGTCCGCAGGACGGCGAGCCGTGTCCCGTCAAGGGAGAAGGCCGGAGACGCGAAGAAGGCGGCCGAGTCGGTCTTGGAGCCGCCGACATCGTTGGCGTCGCCAAGGAGCAAGCGCGACTCCCCGGTCTTCGGGTCGGTCGCGTACAGAGCCGCATTCTCGACGTGGGCCACCAGGCCGTTGCGGGCCACGCCGAAGGGCGGTGCCGGCGTGTGGTGCTGCGCCCCGATGAACGTCGCGACCGCCAGCGCGACGATGAGGAGAGCGGCGACCAGGATCGCGAGCGCGCGCCACGGCACGCCCGGTGCGATCGCGCGTTGGCGCGACATGTCAACCATCGGGATCCACCTTCCTGGGAACGTCCAGGCAGGACGCTGCCGTGTCCGGCTCGTCACCGCGAGAACGTCGTCGAAGTAGTCAGGGAACCGGGGTGCCGCCAGGTCGGCCACGCCGGACTCCAGGCGTCGATCGAACCGGTCGTCGGACGTCATCGCAGCCGCCTTCCTTCCAGTTCGGTCTCGGGCCTGTCGAGCTCGAACGACCGCCGAAGCGAGCCGATCGCCCGATTGAGCCGTGACTTGGCCGTGCCGACCGGGATGCCGAGCATCGCGGCAGCCTCCGGCAGCGGCATTCCCAGGTAGTAGTGCAGGACGACGACCGCACGATGCTCCGGACCGAGCCGGGCGAGCGCCCGGTCGACCAGGTCGCGGTCGGCGACCGTCTGGGTTTGGTCGGGTGTCGAGGCGGTGAAGATCGGGCCGATCTCGACCTCGATCGGTCGCCGCCGTCGGATCCGTGCCTGATCGATGCAGGCGTGGACGATCAGTCGATGGAGCCAGGCATCGAACCGCTCGGGGTCGCGAAGCCCCGGGAGGTCCCGCCAGGCCCGGACCAACGCCTCCTGGACCGCGTCCCGCGCGAGCTCGCGGTCTCGGAGGATCAGTCGGGCGGCCGCATCGAGCCGCGTGACGGCGCCGGCGGCGAGCGCCGCGAAGGCGTCATGATCGCCCCGCCTTGCCCGCTCGACGAGCTCTCGCTGCTCCACGGTCCACTCCGGTCAGATCGCGACCGATCTGGTCGCGCTGATACGGTATGGCGCTCGCGTCGCGTGAATTGTTCCATCCGGTCCGTGGCCGCCTGGTTCGTGCCTCCCCGTCGGTCGCTGGCGACCATCGCGTGGTTGATCGGTCGGCGCGAGGGTCCCCGCCCCGCGATGCGAGTCGGTGCATCATCGACAGTAGCGAGATACTGGGATCCCGAGATGATGCGCCGAGCCGCATCACCGGCGGGGACCTACCGGCGCTGCATCAACCGCGGGGGACCAGCCGGGCCGCATCACCGACCGGGACCCACCTGGGCCGAAGCCTCAGCCGATCGACCCACCGATCCAGGAGCGAGCCGTGACGGCCGCCACCAAGACCGCACCAACCGCCGAAGCGCGCCGGGCGCTCGTGCTCCACGATCGGCCGCTGGTCGTGGACCTCATCGAGCTGACGCTGAACCACGGCCTGTTCGTCGTTCGAGCCTCGACCAACCTCGCCGATGCCGTCGGGATCCTCGCCGACTGGCACCCCGACCTGACCGTGATCGACATGGACCACGACGACAGCACAGCCCTGCTCCAACGGCTCGGGGCGTCCAACCGCCTGACGAAACGGGTGACGCCGGCACTCGGCCTGACCCGACGAGGCGATCTGAAGACGAAGCTCCGGGCGTTCGACCTCGGGGTCGACGACATCCTGACGATGCCGTTCTCGCCCGAGGAGCTCCTTGCCCGCTGCATCGTCATCACGCGCCGTGCGACCGGAACCGATCGGCCGATCGTCCCGACGATCCGGCTCGGCGAGATGGAGATCGACATCGTCGATCGCCAGGTGCGCGCGGGTGAGTCGATCGTCCACCTGAGCGGCATCGAGCAGAGCCTGCTCTACCTGCTCGCCAGCCGGAGCGGCCGGATCGTGACCCGCGACGAGATCCTCGATGCCATCTGGGGCCCGGACTTCGTGGCCGAGAGCAACATCGTCGATCGTCACGTCCGGAGCCTGAGGAACAAGCTCACGGACGACTATCGCCACCCCCGGTTCATCGCGACGGTCCCCGGCAAGGGATATCGGTTCATCCCGACCTTCTCCAACGAGGGCTGGGACGGCGGGTCGTCGGCCTAGCGGCGGAGGAGGCCGCGCGATCCCGTGACGAGATGGACGACGAAGACGACCGCGATCGCGCCGAGGGTGGCGATGAGGATGCTCTCGACGTTGATCCCGTTGACCGAGCCCATCTTGAGGACGGTTGTTGCGACGAAGCCACCGACGAGGCCGCCGACGATGCCCAGCGCGACCATCATCAACAGACCCTCACGGGTGTTCATGACCTTGCTGGCCAGGAAGCCGGCGATCGCGCCGACGACGATCCATGCGACGAAGCCCATCGATTGTCCATTCCTTTCGTTCGCCCCGATGCGAGGGGCGCATCTGTGACCTCAATCTGCGGACCTGGCGCTGGCGCGTCATGACGGTCGGTCATGACGGGACCTTCCCGAGCCCGGAGACTGACGACCCGACCAGGTCGCATCCGCGCGCGCCCGGCGAACCTCCAAGGAGTTCACGATGACCACCGATGCACCTACGCGAGAGGCGACCGATGGGCGCTCGACCAGGGAATGGATGTCCGGTGCAGCCGACGCTGTGCGCTCGACCACCGACCAGGTAGGCGAGCGGATCCCGGCCGTCGCCGAGGTCGTCCGCGACGGCGCGATCGAGAGTGCCCGCACCATCCAGGCGATGCCGGAAAGCAATCAATGGCTGTTGGCCGCCTTTTCGCTCGGCCTCGGCATCGGTCTCTCCGTGGCCGGCGCGCCCAGACTGATCGTGGCGGCCACCCTCGCGCCGGCGGTCCTCGTCGTCGGGTTGGTCGCCGGACGAGACCGAGCCGGGCTCGAGTCCGCCTGAGTCGGGCCGACCTCGGAGCCGCCCTAGGGTGTCGCCAGGGTCGAGGTGAAGAACTCGTTCACCCAGGCGCCGAAGGCATCGCGACAGACGTCGACCGGCATGCCTGCGGGTGCGTCGTGGCCGGATCCCGTGCACCAATGGAGGTCGGCCGGGATGCCGCGCGCGACCATCTCCTGGTAGAAGGCCTGGGTCCGGGCGGGCAGATCCTCGTCGTCGGCGGTGCCGTGGATGAGCAGGAACGGCCGCCGACCCACCTTCGCGAGCTGGTCTTCGGCGTCGGCGGCCTCGAGGTCGAGGCCGGTCCGGAGCCGCGAGCCGAGCAGGATCGCCCAGGTGCCCGGGTAGGCCGGATGACCGGCCTGCTGGAGGCGGGCCTCGACCTGGTACTTGAGGCGGGTGTGCATCGAGTCCAGCACGAGCGCCTCGACCCGCGAGTCGCTCGTGGCCTCGAGGAGGGCGGTCGCTGCCCCGAGCGAGTTGCCGAGGACGCCGACATGCGTCGGGTGCTTGGTCCGCTCCAGCCAGTCGATGATCGCTCGCAGGTCCTTCTGTTCAAGGACGCCGGCGGTGGTCTGGTCGCCGGTGCTCCGCCCGAAGTGGCGCAGGTCGAAGGCGACGAGGTTGAACGTGTCGTGGAGACCCTCGCCGTACTTGAGGACGCCGCTCTTCGAGGCCTGGAAGCCGTGGACCAGCACGACCGTCGGCGCGGTCGGCCCGGACCCGTTGCCGGCCGGCACGTACCAACCCGCGATGCGGATGCCGTCGTCGGTGACGACCGCATCGCCCGCCTTCGTGCCCAGGTAGGCGCAGTTCGTCAGGTCGGGGTTGCGTGCCTTGAGCGCGGCGTCATCCGCGATGTCGTAGTTGATCGCCTCGTACGTCCAGCCGAACTGCACGTCCGGCGTGCGGCAGTCCCCGCGCGCAGGGGCGTCGGCGACGAGTCGCCGCGAGCCCTCCGCGCCGACATAGCCGAGGTAGCCGATGCCGGCGACCACCACGACGACGACCCCGATCCCGATCAAGCCGCGCTTTCGCATGGGTGCCCCCAGGGATCTAAGCCTGCCACCGCACCCGGACCGTCGCCAAGTGCCATAAGACCCGACGCCCTCCCGCGGCCCGTGTTGCGCTGAAGCGTAACCTTTACGTAAACGTCAATGTGTGGTAGGGTCGGGGGGAGATGAGCGAGCCCGTCCATGCCCTGGAGCCAGCCGGCGCGACCCTCGAGCCCCCCGATGTCGAGCCCGCGGCCGCCGGTCTCTTCCGGATCCAGAAGGTCGCGGCCGAGCTCGGCCTGACGACCCGCTCGATCCGCTACTACGAGGAGATCGGGCTGCTCGAGCCCGCGGCCCGGTCCGAAGGCGACTACCGGCTGTACGACGCCGACGACCTCGACCGACTCCGCTACATCAAGGGGCTCCGGGACGACGCCGGGTTCAGTCTGGCGGAGATCGCCCAGCTGCTCGAGGACGAGACCGCGCGGGCCCGCAATCGCGCGCGGTTCCGCGAGACGCACGACCTGAACGAGCGGCGGACGATCATCCACGACGCCCTCGCCCGGGTCGACCGCCAGGTCGCCACGCTGCGCGCCAAGGCCGATCGGCTCGAGGCGATGATCGCCGACGCGACCCATCGCCAGGACCACCTGAGCGAGCACCTGGCCGAGATCGAGGCCGAGCTGGCCGGTGACACCGAGGCGGCGGCCGAGCACGCCCGGGCGGCCCACGCCGACCACCCCCACGGCCAGCCGCCGACCCACGTCCACGTCACCCGCGACGACCCGTCGCCGACCCGCCGACGGGCGCCGCGATGAGTCCGGGCAAGACGGTCGTCGGGCTGGCCGGCCTGCGCGCCCTGCGCCATCGCAATTTCCGGCTGTTCTGGTCGGGCCAGCTCATCTCGCTGGTCGGGACCTGGATGCAGTCGGTCGCCCAGGCCTGGCTGGTCCTGACGATGACCAACGACCCGTTCATGCTCGGGGTCGTCGCGGCCGCCCAGTTCCTGCCGGTGATGGTCTTCGGGCTGTTCGGCGGGATCGTCGCGGACAGCCTGCCGAAGCGCCGGACGCTGATCGCCACCCAGTCGAGCGCGATGAGCCTGGCGTTCATCCTCGCCGCACTCACCGCCACCGGCACGGTCCAGGTCTGGGAGATCATCGTGCTGGCGTTCCTGCTCGGCTGCACCAACGCCGTCGACATGCCGACCCGACAGTCGTTCGTGTTCGAGATGGTCGGTCGCGAGGACATCGGCAACGCGGTCGCCCTCAACTCGGCGATCTTCAATGCCGCCCGCATCGTCGGGCCTGCGGTCGCCGGTCTGACGATCGGCCTGTTCGACATCTCGATCGCCTTCTTCATCAACGGCCTGTCGTTCATCGCCGTGCTGGCCAGCCTGCTGTCGATGCGCCCGGCCGACCTCCACCCGGCCACGCCGATGATCATGCCCAAGACCGTTCGGGCCGTGTTCGCCAACCTCGGCGAGGGGCTCGGCTACGTCAGGCGGACCCATATCGTCCTGCTCGCGGTCAGCGTCGTCGGGCTGGTGTCGCTGGTCGGGATGAACTTCACGATCGTCATCCCGGCACTCGCCCGGGATGTGCTCGGCAGCGACGCTGCCGGCTACGGCTTCCTCATGGCGGCGTCCGGTGTCGGCTCATTGGCGGCGGCCCTGTCGATCGCCTTCCTCGGTCGTCCGAGCGAGCGAATGCTGATCGGCGGCGCGCTCGTCCTCGGCGCCCTCGAGGTCGCCCTGGCGTACTCGCGCTCGATGCCGCTGTCCATGCTCTGCATGTTCGGGATCGGCGCCGGCGGGATCGCCATGGCGATGACCGCCAACACGTCGATCCAGCTGTCGGTCCCGGACGGCCTCCGCGGTCGGGTCATGGCCGTCTACACGACCGTGTTCGCCGGCTCGACCCCCATCGGCGGCCTGCTGTTCGGGGCGCTCGCCGGGGCCTTCGGGGCGGCGACCGCGGTCCTGCTCGGGGGCCTGGCCGCGATCGTCATCGCGCTGGTGGCCGGCGTCTTCGCCTGGCGCTGGGGATTGCTCGGATCGCGTGCGGCGGAGGTGCAGGCGGCCGCCGCGACGGCCGCGCCCGCCGCCGCGACCGGCGGATCGAGCCGCACTCCCGCGATCCCCGGGTCGTCGAACTAGGGCTTCCGCGGCCGCCGGGCGCACCCTCGGTGGCGGTTCGACCCGCTACCGCACCGGGATCACAGCCGGACGAGGCCGAGCACCGGTGCCTCCCCCTCGACGTAGTCGAACGCCAGCGGCCCACCGGCACCGCCCAGGCTGAGTCGAAGCCGGATCGCGTCGTCGTCGGGATGGTTCGGGTCGTAGACCCACAGGACGACGGTCCCGGCGGCCGCGTCGAGCTCATAGCCGTGGACGACCACCTGGTGATCGCCGATGAGGTTCCGCGGATCTGCCGACGCCACGTGCGTGAGCCCGAGCGCCACCGGCCGTCCGGCGTCGACCTCCCGACGGACGGCCGGCCACGCGTCGCGGACCGCGAGCCTCGCGCGGGCCGACGCGCCCGCCGCACCCGACCGCCAGAACCGGGCGACGGCCAGGCCCCAGCCGAGGCTGTCGATCTGGCGGCGGACGATCTCCCGGAACAGCTCCGAGCCCTCGGGCGGCGGGACCAGGTCGGGCGGCGGAGGCTCGCCGCGCAGCCAGCGGTCGATCGTGGCCAGCGCCATCCCGCCGCACAGACCGTTGGCCGTGTCGCCGATCCGCAGCTCGAGCTCGACCGGGACAGGCCCGGGGACCCGCGCAGCCAGCCGGATGGCCGGGCCATGCGGCCACTGATTGGCGAAGTGGAACCCCGCGGTGGAGGGGAGGAAGCCGGGGACCGCCCGGATGGTCGTCATCGTTCGTCAACGATAGCCGGAGGGCGGCGGGAGGGCGCCGCCCTCGATCGACCATCTTGCCATCTAGATGGGAAGCTGGGAAGATGGCACCATGAAAGTCACGCTCGACATCAAGGACGACCTGTATCGCGCGATCAAGGTCGAGGCCGCCCGTCAGGACCGAACGGTCCGCGACATCGCCGATGAGGCGCTTGAGGCCTGGCTGGAGGCGATCGAGGACGCCGAGGACATCGCCGCGGCCACGGCAGCCGAAGTCGAGTACCAGCGCGACGGCGGTGGGATCGACATCGACGAATACTTCAGACAGAGGGTCGCCGAGGACCGCGCGAAGTACGGCGCGCGCAAGGGGTGACCGCCCGCTCGGCGTACCGGGTCGTGGTCACGACCGCTGCACGAAGGGAGATGGATCGGCTCCCAGCCGATGTCGCTGCCAGGGTGCGCATGCCGCTACGAGCGCTCGCATCAGACCCTCGGCCGCCGGGGGTCAAGCGACTCGTCGGGGCCGACTTCTGGCGGATCAGGGTCGGGGACCTGCGGATCGTGTACATGATCGATGACGGGGCTCGAGTGGTTCGCATCGAGCGAGTGGTCCGCCGTGCCGAGAGCTCCTACCGTCGCCTCCGCTGACGACGCCTTCGCAGCGCCGCGCGCTGCTCGTCTCGAGGTGCGACGGCCCGCCTCAGTGGTCCTGGAGGTCGTCGATCCGGTAGGGCATCGTGCTCGACGACCAGGTCGCCGAGACGTCGGCGCGGGAAGCCGTGAAGAAGCGGGTCAGCCCGGACACCGTGAACAGGATGGCGAAGGCAGGGTAGCCCAGCGGCAGGATCGCCAGGATGGCGGCGTTGGACAGCTGTCCGGCGGTGACGCCCATCGCGGTCCCGGCGACGAACCGACCCTGTGCCCGGATGACGTCCGGGCCGTGGGTGATCCGCATCAGGCGCTCGTTGGACGACAGGCTGCCGGCTGCGGCTCCGGCGCTGGCGACCACCGCCACGACGCAGATGACCAGCCACGCCAGCGGGTTCTGCGGGAAGGCCAGCAGCCCGAAGATCATCGACCCGCCGCGCAGCAGGAACGACAGCCGCAGGGTCCTCGACGCCGAGCCTCGACTGAGCATCCCGCCGACCAGCGTCGCCGCGACGAGCGACGCCCCGGACGCGAGCGCCGCGAGCAGGATCGCGAAGGCCGGCGGGAGGTGCAGGACGCTGATGGCGTAGATCGACAGGTACGGACCGAACCCGGCGCCGAACGCGGCCAGGGTGATCGAGCGCAGGAACCGGTCGAGCTCGCGAGGCCCGGGTCCCTTGGCCGGCGGCGTCGGCCGGCCGGTGGCGGGGTCCACGACCGGGTCGGGGAGACGCGGTTCCGCCACCCGGACCCGGCCGGGCTTCGGGAGGCGACGGACGACCAGCAGCTCGGCGACCCCGGCGACCCCCGCCACGACGAAGACCGCGGCATAGACCAGCACCCCGACCCGTGACTCGGTGAGCTGGACGAGGATGGCGACGGGCAGCAGGAGGAAGGCGCCGAGACCCAGGTTGGTGCCCATCACCCTCGGCGCGACGAACCGCCGCTCGCCGTCGGGCATGATCGCCCCGAACCAGGCGAGGAGGTTCGTGCCGCCGATCGTCGTCGCGGCGCCGGCCATCGTCATGACCGCACCGATGGCCACCACCGCGACCGACGCGGGCAGGACCTTGGCCCAGACCAGGAAGGTCAGGACCGCCAGGATGAACCCGCGGGTCTCGCCGACCAGCAGGATGGCCAGGGTCACGCCGCGCAGGTTGCCGTCGAACCGACGAAGGAGGCGCGGGACGAGCAGCTGGGCCGCCGAGAACGCGAACGGCAGGACGCCGATGACGGTCGCCACCGCCGGCGAGGCACCGAGCACGAGCAGGAGCGGGACGGTCAGCCCATCGCCGGCCAGGGCCGAAACGGCCGCCTGCCCCATGCCGATCCCGAGGTAGCGCCGATAGCGCTTGCCGAGGAAGATCCGCCACTCGTCCAGGGCGGTGCGCAGCGCGGGCTGCCTCGGCTGATCCATCGCGCCAAGCCTACCCGCGCCGGGGTTCCGACCGACGCCGGTCGTCGTCGTCGAGGTGCCGCCGGGCGGCGGGCCGCTGCCGTGGGTGCTCGCCGACCGCGCCGGGCCTGGGACGGCCTGTCGTCAGGCGGCGATCCTCGGGCCGTACCAGACGCTGGCGGCGATGATCAGGTACAGGGCGACGAGGGCGAGGCCCTCGAGCCAGGTCGCCTCACCGTCGAACACGATGAGCGCGCCGAGGATGACGGCCAGGCCGAGCGATCCGAGCAGGAGCGGGGTCAGCACGAGGGTCAGCGGCGGGCCGCCGATGAGCATCGAGATGATGACGAGCGCCGGGGTCAGGGCCAGGGCGATCTGGAGGCTCGAGTTCAGGATGAGGCTCGCCGCCAGGTCGACCTTGTTCTTGATCGCGAACTGGACCCCGACCACGTTCTCGACCGCGTTGCCGGCGATGGCCACGACGACCAGCCCGGCGAACTCCTCGGAGATGCCGAGCGATGCGAGCGACGGCACGAGGGCGGCCACGAACCAGTCGGACACGAGCGCCGCACCCGCGGCCGACAACGCCAGCAGGCCGATCGCGAGCGGCAACGGCCAGACCTCGTCGACGGGTGCCTCGATCGCACTGGCGCCCGGCCCGCCCGAGATCGAGAACGGGATCGAGGCGGCGAACAGGGCGAGCAGGACGAGCGCGGTGAACACGCTCAGCTCCTGGGCATGGCCGGCGTCGGGTGCGCCCGGCGCCGTCGCGAGGGTCGGGATCGCCAGGGCCGCCACCGCCAGGACGAGCAGGACGGCGATCATCCGGACCGGCTCGGCGCCGAACCGCAGGACGCCGTTGGCCCGCCCGCCGAAGAAGAAGGCGAGGCCCAGGACGAGCAGGCTGTTGGCCAGGATCGACCCGACCAGAGCCGTCTGGACCACGACGACGAGACCGGCCTGGAGGGCGAAGATCGAGATGAACAGCTCGGGCAGGTTGCCCAGCGCGGACTGGAGGACGCCGGTCTTGCCCGGGCCGAGGCGGTGACCCAGCTGGTCCGTCCCCGAGCCGATGAGCCCGGCCAGGCCCGCCAGCGCGATCGCCGACACGACGAAGACGAGCCCGTGCGGCGCCCCGGCCAGCTGGAGGACGGCGGTGATGAGGGTGAGCCCGCCGGCGACGACGAGCAGGATCGAGGTGGTCCGCCCGAGGGTCCGAGGCAGCGCCGACAGGGCGGTCATGCGCGGGATGATACGGGTCGCGCCGCCCCGCATTGCTACCATCGCGGCATGCCCACCAATCGGCTCGCCGGCGAGACGAGTCCGTACCTCCTCCAGCACGCCCACAACCCCGTGGACTGGTATCCGTGGGGCGAGGAGGCGCTCACCCGGGCGCGAACGGAGGACAAGCCGATCTTCCTGTCGATCGGCTACGCGGCCTGCCACTGGTGCCATGTCATGGAGCGCGAGTCGTTCGAGGACGAGGCGACCGCCGCCGACCTGAACCGCGACTTCGTGCCGATCAAGGTCGACCGCGAGGAGCGGCCGGACCTCGACCAGGTCTACATGGCCGCGGTCCAGGCGATGACCGGGAGCGGTGGCTGGCCGATGAGCGTCTTCCTGACCCCGGACGGACGGCCGTTCTACGGCGGCACGTACTTCCCGGACTCGCCGCGCCATGGGATGCCGGCGTTCCGCCAGGTCCTCGAGGGCGTCGCCCGCGCGTACCGCGAGCAGCGCGACGAGGTCGAGCGGTCCGGCGGGGCGATCGTGGCGGCGATCGCCGACGCGTCGCGGTTCGGCGCGACCGGCGGCCCGGCCGACGCCCCCGCCCATGGCCTGCCCGACCGGACGGTGCTCGACGCGGCGGTCGCCGCTCTCGAGCGGACGTTCGACCCGCGGCACGGCGGCTGGGGTGCCGCCCCGAAGTTCCCGCAGCCGATGACCATCGAGTTCCTGCTCCGTCGCGCCGCCTCGGGCGACGATGACGGCCGATCGCTGGCGATGGCCCGACGGACGCTCGACGCGATGGCCGACGGAGGGATCCACGACCAGCTCGGCGGCGGCTTCCACCGCTACGCGACCGACGCGATCTGGCTCGTCCCGCACTTCGAGCAGATGCTCTATGACAACGCACAGCTGGCCCGGGTCTACCTGCATGCCTGGCAGCTGACCGGCGACGGGCGCTACCGCGGGGTGGCCCTGGGCACGCTCGACTACATGGCCCGCGAGTTGCTCACGGCGGACGGAGCATTCGCGGCGAGCCAGGATGCCGACACGGACGGTGACGAGGGGGCGACCTTCGTGTGGACGGCCGAGGAGATCCGGCGGATCCTCGGTCCCGACGGTTCGGCGCTGTTCGGCGCGGCATACGACGTGACCGAGGCCGGCAACTGGGAGGACCGGACGATCCTGCGTCGGGTCCGCTCGGACGCTGAGCTCGCGGCGATGACCGGTACGCCCGCCGATGAGGTCGCCCGGCGCCTGGGGACCGCCCGCGAGACGCTCCTGGCGGTCCGCGCCCAGCGGCCGCAGCCGGCCCGGGACGACAAGGCGCTCGCCGGCTGGAACGGCCTGGCGCTCGGGGCATTGGGGGACGCGGCCGCCGCTCTCCAGGCCACCGGCGATGCCGGCGACGCCGCCCTCGCGGTGCGCTACCTCGAGCTGGCCACGACCGCCGCCGACACGCTCCTGGTCAACCTCCGCGGGCCGGACGGGCGCCTGCGCCGGAGCTGGAAGGACGGGCGCGCCTCGGCCGACGGCGTCCTCGAGGACTACGCCTGCCTCGCCGATGGCCTGTTCGCCGTGTACGGCGCGACCTTCGACGAGCGCTGGTTCGTGGCGGCGCGGAGCCTGGCCGACACGATCCTGGCCGAGTTCGCCGACCCGGCCGGCGGGTTCTTCGACACGGGTGACCGCCACGAGACCCTCGTCACCCGACCGAAGGACCTCCAGGACAACGCGGTCCCGTCGGGGAACGCGATGGCCGTCACGGTGCTGCTCGAGCTGGCCGCCTTGACCGGCGAGGGCCGCTACGTGGCCGCCGCTGAGCGAGCCATCGGGCAGGTCTCGGCGGTGCTCGCCCGGTACCCGGGCGGGTTCGGGCAGTGGCTGATCGCGCTCGACCTCGCCCTCGCCGACGTGGTCGAGGTCGCGGTCGTCGGCGACCCCGGAGACGAGGCGACGGCGCGGCTGGTCCGTCCGGCGCGGGCCGGCTACCGGCCGCACACGGTCGTCGCCTGCGCCGCCGATCCGGAGACCAGCACGATCGAATTGCTCGGCTCCCGCTTCCGCCTCGCGGGCCTGCCGACCGCCTACGTCTGTCGCGACTTCGCCTGCCGCCAGCCGGTGACCGAGCCGGAGGCGCTGGCGGCGCTGCTGCTCGAATGAGGTGAGCCCATGACCGATCTGTCCGGCGAGCGGCCGGTCTCAAACGCAGGCTGTCTCCGATGCAACGCCCCACTCGAGTCACTCGGTGTCCATCAGTTCCGAACGGGCGGCACCACCGGGGGCTGGAAGCTCCTGTTCGGCGAGTGGGCCGAGGTCGGCGAGGACATGCTCCCGTTCGAGGTGCGCGCCTGTCGTGCCTGCGGCAACGTCGAGCTCCGCCTGCCGTCGACCGGCCGATGACGGTCGCCGTCCGCGAGATCCGGCCGGACGAGTACGACGCGCTCGGGGCGATCACCGTCGCGGCCTACCTGACCGTCGGAGAGGACGGTCACGACGGATACCTGGACGTCGTCCGCGACGTCGCGCTGCGGGCCGCCAGCTGTCCGGTCCTGGTCGCGGTCGACGACGACGGCCGGGTCCTCGGTGGCGTGACCTACGTCCCCGGTCCGGGCACGCCGTGGTCGGAGTCCGAAGGCGAGGGAGAGGCCGGGTTCCGGATGCTCGCGGTGGATCCTGCCGGCGGCCAGGGTCGCGGCGCCGGGCGCGCGCTGGTCCGGGCCTGCATCGATCGGGCCCGCGCGGAGGGTCGCTCGCGGATCGTCCTGCTGACCCGGCCGCGGATGACCGCAGCGCAGCGGCTGTACCAGCGGATGGGCTTCCGACGCGCTCCCGAGCGCGACTGGGAACCGGAGCCCGGGATCGAGCTGCTCGGGTTCGAGCTCGACCTCGAGCCGGAGTCGCCGCCCGACGGTCCGTCGCCCGCCGACCGAGCCGGCTGACCGGCGGATGGACCGCCGCCCGGCCGACGCCACGGAGCCGCCCGTCGAGCCGCGATCCGCGGCGACGATCGTCCTCGTCCGGCCGGGCGCCGGCGGCCTCGAGGTCCTGCTGACCCGGCGCCCGGATTCGATGGCGTTCGCGGCCGGGCTCCATGTCTTCCCGGGCGGCCGGGTCGAGCCGGGGGACGCCGATCCGACGATGGTGGGCCGGGCGAGCGGTCCGCGCGACGATCCGGCGTTCCGGGTGGCGCATCGGATCGCAGCGATCCGCGAGACGTGGGAGGAGGTCGGGGTGCTGCTCGCCCGGCCCGGTGCGGCGGCCGGACCCGGTGCCCCGGGAGCCGGGTCGCGCGGCCGGCGGGATCCCGACGGGGACTTCGCTGGGCTGGTGACGCGGCTCGACCTGTCCCTGGCCACTGCCGACCTCGTCGAGATCGCCCGCTGGATCACTCCTCGCGCCTATCCGCGCCGGTTCGATGCCAGGTTCTATGTCGCCGAGCTGCCCCCCGACGCGGTGCTCGTCCCCGACCCGCGCGAGGTCGTCGACCACGCCTGGCTGACCCCGCGGGCGGCCCTGACGGCCATGGCGGACGGGACCATCGCGATGTGGCCGCCGACGTCGACCACGCTCCAACGGCTCGAACGCGCCGGGTCGTTCGCCGACGTCCGGGCCGGGCTCGCCCGCGGCCCCGACCTGCCGATCCGGGTCGAGCGGGTCGAGCCCACCCTCGCCGTCCTGACCGGTCGGACCACGTTCGGCCCGGACGGCCGGCCCGTGAATACCGTCCTGGTCGGGCGGCGCAGCGGTGGTCGTCGTCGACCCGGGCGACCCGGACGAGGCGGTCCTCGACGCGATCGAAGCGACCGTAACGGCCGGTGGCGGTCGGATCGTCGCGATCGCCCTGACCCACGTCGATCCCGGGCACGCTGCCGGCTCGGCCGAGTTGTCCGAACGGACGAGCGCGCCGGTCGTCGTGGGACCCGGTGGCGCGGCATCGCTGTCGTGGACCGCCTCGGAGATCGAGGACGGGTCGACCGTCGGGTACGGGGACGGTGGGCTCACCGCGCTGTCGACGCCCGGCCATCGACCCGACCACCTGGCGTTCCTCCGGCCGGACGGGACCCTCCTGACCGGCGATGCGCTCACCGACCGCCCGACACTCGTCCTGCCGCCCGAGGGCGATGCGGCGGCGCAGGCGCTGACCGTCGAGCGGATCCGGACGCTGGTCGGCGCGGGGACCGTCCGCCGGTTCGTGCCCGGCCACGGACCCGCGATCCTGGCGGATCCCCCGGTCATCCTGGCCGGTCGTTAGACTGACGCGCCATGAGCCTGCCGCCCGACGAACCGCCCCCGGACGAACCGCCGGTGGACGCGCCGCCGGACGGTTCGCACACGGATGCGCCGCCAGCCGACGCACCCACGACGGAGGGACTGCCGTCTGCCTCCGCCGCCGAGGTCGAGGCGGAGGCCCTCCGGCTGATGCGCTCGGTGATCGACGGCGGTCTTCGGGTCCGACTGATGGGCGGTCTGGCGATCCGGATCCAGTCGCCGACGGCCTCACGACCGCCGTACGAGCGGACCTATCGGGACTTCGACCTCGTGGCGCACGACAAGGACGTCTCGGCGCTCCGGCGCTTGCTCGACGGCGCCGGCTACGTGGGGGACAAGCTGTTCAACGCGATCCACGGCGCGCAGCGGCTGGTCTACTCGGCGCCGGACGGCCGCTGGTCGGTCGACATCGTGATCGATCGGCTGGAGATGTCCCACACCCTCGACCTCAAGGGCCGCCTCGCGACCGACGGGCCGACCCTCGACCTCGCTGACCTGCTGCTCACCAAGCTCCAGATCTGGGAGACGAACCGGAAGGACCTCGGCGATGCGATCTGCCTGCTGGCCGACCACCCGCTCGCCGCCGTCGGTCGGCCCTCGGCCGCGGTCGGAGCCGACGGGACGCCGGCGCCGATCGACCTGGTCCGCCTCCGGTCCGTCCTCGGTTCGGACTGGGGCTTCTGCCACACGGTCGAACGCAACCTCCGGGCGGTCGCCGAGCAGTGGGCGACCACGCCGATCCCCGACCCGCCGTTCGCCGTCGACGCCCAGGTCGCGGCCCTGCTCGCGGACCTCGAGGCGGCCCCGAAGTCGCTGGGCTGGAAGGCGCGCGCCCGCGTCGGCGAGCGGGTCCGCTGGTACGAGACGCCCGAGGAGGCGCGCCGCTAGCGAGGCGCTCCGCGAGCGTTCGCCCGCCCTCGCGCGGCCGTAAGCCCTCGCCGGGACCCTCAGCCCTCGCCGGGACCCTCAGCCCTCGCCGAGGCCGTTGCGGACGAGCGCCTCACGCCAGTACTCGACCGAGGCGACCAGGTCGTCGAGGACCGCGTCATCGTCCTGCTCGAACGCCGGGATGACCTCGAGGACGAGCGCCGTCGTCTCGACGCCGCCGGCCTCGAGCGCGGCCAGGACCCGGTCGGCATCGATCCTTCCGGCGGCGTTGCGTTCCGCCGTGAACGGCCAGTGGTGGTCGCCATCGGCGTCGGATTGCTGGAGCTGCACGACGGGAGCCGCCCAACCGAGCTCGACCAGCCAGGCGTACGGATCGCGGTCCGGACCGGTCGACCCCGGCACGCACATATGACCGACGTCGAGGCAGAGCCGGACCGGCACGCTTCCGTCGTCGCCGCTGGTCAGCAGATCGCGGATCATCGCCATCGTTGACGGCTCGCGCGCGGCGGCGAGGTTCTCGACCATGAGGTACTCGAGCCCAGCGCGGGACGCGGCGCCCGAGAGCTCGCGGAGCGACGCCTGCAGCTCCGCCCACCGATCCGCGCGTCGCGCCGGCGACGTCCAGTCCGGCGACGCTGAAGGCGCCGACATGACCGCCGGTCGCCACGCCGCCCACCGCGGCGGTCCAGTCGATGGCCCAGCGGAACCAGCTCGCCGCGGCAGCGCGTCCGGCCGGGTCGGGTCCCAGGAGCAGGTTGTCCGAATAGGCCGCCAGACCGGTGAACGTCGAATGGATCTCGATGCCCGCCGCGGTCGCCGCCCGGGCCAGGGCTGAGGCATCCTCCGCGCTCGAGCCTGCCGGCACCAGGTCGAACGAGTGCTGGACGAGCGACAGGCCCAGCCGTTCCCGGACGATCGGGATCCAGTCGTCGGCGAGCGGCCAGCGCTTGACCGCGAAACAGGTGTTGATCCCGAGTCGGACGTCCATCGTCACCCTCCCCGGACCGCCCCGGAGGCGGCCAGCCTGCGATACGTGCCCAGCGCCTCGTCGTAGGCCGGTCGAACGCCGGCGTCGGGCTCGATCGGCGGTTCGGTCCGGGTGCAGCGGGCGATCGCCTCGGCGGGGTCGCGGTAGATCCCGGCGCCGAGACCGGCCAGCATCGCGACCCCGGTGACGGCGGCGTCGCCGGGGACCGTCCGGACCGGGATGCCCAGCACGTCGGCCTTGATCCGCGTCCAGGTCCCGAGGCGGGCGTCGCCACCCGACACGCGCAGCTCGGTGACCGGCGCACCGCCCCGGCGAAGGAGCTCGAGCTGGTCGGCGATGGCGAACGCCACGCCCTCGAGGACCGCCCGCGCCAGCACCGCCCGGCCGTGACGGAGCGACAATCCGGCGAAGGCACCGCGCAGGTCGGGATCCGTCCGCTCGCCGTCGCCGAGGACGGGCAGGGCGACGACACCATCCGCTCCCGGGGGGATCCCCCCGGCTTCGGCGTCGAGGCGGGCGTAGTCGGCCGCCGTCGGCCTCCCGGACCGACCGGCGTAGGCCAGGCCGGCGAGCCAGGCCACCGCGGCTCCCGTCGTGTTGATCCCGGTCTCGGTCGTGAACGGACCCGGGATGACGTGCGGGTAGTGGGTCACGGCGAGGACGTCGAGCGGTTCGCGGACGGCCGCGTTGAGACACGTCGACGAACCGGCCATCTCGCTCACCGGTCCAGGTGCGATCACTCCCGCCCCGAGCGCGCAGGCCTGGCTGTCCGCCCCGCCGATGATCACCGGCAGATCGACCGGCAGGCCGACCCGCGCAGCCACGGCCGCCCGCAGCCCACCGATGACGGCGCCCGAGGCCCGGATCTCCGGGAACAGCGACCGGTCCAGGCCGAGGTCGTCGAGCATCCGAGGGTCCCACGCGCCGGCGCGCAGGTCGTAGACGAGCGTCGCCCCGGCGTGCGTCCCGTCGGTCGCGGCGACGCCCGTCAGGTGGAGGGCGACCAGGTCGCGCGGCTGGAGGGCGAGCGCCGCCCGGGCGAAGGCGGCCGGCTGGTGCTCGCGCAACCAGAGCAGCTTCGGGGCGATGTGGAAGCTCGACGGCAGGTGACCGGTCCGGGCGTGGATCGCCTCGTCACCGAAGCGCTCGCGCATGGCCGTGGCCTCGGCGACCGCTCGGTTGTCGCGGTAGATCAGTCCGCTCGTCACCGGTCGACCGCGTCGATCGACCAGGACGACCGACGGGCATTGGCCGGTCAGCCCGATCGCACGGACGTCGCCGGCGCGACCGAGACCCTCGGTCTCGAGACGGCCGACGAGATCGGCCAGCGCTCCGACCGATGCGGATCGCCATGACCGCGCGTCCTGCTCCGCCCACCCGGGTCGTGGGGCGGCCGTCGGGTAGCTCCGGCGCGCCTCCAGGATGCGTCGACCGTCGAGGTCCAGCGCGGCGGCTCGCGCGCCGGACGTGCCGACGTCGATCGCGACGAGCAGTCCCTCGGGCCGGGCTCGGGTCATGTCAGCCCCGGACGAGCTGGTGGGCCGCGACCTTGTCGCGCTCGAGGGTCATGATCGCTCCGTTCAGCACGCCGGTCCCGTAGTCCGAGCCCGGATTGATGGCGATCGTCCGGCCCAGTCGCCGGATGCCGCCCGACTCGTGGATGTGTCCGTGCAGGCCGAGCAGCGGCTGGATCGACAGCAGCGCGTCGCGGACCGCGGTGCTCCCGACCGGCGCGAACTTGACCTGGCCGACCGAGGTCTGGACGGTCAGGTTCGCATCGAGGACGGGCGCCTCGTCGAGGCCGCTGCCGAACGGCGGGACGTGGACGTTGACGATGGCCCGCTCCGGCGCCTGCAGCTTGGCCGCCATGTCGCCGATCGCCGCGGCCAGCCCGTCCTCGGTCATCTCGCGGTGGCTGTGCCAGGGGGTGATGTTGGAGTAGCCGAGCGAGATCATCTCGTGGTCGTCGTCGATCATGACGACCCGCCCCTCGTCGTGGACGCCCCACGGCGCTTCGTCGAGGAGCGATCGCAGCTCGGCCGGGTCGTCGTTGCCGAGCATGAAGTACAGCCGCTTGCCGGTCGGGCGGAGGCGCTCGTCGGCCAGGTTCAGCCACTCGGTGAGCCGCGCGTGCATCAGGCTGACGAACAGCGCATCGAGCGATCCGTCGGCCTTCCGGGCGTCGAGCTCGCCGGCCTCCGCCCGGTACGGGTAGTAGCCGTGATCGGCGATGAGCTTCTCGAGCGCCTCGAGCTCGGGCCCTGCCTCGACGTCGTAGCTCGTCCCGATGAACGAGCAGCGGTATCGGCCGTCGCTGCCGCGGACGATCGTCTGGAGCGCCTTCCCGGCGATGTCGCCGCCGAGGACGAGGACGTCGACCCCGTAGGCCGTCCCGGCGTTGACGAACTTCCGGAAGCACTTGCTCGACCCGTGGAGGTCCGTCGCGAAGTAGACCTTGGTCTTCTTGCCCATCTCCGGTCAGGCGCCGACCGCGCGCGAGCGGACCGCCCGGGCCGCGTCCATCAGGCGCATCGCCCGGTCGCGGTCGACCGCGTTCCAGGTCACCCCGTCGACCTTGAGGCTCGTCCCGACGATCGCGCCGTCGGCCACCCCGAAGATCTCCTCGATCCGCTCGGCCCGGACGCCCGTGTTGGCGATCACCGGCGTCCCTGGGATCGCCTCCTTGGCCGTGCGCAGGTCGCTCATCGCGAACGACACCCCGGCGGCCGGACCGCTGATGAGGACGGCATCCATCCCGAGGAACGCGGCGCCCTTGGCCCGCTCCGCGACGCCCCGGCTGCCGATCGCGCTGGCGAACTCGGGGAGGATGTTGTCGAACAGGGCGACGTCGGCCGCCCCGATCATCGTCCGGTAGCCGGCGATCTCGCCGATCTTCGGCTCGATCATCCCGAGGTCGCTCTCGTAGACGCCGGTCAGGACCTCCCGGATGAAGCTCGCCCCGGTCGCCCTCGCCAGGGCCAGGCTGGCGATCGGCGTCCCACAGGATGTTCACCCCGAACGGGACGCGGACGTCGCTGCGGAGCATGCCGATCGTGGCCGCCATGGCGCTCGGGATCTCCGGTCCCACCTTGAGCTGGTAGGGATAGTCCGCCTCGTTGCAGAACAGGACGCCGTCGACGCCGGCCTCCTGGAGGATCGCCAGGTCGCGCCCGAGGCTGTCGAGCGCCTTGCCCTGGCCCGCGGCGACGTCGTGCAGCGGTCGGCCGGGCAGGCCGGGGAAGTGGAGCATGGCGACGACCGGCTTGACCGTCCCGAAGATCCGCTCCAGTGCGTCCATGCTCTCTCCTCAGGCTGGGTCGACCCGACCCGACGAGGCGGCCAGGGCCTCGTCGTTCGGGCCGGCGATGACGATCTCGAGCCCGGCGGCGGCAAGGGCCGTCAGCTCGAGCGTGGGGGCGGATCGGTCGGTGACGAGCGTCTGGATCGAGGCGACGTCGGCCACGACCGCGTTCGCGGATGCGCCGATCTTCGACCCGTCGGCGATGACGAGCACGCGGGCGGATCGCTCGATCGCGAGGCGCTGGATCTCCGCCTCGTCGTCGTCGACCTCGGTCAGGCCCCACCGCGCGCTGAGCCCGGCGGCGCCGATGACCGCCAGGTCGAACCGGAAGCGACCGAGCGTCGCGGCGGCGACCGGTCCGACGCAGGTCAGCTCGTCGCGCCGGACGGCCCCGCCCAGCGCCACGACCTCGACCGGGCGGGTGCCGAGGAGGCTGGCCGTCGGGAGCGACGCCGTCACCACGACCAGGCCCGGTCGGACCGGCAGGAAGCGGGCGAACTGCTCGGCGGTCGTGCCGATCCCGACGAAGACGACCCGGGCGTCACCGAGAAGGTGGGTCGCCCGCATCCCGATCCGGCGCTTCTCGCGGGTGTGCTGGAGGGCGCGGGCGTTGAAGGCGACGTCCAGTGCCCGGGTCAGGTGGGCGGTCGCGCCGCCGTAGGTCTGCCGGACGAAGCCGTCCCGCTCGAGGCGGCGGATGTCCCGCCGGATCGTCATCTCGCTGACGTCGAACTCGCGGGCGAGGTCTCCGACGTGGATCGTCTGCTCCTCGGCGACGCGCTCGAGGATCCGATGACGGCGGTCGACGGCCGCGAGCGGCCGCGGACGGCTACCGCTCGTCTCCGCACGTCTCACAGCATCCGACACGTTCGTTCCTCGAAACGCACAACAAGGATTGACGAAAGGTGTGCGATTGTGTTCGACTATCCATGCGGCAGCCCCGCGCTGTCAAGCGCTCATGCCGCGACTGCGGACGCGACGGAGGAGGAACCACCTTGACCACGAAGGTCGACGGTACCGGGGGTAGCCAACTGTTCGTCCGACAGAGCACGGGGCTGGTTCGGGAAGCCTCGGCGCTCGACGCGACGATCTTCAACGCGGTCTTCTCGGCGCCGGTCGGCGCCGCTCTCGCCTTCGGCCTCTTCTGGGCCTATTCCGCCTTCCCGAAGGCCGATCTGGTGTCGGCCACGATCATCTCGCTGTTCCTGAACGTCCCCGTCCTGATCATGATGGCGCTGCTCGCCGCGAGCATGCCGCGGACCGGCGGCGACTACGTCTGGGTCAGCCGGATCCTGTCGCCACCGCTGGCGCTGATCAGCAACTTCGGCGCGGCGCTGTCGGCGATGATCGGGGCCACCTTCTGGGCCCGCTACTTCGCCGTGTCGGCCCTCGGGCCCGTCCTCGTGTCGATCGGCGCGGTGACCGGGAACCAGACGCTGGTCGAGTGGGGCCAGAACTTCAGCGACCAGAAGAACCACCAGATCTGGGTCTTCCTCGGCGGCTTCGCGATGATCGCCCTGATGACGGCCATCCTCGTCGCCGGCACCAAGACGACCTTCCGCTGGCAGAACACGTTCTTCGTCATCGCCATGGCGGGCACGCTTGCCGCGTTCGTCGTCCTCCTGTTCGGCAACAACGCGGACTTCCAGGCCCACTTCAACACGCTGAACGCCACGTTCGGCGGCGGGACCGCGGCGGACGTCATCGGAGACAAGGCGGGGATCGGTCCGGACACCACGGACCTCGGCTCGCTCGTCCCGGCGATCTTCGTGGTCATGACCTTCATGATGTGGAACTGGTGGTCGGTCTACCTCGCCGGCGAGCTGAAGAGCGCGATGAACCGCGGTCGCCAGCTCAGCATCATGTTCGGCGCGCTGATCTTCGACGTGGTGTTCATCTCGCTCGGCGCGATCCTGTTCTTCCGCGTCGTCGGCTTCGACTTCGTCGTCGCGGCCAACAGCGGCAGCACCGCCTACGCGATCCCGTCGGGTGCCTTCTTCCAGCTCCTCGCGAGCCTGGTCGCCGACATCCCGGTGTTGACCGTGCTCATCGTCGGCTCGTTCCTGTTCTGGAGCCTGCCCGCGATGGTCGGCAACACGTTCATGCCGATCCGCTCGGTCTTCGCCTGGTCGTTCGACCGGCTCCTGCCCGAGAAGTTCGCCGAGGTCAATGAGCGGACGCACTCGCCCGTGCCGGCCATCCTGCTGGTCATGGGCATCATCACCGCGATGCTCGCCTGGAGCATCGTGTCGACCGACTTCGGGACGTGGCTGGCGCTGGGCGTCCTGGCCGGCGTCGTCTGCGTCGTGATCGTCGCGGTGGCCGCCTTCGTCTTCTCGAGCCGCCGGCCCGACCTGTACCAGGCGTCCCCGGCCAACGTGACCTTCGCCGGGCTGCCCGTCCTCAAGATCGTGGCCCCGCTGTCGATCCTGGTGATGGTCTTCCTCGTCTACGCCGTCCTGGCCTACCCGCCGCTCGCGCTCGGGAGCTCGGACAACGCGTGGTGGGTCCCGGCCTTCATGCTCGCCATCGTCATCATCGGACTGGTCATCTTCTATGGCGCCCGCGCCATCCGGAAGAGCCAGGGCATCGACATCGATCTCGTCTACCGGGAGCTTCCCCCCGAGTGATCCCGGTCGGACCCTGAGGCGGAAGGCCGTCGGTCGCGAGACCGGCGGCCTTCGCTTCCTGGTTCCGCAACGGAGGTCGTGGCGAAGGTCCGGGGTCGCGCCATCGGCCGAGTGATCGTGCCCGGGCCGGTGATCGTGCCCCGGGACGGAGGTCGTGGCGAGGGTCCGGTGTCGCGCCAACGGCCGGTGATCGTGCCCCGGGCCGGTGATCTTGCCCCGGGCCGGTGATCGTGGGCGCCGCCACGCAGGAAGCCGTCGCCGCCATCTCTCGGCCGCAGTAGTACGGGCATTCTTACGGAGCGGTCTCGCGCTGGACGCGGCCGGGTCGAAGGCGCTCGGATCGGGACTTAGCGCATGCGATACCAATGGCCGTTCTATCCCAGCCCGTATTCGGTCGGACCGCCGGCGGGCAGGTGCCTCCGAGCCGGTCGGTAGTCATGCCCGTACTAGCCCTCGCGGTGGTTCGGTCAGCCGTGGCGCAGCGACCGGGCACCCCTCGCGCGGTGGTTCGGTCGGCCGTGGCGCAGCGACCGGGCGCCCTCGTCGCGCGGTGGTTCGGTCGGCCGTGGCGCAGCGACCGGGCGCCGGCGACCGCCCGTCGCCCGCACGCATCGGCAGCACCCGCTGACGAACGGCTCAGTCGGCGAGGGCTCGGGCCAGGTTCCGGAGCAGATTGAGGCCCTCGTCGACATCCTCGGTCGGAGCGTACGGTCCGGGCATCAGGAAGCAGGG
This sequence comes from uncultured Chloroflexia bacterium, assembly GCA_963781845.1. GTDB lineage: Bacteria > Chloroflexota > Limnocylindria > Limnocylindrales > CSP1-4 > Chersky-267. The sequence goes on along the minus strand of CAWAHN010000017.1, from coordinate 106,767 downwards.
TCGGCCGCCCATCGCGACGCCGTCGAGCTGGCCCCACGCTTCGGTCAGGGCGCGACCCGCGGAGACCGTCGCGGCTCGCTTGTAGATGAAGACGACGGCGCCCGGCCGCCATAGGGCGATCTTCTGCCACAGGGCGCCGACCCCGCCGGTCAGCTCCTCATCCGTCGCCGTGTCGCGCGGGGTGGGCCGCTTGATCAGGTCGGTGATCCCGTGACCGGCGGCGACGAGCGCGTCGTCGGCCGCCTCGACCGGGGTGTCGGCCGGGACGATCCCGACCCGCCCGAGGCGCGACCAGAACCGGCGGCCGAGGTTGCCCTGGTGGTAGTGGCCGGCGGTGACGCTGACCGGTGATGGGTTGAGGCCGACGAACAGCAGCCCGCCACGTTCGGGCGGCAGGTCCGCCAGCGTCTCGACCGCCTGTCCGTCGATCGTCAGGGTGGTCCGATGCGGACCGGGGCCCGGGCGGAAGAGGAGCTCGTCGAGGGTCGTCATCGGGCGGCGAGCATAGCGCACGCCGCCGCGGCGGCGACGGTCAGCGGTCGCCCGGACCGGGGCGATCGCTCAGGACGCGCTCGACGCGCTGGAGTCGATGAGTGCGCTCGAGGTGGCTCGGCCGGTCGAGCGATCGGGCCAGGAGGATCGACTGGACGCGCGCCGCGCGAAGCGCGCGGACGTGCCCGGGGATGGCCGTGGCGGCTGCCGGGCGGACTCGGATGCGGACCTTCGGATCCATGGTGTCCCCGCCTCAGTCGAGCACGACGAAGTTGACGTTGGTCGACAACCCCGGGGCCTTGTTGAGGTAGACGGTCACCTTCCCGGCGGACGCGACGGCCGCGCGGACGTAGACCCCCGTCCGCGCCGTCGCGAGGACCGCGAAGACCAGGCTGGCCGAGGTCACCCCGGTGACCGCCTTCGACGCCGACGTCTTGGTCTTGTAGACCGAGATCCTGCCGCTCATCGTGAAATGAGCGGAGCCGTCGACCACCAAGGCCCTGGCCGGCGCGATGCCCTGCGCGTAGACGCCGGCGGCCCCGGCCGAGGCGCCGAGGACGCCGTAGTCGCCGGTCCCGACCACGCCGGTGCCCTGGATCGAATCGCCCCACACCCCCGCCGCGTTGAGCGCCGATGTGTCCGAATAGCCGTACACGCCGGTCTCGGCGGTCGTCAGCTGCGAGGTGGTCAGGTCCCAGGCGTCGGTCGCATCTCCGACCGCGACCCACGCGCCGGTGCCGGCCCCGTTGGTCGGATCGGCGGTGATCCGGGCGCCGTACCCCGCATCCGTGTTGGCGACGGCGAGGGTCGCGTCCGTGGCGAGCCCCGCGCTGATCGTCGTCCGGGCCGTCGCGGCGTTCGACACGTTGAGCAGGGCCGGGACGTCGACGGCGCGGACGCCCGGGGCGGTCGCCAGTGCCTGGACGCCGATCGCGGCCGCGCCCCCGAGCGCCGCCGTCAGGATCGCCCGTCGGGAGGTGAGGCGGTCGGTCGAGTCGATGGCCATGGGGTCGGTCCTCCTGGTCCGCCAGGGGGACCGCGTCGACGATCCTCGCCCGGGACCCGCGAAGGATAGACGGCGCGCCCGAGGCGCTCTCGTCGGAGGATGGCCGTTCGGTGCGGGCAGGCACCGAACGAAAGGGTCAGGCGGGGGGAGCCGGTGGGGTCTGGCCCCCGCTCGTCGTGTCGTGATCCTTCTGGATCTCGGACGCTTCCTTGCGGGCCTCCTTGACGCCTCGGCCGAGCATGTTCCCGATGAGCGGGATGGTCTTCGGGCCGCGCCAGATCACGACGACGATCAGGATGATGACGAGGAGCACGAGGAGGTCGGGCATGGCCCGATGGTACAGCCTCAGCCGGGGGGCCGGACGGAAGGTCGCTGGGCGACCGGGATGACCAGCCGCTGAGCCGTGTGCGTCGCCGAGAAGCTGGCGACCTTGTTGTCGACCAGGCCGACCGCCCCCGCCGCGGCGATCACGTCGACGTCGCGGAGGGTGGCGGACTTGCCCTTGCGCGAGACGACCCAGATCGCACCGTTCGGGACGATCCTCGTGCGGAGCTCGGCAAGACCGTCCAGCTCGTCGAGCGAATCGGCGGCGACGATGACGATGTCGGTGTCGGAGAGCGGCGCACCCTCGGTCAGGTCGTGGGTCCGCGCCCGGATCTCGTCGCGCAGGTCGGCGTCGGGGACCCCGACGATCGCCACCCGAGCCCCCGGCCGCACCCCGAGCTTGTCGATCCGCGGGGTGGTGTAGACACGTTCCATGCCGGGTATCGTGCCACGCATGGTCGGCCCCGTAGCCTCCGAAGGCCCGCTGCTCGTGTTCGGGCCGCGATCGGTGACATACGACTTCGGAGCCCACCATCCGCTCACTCCTCGTCGCTTCGGCCCCGGGCTCGACCTGCTGCGAGCGGTCGGAGCCGAGCCGGGACTCGCCCCGGAGCCGGCGACCGACGATGAGCTGCTCGCCGTGCATACCGAGGCGTACCTGGCGGCCGTCCGACGGTTCAGCGCGGATTCCGGCCTCCCACCGGCGTTCGGGATCGCGCCGGGGGGCGATGTCCCACCGTTCCGTGGCATGCACGCCGCCGCGGCGGCGGTCGCCGGAGGGTCGCTGGCGGCCATGGCGGCGATCCTCCGGGGCGAGGTCGAGCACGCCTACCACCCGGGCGGCGGTCTCCATCACGCCATGCCGGCCCGGGCGTCCGGGTTCTGCGTCTACGACGACCCGGCCCTGGCGATCTCGTCGGCCCGCCGGGCGGGCCTCCGGGTCCTGTACGTCGACCTCGACGTCCATCACGGCGACGGGGTCGAGGCGATCCACCGCGACGATCCCGGGGTCATGACGGTGTCGTTCCACGAGTCGGGGCGCTATCTCTTCCCGGGGACCGGATCGGCCGACGAGACGGGCGAGGGGGCCGCGGCCGGGACCGTCGTCAACATGCCGTTCGAGCCGCTCAGCGGCGATGACGCCTGGCTCGCGTCGGTCCGGGCGCTCGTCCCGGCCCTGGCCGCGGCATTCGGTCCCGACCTCATCGTCAGCCAGCACGGAGCGGACAGCCACGCCTGGGATCCACTGGCGCACCTCAGGGTCACCACGACGGCGATGGGCGAGGCGGCGCGCCTGGTGGACGCCGTCTCGCACCGGTTCGCGAGCGGGCGCTGGCTGGCCACGGGAGGCGGCGGATACGAGGTCTACCGGGTCGTGCCGCGTGCGTGGGCGCTGACGTGGCTGGCGGGAGCCCACCGGGCGGCGCCCGATGCCGTCCCCGAGGCCTGGCGCGAACGATGGGCGGGCGAGGCGGCCCGCTGGGACCCGGGACCGCTGCCGGAGCGGTTCGACGACCCGACCAACGCCGGCTTCGGACGAGGAGCGAGTCAGGAGGCCGCCGAGACCGAGTCGCTCGCCACCCTCGAGCGGGTGCGCGATCTCGTCGTCCCGAGGCTGCTGGTCGCTGGCCGGCGAGCGCGGCTGGTGCGACGGCCTCACGAGCGGGACCGGGGCCGGTGGCGGTGCGGCGCCCGATCCCGCTGATCCTCGTGACGATCCGGTCGGCACGCCGGTCATCCGACCCCTCGACGCGACGGCGCTCGACGGCCTTCGGCTGGCTGCGCGGACGATCGCCCCGAGCGATCCCCGCGACGCCATGGCCATCCTCGTCCGGGCGGTCCGCGCCGGCTCGCATCTCGTCGGTGCGGTCGACGCGGGTCGACTCGTCGGGGTGGCCCTCACGGTCTCCGCCCTGCCGGGCCCCGCGTCGGCTCCGGCCCGGGCGACCGCGCCGACCTCGCCCGAGGACGAGCTGATCGCCCTCGGCGTCGCTCCGGCCTGGCGGCGCCGGGGTCTCGCCGCGGCGCTCCTCGCGGCGTCGGCCGAGGATGCCCGCGAACGGAGCGTCAGCCTCGTCGCGAGGATCGGGCCGGGGGAGCGGGATGTCATCGAACCGCTGCCGATCGCGGCCCGCCACGAGATCGCCGATCGCCTGCTGACGGGGGTCGGGTTCGCGCGGATCCCCGGAGGGCCGGACGAGGGCCCTGTACCGCTGGTGGCCTACCGGACATAGAAGAAGCGGCGAGCCCCAGCTCGCCGCTTCGTTCGGTCGGAGCGGATCGTCGGCGTCAGCCGGCGAGGACCGCGGATGCGGTGGCGATGATCGCCGCCGCCGCGCTTCCGAGTGCCACCAGGAGGCGATTCCCGCCGCTCCACTTCGGGTCCGGCGTCGAATGGATCCGGGCCTCGTGGGCCTGCTTGGCGAGCCGCTGCCGGTTCGCCTCGCGCATCAGATCGGCCTGATGGTGACGAGTGAACTCCTGGCTGAAGTAGGTGTTCATGTCATCCCCTCGGTTCGTTCGTGGGTGCTGCCGCATCCGTTGCCTGAATGCTCCACCCGGCGGGCCCGCCCGCACGACCGCCTGGCCGACCTGTGACCGGTCAACCCGAGCCACCGATGCCAGTCGCACCAGGCCTACCCCGGCTGTCACCCGTGCGACACGGCCCGTGCTCAACGTGACCTTCGCGAGGGTCAAGGTGCCGACCAATGGCACCCCCAAGGCGGGCCTCATGGCCCGTCATCACGCTTGCGGCCCGTCGCTATGGTGATGAAGGTTTCGGAGCGCCGGAGACGTCAGGATGAACAGGGCGGCTCGAACGGGCGCCCAGGGAGGGTCAGGAAATGCAGATCACGGCACCTTGGCACCGAAGGGGCGTCGCGCTCCTGCGGATCGTCGTCGGCATCATCTTCCTATGGGCCGGCCTGGATAAGCTCCTGGGGAGCGGGCCCGACGGCTTTTCGGCAGCCGGGTACCTCGGTCATGCGACCGGTGGCAGCCTTGGCTGGCCCTTCGTGGCAGCGCCGGCCGCGGACGCGGCGGTCGTCATCTACAACCCGACCCACGACCTGTGGGTCAGCCTGTCGAAGAACACCACGGCCTTGGCGATCATCAATCCCCTGGTCGTGTACGGCGAGCTCGGGATCGGCATCTCCCTGATCCTCGGCCTCCTGACCCGCTTCGGCGCGATCATGGGCGCCCTGATGATGGCGCTGTTCTTCGTCGCCGGCTGGTCGTTCACCAACGGCATCGTCGAAGAGCACCTGACCTACATGGTCGTGCTCCTGGCGATCGCCGGCCTCGGCGCGGGCAAGTACTACGGCCTCGACCAGTGGGCCGCGGGCACGGAGTTCGGCCAGAACCACGACTTCATCCGCAAGTGGATCCTGTCGGGTGATCCGTTGGAGCCGGCCGGCGCGGCCAATGCGGCCAGCACGACCAGCGCGACCAGCGCGACTGCCTGACGACCCTCCAGCCTTCGTTCGGAACGGCGGGCTCTCGACGGCCCGCCGTTTCGATTTCGCGATGTCGTCGGCGCGAATCGACCATCTGTTCGAAAGTTGGCAGCGAGGAACCGGCGGCGCGCCTATACTCGGCGTCCCGTGGCCGCCCGACGCACGACCCCCACCCAGGCTCCCTCGTCCGACGCCATCGTGCCGAAGAAGGGACATTCGAGGTCCGGCCGATCGAACCGGCAAGACCCGTCGGCCGACCCGCCCGACCCGCTCGACGCGTTCGCTCCGGCCGTCGCCGACTGGTTCCGGGGCGCCTTCCCCGCACCGACCCCGGCGCAGGTCGACGGCTGGGCCGCGATCTCGGCCGGGCGGCACACCCTCATCCACGCCCCGACCGGCAGCGGCAAGACCCTCGCCGCGTTCCTGTGGTGTCTCGACCGGCTCGTCCGGGCACCGTCGCCACCGGCGACCCGGGAGCGTCCGGGTCACGTCCGGGTCCTGTACATCTCACCGCTCAAGGCGCTGTCGTACGACGTCGAGCGGAACCTCCGGGCGCCGCTGGCCGGGATCGCCCTGGCGGCCGCCCGCCGAGGTGACCCGCCCCCGTCGATCTCGGTCGGCCTGCGGACCGGGGACACGAGCGCCGAGGAGCGGCGACAGTACGCGCGCAGGCCGCCCGACATCCTGATCACGACGCCGGAGTCGCTCTATCTACTGCTCACGAGCGCGGCTCGGGACGGCCTGCGCGGGGTCGAGCACGTCATCGTCGATGAGGTCCATGCGATCGCCGGCACGAAACGCGGCGCCCACCTCGCGTTGAGCCTGGAGCGACTCGAGCACCTGCGCGGACCCGACGCGGCCCCGATCCAGCGGATCGGGCTGTCGGCGACCCAGCGTCCGCTCGAGACCATCGCCCAATTCCTCGGCGGGATCGGTCCCGACCGGGACGTCGCGATCGTCGACGCCGGCGCGCGGAAGCCGCTCGAGCTGTCGGTCGTGGTCCCGATCGAGGACATGAGCCGGATCGGCGACGCCCTCCCCCTCGACGAGCAGCCGGGCGGACCGGCCGGCGGCCCGGAGGCGAGGGTGAGCATCTGGCCGGCGATCCACCCGCGCATCCTCGAGCTGATCCGGGCGCATCGCTCGACGATCGTCTTCTGCAACAGCCGGCGGCTGGCCGAGCGGCTGGCCCAGCGGCTCAACGAGCTCGCGGGCGAGGAGCTCGTCCGCGCCCACCACGGCTCGATCGCGCGCGAGCAGCGGGTCGCGATCGAGGAGGCGCTCAAGGATGGACGCCTGCCCGCGATCGTCGCGACGTCGAGCCTCGAGCTCGGCATCGACATGGGCGCGGTCGACCTGGTCATCCAGGTCGAATCCCCGACGTCGGTGGCCCGCGGGCTGCAGCGGATCGGCCGGGCAGGGCACCAGGTCGACGCACCCTCGCGCGGGGTCATCTTCCCGAAGTACCGCGGGGACCTGCTCGAGGCGGCGGTCGTCGCCGAACGGATGCACGCCGGGGCGATCGAGACGACGACGATCCCGCGCAACCCGCTCGACGTCCTCGCCCAGCAGGTCGTGGCGATGACCGTCATGGAGCGCTGGACGGTCGACGACCTCCACGCGACGGTGACCCGGGCGATGCCCTACGAGTCGCTCGGTCGCGAGGCGTTCGAGGGCGTCCTGTCGATGCTGGCCGGGGCGTATCCCTCCGACGAGTTCGCCGAGCTCAAGGCGCGGGTGACCTGGGACCGGGTGACCGGGGCGGTCGAGGGACGGCGGGACGCACGGGTCGTCGCGGTGACCAGCGGCGGGACGATCCCCGACCGCGGCCTGTACGGGGTCTTCCTCGTCGGCGACCCGGGAACGCCCGGGCGGCGGGTCGGTGAGCTCGACGAGGAGATGGTCTACGAGAGCCGCGTCGGCGAGGTCATCACGCTCGGGGCGTCCGGCTGGCGGATCGAGGAGATCTCGCACGATCGCGTCGTCGTGTCGCCGGCGCCGGGTGAGCCGGGCAGGCTCCCGTTCTGGCATGGCGACGCGGTCGGGCGGCCGATCGAGCTGGGCCGGGCCGTCGGCTCGTTCGTGGCGGAGCTCGAGGACGATCTCGGGCGCGGGGCCCGGGGACGGACCGCCGCGCTCACGCGGCTCGGTGACCGCAACGATCTCGACCCGATGGCCGCCGAGAACCTGCTGTCCTATCTGGAGGACGAGCGGGCGGTCGCCGGCGCCCTGCCGACCGACCGTCGGGTGGTCGTCGAGCGCTTCCGCGACGAGCTGGGCGACTGGCGGCTGTGCCTCCTGACCCCGTTCGGCGGCCGCGTCCACGCGCCGTGGGCGCTGGCGATCGAGGCCCGCCTCGCCGAGCGTCTCGGCGCCGAGGTCCAGACGATCTGGTCGGACGACGGGATCGCGATCCGGTTGCCCGACGGCGACCTCGACGGGATCGACGACCTGCTCTTCCCCGACCCGGACGAGATCGAGGACCTGGTGGTCGGGAAGGTCGCCGACTCGGCCCTGTTCGCCTCGCGCTTCCGGGAGAACGCGGCCCGGGCGTTGCTCCTGCCACGACGGCGCCCGGGGACGCGGACGCCGCTCTGGCAGCAGCGCCAGCGCGCCGCCGGGCTGCTCGCCGTCGCCAGCCGCTATGGCAGCTTCCCGATCCTCGTCGAGACCTATCGGGAGTGCCTGTCCGACGTGTTCGACCTGCCGGCGCTGCGCGAGGTCCTGGCCGGCGTCGCCCGACGCGACGTCGCCGTCCACCGGGTCGAGACCGTCCGCGCGTCACCGTTCGCCAGCTCGCTCCTGTTCGACTACGTCGCCGCGTTCATGTACGAGGGCGATGCGCCGCTGGCCGAGCGGCGTGCCCAGGCGCTCACCCTCGATCGCGACCTGCTCCGCGAGCTGCTCGGCCAGGAGGAGCTCCGCGAGCTGCTCGACCCGGACGCCCTGGCCGACCTCGAGCTCTCCCTCCAGGCCCTGGCCGACGAGCGCCGCGCGACGACCGCCGACCAGCTCCACGACCTCCTCCGGCGGATCGGCGACCTGACCGAGGCGGAGGTGGCGGCGCGGTGCGCCGTGCCGCCGTCCGAGAGCGCCGGGTGGCTGGGAGCTCTGGCGGCGGGCAGGCGAGCCGTCGCGGTCCGGATCGCCGGCGAGATCCGCTGGATCGCGATCGAGGACGCGGCCCGCTACCGCGACGCCGTCGGGGTCCAGCCGCCGGCAGGGCTGCCATTGGCGTTCCTCGAGCCGACCACCGCGGCGCTCGAGGGTCTCCTGGCACGGTTCGCCAGGACGCACGGGCCGTTCCTGACACCCGAGCCGGCCGTCCGGTGGGGGCTGCCGGCCGGCGTGGTCGAGGATGCGCTCGGGCGGCTGATGGCGGCCGGGACGATCCTCCGCGGCGAGTTCCGGCCCGGCGGCGCCGAACGCGAGTGGTGCGACCCCGAGGTCCTCCGCCAGCTGCGTCGTCGCTCGCTCGCCCGGCTCCGCCGCGAGGTCGAGCCGGTCGATCCGGCCGCGCTCGCGCGGTTCCTGCCCGATTGGCAGGGGGTCGCCGCACTGCCGCGACTCGGGGGCGGACCGACCGACGCGCCGCCTCCGTTCCGCGGCTCGGCCGCGCTCGAGCGCCTGGCCGAGGTCGTCGACCAGCTGTCGGGCCTGCCGATCCCGGCGTCCATCCTGGAGCGGGACGTCCTCCCCATTCGCGTCCCCGGGTACCAGCCGCGCCTGCTCGACGAGCTCGGAGCGCTCGGCGAGGTGGTCTGGGTGGGCCGAGGCAGCCTCGGGCGCGACGACGGGCGGCTCGCCCTGTTCCGCCCTGGACGCGCGGCGCTCCGGATGGCCGGCGGACCGGGCGCGGTCGAGGCGGCCACGACCGAACAGCCGGACTCGCCGCGGCACGCTGCGATCCGCACGTTCCTCTCTCGGCGCGGTGCGTCGTTCTATCGCGAGATCCACGCCGCGGCCGGGGGTGGACCGGACCGCGAGATGCTCGATGCCCTGTGGGACCTCGTCTGGGCCGGCGAGCTGACCAACGACACGTTCGCCCCGCTTCGGGCGCTGCGCTGGGCCCGACCCGGCCGCGAGGCCAAGCGCCGACCCGGACGGCTGACCAGCCTGGGCCCGCCGGAGGCCGCCGGTCGCTGGTCCCTGGTCGGGCCTGCCGGCGTGTCCGAGCCGCCCGAGGGACCCGGCGGCGACCCGACGCCGATCGGCCTCGGCATTGATGGGACGGCCCCATCGGCCGAGCCCGCCGCCGGCGCCGGGCCGAACGCGACCGAACGCCTTCATGCCCTCGCACTGACGCTGCTCGACCGACACGGGGTCCTGACCCGCGAAGCGGTCGCCGCCGAGGGCGTGTTCGGCGGCTTCAGTGCCGTCTACCCGGTCCTGCGGGCGCTGGAGGAAGCGGGTCGGGTGCGCCGCGGTTACTTCGTCGACGGGCTCGGCGCTGCGCAGTTCTCGCTCCCCGGGGCGATCGACCGGCTCCGATCGGTCCGGGATCCGGCCGAGCGCCCCGATCGGGCGCGAGTCCACCTCCTGGCGGCGGCCGACCCGGCTAATCCGTACGGCGCCGCCCTGGCCTGGCCGCGCCGGGACGATGCCGACCGCCGTGCGTTCGCTCGCGTCGCCGGCGCCTACGTCGTCCTCGTCGACGGGGTCGCGGCCGCGTTCCTCGAGCGTGGCGGCCGGTCGCTGGCGATGCTCCCGGCCGCCGACGAGCCGATCGTCGCCGGGCTCGCGCTGCGCGCGCTCGGTGCCCTCGTCGCCGATGGGCGGACCCACGAGCTCCTGGTGTCCAAGGTCGACGGCCTGCCGATCGCCGAGTCGGCCTGGCGACCGCTCCTGCTCGAGGCGGGGTTCGTGCCTGGCTATCGCGGCCTCGCGCTCCGGGCGCGCTAGGCCGGCGCAGGGTCGGATGCCCGAGGGCGACACGCTCCATCGAACGGCGGACGGCCTCCGGCCGTATCTCGTCGGTCGTCCGGTGCGGTCGGTCCGAGCCAACGGACCGGGGCCGATCCCGCAGGTCGGCCGCCTCGTCGGGGCGACCGTCGTCGAGGTCGAGTCGATCGGCAAGAACCTGCTGATCCGGTTCGACAACGGGCTCGAGCTGCGGACCCATCTGCGGATGAACGGGTCGTGGCACCGCTACCGGCCCGGCGAACCGTGGCGTCGGCCGGCGGTCCGGGCGCGGCTCGTGCTGGAGGTGCCGGGTGCCATCGCGGTCTGCTTCGACGCCCCGGTCGTCGAGCTGCTCGAGACGCGCGCCGAGGCCCTCCATCCGGCGCTCGCGTCGCTCGGACCCGACCTGCTCCACCCGTCGGCGGAGCCGGCCGCCGACGACGACGAGATCGTGCGACGTCTGCGCCAGCCGGCCCGTGCCGACCGGTCGATCGCCGAGGCGCTCCTCGACCAGCGGGTCCTGGCCGGGGTGGGGAACGTCTACAAGAGCGAGGCGCTTTTCATTCGGTCGGTCGACCCATTCATCCGCGTGTGCGACCTGAGCGACGACGATCTGCTCGGGCTCATCGGCGAGGCGCGACGACTGATGCTCGAAAACGTGGATCGAAGTCGCTCGGAGCGAGTCACCACCGGGGCCGCCCGACGAGCCGTCGGTCCGCTGTGGGTCTACGGCCGCGCTGGTCGACCCTGCCGACGGTGCGGCTCGACCATCCGCTCGGAGCGCCACGGGGATCTGCCACGATCCACCTACTGGTGTCCGCGATGTCAGGACTCTCCTGCCATCGGGATCGGCGCGGACCGATGACCTTGATCGTGGACACATGACGCCGCCGAGGCCCGGGCCAGCCGCCGCGCTCGTGGTCGTGCTCGCCGTCCTCGTCGCGGGGTGCTGGGGAGAGGCCCAGGGCCGGGAGATGACGGTCTTGAACCAGACGTCCACGACCATCCAGGTCAAATACCGACATCAGGTCGGAACCGTCCAGTCGGAAGACCCCGTCAAGGACGCCGGACCAGGCCAGCGGGTCACCCTCTTCCTGCACCAGGCCGAACCCGGGTGCCTCCATGGGACGCTACTCGCCGTGCAGGATGGCCGGACGATCGCGACGCTCTCGCAGCCGTGCGAAGGGACCGAGTGGGTGGTCCCTGTGGATGCGAGTCCCCCGGCGTCGTAGAGCCCGAGCACGGCGATACATCAGCTCCGCATCCGGACCGTGCGTCAAGCGGCCGGCGGACCCGGAGCGACCCGGGAGGGCGGGTACAGATGCCGCTCGTCGGGTCGGCCGTCGCCCGCTTCAGACTGGGCCGAGGACGACCGTCGATCGGAGCCTGACCAGGTTCCTGTCCGCCGCCGCCGGGGCCACGAACCGGAAGATCGACCGGTCGAGCGAGTAGATGCCGGTCGAGGCCAGGCGGATCCGTCCGAGCCGGAACGTGAAGACCGGGTTCTCGCCGTTGCCGGCGTAGTGGTACGGCGTCCCGTCGGCGGCCAGGACGGCCATGTTGGCCTGTCCGGCGAACGTGTCGTGGAGCGCGCCGAGGAGATGGGCGACCGGCTCGTCGGCCGTCCAGGCGTCCTCGAGCCAGCGCGCCCCGACCTCCGTGTCGGCTCGGCCGTGGATGCGGCCCTCCCTGCGGTAGCGGGTCCGCCAGGATCGGTAGTCGCGCAGGTCGCCGTTGTGGCTGAACGCATACCGTCCGGCCGGGTCGAGGAACGGCTGGGTGTCGGCCATCCCGAGCGTCGACAACCGGGACGGCCGGCGGAGATGGACGAGCAGGCTGGTCGTCTCCGTCCGGCCGACGGCCTCGCGCCCGGGATCGTCACGGAAAGCGCGCAGGTCGCGATACTCGCCGATCGTGCCGTCGGGCCTCAGCCAGGCCGCTCCCCAGCCGAATCCGGCCACCCCGTACCGCTCGAGCCGCTCGCTGAACGCCCATAGCTCATCGAGCCGGAACGGCTCGGCCGCACGCGCCACGAAGTGCTCGCACATCCGCCGGATGGTACCGCAGGGTCCCGAACCGACTCGGCTGCACCGGCTGGTCAGCCGCGGCTCGGCAGGTCGGGCCTGCGGCTGGGCGTTCGTCGGCTGGTCAGCCGCGGCTCGTCACGCCGGACCCGCGGCCGGGCTTCTGTCGTCAGGTCGGGGCCCGCGGCCGCGCTCCCGTCGTCAGGTCGGGCCCGCGGCTGCGCGTTCATCGGCTGGTCAGCCGCGGCTCGTCACGCCGGACCCGCGGCCGGGCTTCTGTCGTCAGGTGCGCATGCCCCGCACGTTGTCCGCCGGATCGACCGATCGCGTCGTCAGGTGCGCATGCCCCGCACGTAACGCAGCATCTCGGATCGGTCCGGCTCGGAGGTCGGGGGACGCTGTGCGTGCGTGGCGGAGTCGGACCCTTGCGTACGCCTGTACGAGCGCGGATCCGCGGCAAGACAGCCGCGAACGTGCGGGGAGTGCGCGCCCGGCGGTCGGCGGCCCGCCGCGACGCGCGAACGTGCGGGGAGTGCGCGCCCGGCGGTCGGCGGCCCGCCCCGGCCGGCCGGTGGCCCGCCGCGAACGGGCCCCGGACCCAGGCCCGTCACGTCCGGATCGCGACGACGTCGTGACACTGACGGCGTAGGCTGATATCGAGTCTAGGGACCCAGTGCCGCCACCGATCGGGAGAGCGGGATGCACGGACCCAGCGGCGGGACGACCGGAGTGGGCGCGACGAGCGCGGGGAGCGCCGACGGCCGACCGACCGAGGCGCTCAGCTTCCGCGAGCTGTTCGACCTCAATGCCTACTGGCTGGCCATCAACATCCTGTGGGGCGCGATCGGGATCAGCCTGCTCCCCCTGCTCATGGTCGATCTCGTCTGTGCCGGCGACAAGGCGTGCCCGGATCCGTCGAGCATCCTGCCGGGGGTGACCGTCGGCAAGGGCGCGGCCGAGGCGATCATCATCAACCTCGGGGTGGTCATCGCGATCCTCGTCCAGCCGACCGTGGCCGCGATCAGCGACCACACCAGCAGCCGGCTCGGCCGGCGCAAGCCGTACATCATCGTCGGCACCCTGCTCGACATGGTCTTCCTCCTGGGCCTCTACCTCGCCGGCGCCTGGCTCGGGGTCCTCGTCTTCTACTGCCTCCTCCAGTTCAGCTCGAACTTCGCCCAGGGTCCGTTCCAGGGCTACATGCCCGATCTCGTCCCGGCCAAGCAGGTCGGGCTGGCCAGCGGCTTGATGGGCCTGATGATCCTGGTCGGCATCGGCGGCGGGGCGATGCTCGTGGCCGTCGCGAACGCACTCGGCAACCCGCGCTTCGTGATCTTCGCGATCATGGCCGTCGAGCTCACGACGATGCTGCTGACCGTCGTCCGCGTCCGCGAGGGCCGGCAGGGCATCCCGCGCGAGGGGAAGTCCTGGCTCCAGGTGGCGCTGGGCGCGTGGGGCACCGACATCCTGCGCGAGCGAAGCTTCGTCTGGCTCCTGGGCTCGCGCCTGTTCTTCCTGATGACCGGGGCGACCCTGACGGCGATCGCGTTCTTCTACATGGCCGACTCGTTCGGGCTGGGGACGCAGACCGCGCTCGACTACACCTTCGTGGCCGGCGCCCTGATCGTCGCGTTCGGTGCCATCGCGACGGTCCCGTCGGGTCGGATGTCGGGCCGGATCGGCCGGAAACGGATGATCTACATCTCGGCGATCATCGGCTCGGTCGGGATGGCCTGCCTGGTGATCTCGCCGTCGTCGATCGTCGCCCTCGGGTTCGCGGTGCCGGTGGGCGTGGCGTCGGGGATCTTCCTGGCGGTCGACTGGGCGCTGATGACCGACATCATCCCGAAGGCCGAATCCGGACGCTACATGGGCATCAGCAACGTCGTGACGGGGTCGTCCGGGGCGATCGCCGCGGCCGTCGCGCTCGTCCTCGTCGACGTCGGGAACCAGGCCTTCGGGGTGGGTGCGGGGCCACGGCTCGCGTTCGGTGTCGCCTGCTCGTACTACCTGATCGGATCGCTCCTGCTGACGCAGGTCGACGAGCGCCGTCGTGAGGACGTGCCGTCGGCCCTGTCGGCCGAGCCCGGGCCCGCCGCCGCCGCCGGCTCGACCGGCTGAGCGTCGACGGCCCGACCGACGGCCCGATCGACGGCCACAGGCATCCCACTCACGGCTCGAGCCCGACGAACCTCCGGAAGCGTCGGCGCGGCTCGGGGGCCCGGCGCAGGTCCGCCACCAGGTCGCGATAGGTCGTCGGCCGGACCCAGCGGATCGGGTCGTCCGACAGCCAGACGTACGGGACCGCGGCCCACAGCAGGACGAGATAGTCGAGCCGGATCGGCCGCTCGCCGAACCCGAAGATCGCCTGGAGCTGGACGATCGTCAGCGGCAGCATCAGCAGGCTGAGACCGGCGAAGACGCACAGCCAGGCGAGCCCCCAGCCACGGGCCCGCGGGGCGAGGACGAGCCAGAACGGCGCCGGCACCCACTTCATCCAGGTCGCCATTCCCCACAGGAAGCCCCCCGACGCCGGCCCGACGAAGCGGGTCGCCCACAGCGCGAAGGTCAGCACCAGCGTGATGTTGCCGGTGTCCAGGTTCGCGCCGATCGGGAACGCCAGCATGAGGATGACCACTGCGGTCGCCAGCGGTCGCTGCCGATAGGCCCAGTGGATCGTCCAGAAGAGGGCCAGGATCGCACCGCCCCGCCAGACGAACCAGGCCACATCCCAGGGGAGGAGCGCCCACGGGGCGAACAGCGGCAACATCCACGGCGCGTAGACGTACGGCAGGAAGGGTCCCGTCGGTGCATACGGGTTGCCGCCGTTCAGCCAGATGCGCACACCTGCCCAGTACGCCCGGGCATCGGCGCCGGCGAGCTCACCGCGCGAGACGAGGCCGGCGCCGATGACGCCGGCGACGACGATCAGGATCGCCATCGCCGCGATCCGGTGCGGGTCGCGGAGCCTCGATGCCTCGCGTCGGAGCGCACGCTGGAAGACGCCGGCGCGTCGACGGGTCGGACGCGGGATACGGTCCGCCGGGAACCCGGCGACCGCTCGTCGCGGCTCGCCCGGGACGCCTCGCCCGGGTCGTGCGGCGTCGGACGGTTCGGACATCGTCGGCGATTGTCGCACGTGGTCGCGAAGCCCCGACCGTGGCCCGGAGCGGCTCGGATGTGGACGGAGATGTGGACGGCGATGTGGACGGTGTCGGGACGGGTCGGCGATCTCGTCCGCCAGAACGCGCATTCTGTGGACAAAGGTCCTTCCGGGCCATCGCCCCCGGGGCGAAGATGGACCGACCGGATGGGAGGCATGGGATCCGACCGATCCCGCAGCGCGACGACCCGAAACGGTCGCCAGATCGTCGTGCTGGCCAGGGCGAGACCGGCCCCTCCAGGCAGCCCTGGGCGCGCACGCGATGACCCTCCGCGAGTACGGACTCCTGGCGCAGGCCACCGATTGGCTGACCTTCACCCTGGCCATCTGGGCCGTGCCCGGGTTGATCCAGGTCGAGATCGGACCGATCGGCAACGTGCTTCGGGTCGGTGGCGTCCTCGGCAGTCTGGCCTGGAAGTGCGCCGGTCTGGCGATCGCCTACGGGCTGCTGTCCTACGCCAAGCCGTGGGGCCAGTTCATCGGGCTGATGGCGGTCGTCGCCCTCGGCATCCTCGGCACCGTCGGAAACCTGTGGGCCCTGGCGCAGGTCATGCACTGACCCGAGGGCGTGGCTCCTCCCACGTGTCGGCTCCTGTATCCTCGGGCGCAACGTTCGGGAGGCAGGCGCACCAGCAGTGGCCGAAGGTACCGTCATCGTCATCGGCGGCGCGGAGGACAAGGTCCGGGACCGCGTCATCCTCAGTCGGTTCATCGCGCTCGCGGGCGGCGACGACGCGACGATCGCGGTCATCAGCACCGCTTCGTCGCTCGGGCTCGAGGCAGGACAGCGCTATCGGCAGGTGTTCACCGAGCTCGGCGCGCGCGAGGTCCACACGCTCCACGCGGTGACCCGGCCGCAGGCCAACGACGAGGCCGCGGTCCGCGCCGTCCAGGACGCGACCGGGATCTTCATGACCGGCGGGAACCAGCTCAGGCTGGCCTCGACGCTCGGTGGCACGCGCCTGGCCGACTCGATCCTCGACCGGTTCCGCCTCGGGGCGGTCGTCGCCGGGACGAGCGCCGGTGCCTCGGCCATGAGCAGCCACATGATCGCGTTCGGGGCGTCGGGCGCGACACCGAAGCAGCGGATGGCCCAGATCGCGGCCGGCCTGGGCGTCCTCCCGGGCGTCATCATCGATCAGCACTTCCAGCAGCGGAACCGGCTCGGCCGGTTGCTCAGCCTGATCGCCCAGAACCCGAGCCTGCTCGGCCTCGGCGTCGATGAGGACACGGCCGGCGTCGTCGGACCGGACCACGTGCTCGAAGTGATCGGCCGGGGCAGCGTGACGATCATCGATGGAGCCGCGTCCGAGACGGACGCCTGGGAGGTCGGCGGCCATCGGCCGCTGATGATCAGCAACGTCGTCCTGCACTCGCTCCCCGCCGGCTACCGGTTCGACCTGCGCCGTCGTCATCGGGTCGCGGCACCGGCCCTTCGCGCGGTGAGCGGCGGCGAGGCCGCCACATGACGCCCTCCGAGCGACGGCCGAGCTCGAAGCCGAAGGCGAAGCCGAAGCCGAAGACGCGCAATGCCGGTGACGGGCCGAGCGCGAAGTCGACCCGACCGACCACGAAGGCCTCCGATCCGACGGCGAAGTCCGGCGCGAAGCCGACGACGAAGGCCTCCGACCCGACCGCGAAGTCCGGCGCGAAGCCGCCCTCGAAGCCCGTCGTCAAACCGGCCAAGTCCGGCGCCAAGGCCGGCGCCACGGCCGCCGGGAAGTCGGTCAAGCCGGCCTCCGCGGCCTCCGCGGCCGCCGCGGCGCCGGCGACCTCGGCCAGGGCCGCGAAGACACGATCGGCCGCCCTGGAACCCAGCCTGCGGATCGTCGAGTCGCGGATCCTGCGCGGACCGAACTACTGGGCGCGAGAGCCGGTGATCCGTCTCCTGGTCGACCTCGGCAGCCTCGAGGAGTATCCCTCGAACCGGATCCCGGGCTTCGTCGACGGCCTCGTCGGGATGCTTCCGTCGCTCGAGGACCACGCCTGCTCGCTCGGTCGTCGGGGCGGCTTCGTCAGCCGGCTGCGCGACGGCACGTGGGCCGGCCACGTCGCCGAGCACATCGCGCTCGAGCTGCAGAACCTCGCCGGCACCGATGTCCGCCACGGGAAGACCAGGTCGGCGGGACCGTACGGCCAGTACAACGTCATCTACGAGTTCCGCGAGGAGACGGTCGGCGTCGAGGCGGGCCGGATGGCCGTGGCGCTCGTCAACCACCTGGTCGACCCGGTCGCCGCCCCGTTCGACCTCGTCGAGGAGCTCGAGCGGCTGATCCTCCTGGCCGAGCGGTCCGCCTTCGGGCCGTCGACCCAGGCGCTCATCGACGAGGCCGTCAGCCGCGACATCCCGTTCATCCGGCTCGATCGATTCTCGCTCGTGCAGCTCGGCCAGGGCGTCCACCAGCAGCGGATCCGGGCCACGATGACCAGTCGGACGAGCGCGATCGGGGTCGACGTCGCCAGCGACAAGGCCCTGACCAACCGCCTGCTCGACTCGGCCGGCCTGCCCGTCCCGCGCGCCGACGTGGTCGATCGAGAGGACGACGCGGTCGCGGCGGCGCACCGGCTCGGCTTCCCGTGCGTGGTCAAGCCGCTCGACGGGAACCACGGGCGCGGCGTCCACCTCGACCTGCGCTCGGACGATGCCGTCCGGGCGGCGTTCCACGGCGCGCTCCTCCAGAGCCGGGGCGGGGATGTCGTCGTCGAGACGTATGTCGCCGGCAAGGACTACCGCTGCCTGGTCATCGGCGGGAAGGTCGCCGCGATCGCTGAGCGGGTCCCGGCGTCGGTCCACGGCGACGGGAACCTGTCGGTCCGGCAGCTCGTCGACCAGGCCAACCAGGATCCACGGCGCGGGATCGGCCACGAGAAGGTCCTCACCCGGATCAAGCTCGACGGCGCCGCCGAGGAGCTCGTCCGGGTCCAGGGCTGGGAGCTCGACGATGTCCCGCCCAAGGGGGCGTGGATCAAGCTGGCCCTGACCGGCAACATGTCGACCGGCGGGACATCCATCGACCGGACCATCGAGGCGCATCCAGACAACGTCGAGATCGCCGAGACGGCGGCGCTGATCGTCGGACTCGATGTCGCCGGGATCGACTTCATCTGTCCCGACATCGCAACCCCCGTCCGCGAGACGGGTGGCGCGATCGTCGAGGTCAATGCCGCCCCGGGCTTCCGGATGCATACCCACCCGACCGAGGGCGAGCCGCAGTACGTCGCCAAGCCGGTCATCGACAACCTGTTCCCGCCCGGCTCCGGGTCGCGGATCCCGATCGTCGCCGTCACGGGCACCAACGGGAAGACCACGACCGTCCGGATGATCGCCCACATCCTCAAGCTGATGGGCCGGCGGGTCGGGATGACGTCGACCGACGGCATCGTCATCGACGGCCGCCTGATCAAGAAGGGCGACATGTCGGGGCCCAAGTCGGCCCAGATGGTCCTCCAGAACCCGACCGTCGACACCGCGGTCTTCGAGGTCGCCCGCGGCGGCATCCTGCGCGAGGGCCTGGGCTACGACCGGAACGACGTCGCGGTCGTGACCAACGTCACCGGGGACCATCTCGGCCTCGGCGGGATCGACTCGATCGGCCAGCTCGCCAACGTCAAGGGCGTCGTCGTCGAGGCCGTCCCGCGGTCCGGCACCGCGGTGCTCAACGCGGACGACCCGCACGTCGCCCGGATGGGCCGACACTGCGCCGGCCGGGTCGTCTACTTCAGCATGGCCACCGAGAAGGGCAAGGACGGGTTCGATCGGGTCGACGGCCATCTCGGACGGGGCGGCGCGGCGTTCGGGATCGACCCGACGGCGGAGGGCGACCTCATCGTCCTGCGTCTGGGCCAGCGCACGATGCCGGTGCTGTACACGCACCTGATCCCCGCCACCTTCGGCGGACGGGCGCGGATGAACGTCGCCAATGCGCTCGCGGCCGCGGCGGCCGCCTGGGCCTCCGGGGCGCACCTGCACGACATCCGGCAGGGCCTGCGGACGTTCTCGACCTCGTTCTTCCAGGCCCCGGGTCGGCTCAACCTGCTCGAGATCGGCGGGATCCGGGTGGTCATCGACTACTGCCACAACGTCGACGGGATGCGCCAGCTGGCCGACTTCGTGGAGAACATGGTCACCGAGCCGGAGGTCCGCGGGCCGAAGGGCGTCCGGCCGTCGAGGACCAACGGCGCCCGCCCGCGGACCGGCCGGGCGATCGGGGTGATCGGCATCCCGGGCGACCGGCGCGACGACGATCAGCACGACTACGGGGCGATCGCGGCGACCGCCTTCGACGAGATCTACGTCCGCGAGGATCGGAACCTGCGCGGCCGATCGCCCGGCGAGACGGCGACGAACGTCGTCGCCGGGGTCAAGGACGCGCGCGCCGCGGGCAACGCCAGGACCACCCGCGCCGAGAAGATCCTCGACGAGATGACGGCGGTCCGCGCCGCGCTCCGTCGGGCCGCGCCCGGCGACCTCGTGGTGATGTGCGTGGACGATGCCGTCGGCGTCTATCGCGAGGCGATGGCCGCGTCGCGGACGCCGGGCGGGCCGACAGCCTTCGCCGACCCTGGAGAGCTCGAGGCGCCCGAGGGCTGACCCGGCCGCGACGCCGGGTCGAGACTACCCGACGGTGTTCTTGCCGACGACCCGGATGATCCCGATGATCTCGGCGAGCGAGATCAGGATGAGCAGCAGGCCGATGGCGGTTTCCATGTCGGTGGCGCTCCCTCGGGCTCGGTCGGCGCGGCGCGCCGGGTCGCCCGGATGATGCGCCGCAGAAGCATCGGTCCGCAAGGTCGAACGCTCGCTACCATCACCGGATGGATCGAGTGACCTGGCGCGACCGCCTGCGCTATCGCTTCGACGAGTTCATGGGCCGCGGGACGATCGCCCTGATCCTCGGCTTGTTCGTCGTCTCGTTCCTGCTCATCGTCGGTATCGCGATCGTCGTCTCGCTGGTCGGGGTGGCCCGGGACCAGGACCTCGGCTTCGCCGACCTCCTCCGCTTCGGGCTCCTGCGGACCCTCGACCCGGGGACGATGGGCGGCGACCAGGGCCAGCCCGGGTTCCTGCTGGCGATGTTCGCCGTGACCCTCGGCGGCATCTTCATCATCAGCACCCTGATCGGCATCCTGAACACCGGCCTCGAGGGCAAGCTGTCCGACCTGCGCAAGGGCCGCTCGCGCGTGATCGAGGACGGCCACACCGCGATCCTCGGCTGGTCGCAGCAGATCCACACGGTCGTCGCCGAGATCGTCGCCGCCAACGACAACCAGGGTCGCCGC
The DNA here is from genome assembly GCA_963781845.1 of uncultured Chloroflexia bacterium. Classification (GTDB taxonomy): domain Bacteria; phylum Chloroflexota; class Limnocylindria; order Limnocylindrales; family CSP1-4; genus Chersky-267. The sequence goes on along the minus strand of CAWAHN010000017.1, from coordinate 86,121 downwards.
TCGATCGTCATCCTGGCCGACCGGGACAAGGTCGAGATGGAGGACGAGCTCCGGGAGCGGGTCGGCCCGACCGGGCGGACGAAGATCGTCTGTCGGTCGGGCAGCCCGATGGATGTCAACGACCTGGCGATCGCCAGCCTGGCCACCGCCCGCTCGATCGTCGTCCTCGCCCCGGAGGGCGACGAGCCGGACGTCGACGTGATCAAGTCGATCGTGGCCATCACCAACGACCCGAAGCGTCGTCCCGAGCCCTACCACATCGTGGCGGAGATCCGCGACCGGGCGAACGTCGACGTCGCCCGGATGGTGGGCGGCGACGAGCTGGAGCTGATCCTGTCCGAGGACGTCATCTCCCGGATCACCGCCCAGACCTGTCGGCAGTCCGGGCTGTCGGTCGTCTACGCCGAGCTGCTCGATTTCGCCGGTGACGAGATCTACCTGACCGAGGAGCCCAGCCTGGTCGGCCGCACCTTCGGGCAGACCCTCGCCTTGTTCTCGGACGCGTCGGTCATCGGCGTGCTGCCCGCCGGTGGGCGCCCTCGACTCAACCCGCCGTCCGACACGGTCCTCGCGGCGGGCGACCGGCTCGTCGTCATCGCCGCCGACGACGATCGGATCCACATCGCCGGAGGCGAACCGTCGACGGTGGACGAGACGCTCCTGCGCGAGGCGCGGCCACGGGTCCAGGCGCCGGAGCGGACCCTCATCCTCGGTTGGAACCGCCGGGCGCCGACGATCATCCGCGAGCTGGACGCGTATGTCGCCGACGGCTCCGAGGTGCTGGTGGTGGCGACCGGGGGCGGCGTCGAGGCCCAGCTCACTCGACTCGAGGGTCGCCTGACGACCCAGCGGGTGACGTTCGACGAGCGCGATCCCAGCGTCCGAGCCACGCTCGACGACCTGGGCGTGGCCACCTACGACCACATCATCGTCCTGTGCTCCGACACGCTCGAGACGAGCCGCGCTGACGCCCGGACGCTGGTCACCCTCCTCCATCTCCGGGACATCGCGGCCCGAGCGGACCTCGACCTGTCGATCGTCAGCGAGATGCTCGACCTGCGCGACCGGGCGCTGGCCGAGGTCGCCAAGGCGGACGACTTCATCGTCAGCGATCGGCTGATCAGCCTGATGATCGCCCAGGTCGCGGAGTCCAAGCATCTCAACGCCGTGTTCGACGACCTGCTCGATCCGGCCGGCTCGGAGATCTACCTCAAGCCGGCCGGCGACTACGTGGCGCTCGGCGTCGAGGTGCCGTTCGCCGCGGTCATCGAGGCCGCTCGCCGACGGGGCGAGGTCGCCTTCGGCTACCGGATCTTCGCGCGGTCCGAGGACGCGGCCGCGTCGTACGGGGTCAAGGTCAACCCGCCCAAGGCCGAGCTGCTCGCCCTGGCCCCGGCGGACCGGATCATCGTCCTGGCCGAGGACTGAGGCCGCCTACCGCCGGGGTCGTTCCTGGAGGCGGGGCAGGAGCTCGGTCAGCTCGGTCGCGACGTCGATCGGACGAGCGCCGAGCGAGGCCAGCAGGGCGAACACGGCCTCGCGCTGCTCGTGGCACATCAGGACGATGACCCGGGCGGCATCCGGCCGGGCGCCTCGCCCATCGGCCTGCGACCCGGCGCCATTGAGCTCGGCTCGCAGGGCGATCGTCTCCGACTCGTAGACGGTCACCTCCTCGGTCGATCGGCCGGCGGCGGCGACGCCGGCCAGCAGCTCGCCGACGACGGACTCGCGGGTCCGTCCGCGGAGGTAGTCGAGGGTCTCCTTGATCGCGACGCGCTGGGCGCGCTCGCCCGCGATCCGGCCGATCCCACGGAGGGTGTCGTCCGGGCGGTCGCCCGCCGTGCCGATGATGATCGTGATCGGAGCCGCCCGGCCGGCCGCCCCGCCGGCGATCCCCTCCGCCACATCGAGGACCGCCGCGATCCCCGCCTCGTTGTGGGCGAAGTCGACGATCACGACCCGCTGGCCGAGCCGGAACAGGTTGAGCCGCCCGGGCGAGCGGTCGGACGTGGGCCGGAAGTCGCGCAGGCCCGCGGCGACCTGCTCGATCGTGGCGCCGAGCGCTCGCGCACCGCCCGCCGCCGCGAGGGCGTTGGCGACGTTGTGGCGGGCGATCCCGCCGATCGTGATCGGGACCTCGGTCGTGGCGACGATCGGAGTCGCGACCCCGTCCTCCACTTCGACCAGCGTCCCGTGGCGGACGACATAGGCACGGCCGCCGCCGTGCGACGTGCCGCCGGAGCTTGGACGACGACGCCTCGTCGATCGAGAACAGGGCGACGTGGGCTCGGGTCCGGCGGGCGACCTCGACCACGAGGGGATCGTCGGCATTGAGGATCGCCCAGCCCTCGGGCCGCGTGATCCGGCAGATCGTGGCCTTCACCTCGGCCAGCTCGGGCAGCGTGTGGATGCCCTGGAGGTCGAGGTGATCCGAGCTGACGTTGGTGAGGATGCTGGCGTCGTTGGACTCGTAGCCCACTCCGCGCAGGACGATCCCGCCGCGGGCCGTCTCGAGGACGGCGACGTCGATGTCCGACCGGCCGAGGATCTGGTGCGCGCCGCCCGGACCGGTCCAGTCGCCCGGGTCGACCATCCGCTCATCGACCAGGACCCCGTCCGAGGTCGTCGTGCCGACATGGCGGCCGGCCAGGATGAGGATGTGGCTGATCAGCCGGGTGACCGTGCTCTTGCCGTTGGTCCCGCTGATCGAGACGATCGGGACCCGGCGATCGGCGTCGCGGATCCACGACGGTGGCGTGGTGCTGGCCTCCGCGATCCGCGCGGCCCAGCGCTCGAGCTGGCGGCCCTGCGACCCGGTCAGCCGGGCGGTCCGCGCCGGCGAGACGTTCCGTTCGGTGAGCGCCAGGCCGGCGTCGACGATCGCCCGGGTCCGCTCCGCGCCGGTCCACGGGAAGGTCACGATCCAGTGGCCCGGATCGGACGACCGGTGGACGGCCAGGCCGGCGCGACCCTCGTCGTGCGTCCGCCCGCAGGCGCCGGATCCAGGTCGTCAGGGCGGCGATCTCGTCGGGCCACTCGCGCGACGGGACCTGCCGGCCGAGATGGACGAGGGCGTGCCTGCCGGGCGCACGCTGGCCGTACCAGGTCCGCCGCCGGCCGATGGCCAGCTCGATCTTGGCCACCGGCTCGAGCCGGTAGACGGATGGTCCCTCGAGCAGGCGGATCTCGATGACGCGCACGGTCCGGGCAGGATAGCGCGCCGCCGTGGCGGCGGACCGGTCGACCGGCGAGCCCGGCTACACTCCGGCGATGGAATCCCTGCACGCTCCCGGCGCCGCGGTGAGCGCCGACGAGCTCGACGAGCTCGAGGAGATCGTCGAAGAGGAGCTGCCGACCTACCTCGAGGACCTCGCCTCGCTGGTCAACGTCGACTGCGGGAGCTACACGAAAGCCGGCGTCGACCAGGTCGGCCAATGGACGCGACGGTTCCTCGAGCGGCTCGGGGCCACGGTCGAGGTCCGGCCCGACGACACCCTCGGCGACACGGTGATCGGGACGCTCGAGGGGCGTCGCGGCGGCCCGCGGGTCCTCCTCATCGGCCATCTCGACACGGTCTTCCCCGAAGGGACGGCGCGCGCCCGCCCGTTCCGGATCGACGCTGGTATCGCTCACGGGCCGGGTGTGACCGACATGAAGTCCGGGCTGCTGACGGGCCTCTACGCCGTCCTCGCGCTGCGAGCCCTGGGGACCGACGAGGACGAGATCGCGGAGCTGCCGTTCGAGCGCCTGGTGTTCGTCGCGAACCCGGACGAGGAGATCGGCTCGCCCAGCTCGAGCCCGCATATCCGCGAGCTGGCGCTCGAGACCGATGCCTGCTTCGTCCTCGAGTGCGCCCGCGCGAACGGCGACATCGTGTCCGCGCGCAAGGGGACGGTCGACCTCCGGTTGACGATCCGGGGTCGGGCGGCCCATGCCGGCGTCGAGCCCGAGAAGGGCCGGAACGCGATCCTCGAGGCGGCCCACCAGACGATCGCGCTGCAGGCGCTGAACGGACGCTGGCCGGGGGTGACCGTCAACGTCGGGGTGGTCCACGGCGGGATCCGGCCGAACGTCGTGGCGGAAGAGGCGATCCTCGAGGTCGATCTCCGGGCGACGGGCCGCGCCGACCTCGAGGCGGCCGAGGCGGCGGTCCGGTCGATCGCGACCGCGACGACCGTGCCCGACACGACGGTCGAGGTCGAGGAGACGGGCCGGCACTGGCCGATGGAGAAGCTCGAGCGGTCGGGCCGACTGGTGGACCACGCGGTCGCGCTCGCCGACCGGCTCGATTTCCCCCTCGTCGACTGCGCCACGGGCGGGGCGTCCGACGCGAACACGACCTCGGGGCTCGGCGTGCCCACCCTCGACGGGCTGGGTCCGATCGGCGGCAACGACCACTCCCCGGCGGAGTACCTCGAGGTCGATTCGATCGTGCCGCGGACGACGTTGCTCGCGGCGCTCCTGCTGGCGGTCGCCCGGGATCCGCTCATCGCCTCCTGGCGGCCGCATCGGGCATGACCGGCCGTCGCCGTCTCGTGTCGTCGGGCGGCCCGTGGGAGGGGTCCGGTGGTTACAGCCGCGCGGTGGTCGTCGGCGACGCGTGCTGGGTGTCCGGCACGACCGACGCCGGGCCGGACGGCCGGTCGCTCCACCCCGGCGATCCGGGAGCCCAGGCGCGCGCCGCGCTCGACGTCGTCGAGACGGCGCTCCGTGATGCCGGGTTCGGCCTGGCGGAGGTCGTCCGGACCCGGATGTTCGTGACCGACGCGGCGTCCGTGGCGGCCGTGCTGGCGGCGCACGGCGAGCGGTTCGGGTCGATCCGCCCGGCGGCGACGATGGTCATCGTGGCGGGCCTGATCGAGCCGTCCCTGCTGGTCGAGATCGAGGCCGACGCCCACCACTGAGGGCCCGATGCGGCTCGGCGCATCAGCCGCCCATGTGTGAGATACGGCGCGCCCAGATCGGCTCCGATGCAGTCTGCTGCATCGGGCGATGAGCCCGGCGCGGGTGCGGCGGACCGGCAACGGACGTGTCCCATGAGCGACGTGGCCCGAGTCGGCCATCGCTGAACGCACCACGATCGATGCGGCGAGTCGCATCACCGGCGGCACCTGCCCTGCCGACCGGGGCTCGAGCCAGACGTCCCGGACCGAGCTACGCCCAGCCCAGATACCGAGCGACCGCCACCAGGACGACCGCGGCCGCGAGACCGAAGAACAGGTTGTGGCGCCACCACATGAGCGCCATCGAGACGAGGACGGCGAGCCATTCGACCCCGACGTGGAACGCGGCCCGGTTGTCGGTGGTCACGACCATGACGCTGACGGCGGCGAGCGCGGCCAGGACGGCCGGCCCGACCAGCTGCAGGTAGTCGAGCGCCCACCGCGGCAACCGTTCGACGCCGGGCGCGAGCAGGGGCAGCGCGCGCGACGGGTAGGTGACCGCGCCCATGAGCACCGCCAGGAGCACGAGGTCGGTCGTCACGACGCCGGGTCCGAGGGTTCGTCCGGGCGCGCGGCCGGCTCGGGACCAGCGGCCGGCTCGGGACCAGCGGCCGGGCCGGGACCAGCGGCCGGCTCGGGACCAGCGGCCGGCTCGGGACCAGCGGCCGGGTCGGCTCCCGCGGCTCCCGCGCCCCGATCCGCCTGCTCGAACGCGGTGTGCGGCACGGCCGGCATCGAGTAGTGCTCGGCAGACGCGCCCGTCCCGATCGGCGCCTCCTCGTGGGCCGCCGCGCGGGGCACCAGCATCCCGGCGAGCGGGCCGATCACGCCGCCGGCCACGATCCCGACGCCGGTCCCGACCGCGAGGCTGACCACGACACCGACGGTCGCGCCGACCACGGCGGCGACGATCTCCCGACGCCCGGTGATGAGGCCGACGCACAGGCCGGCCATCGCCGCCGGGAAGACGACGTCGAGGCCGAGCCGGGATGGGTCGGCGATCTGGCCGCCGAGGGTCACCCCGGCCAGCGTGGCCAGGTTCCAAGGGATGAAGGTGGCCGCGATCGCTGCGATCCAGTAGCCGCGCCGGTCGGGGCGGCCGATCCGCCGGAAGTGGGCGATCGACAGCGCGAACGCCTCGTCGGTCAGGACGTGGGCCATGGCCGCCCGCTCTGCGATGGGGCGGTCCTTGAGCCACGGCGCGAGGGCGGCGGAGTAGAGCAGATGACGCGCGTTGAGGAGCGCGGTCAGGACGATCACCCCGGGCCACGCCAGACCGGCGACGACGTAGCCGACCGCGGCGAACTCGGCGGCACCGGCGAAGACGATGAGGCTCATCGCCATCGCCTCGATCGGCGAGAAGCCCGCCCCGCGCGCCGCCAACCCATAGACGAACCCGAACCCGACTGCCGAGACGGCGATTCCCGCCGATTCCTGCCACAGCTGGCGGCGCGACGCGGCCAACATCGCGGTCCAGCCGGGACTCAGCGGAGGAAGGTCTTGGCGCAGGTTCCGTCGCAGACCACGAACACAGCGTGCTTCTCGAGCGAGTACCCGGCCGCGTGGAGGAGCCCTCGACAGCCCTTGGTCGGGCACTTCCAGACCCACCAGCGCTCGTTCTCGTCGAGCGGCGTCGCCTCGGTCGCGATCGTCCCGGCGAGCTCGGGGTGCGCCGCGATCACCGCCGCGACGGCCGCCGCCCGATCGGGATCGAGCTCACTCGTGTACGGGTAGTTCTGGCCGACGTTGGACGACACGGATCCCTCCCGGAAGGCGATGCACGGGGGAGTATAGGGGAGGGTCCCGGCTCAGTACGTCGCCGGGAGCCCGGCGCTCCTCGGGTCGGTGGCGGCCGCCAGGGTCGCGCCGTCGCGAGGCCCGGCGTCGACGATCTCGATCGCGTGGCAGTGACCGAGCAGTCCCGAGAACGGGTCGGCGAGGGACACGTCGTGGCCGAGTGCGCCGAGGCCTTCGACCAGGCCGGGCGCGAAGCGTGGCTCCACGCGGACGGTCTCGGGCGGCGCGAAGTGCTCCGCCGGCTCGACGAACCAGCGCGGCATGCCGACGGCACTCGCGACATCGAGGCCGCCGTCGACCAGCGCGGAGACCACCTGCGCATGGATCTGCGGCTGGGCGTCGCCGCCCATCGATCCCACGACGACCCAGGGCCGCCCAGCCCGGAAGAGCATGCCCGGCATGAGGGTGTGGAGCGTCCGCTTCGAGGCCGCGAGGACGTTCGGATGACCCGGATCGAGGCTGAAGAACGAGCCCCGGTTCTGGTAGGCGATCCCGGTCGCCGGATCGACCACGCCCGAGCCGAACCCCATGTAGTTGGACTCGATCAGGCTGACGGCATTCCCGCCACGGTCGACCACGCCGAGCCAGATCGTCCCGCCACCACGCGGGACCCGGGCCGCCGGCGGCCGTGTCGCGCGCGATGGATCGATCCGTGCCGCGAGCTCCGCCGCGTACGACGCCGACAGGAGCCGCTCGAGGGGTGCCGCCACGGCCTCGGGATCGGTCAGGTAGGCGTCTCGGTCGGCCATCGCCAGCTTCGAGGCCTCGATCCCGAGGTGCGTCCAGCGCAGGTCGGCGCCGGCGCCGGCCGCGAACGCGTCGGCCGTCGGCGGCTCGAAGCGTTCGAGCACCGACAGGATCTCGAGCGCCACGAACCCCGAACTGTTGGGCGGGTGGCTCGTGACCCGCACGCCGCGGTAGTCGACCCCGATCGGATCGGTCCAGGTCGAGGTGTGGGCGGCCAGGTCGTCGAGGCCGATGGCCGATCCGGCGGCCCCCAGCGCCCGCGCCTGGTGCTCGGCGGTCTCACCGCGGTAGAACTCGTCCCAGCCGAGGTCGGCGATCCGCGCCAGCGTGGCGGCGAGGGCCGGCAGTCGGACGCGCTCGCCGGCTCGCCACGGACGCCCGTGCGGTCGATAGACCGGGAACCACGCCGCGTCGGATCCGAGCGCCGGCCCCAGGACCCGGGCGCCCGCCTCCACCGCAGAGATGAACCCGTCCCAGGCGGCGAAGCCGTCCCGGGCGAGCTCGATCGCCGAGGCGAGCAGCGTCGTCCTGGGGAGTCGCCCGTAACGGTCGTGCGCATCGCCCCACGAGCGCACCGCGCCGGGCACCGTGATCGAGGCTCCGCCGCGCAGCGGCAGCCGCTCGAGACCCGCCCGCCGGAGGGCCTCGACGTCGACTCTGGCCGACGATCGTCCCGAGCCGTTGAGCGCCACCTGGCGGGCGTCCGCGGCATCCCAGACGAGCCAGAAGGCGTCGCCGCCGATGCCGCAGGCGCTGCCCATGACGACCGCCAGGACCGCGTTCGCGGCGATCGCGGCATCGACCGCCGAACCCCCGGCCCGGAGGATCGCCAGGCCCGCCTCGGTCGCGAGGTGGTGCGGCGCCACGACCGCTCCGTGCGTGCCTCGAGCCAGCGGGATCGGAGCGAGGGGTCGGGTCACGCCGCTGAGTCTAGACGGGGCGCCATCGGCGCAGGGTACCCTTCCGGTCGTGGAGACCGCCCCCGATCACGGCCGCCCGACAGGCCTCGTCCACCTGATCGTCGGCGACGTCCCGCGCTCGCTGATGGCCGTCCTGGCCGGCACCTTCACCCTGCGGTTCAGCACGGGCCTGACGGGTGGGCTGCTCATCTACTACCTCGCCCATCCGGAGCACGGGGCGCCGGTCGTCGACGCCGCGCAGCTCGGCCTGCTGATGGCGGCGTTCTACGTGTCCGAGCTCGTCCTCGCTCCGCCGTTCGGGCTCCTGTCCGACCGCTGGGGCCACCACCGGGTCATGCAGTTCGGCCCGCTGTTCGGACTGGTGGCGGTCATCCTCACCTACTTCGCCAGCAACGTCGTGCTGCTCGGGGCGACGCGCATCCTCGAGGGCGCCTCGACCGCGGCCTCCGTCCCGTCGATCCTCGGCTTCATCGCGGTGATCACCGCCAGCGACGAGCTGCTGCGCGGGCGGGCCGCGTCCCGGTTCGAAGGCGCGACGCTGGCCGGCCTCGGCGCCGGGCTCGTCGCGGCCGGCCCGGTCTGGGAGCTGCTCCACCGGCAGGGGTTCCTGCTCAATGCCGGGATCTACTTCGTCTCGTACCTGATCTACCGGTTCGGCGTCCCGGAGACGCCCGCCGGCCACGCACCCGGGACCGAGCGCCCGCCCGGCCTGCATCGCTACCTCGAGATCCTGCGGAGCTCGCACGTCTGGCTGCTCGCCCCGACCTGGATCGCCCTGAACGCGGCGATCGGCCTGTGGACGACCCAGTCGCTCTTCCAGCTGGTCAAGGAGCCGCTCCCGAAGTTCGCCGACCAGTACCTGATGGGCCGGGTGGACCCGCTCCAGGTCAGCCTGGGCCTGGTCGCCGCCGGCGTCGTCTTCTTCGCCGGCCTGGCGTTCTGGGGCGAGCGCTTCCGGACGATGCGCCGGACGTCGATCCTGTTCTACGGGATCCTCGGCGGGGCGGCCGTCGTGGCGGCCGTCGCGGTCCTCAATCACAGCGGGGACCTCGGCCCGCTGGTCCGGATCGCGGCGGGTGCGGTCGCGGTCGCGGGACTGTTCGTGCTGGCCGGTGCGACCCCTGCCGCGCTGGGGATGCTGGCCGACATCTCCGAGGCGTTCCCGGCCGACCGGGGGGCGATCATGGGGCTCTACTCGGTGTTCCTGGCCCTGGGCCAGATCATCGGCAGCCTGATCGGCGGGGTCGCGGCCGACTGGCGGGGGATCGACGGCATCATCGTGGCGACCGGCCTGGCCCTCGTGATCGCGCTCATCCCGCTCGGTCGCCTGCGCGCCGTCGAACACCTCATCGGCACCGCCGGCACGGCCGCCACGCCGGCGCCCGCCGCCGACTGACGACCCGTGAGGCCGGTCGCCGACCGTATCATCGACGCCACCCAGGAGGAGGGTCCCGTCCCGTGACTCGCGTCGCGATCGTCACCGACTCGGCCGCCGACATCGATCCCGAGGTCGCCGACGCGGCCGGCGTGATCGTCGTGCCGCTCATCGTCAGCTTCGGCCAGGACAGCTACCGCGCCGGAGTCGAGCTGTCGACCGAGGCGTTCTGGGAGCGGATGGTCGCCCCGGATGCCCCGCTCCCGACGACCGCCGCATCGAGCCCGGGCGTGTTCAAGGACGCGTTCGAGGCGGCGTTCGCCGCCGGCGCCGAGGCGGTCGTCTGCATCACGGTCGGATCGAAGCTGTCGGGCACGCACAAGAGCGCCCAGGTGGCGCTCGAGCTGCTGCCCGAGCGGGAGATCCACCTCGTCGACTCGAAGAGCGCGTCGATGGGCGAAGGCCTGCTCGTCCTGCTGGCCGCCGAGCTCGCCGCGACCGGCGTGCCCGCCGACGGGATCGCCCGGACGATCGAGGGCCGGGCCGACGACATCCTGGTCGTGGTCTGCCTGGATACGCTCGAGTACCTCAAGAAGGGCGGTCGGATCAGCGGGCCGCAGGCGGCCATCGGCTCGCTCCTCGGGATCAAGCCGATCATCTCGGTGGACGACGGGGTGGTCGACACCGTCGACAAGGTCCGGACGCGGACGAAGGCCAGGGCCCGCGCGATCGACTTCATCATGGCCGGCCCAGTCGAGCGCCTCAGCGTGCTCCACACGGTCAGCCCCGATGTCGACGCGTTCCGGGCCGAGCTGGTGGCCCGGGCGCCCGGCGGGATCGATCCGGCCCGGGTGTCCACGGAGCTGGTCGGATCGTCGGTCGGGCCGCACCTCGGACCGGGCGCAGTCGGCGCCGCCGTCCTGAGGAAGCGCCCGACCTGAACCCCTCCGCTGCAGGATGCCATGGGCCGAACGGCCTATGGACGGCACTGCAACCAGTCCGCAACGTGGTGGCAACCGGACCGCGACGAGCGTCGCGGCCGGCAGATATACTCCCCCGTGACTGAACCACGCGCCGCGGCCGGCCTCCGGGCGGGCTCGGGGCGCTTCCCGTGGGGTCGTCCGGGAGACGACTCAGCACTCGGCCGATCGACGCGACGGCCGGACGGAGGACCACTCTCGATGACCACCGAACAAGCCGCTGGGCCGATCAATCCCTGGTCGGTCGCTCAGCAACAGTTCGATCTGGCGGCGGAACGGCTCAATCTCGATCCGGGCCTGCGCAAGGTCCTCCGCGAGCCGCGACGCGAGCTGATCGTCCACTTCCCGGTGAAGATGGACGACGGCAGCGTCCAGGTCTTCACCGGCTACCGCGTCCAGCACAATCTCGGCCGCGGCCCGGCCAAGGGCGGCATCCGCTACCACCAGGACGTCAGCCTCGACGAGGTCAAGGCCCTCGCGATGTGGATGACCTGGAAGTGCGCGGTCGTCGGCATCCCGTTCGGCGGCGGCAAGGGCGGCGTGGTCGTCGACCCGAAGAAGCTGTCGGTCAAGGAGCTCGAGGGTCTGACCCGGCGCTACGCCACCGAGATCAGCATCATCATCGGCCCGGAGAAGGACATCCCGGCGCCGGACGTGAACACGAACGCCCAGACGATGGCCTGGATCATGGACACCTACTCGATGCACGTCGGGTACACCGTCCCCGGCGTCATCACCGGCAAGCCGATCGCGCTCGGCGGGTCGGAGGGCCGGAACGAGGCCACCGCCCGCGGCGCCGTCTACTGCATCGTCGAGGCCGCCGCCCACCTCGGGCTCGACCTCAAGGCCGCCACGGTCGCCGTCCAGGGGTTCGGCAACGCCGGCTCGATCGCGGCCCGACTCATCCGGGACGAAGGTTCGACGGTCGTCGCCGTGAGCGACTCGACCGGCGGGATCCACAACCCGGCCGGCCTCGATGTCGATCGGATCATCGCCTGGAAGAAGGAGCACGGGACCGTCCAGGGGTTCCCGGGCACCACGGACATCAGCAACGCCGAGATCCTCGAGATCGACTGCGACATCCTCATCCCGGCGGCCCTCGAGAACCAGATCACGGCCCGCAACGCGGGGAACATCAAGGCGAAGGTCGTCGCCGAGGCCGCCAACGGTCCGACGACGCCCGAGGCCGACGACATCCTCCACGCCAACGGCGTGTTCTCGATCCCGGACATCCTGTGCAACGCCGGCGGCGTCACCGTCAGCTACTTCGAATGGGTCCAGGACCTCAACCGCGACTTCTGGAACGAGGCCGAGGTCAACGAGAAGCTCAAGGGGATCATGGTCAAGGCGTTCAAGGACACCCTGATGATGTCGCTCAAGGAAGGCGTCAACATGCGGACGGCGGCGTACCTGCTGGCGGTCCAGCGGGTGGCCGACGCCACCGCGATGCGCGGCCTCTATCCGTAGGTCGCGCGCCGATCAACGCGTGGGAAGAAGCCCCCGGCCGATCCGGCCGGGGGCTTCGAACGCCCCGGGCGGTGCGTCTGCGCCCACCCATTCTCCGGCGCAGCCGGCCGTGGCGGCGGCGTCGCGGTGTACCATCGAGCCCATGCTCGACCACGAAGAGAAGTTCCTGTTCAAGGAGGAGATCCTCCACCTGGCGAACGCGGTGGGGGAGACCGGGATCCTCGACAACGTCGAGGACCTGCTGACCGACGTCATCACCAGTCCGCGCTTCGATTCCGAGGTGTTCACCCTCGAGCGGAGCCTCCAGGTGATGCTCGGGGCGCGTGCCGGGACGACGCTCGTCGGCCTGCTCACGGTGGCCCCCGAGGTGTTCGAGGAGGTCGCCGACGTCAACATCCCGTCGGAGGTCCACGAGCGGCTGGTCGCCTGGCGCGCCCGCTTCGGCCTGGCCATCGACAACGCCCTGAACTTCCTCAACAACCCCGACGGGATCCAGGGTCACAACTTCGCGACCCAGGTCGCCCACGTCGAGGACCGCCGGGTGCTCCAGGGTCGACTGACCCTCGTCCGCTACAACAACGAGCCGCAGTTCTTCGTGGCCGACGGGAGCGTCTACCTGGCGCTGGTCGCCGACGTGATGGAGCGGCTCGGCCCGTACCTGGAACCGGACACCGTCGACGCGGAGACGCTGACCCGCCTGCGGGACGCCGTCCAGCTGATCGAGCGCCGAACCACCCGATCCTGACGGGCGATCTCGGTGCGCCACCTCTACCTGGCGGCGACGGGTCAGAACCGAGGCAAGACCACGGCCAGCCTCGGCCTGTTCGACCTCCTGGTCCGGCACGGGCTCGACGCCGGGTTCATGAAGCCGGTCGGGCAGCGGACGATCATCGAGGACGGGGTGTCGGCGGACGAGGACGCGGTCCTGATGCGGGAGGTCTTCTCCCTGACCGACCCGATGCCGGTCATGAGCCCGGTCCACATCCCGCGGGGGTTCACCAAGGCCTACATCAACGGCGAGGTCGTCGAGGACCTCGGCGCCCGCGTCCGGACCGCCTACGCGGAGCTCGCCGAGCGGCATGAGATCGTCCTCATCGAGGGCACCGGTCACGCCGGCGTCGGCGCGGTCATCGGCCTGTCGAACGCGGTCGTCGCGTCGATGCTCGGCGCGCCGGCGATCATCGTCAGCGAGGGCGGCGTCGGACGTCCGATCGACGAGATCGTCCTGAACGCGTCTCACTTCGCGTCGCTCGGCGTGGAGGTGGCAGGCGCCATCGTCAACAAGGTCGACCTCGACGCCCAACCGGGGCTGGTTCGGATCCTCGAACGCGGGCTCGAGCTCCACGGGATCCCGCTCCTCGGCGTCCTGCCGTACCGGCCGATCCTGTCCAATCCGACCCTCGGGATGGTCCTCGCCGGCGTCCACGGCGAGACGCTCCATCCCGGCCCCGACCTCGAGCGGGTCATCGACAGCGTGGCGATCGGCGCGATGGAGCCCGTCCACATGCTCGAGCGGATCGGGCCCGGGACGCTGGTCATCGTGCCCGGTGACCGAGCCGACGCGATCCTCCGTCTGACCGCGGCGCACAGCTCGGCGGGCGTGACCGCCGGCCTCGTCCTGACCGGCGGCTACCGGCCGAGCGACACCGTCATCGATGAGATCCGGTGGGCGAACCTGTTCGCGACCCTGGTCGCGGAGGACACCTACGCGGTCGCCTCGGAGGTGCACGACCTGCTGGTCAAGACACATGCCGCCGATGCGGAGAAGATCGCGATGATCAAGGCGCTCGTCGCCGAGCATCTCGACCTCGAGCGGATCCTCGCCGTCGCACGCTGACCCGCCGCCGGGCCAGGGTGCACCCGCCTGGCGGGCTCGCGGTCGCCCGTCGACCGATGATCAGCCCGCGAGCTCGAGACGAGCCAGCTCCAGGGCGCCCACGAGCGGGCCGCGTTCCCCGAGCAGACCCGTCTCGATCCGCGGCGCCGCCCGGACGATCCGAGCGACGTGGCGGCGGACCGGCTCGAGCAGCCCCGGCAGCGAGCCGACACCCCCGCTCAGCACGATGAGCTCGGGGTCGAGCAGGGCGACCAGCGCCGAGATCCCGACGGCGAGTGCCCGCGCCTGATCCTCGACGAGCATCGTCGCGACGATATCGCCCTCGGCCGCGAGCATCGTCGCGTCGCCGACGCTCGCCCCGATCCACAGCCGGGTGGGCGGACCCGAGCGCACGGCGGCGTCGATCCGGTCGCGCAGGCCGGGACCCGCCACCTGGGCCTCGTATGCCGGCACCTCGCGGAGATCCGGAGGTCGCTCGACCGCTGGTGGCTCGGACGAGCTCGCGCCGACCGGCAGGAAGGCGATCTCGCCGGCCATCCCCCGCGACCCGCGGATCAACCTGCCCCCGGCCACGATCCCGACCCCGATCCCGGTCCCGAGGGCGATGACCGCGAAGTCGTCGAGCTCGCGAGCGACGCCGTGCGCCCGCTCTGCGAGGGCCGCCGCGTTCGCGTCGTTGTCCATCGCGACGCGCATCCCGAGGGCCCGCTCGAGGTCCGAGCGGAGCCGGTCGGCGTCGGCCAGACCGGGGATGTTGTGGACGGAATCGAGCTCGCCGGTGACCGGGTCCACGCCGACCGGGAGCGCGACCCCGGCCGCCAGGATCGGGCGATCGCGCGCCGTGGGCCCGACCTCCGCGAGCAGGTCGTCGAGTGCTGCGGCGATCCGCTCGACGAGCCCGGGCGCGGAGTCGCGCACGGTGGGTTCGACCCGCTCCGCCAGGATCTTTCCGTCCGCGTCGGCCAGCGCCGTCCTGAGCTTCGTGCCGCCGACGTCGACGCCGAACAGACGACCGGCCGGCGCCGGCGATACCCCGGATCCGGCCCCGGTCATGATCCGGCGAACCGTGGGAGGTACCCGACGTTCCGCTCGAGGATCGCCTCGAGCAGGCCCTCGGCGGCGCGGAAGTCAGGCACGAGCGGATTGGCGAGGAGCGCCCGGAGGGCCGCTCGCCGGTCGCCCGTCATCGCCGCCGTGACCGCCAGCTCCTCGTAGGCCTTGGCCGCCTGGACCAGTCCGCGGATCTCCGGTGCGAGCGGTGCCAGCGGGAGCGGATGCGCACCGTCGCGGTCGATCCGGGCCGGGATCTCCACCACCGCGTGGTCCGGCAGGTCGGGGATCGCCCCGTCGTTCCGGATGTCGACGACCTGGACGTCCCCGGTCCCGGCGTGGAGCGAGGCGATCAGCTGCGCGGCGGCCTCGCTGTAGAACGCCCCGCCGCGCTCCTCGAGGAGCGCGGGCTTCCGATCGAGCGTCGGATCCCGGTACAGGTCCAGCAGCTCGCGCTCGATGGCCATGACGTCCTCCGCCCGGGTCCCGCCGGCGAGCTGCTCGGCGAGGACGTCGGCGGTCGCGTAGTAGTAGTGGAGGTAGTAGGAGGGGATCGCGCCGAGCGCCCGCAGCAGCTCGACCGGTGCGTCGACGTCCTCCGCCAGTCCGGCCGCCTCGGCGTCGTCCGCCAGCAGCGCCGGCAGCCGGTCGACCCCGTCGACCCGGACCGCCCGGATCCAGGTCAGGTGGTTGAGCCCGACGTGCTCGAGTGCCACCCGATCGGCGGTCACCCCGAACCGGACGGCCAGCCGACGCTGGAACCCGATCGCGACGTTGCACAGCCCGATCGCCCGGTGTCCGGCGTCGAGCAGGGCCTGGCTGACGATCCCGACGGGGTTGGTGAAGTCCACGATCCAGGCGTCCGGGGCGCTCCGGCGCCCGACCTCCTCGGCCAGGTCCAGCACGACCGGGACGGTCCGCAGGGCCTTGGCGAACCCGCCCGGACCGGTCGTCTCCTGGCCGATGCAGCCGAATCGATGGGGGAGGGTCTCATCGGTCAATCGGGCGGCCTGGCCGCCGACACGGAGCTGGACCAGCACGAACGACGCGCCGTCGATGGCAGCGGCCCGATCCGTCGACACGACGAGCCGGCCCGGCCAGTCCTGCCGCCGCAGGATCCGCTCGGCGAGCCCGGCGACGATCGCCAGCCGGTCGGGGTCGATGTCGTGCAGGACCAGCTCGTCGACGGGCAGGCTGGTGGTCCGGTCGGCGATGCCCTGGACGAGCTCCGGTGTATAGGTGCTGCCGCCACCGATCACGGCGATCTTCAGGCCCATCGGGTGCCCACCCTCCACCAACCCCTTGACAACCGGACCTCAGCATGTTCAAGGTTCGTTATAACGTTATCAGCAACCAGCCCGTCGATGATAGGGTGCAGATGGCGAGATACCAGCTCGAGTCCGGGCCCGTGCCGCTCCATCATCAGGTCTACCTCGACCTGCGCGCATCCCTCGACTCCGGCGAATGGCGGCCGGGCGACCGACTCCCGACCGAGCGCGACCTCGCGGCACGGTACGGCTGCAGTCTGATCACCGTCCGTCGCGCGCTGAGCGAGCTCGCGCGCGAGCACCGGCTCGAGCGGACCCGCGGACGCGGCACGTTCGCGACGGCGACGCCGATCGAGCTCGACCTCGGCGGCTCGATGAGCTTCACCGAGGAGATGCAGCTCCGCGGACTCGATCCCGAGACGCGGCTCCTGGTGGCCCGCCGCCAGCCTGCCGGAGAAGGCGTGGCCGAGGCGCTCGGTCTCAAGGTCGGTGCTCCGACGCTGTTCGTCGAGCGGCTCCGGATCAGCGCCGGGGAACCGCTCCTGCTCGAGGGCGTCCACCTGCCGGCCGATCGCTTCCCCGGTCTGCTGGCGGCCGATCTCGAGCACAGCTCGCTGTACGACCTGCTGACGACCCGTTACGGCACCCGGATCGTCCGAGCCCGCGAGTGGCTGGAGCCGGTCCACCCATCCCGGCGGGTCGCGGACCTGCTCGGACAGGACCCGCACCGACCGGCCTTGCTGGTCGAGAGCATCGCCTACGGCGAGCACGACGTGCCGATCGAGTACGGGCGATCGCACATCCGCGGTGACCGGACCCGCTACTACGTCGAACGCGTGGTCGTTCGATCGGAACAGGCCCTGCTTTCGGCGGTCAGGTGACCGCCCGAACCATCCCAGGTCGTTCGATAGGAGGAGGACAGGCACGATGACACCCAGGACCAGGGCTCTGGCTGGACTTGCAGCGCTGGCGATCGTCGTCGGCGCCTGCGGGTCGTCGGCCGCGACCTCGGCGCCGAGCAGCGCGGCGACCGCCGCCCCGACGGCCACCGCTTCCAGCGACGCCGGTGCCTCGGTCGCTCCGAGCGCCGCCCCGAGCTACGACACGACGCCCGTGACCATCAAGGTCTGGGACTACTACGGCGAGACCACCCCGATCAAGCCGGCTCTCGAAGGGTTCAAGAAGGAGTTCCCGTGGATCACGGTCGACTACCAGGCGCTCGACTGGGATTCGATGAACGAGAAGTTCAAGGCCGGCCTTGGGGCCGGTGAGGTCCCCGACCTCGCGACCCTCGACATGACCTGGATCCCGACCCTCGCCGCGAACGGCGCGCTCGATGACCTCACGCCGATCTCCGGGGGGATGCTCAACGGGACCCCGATCAAGGACCAGTACACCCCGGGCGCGCTCGACGCGATGACCTACGGCGACCAGATGGTGTCGATGCTCTACGACTTCGACACGTACGCGCTGTACTACCGGAAGGACCTGTTCGACCAGAAGGGCATCGCGGTCCCGACCAACTGGGACGAGTTCCGGGCGGCGGCGAAGGCCCTCGCCGAGTCGTCCAAGCCCGGCGGCAAGCCGGACAAGTACCTCACGGCCATCCGGCCGAACAGCTTCCACTTCTCGCAGTACCTCTACCAGGACGGCGGCTCCCTGCTCAACGACGACAACACCAAGGCCGTCTTCAACTCGCCCGAAGGGGTCGCCGCGGTCGACATCCAGAAGGCGATCCTCGACGACGGGAGCGGCAAGTACTGGGCCGACTCCGAGGGCGACCTGACCCCGGCGATCAAGTCCGGCGAGGTCGCGATGTTCCAGGACGGGCCGTACTACATGGGCCTGCTCAAGAGCGGCGTGCCCGAGCAGTCCGGCAAGTGGGCGGTCGCCACGGCACCGTTCTCGAAGCAGCCCGGAAGCTACCTCGGCGGGACCGGCCTCGGCATCCCGGTCCAGGCCGAGCACAAGGACGCCGCCTGGCTGCTCGCCCAGTACCTGCTCCGGCCCGACCAGCAGATCGGCGTCTTCAACTACGCCGGTGCGGCGCCGGCGACGACGGCGGCGCTCCAGAGCCCCGACCTCACCAAGCCCGATGCGTACTTCGGCGGTGAGCAGCCCTTCAGCGTCTTCCTCGAGTCGATGAAGACCTCGCGCCCGTTCCCGTACGTCGGGGCGTGGGACGATATCGACGTGGCCATCGCGGACGCGATGCAGAAGGCGCTGCTCGGCAAGGCCGATGTCCAGAAGGCCCTCGACGACGCGGTCGACGAGACGAACACCCTGCTCGCCAAGTGATCGCGCAGGAGCGATGACCGGAGGCCCGATCCGACCGTGAGCGCGAAGATCGCCCGGCGATTCCGCGGGGCGTCGGCAGGCTACCTGCTGATCGCCCCGGCGCTCATCGTGACGATCGTGTTCCTGGTCATCCCGATGGTCGTGTCCGGGTACTGGAGCCTGACCCACTACAACGGGATCAAGCCGCCGCAGTTCGTCGGGCTCCAGAACTACGTCGACGTGCTGACCAATCCACGCTTCCAGCGATCGTTCCAGAACACCATCTTCTTCGTCGTGATGGGGATGGCGATCGGGCCGCTGCTCGGCCTCGGCTCCGCCATCCTGCTCAACGACAAGCTTCGCCTCCGGGCGCTCTTCCGGACCTCGTTCTTCCTGCCGACGATGACCTCGCTCATCGTCGTCGCGACGATCTGGAAGCTGATGTACGCCGACAACGGGGTCATCAACGCGGTCGCGGCCACCTTCGGGCTGCCCGGCCACGACTGGCTGAACGATCCGACCCTGGCCCTGCCGGCGGTCGTGGTCACCGCCATCTGGCAGGGCTTCGGCTTCGAGACCGTCGTCTTCCTGGCGGCCCTCCAGGCTGTCCCGAAGGAGTACTACGAAGCCGCGACGGTCGACGGCGCGGGTCGCTGGGCGAAGTTCCGCTGGGTGACCCTGCCGGGCATCCGTCCGACGATCGTGTTCGTCTACGTGATCGGCATCATCGGCAGCTTCCAGACCTTCGACCAGGTCTTCGTCATGACCAACGGCGGCCCGATCCAGGCGACCCGGACGATCGTGTTCGACCTGGTCGACCGCTTCAACAAGCTCGATATCGGCGGCGCCTCGGCCGTCGCCTACATCCTGCTCGTCTTCCTGGCCGTCCTCAGCTACGCCCAGCTCCGGCTGGGCGAGGCGCGTGACTGAGGCCGGCGATGCGATCGAGGAGACGCGACCGGATCGCCAAGAGCGGCTTCCTGCTCGTCGCGTCGTTCCTGATGATCGTGCCGTTCCTGTGGGCCCTGTCGACCTCGTTCAAGCTGCCCGGCGACGTGTTCGCCTACCCGCCGCGGTTCCTGCCCGACCCGTTCACGGCCGACAACTACCGGAACATCACCACGCTGATCCCGTTCCCCAGGTACTTCCTCAACAGCACGATCGTGACCGGCACGATCGTCGTGCTCAACGTGTTCTTCGGGACCGCGGCGGCGTACGCCTTCGCCAAGCTCAAGTTCCCTGGGCGCGACGCGATCTTCTTCCTGCTGCTGTTGACCTTGATGGTCCCGTTCCAGGTCAACCTCATCCCGCTGTTCAAGATGATGGTCGAGCTCCACAAGGCGATCCCACCGCTCGGCGCCGACACGTACTTCGGGCTGATCGCGCCGAGTGCCGTGTCGGTCTTCGGGATCTTCCTGATGCGGGGCTTCCTGCGCTCGATCCCGGACGAGATCCTCGAGTCCGCCCGGATGGACGGCGCGTCCGAGCTCCGGGTCCTTCGCTCGATCGTGTTCCCGCTGGCAGTCCCGGGGATGGCGACCCTGGCGATCTTCACCTTCCTGGGGGCCTGGAACGACTTCCTCTGGCCGCTGATCGTGACCAGCTCGGAGGACATGCGGACGCTGCCGCTCGGGCTCGCCCTGCTGGCCCGCCGCAACAACTCCGATTGGGGGACGACGATGGCCGGGACGATCGTCACGGCGGCGCCGATGATCATCATCTTCCTGCTCATGCAGCGCCGGTTCATCGAGGGCCTGACCGCCGGAGCGGTCAAGGACGGCGGGTGAGCGAGCTCCCGTCGCTCGCCGGGGGCGACCGATTCCTGACCGAGATCGAAGGCCAGCCCGAAGCGATGCGCCGGGCGCACCGGGCGATGGCCGGACTGGCGGACCGACTCGGCGGCCTGGCCCGGCGGCCTCGAGACGGGACGATCGTGATGACCGGGATGGGCAGCTCGTACGACGCCTGCCACGTGCCGGTGACGATGCTCGCGGAGGGTGGATCGCGGGTGAGCCTGGTCAACGCCGCCGAGCTGCTCCACTTCCAGTCGGCGAGCCTCGACGGTCGGACGACGCTCGTCGTGGTCAGCCAGTCCGGACGGAGCATCGAGATCGTCCGACTGCTCGAGGACCTCGCCCGGCGACCGGACCGGCCGTTCGTCGTGGGCATCACCAACGGGACCGACAATCCCCTCGCGGCCGGCGCCGACGTCGCGTTCGACACCGCGGTCGGCGACGAGCTCGGGCCGTCCACGATGACCTTCGCCGGGTCGCTGGTGGCGCTCGATGCGATCGCCCGGGTCCTCGCCCTCCCGACGGCGGATGTCGATGAGGTCGTCCGAGCCGTCGGTGCCGATGTCGACGGAGCCGCGGCGGCGGCCGAGGCGATGCTCGCCGAGCGGGCGACGGTCACCGCGATCATGGTCCGCTGGTCGACGGCCCGGCCGCACCTGGTCGTCCTCGGCCGAGGGACCGCCCGAGCGACCGCGGACATGGCCGCTTTGACGATCAAGGAGGTCGCCGGGGCCTCCGCCGAAGCGCTGGTGGCCGCAGACTTCCGCCATGGTCCGCTCGAACTCGTCGACGCGTCGCTGGCGGTCGCGTTCGTGACCCTCGAGTCGGCGACGGACGAGATCGATCGGTCGTTCGCGGCGGAGCTGTCGACCGGACCAGCCTCGGTCGTCGTCGTCGGTCGCGAGCCGGGCTCCGTCGGCGCCGCCCCGTCGATCGCGGTCGGCCCGGTCGCCCGGCCCCTCGCGCCCGCGGTCGCGATGATCCCGTTCCAGCTGCTCGCCCGCGAGCTGGCGATCGGGCGCGGTCGACGGCCGGGCGAGTTCAGCCGGGCGTCCAAGGTCACGACGCGGGAATGAACGCGGTCGTCGGCCGCGGCCGGCACTACCTCCAGCGCGACGGGCGGTCGATCGTCCCGGTCGGCGCCCACTTCGTCCCGGTCGAGGGGCCCGATTGGCCGTGGCGCATCGGCCCGGCGGCGTTCGACCGGGCGTTCGCGGCGATGGCGGCGGCCGGGCTCGATACGGTCCGGATCGACCTCCTGTGGGCGGCCCTCGAACCGGCGGAGGGGGAGTTCGACCCGGACCACCTCGCCGTCCTCGACGCGATCCTCGCGTCCGCCCGGCGGCACGGGCTGCTCCTCCACCCGACGTTCTTCATCGGCGGCGAGGTCGGCGATGCCTACTGGGACGTCCCGTGGCGGGCGGGACGCCACCCGCACCGCGATCCGGGTCTGGTGGCACGCCAGGCGGCCCACGTCGCCGAGCTCGGTCGGCGCTGGCGGGACGACCCGGCCATCCTCGCCTGGGACCTGACCGACGAGCCGCCCCTGTGGCTGTTCACGGACACGACCGACGACGACGCGCGAGGCTGGACGACCGCGCTCGCTGCATCCCTCCGATCCGTGGATCCGGCCCACCTGATCACGATCGGCACGGCCAGCCAGGAGGTCGGGATGGGGCCGTTCCGCGCCGATGTCGTGGCCGGGCTGCTCGACTTCGCGACCGTCCATCCGTACCCGACCTACAACCCTGAGCTCGTCCCGGACAGCCTGCTCAGTCGACGGATGACCCAGGCCGCGGCCTTCGAGACGGCGCTGGCCGCCGGCGCGGGGCGCCCGGTCATGCTCCACGAGTACGGCGTCTCGTCGGCCCAGTTCGATCCGGATCTCGCCGCCGACTACGACCGGCTGCTGAGCTGGTCGAGCTTCGGCCGCGGCGCGATCGGGTTCCTGGCCTGGTGCTGGACCGACGCCGAGCCCGCCGCCGCTCGACGGGCGCCGTACGTCCGGCAGCCGCACGAGACCCAGTTCGGCGTGACCGACCACCTCGGCGGCCTGCGACCGCGCGGTCGGGTCCTGCGGGAGGTCGCCGCGACCATGGCCGCCCTGTCCGACGACCTGGACGGCCTTGCCGGCGACGGTCCGGTGGCCAGCTCGGCCATCCCCGTCCCGCACGAGTACGTGCGCGCCTACGATCCGGCCGGGTTCGGCTTGACCGACGCACCCGCCGGGCCGTACGCCCCGGCCGAGACGGCCTGGGCACCGCAGCGGGACCACCTCCCGCTCGTGCGCGGATGGCTCAACGCGTTCGTCCTCGCCGCGCGGGCCGGTGCAGCGGTGGCGTTCACGCGCGAGACGCTCGACGACGCCTGGCCGGTCGTCCCGCTGGTCATCGTCCCGGCGCCGCTCACGTCGACCACGTCATCGCTCCTCCACGTCCGGACGAGCTTCTGGCACGGCGCGGAGGCGCACTTCGGCCGCGGCGGGTCGCTCTGGCTGTCGATGGCCGCCGATGCGGCGCTGCCGGAGATGGGCGCGCTGGCCGGCTGCCACCTCGCCGATCGAGCGCCCGCGAACCGCCCCGGCACGCTCCGCTTCGTCCGGCCGTGGGGTCCGTTCGCGACCGGGGACGAGGTGACCCTGCCCGACGGCGACGGCTCGCTGGCCACCCGCTGGGCGCGGCTGAGGATCGACGACGGCGAGATCGTCGCGCTCGATGCGGACGGCGGCCCCGGCCTGGTGGTCGCTCGCCGCGGGACGGGACGGGTCGCCACCTGCGCCGCGCCCGTCGAGCTCCTCCTCGCCGGCCGGCCCGACGCGCACGACGCCCTCGACCGGAGCTGGGGACTGTATGCCGGGCTCCTGGTCGAGGCCGGCATCCGCGAGCCCGCCTCGGTCGATCATCCGGACGTGACGTGCGGGACGCTCCACGGGCCGTCTGGCGGCCTGGCCGTGGTCACGAACCACGGGGCGGCGGACCTCACGGTCGACCTGCGGCTGCCGGACGACGCCGCGGCCGTCCGCCGCTTCGCACCGACCGGGATCGAGGCCCTCGAGGCGGGGCGTGAGACCGCTGGGGACGTCACGGTCGAGCTCGAGCTGCCGGCCCGCGGCTTCGCGGTCGTCGGCTGGTCGGGACGGACGTGACGGCGGCGATCCTGGCCGTCGACGGCGGCAACTCGAAGGCCGACGTCGCGCTCGTGGCCGCCGACGGGACGGTCCTCGGGTCGATGCGCGGCCCGACGGTCTCCCATCAGGCCGTCGGCCTCGGTCCGGGTCTCGATGCCCTCGAGACGACGGTCGGACACGTCCTCCGCCGGTCAGGGGTCGGATCCGACCAGCGACCGGCGGCACGGGTCGGCATCTTCAGCCTGGCGGGCGCGGACCTCCCGGCCGACATGCGGCTGCTCCGACGGGCACTCGTCGAGCGGGCGCTCGTCGACGAGGTCGTCGTCCTGAACGACACCGACGCCGCGTTGCGGGCCGGGAGCGATCGTTCGTGGGGCGTCGTCGTCGTGTGCGGGGCCGGGATCAACGGCCTGGGGGTCGGCCCGACCGGCCGGACGGTCCGGTTCGCCGGCGTCGGCGAGTACTCCGGCGATCGCGGCGGCGGCGGCGACGTCGGGACCGCCGCCCTGGCCGCGGCGATCCGGGGCCGTGACGGTCGCGGGCCGCGAACCAGCCTCGAGGCGCTCGTCCCGGCCCATTTCGGTCGCCGCCGGCCGGACGACCTGACGCTCGAGCTGTACTCGGGACGGCTCGACCCGGACCGTCTTCGCGAGCTGACCCCGCTCGTCTTCGCCGCAGCGGCTCAGGGCGACGCCGTCGCGGCCGCGATCGTCGACGCCTTGGCCGACGAGGTCGTCGCCTGGGCCCGGGCGATCATCCGGCGGTTGCACCTGACCCGTCGCGACGTCCCGGTCGTCCTGTCGGGCGGCGTCTTCCGGACGACGTTCGAGCCATTCTTCGCGCGGATCCGGTCCGGCGTCGCCGAGGTCGCTCCGGCCGCGCAGATCCGGCGACTCGACGCCCCGCCGGTCCTGGGCGCAGCCCTCCTCGGCCTCGATCGCCTCGAGCTCGACGCTGCCGACCGGAGAGCCGCCGAGGTCCGGCTTCGCTCGGCGCTGACCGATCCACGGCTGCGGACGGGCGGGGACGCCGGGTTGCGGGACGAGGCGTAGCGGACCGTCAGCCGAGGGGTTCGTTGTCGATCAGGCGGGTCGCGCCGAGACGGACCGCCAGCGACAGGAGCGCCGGCCCGGTGACCGTGCCGAGCTCCTCGAGCGTGGCGGCATCGGCACAGCTGACGTAGTCCACGTCCGCCAGCGGCTCGCTCGAAAGGACGGCCCCGACGATCCCGCGCAGGCGGTCGCCCGATCGTTCGCCGTCGGCCCACGCCTGGCGACCGGCCAGCAGCGCTCGGTGGAGGACCGGGGCGGCGGCTCGCTCCTCGGCCGCCAGGTGGACGTTGCGCGACGACAGGGCGAGGCCGTCGGGCTCGCGGACGGTCGGACAGGGGACGACCTCCGTCGGCAGCGCCAGGTCGCGGGCCATCCGGTCGATGACCATCACCTGCTGCGCGTCCTTCTGGCCGAAATAGGCCCGCTCCGCCCCGACCAGCGCGAACAGGATCGCCACGACGGTCACGACCCCGTCGAAGTGCCCCGGACGGGCGGCTCCCTCGAGCGGCAGCGCGATCCGGCCGACCGACACCGTGGTGTCGAAGCCCGGCGGATAGACGTCGTCGACCGACGGCGCCCAGACCAGGTCGACGCCCTCGTCGGCGCAGATCAGCACGTCGCGCGCCTCGTCGCGCGGGTAGCGGCCGAAATCGTCGGGGGCGTTGAACTGGCGCGGATTGACGAAGATCGTGGCGACCGTCGTCGCCATCTCGGACCGGGCCCGGCGGAACAGCGAGCGATGACCCTCGTGGAGCCAGCCCATCGTCGGCACGAGGCCGACCGGGCGGCGAGCGTCGGCCAGGGCGTCGCGAAGCTCGGCCCGTGTGCGGACGACCCGGGTCAAAGGTCGCGGTCGAGCGGGATCCCACCCACCGGGATGCCGGCGTCTCCGATCGGCCGGTCGAGGACGGACCGCCCGAGGACCTCGCCGAGGACGTCGTCGTCCATCCGGACGGTCTGCTCCGGCCCGGGGAACGTCCCGTCGGCGACCTCGGCGGCGTAGGCGCGCGCGGCGGCCAGGATCGTGCCGCGCAGGTCGGCATAGGGCTTGGCGTGGCGAGGGATGAAGTCGCCCAGGCCGAGCAGGTCGGTCACGACCTGGACCTGGCCGCTGCAGCCGGGCCCCGCGCCGATCCCGATGGTCGGGATCCGCAGCCGGTCGGTGATCGCGGCGGCGAGCTGCTCCGGGACGAGCTCGAGGACGATCGAGAACGCGCCGGCCTCCTGGATCGCCAGGGCGTCGCCGAGCAGCGCCCGTGCCCCCTGCCGGCTCTTGCCCTGGACGCGGACCTTGCCGATGGCGTTGATCGACTGGGGCGTGAGGCCGATATGACCCATCACCGGGATGCCGGCCTTGACCAGCGTCTCGACGATCCGGGCGCTCCGGACGCCGCCCTCGATCTTGACCGCCTGCGCCCCCGCCTCGCGCAGGAACCGACCGGCACTTTCGAGGGCCTCGTCGGGCCCCGAGTAGGACAGGAAGGGCATGTCGCCGACGACCAGCGCGCGGCCGGCGCCGCGGACCACCGCCTTGGTGTGGTGGATCATCTCGTCCATCGTGACCCGGACCGTCGACTCGTAGCCGAGCATGGCCTGGCCGAGCGAGTCGCCGACCAGCAGCATCGGGATCCCGGCTTCGGCGAGGAGGTGGGCGGTCGGATAGTCGTAGGCGGTGAGCATGGCGATCCGCTCGCCGTCGGCGTGCATCCGGGCGATGTCGACGACGGTCAGGCGGGGTCCGGCGGCCGACCCACCGGCCGGCGTGCGCGGATTCGGGTTCGAACTGGCGCTCACGATCGGTACGACTCCTGCGGATCTTGCTGCGCGCTCCGCCAGCATACGCGGCCCGCGCGAGTCCGCAGGAGTCGGCCGGTCGCGTCCTACGCGGCGGCGGTGGGGACGATCGGCCCGGTCGGGCGGTCAGGCCGGTTCCGCCGGAGCCGTCGGACGACGACGAAGGCGATGGCGGCCAGGACCCCGACGACGAGGATGACGGGCAGCCACAGGATGGCGAACCAGATGGCGGCGGTGGCCAGCGCCTGGCCGACCTGGACCAGCCTCGCGGTCGCCTGGTCGACCTCGCCCGCCGGGTCGAAGCCCTGCTGGGCAGCGACCACCGCGACCGTCTCGAGGCCGTAGCTCACGTCGAGCGTCCCGAACGCCGCTTGCTCCTCGAGGTGCTTCTTCTCGGTCTCGAGCTGCTCGATCTGGCCGCGGACCCCCGTCAGCTGATTCTGGACGTCGAGCACGTCGCTGATCTTGATCGCCCGGTCCATGATCGTCTGGAGCGCGCGCTCGGTGGCCTGCAGGTTGGCGATCCGCGCGCCGAGATCGAGGACCTGGCCGGTCACCTCGGCGCTCTGGGTCTGTTCGGCGACCACCTTGTCGGCGACGCCGCGGAGGGCGACGAGGGCGTCGTCCCAGTGCGCTGCGGGGATGCGGTAGGTGACCCGCGCCACGGCGCTCTCACCGTCGCCCGACCGCTCCGAGCCGCTGACGTATCCGCCGAGCGCGGCGATCTTCGCGCTTGCTTGGCCGAGGGCCGGGTCGATCCCGGTCACCTGGAGCGCCAGCGTCCCGGTCTTGACGATGAGCAGGTCCGATGGGATCGCATCCGTCACCGGTCCGCCCGTGACCGGCGCCGCCCGGGCGGGCTGCGGCGCGCCCGCCGCGTCGCCCGACGACCCGGTCGTCACGATCCCCTCGGGGACGGATCCGGTCGACCCCACCGACCCGCCGGTCTTCGTCAGCCCGGCGGAGCTCGTCGAGCAGGCCGCCAGGAGGATCGCGACCACCGCCAACGGCACCGCCCAGCGCCACCGCCGGTCCTTCGAGCTGTGTCCACGCATCGCCGGAACCTCCGCCCCAGGCCCCGGGACCGTCCTGGTACCGGCTGCCGTCGGGCTGACGCTCCACCGGCGCGCCGGGTTCCGCGTCGGCGCGGCGATCGCCGGCCGAGCGGTCAGCCGGCGCGGTCCGCCAGTCGCATCACGAGCCGGTCGAGGAGGCGATCCGCGACCTCCCGCTTCGAGACGAGGGGCCAGGCCTCCGGCTCCGCCTCGGCGGCGTAGATCGTCACCCGGTTGGTGTCGGTCCCGAACCCCGACCCCGGCTCACCGACGTCGTTGGCGACGAGCAGGTCCACGCCCTTGCGCCGGAGCTTGTCAGCGGCCCGGTCGAGCGAGCCGGTCTCCGCCGCGAACCCGACCAGGATCGGCCGCGGTTGGAGCGGGTCCCGGGTCGGCGCACCCGTCGCGTCGAGGCCGTGCACGATGCGCGCGACCTCGGCCAGGATGTCCGGGGTCGGCTCGAGCTCGAGCGTCAGCGGGCCGCCGCGCACGAGCTTGACGTCGGCCGGCGCGACCGGTCGGAAGTCGGCGACCGCCGCGGCCATGACCAGCACGTCGAAGGCGGCCGCGCCGTCAGGGCCGACCAGTCGGTCGAGCAGGGCGGCGCGCAGCTGGCCGGTCGACTCGACCCGGATGATGTCGGCCGCCTCGGGGAGGCCGACGCTGACGTTGGCGGCGATCAGGGTCACGGCGGCGCCCCGGTCCAGGGCCGCCTCGGCGATGGCCACGCCCATCCGCCCGGTGGAGCGATTGCCGATGAACCGGACCGGATCGATCGGCTCGGCGGTGCCGCCCGCCGTCACCACGACCCGCCGCCCGACGAGATCCGCGTCGCGCGGCTCGACAGCCAGCCGGGGCGGACGTGCGGCCGGATCGGGCGCCCGGACCGGCCCGTCGCCGACCGCGGCGACCACGGCATCGACGATCCGTGGCAGCTCGGCCAGCCGGCCGAGCCCGACCTGACCCGAGGCGAGCGGCCCGAGCTCGGGCTCGACGATCGCATAGCCGAACCCGTCGCGGAGGCGCCCGACGTTGGCCCGGGTCGCCGGGTGGGCGTACATCTCGCCGTCCATCGCCGGCGCGACCACGACCGGCGCGGCGGTGGCCAGGCATGCCGCGGTGACCGGGTCGGCCGCCAGGCCGTTGGCCATCGCCCCGAGCCAGTGCGCCGTCGCGGGGGCCACGACCAGGACGTCGGCACTGTCCGCGACCACCACGTGCCCGATCCGGCCGTCGGGCAGCAGGTCGAGGATGTCGCCGTCGACCGGGTGGCCGCTGAGGGCGGCCAGCGTCAACGGCGCGACGAAGCGTGCGGCCGATGGGGTCATGAGGACTTGGACCTCGGCGCCCTCGGCGCGAAGCAGCCGGATGAGCTCGGCGGCCTTGTAGGCCGCGATCGAGCCGGTGATCCCGAGCCCGACCAGCCGTCCATCGAGCCGGCCGCTCACGCCAGCCCGGCCTCGAGCGGCTCCCCGCCGCTGACCTCGGCGTGCAGGATGGCCAGGCCCTTGAGGGTGAGCTCGGGGTCGATCGCGTCGATCCCTGCGATCCCGCGGGCCCAGGGCGCCGCCGACAGCCCGCCGGTCAGGATCGCCCGGACGTCGGCGACGTCGACACCGCTGGACTCCGCCAGCTCGACCCGGATCCGGGCGAGCAGCCCGGCCACGAGCGCCTGGTAGCCGAGGATCGCCCCCGACTGCATCGCGCCGATCGTGTCCCGACCGATGGCGCGGTCCGGGGTGATGAGCTCGATCCGGGGCAGCTTGGCGGTGTGCGCGGCGAGGGTCGCGAGCCCGACCTCGAGTCCCGGGGCGATCGCCCCGCCGACGAACGCCCCGTCGCCGGCGACCGCGTCGAAGGTCGTGGCCGTCCCGAGGTCGATCACGACCGCGGGCGTCCCATGCAATCGGGCGGCGGCGAGCGCGTTGACCAGCCGGTCGGCCCCGACGTCCGTCGGGCGGTCGACCCGGATCGCGATCGGGACGCGACCGGCGCCGGCCGTCAGGAGCGACACGCCATGGCGCCGGGCGACCGCGGCCAGCGCGTCGGTCAGGGCCGGGACGACCGAGGCGCAGGCGATCGCCGTCAGCCCGTCGAGGTCGGCGTCGTCGAGCCGGAGGAGGCCGGTCAACAGCAGCTCGAGCTCGTCGCCCGACCGCTGCGGCTGGCTGGCCGCTCGGCGCGTGGCGATGAGCGACCCGTTCCGGAACAGGCCGGTCGTGACGTTCGTGTTGCCGATGTCGACCGCGAGGAGCATCCGCCGATGATACGCGGCCGCCCCGGGCCACTCGATCGGCACGAACGTATTGTCGGGAGGCGGTCGGCTGCGGTAGATTCCCGGTCAGGCGGACGGCGCTCCCCGAGCGTGGTCCCGCACCACCATCGCCGCCGGGAGAAGTGCGTGTCGTCCGTCCTGCCGCCCGCGAAGTTCTTCGTCAATCGCGGCATCGTGTCCAGCCGGACGGACCTCTACAACCTCCTGCGACCGCTCCTCAAGCAGACCGTGACGTACCGCTACGTCCGCGGCCACGACGTGGTCAGCCACGGGACCGGCTGGGTCGAGCGGATCGTCCTCGATCACCCCGAGGTCTCGACCTACTTCACCCCGCTGTCGATCTGCCTCAACATCGACTCGTTCGAACACCTCGAGTTCGATACCCGCCCCGACCAGCTCCTCGTCTACACCCTCGTCCAGGGCGACGAGCGCGTCGTCCTCGAGTTCGCCCCGATCGGCAGCGACGAGCACGAGCCGCCGCTGCCCCGCCAGCTCGAGTTCGACACCAGCGGCTTCGTCCAGATGGAGCTGCTCGGGCTGGACCGCGAGGACGCGTAGCCGCGCGGGGACACGCGCACCGGGGGAAGAGGTAGGCGCAACGCGCCGGTCGTCGCCGGAGGGACGGTCGACCGGCTGAGGTTCCGGGGCGGATCCCCGCTGGCGGCGGTGCGAGACCGAGCGCGGCGTCGGGTCCCAGGGAGTGCGGGCGCGATGGCGCGGACCTGACCGCCTCGGTCCGGCGCGCCACACGGGAGTGGAGGGTAGCGGTCCGTGGAAGCAGCACAGTCTGATCGGGGACCGGCGCCGGCGTCGGAGTCCGGGCTCGCTGGGTACTTCAAGTTCGCCGAGCGCGGGACCAACCTGCTGACCGAGACGAGGGCGGGCCTGACCACGTTCCTGGTCATGGCCTACATCATCTTCCTGAACCCGGCCATCCTGAAGGCCGCCGGGATCGACGTCCCGGCGGCGGCAGCGGCGACGGCCCTGGTCGCCGGGGTCATGACCATCGCGATGGGCGCGGTCTCGAACTACCCGCTGGCGATCGCCGCCGGCCTCGGGATCAACGGGTTCGTGGCGTTCGGCCTGGTCCTGGGCCGCGGGCTGACGCTGCCCGGCGCGATGGGCGTCATCGTCCTCGAGGGCCTGGTCGTCACGATCCTCGTCGTGGTCGGCCTTCGGGAGGCGATCATGAACGCCGTCCCGCTTGCGCTCAAGCGGGCGATCGGCGTCGGCATCGGGCTGTTCATCCTGTTCATCGGATTCGTCAACGGCGGCCTGATCGTGTCGCCGACCGGCGGCGTCCCGCCCGTCGTCCCGGTCTATCCGACCACGACCGCCCACTTCGTCTTCCTGCTCGGCCTGGCCATCACCATCGGGCTCTTCGTGATGAAGATCCGGGCCGCCCTGATCATCAGCATCTTCGTCACGACCATCATCGCCATCGTGGCCGGGGTCCAGACGCTCCCGTCGAACCTGGCCGTGACCCCCAGCTTCGCCACGCTCGGCCAGTTCAGCCTGACCGAGCCGTTCGAGAAGCTCGGGTTCCTGACCGCCCTCCTCGTGATCTTCACGGTCATGCTCACCGACTTCTTCGACACGATGGGCACCGCGACCGGGGTCATCGCCGAGGCGGGGCTCGCCCAGCCGGATGGCTCGGTCCCCGGGATCGGTCGGATCCTGATCGTCGACAGCGTGGCAGCGATCGCCGGCGGCGCGGCCGGGATCAGCTCGAACACGACGTTCATCGAGAGCGCCGCCGGCGTCGCGGATGGGGCCCGGACGGGTTTCGCCTCGATCGTCACCGGAGTGCTCTTCCTCCTGGCGATCTTCCTGACCCCGCTGGCGAGCCTCGTCCCGGCTGCCGCGACCGCGCCGGTCCTGGTCATCGTCGGGTACCTGATGTTCACCCTGGTGAAGGACATCCCGTTCAGCGACGTCGAAGAGGGTCTGCCGGCGCTCCTGACCTTGATCCTGATGCCGCTGACCTACGACATCACCGTGGGCATCGGTGCGGGTTTCATCAGCTGGGTGTTCATCAAGCTCGTCCGGGGCAAGTTCAGCGAGATCCATCCGCTCATGTGGGTCGTCGCCGGTGCGTTCCTCATCTTCTTCGGCCAGGCCTGGATCCAGGGGCTGCTACCCAAATAGCCCCTGGCGCCCTACGCGGAACGGCCGGTCTCTGCCGAGGCCGGCCGTTCCTGTACCATCCGGGCGATGTTCGAACGAACGGCGTTGCCCGGCGGGCCGCGCGTGATCAGCGCCCGCCTGCCGGGGTCACGCTCGGTGTCGATCGCGGCCTACGTCCTGGCCGGCTCCCGACTCGAGACACCCGAGCAGGCGGGCGTCGCCCACTTCATGGAGCACATCACCTTCAAGGGGACGACCGCCTTCCCGACGACGCAGGCGATCTCCGAGGCCATCGAGGGCGTGGGCGGCAGCTTCAACGCCGCCACCGATCGGGAATCCACCGTGTATTGGGTCCGCGTCCCGAAGCGCGAGGCGCGCCGGGCGGCCGACGTCGTGGCCGAGCTGATCGTGCGTCCGCGCCTCCTGGACGACGAGATCGACCACGAGCGATCGGTCATCGTCGAGGAGATCCGTTCGTATCTCGACGACCCATCCGAGTACGCCCAGATCCTCATCCAGCAGGGGATGTACGGCGACGGCGCGCTCGGGCGCGAGATCTGTGGCGACGAGGAAGGCATCCGGGGCCTGCCGACCGCGACCATCCACGACTTCTGGGCGGAGACGTACCGGCCGTCGAACGTCGTCGTGGCGCTCGCCGGCGACCTCGACCACGCGGAGGCGCTCGACCTGGTCGGGCCGGCGTTCGGGACCGGGGACGGGGCCGCGGGCACGTTCGAGCCGGCACCGAGCCTGCCCGCTGGCGAGCCGTACCTCCTGGGCAACCGCGACACGTCGCAGGCGCACCTGTGCATCTCGGTCCCGGCGTATCGGCGCGACCATCCCGACTCGTGGGCGCTCGGCGTCCTCAACGGCGTCCTCGGCGAGGGGATGAGCAGCCGTCTGTTCCTGTCGGTCCGCGAGGAGCTCGGGCTGGCCTACGACGTCGGATCCGGGATCACGGAGTACGCCGACACCGGCTCGGTCGGGATCTACGCCGGCGTGGACCCGGACAAGCTCGAGCCGGCGGTCCAGGCGATCCTCGCCGAGCTGGGTCGTCTCCGCGATGCCGATGTCCCGGCCGACGAGCTGGCCAAGGCCAAGGCGTACCTGTCGGGCGGACTCGAGCTGCGGATGGACGACACCCGCCACCTCGCGTCGTGGATCGGCGGGCAGGAGGCGCTCCACGAGCGGGTCCTCACGCTCGACGAGGCGCTCGAGGCGGTCGCCGAGGTGTCCGCCGCGGACATCCGGCGGGTCGCCGGCGATCTGTTCGTCGACGAGCGGCTCCGGCTCGCCGTGGTCGCGCCGCGCGGCCACGGGCTCGGTCTGGAACGGGCCATGCGGCTGCCCGACTGACATGCCGATGGCCGCCGGATCGGAACGCGGGCGTCGCGCCAGTGGATGAGATGACCCGGGAGGGGGATCCCGCCGAGGCCGTCGCCCCCGCCGAGGCCGTCGCCCCCGCCGGGGCCGTGGAGCCGGCCGAGCCGACCGAGGCTCTCGCCCCGGCCGACGACGTGGAGCCGCACGAGGGCGTCGCGCCGACCGAGGAGGTGGCGCCCGACCAGGACGTGGAGCCGGTCGAAGCGATCGCGCCGGCCGAGAGCCTCCCGCCGACCGAGGACGTGGCACCGGGCACCGTGTCGGACGGCACGCCGCCGGCCGCGGTCGTCGAGCAGGTCGACCGGCCAGGCGTCGACCGGACGACGGACCGGCGTCTGGCCCGCCTGCACCTCCGGACCGGGTCGCGGGCGCTGGCGCGGGTGGAGCTCGAGACGCTGGCCGGGGCCGGCGGCCTCGACGACGAGTCGCTCCTCGACCTCGCCGAGATCCGCTGGCGGACGGACGATCTGACCGGCGCGGGCGAGGCTGCCGCGGCCTACCTCGCGAGCGGCCGCGAGGCCCCCCTCGCCCTTGTCATCGTGGCCGAGGCGACCGCGGCCCTGGGCCGACCCGGCGAGGCGCGCCGGCTGGCGAACCGGGCGGTCGAGCTGATCGATGGGCCGCTCGACGACGTGTTCGCCGGGATGCCGCGGAGCGACGTGTGGCCCGCTCAGGCCGTCGAGCGGGCCGAGGCCGTCGGTCTCCAGGGCAGCGGGGCGTCGGACGTCGGCGATCCCGGGCCGGGTGCCGCAGCCCCGGGCGGGATGGCGGTGGTCCCCGTCGCGACGGCGACGGGATCGGCTGCCGGGCCGTCCCCGATCGGACCGGTCGCGGTCGGGGTCGCGATGCGCCCGGATCCGGGTCGGCCCGCCCCCGGCGACGCGGAGGCGATGCCCGACCCGGCCTCCGAACTGGCCGCCGCCCGGGCGGCCCTCGCCGCCGGGGACCCATCGGGTGCGGCGATCCGCTTGGCGGTCGTGCTCCGCCTGTCGCCTGCCCTCGCGCCGGCGGTCCTGGACATCGCCGCGGCCGAACCGGGCCCAGGCTTCGACCTGGTCCGCGGCGATGCGCTCCGCCTGGTCGGTCGCGAGTCGCAGGCCCGACGCTCGTTCGCCGCCGCCGCCCGCAGCTCGGCGTCCCAGGAACCCGACCCGGGAGCGGCCCCCGACCCCGATGCACGATCGGGTCCGGGACCGGACGCGGATCCGGAACCGGATCCAGGAGCGGATCGGGCGGGCTGACGCCGACGTCCGCCGCGCTATCCTGTGCCGGCAAGCACCCCACCGAGAGGACCCTGACCTCGTGACCGAACGCACTCTTGTCCTGATCAAGCCCGACGGCGTGCAGCGGCTGCTCGTCGGCCGGATCCTGTCGCGCTTCGAAGAGCGCGGCCTGAAGCTCGTCGGGCTCAAGCTCGTCCTGGTCAGCCGCGAGCTCGCCGAGAAGCACTACGCGATCCACAGCGCCCGACCGTTCTTCGGCTCGCTGGTCGACTTCATCACGTCGAGCCCGCTGGTCGCCTTCGCCGTCGAAGGCCCCAACGCGATCGCCGTGGTCCGGTCGATGGTCGGGGCCACCCGACCGAACGAGGCCGCCCCGGGCACGATCCGGGGCGATTTCGCCCTCGAGACGGCGCAGAACCTGATCCACGCCTCGGACGGGCCGGAGACCGCGGCCACCGAGCTCGCGCTGTGGTTCTCGCCTGGCGAGCTGCTCGAGTACGACCGCGACATCGATCGCTGGGCGCTGGCCCCGGAGGACTGACCGAGCGACGCCGCGTCAGCTGGGCGACGGCGTCGGCGCGGGGCTCGCCGCTGAGCTCGAGCCCGCGGTCGGCGTCGCGACCTCGGTCGGGGTCGCTCCTTCGGTCGGCGCTGCGCCATCGGTCGGCGAGGGTGACTCGTCCGCCGGTCCGGTCCCGGCGGGCGACGCGGTCGGGATCGGGGCGAAGGACGGCGGACCGCTCTCGTCCGGCGCGCCACTCTCGGACGGGGTCGGCGACGGCGGTTCGGTCTGGCCCGGCACGAACGTCTCGGTCGGGGCGACCGGCTCGGGCGCCGGCGCCGCCGCAGCCGCGGGTCCACCGAGGCCGCCGGCTCCGACCGCGAGCGCGGTCAACGCCAGGACGAGCACGCCGGCCGAGGCGATGGGAGCGCGGTTCGCGCGCCAGATCGCCGCGGCGGTCGACTCGAACCGGACGAGCCCGCCACTCACCGGGCTCGGAGCCCGGCGTCGGGATGGGGGAGGAGGCCCGGGGTCGGCGGGTGTCCCCGACGTGACATCGCCGGCGTCGGTCGTGATCGCCGACCCGCGATCCAGCGCGGCGCCACCCGTCGCCGCCGCGCCGGCATCGGATCCGTCGACCGCGGACGCACGACGCGGTCGCTCGGTCGCGCCGGCCAGGACGAGGGTCGACGGCGGCCGTAGGCCAGCGAGCGCGATCCGGCCGTAGTAGCCGAGTGACGCGAGGCCGCCGAGCACGACGAGCAGCCGCAGCGGTCCCGTGGTGATGCTCAGGTCGACCAGACGGCTCCGGACGTCCCATACGACGAGGCCGGGCACGCCGAGCGTCGCGATCACGATCAGCAGAAGCCCCAGACCGAGGCCGGGCGAGCGTCGTGCCCAGCCACCGAGCTCGGGCAGGCTGCCGGTGCGGAACCGCGTCCGGACCGCGACCGCCCAGGCGGCGAAGGCGGTCTTGACGACCACGAACACGAGGATCCATGTCCGTGTCGGCTGCCACGCGATGGGATCGAGGATGGCCAGGCCCAGGATCACGAACCCGGCGTCCTGGACGATCGAATACCCGACGATGTGTTCGAGATCGTCCTGGAGCCACGCGGCGACCGCCCCCAGCACGATGCTCAGGATCCCGACCGTCAGGACGACCGAGCGCTCGACCGAGAGCGGCAGCAGCAGCGGGGCGATCGAGCGGTCCGTCCAGGCCAGGGCCACGACGGCGAACGCGGCCGGCGCCCAGGCGAGGAGCAGCGGGAGGGCGATCTCGGGCGCGGACTCCGACAGCCGCGCCGCCCAGCGATGGAAGGGGATCGCCCCGAATCGGATGGCGGCCGCGAGCGCGACGGCCATGTAGGCCACGCCGAACACCGTCGGCTCCTCGGCCAGCGGGCCGAGCGGTCGGGCGATCCAGGCCATCCCGACGATGGCGATCGCTCCGGCGACCGCGATCGCCCGGAACTCGCGGCTGGCGACCTGGACGTTGCTCGCGGTGATCGGTCGCACGAGGGTGACCAGGGACCCGACCAAAGCCCCGGCCAGGATGGCCATCAGCGCAGTGATCGAGTCGCCGATCGCCAGCGCCAGGCCGATGGCCCCGAACCCGCCGAGGAGCGCGGCCGGCAGGTTCCGTTGCCAGGCGGTGGCGAGGCCGATGAGGGCGATGATCAGGCCCGTCGAGCAGCCCAGGGCCAGGAACAGCCGTCCGAATTCCGTCGCCTCGAGCCGCCCCGGGCCGACGCCGAGGCGATCGCCCGGGACGATGGCGAGCGCCGCGATCGTCGCCGCGATGAGTCCGAGCAGGCCGATCGCGAGCGACAGGCGTCGATAGCCGCGCGCGACGAGGGCCGCCGCAGCGGTCCCGAACGCCACGGCCAGGAACGGGACGAGGCTCATGAGTCCGTCGGCTCCGTCGGCTCCGTCGGCTCGGCCGGGCGCGTAGGGTCGCTCGGGCCCGCTGGGTCGTCCAGGCTCGGCAGGTCGGTCGCCGCGGAAGGGTCGTCCACGCCGACCGACCCTCCGTCGGCGTCGCGCATCGCGTCCGGGGCGGGCGGCGGCTCGCCGGGCCTGGCGGGTGCGACGGTGGTCGCGGCCGAGGCCGGATCCTCGACCGCGTTGACGGCGGCGGCTCGGCGCGGCCGAAGCGAACGGCCGATGCTGCTCGGAGCCGTCGGGGTCAGCGGATGGGCCTCGTACATCGCGCTCAGGCGTCGCTCGTTGCGCATCGTCAGGCCGCCGGTGGCCGCGACCACGTTGGCGCACAGGACCGCCACGGTGCCCAGCAACCCGACGGTCAGCGCCGCGGTCATCAGCTGCTCGAGCGGCTGGGGCGTACCGGCGAGTCCGACCCGGACGAGCTCGGCCCCGGTGACCAGGATCGCCAGCGCGACCCCGAGCCGGAAGATATCGGCGCCGCGGACGATCGGCGCGACGGCGATCACCGCCAGGGCGAACCCGGTCGCGCTCGCTTCCGGCGGACCGAGCGCCGCGCTCCCGAGGCCGCTCGTCCCGTAGCCGATCACGAAGGCGGCCGCTGCAGCCAGCGTCTCCGCGGGCAATCCGACGAGCGAGCCGCGGGTCACGACCGTGGTCTCGCGGAGCACGACGAACAGGAGGTACCCGGCAAGGAGGGCCGCTACGATCCGGGTCGCGATCGTGGCCGGCGTGGGCAGGGGATCCGCCAGGAAGGGTGCGGCCGACAGGGCCACGACGAGTCCGACGACGGCGACCCGAGCGTCGCGTCCGGCGATCGCCGCCAGGGCTCCGGCGACGGTCACGATCGCGGCAAGGCCGAGGAGGACGCTCACGGCGTCCCGGCTTGGACCTCCGGATAGGACGGCGTCGGGAGGATCCCGAACGCGCTGAGCGGCCAGTACCGCAACCAGGCGCGACCGATGACGCTGTCCCGCTTGATCGGGCCGAAGACGCGCGAGTCAGACGACTCCGCGCGATGGTCGCCGAGGACGAACAGCTCGTCGGCCCCGATGGTCCATTCGCTCCGGTCGGGCGGTGCGACCGTCGGCTGGTACGGCGCCGAGCCGGGGTAGGTGTACGGCTCGTCGATCGCCTTGCCGTTGACGATCACCTGGCCGTCGCGGACCGCGATGGTGTCGCCGGGGAGGCCGATGATCCGCTTGATGAACGGCGTGTTGCTGCCCTGGTCGTAGCCGGCAGGCGGCGAAAAGACGACGACGTCGCCGCGGCCGTAGTCGTTGATCCGAGGGGTGAGCTTGTCGACCAGGACGTACTGCCCGGGCTGAAGGGTGTTCTCCATCGACATCTGCTGGACCTGGTACGGCTGGGCGACGAAGTTCTGGATGATGAGGAAGATGACAAGGGTCAAGACCAGTGTCTCGACGACCTCGAAGAGACACCCGAGGGGGCGTTTGCTCACAAGTCCGGCAGTATAGGTGCTGTGCTATCGTCCTGCCCCGTGACCCCCTCCCGCCGACGGCGGTGAGCCGGATGCCCCGACGGTCGATCGAGACGCTGATCGGCCTCGCGGCGGTCGTCGCGCTCGCGCTCGTCCTGTACAACGCGACCCTGGTCGATCGGCGCCCTCCGACCGTCAGCCAGGTCTCGCTGAGCGCGACCGCGGGTGGGGACGATCGAGTCGCGCAGACCCTCACCGCGATCGATCTGAGCTTCAGCGAACCGGTCGATCGGCCGTCCGTGGAGCAGCGCTTCCGGATCGAGCCCTACGTCGGGGGCACGTTCACCTGGGATCGCTCCACGACCGCGATCTTCACCCCGGCCAACAAGCTTCCGCCGGCCACCGAGTTCTCGGTCACCGTGGTCGCCGGCTTCACCGATGTCGAGGGCAACCCGGCGCCCGACACCAGCGAGGCGTTCGTCTTCCGGACGGTCGGCCAACCGGTCGTCCTGTCGATGACGCCCGAGTCCGGCACGACCGGCGTCGCGACCGACGCCACGATCAGCCTCCGGTTCGACCGCCTGATGGACACCGCATCGGTCGACGCCGCGACCAGGTTGCTGCCCCCGGTCCCGTTCCGGGCCAGCTGGACCGGACCCGACCTGACGATCGCGTTCGAGGCACCGCTCGCCTTCGGGACGCCCTATACGGTCACGGTCGGGGCCGACGCGGCCGACACCGACGGCAGTCCCCTGGCGGTCCCCTTCAGCGGGACGTTCACCACCGTTGCGGCCGGGCTGGGGATCGAGTCGGTCGTCCCGGCCGATGGCGTCGCCGGGATCGGTGTCCGGACGCCGATCGCGATCGTGTTCGACGGGCCGATCGATCCGGCCTCGGTGGCCGACGCCATCCGGATCACCCCCGCGATCCCCGGTGAGGTCCAGGTCGTCGTCCCGCCGAGCGACCTCCCGCCGGCCGTGCCGCCGCCGGCGCCGAGCGACGGGGCGCCGTCGGCGCCTCCCGCGGTCCCGACGCCGTCGCCGGTCCCTGGGTCGGTCCTCCTGTTCACCCCGGCGAGTCCGCTGGCGGCGCATACGACCTATACCGTCGAGCTTGGCCCCGACGTCCGGCGGGCCGGAGATCCCGGCCAGGTGGCCGCCGGCCGATCGTGGACCTTCACCACCGGCGGCCAGACGGCGAGCGCCCAGAACCAGATCGCCTTCCTGTCGCCGCGCGGCGGCGTCCGCAACGTGTGGCTGATGAACCCGGATGGGTCGAACCCGCGGCAGATCACCACCGAGCTCGCCCCGGTCAGCGACTACGACGTCTCGTCCGACGGGCGGTCGATCGTGTACGCGACGGCCGGCGTCGTCCGGGTCCTGCGGCTCGACAGCGGCGACCTGACCACGATCACCGCGCCGGGTCTGTTCGAATACGAGCCCGTCCTGACGCCGGATGGCAAGTCGGTCCTCGTCGGACGTCGCGATCCGACCGGCGCCGATCTCGGGTATTGGCTCGAACCCCTCCCGGGCGCCGACAGCGCGGCTGCCGAACGCCAGGTCCTGCTGGACGGTGCCCCTCCTCTCGGATCGTCTGCGTTCGGGGGCGACGGGCTGGTGGCCGGACCGGGCGTCTCGGACTGGTCCCATCGCGCGGTCTTCGATCCGACCGGAGCCTCGTTCCTGCTCGTCGACGGACAGGGGCGCGTGCCACTGGTCGCCCTGGATGGTGCGTCCGACGTACCGACCGCCGTGTACCAGCCGCTCACGAACGCCATCGGCGGCCCGGCCTGGGACCCCGTCCGGGAGGCCTTCGTGATCGTCGCCGACCAGGCCGACGGAAGTGGTCCGGCGGTCCTTCCGGTCGCCCATCCGGCGCCCGCGTGGTTCCCGGCGAGCGGGCCGCCGGCGATCGCGGTCCACGGGGGCATCGTGACGCTCGCGCCGCCGCACGGCGATCACCTCGGCTACTCGCCCGCGCCCGACCGGAAGCTCGACGACCTGACCACCTCGACCGACCTGTTCGATCGGGCCCCCGGGTTCTCGCCCGACGGGACGACGCTGCTGTTCGGGCGGGTCGAGGCCTCGGATCCCACCCGGTCCGCGGGGATCTGGCTGTCCGGCCTGGATGGTCGGGATCTCCGCCAGCTGTCGACCGATGGGACCGCCGCACGCTGGCTGCCATAGCCCGCTCAGCGGGAGTACGGGCAGCCCAGGGCCCCTTCGCCCGTGATCATCCACCCCTGCATATCCCCGCGGCGAGTGAGTTTGACCCGCCTCCAAGCCGCTTGCTACACTCGCGCCCGACCTGAAAGGTTCCAGTCCCGGAGGAACGCCGGGACGAGCGCTCGCCCCCCGACATCCCCTGACCGAGCGTCAGGGCTGCACGCGCCACGCGCGCGACCACCCGGCCCCAGGAGGAGACGCACACCCACATGGACGCCCAGGCGCTCCAGCTGATCATCCCCGTCGCCGGCATCGCGGCGGTCCTCTTCGCCCTCTACCTCGCCCGGGACGTGCTCGCCCGGGACCAGGGCCCGCAGGCGATGCAGGACGTCGCCGGGACGATCCTCGAGGGTGCCGTGGCGTTCATCCGGCGGCAGTACCGGACCATCGCGATCATGGCCCTGTTCGCGAGCGTGATCCTCGGCGCGATCATCGCGGCCGTCGAGACGAAGGACTTCGCCGAGACCGAGTTCTTCGGGCTGGATCTCGGGATCCGGACCGGGTTCGCGTTCCTCGTCGGCGCGACGTGCTCGATGGCCTGCGGCATCATCGGCATGTACATCAGCGTCAAGGCCAACGTCCGGACCGCGTCGGCGGCCCAGCGTGGCCTGGTCGAGGCGGTCCAGGTCGCGATGCGGGGTGGCGCGGTCAGCGGCTTCCTCGTCGTCGCGCTGTCGCTCCTCGGCGTGTACGGGATCTTCGTCCTGTACGGCGGGCTCGACCATCCGGCGGTCGCGCCGTTCCTGATCGTCGGGTTCGGCTTCGGCGCCAGCTTCGTCGCCCTGTTCGCCCAGCTCGGCGGCGGGATCTACACCAAGGCCGCCGACGTGGGCTCGGACCTGGTCGGCAAGGTCGAGGCCGGGATCCCCGAGGACGACCCTCGCAATGCCGGGGTCGTCGCGGACCTCGTCGGCGACAACGTCGGCGACTGCGCCGGCCGTGGAGCCGACCTGTTCGAATCGACGGCGGCCGAGAACATCGGGGCGATGATCCTGGGCGTCAGCGTCTATGCCATCGCGCTGAAGGCCGGCTGGCCGAACCCGGCGGCGTGGATCTTCTTCCCACTCGTCGTCCGGGCGTTCGGGCTGTTCGCCACGATCATCTCGGTCGCGTTCTTCATCCGCGGTCGCGAGGACGAGGACCCGATGAACATCCTCAACCGCGGCTACTGGGCCACCACCCTGCTGTCGGTGGTCGGCCTGGCGATCACGACCAACGTGATGATGTCGACGGGCACCCAGACGGGTCCCGACGGCCTGCCGACCTGGATCTACTTCTTCGGTGCCGGCCTCGTCGGGCTGGCC
This sequence comes from uncultured Chloroflexia bacterium, assembly GCA_963781845.1. Lineage (GTDB taxonomy): Bacteria > Chloroflexota > Limnocylindria > Limnocylindrales > CSP1-4 > Chersky-267. The sequence goes on along the minus strand of CAWAHN010000017.1, from coordinate 44,215 downwards.
ACCAGCGTCGTCTTCGTGTACATCACCCAGTACTACACGGCGGGCTCGTTCCGGCCGGTCCGCGAGATCGCCGAGGCGTCCAAGACCGGACCCGCCACCAACATCATCGCCGGTGTGGCGGTCGGGTTCGAGACGACCGCGGTCACGGCGATCTCGATCGTCATCGCCCTGTTCGTGAGCCATTGGCTCGGCGACCGGGCGGGGATCGTCAACGAGAACGGGGTCAACGTCGGCGGGATCTTCGGGACGGCGGTCGCGACGATGGGCATGCTGATGACGACGGCCTACATCCTGGCCATGGACACCTTCGGCCCGATCACCGACAACGCCGGCGGGATCGCCGAGTTCAGTCGCGCCGAGGCCGGCGCCCGGACGATCACCGACCGGCTCGACGCCGTCGGCAACACGACCAAGGCGCTGACCAAGGGCTACGCCATCGCGTCGGCCTCGCTGGCCGCCTTCCTGCTGTTCTCGGCCTACATCGACAAGGTCAACCTGATCCTGCGGGTCCAGGGCCGTCCACTGATGGAGTCGGTCAACCTGGCCAGCGTCAACGTCTTCATCGCGGCGTTCGTCGCGGCGATGCTCGTCTACCTGTTCAGCTCGCTCGCGATCCGGGCGGTCGGGACCACCGCCCAGGCGATCATCGTCGAGGTCCGTCGACAGTTCCGGGAGATGCCCGGGATCATGGATTACACCCAGCGCCCCGATTACGCCCGGGTCGTCGACATCACCACCAGCGCCGCGCTCAAGGAGATGATCGCACCGGGCGCCCTGGCGGTCGCCACGCCGGTCCTGGTGGGACTCCTCCTCGGATATGAGGCGATGGCCGGCTTCCTGATGGTCGGGACGATCTCGGGGGTCATGCTCGCAACCGTCCTCAACAACAGCGGCGGCGCCTGGGACAACGCCAAGAAGTACATCGAGTCGGGCCAGCTCAAGGACGCCGCGGGCAACATCCTCGGCAAGAAGACGGACGCTCACGCGGCCGCGGTCGTCGGCGACACGGTCGGCGACCCGTTCAAGGACACCGCCGGCCCGTCGCTCCACGTCCTGGTCAAGCTGATCGCCACGATCGCCCTCGTCCTCGCCCCGCTCTTCGTTCGCTAGCGATCCCCGAGGCGGAGCGGTCGCACCTGCGCCCCGCTCTGTGAGGAGTCAGACATGCCGATCGTCCTCCAGGCTCTGGTCATGGGGATCGTCCAGGGCCTGACCGAGTTCCTGCCGATCTCCAGCTCCGGGCACCTCCTCCTCGTCCCGTACCTGTTCAAGTGGGACGACCCGTTCATCGACTCGCTCGCGTTCAGCGTCATGCTCCACATGGGCACGCTCGTCGCTCTCCTGATCTACTTCCGCCGTGACTGGATCGCCCTGGTGCCCGCCTTCTTCGCGGCCGTCCGCGACCGGTCGTTCCGGGAGGACGGTGACCGCAAGCTGGCGGTCCTCATCGCGATCACGACGATCCCGGCCATCATCTTCGGGGTGCTCCTGAACGACTTCCTCGAGAAGGAGATCCGGGCCGCCGGGATCGTGGCGGTGACGCTGGTCATCGGCGCGGCGATCATGTGGCTGGCCGACCGGACCGGGGCCAAGGACCAGGGCATGGACGGACTCTCGCCGACGCGGGCCCTCATCCTCGGCGTCGCGCAGTCACTGGCCCTGATCCCGGGGATCAGCCGCTCCGGGATCAGCATCTCGACCGGTTTGTTCCTCGGCCTGACCCGCGAGTCGGCGGCGCGGTTCAGCTTCCTGATGGCGACCCCGGTCACGGCTGCGGCCGGGGCGTATGAGACGGTCAAGCTGATCAAGGGCGATGCGGGAGCCACCGTCGACCTTCTCCCGCTCATCGTCGGGATGGTCGCGGCCCTGATCGCGGGCCTGGCGGCCATCCACTTCCTGCTCCGCTACCTGCGGACGCGCTCGCTGTTGATCTTCGTGATCTACCGGCTCGTCCTCGCGGCGATCGTCGTCGTGGTCATCCTGGGACGCTGAGGGCCCGGTCATGGAGGTCATGAAGCAGGCCCGCCAGCGATCGATCCGGGACCTGGTCGAGCAGCGGGCGATCCGGACCCAGCGCGAGATCAAGGACGCCCTCGGCGAGCGCGGCTTCAAGACCACCCAGGCCACGATCAGCCGGGATGTCGCGGAGCTCGGCCTGATCAAGGTCAGCCGCGACGGGATCGTGGCGTACGCACTCCCGCCGCGTCTGATCGAGGCCGAGGCGAGCGGTGAGGACCGGCTGCGCAAGCTCTTCCGCGACCTGCCGGTCGAGATCAGGGAGGCCGGCCTGCTGCTGGTCGTCCGCACGCTTCCGGGCTCGGCGCACGCGATCGCGGCCGCGCTCGACCGGGCGCGCTGGCCGGAGGTCGCGGGGTCGGTGGCGGGCGACGACACGCTGTTCGTCGCCTTCACCGACCGGACCTCGCTGGGCCGGATCAGGCGCCGCCTCGTCCGCTTGACGGAGGCGTGACCGAGCGCCTTTGACACTCGGGGACCGGCGGGACTAGGATTCGCCACCGGTCGAACTTCAGGAGCGCGGGCGAGCCGCGGACCCTGGAGTTCTTTCCTTTACTCAGCCCAGAGCCGACGCCTCGCGACGCTCCGAACGGGGGTCCACCCGCGTGAACAACAAGCCGACCTACCTCAGCCGCGATGGCCTCGAGAAGCTGCGCGCCGAGTTGGACGAGATGACCAACGTCCGACGAGCCGAGGTCGCGACGCGCATCCACGACGCCAAGGAGCACGGCGACCTGTCCGAGAACGCCGAGTACGAGGACGCCAAGAACGAGCAGGCGTTCGTCGAGGGTCGGATCCAGACCCTCGAGGCGCTCATCAAGAACGCGACCATCATCGACGAGAAGCACTCCACCGAGCACGTCCAGATCGGCTCGACCGTGTCGGTCGAGAGCGACGACGGCAAGGAGACCTTCACCATCGTCGGATCGACCGAGGCGAGCCCGCGCGAGGGCCGGATCTCGAACGAGTCGCCGGTGGGTCGGGCGCTGCTCGGGCGCAAGAAGGGCGACAAGGTCGTCGTCCGGGTCCCGGCCGGGGACTTCAGCTACACGATCGTCACGATCCGCTAGGACCGCTACCCGCCGGTCGGGATCCGGCATCCCAGCCTGGAGCGAGGACGTCATGGACTGGGCCGACGAGCTCGCCGCTTCGGTCAGCGGCCCGCAGGTCGTCAACGACAGCAAGACGCCGTCCGGGACGGTCCATGTCGGCAGCCTCCGCGGGCCGGTCATCCTCGACACCATCACCCGGGCGCTGCGGGCGCGCGGCATCGAGACGACCCTCCTGTACGGCGTCGACGACCTCGACCCGATGGACGCCCAGGCACTCCTCACCCCGGATGCCGTGGAGCACGAGATGGGCAGGCCGCTGGCCCATGTGCCGGACCAGGCCGGCGACTGCCATGCCTCGTACGCCCGGCATCACGCCCAGGTCTTCATCGACACGTTCGCCGGGCTCGGGATCCTGCCCGATCGCTACTACTGGATGAGCGACATCTACCCGACCGGCGCCATCGATCCGTACATCCGCCTCGCCCTCGATCGCGCCGAACTCGTCCGCGAGATCTACCGACGGGTCGCCAACGTCCAGCATCCGGCCGAGTGGCACCCGATCGGGGTCATCTGTCCCACCTGCGGCAAGGTCGGCACGACGATCGTCACCCGGTGGGACGGGGAGCGCGTGTTCTACGAGTGCCGGGCCGACCACGTCACCTGGGCCCGAGGCTGCGGCGCGTCGGGCTGGATCTCGCCGTTCGGCGGCAACGCCAAGCTGCCCTGGAACCTCGAGTGGGCCGCCCAGTGGGGCCTGTTCGGGGTCACGATCGAGCCCGGCGGCAAGGACCTGTCGACCGCCGGCGGCTCGCGGGACCGGTCCGCGGCGATCGCGCGGGAGGTCTTCGAGCTCGATCCACCACTCAACGTGCCGTACGAGTTCCTGAACATCGGCGGCAAGAAGATGTCGACGTCCAAGGGTCGGGGTGCGTCCGCCCACGCCTTCACCGAGGTCGTGCCCCCGGAGCAGACCCGTCTGCTGTTCCTGCGACCGCGGCCGAACAGCGCGATCGAGTTCGACCCCGAAGGCACCGACGCCGTGCCCCGCCTGTTCGACGAGTTCGACAAGCTCGCCGCGGCCACGGCGGGGCGCGAGGTCAAGGGCGAGCTGCCCGCCGGCTTCGAGTCGATCTTCCGCTACTCGCTGCTCGACCCGGCGGCCGACGTCGCGGCCGAGGCCGCTGCATTCCGGGCGGACTTCGGCCACCTGGCGCTGCTCGTCCAGGTCCCCGGCGTCGACGTGGACGCCCGGGTCGAAGCCGAGAAGGGGAGCGCCCTGACCGAGCGCGAACGGACGGTCCTCGCTGAGCGGGTCCGGGCAGCCCGGGCGTGGATCGCGACCTACGCGCCCGAGCGCGCCCGGATGACCGTGCGCGACGCGCTCCCGGTCGAGGCCGGAGTGCTGGAGCCCGAGCAGCGGGCGTACCTGGCCGCGCTAGCCGCCGCCGCCGAGGTCGAGGCGCCGGTCGCCGGGGACGGCTGGCAGGCGCGGATCTTCTCGGTCGGTGCCGCGCAGGGCCTGGCCAACGGCCGGGCGTTCGCCGCCATCTACCTCGCATTCCTCGGACGATCGAACGGCCCGCGGGCGGGCTGGCTCCTGGCCAGCCTCGACCCGGCGTTCGTGCTCGAGCGGCTGCGCGAGGCCGCCGACGGCAAGGAGGTGGCACGATGAGCGTCGGACTGCAGCGCCTGCGCGAGGATGCCGCGACCGTCCGGCAGGGGGCGATCGACAAGGGCGAGGATCCGACCCTCGTCGACGAGGCGCTGGCCGCCGATGCGCGCCGTCGGGCCCTGCTGGCCGAGGGCGACCGGCTCAAGGCGGAGCGGAACCAGGCGTCGAAGTCGATCGGCGAGGCGATCCGCGCGGGCGCCGACGCCGCCGGGCGGGAGATCGCCGCCCTGAAGGCCGCTTCCACCGCCGCGGGCGAGCGGATCGCCGCCCTGGACGCCGAGTTGGCCACGGTCGAAGCGCGCGTCGAGGACCTCCTCCTGCGCATCCCGAACCCGGCCGACTCTGAGGTTCCCGTCGGCGGCGAAGAAGCCAACGTGACGATCCGGGAGTGGGGCGAGCAGCTCCCCCGGATCCAGCCGCTGAGCGGGTCGGTCGGGGCGGACGCGCCCGCCGGCGGGGCGTCGTGGGAACGCCTGCCGCACTGGGACGTCGGGGAACGGCTCGGGATCTTCGACCTCGAGCGCGGTGCCAAGATCGCCGGATCGGGGTTCCCCGTCTACCGCGGTCTCGGGTCGACCCTCCAGCGCTCGCTGATCGGCTGGTTCCTCGACGTCCACTCGCGCGAGAACGGCTTCACCGAGATCTGGCCCCCGGCGGTGGTCAACGCAGCATCGGCCCGGGGCACCGGGCAGATCCCCGACAAGGAGGACCAGATGTACGTCGTCACGCGGGACGACCTGTACCTGGTCCCCACCGCCGAGGTCCCGGTCACGAACCTCCACCGCGACGAGATCCTCGAGGCGAGCGACCTGCCCATCCGCTACGTCGCCTACACGCCGTGCTTCCGCCGCGAGGCGGGCGCCGCCGGCAAGGACACCCGGGGGATCCTCCGGGTCCACCAGTTCGACAAGGTCGAGATGGTCCTGTTCGAGCGCCCCGAGGCCTCGTCCGAGGCGCTCGAATGGATGACCGGACGAGCGGAGGACCTCCTCCAGCGCCTCGGCCTGGCCTACCGGGTCCTGCTCATGAGCACGGGCGAGATGGGCTTCACCCAGGCCAAGAAGTACGACCTCGAGGTCTGGGCGCCCGGCGTCGAACGCTGGCTCGAGGTCAGCTCGTGCTCGAACTTCCGGGACTACCAGGCCCGTCGGATGGCCGTCCGCTTCCGACCGGAGCCGGGCGCCAAGCCGGAGCTCGTCCACACCCTCAACGGGAGCGGCCTGGCGCTGGCCCGGATCGTCGCGGCGATCCTCGAGACGTACCAGCGGCCGGACGGGTCGGTCGAGGTCCCGGAGGTGCTTCGGCCCTACCTCGGGCGCGATACCATCCCAGTGCCCGGCTGACGCGGTCGCCGGGGCTCGAGGGAGGTCGCCGATGGACACACCACGAGATCCGCAGGCCGGCGGAGCGGAGGGTGCCGGCGGGACTCCAGACGATCGTCCGGCCGTGCCGGATCTGGCGCCGCCGGAGGGCCTGCAGCCGACATCCGCTCCGCCTCCGCCGATGACGCCACCGATGGCACCTCCGCCTGTCCCGCCGCCGGTCGTCGCGTCAGCATCCGCGTGGGAAGCGCCCGAGCTGGTCGCGGGCCCGGCCCCCGGCTACGCCTTCGGCGGCGCCGGCGAGCGCCTCATCGCCTACATCGTCGACGCCCTGATCATCACGGGACTGCTCATCCTCGTGGGCCTGGCCGGCCTCCTGTTCGTGTTCGTCCTGCCCATCGGGGCGTTCCTCGTCTGGGTCGTCGGCGGGATCGCGGTGGGCTTCGGGTACTTCCCCTACTTCTGGGTGAAGAGCGGTCAGACGCCGGGTCTGCGGATGTTCCAGATGCGCGTCGTCCGGGACTTGGACGGCGGTCCGGTCGGGCTCGGGTCGGCGCTCCTCCGGCTCTTCGGGTTGTACGTCCTCGACGGGCTCGTGTTCTATCTCGGGTTCATCTGGATCTTCATCGACAAGCGCAAGCGCTGCTGGCACGACCTCATCGCGGGGACGGTCGTCGTCAAGCGGGCGTGACCTCCGAGAAGAGCGCGGGGCCGTCCCGGATCGTCGTCGCCGGCGGGGACGGGGCGAGACTCCCGCCCGGTCACCGGTTCGTGTCGCTGGCGGACCGGCCGGAGCTGCGGGGGCCGATGGGCGACCACAACGTGGCCGTCTGGCCCGCGTTCATGCTCGAGGACCCGGTCGCGGATCGGAACTGGGATCGACTGTTCGGGGACTGGCCCGCGTTCCAGGGCTGCCTGCTCGGCCCGGACGACGCGATCGTGGCCGCCTTCAACGCGACGCCGCTCGTGTGGGACGGGACCGAGGCCGGCCTGCCCGCCGGGTGGGACGACCAGTTCGAGCGCGCCGTCGCCGACCTGACGGCCGGTCGCGAGCCGAACACGCTCGGCGCCATCCAGATCGTCGTGGCGCCCGGCCACCAGGGGCGCGGCCTGGCCGGCGCGACCCTCGACGAGATGCGCGCCACCGGGCGCCGCCATGGCCTGACGACGCTGATCGCCTGCGTCCGGCCGACCGACAAGGCCCGCTACCCGCTGATGCCGATCGAGGACTACGCGCGATGGCAGCGGTCCGACGGCCTGCCGGCCGACCCCTGGATCCGGATCCATGTCCGGGCCGGCGGCCGGATCGTGCGACCGTCGCCGAGGTCGATGACGATCAGCGGGACGCTCGACCAGTGGCGGTCGTGGACCGGCCTGGACTTCCCGGTCACCGGTCTCTACGTCGTGGAGGGTGGCGCCTCGACCGTCGCGATCGACGTCGACGCCGACTCGGGCACCTACCACGACCCGAACGTCTGGATCGTCCACGACCTGACGACCTGATCAGGCGGGTGCGCGGTGCTCGCTGCCGATCGCCTCGATCGCCGTGAACAGGGCCGACGGATCGACCGGAGGCCGTGACGCGTCCGGCGGCGGCGCGCCCGACGACGAGGTCGGCACCCCGCCCGAGGCGCCGTCGGGGGCCGACTCCGCGACCGGGTACCAGGCGGGCCTGGATCCGGACGAACCGCCGCCGACACCCGAGCGGTCATTGGTCGTCCGCCCGAGCAGCGCCTCGATCTCGGAGCGCAGGCCGAGCGCGAACCCCCAGACGACCGCCTGGTCCGGCGTCGTCACCCAGCTCAGCCCGGCTGGGGACGCGACATCGTCCATCGAGGCCGCCCCGTCGAAGCTCATCTTGAGGGTCCGCCGATACGCCGCGAGCTGCGCCTTCATCCGGGCGCCCTCGGGTGTCTTCGTCGCCATCGCCGGCGCGGCGAGGTACGTCGCGATCCCGCCCGCGCCGATCCCGATGGCGATCCCCGTCGCCAGGTCCCGGTCGAACGCCCCCGCGACGAGCAGCGCCAGCAGGGCGACCCCGATCTCCGCGAGCCCGAGCGCGCGCCACTTGATCCGGCGCATCAGCGGGAGCCCGGCGATCCAGCCATGCCGTGCGGCGTAGCTCTGGAGCAGCGTCCCGAACAGGAACGGGGCCTGGAGCTCGCGGGCCGCGTCCGCGGGGATGTAGCCCGGCGTGGCCGGGCCGGCTGGGTCGGCCTGGTGGTGCTCGGCCCAGGCCTTCAACCCGTCGACCTCCTCGGGCGTCAGGGCGCGGCCGGTCTTCGCCTCGATCGTCCGTGCGGCGGCTTCGGGGTCGCGGGCGACGGCCGCGGGGTCGCCCAGCACGTCGAGGGCGCTCGTCATCCGCCGGATCGCATCCGCCCGGGCGCCGGCCTGAGCGCCGACCGACGCATCGCCGGTCGCCCCGCCGGCGAGCGCCGCCATGGCACTCATCATCTCGGCACCCACCTCCATCGCGGCGGGCGACGGCAGGTCGTCGGATCCGGATCCGCCCGGCCGATCGGCCATCAGGGTGGCCATCTTGAGCTGGGCGAGGAGCCACGTCTCACCCTCGCCGGTCGGCAGGCGCCGGTTCGCGAGCACGCGCGGATCGGTCGACTGCCCGTCGGAGATGGCGATCCCGACCGCCGGACGACCGTCGTGCGGCTCGTCGGGCCGGAAGGCGATCAGGTCCCGGCTCGCCAGGTCGAGCAGGGCCGCCGTGAAGGCCTGGCGGGTCGGCCCGCCATCGACGATCGTCGCCGTCGCGGCCGTCATCCCGGGTGGCGGCGCGGCCAGCAGGATCGACGCGTCATCGCTGTAGACCGGGTCGCGTCCGCGACGCAACCAGCCGACACCGGCGTACCCGGCGACCAGGGCGAACGCCAGGACCGCCGCCACGAGCTCGGGGATCGTCATCGTCTCGCCGACCGCTCCGTCCACGCGGGTCGTCGACCCCATCGTCGGGCCTTCCGGACGACATCCGGCATGGTACCGCTCCGCCCGACCGTAGAATGCCCGTCGGAGAGGTGGCAGAGCGGTCGAATGCGGCGGTCTTGAAAACCGTTGATCGAAAGATCCGTGGGTTCGAATCCCACCCTCTCCGCCGGCGCGATCCGAGCACGAGATCGAGCGTCTGAGCCTCTCACAGGTCGAACTCGGGGGAGCCTCTGCAGCGTCCGGGCCCACGGGTGCCCGGCGAGGCTCTCCTCCCAAGCCCGTGACCGAACCGCCCCGGGTCCTACGGTCCGACGACGATCGTGCCCTTCATCTGCGGGTGGATCGTGCAGTGGTAGGCGATCGTGCCGGCCAGGTGAGCCGTCGTCGAATACGTCGCACCGACCGCGAGTGAGGCGCTGTCGAAACTGTCGTCATCTGCCGTCACCGTGTGCTGGACCGCTCCGTTGTTCGTCCAGGTGATGGTCGTCCCTACAGGAACCGTCAGTGACACGGGCTGGAAGTCGAAGTCCTTGATCGACACTGCGGCTGAGGCTGCCGCGGACGCTACAGGAGCCGACGAGACCGACGGAGCCGAGGCCGGTGCCGCGGACCCGACAGGGTTGGACGCGACCGACGGTGCCGAGGCGGCCGTCGTCGCACCTGCCGACGAGCCGCAGGCAGACAGGAGCAGCGCCGCGCCGGCGAGGGTGGCGACGATCCGCCGGGTGACCTTGGACGAGTTCACGTGGCCCTCCTTGACCCGACCGACATCGGCCAACGGGCCATGCCACGGCATGTGATCGCCAGCATCCACGCTTCCCGGCCCGCCGCGATGACCTGTCGATGCGGTCGTGGTTCCCTCATCGAGGCACTATCCCACACGCGATGCGCCGTGTGGCCCAACCATGACCGGCGATGATCACGTTCATCGTCCTGGGCGCATGCAGCGCCTCGGCGGCCACCCTCTCCGCCACGGTCTGGTCCTTTCGGGTCTGTTCCACCCCGTACGTCGGTCCGGTGGGCCGTCCGGGTCCTTCCACCCTAGGCTGACCGGGACCGTCCACTCGAAATCGGAGGCGTCCGAACTTGTTCGGGACCCTCACCCATCCGCGCAAGCCGATCCTGCTGCTGCTGGTCTTCGGCGTGTTCCTGGTGATCGTGGGGATCACCGCGCTCGCCCAGGCGATCCTGGTCTCGACGACGTACTCGGAATCGATCGTCGAGTCGGTCGTCGGCAGCGATGCGGCCACGATCCGGTCGATCGTCAACGCCAAGGACAACCTCGCGCCGACGGACCTCGTGGCCGGCGCCTCGAGCACGGGCGTGGCGGCCCGATTGAAGGACCCGCTGGGAGCGCTGATCGAATCGAAGGGGATCGCCCGGGTCGAGATCCGGCTCCCGGACGGGACGATCATCGCGGCGGACGATCCGACCGTCGTCGGGACCACCGGCGCGCTCACGGCCGACTTCGCGCGAGCCCTGTCGGGCACTCCCAGCGCGCGGCTGGTGGAACCCGCGGCGGCCGAGGTCGTCGGGCCGGCGCTGCCGTCGGGCCAGCTGCTGCGCGAGTACTTCCCGATCAAGTCCGGCGGCCAGGTGATGGCGATCGTGGCGCTGTGGCGGGACGCGCAGCCGATCGTCGACCGCCTTGGATCCGTCCGTCAGGACGTCATCATCGTGACCCTGACGGCCGGGATGCTCGCGGCCTTCGTCCTGTTCCTGGTGTTCCGGGCCGCCCAGGCGCGGATCAACCGCCAGACCGAGCAGCTGGTGGACGCGACCCGGCGCGACCCGCTCACGGGGACACCGAACCACGGCACCCTCGTCCAGATCCTCGCCGGAGCGATCGAACACGCCCGGATGACCGGCGAGCCGATCACGATCGCGCTGCTCGACGTCGACAACTTCCGGCTGCTCAACGACACCCACGGGCACCAGGCCGGCGACCAGGCCATCCTCACCGTCGCCGAGCTGCTTCGCGTCGGCTCGCCCACGGTCACGACCTTCGGGCGCTACGGCCCCGATGAGTTCCTGGTGATCGAGCCGGGCGCCGATCCGGAGGTCATCGAGCAGGTCCTGATCCGGATCCGGGCGGGCCTCGCCGAGCGCGCCGTGCAGTTCGGCGACTCGGAGTCGCTGCCGGTGACGATCAGCGCGGGGATCTGCGCCTATCCGGACCACGGGGGGTCGGTCACCGACCTCCTGTCGGCGGCGGCGATCACGCTGCAGGAGGCGAAGACGAGCGGCGGCGACGCCGTGCGCGTCGCCGGACCCGACCTCGACATCCCGGCCGAGACGCGGACGTTCGATGTCTACCAGGGCCTCATCCAGGCGGTGGACGGCCGCGATCGCTACACGAAGCGACACTCGGAGGACGTCGCCCGTTATGCGGTCTACCTGGCCGAGCGGCTCCACCTCGAGCCCGACACGGTCTCGACGATCCGGGTCGCCGGGCTGCTCCACGACGTCGGCAAGATCGGCGTGCCGGACGTGCTGCTGCGCAAGCCGGCGAGGCTGACCGACGACGAGTTCACGGTCATGAAGCAGCATGTCACGCTCGGCGACCTGATCGTCCGCGATCTCCCGAACTGCGATCTCATCCGGGCCGGGATCCGTCACCACCACGAGCGCTGGGACGGCCAGGGCTACCCCGACGGGCTCAAGGGCGAGGACATCCCCCGGGTGGCTCGGATCGTCGCCGTCGCCGACGCCTTCTCGGCGATGACCACCACCCGTCCCTATCGCAAGGCGCTCGACCCGGAGGAGGCGCTCCGGCGGCTCGAGGCGTCGGCGGGGAGTCAGCTCGACGAGCATCTCGTGGCGGTCTTCATCTCGGGTCTCCGGTCGGACGCCGGTGCGCCGGTCCCGGGGACCGATCCCGCAGCCGCACGCCAGTGGGCTCCGTATAGCCGGGTCGCCTGAGCCGATGACGACGGTCGGACGATCGCGAGGACGCCGTGCGGCGCGCTCCGTCGCGGCCGGCGCCGCCGCGCTGCTGATGGTCGCTGCCGCCGTCGGTCCCGCCGCGGCCGCCCAATCCTGGACGATCGTCGCGGACCGCCTGACCGTCCCGCTGGATACCTCGGCCACGGTCACGCTGACCATCACCAACACGTCGGGGGACAGCGGCGGCGGCTCCGGCATCGCCTGCGTGACCGTCGCGATCCCGGCGGCCTACACGATCGACGCCGTCAGCGTCGACTCCGTGTCGAACGGCGGGTCCTGGACGGCCGCGACGAGCAGCGCACCACGCGGCATCAAGGCGATGGCGGCCGGGAACGGGGATCGTCTACGCGGGCGCCCGGACGACGACACGCTCGTTCTCAAGGTCAAGGTGACCGGCACGTCCGTCGGGGTCGCGAACTGGACCGCCAACGAGCTCAAGGACTCCAACTGCACCGGCACCTACCGGCGCCCGGTCTCGATCCTGATGACGATCGTCGGTATCCCCATCCCGACGCCGACGCCCAAGCCGACAGCGACGCCCAAGCCGACACCGACACCGACGCCGCCACCGACGCCACCACCGACCGCGACGCCGGACCCGACGCCCGCGCCGACGCCGAGTCCCACGAGCCCGCCGACCCCGACACCGACTCCGGATCGCACGCCCGGATCCAGCCCATCGCCGACGTCGGCCGGGCCGACACCGGTCGACCCGACGCCGGTCGCGTCAGCGGACCCGTCAGCGACCGCGTCTCCCACGCCCGCCGCATCCGGCTCGACGTCGGACTCCGGCGGATCGGGTGGTGGCGCCGGCGTCGTCGGGGCTGTCGGCTCGGGCGGGACGGGTGGCTCCGGTGGGCGCGGTGATGGTGGTGGGCCAGGCGCTCGGCCGACGCCGGACCCTCGATGTCGGGGTTCGCGGTTCTGACACGATGGATCGGCTGGATGTCGGCGGAGCCGGCCTCGGACTGTTCGAGTGGACCGTCCCCGGGGCGATCCTGACCGGGCCGGGATTGCTCCTCCTCGCGCTCATCGCGGCGCAGGCGATGGGCGGTCTGGCCTGGCTGCCGGTCGTCCGCCGCAAGATCGGCGCGTTCGGCCCGGCCCGCCCTCGCCGTCCGCGCGCTTGACGCCGACGCGCGACCCCGCCTAGACTCCCGCCCACATCACGAAGAACGGGCGATGAACGGGACGAGTACCCGTCGCACGTCGGCACAGAGACCCGGTGGTCGGTGGAAACCGGGGCGGCGACGGCGGGGAATGGACCCGGGAGCCTCCGGACCGAACGGGCGCGATCCCAAGTAGGCTCCGGCGCAGAGCGCCAGCGATAACGGGCAGCGCCGATCGGCGACCTGGTCATCCGACCACCGGCCGACCCGTCGGTCACGAGAGTGCGGCACACGCCGAATGAGGGTGGCACCGCGGAAGGCACGACCTTTCGTCCCCGGGACGACTGGTCGTTCTTGATTCTCCGGGCCGGGCCCGGACCGCACCGCCTCGGAGGCGAACCGACGAACCGATGAGCACCACCGATCCGCTCAGCCTGACCGAAGCCAAGCGCCTGGCCGGCGAGGCCGACACGATCCTCCTGCGGGCGACGCGGGACGCCGATCTCGAGACGCCGATCGGCGCGTTCCTCCGCCTGGACGACGGCGGCCCGGCGTACCTCCTCGAGTCCGTCGAAGGCGGCGAGCGCCTCGGACGGTACAGCTTCCTGGGCGTCGGCCCGCGGCGCCTGCTCGAGGTCCGCGACGGTCGGTCGACCGTCCAGACACGGCCGCTGAGCGTCGATCGCTACAGCCCCGACCTGCCGACCGAGACGTCGGTCGCCCCCGACCCGCTGGCGGCGCTCCGGTCGTTCGTGGCCCGACGCCGCGTCCTGCCGGTCGACGGGATGCCTCGATTCACCGGCGGCGCCGTCGGAGCGCTCGGCTATGACGCGGTGTCGACCTTCGAGCCGACGGTGCCGCTGCCCGACGCCGACCCCGTCGGCGTCCCGACCGCCGCGTTCATCGAGACCGACCTCGTCCTCGTCTTCGATCACCTGACCCATACGATCAGCGCGGTCGCCAGCCTCCACACGGATGCCCCGGACTTCGAGGGTCGCTACGCGATCGCCGAGCGGGCGATCTTCGAGGCGCTCGATCGGACCGCTCGGCCGAGCGTCGCCGAGATGGCCGGGCCGTCGGGCGGTCTCCGCGGCGTGGCGCCCGGGGCGACGTCGAACGCCGCGCCGCCACTGGCGGACGGCCCGATCGAGACGAGCCTCGGACGCGACGCCTACATCCGGGCCGTCGAGGTCGCCAAGGACGCGATCGCGGCTGGCGAGGCCATCCAGGTCGTCCTCGCTCGCCGCCAATCGTTCGGGCTGCCGCTCGGGCCGGACGGCCGGACGATCGACGGGATCGGGCTCTACCGGGCGCTTCGACGGGTCAACCCGAGCCCGTACCTGTTCTTCGTCCGGACGCCGCAGTTCGAGGTCGTCGGTGCCAGCCCCGAGCTGCTCCTCCAGGTCGAGGGCGATCGCCTGACGACCCACCCGATCGCCGGGACCCGGCCGCGCGGTGCCACTCCGGCGGAGGACCAGCTCCTCGCCGAGCAGCTCCAGAACGACCCGAAGGAGAAGGCCGAGCACGTGATGCTGGTCGATCTCGGGCGGAACGACATCGGCCGGGTCAGCCGGCCCGGGACCGTCCGGGTCGCGAAGTACATGGAGGTCGAGCGCTACAGCCACGTCCTCCACCTCGTGAGCCACGTCGAGGGCCGGCTCCGACCCGACCTCGACGCGCTCGACGCGCTCCGTGCGGTCTTCCCGGCCGGGACGTTGTCGGGCGCGCCGAAGGTGCGCGCGATGCAGCTCATCGCGGCCGCCGAGCGGGAGCGACGCGGCCTCTACGGAGGCGCCGTCGGCTATCTCGGGTACGACGGCAACCTCGACACGGCCATCACGATCCGGAGCGCGGTCCTGCGCGGCGGCCAGGCCCACGTCCACACCGGCGCCGGGATCGTCGCCGGCTCCGTCCCGGACAAGGAGTTCGAGGAGACCGAGCACAAGGCCGCCGCCCTTCGCCGGGCGATCGAGCTGGCAGCCGGCCTCGGGGAGGCGGCCGGTCGGACCACCCCGGGCGCGGCGGAGGACGGCGGGGCCGCGCGCACGTCCGGCGACGCCGGGACGCCCGGCGACGCGCGATCGGCCGGCGACGCGCGGTCGGCCGACGACACGCCGAGCCCACCCGCCGGTGTCTCCCGCGGCCGGGGCGACGACCGATGATCCTGGTCATCGACAACTACGACTCGTTCACGTTCAACCTCGTCCAGGCCCTCGAGGCCGCCGGCGCCGAGGTCGTCGTGGTCCGCAACGATGCGATCGACCGGGCGGGGGTCGAGTCGCTCGCCGACCGCCCCGACGGCGCCCTTCGCGGGATCGTCGTCTCGCCGGGGCCCGGTGATCCGAGCACGGCCGGCGTCTCGGTGGCCGCGATCGAGGTCGCCGCGGACCGGTCGATCCCGCTCCTCGGAGTGTGCCTCGGGATGCAGTCGATGGCGGTCGCCTTCGGAGGATCGATCGTCCGTGCGCCGACGCTGGTCCACGGCGAGGCATCCGAGGTGACCCACGACGGCGAGGGCCTCCTGGCTGGTCTCCCGCCGGCGTTCATGGCCGCTCGGTACCACTCGCTGTGCGTCGATCGTGACACGCTGCCGGACGAGCTGCGGGTGACGGCGATGACCGAGGAGGACGGCGTGATCATGGGCCTCCGCCACGTCCGCCTGCCCCTCGAAGGAGTCCAGTTCCACCCCGAATCCGTCCTGACGCCCCAGGGTCCGCACCTGCTCGCCAACTTCCTCCGCCTGGCCGGGGAAGGCGAGGCGGGGCGCCTGGACGATGCGGCCGGCTCGTTCGCCACGGCCGGCATGGCCGATGCCGAGGCCGCGGTCCCGTGAGCGAGGTCGTCCGAGCCGCCCTGGCGGCCGTCGTCGACGGCCGGACGCTGAGCCTCGACGAGGCGCGGGCCGCGATGGGCGCGGTGATGGACGGCGAGGCGACCCCCGCCCAGCTTGCGGCCCTCCTCGTCGCGCTGCGGATGCGCGGCGAGACGACCGACGAGCTGGCGGGCTTCGCCGGTGCGATGCGCGACCGGGTCATCCGGGTCGCGGCCCCACCCGGCACCATCGACCTGGTCGGGACCGGCGGTGACGGGAGCGGGACCTTCAACATCTCGACGGCGGCCTCGCTCGTCGTCGCGGCATCCGGCATCCCGGTGGCGAAGCACGGCAACCGGGCGATCACCTCGCGCTCGGGTTCGGCCGACGTCCTCGACGCCCTGGGCGTGAGGATCGACCACGACGAGGCGAGCGCGGGCGCCGCGCTCCGGCGCGACGGGTTCGCCTTCCTGTTCGCCCCGAGCTTCCACCCGGCCATGCGCCACGCCGGCCCGACGCGGCGCGAGATCGGCGTCCGGACCTCGTTCAACCTGATCGGACCGCTGACCAACCCGGCGGGCGCGACCCGGCAGGTCCTCGGCGTGGGCGATGCCGCCGTCGCGTCGCGGCTGGCCGAGGTCGCGCAGCGACTCGGCACCGAGCGGACGCTGGTGGTCCACGGCGCCGGGGTCGACGAGTTGCCGCTGGACGGTACCGGGGTCGTCATCGATGTCACCCCCGCCGGCCTCGAGCGGCGCCCGGTCGGAACGACGGAGCTCGACGCCCTCGGGCTGAGGCCGGCCACGAACGCCGACCTGGCCGGTGGCACGCCGGACGAGAACGCGGCGCTGGTCGAGGCGGTCCTCGGCGGCCGGCGCGGCGCGCAGCGCGACGTCGTTCTGCTCAACGCCGCCGCCGCCCTGGTCGCCGCCGGCACCGTCGACGGCTCCGCTGGGTTCGTGACGGGTCTGGCGTCAGGGCTTGCGGCCGCCGCGGCGGCGATCGACGACGGACGAGCGACCGCCCTGCTCACCCGGCTCCGCGCCGAACGCGCGGCGGCGGATGCAGCCGCGGCGGCCGACGCGGCGGCCGCGCCGGAAGGAGCCCGCGCGTGACCGTGGCCGCCCGCCCGACTCCCGATCGGCTCGCCCGCCGGCCGCGCCCCGCGCCGCCCCGCCGGCGGTGTCGTCGTCGAGATCGCCGCCCGTCGGTTGTCGGACCTCGGGCCCGAGCTCGACGCCCTGGGACGTGCCGGTCTCGCCCGAGCCGCGGCTGCCGGCCCGGCGCCGCGCGATCTGGCCGAGCGATTCGCCCGCCCGGGCCTCCATCTCATCGCCGAAGTGAAGCGCAGCTCACCGTCCGCCGGCGCGATCGCCGGCCCCGACGAGGACCCGGTGGCCCGGGCGCAGGCCTACGAGCGCGGCGGTGCGAGCGCGATCTCGGTGCTCTGCGAGCCGCACTGGTTCGGTGGCTCGATCGACGACCTGGTCGCGGTCCGGGCGGCCGTCGGTCTGCCGGTCCTGGCCAAGGAGTTCGTGGTCGATCCGCGCCAGCTCCCGCTCCTTCGCGCGGCGGGCGCCGATGCCGTCCTGCTGCTCGCGGTCCTCCATCCCGCCCGCCGCCTGGCCGCCCTGGTCGAGGCCGCCCTGGATCTCGGCCTGGAGCCATTCGTCGAAGCGCACGACGAGCGCGAGCTCGACCGCGCCCTCGCGACGCGGGCTCGCCTCATCGGCATCAACAACCGGGACCTGCGGACGCTCGACGTCGACCCGGAACGATCGGTCCGGCTGCGCTCGCACATCCCCGACGACCGGATCGCCGTCGCGGAGTCCGGCGTCCGGGCGCCGGCGATCGTCGCCGGCTGGCGCGCCGTGGGGTTCGATGGCGCCCTCGTCGGCGAGGCCCTCATGCGGTCGGCGGATCCGGCCGCCGCGGCGCGCTCGTTCGTCGCCGCCGGCGCCGTGCCGTCGGACCCGGCGGTCGCCGCCCGGCTGCCCGCGGTGAAGATCTGCGGGGTCGTCGACGTGGCCGGGATCCGGGCCGCGATCCGGGCCGAGGCGGACGCCGTCGGACTCAACATCGTGCCGGGCACGCCCCGAGAGCTGACGCTCTCCGAGGCTGCCGAGCTCACGACCGCGCTCCGCGCCGCGACTCCGGCCGACCGCCGCCCACGGGTGGTGATCGTCACGACCGAGACGGACCCCGAGCGCCTCCGAGAGACGATCGCCGCGGTGGGACCCGACGTCGTCCAGCTCAACGCGGACGTGCCGGCGTCCGTGGTCCGTGCGCTCGGTCGTCCCGCCTGGAAGGTGCTCCACCTGCCGGCGACCGAGCCCGACGACCTCGACGGCACCGCGGCCGACGTCGTTGCCCGCGGCCGGGCGTTCATCGATGCCGGCGTCGAACGGATCCTGCTCGATACGGCCGGCGGGCCGCATCCCGGGGGGACCGGGACACGCTCGTCGGTCGCGCTGGCCGCTGCGGTCGCCCGGGAGCTGCCGGTGATCCTCGCCGGTGGGCTGGCTCCGGGGAACGTGCGCCAGGCGGTCCTCGACGTCCCGGCGCTCGGCGTCGACGTCGCCTCGGGTGTCGAGGCCGAGCGGATGCCCGGCGAGCGACCGCGCAAGGATGCATTCCGCGTCGCCCTGTTCGCCAAGCGCGCGCGGGCCGCCCGGATGGACCGGCCGCACGTCGCTGCGCGGCCCACCCGGGTCCACCCCGGGCTGCTCGAGGCCGACGCCGCCGGTCGGTGGGGGATCGACCGCGAGTTCGGCGGACGCTACGTCCCGGAGACGCTGATGGCCGCACTGGAGGGTCTCGAGCGCGCCTACGCCGAGATCCGCCAGGATCCGCGCTTCTGGGCCGACTTCCGCGAGCGGCTCGCGACCTACTCGGGCCGACCGACGCCGATCTACCGGGCGGACCGGCTCGCGGCGGAGACGCTCTCGTCCGCCCGGATTCTGCTGGGCTCGGACGCCGACCGGCCGGGCCGCCTGCCGACGACCCTGCGGCTCTACCTCAAGCGCGAGGATCTCGCCCACACGGGGGCGCACAAGATCAACAACGCCTTGGGCCAGGCCCTCCTCACCCGCAGGCTCGGCAAGGATCGGGTCATCGCCGAGACGGGCGCCGGGCAGCACGGGGTGGCGACCGCGACCGCCTGCGCGCTGCTCGACCTGCCGTGTGTCGTGTTCATGGGCGCCGAGGACATCCGCCGGCAGCAACCGAACGTCCTGCGGATGCGCGCGCTCGGGACGGAGGTCCGGCCGGTCACGAGCGGGACGGCGACGCTCAAGGACGCCGTCAACGAGGCGATGCGCGATTGGGTCACCAACGTCGAGACGACCCACTACGTCCTCGGCTCGGCGATGGGCCCGCACCCGTACCCGACGATCGTCCGCGACCTCCAGCGCGTCCTCGGGGACGAAGCAGCCGCGCAGCTCGAGGCGATCGAGGGGCGACTGCCCGATCTCGTGCTCGCCTGCGTGGGCGGTGGCTCGAACGCGATCGGCCTCCTCGACCGGTTCATCGGCGAGCCGGACGTCCGGCTGGCGGTGGCCGAGGCGGCGGGAGAGGGGATCGCGACCGGTCGACATGCGGCTGCGCTCGCCGGGGGGACGCCGGGGATCCTCCACGGCAGTCGGTCGCTGATGCTCCAGGACCGCGACGGCCAGGTCGTCGAGGCGCACTCGATCTCCGCGGGGCTGGACTACCCGGGCGTCGGGCCGCAGATCGCCGCGCTCGCCGGCGCAGGCCGGCTCGAGCTCGCTGCCGCGACGGACGCCGAGGCGCTCGACGCCCTGCGCGAGGTGGGCCGGCTCGAAGGCATCCTGCCCGCGCTCGAGACGGCCCACGCCTTCGCGACCCTGCCCCGGCTCCTCGCCGGGGTCGAGGGCTCCGGACGACCCTACCCGGCCGAGACGATCGTGCTGCTCGGACTGTCCGGCCGGGGGGACAAGGACCTCGCGGCGCTCGAGCACGGGGTCGAGGCGTGACGGCGCCGACGGCTCCCGGCCGGACCGGCGCCGTGGCGCACCCGGGAGCAGCCCGGACCGACGGGACGGCGCTGGGCACCGACGACACCGCCGGTGCGCGCCGGATCCGGATCGCCTTCGACCGGGCCCGGTCCCACGGTCGGGCCGCGCTGATCCCGTACGTGGTCGCCGGCTACCCGGACGCCGAGACGTCGTTCCGGATCGCCCTCGCCGCGGCGGATGCGGGCGCGGACCTGGTCGAGATCGGATTGCCCTACTCGGACCCGTTGGCCGACGGCGCGACCCTCCAGCGGGCGTCGCAGGTCGCCCTTCGGGCCGGAGCGACCTTCGACGGCTCGGTCGCGCTGATCGAGCGGATCGCGTCCGCTCGCCCCGACCTGCCGCTCGTGCCGATGGCCTATGCCAACCAGGTCATCGGGGGCGGCGACGGAGCGACGACCGCGGAGCGACTCGTGGCCGCCGGCGCCAGCGGGGTCATCGTGGCCGACCTCACGCCCGACGAAGGCGGTCGGTTCGAGTCGGTCGCCCGGGCGGCCGGGCTGGCGGTCGTCTACCTGATCGCCCCGACCACGGCGCCGGATCGCCGCGCCCGGGTCGCGGCTCGTTCCGGTGGATTCCTCTACTGCGTCTCGCTGGTCGGGGTGACGGGTGCCCGCGCGTCGCTGCCGCGCACGGTCGGGCGACTCGTGCGCGACGTCCGGTCGGTCAGTCCGGTCCCCGTCGCCGTGGGCTTCGGGGTCAGCCGTCCGGCGCACGTCCGCGCACTCGTCCGCGCCGGCGCTGACGGCGTCATCGTCGCCTCGGCATTGGTCGACGCGCTCGGCCCCGACGGCCGCGATGTCGCTGCGCTCGGTCGGGCGGTCGCCGACCTGCGCGAAGCCACGTCCCGGACCTGACCGGGAGATCCTCGAGCGATGCACCTGGATCGGATCGAGACGGCCGAGGAGATCGGCCCGAAGAAGGCCTTTCGGTGGGCGGTCGACTGGCCCGGCTGGTGCCGCGCCGGCCGCGACGCCGAACGGGCGCTCGATGCCTTCGTCGCGGCCGCCCCGCGCTACGCCGTCGTCGCGGCCGAGGCGGGCATCGACTTCCCGGCCGAGCCAGGGGCCGTCAGCGACCGCGACCTCGTGACCGTCGAGACGCTCGAAGGCGGCGCGGCCACCGACTTCGGCGTTCCGTACGCGATCGGGTCGCTCGATCGACGACCGCTCGATGCGGCCGCTGCGGCCGCGCCAGGCGCTCCTGGTCGAGGCCGCCTGGACGGTCTTCGACCGGGTCGTCGCGGCCGCCCCGCAGGAGCTCCGCAAGGGTCCACGGGGCGGTGGCCGGGACCGCGACCGGATCGTCGAGCACGTCGTCGGCGCCGAACACGCCTATGCGCGCGAGATGGGACTCAAGGCCGAGGCGCCGAGCCCCGCCGACCGGGCCGCCGTGGCTGCGATGCGCCGGGCGATGCTCGACGCCCTGGGCGCTCCGACCGACGGCTCGGTCCTGGCCGGGCGGAAGTGGACGAGCCGGTACGCGGCAAGGCGGATCGCCTGGCATGTGCTCGACCACGCCTGGGAGATCGAGGACCGGTCGTCGCCCCAGCCCTGATCTAGGAGGGGTCGTCGACCCGGGTCGTCGCGCTGTCACGCTCCTCGAGCGCGACCAGCGCCTCGATGATCGCGCGATAGACCTCGAGCAGGTCGGCCTGGGGAAGCGGACCGTCGTTGGCCATCGCCACCCGGAGCAGGACCTCGCGCTCGCGCTCGGGGTCGCGGACCGCCTCGCGGCCGGCCGCCGCCTTGACCCGTCCTGCCTCGAGGGCCAGCGTCGCCCGCTCGTTGAGCAGTGCCACGATCGCCCGGTCGAGATCGTCGATCCGCTCCCGGAGCGCGTCGAGCTCCTCGTCGGGGGCCGTCATCGCGGCAGCTCGCCGGCGGCCACCCGCCGGTCGATCGACTCGAGCGCCAGGGTGTAGCCCTGCGGCCCCTGGCCGACGATCGATTCGACGGCGATATCGTGGAGCAGGTTGACCCGGCGGAACGGCTCCCGGGTCGACGGGTCCGACAGGTGGACCTCGATGAACGGTCGGGCGACCGCGAGCAGGGCGTCGTGCAGCGACACCGACGTGTGGGTCAGGCCGGCGGCGTTGACGATCGCCACGTCGAAGTCACGCTGGTGGAGGCGATCGATCAGCGCCCCTTCGTGGTTCGACTGGAAGAAGTCGATCGCGTGCCCGAGCTCGCGCGCCTGCCGGGCGAGCCCCGCGTGGATCTCGTCGAGGGTCATCCGGCCGTAGATCTCCGGCTGCCGGGTCCCGAGCAGGTTGAGGTTCGGACCCTGGAGCACGAGCACCCGGGTCATCGGAGCGACGCCCCTTCCACCGCGGGCTCGAGCAGGCCGGCGACCACCGCGTCGACGACCGACTCGGGCACGTCCGACCGGACGATCACGCCATCGACCGTCGGCAGCACCCAGCGCAACCGACCCTCGGCGTGCTTCTTGTCCGCGCCGAGGTGCCGGCGGACGACGTCGGCCGACAATGCCAGCCGGCCGATCCCGAGCCCGAGGCCGTCGAGGAGATCCTCGATCCGGGCCGCGCGCGCCGCCGGCGTCGCGCCGACCTCGACGCCGATCCGACAGGCACCCCGGAGCCCATAGGCCACGGCCTCGCCGTGGAGCAACGTCTCGTACCCGCCGGCCGCCTCCACCGCGTGACCGATCGAGTGCCCCAGGTTGAGGGCGAGCCGCCCGGCCGCGGCCGTCCCGGTCGCGCGCAGGCCGCCCCCGAGCTCACGCTCGTCATCCAGGACGGTCTCGACCTTGGCCCACGCCGCGCGCTCGACCACCTCGGCCGCCGACCCGTCGGCGAACGCCGCGTCGTCGCCGCCGGCGATCCTTCTGCCCGCGTCCTCGAGCACCGAGAACAGTCGCTCGTCGCCGAGCGCGGCCATCTTGACGGCCTCGCCCATCGCGGCTCGTCGCTGCCGTTCGGGCAGCGTCCTGAGGTAGGCCACGTCGGCGATGACGGCCGCCGGCTGGTGGAAGGCGCCGACCAGGTTCTTGCCCTCCGGCAGATCGACCGCGGTCTTCCCGCCGATCGAGCTGTCGAGCTGGGCGACGAGCGTCGTCGGGACGTGGACGATCGGGATCCCACGCAGGTAGGTGGCGGCCAGGAACCCGGCGCTGTCGCCGAGCGCGCCACCGCCGATCGCGACGAGCGGTTCGCCGCGTTCGACCCGCAGCTCGGCGAGAGCGCTCGCGGCGTGCTCGATCAGGCTCAGGCGCTTGGCCGCCTCACCCTCCGGGAAGAGGCCGAGCTCGAGCGGCAGCCCGGCCGCGTCGAGCGCCGCCGTGATCGCCGGCCCGACGAACCCCCAGGCACCGGGCTCCGACACGACGAGGGCCCGCTGGGCGCCCATCCGGCCGAGCTGCTCGACGAGGATCTCCGGCGCGATCCCCTCTCCGAACACGATCCGGCCGATCGCCGTATGGGCGTCGAGCAGCCGGGTGCCGTTGGCCGGGGGCACCGACGCGATCGTCTCGATGGCCTCGACGACCGCGGCGACCGGCGCCAGGCCGTTGACCCGGTAGCCGGCCGCGTAGAACCGCTCGCGAGCCGACGCGAGCTTGCGGATCGCGCCGATCGGGTCCGGACCGGCCACGAGCGGCCGCGGGTTCGGGCTGTGGCGGAGCCGCTGGGCGAGGGCCTCGGGGGGACCGTCGAGCCAGATCACCGTCCGGCCCCGGTACAGGAGCCAGCGATTCCGCGGGTCGACGACCGCGCCGCCACCCGTCGCGATGACCCGTTCGATCGTCGTTCCGTCGGTGGCCGCACCCAGTCCCGCGACGGCGGCCCGTTCGCGACCCCGGAAGCCGACCTCGCCCTCGTCGGCGAAGATCTCCGCGATCCGTCGGCCCGCCGCGGCCTCGATGACCTCGTCGAGGTCGATGAACCGAGCGTCGTGACGCGCCGCGAGCCGTCGGCCGATCGCGCTCTTGCCGCTGCCGGGCAACCCGACCAGGAGGACGTCCACGGTCGCCTCAGTCGTCCCCGCCCGAGCCGGTCTCGCCGTCCCCGGTGGGCTCGCCGTCCTGCTCGTCGGTCGCGCCCGCCAGCGGCCCGCCCCCGGCCGACCCAGCGGCACGTCGGCCACCGGCGACCGGCGCGTCCGGCGCCCGCGAGATGCGCTCGCGATAGCGCTCGAAGTTGTCCTTCGTCTCGGCCATGCTGTCGCCGCCGAACTTGTCGAGGAGGAAGTCGCCGAGCGTGAGCATGACCATCGCCTCGCCGACGACGCCCGCCGCCGGGACGACGCTGATGTCGCTCCGTTCGTAGTGGGCCTTGTCGACGGTCTCGCCGGTGATCAGGTCGGCCGACGGGAGCGGCCGGGCGAGGGTCGAGATGGGCTTGACCGCCCCGCGCACGACGAGCGGCTCACCGTTGGTGATCCCGCCGGTCAGGCCGCCGGCGTTGTTCGATCGATGGATCCAGCGACCGGCCTCGCCCCGTCCCTCGATCACGTCGTGGACGGCCGATCCGAACCGGCGGGTCTGCTCGAAGCCCAGGCCGAACTCCACGCCCTTGACGATGTTGATGCTCATGACCGCTGCGGCCAGCGCCGCGTCGAGCCGTCGGTCCCAGTGGACGTACGAGCCCAACCCGATCGGCAGCCCGTGGGCCACCACCTCGAAGACGCCGCCGACCGTGTCGCCGTTCGACCGCGCCTCATCGATCCGGGCGATCATCCGCGTCTCGGCGTCCGGGTCGGGGCAGCGCAACGGCGAGGCGTCGGCGTCGTCGCGGGAGCGGGTGGCCCGGCCCGGGTCGACGGCCTCGCCACCGACCTCGGCCGTGAACGACCAGACCTCGATCCCGAACTCGGCGAGCAACGCCCGGGCGACCCCGCCGGCGGCGACCCGCGCGGCGGTCTCGCGGGCCGATGCCCGCTCGAGGACGTTGCGCACGTCGTTGAACCCGTACTTCAGGGCGCCGGCCAGGTCGGCGTGGCCCGGACGGACACGCGTGACCGGCGTCGCCCGCTTGTTCCCCTCCTCGGCGGCGGCGAGCAGCTCCGCGGCGGCCGTGTCGGTCAGCGGCTCGACCTGCATCACCCCCGTCCAGTTCTGCCAGTCGCGATTGGCGACCTGGAGCAGGATCGGCGAGCCCAGCGTCGTGCCGTGGCGGACGCCCGAGACGATCTCCGCCCGATCCTGCTCGATCGTCTGGCGGGCACCGCGGCCGTAGCCGCGCTGGCGTCGGCCGAGATCGATCGCGAGGGCGTCGGCGGTCAGGGCCAGCCCGGCGGGCACGCCCTCGACGATGACCCCGAGCGCCTGCCCGTGGGACTCCCCGGCCGTCAGGAAGCGCAGTCGACCCACGCGCTAGCCGGTCGTGGCGGCGCCGGTCGGCTCGCCCTCGGCCGACTCGATGCCGCCGGCGCGGGCCTCGGCGAGCTTGGCCTGCATCAGCTCGAGCGGCGCCGGCTGGCCGGTCCACAGGGTGAACGCCGCGGCGCCCTGGTGAAGGAGCATCAGCTCGCCGTCGGCGGTCTCGTCACCGGCGGCGGCCGCGTCGCGGAGCAGCCGCGTTCGGCGATAGACGAGGTCGAGGACGAGCAGCTCCGGAGGCAGGATCTCGCCCGGGATCGGCGTCTCGTCGCCGTGCAGCCCGATCGACGTGGCATTGACGAGGACCCGGGTCTTGGCCAGCTCCGCCTCGATGATCGACTCGTGCCAGGGCATCGCCCGGAGCTCCATGTGCGCCGCGCTCCGGCCGAAGTGCTTGACCAGCGCCTCGGCCCGGTGGAGGTGACGGTTGAACACGATCACCCGGGTGAACCCCTCGGTGATCAGCCCGTAGACGACCGCGCGTGAACCGCCGCCCGCCCCGAGCACGACCGCCTGGCGGGGCATCTTCTGCTTGCCGACCAGCTTGTCGAGCGCGACCTTGAAGCCGGGCACGTCGGTGTTGTGCCCGATCAGCCGCTTGCCCTCGCGGGTCAGCGTGTTGACGGCGCCCGTCGCATGCGCCTCGTCGGTCAGCCGATCGACCAGCGGGACGACCTTCTCCTTGTGCGGGATCGTGACGTTCGCGCCGAGGAAGTCGTCGCCGCGAAGCTCGGCGATCGCCTCGGCGAGCTCCATCGGCGCCCGATCCCAGAGCTCGTAGGTGGCGTCGATCGACCGGTCGTCGAAGGCCGCCTGCTGCATCGCGCCCGACAGCGAATGGGCCACCGGATGGCCGATCAGGACGACGCGCTTGGTCATGACCGCACCCTTTCGAGTTCGCTGAAGAAACCGGGGTAGGAGATCGAGGCGCAGGCCGGCGCGTCGATCGTGCTGGGCCCCGACGCGATGAGGCCGGCGACCGCGAAGGTCATCGCCAACCGGTGATCGTCAAGGCTCGCCGTGGGCGCGCCGTGGAGGACGGTCGGTCCGTCGATCGTAAGGTCGTCGCCGTCGACGGTCACCCGTCCGCCCAGAGCGGTCAGGCCGGCGACGATGCCGGCGATCCGGTCCGATTCCTTGTGGCGCAGCTCACCCGCACCGCGGATCGTGGTCCGGCCGCGCGCCTGGGTGGCCGCCAGGCAGAGGACCGGGATCTCGTCGATGGCCGCCGCGACCTCGTCGGGGGTCACCTCGATGGCCGTCAGCGCGCTCGACCGGACGATCAGGTCCGCCACGGGCTCGCCGACGCCGCCATCGGCGCCAGTCGCCGCGGACGCGCCGTCGGCCTCCTCGGCCGGGCGCTCATCGATCGTCGCGCCCATCCGGCGGAGCAGGTCGACGATCGACCGTCGGGTCGGGTTCGTCCCGACGCCGCGGAGGGTCAGCTCGGCGTCCGGGTGGATCGCCCCGGCGACCAGCCAGAACGCCGCCGCGGACACGTCCGCCGGGACTCGCTCGACCACCGCCTGCACCCGTCCTCCTCCGTCGAGACTCCAGCTCACGCCACCACCCGCGGTCGCCTCGCGCGTCACCGGGACGCCCCGCGCTCGAAGCATCCGCTCGGTGTGATCGCGGGTCGCGATCGCCTCGCGGACAGTCGTCCGGCCATCGGCTCGCAACCCCGCCAGGAGGATCGCCGACTTCACCTGGGCGCTGGGGACGACGGTCGTCACGTCGATCGCCCGAAGCGGGGTATGGCCGACCACGGTCAGCGGCGGGAGGGAATCGTTCCGGCGGGCATGGAGCACGGCGCCCATCGAGCGCAGCGGTTCGATGATACGGGCCACCGGACGGCGCCGCAACGAGACATCGCCGTCGAGGACGTGGGTCGCCGGCAATCCGGCCAGGATCCCCGCGCTCAGCCGCAGGGTCGTGCCCGAGTTGCGACAGTCGAGGATGCCGTCCGCCTCGGTCAGACCGTCGACGCCGGGCGAGACGATCCGGTAGGTGACCCGACGTCCGTCTCCGGCCGTCCGCTCGACCGACACGCCGAGCCGGCCGACGATGGCGGCCGTGGTCCGGACGTCCTCGCCGTCGCCGGCGGCCTCGATCAGGCTCTCGCCGTCGGCCAGGGCCGCCAGCAGCAGGGCGCGATGGCTGATCGACTTGTCGCCGGGCAGCCCCGGCTCACCGCGGAGCCGAGCCGCCGGGAGGACCGTGGCCGGTCCGCCCTCCCCCTGGCCGGGCTCCTGGGCGACCGCCGGCGAGCTGCTCAATGCTTGCTCCCGCCGCCGATCCTGAGCGCGGCGCCGGACAGGACCGGGTCGCCGTGCAGGTCGCGGACGAGCGCGTGGATCGGCCGGACGGCGGTCATCAGCGCCGTGAACTGCTCGATCGTGATCGACTGCTCGCCGTCGGACAGGGCTTCGTCCGGACGCGGATGGACCTCGACCATGACCCCGTCCGCGCCGGCCGCGACGGCAGCCAGGGCCATCGGCTTGATCAGCCACCGTTTGCCCGTGGCATGGCTCGGGTCGACGATGACCGGCAGATGGGTCAGGTGGTGGAGGAGCGGGATGGCCGCCAGGTCGAGCGTGTTCCGGGTGTAGGTCTCGAAGGTCCGGATCCCGCGCTCGCACAGGATGACGTTCGGGTTGCCCGAGCTCACGATGTACTCGGCGCTCATCAGCCACTCCTCGATCGTGGCGCCATATCCGCGCTTGAGCATGACCGGGCGGGTCACCCGGCCGACCGCGGTGAGGAGCGAGTAGTTCTGCATGTTGCGGGTGCCGACCTGGAGGATGTCGGCGTACTCGGCCACGATGTCGACCTGGTTCGGCTCCATGACCTCGGTGATCACCGGCAGGCCGGTCCGGTCGCGTGCCTCGGCCAGGTAGCGCAGCGCCTCGACGCCCAGGCCCTGGAACGAGTACGGACTGGTCCGCGGCTTGAACGCGCCGCCGCGGATGATCGTGGCCCCGCCCGCGACGACCCCGTCGACGGTCTCCATCAACTGGTCTCGGTTCTCGATCGAGCACGGCCCGGCCATCATCGTCAGCGATCCATCGCCGATCGTGGCGTCGAGGACCCGGATGACGGTGTCCTCGGGATGGAACTCACGCGAGGTCAGCTTGAACGGCCGGCTGATCGCGGTCACCGTGTCGACCCCGGGCAGGGCCTCGAGCCGGCTCATGAGGACCGGCTTGCGCGGCCCGATCTCGCCGACGACCGCGATCACCACCCGTTCGGTGCCCTCGTGGTCGTACGGGGTCAGGCCTTCGGTCAGGATGAGGTTCTTGACGCCGATGATCTCGGCCTCGCCGGCGCCGACCGCCATCACCACGAACATCCGTGCGCGTCCTTCCTGAAGCTGGCGGATCCGGCCGGGACAAAGAAAAAAGCAGAGGTCGTGACCTCTGCTTTCCCCGGCACGACCCGTGCTCCCGGGCCTAGGCTCCGGGAACGATCATGCCGGGGTGCGAAAGTAGAAGGTGTGCTTCATGCGTGGATGGAGGCTACGCGAGCGAGCCCGCCCGTGTCAACGACCGGAGCCACTGCCTCGCATCCTCCGGCCGGGAGCGGCCGCCGCCGCCGCACCCCACCGTGGCCGTGCGTGGCACGCCCAACGGACTCCTGCGGATCCGTTGCTCGGCCCGTGCTCACCGCATCCCACCGTGGCCGTGCGTGGCACGCCCGAACAGACCGGCTCGGCCGTCGGATCGGTGCGGGCGGGGTTCGGGTTCGTCGCCGATAGCCGATGGTCGCAGCGCCGATCGCCCGCGACCGCATCGCCGAGCGCTCGTTCGAGCGCAGCAAGCACAAACTGCGGTCCGCGCCGCCCAAACCGCGGTTCCCGCCGTACGAGCCGCGGTCGACGCCGCACAACCGCGGTCGCCCGACGGCGCGTCGGCCGACCCCTGCCACGCACGGCGGACCGTGCCGGCAGCGGTCCATGCCACCAGGAGTGGCCAGGAGGACCCACGCCACGTTCGGCGGGACGGCCCAAACGGGTCGTTCGGACGCACGGCTGCGCTCACATGGGGCTGGACTGGCCACTCGGAGTGGGGCTTGGGCGGGCCGACCGGGACCCCATGCTAGAATGCCGCCCGTTCCACGGAGAGGTCGCATAGAGGTCTAGTGCAGCGGTTTGCTAAACCGCCAAGTGGGGTAACCTGCTTCGAGGGTTCGAATCCCTCCCTCTCCGCCACTCCCGCCGGACATCGCGTGCGCCCGTAGCTCAGCGGATAGAGCGTCAGGTTGCGGACCTGAAGGTCGTGGGTTCGAGTCCCGCCGGGCGCGCCATCTCACCCCGCGCGCGATGTCACCCCGATCGGGCGCCCGGAACGGACCGGCGATCCGACCCCTTCCGGCGATCCGATCCGTGGCGGCGAACCGAACGCCCCGGCCCGAGTCGGGGGGCGCACACGCTCGGACGGGACGCTTCAGAAGATCAGCGCCAGGGCGATCAGCCCGACCACGTCGGCCGCGTAATGCGCCGCCCAGGTCACGGCAAGGTTGTGGGTCCTGGCGTAGATGATCCCGAACAACACCCCGTCGAGGACGACGCCCGACACGTCGGTGGCGACGACCAGCGGGCTCCCCGTCGTCCCGACCGCGTGCGCCAGGCCGAACAGGGACGCCCCGACGAGGATCGCCGCCGGGGTCCCGATGAACCAGCTCAGCCGTTCCTGGATCGTGACCCGGTAGACGACTTCCTCGACCAGCACGAGCACGGCAGCCGCGGCCAGCAGTCCCACAACCGCGAGCACGCCCTCGAGCGAGCCGAAGTCCATCGCCAGTCGATCGGTGATGTGCTGCACCACCTCGTCCGCGTACCCGAGGCCGGACGCGATGACGAGCGTCGGCGGGACCACCTGGAACACGATGGCGACGAGGAACGCGAACGGCCAGACGCGACGGAGGTCCGCGACGAAGCCGCCCTTGATCCCGAGCTCGCTCCACGGACGATGGTGGCGCCGCGGTCCGCCGACGGCGACGACGACCGTCATGATGTAGGCGAAGACGAACACGTCCTGGCCTCGCACGAACGACACGGCCAGGGTGCCGATGAGCAGGGCCAGCAGCGCGATCAGCTCGTTGCGCGCGCGCCGGTCATGCGGTGACGCCACCCGATCCTGGGCGGGCATCCTCGGTGCGCCGACCAGCGCCGCGATGCGATCCACGGTCTTCCTCAGCGCTCTTGAGCGGATCCGGGCTCGTCCCGATGTCCGGGACGAGCATCCGACACCGGTCGAGACCGCGACAGGGTCAAAGGTCGCGGCCGCGAGAGCCGATCGGAAGGTCGGTCGAGCCGCCGCGACCACCCGATCGGGATCATCGCGTATCGTTCCGCGATGACCGATGTCGCCGCCCGCATCGCGAGGTACCCGCTGTCGAGGGTAGCGGCGGTGTTCGCCGTCGCCCAGCTGGCCGACCTGGTGACCGCGTTGAACGTCACCCGGGAGCTCAACCCGATCGTCTCCGCGCTCTCGGCGATGCCGGGCGCGGGTCAGGTCGTCAAGCTCGCCCTGATCGTCTTCGTCATCGCCGTGGCCCGCCTCGCCGATCGGCAGCGCCCGGTCCTGGCCCGCCTCCTGCTCGCCTTCGGCGCGTTCGCCGGGCTGGTCGGCGCGTTCACCAACACGCCGTTCACCCCGTTCGTGAGCTGAGCCGCACGCGCGACCTACCCGATCAGCCTCCGCCACGGATCGAGCAGCTCGTCGGTCTCGAGCTCGAGCCAGCGCACGACATACGCCGCAAGAAGCGGCGAGGTCGATAGTCGGTCGTCCAGCGTCACGACCGGGTCGCCGCCGGTGCCCATCGGCGGCAGGGCTTCGCGGGCGAACGACTCGGCGAGCACGTTGTGGCTGACCACCGGCTCGAGGTGCGCCCGGATCGCTTCGACCCAGCGATGGAACGACTTCCGCCGCCAGGCGGCCGGCCTGGTCGAGCCGAGCATCCAGAAGATGGCCGCACCGTCCGCCAGGGTGGCGGCGGATCGGGACGCCGACCCGGCCCCCAGTCCGGTTCGGGCGGCGTACACGACCCGTCCGCGACGGAGAGCGAGACGGCCGGGCGATCCGCCAAGGACCGTCCGTCGCCCGCGCTCGCCGGTCGGCGTCGATGCGACCATGTGCCCAGACTCGGGGCCGACCATGAACGACCCGTCTCCGTCGGGTCATCGTCCGGTCAACATGGACGCCGGATGACCGACCGCCGGACGCTGAGCCCCGCCCTAGCCGGGGACCGGGACGGCCTTCTCCTCCGGATCGCCGACGACCATGCCGGCCTCACCGGGCGCCCCCACGGGAACCGGCAGCAGGAAGCTGAACAGGAGCCCCAGCAGCACGAACCCCTCGGCCACGAAGCCGGCCGCTCGTGCCGCGGTCACGAAGGAGTCCTCGGCTGCCGTGACGTACGGCGCCAGGACGTCGCCGGCCGCCGGGCTCGCCAGGAGCTCGGCGGCTGCCGCGGGCAGGCGCCCGTCCGACGCGAGTGACGCCGGGTCGTCGCGCAGGGTGGTGAGGGCCTGGCCGGCCGACCCCTCGATCGCCGTGGCGAGACCGTCCCGCAGCGTCGCCGAGACGGCGGCCGGCACGCCCGGAGTGAGCGGGGATCTCCGCGAAGCGATCGCGGACACCGGTGCCGAGGACGGTGAACAGGACCGTGCCCAGGATCGCGATGCCCATCGCCGAGCCGACCTGGCGGACGGTCGAGTTCGTCCCCGACGCGAGGCCGGATTCGCGCACCGGCACGTCGGACAGGACGATCGACGTCAGCTGGGCGGTCGCGAAGCCCACCCCGATGCCGTAGACGAACAGCGGGAGGAGGAGCTGGACGCCGGTCACGCTCGTCGAGATGAGGAGCGTCGTCGACAGGATCCCGACGGCCTCGAGGGCCATGCCGGTCGTCACGACCCGGCGCCCGCCGAAGCGACGGGTGAGGGTGGCGGCCAGCGGGGCGGCGACGAAGGACCCCACGGCGAGCGACAGGAAGACGAGTCCGGTCTCGAAGGCGTCGTACCCGACGACCGCCTGGAGGAAGAGCGGCAGCACGAACAACAACCCGAACTCGCCGAGCGACACGGTCGTCCCGGCCAGGTTGCCGAACCGGAACGCCCGGTATCGCCACAGGTCGAAGTCGAACAGGAAGAACCTGCCGGCCCGCTTCCGGCGGATCTCCACGACGGCGAAGACGGCCAGCGCAGCGAGGCCGCCGGCGATCAGGAACGGGATGATCGAGATCGACTCGAGGGGCCACGTCCAGCCGAGGACCGTGAACGGCTTGGTCGGCGTCCACCAGCCATAGGTGTACCCCTCGATCAGGCCGAACACGATCGCTCCGAGGCCGAACGTGATCAGCACGAAGCCGACCGGATCGAATCCAGCCTTGGCATCCGGGTCACGCGACTCGCGGATGTAGCGGATCGTCCCGAGCAGGGCGATGATCCCGATCGGGATGTTGATGAAGAAGGCCCAGCGCCACGACTCGTACGTCGTCAGCCAGCCGCCCAGGAGGGGACCGAGCGCCGCGACGCCGCCGATCACTCCGCCCCACACCCCGAACGCGATCGCCCGCTCGCGCCCGCGGAAGTTCGTGTTGAGGATCGACTGGGTGGACGGGAGGATCATCGCGCCGCCGACACCCTGGAAGAGCCGGGCGAGGATGAGGATCTCACCGCTCGGGGCGAGGCCGGCGACCAGCGAGGCTGCCATGAACACGACCAGACCGGCGAGGTACATCGCCCGTCGGCCGAGGACGTCCCCGAAGCGCCCGAGCGTGATCAGCAGCGCCGCGAAGACGAGCGCGTAGATCGAGTTCACCCATTCCGCGGCGGTCCCGTCGAGGTTCAGCTCGCGGATGATCGTCGGGACGCTGACGTTCACGATCGTCGCGTCGACGATGATCATCGCGACGCCCAGGCTGAGCATCGCCAGCCCGAACCATCGGCCCCGGCCCTGGTCGGCGGGTCCGCCGGCGTTCAAGGGGTGGTCGCTCGGAATGGTTCCCATGGATGTCCTCGGTTTACGAGCTGCTCGGTCGATGGCTGCAACCGATGTCCTGGACACGGGTTCCTTGCCCCGGCGGCAGCCGTCCTGCCATGCTTCGAAGCGACGGACCCGTCCGGATTGGTGACCGGGTCCAGGCGACGACGGCCGGATCGATTCTGATCCACACGCGGCGTGCCGGGGTGGTCCGGTCGGCCGGTCTTGGCGTCATCATCCGCTGTGACAGGATGCCGAGCGGAGGAGGTGACACATGGAGCGGATCGGGTTCGTGGGCCTCGGGACGATGGGGGAGGCGATGGCCGGGCACCTCGTCCGCGCCGGTCACCCGCTGACCGTCTGGAACCGGAGTCCGGGGCGAGGGTCGAGCCTCGCCGGGCAGGGGGCCACCGTCGCGGCCACCCCGGCGGAGCTCGCAGCGGCGAGCGATGTCGTCGTGGTCTGCGTCTCGGACACGCCCGACGTCGAGGGTGTCCTCTTCGCGCCGGACGGGGTCGCGGCCGGTGCACGCCCGGGCTCACTCGTGATCGACTGCTCGACGATCGCCCCCGGGGCGACCCGCGACTTCGGCGAACGTCTCGCAGCGCGCCACGTGGCCATGGTCGACGCCCCGGTGTCCGGCGGCTCGGAGGGCGCCCAGAAGGCGACCCTGACGATCTTCGTCGGCGGCGCCCCGGCGGACGTCGAGCGAGCGCGACCCATCCTGTCCCGACTCGGCACGACCGTGACCCATGTCGGCCCGCTCGGAGCGGGGCAGGCGGTCAAGGCGGTCAACCAGGTCATCCTCGCCGGGACGTATCTCGGGGTCGCCGAAGGGATCGTCCTCGCGATGAAAGCCGGACTCGACGTCGACCAGGTCGTGGGCGCGCTCGGTGGCGGCGCCGCCCAGAGCTGGGTGCTCGCCAATCGAAGTGGACGGATGCTGGCCAACGACTACCCGCTCGGCTTCAAGGTCGCGCTGCACCTGAAGGACCTGCGGATCGCCCTCGGACTGGCCGACGAGACCGGGGCGGACCTGCCGATCACCCGGATGTGCGTCGAGATCGAGGACGCGGTCGTCGCGGCAGGTCACGCCGACGACGACGTATCCGCGGTCGCGCGCGACATCCGTCGACGGTCGGGCCTGCCGAGCTGACCAGCGACCCTGGCCCGTCCCGCTCGGCGATCGTCGACCTCCGTGGCCGTCGGCGTCGGCCGTCGCGCTCGAGTCGCGTGGAGTCCGTTGGCCGAACCGTCTTGACGTGGGGCGCACGGGCGGGCATCGTTGCCCGGCCGGCAGATCGGCGGCATGAAGGTCGGCACGGGGGTCCGCCTTGACCAGGAGCAGACGACCGAGGCTCGTCGCACTCGTCGCAGCGATCCTGCTCGGTGTGTCCGGCCTCGGCGCCCCGGCCGACGTCCAGGCCGACACCACGCTGGCGTTCCAGGCCTCCGCCGACGCCCAGGTCTACTCCTCGAACACGTCGACCAACTACGGGAGCCTCGCCACCCTCCGGACGCGTGAGGGCAGCGGCACGAGCAGCGACCCCATCTACCGGACCTATCTGCGGTTCGATGTATCCGGGCTGTCCGGACCGGTCACGGCGGTCGCCCTCCGGCTGTCGGTCAGCGATGCCAGTGCCAATACCCAGGGCGTCTATGCGGTGGCCGGCGGCTGGACCGAGACCGGGCTGACCTACGCCAACGCGCCGGCGATCGGCGGGACCGCGCTCGGGACGGCGGTCCTCAAGTCGGTCGGCTCGAACGACGTCGTCCTCGCCCCGTCGACGGTGTCCGGGAACGGCACCGTCTGGCTCGGGATCCGCAGCGGCGCGACGGACAGCGCCATCTTCTCGAGTCGCGAGGGGGCCGCGGCGCCCCAGCTCCTGGTGACCGTCGGGACGGTCAGCGCGCCGCCGGTCGCGGCGTTCGGCGGGTCGCCGTCGAGTGGGGTCGCACCGCTCAGCGTCGCATTCAGCGACGCCTCGACGAACGGTCCGACGAGCTGGTCGTGGGACTTCGGCGACCCCGGCTCGGGCGCGGCGAACACCTCGTCGGCCCAGAACCCGACCCACACCTACGCGGACCCCGGGACCTACGACGTCACGCTGACCGTCGCGAACACCCTCGGCACGAGCGATCCGCTCGTGAAGACCGCCTTCGTGACGGTGACGACGCCACCCCCGCCGGTCGCGCCCGTCGCGGCGTTCAGCGGCTCGCCACGGACCGGGACGGCGCCCCGCAAGGTCGATTTCACCGACGCCTCGTCCAACGGGCCGACGAGCTGGGCATGGGACTTCGGCGACCCCGGGTCGGGTGGCGCGAACACGTCGTCCGCGCGGAACCCCAGTCACACCTACGCGAACCCCGGGACGTACGACGTGACCCTGACGGCCTCGAACGCCGCCGGGCCGGGAGCCCCGCTCACCAAGACGGGCTACATCACCGTGACCCCCGCATCCTCCGGCGACGCGGTCCTCGTCGGCGCCGGCGATATCGCCGACTGTGGGCGGACACAGGACTCGAAGACCGAGGCACTGCTGGCGGGGATCGCCGGGACGGTCTTCGCGGCCGGGGACCTGACGTATCCGAACGGGACGGCCTCGGAGTTCGCGAACTGCTACGCCCCGACCTGGGGCCTGGAGAAGGCGCGGACCCGGCCGATCGTCGGCAACCACGAGTACAACACCAGCGGTGCGGCCCCGTACTACGCCTACTGGGGAGCCGCCGCCGGCGATCCGAGCAAGGGCTACTACAGCTACGACATCGGCGGCTGGCACGCGATCGTGCTCAATGCCAACTGTTCCAAAGCGGGCGGATGCGGCGCTGGATCGGCCCAGGAACGCTGGCTGTCCGCTGACCTCCAATCGAGCTCGGCGCAGTGCACGGTCGCGTTCTGGCATCAGGTCAGGTTCAGCTCGACCCGCTCGTCACCCGATGGCGCGACGCTCGCCCTGTGGCAGGACCTGTACAACAACGGCGCCGATGTCGTGATCGGCGGCCACTACCACAACTACGAGCGGTTCGCGCCCCAGACCCCGACCGGGCTGGCCGACCCGGCGACCGGGATCCGCGAGTTCGTCGTCGGGACCGGCGGGGCGGCCCTCGGCGGCTTCAAGAGCACGACGATGGCCAACAGCCAGGTCAAGGACCGCTCGACCTACGGCGTCCTCAAGCTCACCCTGCACTCGTCCAGCTACGACTGGCAGTTCATCCCGATCGCCGGCCAATCGTTCACCGACAGCGGCTCCGGGAGCTGCCACGGCCGGCCGGGCCAGGGCAGCCAGGTCGTGCGACGCGCACCGGGCGCCGCCGCGGACGTCGCCGCGCCCGACGATCTCCCGGTCGTGGTCCCCGATCCGGACGACCCGGAGTGACCGAGCCGGGTGGCAGGCGTCGCGCCGGTCAGGCCGGCGCGAGCGACGGCGTCCCGAGGAGCAGCAGGGGCTCGCCCAGCTTGCCCGAGTAGTTCGGGCGGAACCGGTCGAGGTCGTAGAGCCGGTCGACGTCGACCGTCCGTGGACCGAGGGCCGGGTCCGGCATCGTCGTGTGCGCGTAATGACCGCCGCGGATCGCCACCATCCGACCGTGCTGGCCGTCCGCGATGAGGTCCATGGCCACGTTCGCGAACGTCATCGCGACCATCTGGTCGAGCGAATCGGCCTCGCCGCTGCGCAGGTCGTAGGTCAGCTCGCTCGACACGGACTCGATCCCGGTCCGGGCGCGGATCTCGCCCGCCAGCGCCTCGCCGACGTTGACCTTGTGACGATGCCCGTACGAGTCCGCCTCGCCGTACTCGGCCAGCGAGCCGCCCTGCCACATCGCGCCCTCGGCCGCGATCACGAACGCGTAGTGGCTCGGGTTGAGCCGATGGTCGTCGGCCAGGACCGAGACCAGCCGGTCGAGGTCGAACGGGGACTCCGGGATGAGGCAGCGCCCGGACGTGACGTACGCCGTGAACAGGGCCGAGAAGCCGGCATCGCGTCCGAAGATCCGGAACACGCCGATCCGCTCGTGCGACCCGAGGGTCGTCCGCTGCCGGTTGATGAGCTCCTTGGCCCGGGTGATGGCCGACGAGAAGCCGATGCAGTACTCGGTCCCCTGGACGTCGTTGTCCATCGTCTTGGGGATGGCCACGATCGGGATGCCCTCACGTGACAGGACCTCGGCGAAGCTGAGGGTGTCGTCACCGCCGATCGCGACGACGTAGTCGAGCCCCAGCGACGCGATGTGGTCGAGGACGAGCGGGGTGAGGTCGTACATATCCTCGCCGGTCGCGTATCCGGCGGCCCGGTCCGCCGGCAGCCACGGCGGCAGATTCTTCGCCCGCATCTTCCGCGGGTTGGTCCGTGAGGTGTGCAGCCACGTCCCGCCGGTCCGATCGATCGTCCGGGTGTTGATCCGGTCGAGTCGCCGGAGGTAGTCATGGTCGAGCTCGGGTCCGGCCTGCATGTGGGTCAGGCCCTCCCAGCCGCGACGGATCCCGATCACCTCGTAGCCGAGCTCGGTCGACCGGTAGACGACGCTCTTGATCACCGAGTTGAGGCCGGGCACGTCGCCGCCTCCGGTGAGGACACCGATCCTCCGGTTCCGGGCCATGGCCGAATCTCCTGTCGCGCTGCTCGTCTTGCCGCCCGAATCCTAGACCGACCCGTCGAGCGGCGTGGACCGACCTGTATCATCCCGCCATGAACTACGAGCTGTTCATGGGCGAGGCCCTCGCGGAGGCCCGGCTGGCGGTCGAGCGCGGCGAGCGCCCGAGCGCCGCGGTGGCGGTCGTCAACGACGCGATGGTCGCTCGAGCGCACGACCGCGTCCGCGGGACGAACGACCCGACGGCGCACGCCGTCATCGTCACCCTGCGCGAGGCGGCCCGGCGGCTCGGCACGTCCCAGCTCGGCGACGTCACCGTGTTCTCGACGATCGAACCGTGTTCGATGTGCGTCGGTGCGCTCCTGGTCAGCGACGTCACGGAGCTCGTCTACGCGACACCGAACCCGCGTGACGGGGCGGCCGGATCGGTCCTCCAGCTCGCCCAGCACAGCGGCCTGGCCCGCCGGCTCCAGGTCGTCAGCGGCATCCGTCGCGACGAGGCCGAGGAGCTGATCGCCGCCGCTCCCGAGGCCGTCCCGGCCCGCGCCCAGCGCTGATCGGGACCTTCGGCCAGGGGCCCTGCCGGGCCCTCCTCTGGTATCCTCGGCCGCGGAGAGGTGTCCGAGTGGTTGATGGTGCCGCTCTCGAAAAGCGGTGTGCGAAAGCACCGCGGGTTCGAATCCCGCCCTCTCCGCCAAACGGCGGGGCGACGGCCTCGCCGAGCTCGGCCTCGCGGCTCGGTGAGAGCGTGCCGATCTCGCGTCGAGGGTGCCAAGTCGTAAGATCGGGTCCTTCGACCATCCGCGGAGAGGTCGCCTAGTGGCCTAGGGCGCCGCACTGGAAATGCGGTACAGGGCAACCTGTCGCGGGTTCAAATCCCGCCCTCTCCGCCACCCAGCCCCGCTGGCAAGGGGCCGGCGATGCCCGCCCTGCTATCATCGAGCGGCCGTGCTAGGCGGGGAACTAGCGGTGCCCTGTACCTGCAATCCGCTCCAGCAGGGCTGAATCCCCTCCCGAGGTCTTCGTTCTCGAAAGCCGCTGTCACGAGCGACGTTGAGGGCCGGGTCCCGCGCAGCGGCGACTCGTGAACCGTGTCAGGTCCGGAAGGAAGCAGCACTAAGCGATCTTCGCCGGGTGCCGCGGAACGGCCTGGTCCGAGCCGCTCGAGACTCGTGGGCGCGGGAGCGTCCGATCGACGGAGGGTGCACGGCGTTCAACCTCTCCGGCCGGAGCGTGGCGTGGAACCTGGACTGACCTCGGACGGCGCGACCCAGGGCGGGTCGCACCTTGCGCTCTACCGTCGCTGGCGTGCCCAGACGTTCGGCCGGATCGTCGGCCAGGATGCCGTCGTCACGACGCTGCGGAACGCCGTCCGGACCGGCCAGGTCGCCCATGCGCTGTTGTTCGTCGGACCGCGCGGCACCGGCAAGACGTCGATGGCGCGGATCGTCGCCAAGGCGCTCAACTGCACCAACCTCCAGGACGGCGAACCGTGCGACGTCTGTCCGTCGTGCGTCGCCATCCGCGAGGGCCGGACCCTCGACGTCGTCGAGCTCGATGCCGCCACGAACAACAAGGTCGACCAGATCCGGGAGCTCGTCGAGCGGACCTGGACGGCGCCGTCGGACATGCAGCGGAAGGTCTTCATCATCGACGAGGTCCAGCGGATCGACCAGGGCTGGGACGTCCTGCTCAAGACGCTCGAGGAACCGCCCCCGCACGTCGTCTTCATCTTCTGCACCACCGACCCGACCAAGATCCGCCCGGCCGTCCTGTCCCGCGTCCAGCGGTTCGAGTTCCGCCGCCTCACCGTACCCGAGATCGAGGGCAAGCTGGCGATGATCCTCGAGGCCGACGGGCGGACCGCCGATCCGCGAGGCCATCTCGCTCGTCGCCCGGCAGGCCGCCGGTGGGATGCGCGACGCCGAGTCGATGCTCGATCAGCTGCTGTCGGCGGGCTCCGGCCGCCTCACGGTCGAGGGCGTCCGCGACCTCCTGGGCCTGGTCGACGCCGAGGTCATCGACGCATTCCTGGCGGCGCTCGTCGAAGGCGATGCACTCGCCGGGATCGACATCCTCGACGAGCTCGAGGCGGCGGGTCGCGACCTCGGCGCGTTCCTCGACCAGGTGGTGGTCGCGCTGCGGTCGGCCCTGGCGGCCGCCCTGTCGGCTGCGCCGACGGTCGATCCTCGCTTCACGGTCGCGGCGTTGACCTCGGCCGCGGCGCGGATCGTGGCGATCGACGCGAGCCGTCCCGGAACGGGCGGATTGCGCTTCCAGCTCGAGCTCGCCCTGATCGGCGCCGCGACGACGGTGCCCGCTCCGGGAACGGGAGCACCCTCTCCTGTCCGGCCGAAGTCGACCGGTGCGTCCCCGACGGTCGGGATCGTGCCCGACCGACCCCGGTCGGCTGCGCCGGCGACCGCACGCCCCGGACCCGAGTCTCCCGACCGATCAGCCGGGCCGAGCCCGGACCACGCCACGGCGGCCGCGACCGTGCCTGCGGCCGCGCCGTCGGATCCGACACCCGGCTCGACGTCGGATCCGTCGTTCGAGGCTCCGCCACAGCCCCGGCCGGATGCCACCGATCGCGGCGCGACGCATGCGCCGAGTCGCGAGCCCCGGCCGGATGCCACCGATCGCGACGCCCCGCCCGAGTCGCGGCCGGATCGCCCTGGGCCCGATGTCGGCGGGGGCTCCCCGGACGAGCGGCTTCGCGCGCTCGACCGATTGTGGCCGTCGATCGTCGCCGAGCTGAGCAAGTCCTCTCCGTCGATCAAGCCGCTGATCGCCGATTGCCGCCCGATCGCGGTCGACGGCAACGCGGTGACCCTCGGGTTCCCGGAGGGAAAGGCGTTCCTGAAGGATGTCGCCGAGCGACGCCGCCCGACGCTCGAGGCAGGGATCGCCCGTGCGCTGGGCCATCCCGTCGCACTCAGCCTGGTCGCGACCAACCTCGATCTGATGCCGCCCCCACCGTCGGCCGACGAGGACGACGAACGGATCGTCGAGGCCGCCCGCCGGATCTTCGCCGACGACCTCGTCGACGCCGGCGAGGTCGGCTGACCGGCCGCACTGCGCCGTCGGTCCGCATCGGCCAGACTGCACGACACCGACCGCCCTCGGGGGCGGCGAACGGGAGGAGGATCCGGATGGGGATGGCCAACCTGCAGCGGATGGCGCAGCAGATGCAGCAGGAGATGCTGCGCGTCCAGGCCGAGCTCGAGAGCGCGACGGTCGACGGTTCGGCCGGCGGCGGCGTCGTCAGCGCGACGGTCACCGGCAAGCAGGAGCTCGTCAGCGTCACGATCGATCCGAGTGCGGTCGATCCCGACGATGTCGAGATGCTTCAGGACCTCGTCGTGGCGGCAGTGAACGACGCCTTGCGCGCCTCGCGCGACCTGGCCGAGTCGAAGATGGCCGCCGTGACCGGCGGGCTGCGCCTGCCGGGGATGTAGGTCCGTCGGCACGTGACCACACCCGTCATCGAGCCCGTGGCACGCCTGATCGAGGCGTTCTCGCGGCTGCCGGGGATCGGACCGAAGACCGCTCAGCGGCTGACCTTCCACCTGCTGCGCGCACCGGACGCGGAGGCGCGCCAGCTGGCCGCCGCGCTCATCGCCGTCCGCGATCAGGTGGTGTTCTGCGATCGATGCTTCAACATCAGCGACGCTCCCCTCTGTCCGATCTGTCGCGACCCGGCGCGCGATCAACAGCGGCTGTGCGTGGTCGAGGAGCCGCTCGACGTCCTGGCCCTGGAGCGGACCGGCGAGTTCAAGGGTCTCTATCACGTCCTCCATGGGGCCATCTCCCCGATCGACGGGATCGGACCCGAACGACTCAGGATCCGCGAGCTGCTCGGTCGCGTCGACGCCGCGAAGGCCGCCGGTGAGCCGTTCCTGGAGGTCATCCTTGCGACCAACCCGACGCTCGAGGGCGAGGCGACCGCGATGTACCTCGATGAGCGGATGGAGCCGAGCGTCGGGTTGATCAGCCGGATCGCCCGCGGG
Source organism: uncultured Chloroflexia bacterium (assembly GCA_963781845.1). Taxonomy (GTDB): domain Bacteria; phylum Chloroflexota; class Limnocylindria; order Limnocylindrales; family CSP1-4; genus Chersky-267. Next base: position 2,387 of record CAWAHN010000017.1, on the reverse strand, counting down.
ATCCCGGTGGGTGGGGACCTCGAGTACGCCGACGAGGTGACGCTGATCCGGGCGCTCCAGGGACGGCGGGCGATCCGGGCATGAGCAATCTCCTGTCGGAGATCGGGCTGCGCCTCGCCAAGGCGCTGGCGGCGCTCCTCCTCGGAGCGATCGTCTACCTCGTCGCGATCGGACCGTTCGGCGCGGCGCCGAGCGTCGAGCTGGCGCTGCTCTGCTGGCTCAGCGGTGCCGCGTTCATCCTCCTCGTCGAGACCAGCCCCATCTGATCGTCATCGACCGACGCTTCCGCGCCCCTCGGATGCGTTTGACAGTCGTTCTGGGAGCCCGTAGCATTCCGCCTCGCGCCCTCGGATGACGAGGGTCGCGACGACCGGTCTGCCGGTCCGGGGCCACCGCCGTCACGTTTGACACGCACGGCTCCGGTGCCTCACAATGAGAAGTCGCGCCGGGTGCCGTTGTGCCCCCGGAGGCTGCACCTTAACAATCGAAGAGTGACAGGAAATCCGGGTAAGGATGTGCGAGCGGTCAGACCCTCGAACGTAAAGCCCGATCGCAAGATCGGGCTTCTTTTGGAGAGTTTGATCCTGGCTCAGGATAAACGCTGGCGGCGTGCATGAGACATGCAAGTCGAACGGACGAACAGGGCTTGCTCTGTTCGTTAGTGGCGGACGGCTGAGTAACGCGTGGGTGACCTGCCCCGAAGTGGGGAATAACTGCCCGAAAGGGTGGCTAATACCGCATGTGGTGGTGCGTTCGATCGCACCAGTAAAGCCGCAAGGCGCTTCGGGAGGGGCCTGCGTCCGATTAGCTCGTTGGTGGGGTAACGGCTCACCAAGGCGACGATCGGTAGGTGGTCTGAGAGGACGATCACCCAGACTGGGACTGAGACACGGCCCAGACTCCTACGGGAGGCAGCAGTCGGGAATTTTGCGCAATGGGCGAAAGCCTGACGCAGCAACGCCGCGTGAGGGATGAAGGCCTTCGGGTTGTAAACCTCTTTTTCCAGGGAAGATAATGACGGTACCTGGAGAATAAGTCACGGCTAACTACGTGCCAGCAGCCGCGGTAATACGTAGGTGACAAGCGTTGTCCGGATTTACTGGGCGTAAAGAGCGCGCAGGCGGTCGTTCAAGTCGAGTGTGAAAGCCCCCGGCTCAACTGGGGAGGGTCACTCGATACTGATCGACTCGAAGGCAGGAGAGGGAAGCGGAATTCCCGGTGTAGTGGTGAAATGCGTAGATATCGGGAGGAACACCAGTGGCGAAGGCGGCTTCCTGGCCTGTTCTTGACGCTGAGGCGCGAAAGCTAGGGGAGCAAACGGGATTAGATACCCCGGTAGTCCTAGCCGTAAACGATGGACACTAGGTGTTGGTGGTATCAACCCCGCCAGTGCCGAAGCTAACGCATTAAGTGTCCCGCCTGGGGAGTACGGCCGCAAGGCTAAAACTCAAAGGAATTGACGGGGGCCCGCACAAGCAGCGGAGCGTGGGGTTTAATTCGACGCAACGCGAAGAACCTTACCAGGACTTGACATGACCAGGATCGCGGCGGAAACGTCGCTTCCCCGCAAGGGGCCTGGCCACAGGTGTTGCATGGCTGTCGTCAGCTCGTGTCGTGAGATGTTGGGTTAAGTCCCGCAACGAGCGCAACCCCTACTGTGTGTTGTATCACTCACACGGGACTGCCGAGAGAAACTCGGAGGAAGGTGGGGATGACGTCAAGTCAGCATGGCCCTTACGTCCTGGGCTACACCCACGCTACAATGGCCGGTACAACGGGCTGCGAAACCGCGAGGTGGAGCTAATCCCTTAAAGCCGGTCTCAGTTCGGATTGTAGGCTGCAACTCGCCTACATGAAGCCGGAGTTGCTAGTAACCGCCGGTCAGCATACGGCGGTGAATATGTTCCCGGGCCTTGTACACACCGCCCGTCACGTCATGAAAGCTGGCAACACCCGAAGCCGGTGGGCCAACCGCAAGGAGGCAGCCGTCGAAGGTGGGGTCGGTGATTGGGACGAAGTCGTAACAAGGTAGCCGTACCGGAAGGTGCGGCTGGATCACCTCCTTTCTAGGGAGATCCGAGTCGATGGCCTTCGGTGGGTCGTCGGCGTTGATGGCTCCTAGGGTTGATCGCACGATCGGTTCGCGTACCCCCGCCAGGTGGGACGCGCCGAGTGGTCTTCGGACCGCTCGGACGATCGACCGCGAACCTGGCGAGAACACCGAATCCGTTCTCACACCCAAGCCCTGAGTTCCTGTCACTCTTCGATCGTCAAGGGGCAGCCGCCGGCCACCGACATCGTGTCGATCCGTCGGCACGACCCCCGGCGGGCGTTTAGCTCAGCTGGTTAGAGCACTGCCCTGATAAGGCAGAGGTCTCTGGTTCGAG
>CAWAHN010000016.1:0-586056 GCA_963781845.1 uncultured Chloroflexia bacterium | reverse complement strand
CAATGAACCCGCTGCCTCCGAGCGCGTCCGCGATAGCGAACGATCCGACCGCGGCCATCAAAGGCACGATCGGAATCCACGCGTCGGCGATCAGGTCGTGCTGCTGCGCCACGCGGAACAATCCACCACCGATCACTCCCGCGACGATCCCGCCGAACACGCCCCAGCCGATCGCCTCGACCACGAGTTGCGCCGCGTGCGCAGCGGTCTGCTGTCCGGAGTCGACGTCGGCGACCGCGAGCATGATCGCGAGAAGCGGTACGCAAAGCCCGTCGTTGAGTCCGCTCTCCACGTTGAGGGCCTGGCGGATACGCGACGGCAGCCGTACATCCGTTACGACGGCCTGGCCCAACGCCGCGTCGGTCGGTGCGAGAACGATTGCCAACACGGCCGCTTCGGCGAACGTGACACCGGGGAGAACCAACGCGCCGACGATCGCGCCGGCAACGATCGTCAAGGGCAGCCCGATCGACAGCAGCCGCACGGGCACCGTGTGTTCACGTCGCAGCGCGTGGAGATCAATCCGCGACGCATCGGTGAACAGGACGACGACCAACGTGGCTTCCGCGAGCACGCTGACGTCATGCTCATCGAGCGAGAGGTGCAGCCAACCCAACCCTTGTGCGCCGAGCACGAAGCCCGCCGAGACGAACACGATCGCCGCGGTGAGTGACGTGTTCGCCAATCGACGCGAGATCGACGCGTATCCCGCAATGACAGCGGCCGCGACGACAAGTGCCCAAACGTCCACGTTCAATCGTACCGACGCCTCGCGGGCAGGTACGCGATGCGCGGCTTGCTCACCATCGCTTGAGTGCCTTGGCCGACAGGGCGTAGCTTCCCGAACTGCGCGTCCGGTTCGCGGCACGAGGAGAGGAATCCGTTGACCGTCCCCGCCGATTCACAAGCCTCCGCTGACTCCGAAGCGCCGGCTCGCGCCGGCCTGGTGCTGATCGCGCTGATCCTGGTCGCGGCGGTCGCGAACCTGAACCTGGCTGTCGCGAACGTCGCCCTTCCCGACATCGGCAAGGCCTTCGACGCCTCGCAGACATCGCTCGACCTCATCGCGGTCGGGTACTCGCTCGGGCTCGCCGCGTCGGTGTTGTACCTCGGCGCGGTCGGTGACCGCTACGGGCGCAAGATGATGCTGATCCTCGGCGTCACACTCTCGGTGCCCGGCGTGCCTGCTCGCGGCCTTCGCACCGAACGAGCAGGTGCTGATCGCGGCTCGTCTGCTCGGCGGACTCTCGGCCGGCATGGCGTACCCGACGACGCTCGCGCTCATCACCGCCCTGTGGTCCGGGCCGGCAACGCACGAAGTCGATCGCGCTCTGGTCGGCGATCGGCGGCGGCATCTCCGCGCTCGGCCCGCTGATCGCCGGAGCCCTGCTCGAGCACTTCTGGTGGGGTTCGGTCTTCCTGATCACCCTCCCGCTGGCCGTCGTCGCGTTCGTGATGGCGTGGTTCCTCGTGCCCGCGCACGTCAACGAGGCGACCGACCCGGTCGACAACCTCGGCGGCATCCTCTCCGCCGTGACCGTCGGCGGCGTCGTGCTCGCCATCAACTTCGCACCGGTCCCCGACAAGGGAACGCTCGCGCTCGGGCTCGCCGCCGTGGCGCTCGCCGCCGGCGTCGGCTTCTACCTCCGCCAGCGGCGCACGAAGTACCCGCTGTACGACCTCGACGTCGCGGCCCGCCGCATCTTCTGGGTCGCGGCGTGCGCAGGGATCATCGTGTTCGGCTCGCTCATGGCCGCGATGTTCGTCGGGCAGCAGTTCCTGCAGAACGTGCTCGGCTACTCGACCGTCGAGGCCGGTGCCGCGATCCTGCCGGCGGCGTTCTGCATGGTGCTCGTCGCGCCGCGTTCCGCGAAGCTGATCGAGGCCAAGGGTTCCCGGTTCACGCTCCTTACCGGCTACGTCTTCGTCCTGCTCGGCTTCGTCACGATGTTGGTGCTGTGGGCCGAGGGGAGCGCCTACTGGGAGGTCGCGCTCGGCTACGCGCTCATCGGGATCGGAGTCGGGTTCGCGGGCACGCCGGCCTCGCACTCCCTCACCGGATCGGTCCCGGTGAACCGGGCCGGCATGGCGTCCGGCACCGCCGATCTCCAACGCGACCTCGGCGGCGCGATCATGCAGTCGATCCTCGGTGCGTTGCTCACCGCGGGCTACGCGTCGGCGATGGCGACCGCGATCGCCGGGGCACCCAACTCCGCGAAGATCACGAACACGACCCAGGATCAACTGCAGCAGTCGTTCGGCGGCGCCGAGAACGTCGCCAAGCAATTCCCGCACTACGCGAGCCAGATCACCGCGGCCGCGAAGTCGTCGTTCCTCGACGGCGCCGACTGGGCCTACACCGCCGGGATCATCGCCGTGCTCGGCGGCGCGACGCTCGTCTTCTTCATGTTCCCCAAGAAGGACGAAGAAGACGCCCTGATCCAGGCAATACCACGACACCGACATGGCGTCCGCCGACCGAAGCACAACATTGCGGCAGTAGGCGGCCTAACGTCAGTGCCACTGAGCTCGCTGGAGGACTGTTCGCGTGAAGCTGCGTATCGGAATCATCTTGTGGTTTCTCTCGTGGGTTCCGTACGGCGTTATTCTGGGACTATCCGGTGCCTGGCTCACCGCCGCATGGGCGTTCGAGATCACACTCGGCATCGTCGGGCTCGCGCTGGCCGGGACCGGAGTTCGCGCAGGCCGTGAAGGCCGAGGGCTGGAAGGGCGCGCCCAAGGTCGCGTGGCGTGCCCTGCTGCACGGCGCCGACGTCGAAGATCTCGAGTCGCCCGCGGGCGCTTGAGGTGAGGTTCTTGCATGCGGTTACCTGAGTGGGCGAGCGTGGGCCCAGAAGCGAGCCGAGGATCTGCGCCGGCGTTTCGACCCGGTGCAGGCGTGGGTCGAGCGCTCGATCCTCTGGCAGGTCTGGGAACGCGTGTTGGAGAACGAGTTCGTCGACCGCAGTGTCGCGCTCGCCGCGAAAGCCTTCGTGTCGCTGTTTCCGGCCCTGATCGTGCTCGCCGCGTTCGCGCCCGAAGTCAATTCACGATTCGATCGTCGCGACGATCACCCATCGGGCGGGGCTCAGCGGCCCGGGGTTGAAGACGGTCCGAGGGCGCGTTCGCCTCCGCCGGACGACGTTCGCAAGAGCGACCGGCATCCTCGGCTTGGTCTTCACGTTCTTCTACATCAACTCGTTCACCACGGCACTTCGACGCGTGTACACGAAGGCGTGGCGCCGGCCCACGGGTGGCCGAGCATCGGGCTACGCCGTCGGGGCCGGGTGGCTGATTGGGCTCGTCGCGTACTTCGCGATCCTCGGCGGCTTGCGCGTTCTTATCGGCGACGGTCCCCGGATCGCCGTGTTCGCGGTGATGGCATGGCTTGCTTCGATCGGGATCTGGTGGCTCACGCCGTGGTTGATGCTGCAGCGACAGGTCCGGTTGCGGGTCATGCTCAGCGGCGCGGTACTCACCGGAACCGGTATGTCGGTGTACGCGGCGACCGCACAACTCTGGATGCCGACCACGGTTTCCCAGAACCAGAACCAGTTTGGCTTCTTCGGTGTGGCGCTCGCGCTGGTGACGTGGCTGTCCGGCGCGGCGATGATCATCGTCGTCAGTGCGTGCGCGGCGCCGGTGTTGGTCGACGACACGGGCTGGATCGGCCGGATCGCGCGAGGGTCGAGCAACGAGCCGCTCCTGATGCCGGGCGCCGCGGCAGCTCTGCCCGCCCCACTACGCGCCCCGACCTTCGCGGACGCGCTCGGCGTGCACCGCGACGAGGACGAGGACGAGCGCGTCGGCAACGTTCCGTGACATCCGAACCGGGATTCGGCATATTGTCGGCCGCATGACCGGCACCCAGACAGCCTCATCCGAGCCCGCTACCTCGCGCCATCGCGTGCGTCGGACGATCGCCGCGATCCTCGCGGTGCTGTCGGGGCTGCTCGTAACCGTCGGCGTAACGAGCGTCTGGCTCCACAAGACGACCTACCAGACCGACGAGTGGGTCTCGACCGTCGGTCCGCTGGCCAAGGACGCGCGTGTCCAGGCCGCGCTCGCGGCGTGGACGTCGAGCCAGATCACCCAGGCGGTCGACACGCAAGGGTTCTTCGAGAAATTGCTGCCGCCCAAGGCGCAACCGCTCGCGGCGCCGCTGTCGACCGCCGCGGACTCGTTCGTGACCCAGGCCGCGCAGCGGTTCTTCTCGAGTCCCGCGTTCACGAAGATCTGGGTCGTCGCGAACCGTGACGCGCATCGCGAGATCGTGACGGTGCTGAAGGGCAAGCACGCGGTCGAGGTCAAAGACGGCAAGGTGCAACTCAACCTGTTGCCGATGATCGACTCGGTGCTCCAGAACGTCAACGACCGGACGGACGGACGGTTCTCGAACCAGATCTCGTCGATCACCAACCTCACGCCCGACGAGGCGCGCGCGAAACTGTCCCAAGCGCTCGGCCGCCCGCTCCCCGCGGATTTCGGGACGATCACGATCTTCGAGAAGCAGCAGCTCTCGACCGTGCAGAAGGCCGTACAACTGTTCAACGATCTCGTGTACGCCATCGTGATCGCCGCGTTGCTGTTCATCGGACTGGCGTTCGTGATCGCGCCGGATCGGCGGCGGATCGCGATCTGGGTCGGGCTCTCCGGCGCCGGGTTCCTCATCGCGTTCCGCGCGACCGCCCGCGCGTCCGGCAAGCACGTCGTCGAGCACATCGTGCTCCCGCAAAATCGTGACGCCACCCAAGCCGTCGTGAGCCGGATACTCGCGAGCTACCTCGACGTCACGCTGATCGCGCTCTCGGTCATGCTCGTGATCGCGCTCATTGCGTTCCTCGCCGGTCCTGCCGGCGTCGCGGTCTCGATACGCCAGAAGGCGAGCGACATGCGCTGGCTCGGCGACCACGCGGGCGCGATGCAGATCGGGCTGCTGGTCCTCGCGATGGCCTGGGTGCTCCTCGCGACCCTGACCTTCGGCAAGTTGCTGCTCGCGGCACTGATCGTCGGCGCGCTCGAGTTCGCGCTGTGGCGGTTGCACGCCGGTGCCACCTCGACGACGTCGAGCGCCTGAAGCGACCGGTGGTTCGTCAGGCGGTTTGAATCGCGGCGGCGTTCGCGAGCCCGAGCTCTTCGATCGCGGTCTCGCGCATCTTGAACTTCTGGACCTTGCCGGTGACGGTCATCGGGAACTCGGACGCGATCTTCCAGTAGCGCGGCACCTTGAAGTGGGCGAGGCGCTCGCGGCAGAAGGCCCGCGAGCTCGTCTTCGGTCGCGGTCTCGCCGTCGCGGAACGTGACCCAGGCCATGAGCTCCTCGCCCATCCGGGGATCGGGCACGCCGATGACCTGCGTGGCCGCGACCGCCGGGTGCTGGAACAGCACCTCCTCGATCTCGCGTGGATAGATGTTCTCGCCGCCGCGGATGACCATGTCCTTGGAGCGGCCCGACGATGTTCACGTAGCCGTCGGCGTCCATGACCGCGAGGTCGCCGGTGTGCATCCAACCGCCGTCGTCGACCGCGGCCTCGGTCGCGTCGGCGTCCTCCCAGTAGCCCGCCATGACGAGATAGCCCCGGCTGCAGAGCTCGCCCGGCGTCCCCGTCGGGACCGTCGCGCCCGTCGCGGGATCCACGATCTTCACCTCGACGTGCGGAAGGACCGTGCCGACCGTCGATGTTCGACGGTCGAGATCGTCGGTCCGGCGGGTCATCGTCGAGGCGGGCGCGGTCTCCGTCATGCCGTAGGCGATCGTCATCTCCTCGGCGTGCATCTCGGTCACGACCCGCTTCATCACTTCGATCGGGCACGGCGCGCCGGCCATGATCCCCGTCCGCAAGCTCGAGAGATCGAGGTCGCCGAACCGCGGCGACTCGAGCATCGCGATGAACATCGTCGGGACCCCGTAGATGCTCGTGCAGCGTTCCTCGGCGATGGCGTCGAGCGTCGGGTCGGCCGCGAACGACTCGGCCGGGTAGACCATCGCCGCGCCGGAAGCAACGCAACCGAGCGTGCCCAGACCCATCCCGAAACAGTGATACAGCGGCACGGGAATGCACACGCGGTCCGCCTCGGTGTAGCCGAGCACCTCGGCGACCGAGCGGGCGTTGTTGAGGATGTTGTGATGGGTGAGCGTGGCGCCCTTCGGGTTTCCGGTCGTGCCGCTCGTGTACTGGATGTTGATCGGATCGTCGGGATCGAGCCCGGCTTCCCGCTCGGCCAAGCGGCCGGGATCGACGTCGCGTCCGGCCGAGATGAGCTCATCGAAGAGCAGGTCATCGGCACCCGCGGCCCGATCCGAACCGATCACGACGACGCGCTCCAACGCGGGGAGCTCGGCGCGAACGTCGGCGACCATGGCCAGATAGTCGGACGTCTTGAACCGGGGTGCGGTCACCAGCACTCGCACTCCCGACTGGCGGAGCGCGTACGCGAGCTCCGCGGGACGGTACGCCGGATTGACGTTGACGAGGATCGCTCCGACGCGAGCCGCCGCGAACTGCACGACCGTCCACTCGACACACGTCGGCGACCAGATCCCGACCCGGTCCCCCTTCTCGATCCCGATGCCCAACAGCCCGAGCGCGAGCGCCTCGGCTCGGTCGGCGAACTCGCGCCATGTCAACCGCACGCCCTGCGCTCGGCTCACCAGCGCCAGCCCGTCCGGAAATCGCTGCGCGGTCGCGGCGAGGCACTCGCCGATGGTCTCGCCCGACAACGGCCGCTCCGACGGGCCCGACGCGTATGACCGCATCCCGGCAAATCCTGACCTCTCGGCAACACCGGGCATGGACTCCCCCTGACGATCGAAATGCATCAGACGCGAGGCGATCAGTATCCGAGAATGCTCTCCCACGCAAGTGTGCGTGAGCGATCTACCTTCAGGTCACGATGAAGAGCGCGGCAGCCGACGTGAACGCCTACATCGAGGATCAGTCGGAAGTGTGGCGCGGCGCGCTCGAGCAGCTTCGTGCTGCCTGCCGGAAACACTTGCGCGGCTACTCCGAAGCGATGGAGTACGGGATGCCGTCGTACAGCCGACAGGGTCAGGTCGAAGTCAGTTTCGCCAAGCAGGCGAAGTACCTGTCGTTGTACGTATTGAAGGAGCCGGTTCTCGACGCACACCGTTCGCGACTCGTCGGACTCTCTGTCGGCAAGGGCTGTATCCGCTATCGAAAACCGGATCAGATCGACTGGACCGTCATTGCCGATCTGCTGGCCGACACCGCCGCGAGCGACGGCGAGATCTGCTGACGGTCGAGGCGGCGATTACGGTCTCGGTCGATCATCGGGACTGAGGAGCACCATGTCGACCCCCATCGAGGACTACGCGCATCATCGGCGACACCAAGACGGTCGCCGCGGTCGCCCGCAACGGCTCCATCGACTGGTGGTGCGTGCCGCGCATCGACTCCGGCGCGGTCTTCGCCGCGCTGCTCGGCGAGCCGGAGCACGGACGCTGGCTCATCGCCCCGAGCGGTGCGGTCACGACGACTCGCCGCGAGTACGCCGGAGACTCGCTCGTCCTGGAGACCGAGCTTCGAGACGAGCGACGGCACGGTCAAGGTGACCGACTTCATGTCCCCGGGCGTCGAGCACCCGACGATCTTCCGAATCGTCGAAGGCGTGTCGGGTTCGGTCGCCGATGCACGCTCGAGCTCATCGCGCGGTTCGACTACGGCATCGATCGCGCCGTGGGCGCAGCGAGCACGGGGGACGGGCTCACGCTGGTCGCCGGCAGCGATGCGCTCCGGTTCCACAGTCCGGTGCCGCTCGAGAGCGAGCGACCTCACGACCACGGCCGAGTTCACCGTCGCGCGAAGGGCAACGCCTCGGCTTCTCGCTGGCCTGGTACTCGGCGCTCGACGACGCCGCCGCTCGCCGCTCGACGCGTCGGCCGCCCGGCGGGCCACCGAGCAGTACTGGGCGGAGTGGATGGAGCAGTGCACGTACCAGGGGGAGTGGCGCGACGACGTCGTGCGCTCGCTGATCACGGTGAAGGCGCTGCAGTACGCGCCGACCGGTGCGGTGTGCGCGGCGGCGACCACGTCGTTGCCCGAGCAGCTCGGCGGCGTCCGCAACTGGGACTACCGCTTCTCGTGGCTGCGCGACTCGTCGCTCACGCTGCAGGCCCTGCGTGCTGAGCGGGTACGTCGACGAGGCGGCCGCGTGGCAGCGCTGGCTCCAGCGGGCCGTCGCCGGCGATCCCGGGCGACTTCCAGATCATGTACGGCGTCGGCGGCGAGCGCCGCCTCACCGAGGTCGAGCTCGACTGGCTGCCCGGCTACGAGAACTCGAAGCCGGTCCGCATCGGCAACGAGGCGAGCGAGCAGTTCCAGCTCGACGTGTTCGGCGAGATCGCCGACGCCGCGCTCACCGCGCGTCGAAGCGCGGTTCGGCGCGACCACGAGCATTCCCGGCGCACCATCCGCAGTGCCGGCGAGCTGCTCCCGGCGATGATGGAGCACCTCGAGCAGGTCTGGCAGCTCCCCGACGACGGCATCTGGGAGATCCGCGGTCCGCAACGGCACTTCACCCAGTCGAAGGTGATGGCGTGGGTCGCGTTCGACCGCGCCGCGAAGATCGCGGAGCAAGCTGGGCCGCACCGACCTGCCCGATCGACCGGTGGCGCAAGCTGGCCGACCAGGTGAAGGCCGAGGTCTGCGAGAAGGGCTTCAACGAGGAGAAGAACAGCTTCGTGCAGTACTACGGCGCCGACCAGCTCGACTCGAGCCTGCTGATGCTGGCCCGCGTCGGGTTCCTCCCGCCGAGCGATCCGCGGATCATCGGCACCGTCGAGGCGATCCAGCGCGAGCTGATGGTCGACGGCTTCGTGATGCGCTACCCGACGTCCGACGACGACGGCGTCGACGGACTCCCGGCCGGCGAAGGAACGTTCCTCCTGACCACGTTCTGGTTGGTCGACAACCTCGCGCTCATCGGCCGCGAGGACGAGGCACGCGAGCTCTTCGAGCGCCTGCGCAACCTGCACAACGACGTCGGGATGCTTCTCGGAGGAGTACGACCCCGCCGACGAAGCGAATGCATCGGCAACTTCCCGCAGGCGTTCTCGCACCTCGGGCTCATCGTGTCGGCGTCGCACCTGTCGGCCGCGCACCCGTCGCCGTTCTCGACGGCCGTGACCTCGAAGGCGTGAACCCAATGATCTCGCCGCGTCAGCGTTCGCGGGCGAAGGCGTCGACGCGACCCCAGCGGCCGGGGATGTCGAGCAGCTCGATCTGACCCGTGCCTCCGGGCAGCATGCGGGTCGACGATGAGATGATCGCCGGACGGTTCGAGCCCGAGCATCGTGCGCAGGAGCAGCAGCGGCGTTCCGGTCGACCACGCTTGCGGGCTGCACGCGGTCGGGTACTGCACCGGGTACTTCGTTGCGTGGCGCGGGTATCCGCCGAACGCTTCGGGTAGCCGACCGTCGAAGAACGCGGCCGCGTCGAGGATTCCCGACGCGATCTGCGCGGCTTCTTCCTTGAAGCCGTAGCGCCGCAATCCCCACGCGATGAACGAGTTGTCGAAGGGCCACACCGTGCCGACGTGGTAGCCGATCGGGTTGTACCGGCCCTGACCGCTCGCCAGCGTGCGCACGCCCCAACCCGAGAACAGGCGCGGTCCCATCAGGTGCCGCACGACGGCCTTCGCCTTCGACTTGTCGACGATGCCGCTCCACAGCAAGTGGCCGTTGTTCGACGCGAGCGCGTCGACCTGCTCGCCGTTCTCGTCGAGTGCGAGCGCGAAGTATTCGTCGTCGGCGACCCAGAAGTCGCGGTTGAAGCGGCGCTTCAGGTCGGCCGCTTGCTTCTCGAGCGTCTCGGCGAACGCGGGGTCTTTCCAGACCGTGCGAGCGAGGCGCGCGGCGCGCATCTTGGCGTCGTAGGCGTAGCCCTGGAGCTCGCACGTCGCGCGCGGAAAGCCGGGGATCGTGCCGTCGCGCGTCGAGATGGAGTCCCAGGAGTCCTTCCAGCACTGGTTCTCGAGGCCGGTCTTCTCGTTGCGGCGCTGGTACCAGATGTAGCCGTCGCCACGGAGGTTCGCGTACTCGTCGATCCAGTTCAGCGCGGCTCGGGCCTCGTACTCGAGCTCGCGTACGAGTTTGGTGTCGCCGGTCCAGCGTTCGTACTCGTCCAGCAACACGACGTAGAGCGGCGTCGCGTCGGCGTTGCCGTAGTAGGGCGAGTGCGGGCGCTCACCGAACGCGGTCATCTCGCCGTAGCGCATCTCGTGCAGGATCCGACCCGGATCCTCGTCGCGGAAGTCGTCGACGCGAGTGCCCTGGCGCATGCCCGAGCTCGCGCAGCGTCGTTGCGGCGAGCTCGGAGTTGAACGGCAAGGCCTGGAGACTCGTGAACACGCTGTCGCGACCGAACATCGTCATGAACCACGGCAGACCGGCCGCCGGAAGGCTCCGGCCGCTCGCGCTGCAGCGGCGAGAACCGCAGCGCGGCGAGGTCGACGAGGCTGCGCCGGTAGGTCGCGCTCGAGATCGGCCGACTCCGCCTTCAACTTCGGGGCGGCTTCGAGCCAGCGATCGAGATCGCGCTGCATGTCGGGCTTCGACCGGCGGCCGCCCTTCAGCGGCGCTCCGAGTGTCGGGAAGGCCCGTCGTGACGTCGATCGTCGTCTTCCACTCGCCGTGCGCCGGGATCGTGACCGAGAACGTGAGACCCTTCTCGTCGTACTTCGCGGGCTCGCTCGCGGCGATCGTGGTGTGACGCTCGGTAGGTGTCCCGGGTGTACTCGAGCACCAGCTGTGAACGCGTCGACGCGCGTCGACGACTTGCCCTTCTTCCTGCAGTGCGTCCTTCACCTCGAACAGGTCGGCGAAATCGCAGCCCGCGTCGATGCGGACGACGAGCTTGACCGGCTCGTTGTCGTGATTGAGGACGGTGAGCTCCTCGTGGAATCCGGCGCCGACCGAGCGGCGCCGGATCACCGACAACTTCGCGTCGACGTAGACGGTGCCGGTCCCGGGCACGAGGAAGAATCGGCTCTCGAAGTACTGCATGTCGTCGACCGACAACGGGTTGAGACGATCCCCGTCGATCGTGAGCACCCACTTCGACAAGAAGCGCGTGTCGAACGAGAACAGCCCGGTCGGGTCGGTGAGCGAGGCTTCGATGTCGCCGCGGCTGTCACTCACGACGAAGGTGTTGCCGTCGAGGATCTTCACGAGGTCATCGGCCATTGCGACGCGCCTTTCCCGCCGGTTGTGCCGACGCGGACCGGGTTGCGACTCGCGGTCGCGGCGGGCTCGGGAGGATCCGTTGGAACGCGAGGAGCAGGTCGATGTCGCCTTCGACGGTCACCGCGCCGCGCAAGCACCGCGGCCATCGCGTTCTCCCGGCCCGACGCGAGCTTGTCGAACAGCGGCTTCGGCGCGCGCAACACGCAATCGGCGGCACCCGCCTTGTGCGACACCGCGACGTCGCCCTTGCGCACGTCGACGCGCCAACGCTCGACGGTCTTGCCCTCGGTGAGCTCGAACCGCAACGAGCCCGACGGCCTTTTCGAGCAACGGCTGGTGACCGATCTGCCTCGAGATCGGCGAAGAACTTCGCCGTCGTGTCAACCATGTGGTTCCTTCCTGGAGTGGGGTGCCGGTCCGCGTCGCGGTCGAGCTACAGGCCCGGGCTCGAGTGCATGATCCCGCCGTCGGCGAAGATCGTCGTCGCGGCCAGATAGCTCGCGCCGTCACCGGCGACGAACGCGACAACGCTCGCGATCTCGTGCGGCTCGGCCATACGGCCGATCGGGATGGCGGCGTCGAGCGTCTTCATCTTCTCGGGGTCGTCCATGGTCTCCTTGTTGATCGGCGTCGCGACCGCGCCGGGTCCGACACCAACGACGAGGATGCCGTGCGGCGCGAGCTCGACCCCCGCGGTGCGAGTGAGCATGCGCATCCCGCCCTTCGAAAGGCAGTACGCGGTGTTGTTCGGCATCGGCCAGTCCTCGTGCACCGAGGTGATGTTGATGATCCGCCCGCCGTCGCCCTGCGCGATCATCTGCCGGGCTGCGATCTGAGTCCCGAAGAAGGCGCTCTTGAGATTGATCGCGAGCACCTTCTCGTACTGCGCCTCGGTCGTGTCGAGCATCGACGTGCGGGTCTCGACACCGGCGTTGTTGACGATGATGTCGACCCGGCCGAGCTGCTTCGACCGTCGTGTCGACCAGCGTTGGAGGTCGGCGACCTTGCTGACGTCGGCCTCGATGCCGATCGCCTGATCGCCCAACGCGACGATCTGACGTTCGAGCTCCTCGGTCGCGGCCGGATTCGCGACGTAGTCGATCGCGATGTTGGCGCCCTGCTCGGCGAGCGCCAACGCGATCGCCTTGCCGATGCCGCTGTTGCCACCGGTGACGATGGCGACCTTGCCTTTGAGACTCATTCGATTGCTCCCTTGGTTAGCTCAGGCGTTCCACGATGTGCTCACCCACACGAATCGCGTTCGCCATCGCGGTCAGCGCCGGATTGACTGCGCCGATACTGGGAAAGAAGCTCGTGTCGACGACGTACAGGTTGTCGACCTCGTGCGCACGGCAGTTCGTCGTCGAGCACCGACGTCGCGGGGTCCGTACCGAACCGGCAGGTCCCGGCCTGGTGCGCGACCCCGGCGACCGGGATGTTCATGTGCATGTAGAAGTTCTTGTCGAGCACGTGATGCTCGGCCATCCCGATGTGGTTCAGGATCGTCTTCAGCTCGTGGTACAGGCGATCGGCCTCTTCGTCGTTGTTCGACTTGTACGCGAGCTGGACGTGTCCGTCGGCCGCGAGCGTCACCCGATTGTCGGGCTTCGGGACATCCTCGGTCGTGAGCCAGAAGTCGACTGCGTGTTCGGCGACTTCGGCGAGACTCCAACGCGGCGCCAGCATCGTGAGCTTCGGTTCCTCGCCCTTCATCGCGGCGGCGTTCGACTTGCCGACCATCTGGATGTTGCCGACCGGGAAGTCGTAGCCGTCGGCGCCGAAGTAGAAGTCGTTCACGCCGAGCGTCTTTTGGAACACCGTGTCGTTCCGTTCCTTCGCCAGCGCGACGACGGCCTTGCTGTTGTGGAACATGTAGTTGCGCCCGACCTGGTCGGAACCGTTCGCGAGTCCGTTGGGATGCTGGTCGTTCGCCGAGCGCAACAGCAGCGCGGCGCTGTTCGCGGCGCCGGCGGAGACGACGACGATGTCGGCCTCGTAGACCTCGGACTCGCCACCGCGCGTCACGTGCACGTTCGTCACCGTGCGCCCGGTTGGGTCCGTCTCGAGTTTCGTCACCTCGGCCCGGACGAGCAGTGTCACGTTCGGCCGGCCGAGGATCGGGCGAACGGCGATCGTGTCGGCGTCGGCCTTGGCGTGCACGAGGCACGGGAACCCGTCGCACGTCATGCAACGGATACACGCGCTCTGTTCCCGGTCGGCCTCGTCGAACAGGACGCCGCACGGCGAGTGGAACGGGTGATAGCCCTTGCCGGTCGAGCGCGTCGGCGATCTCTTGGATGCGGGGCTCGTGCGAAACCGCCGGGAACGGGTACTGCTTGCTCCAAGGTCCCTCGGTGGGGTCTTCGCCGTGATTGCCGCGCACTTGATAGAGCCACTCCGCCTTCGTGTAGTACGGCTCGAAGTCGTCGTAGCTCACCGGCCACGCCGGCGAAATGCCATCGACGTGTTTGAGCTCGCCGAAGTCCTGCGGGCGTAGCCGGTAGAGCGCCGCACCGTAGAGCTTCGTCGCACCGCCGACGAAGTAGTGCACCTGCGGCTGGAACGGCTTTCCGTCGGCGTCGTACCACGTCTCGGTCGACATGTACCGGCCGTCGATGAAGACCTCGTCGGGGTCCCAGTTCTCGAGCTCGCGGGGGAGGAAATTGCCCCGTTCGAGCAGCAGCACCCGCCGGCCACTCGCGGCGACGGTGTGGGCGAGCGTTCCGCCGCCTGCGCCACTTCCGATGATGACGACGTCGTAACGTTCGGGCATGGCGTGACCACCTTTCCTCTCGTCACTCAACCGGATCCCGGCGGGCAGTGAGTCATCCCTTGCGGGTGAATGCTTCATCCCACGGTGTAAGTCCCTGGAGTGCAGGTGCCGCGCTTGCCATGATGTCGTGATGAGCGACGAGACCGCCGACGGACCTGCGAGGCATCGCGTCGTCGTCGTGGGCGGCGGCTTCGGCGGTCTGCCCGCGTGCCGATTCCTGGGCCGGAAACCGGTCGACGTCGTGCTGCTCGACCGCCGAAACCATCACCTCTTCCAGCCGTTGCTGTACCACGTCGCGACCGGCATTCTCTCCGAGGGCCAGATCGCGGTTCCGCTGCGGGAGACGCTGCGCCGGTACGAGAACATCCGGGTCGAGCTGGCGGAGGTGACCGGCTTCGACCTCGACCGTCGCGTCGTGTTCGCGAAGAGCCCGCTGCACGAACCGGTCGAAGTGCCGTACGACAGCCTCATCGTGGCCGCCGGCGTGAGCCAGTCGTATTTCGGTCACGACGAGCTCGCGCTCTTCGCGCCGGGCATGAAGACGCTCGACGACGCGCTCGAGCTCCGCCGGCGCATATTCGGCGCGTTCGAGATGGCCGAGATCACGACCGATCCCGATCGAGCGCCAGGCGTGGCTGACGGTCGTCGTGGTCGGCGCCGGGCCGACGGGCGTCGAGATCGCCGGCCAGATCCGCGAGCTTGCCGTTCGCAGCCTGCGGGGCAACTTTCGCAACCTTCGACCCGGCGACGGTCCGTGTCCTCCTCATGGACGGCGGCACAGGCACCGCTGGCAACCTTCGGAGACCGGCTCTCGGCACGGGCGGCGACGGCGCTCGACGAAGCTCGGCGTCGAACTGCGAATGGGATCACGTGTGACCGGCATCGACGCCACCGGAGTCGACGTCGAGACCAGCGACGGGAACCGAACGCATCGCCGCGCACATCGTCGATCTGGGCCGCCGGCGTGCAGGCGTCGCCCCTTGCCGCGATGCTCGCCGAGGCGTCCGGCGCCGAGACCGACCGCGCGGGACGGATCGCGACACTGCCCGACCTGACGCTGCCCGGTCACCCGGAAGTCTTCGCGGTCGGCGACATGGTCACGCTGAACGGCCTGCCCGGCGTCGCCGAAGTTGCGATGCAGGGAAGCCTGCACGCCGCGAACACGATCGTCCGCCGGCTCAACGGCAAGGACACGAAGCCCTACACGTATCGCGATCTCGGCAGCGTGGCGGCGATCGGCAGATTTCGCGCGATCTGCAGCGTACGACGCCTACGGCTCAGCGGATTCGCCGCATGGGTCGTATGGGTGTTCGTGCATCTCACGTTCCTCAACGGATTCGGCAACCGCGTCGCCGCCCTTTGGAACTGGTTCTGGGCGATGGTCGGACGAAAACGGTCCCAGCGGATCTTCAGCGTCGCCCATACGGGCGGCGACCTCAGCGCACCGGAGAGCGTACGGGCCAAGGTCAGTCCCCATCCGTTCCCCGCGTTGGAAACCCAAGACCCCGAAGCGCGGGCGGAACGTTGATCACCCGCGACGGCACGTCTTCGAGGTTCGGATCGCGGCGGCTGGTGTGGTGGAGCGCCGCGGCCGGAGTGACCGGCGGTGTCGTCACAGTGTTCATGACGAGCGCGCGGCCCGGCGCGCTCCTTTGGCGGGCTGTCATCACGCGATCGTCCCGCGCGACGAACCTGGCCGGCTCGCCGCCACCGCCGGGCGTAGTGGCGATCACCGACGAGCAATACGAACCCGGGGAGGAAGACGCGCGTCTCGACGTGTACTTTCCTGCGTCGCTCGCCGCGGGCGAGCGGCGGCCCACGGTGGTCTGGATTCATGGTGGCGCGTGGATCTCCGGCGCCAAGGAGGTGGCCGCGCCCTACTTCGCAATGCTTGCCCGGGGCGGTTTCACCGTCATAGCTGTCGAATATTCGCGTGCGCCCGACGCGCAATACCCGACACCGATCGTGCAGATCAACGACGCGCTCGCGTACGTGCAGCGCCATGCCGATCGGTTCCACGTCGATGACGAACAGATCATCGTGGCAGGTGATTCGGCCGGGGCGCAGATGGCGAGTCAGATCGCGACGCTGGTCACGAATCCCGCGTACGCGTCGGAGGTCGGGATCCGTCCGTCGCTGCGACCCGAGCAGCTGCGCGGGGTGATCCTGTTCTGCGGTGCGTACGACGCGGCGGGTGTGGCGCGCCACCCGGCAATGGTGCCGGACGCGGCGCTGCGACTCTTGACCCGTAGCGTGTTGTGGGCCTACACGGGTAGCCGCGAGCGCAACTCGGTACCGCTACGGCAGATGTCGACGATCGATCACGTGACGAGTGCCTTCCCGCCGACCTTCATCAGCGGAGGGAACGCCGATCCGTTGACCGACGTGCACTCCCGGCCGTTCGCGGCGCGCCTCGTCGCCCTCGGCGTCGACGTCACCGCCCTGTTCTACGAGCCCGGCCACACGCCGGCTCAGGGCCATCAGCACCAGTTTCGGATCGAGACACCCGACGGCAGGAAGGCCCTGCAGGCGGTCCTCGATTTCGTGCGGCGTTTCGACAGATCATCCTCTTCGGGCGATGTCAAAACCGGTGCGGGCCGCGACGATGTCGACCGCGACGGGGAGGAACCATGCGAGCAGCCAGGATTACGGCGGTGGCCCTAGCGGTCGGCCTCGCGATCACCGTTTCGTCCTGCGGGTCGAGCTCCAAGAGCTCGGGTTCGGCGGGAACGCAAGGGACATTCGCCCCGGCCCCGACGGTCGATCCCAACGCTTCGTGCCCGTTCAGTGGTTCGACGGCATCGCAGAGTGAGCCCGGGTCCGCCTCGGCGACGGTCCTCAACTCAGTGACACCCACACCGGCGGGCTGCATCGACAATGTCACGTTCGGGTTTTCGAAGGGCCTCGCTCCTTCGGTCACGGCGTATCAATCGACGACCGCCGGCGCGAGCGGCGCGGTCCTCGTCGTGACGTTGAAGAACGCGACGCTGGGCGGAGGCCTGAAGGTGGGGACGATCCAGAGCCCGAAGAGCGTGAACTACGTCTCGAAGGTCGTGGTGTCCTCGGCGTCGGGCAATGTCGTGTTCAACATCACGCTCGACAAGGTCCGGCCCTTCCTCGTCAGCTCGTCGACGGTCCCCGCGCAACTCGTCGTCGCCATCGGCTGACCGACGAGGACCGCCTCGACGACAACTGAAATTCGCAACCAGGAGGATTCATCACTATGAAGCTCAGGTCTCTCATCGCGGTAGGCGCGATGGCTGCGATGGCTGTCGCCGGGTGCTCCTCGAGCTCGAAGTCGAGCTCGTCCACCTCCACCACGGCCGCGGCAGGCAAGGCGGCCGTGTGCACGGCCCGGGCCAGCCTCAAGGATTCGGTGCAGGCGCTGGCGAACCCCGCAGTGCTGACCGGAGGCAAGTCGGGCGTCCAGTCGGCGCTCGACACGGTCAAGACGAACCTTGATGCGGTTTCGAGTGCGGCCGGCGACACGTACAAGCCGCAGGTGGAAGCGGTGAAGTCGGCCGTCAGCGGGCTCCAGACTGCGGTCTCGAACATCGGAAGCGGGAGCCCGACGCAGACGCTGCAAGCAGTCGGCACGGCCATCACCAAGGTCGGGACCACGTCGGCCACGTTGGTCACGACGCTCAAGACCGCCTGCCCGGCGGGCTGAGCTGCACCGCGGACGGATCGCTACGTTTCGTAGCTCCCGTACCTGATCGGAATACGGAACCGGGACACGTCGGGGTGCTGCTGAAAAGCGGCACCCCGAGCCCGGTTACCGATGCTCGCGATCATCTCGCCGATCGCGTGCGCGTGGTTGGGGCTCTCGAGGCGGCGGATCTCGGCGCCGAACTCGACGATGCTCGGTTCGTCGCGGTCGCCGTAGTCGCCGAAGACGGGATAGATCGCCGCGCCGGCGCGCGAGGCCAAGTACAAGTCTTCCCTGGTACCAACCGCGAACGGCTCCATCACGACGTAGCCGTGCGCGTCCTTCGCGTCACGCGAACCGCTGCCGGCCTCGATGACGATGTGGCCGTGATTCGAGGTCATGAGGTTCATGAACTCGGAGCGGGTTCGGGCGTTCTGGCGCTTCCGAAAGCTCTTGACGCGGCGGTTGAGATTCTCGTCGGTGATGTCGCCCTCGTTGACCGCTTCGCCGCCGCTCACCGGGAATGTCTTCAACACGTTGGCCGCCTTGCGGAGGATGTCGTCGATGACGTTCAGTCCCATGACTTCGAGATAGCCGAGCAGGCGGCCGATCATCAGCGTCGTTCGCGTGTCGAGACGGTCGAAACCCTTCTTCTGCGCGGCGCGGGTGAGATACCCGAGGTTGAAGCCGACGTCTTGGAACTCGAGATGCGATCCCACGAAGATGAAGGATTGCCCAGCGGCCAGCCGCTCGAAGAAGTTCTCCCGGTCGGTGAACTCGACGAAGGCATCGATGTTGGGCGCGGCGAATTCGCCGTGGAGGATCTCGAGCAGGCCGAGCGCGGCTTCGGTGTCCGCGCTCGACATCGGAGACGACTGCAAGAACACCTGATCGTGATTCAGGGCGTCGATCCGAGGCGTCGCGGTCAGCGCCTCGCGGGAGATCGGGTTGAAGATGCTCTCGAACTCGACGCCGCCGACGCGCTTCGCCGATTCGTACAGCACCTGGTCCAGCTGCCGGTGCACCCCGAACATTTCGTGCAGCTGACCGGCCGCGGCGTGCAACAGCCCGCCATCAGGTCTGGGCGGCCCGTGGACCGGGCGCTCTTCGTCGGGAGTCATGCCTGATTCTCGCGTGCCGGCGTCAGCTCGACACGATCACGCGCGCGATCGCAACGTAGAAGATCAAACCCGCCACGATCACAAGTGCGTGAAACACTTCGTGGAAGCCGAAGACCGCGGGCACCGGATCGGGTCGGCGCGCGGAGTAGACCCGCGCGCCCACGGAATAGACCACACCGCCGGCAACGATGAGGGAAAACGTGAGCACGCCCAGTTCATGCCACAACACCGGGATGAACGCGAGCGCCGTCCAACCGACGACGACGTACAGGCTCGCGACGAGCCAACGGGGCGCGTCGAGCCAGAACATCTGGACGATGATCCCGACCATCGCGAGCGGCCGTACGAGTCCGAGCAGTATCCGCGCGCTGCGCGTGTCGAGTCCGACGATTGCGATCGGGGTGTAGGTCGCGGCGATTCCGACCAAGATCATCGAGTGATCAAGACGGCGGAGGCGTAACCGGGCCGATGCGGTCCAACGCCCACGGTGGTAGCACGCGCTCGTCGCATACATTGCCGTGACTCCGACGGTGTACACGAGTGCGGCCCAGCGCGTGGCCGCCGTGTGGGCCACGGCTACGAGGACGAGGCCGAGGACCGGGAAGACGAACGCGGCGCCTTGATGCGATAGGCCCCGCCAGCTCGGCTTGACCGGAAGCGGAGCGTCTTGCGCGCCTTCGGCTTCGGTCACAGCCCCTGGCGCCACGACTCGTAGAGCGACGAGTACTGCTCCATCGCGGCCTCGGTCGCCGCGCGGTCGCCGGTGGCGAGGAGATCGAGGAGCAGGCCACGCGTGACCGCGAGATCGAGGCGCGCCTGCGCGCGCGACGCTTCCGGCGGGACGCCTTGCTCGCGGCGCAGCGCGGCGATCGGCTCGAGCCACGACTCGACGATGTCGTCGAGGAAGTCGACGGTGTGCGGGCGGCCCTGCAGCGCCTGGCCGTACATCTCGAAGAACAGCCGCTCGTTCGGCCACAGCGCGGGATCGGAGAGGTGCTGCCACATGCGTCGCATCGATCTCGGCCGGCGACAGCGACGGATCGACGTCGAACGCCGCGAGCCGCTGCCGCTGCTGCTCCTCGACCGCGCGGATCACCGCGATGAGCAAGCCCTCCTTCGAGCCGAAGTGGTAGATGAGCATGCGGTGGCTGGTGCCGATCGCCGCCGCGAGGCCCCGCAGGCTGAGATCGGCGACGCCGTGCTCGGCGACGTAGTCGATCGTGGCGCGCGAGCAGCCGCTCCCTCGACTCGCTGCCGGCGTCGCTGCCGGTCACTTGACCTCCCCGGCCGGCAACTGTACCATCTGGTACATGTACCAGATGGTACAGCGACGAGGAGGGAGCAGCCGATGCGACGTCGCCATGTCAACGTCACGGCGCAGACGCCGGCGCCCGCGGAGGTCGTGTACCGGCTGCTGGCCGACGGCTCGACCTGGCCGCGCTGGAGCCCGATCGAGTCGTTCGAGCTCGAACGGCCCGGCGATCCGCCGCCCGAAGGGGTCGGCGCGATCCGCGTGTTCCGGCTCGGTCGCACCACCGGCCGCGACCAGATCCTCGAGCTCGTGCCCGAACCGCGCGCCTCAAGTACGCGTCGCTGTCGGGCCTGCCCGTCCGCGACTACGTCGGCGAGGTCGACCTCGACGCCGCGCCGGGCGGCGGCACGACCATCCACTGGCACTCGTCGTTCTTTCCGAAGACGCGCGGGCACCGGTTGGATCGTCGAACGCGGCATCCGCCGGTTCCTCGAGCGCTGCGCGTCGGGCCTCGCCGAGTACACGACGACGAGCGACGCGGACGCGACCTCAGCGAAGCGTGACCAATCGCAACGCCTCCAACGTCAGTTAGCGATACCAGTCCATCTGGACCGACGTCGCGAGCAACGCACCCTGGCGACTCCACAGTCGGAGGTGCTCTTCCGACGTCGACTGCGCGCCACGCGTCGCGAACGCTTCGCTGAGCACGTCGTCGTCGCCGACCGCGGCCAGCTCCTCCGGTGTCGCGTGAAAGTAGACGGAGAGTGAGAGCGTGCTGCTCGGCCGCGGGCTTTCGCCCCAGAAGAACGACCGGGGTTCGCGATGGTCGGCGAGGAAGGCGAGTTGGAGATGGTCGACCGGTCGACCGCTGGTCTCGCGCACCCAGCCACTCGAATACGTGCTCTCGCGATCGTGCGGAGCGGCGCCGGAGATCGGACGCACGATGGTCCGCTCACCGGCCCCGCCGGGTGCGGGGTGGGTCGCTTCGAGCGTGGCGGGATCAGGAGCCGCGGGCATCTCGATATCGAGGTGTCCATCGGTGTCGCGTCGCGCGGCGAGCACGACCGACGCGAACGCGAGCGTCTCCTGGCTCGTCGGGCGCCGTCCACTTCCGCTTGCCAATAGCTCACCGAACGGCCACCGCCGACGCGCCGGGCGCGGATGTGCACGTCGGTACCCGGATCCACCTTGCTCGACGAAATTGATGGTGATCACCACTGGCGTCGTTTCTTCGTCGGCCTGCTCGCACACGGCTCGCAAGGTCGCGGCAGTCGTCCACCCGCCGAACATCCCGTTCGCCGACTCGTAGTTGGGATCGGCGCGAGCCGTCCAGATCCCGTCCGAGGATCGGCTCAGCGTGAGGGCGCGTTCGAGGTCTCCAGATGTCATTCGAGGAAACTAGTTTTGGTTGCGCAATGATCTCGCCATGACCGGGTACGAACCCAGCGCCGAGGTGGCGGCGATCCGCGGCCGGATCGACCATCCGATCATCGACGGCGACGGACACGTCATCGAGTACCTCCCGCTCGTGCGCGACATCCTCGTCGAGATCGCGGGAGCGGAGGTCGCCGAGCGATTCGACCTCGTCATCGACAGCGGCCGGCTCACGCAGATGCTGTCGCCCGAACAACGCCGCGAGCTGGCGCTCATGCGAATTCCGTGGTGGGGGATCCCGACGCGCAACACGCTCGATCGCGCGACCGCGATGCTGCCGCGGCTGTTGTATCAACGCCTGGATCAGATCGGCATCGACGTCGCGATCGCGTACCCGACCTACGGGCTCACCGCGATCCACCTCACCGATGACGAGTTGCGGCCCGCGTTGTCACGCGCGTTCAACATCTACGCCGCCGAGGTCTACGCCCCGTATCGCGATCGGATCCTGCCGGTCGCGTGCATCCCGACGTTCACGCCGGAAGAAGCCATCGCCGAGCTCGAGTATGCGGTCGGGGAGCTGGGGCTGCGCGCCGTCATGATGGGCGGCGCGATCCCTCGGCCGTTCCCGGGTACCGACTCGCCCGGCGCGCGATGGATCGACGGGCTCGGACACGCGTCGATCTACGACTACACGCCGCTCTGGGAGAAGTGCGTCGAGCTCGGCGTGTCGCCGACGTTCCACTCGACCGGCGCCGGTTGGGGCGCGCGAACGTCGCCGACCAACTACGTGTTCAATCACATCGGGAACTTCGCGGCCGCGGGCGAGCTCACGGCGCGGTCACTGTTCTTCGGTGGAGTTCCCATGCGTTTCCCGCAACTGCGATTCGCCTTTCTCGAAGGTGGCGCGGCGTGGGCGTGCAACCTGCTCAGCGACCTCCTCGGCCACTGGGAGAAGCGCAACCGCGACGCGATCGGGCAGTACGACCCGGCCGCGCTCGACCGACGCGCAGCTCGACGCGCTGTTCGCGCAGCACGCAGAAGGCCGCATGCGCGATCGGATCGACCGACTCGACGACGGCCTGCACATGCTGTCGGAACCGATCGTCGGTGACGACATGATCGACGAGTTCGCGGAGTCGCTGGTCGCCGGACCCGACGACATCGTCGAGATCTTCACCGGCCGATACTTCTTCGGGTGCGAAGCCGACGATCCGATGGCGGCGATGGCCTTCGACCGCGCCCGAAATCCCACGGTGCGCGGCTGCCCGCGCTGTTCGCGAGCGACATCGGCCACTGGGACGTGCCCGACTTCGCGCGTGTCGTGTGCGAGGCCTGGGAGCTCGTCGAGCACGGGCATCTCGACCTGGCCGACTTCCGCGCGTTCACGTTCGGCAATCCGGTCGCGCTGTGGTCGGGCACGAACCCGAACTTCTTCGCCGGCACAATCATCGAAGATGCCGTCGACGCCCGACGCGCCGGCTGAGACGGTCCGGCGGCAACCGGTACGGTGCGGCGATGCCGGACGACCCCGCCGAGCTGCCGCCCGTCGATCCCGCCGCGTTCGCGACGCGGTACGGGCCACGCGCGCTGGTCGCCGGCGGCGCGACCGGCATGGGCGCCGAATACTGCCGCCAGATCGCGGCGATGGGCATCGACCTCGTGATCCTCGACCGCGACGCGGCCGGCACTGGACGCGACCGCTCGTGACCTGCGATCGGCGCCGGATGCCGTCGACGTCGTCACCGCGGTGGTCGATCTGGCGCAGCCCCATGAACGCCTCCTCCACGACGTGCGCCAGGCGATCGGCGAGCTCGAGATCGGCCTGCTGGTCGCGAACGCGGCGTGGTCGCCGGTCGGTCCGTTCCTCGACTCCGATCTCGCGGCGCTGCTCTCCGCGATCGACATCAACTGCCGCGCGCCGGTGGTGCTCGCGCACGAGCTCGGCGCGCGCATGGCCGCGCGAGGGCGCGGTGGGATCATCGTGATGTCGTCGCTCGCGGCCGAGACCGGAACCGCACAGGTCGCGCTCTACTCGGCGACGAAAGCGTTCGACCTCGTGCTGGCCGAAGGCCTTTGGTACGAGTTGCGTGACCGCGGTGTCGACGTGGTCGCGATCCGACCGGGTTCGACCCGCACGCCGGGCTGGCAATCCACGCAACCCGCGAGTGGTGAGCTCGACGGCGTGATGGAACCTTCCGACGTCGTACGAGACGCGCTCGCGGCGCTCGGGACGACCCCGTCGATCGCGGCCGGTGCGAGTCAACCGTGCCGCCGAGGCGATGTTCCGCCGGATGACCCGGCGCGACGTGATCGAGCTGATGAGCCGGATCACCTCACGGCTCGTTACGCCGGACGAGCCCGGGTATTCGCTCGTCGGGCTGCTACTGATCGTCGTGGTGCTCGGACTGCTGACCGCCACCGCGATAGTCGGAGTGAATGCGCTTGACCGACAGTGGCGGAGTCAGTGCGATCAGCACGACCACTGTCACCATCCACGGTGGAAGCGGAGGCGGCACCGGGTTCGGCGTGAGCTCGGTGAACGCATGCCGGGCGTCGGCGGACGCGGCGAGGTCGGCGAGCACGCTGTACTTCGCCAACAGCGGTGGCAACTACCCATCGAAATGGGCGGACCTGACCGCCGCGAACCGCACCGCTCTTCGCGTTGGCGCAGGGCGTCGTCATCAACCCGGCCAACCCGACCGAGCTCGAGGGTCGCGGTTGGAAGTTGGTGATGGCGGGCGGAGGCACGACGGTGCCGACCTTCACTTGTTCGTAGGTCGCCGGCCGTGCGCGTGGGGCGGCAGATCCGCGATGCTGGCGTCATGACGACGCTACGCGGTCACCTTCGTCGACTGCGGTTGCGCGCCAGCTGACGACCGAGGGCGAGTCGATCGCGCCCGCCTGGTCACCCGACGGGTCCAGCATCGCCTTCGCCGGCACCGGGGGAGACGGCCACTTCGAGATCTTCCGGATGGCCGCCGACGGGTCCGCCAAGGAGCAGCTGACGACGACGACCGAGGCGGTCGCGAACTGCCGGCCATCGTGGGGCACGGTCGGCCCGTCGGTCCAGACGCCGGTCGCGGCGGCCTCGCCGGCGCCTGGAGCGTCTGTCGGTCCGGGAGCGTCGCCGGCCCGTTGGTCTATCGACGCGGCCGGCTCGTCGCCGGGCAGTACCAGAACAGCACGTTCAAGCCCAGCTTCACCATGGACCTGCCGGCGGGCTGGGTCGGCCGCCGGAACTACATCGACGGGATGGCGATCGGCCGGGACGACATGGCGCGCTCGGAGCTCGATGTCGGGAAGATCCAGACCGTGTCGCCGGACGGCTGCGTCCGATCGGACTTCGTGGCCATCGGGCAGACGGCGCGCGATCTCGTGTCGTGGCTCCAGCACCACAAGGCGCTCAAGACGAGCAACCTGCGCGCGGTCAACCTCGCCGGCTACTCGGGACTCCAGATCGACGTCGAGGTCCGCAAGGCGCCGAGCTGCCCGCCCTTCCCCCCGACGCGCGTCTACCTCTTCGGGATCGGCCAGGACTCGTTCTCGATGTCGACCACCGACAAGCTGACGTTCACCGTCCTCGACGTCAACGGCACGCCGGTGACGATCATCTACGGCGGCCCGCCCGAGGAAGGGTTCAAGGCCGCCGCCCAGCCGATCGTCGACAGCATCCGGTTCACGCCCTGATCCCCTCGTCGTAGGTCAGGCGGCAGGTCCGGGGACCGGCTTCACCGTGCCGACCCGCAGCCCGACGCTGGCGAGCTCCGCGCGGGCGAGCCGGTCGTGGCGGCCGTTGACCCAGTCGCCGAGCGGATCCGGCGTGTACTCGAGCAGGGTCGCGTAGTCGAGCCGGGTGAACGCCCGCATCGCCAGGGCGCGAGCGATATGGGCGTCGGCGAGGTCGGGTTCCTTGCGGATCGCCCGA
This sequence comes from uncultured Chloroflexia bacterium, assembly GCA_963781845.1. GTDB lineage: Bacteria > Chloroflexota > Limnocylindria > Limnocylindrales > CSP1-4 > Chersky-267. Next base: position 560,756 of record CAWAHN010000016.1, on the reverse strand, counting down.
TGGGCGGCCCGGACACGCTGCAATCGGCCCCACCGCCAGGGGAGGTAGCGAACCAGCCACGGCTGCAGCGTCACGATGGCGAGCAACAGGGCCAGCACGACGGCGACCACGAAGATGAACTGCTCGAGCTGCGTGCCGAAGTCGGAGAGCGGCCGGCCGGCGCCGCCGAAGACCTGACGCGCGACATCGCGGACCTGCGCCCCGACGAGCGGCAGGCCGGCCAGCGAGTCGCCCAGGTCGCGCCCGCCCTGGACCATGGTCTGACCCCCAGCGCGGACGGTCCGGCCCGCCTCGGCGAAGCTGGACAGGAACTGGAAGAGCTGCCAGACGATGTTCCCCCAGAACACGACCCACACGAGCGTCGCGACGTCCGCGACCAGCTCCTTCGTCCGTGCGCCAGGCAGCTCGCTCCAGAGCTTGATCATCGTCGGCCTCCCGTAATCGCGTTTGCCTCAGCTTGACCCTTCGCTGGTACCCTCGCAGTGATGCCGCCGATCGCAAAGCTCGCGCTGCTTGCCCGTCTCGCCACCTTGCCGGAGACCCGGGGTGCCATCGTGGCCGCCAGCCGGTCGGAGACCGTCCGGGACGTCGCCCGGCGGGCACGGTCCGACCGCGCCGGTCTCGTGCGCGAGCTGCGTGATCCCGCGACGGCCCGGGAGCTGATCCGGGGCGCCGTCACGCATCCGGCGACCCGGGAGCTGGCGAACGTCGGCCTCATCTTCGTGCCCGGTCGATATGTGCCGCTCGGCTGGGCTGCCATCTGGACCGGCAGGCGCGTCGGCCAGCGCGTCTATCGACGCGTGGTGGATCCGCCCATCGAGGTCGTGAATGGCCGGACCTTCCGGCCGCGCCGCCCGCAGAAGGACGTGACCCCGCGCTAGGGTCCGGGACCGGCGTCCCGCCGCGCGAGAGGGGCAAGGGGACAAGGTCCCGCTGCGCGTATTCGATCGTCTGTGTAGCACAGCACTGTGGTACGGGACCGACTGATCTTTGGCAGGGGAAGGGCCCCTGGTCGCTCCGCAGTGTCTCGCCACTTTCAGAGGATCCGCGGGAACCTCGGGCGGAGCGGGCCGACGAGGTCGAGCGGCGTGTGGGCGTCGAGCGTGTCGAGCAGCAGCTTCGTCCCGCCGAGTCCGAATCGGTTCGTCGCGAGGTAGTCGCGGATCCCTGCCCAGAACGCCGTTCCGCCCATCCGCTGCCGGAGGTGGTCGAGGACGCGGCCGCCCTGGACGTAGACGACCTCGAAGTAGCAGCGCGCCGAGTAGCCGTAGATCGTCCGGTCGAGCGTGGCGGTCGCGCAGCGGCTGGCCCGCCCGGTCCCGGTGATGTAGCGCGCGAGGAAGTCGGCCATCGCCTCGTCGGCGAACGGCTGGCGGGCCTGGTCGTTGCCGACGAGCGAGTAGAACCACTGGTGGGCGGTCTCGTGGCTGACCAGCCAGGGCAGCTGACCGGCGGTCAGCCCACGCGGGATCCAGATCAGGCCCGGGGACTCCATCCCGGACCCGCCGGCACTCTCGGCCACGACGAACGTGGGGTAGGGATAGGCGCCCATCAGCGCCTGGTAGCGACGCAGAGCCCGGAGGGCGAGGGTCATCAGGGCGGACCCGTTGCCGCCCGGGAACGCGTACACCCGGACGACGATCGACCCGAGTCGCTGGGTCCGGGCGGTCCACGACGGGCTGGCCGCCACGGTGAAGTCGCGGACGTCGTTGGCGACCCAGGTCGAGGTCAGGCCGTTCGTCGCGACCCGCCGGCCGCTCGTCGCCAGCCGCATCGTCCGGTCAGTGGTGATCCTCACGCGGACCGAGGGGCTGGTGACGGTCACGAACGGGTCGCCGTGGTTCGGCCGGTCGAACGGTGTCGCGCGACTGACCCACGGGAGCCAGCGGTAGAGCTGGATGACGCCGTTCGTGCGGGTGAACAGCCAGTTCGAGCCGGCCAGCGTCCGACGCGTCGTCGCCGAGAACGCGATGCGGACGGTCGTCGTCGCTCCGTCCGGGAGGATCCCGCCGAGCGGGACGTGGATGGTCTGGTCCTTGACCGTCGGGGTCACGGCCGACCCGTCGACCGTGAGGCTGCGGATCCGGAGCCGGCCGAGGCGGGCCGCTGCGGTGTTCAGCTCGAGCCGGTCGATCGGGCCGCCCGAGACGTTGGTGACGGTCATCGTCGAGACCGCCGAGATGGCGCCGCGTCCGTAGCTGAGCTTCAGCTGCACGTCATAGCTCGCGGTCAGATCGAGGCTCGTGCGGTCGACCACGCCCGGGACGATGGCGCTGGTCGGCTCGGCGGCGGCAGCGGGCGGCGGCGCCCCGATCGGCTGGGCGGCGGCAGCGGGCGGCGCCCCGATCGGGCCGACGTCGGCCAGAAGCCCACCCGACACGAGCAGGGCAGCGAGCGATGCCCTCACGACATGGGATCGGAGCCGTTCCATCCTGCCCGGCTGCGGTCTAGCCATCCCCGAGAAGCTCATGGATCAGCGACGACGCGAGCCAATCGGCGAACCGCTCGCGCGGCCAACCTCGACGGTTCACGAGCATGTGATACAGGCCCGGGTCGACGAGCACCCAGACGACGTCGGCGGCGGTTTCCTGGTCGATCCCGTCCCGGAGCGTGCCCTTCGCGGCCGCATCGGCGACGACATGGGACGCGCCGATCCGACGCTCCTGCTGGATCTTCTCCCAGACCGGCCGAACGTCCGGATCTGCCGAGGCCGCCCCGCGGATCGCGTCGTAGATCGACGCGACACGACCGCCGAGCTCGACGACGAGGGCGGCGTACCGTTCCAGGTAGCGGCGCGGGTCAGGCTCGGCGCGGATGGCTCGGGATCCCGCCCGATCCGGGAGCGCGACGGCCTCGTCGTCGCCGACGAGCGCCACGTCGTAGGCCGTCTTGAGAAGCGCTGCCTTGCTGCCGACGGCGGTGAACACGGTCGCGCGACTCACGCCGGCCGCGTCGGCGATCGCCTCGATGGAGGTCGCACCGTACCCGCTCTCGACGAACAAGGTCGTCGCGGCGTCGACGATCGATCGTCGGGTCTGGCCGGCCTGAGCCGTTCGGAGCGGCGAGCGATAGGACCGCTTGACAGTCGTTTCGTTCTTCATCAGACTACTGAGTATAGTCATTCCGCTAACAGTCTTGTTGAAACTTGGCTGGGCGGGTGGCGCGAACCTGAGGCACGAGCATCATGATGGCCGAGTCACGGACCGTAAGCGAACCGCTCTCCGTCGTCCATCGGCTCCAGGCGGCGACGAACGCCCACGACCTCGACGCGCTCGTCGGCTGCTTCGCGCCCGACTACCTCGGTGAGATCCCGCTCCATCCGTCGCGCACCTTCCGTGGCAGCGAGCAGGTTCGCCGCAATTGGGGCCAGATCCTGGCCGGTGTGCCGGATCTCCACTCCGAGCTCGTTCGGGAGGCAGTCGATGGCAACGTCGTCTGGTCGGAGTGGGAATGGACCGGCACGCGGCGCGACGGCGCGCCACACCTGATGCGCGGAACGACGATCCTCGGTGTCGAGGGCGGGCGGATCGCCTGGGCACGGTTCTACATGGAGCCCGTGCTGGACGATGGGGTCAGCATCGATGCCGCAGTGTCCCAGGCCGTCGCGCCGGGAGGAGTCCGATGATCGTTGTGGCCGGGGCTACGGGTAACCTGGGGCCGCTGCTCGTTCCCCTTGTCGTGGCCCGAGGGGAACCCGTCCGCGTGGTGACCCGGGACCTCGCTCATGCGAGCGGCAAGTTCTCCGGGGTCGAGATCGTGGCGGGCGACGTCACTCGACCCAACGACGCTCGTCGGGTGGTCGAGGGAGCGCGGGTGGTCGTCTCGGCGATCACCGGCTTCGCCTCACCCGCGGGGCTGCAGGCGGTCGATGTCGACGGCAATCGTGTCCTGGCTGAAGCCGCTGCGGCGGCCGGCGTAGAGCAGTTCGTCCTGCTCTCCGTCGCTCAGGCCTCCGCTGATCACCCGATGCAGCTGTTCCGGGCCAAGTTCGCCGCCGAGCAGGCGATCCGGGCCAGCGGCGTGGACTGGACATTCATCCGCCCGACGGCCTACCTCGAAACATGGCTCGGGTTGATCGGGGAACCGCTCGTGACGACCGGCAAGACGATGGTCTTCGGGCACGGACGGAACCCGATCAATCTCGTGTCGGCGCTCGACGTCGCGCGCTTCGTCGACCTGGCGATCGGCGATCCGTCACTGCGCGGCAAGACGATCGACGTCGCAGGACCCGAGGACCTGACGATGGATCAGCTCGTCGAGATCATCGAGCGCGCCAGCGGGCGCACGGGCCGCGTATCCCACATCCCGCGCGTCGCGATGCGGGTCCTGTCCGTCGCACTCCGACCGATCAACCGGATGCGGGCGGAGCAGGTCGCGGCGGCCCTGATCATGGACACCCGAGACATGACGATGGATGGTCCCGCCATTCGCGCGGCCTATCCGTCCATCCCGATGACGACCGCGGCGTCCGTCGCCGAGCGGCTGTTCGGCGCCACGGCCCCGTCTGGAGCGACTGACCCTGCCGCGGCTCCCCACGGCACGTGAGTTGGTCATCGGCCCAGGAACTCGCTGGTGACCTTGACGCAGTGGTCGAGGTCGTCGAGCCAGGGCGCGTGGCCGGCGCCGGGCATCAGTTCGAGCTCGGCATCCGGCATCCGCTCGACCAGCACGCGGGCGGCATCCGCGCCGCCGAAGGGATCGTTCTCTCCCCACAGGAAGTAGGTCGGAGTCCGGACCTCCGCCAGGACGTGGTCGGGCAGGAGGAGGCGATCCAGCCCGCGAAGCGGCGACACGAAGGCACGAGCCGGGGCCAGCTCATTGCGCATCGTGTCGGTGTAGCGGAGGAGTGCGAGGTAGCAGTCGAGGTCTTCCTGGGTGATCCGCCCGGCCTCCAGGCTGGGCCCGTGGCCGACGCGGCGGAAGGTCATGCGCACGGTGCGCTCGTTCGGCGGCAGCTCGACCAGCAGTCGACTCAATCCAGGGACGCTCATGACCCGCATGAACGTCGGCAGCCGATCCGTCGCAGCCCCGACGGGCCAGCTGAACTGGACCATCCGGTCGATCCGATCTGGATGCGCCGCCGCCGTGCGAAGCGCGATGTAGCCGCCGAATGACGTCGCGACCAGGTGGGCCGACGTCACCCCGAGCGCGTCCAGCACATCGACGATGAGCGTCTCGGCGAACCGGGGCAGGCTCTCGACATCGAGTGCCGCGGACAGGGGTTCACTCAACCCGGTGCCCGGTCGGTCGAGGAGGATGCAGCGGTACCCGGTCAGGCGAGCGGCCAACGCGGCCCAGCTCGCGCCGCTCGTGTTCGCCCCGTGGATGAAGAGGACCGCGGGTCCTGCACCGACTTCCTGGACCCTGACGCTGACATCGTTGCGCTCGAGGTGGAGTCGCCGTTCGGTCGGGGTGGCCCCCAGAGACTCCCACAGCCGCCGTTCCGCCTGCCGGTATCGGGCCTCATTCATCGGGCTGGTCGCCGTGGCGTCCCCTTCGAGCGTCGCCTTGAGCAACGCCGCGCGCGCAGCGAGATCCCGCCGCATGATCCCGCCGGAGACGGCCACCATGAGCCGGCCGGCGATCGATGTCGGTCGGACCGTGTCGACGAAGGTTGCGCAGGTACCGGAGTCCGTGGCGACAAGACTTGCCACCTCATCCATCTCGTAGCCCATCCCTCGGACCGCGACCCGGAGGCGCGATGGCCGCTCGAGCTCCGCGACCGTCCACGCAGAGCGGGCCGTCATGCCGCCGCGTCGGTGGACGAACGTCCCGCTGAGCCCCACGTGCATCAGACCGCCAGGCGTGTACGAGACAAGGGCGCGGTCGACGACCCGGAAGCTGTCGGTGTCGATGAGGAAGTCGAACACGTCCTCGGGGGGCCGCGCCACCTCGATCTCGTGGTGGATCTGCACGACTCCTCCTCAGCCGGCTCCGAGCGCCTCGATGACGTCCGGAGCTAGGTCAACGATGCCGAGGACGGCGATCGCGACGAGAGCGGTTCGACCGACCAGAACGAGGTTCCGTGGAGGGCGGTCCTGACCGTGCAGTCGCATCCTCCACCAGGCCACTGTCGCGCCGCCCGCCACGACGAGCGCCAGGCCCAACAGGATCCGCGGGCGGTCTCCGGCGAACATCACGGCCAACACGGAAGGGACCATGACGATCGTCGCGGTGACCGCCATCGAGGCGTAGGCGGCGATGACGCCGAACGAAGCCCCCTCGACGCGTGGCAACCGGCCGTCCAGCCACCCGTCCGCGAGCGCGACCACGAGGCCGACCGCGCCGATGAGGAGCAGCAGGATCGAGACCACCAACGGGGAATGCCTGAGCACGACGAAGTCCGGGTTCTGGCCGTCGATCAGAACCACGGTCCCGAGCGCGATCGCGAGTGGCATCGTCGCCAGCGCCCGGCGAACGCCCGTCCACGGGATCCACGGCGACAGCGCGACCCAGATCGCTCCGACGAACAGCCCGCCGAACGCGCCGAAGAGGACGAGGCCGAGCGTTCCCTCCAACGTGATCGCGCCGATCTGATTGCCATTCGAGGTCAGGCTGCCTGCCGTGCCCGGGAAGGCGAGGAAGGCGAGTCGCATCGCCAACCGACCGCCCACGCCGCCGACGACCGCCCCCGCGATGACGCCTGCGAGCCCTCCCCGAACGATGTCGCGGAAGATGGCGCTCACCGCCCTGTTCCCGACAGTACCGATCGTCTGTCCGGTGATGGCGGTCACGACGCGGTCACCAGCCGCCGGTCCTGGACGGCGAGGCCATGCACGCCACCTGCGATGGCGGCGATGCCGATCGGCACGCCTGCCAAGCTCATGTCGATGGCGCCGAGCACGAATGTGGCCGGGAGTACCAATGCGAATGGAGCGCCGACCCAGATCGGCACGGCGCGGTCGGCCACCATCGCCACGCCGCTCGCGGTCGCTCCGATGACCGCGAGGAGCGCCCCGACCAGGAAGCTCATCCAGCTGAGATCGCGCGCGTTGGGACCTTCACCTCCGGAGTACGGCACATCGGTGAACACCCAGAACTCGGCGATGCTCCCGATCGCCATGACCGTGAGCCCCGTGATGGCGATCGACAGCCCGATCCGGGTGGCCCCGCGATGGGCTCCCGACGCAGAGCGACGCGAACCGACGAAGCCGATCGCCATGAGCACCAACGCCGGCGCCCAGATGCGATTCCAGAGCTCGTAGGCCAGATAGGCGGTCGTGCCCGGCGGCCCCCACACGGGGTTGAAGAAGCGGAGGCCGATCCAGATCAAACCACCCGCGATCCCCGCGATCGAGAGCCATCGACCCGTCGCGGCGCTCGTCATCGCGAGCCGAGCGTGCCTGTCGTCTCGGTGGTGTCGGGCGCAGCCGTGAACCAGGCAGGCGCCGCAGCCAGGCTGCCGAGGGCCATCAGGACGATGACCCCCCCGCCCAGCGTGAGCGACGCTACGCCGACGAAGATCGCGAGGGTAAGGCCGGCCAGGCGCACGCACGTCGCACGCTGGAGCGACGCGGCCAGCCCGAGCAGACCCAGCCAGCCGACCATGAAGCCAACGACATAGAGCACCCCGAAGGACGACATTCCGAGGCCGTCCTCGAGGCCGTTCGCGACGCCGGCCGCGATCGCTCCCGTCGCCACGATCGTCGCAGCGACCGTCACCTCGCGGGTGGCGACCAGCCGGGCGACGAGGAGCACGGACGCAGCCAGCATCAGCCAGGCGGCGCTGTACAGCCAGACGGCGACCCAGTCGAGGGCGGCCGACGGATCCATGTAGTCGGGGTGAGCGAACTCGAGCAGCGACCGGGTCGCCCACATCAGGCCGGTCGTGAGCCAGACGATCCGGGCCACGACGCTCACCCCTGCGATCGCTCCGGGAACCCACGCAGCAGCAACCCGCCGAAGACGAGCCACACGATGGCCATCGATCCGAGCACGACGGCGAAGTTCAGTCCCGACGCGCGGAGGGCGTACCACGGGACGAACGGCGTCGCCGCGAACAGACCCGCCGGGACCGCCAGCGCGGCCACGAGGACGACCACCGTCCAGGTGGGCATGATCCCGGCGCGTCGTGCGCCGACGGCGAGCCCGAGCACGCCGAGGATGAAGATCAGGCCGATCGGAACCAGCCACGGCATGAACGCCCAGGTCGGTCCGGCGACGATCGCGATCAGGCCCGCGGCTCCCGCCCCTGCTGCGCCGTCGGGGAGGCGGAGTACCACGCGGTACAGACCGACATCGAGCAGGACCATGGCAGCGACGAAGAACGGGATCGCGGCCACGCCGTCCCGGTACGTCCCGTACTCGTCGTACTGGACGGGTCCGTTCGCGGCCAACAGGACGGTGATGACGAGGAGTCCAAGCCCGACGAGCGGTCCGACGCCGTAGCGGTCCGGGATCCGAACGGGACCGAGCACCTGTGGATGGAGGTGGGCGTCGACCGCCCCGCGCACGATGTCGAGGCGTTCGCCGACCGACGGTGGCCGAGCGGCCAGCACGGCCTCGAACTCGTCGCCGTATCGATCCCGCCACGTGGTCGGGTAGAGCGCCGTGAGCCGGCTCACGGACCGACTCCTTCGAGGCGTCCGAGCCCGGTGTCGGCGAGCCGCCTGAGATCCTCGAGTTGCGCCTTGAGGCTGGCTGCACCGAGCGCCGTCAGGCGATATGGACGGCGACGGCTGCCATCGGCCGCCAGGGCGTCGATCATGCCCAGGCGCTCGAGCCGGGCCAGGGCTGCGTACAGCGTCCCGGCTCCGATCCGGCGGCCGGTGGTCGCCTCGGTGTCGTCCATGATCGCGTAGCCGTGCTTGGGACCGTCCGACAGGCTGACCAGGATCCGCAGGGAGGGCTCGGCGTACCGGCCGAGATCCGAGAACCCTGACTCCATGCGCCGCTCCTATCGTCCGCCGCTATACCGATGGTCGATATATAGCGCGGCGGACCGGACAAGTCAACAGGATGCATGCAGCCTCGCCCGGGCGAGCCTTCGAACCCGCCGCTCGCCCTGAGAGGGGCTCCGGGTCGGTCCCCGTCCTTGCGAACCCTCGAGACACTCCGCGAGTAGACTCGATCCATATCGTCAGACGGCAGATGGTCATCGGCGTCGACTCGGCTCCGTGCGCCCCGGTCTGGACGGGTTCTGTCGGGCGGCAACGCTCCCGCGGCTCGCACCGCTTGCACGTCGCTGTTCGAGTCGTGTCTCCCCGCCCGGCCGGTTTGACTGATCGCCGCAACAGCTCGACCGTCGTGGCTGCCCGGAGGTGCCCCGGCGACGGCAACGTCCCTCGCGAGTATCCGGCCGGACGCGCGTCCCGGCTGGAGCTTCGATGACGAGCGCGCAAATGGATCGGAGAGAGCACATGGCTATCGCAGGTTCCCGTCGTCGGATCGTGACCGTGGCGATGGGGTTCGTCCTCGCGCTGAGCGCGACCCCGCTCGTCGCCGCTGTGGCCGACGCCTCGTCACCCAACCTGTACGTCGCGAGATATCACAGCACCGATGCGAATCCGTGCTCGGCCCATAAGCCCTGCCGGACCATCGGGCACGCGGTCGACATCGCGTCGCCCGGCACCACCATCCACGTGGGCATGGGCAGCTACCACGAGCAGGTCTCGATCACGAAGCGGCTGACCCTCAAGGGCCGGCACGCGGTCATCGACGCGACCGGGCAGACCGGCGGGATCGAGCCGCTCAAGAGCATGGGTGTCTTCGGCTACGGGCTCCTCGTGTTCGGCCCTGACGCAAGTGGAACGGTCGTCAAGGGATTCACCGTGCAGCACGCGATCGGTGAGGGCATCCTCGTCGCCGGGACCTCGAAGGTCCGCATCGAGTGGAACACGATCCGCCACAACGACGCCGGCTTCGGCACGTCCGCCACCCCCCAGTGCCAGGTCCAGGGCAACATCCCCGGCGACTGCGGAGAGGGACTCCACTTCATCGGTGTCACCTGGTCCAGGCTCGCCCACAACCGGGTCTATGACAACGTCGGCGGCGTCCTGATCACCGACGAGATCGGCCCGAGCGCACACAACGTCATCTCCCACAACGTGATCCGGAACAACAAGGAGGACTGTGGGATCACCCTGCCGTCCCATAACGGCGCCGCGATGACCGACCCGACGCTGGGCGGCGTCTACGACAACCTCGTCATCGACAACGTCTCCAACGGCAACGGCGGTGCGGGCGTCGGGATGTTCGCGCCCTTCCCGGGCACGGCGTCCTACGACAACCGGGTGATCGGCAACGTCCTCCGCAACAACGGTGAGGCGGGCGTCGCGATCCATGCGCACGCACCTGGCATGAACGTGTCCGGGAACGTGATCCGGGGCAACTGGATCTCCGGCAACCAGATCGATCCCGATGCGGGAAGCACCATGCCGAACGGGATCTCGATCTTCAGCGCGGTGGTTCCGGTGACCGTGACCATCGCCCATAACCACATCGCCCACGAGTATTGGGGCATCTTCCTGGCCGGCCCGATCACGGTCACCGGCCTGTCGACCAACCACTACGCGTCGACGGTCGTTCACCACACGAACTGACCGTTTCGAGGACGCCGGCGGCGACGAGTCGCCGGCGTCGCTCTGTCCGGACGGCTGTCCCAGGGGCCCCAACGGGTGACCTACGGCACTTGGCGTCGCGATGGACCGCGGAGAGCATCAGTCCGGACGGAAGATCCGGATCGGAGGCTCGCCATGCATGTCCTCGTCGCCTATGCAAGTCGACACGGTGCGACCCAGGGGATCGCCGAACGCATCGCTGACACGCTCCGTGTCGCCGGCGTCGACGCGGAAGCGCGACCGGCGGCATCGATGAAGAGCCTGGCCGGATACGACGCGTTCGTGATCGGCAGCGCGGCCTACATGTTCCACTGGATGAAGGAGGCCTCAGGGCTCGTCCGCCGGAACCGGTCGGCCCTGGCGGAGAAGCCGGTCTGGCTGTTCAGCAGCGGCCCGTTGGGCACCGAGCCGCTGAACGAGAAGGGGCAGGACCAGAAGGTCGCTGCCGTCCCGAAGGAGATCGCCGAGTTGAGCGACGCCGTGCATGCTCGTGACCACCACGTCTTCTTCGGTGCGTACGACAAGGATCGGAAGCCCGTCGGGTTCGCGGAACGCGCCATGTCGCTGATGCCGGCCGCCCGGGACGCGCTGCCATCGGGCGACTTCCGGGATTGGCCGGAGATCGAGGGATGGGCGACCGGGATCGCTCGCGAGCTTCAGAGTGTGCCCGCCTGAGCTGACGACGGACGCCTCGCCAGAGAGGAGGAGACCATGACGACCGAGACCAAGATCCAGCTCCCGACGTCGGCGCAGGCCGGTCCGGAGATGGCCGCGCTCGCGCCGTTCTATGTCGATCGGACGTGGACGGGAACGATCCAGGCGGGCGGCATGGGCCCTGGCTCGCCGGAGATGATCGGCAAGGGCAGGGCCACCAACCGCCTCATCCAGGATGGCCTCTGGTATGCCTGCGACTTCGAGCAGGAGCAGTACCTGACCGATGGCACCTTCGTGTTGCGCTGGCAGCTGCACTGGGTCACCGGGTGGGATCGGTCGGCCGGGGAGTATCGTGCGAGCAGTGCCGACAACAACGGTCCGAATCTGGCCATCTACCGCGGCCGGATCGAGGGCGACCGGCTGGTCTACGAGTCGCTCCAGGAGGGGCTCCCGCGGATCCGCCTGACCTGGATCCTTGCGGACGCCACCCACGCCACGTGGCGCAACGAGTTCACCCTGGACGGTGAGACCTGGAACCTGATCGAGGAGTACGCGATGGAGGCCGCGAGTCGGTGAACACCGATGCGTTGAGGCTGGAGCTCGCCGAGCTCCTTGACGGCGTCGGCGCCCACATGCCGTTCGAGGAGGCGGTCGCCGACCTCCCGGACGACGCGATCAACCGACGGGCGCCGAACGTCGACTACACGCCGTGGCACCTGGTCGAGCACCTTCGCCTGACCCAGGCTGACATCCTCGACTACATCACGAACCCGGGGTACGTCGAGCCGGATTGGCCCGCCGACTACTGGCCGGACCGCGACGCGACCGCGACCCGCGCCGTGTTCGACGCGACGGTCGCGGCGTTCCTCGCCGACAAGGCGGCCCTTCGCTCGCTGGTCATGGATCCGGCCCGGGACCTGTTCGCCGTCATCCCGGGGACACCGGGCCACACGCTCGCTCGCGAGGTCCGGATCGACGCGGACCACAACGCCTACCACGTCGGCGAGTTCGCGATCGTTCGCCAGATCTTGGGGACGTGGCCGGCCGGTCGAGCCTGACCGCGGATCACGGCCCGGCCGGCAGGGATTGCCAATCGCCCCAGTCGGTCCCTGTGACGAGAAGCCGAGCGTCGGACCCGTCCGGACGGATGCTCCAGAGCGACGCGTCGTCGGCGTTCCTTCTCGCGAAGAGGATCCGATCACCCTCGGGTGAGAACGTGATCGGATCGAGCGGAGAGGCTCCGGTCGCACTGACCAGCGTCGTCACCATACCGCTGGCCACGTCGACCACGCGGAGTTCGGACGTCTGCGCCGATGGATCGACCGACTGATCGTAATAGGTCGGGCTCCACATGAAGGCGACCCGATCGCCCGTCGGTGACAGCACGGGGTTCTGATACGTGGCCCCGGGACCGAGTCCGTACTGCGGGTCGCTCGCTGCTCCGGCGAGGACCCGAAGCTTGGTGCCATCAGCCTTGGCGATCACGAGCGACAACGAGTCAGGATTGTCGATGAACGCCACACGAGCCCCATCGTGTGAGTAGGCCACGTTGAAGTGCGATGGCGGGTCGACCGTGGGCTCACGCTGTGGGGTTCCACCATCGATCGGGAGTTGCCAGATCTCAGATCGTCCGCCGATGGGCGCGATCGGCATCAGGAGCGACAGCCCGTCAGGCGACCATACCGGGCTGTAATCGCCGTGCACCACATACCCGGACGGCACCGTGAGCAGCGCCTGCCGCACCCCGTCGAGCCGGTAGATGCCGAACGTCTTGCCCAGGTCGACCGACGTGGCCACCCGAGTGGAATCGGGCGACCATGAGACGAGCCAACCGGTACCCGGGAACGACGCGACAACGTGCCCGGCCGGATCGCTCACATAGACCTTCCCACTGCCTGAGGTCCCACGACAGCCGTCAACCCACGCGGACCGATAAGCGAAGTACCGCCCGTCGGGCGACCACATCGGTCCCTCTCCCCAATACGAGCCACATCCGGCTGGGCCGGCGCCACCGGGATCCAGCGTGCCGTCGGCGACCCTGACCGGGTTCTCGCCGTCCCAGTCGGCCACGTAGATGCTGCCGTCGAGCCCATAGGCGAGGTGGCCGAGACGACCGGTCGGCAGTGGCGAGGGTTGGAGCAGTCGGGCGCCGACCAGGAGCGCCCCACCCACCAGCGCGGCGATGACCAGAAGCAGGACGAGCGCCGTCGACCAACGGAGACCCAGGCGCGGGAACGAGCGTGCGCCGGAGTTCGAGCCAGCGTCGTACGCCTCCGTGACCCAGCGGCTGCCCAGACCGGCGAGCCGAGCCGGGCGCGGCCTGCGGTGGCGAGTCGCGTCGAGGACCCGGTCGAGACCACCGGTGGGCGCGGGTGGCAGCGCGCCGGACTCGAACCAGCCGGCGAGCGTTCGGTCGAAGTCGTCGTGGCCGGTCATGCGATCGACTCCTTGGCGACGATCCCTGAACGTTCGTCGGCTTCGAGGGCCGCGCGAAGGGCGGCGGACGCACGGTGCAGACGGGACTTGAAGGTGCCGACGGCGATGTCGAGGACGACGGCGGCCTCGGCATCGGGTAGCCCGAGGTAGTGGTGGACGACGAGCACGGCGCGCTGCTCGGGAGTCAGGCGATGGAAGCCTCGCTCCAACTGGTCGCGCATCGCGGTCAGGTCCTGGGCGTCGCCGACGCCGCGCGCGTCGGGCGCGATCACGTGGATCTCCACGACCGCGCGATGCTTGGCCCGCCGAGCCTCGCGGTAACAGGCGTGGACGAGCAGCCGATGGAGCCAGGCGTCGAACCGGTCGGGATCGCGCACGGCACGGATGTGCAGCCAGGCGGCCATGAGTGCCTCCTGGACGGCATCGGCCGCCAGGTCGTCGCTTCGCAGGATCAGCCGCGCGGTTCGGTGCAGCCGGTCGAACGCATCCGCGGCGAGCTTCGTGAAGGCGTCGTGGTCGCCGCTCCTGGCACGAAGGACGAGGTCTCGCTGCATCGGACATCCGGCTCGTGGCGGCCCCCTGGCCGCGCTCACTCATCATGAGTCGGGCCGCAACCGCATCGTTCCATCTCCAGGGCGCCGGCGATGGATGAGCCTGCCCCGGCGAAGATGGAACGACGGCGGGCGGAGCGGACTCCTACCGGTTGGAAGCGCCGGACACCCCGGCTCTCGGCACGGTGCCGACCCACGTGGTCGGTGGGGAGGGCACGACCAGTGAACAGCACCCTCAAGTTGGCCTTCGCGGTCGCGGCCGTCGCCATCGCCGGCACCGCCTGCAGCCCGTCGGCGGCGATCACCCCGACGTCAGCGGTCACCCCAACGTCAGCGGTCCCTCCGACGGCAGCGGTGATCGCCCCGTCGGTGGCGGCCGTCCCCTCGCCGGCGGCGGCCTCCCCGTCGACCGAACCAAGTGCCGGCCTCCAGGTCGCGCACATGACGGTCGCAGGGACCGATGTGAATGGACCTCCTCTCGGATTGACCGTGGACCTTCCGCCCGATTGGCAAGGGTTCCAGTTCGGCGCGGACCGCGGCACGTCGAGCCCCCCGGCGGGAATGGCCTTCGTCGTGAGCGAGGTCGACAACACGTTCGCCGATCCATGCACACACACTCAGCGGAGCCCGAAGGTCGGGCCCACGGTCGCGGACCTGGCGAAGGCCCTCGGCGACATCCCGCAAACGACCGCGACCGCCCCGGTCAAGACGACGATCGCCGGGCACCCCGCGACGTACATCGAGATCGCGATCCCGGCATCCCTGCCGTGCGACCCCAGCGAGTTCTACCTGTGGCAGGACTCCCCGAACGGCGATTGGTGGGTCCAAGGGCTCAACGAGACCGCTCGGGTCTGGATCCTCGACGTCGGTGGTCGCCGAGTCACGTTCCTCGCGCACTCGTATGCCGGTTCCGGCGCAGATGCCAAGGCTCAATTCCAGACGATCCTCGACACGGCCGTCTTCGACGTCACGTCCACGTCGCCCAGCGCGACCCCGGCCGCGTCCTGAGCCACCCCAGGCGTCATGCCGCTGGCGTCGCAAGGCCGACCTGGAGAACGGCGATGCGCCGGCGTGCCATCTCACTTCGGGACGCGCTGCTGCGTCACCGCTGGGCCATCGGCCTCATGGAGGCGCGGCGCAATCCGGGTCCGGCGAACCTGCGCCACCACGATGCGATGATCGGCAGCCTACGCGCCGGCGGCTTCGATATCGCCATGGCCGCCCACGCCTACTCGCTCCTGGACAGCTACGTCTACGGCTTCGCCCTGACCAAGATGAACCTCCCGTTCGACACCGCCGAGGAGATCGGGGATGTGGCTCAGACGATGCTCGAACCGTTCCCGGCCGGCGAGTATCCGTACCTCATGGAGATCCTCACCGAACACGTCATGCAGCCCGGTTACGACTACGGGGACGAGTTCGAGTACGGCCTCGATGTCGTCCTCGACGGCCTTGGCAGTGCGCCACGCGCCTGATCGCTAGGCCACGGCCGGTCGTAGTGTCGACAGAGCGACGGCGACGAGATACAGCCCGACTCCATACACCGCATGGGTGCCGAGATTGCGCAGCCGGGTGGCGCGAGGGTCGGGCGTCCTTGCCCCGGCGATCCCGGCGCCCATGGCGGGCTGCATGACGAACCATGGCGCCACGATCGTCCCCAGTCCGACGAGCAGGGCCGGCCCGATCGTCGGCGATCGCATCCACGCCGACCCCCACACCGCGAGCAGCAGGAACGCGAACGTGACGCCGATCGCGTAGTGCGCGAACCACCCCATGGGGCGCTCCCCGGCGACCGGCTCGGCCGACGCGATGCGGTCATGGATGAAGCGACCGCGTGGAAGATGGCCGATCCAGCGACCGAGGAGCGCGTAGTCGAGGGTCGGGACGTTGAACCCACGACGGAGCACCAGGCTCCAGACGTCCATCAGGGCGGCTCCCCCCAGCCCGATCAGGACGCCCGTCAGGATGAGGTCGACACCGACGGTCATGCCTGGCCCTCGACCGTGCTCGCGGGAACGGCAGGCGTACGGAGCCCGAACGGAGATCCGTTCCAGATGGATCGGCTCAGGAGGTACCCGTCTGCGCTCCGGAGGCCGTTGCCCATGGCCCAGTCGACCACGATGTGGCTGAGCCAGACCAGCGCGCCCACGAGCCAGAACGGTGCCAGGATCCCGGCAGCCGCCAGGCCCAGCACCGCCAGCGGCACGATGGGATGGTGCATCGCGTTGAACAGCGGCACGGCACGCGGGGCGAGCTGACCTGGGGCGTGCGCCTGGCCGAACCCGAGCAGGACCGTCAGATGGGGCACGATCCCGAACGCCAGGAGCGTGACCAGGCCGACGTGGACGCTCGAGGCCATGGCGTTGGCGTAGAGCGCGACGCCGAGCCCTGGAACGAGCCACAGGTGTCGGAGCATCAGCCGGCGGGGCCGGTGGACGGCCACGGACTGGGTTCGTGCGCTCCCCGTCGTGCTTGCTGCCTTGAGTCCGGCCACGTGAGGTTCGAGGACGACCACGGCCGTGGACGTCGGTCGACGCGCAGCCAGGGCATCGATGTCGTCGCCCCAGCCGGGGTAGTCGCGGAACGTGGCCCATAGCCGCTCGCGCTCCTCACCGGTGGCCGCGCGGGCTCGTACCGCCCTGGGGCCGTCGGCCAGGTCGACGGTCGTGTCGGGCTCGGCCTGAAGGTTCAGCCACCACGCGGGCTCGGCAGGCCCCCAGCCGTTCATGGCCAGGGTGACGAGGTTCGGGCCGTCCTCGTAGTAGCCGATGATGGCCACCCGTGGCTCGCCCGATCGCCGCCCGATGGTCTTGAGGCGCATCATCCCGAACTTCTCACCGGTCTCTGGATGCGAGAGGCCGATCCGGCCCCCGCTGAACCGGTAGAGCGCTCGGTGGAGGAGCCAGAAGGTGCGGAGCGCGAACCGCGGTGCGGTCCGGACGGCCGGTTCGCGGACCGCTAGCGTGTCGATCGTCGCCTTGGACATGGGGGTGGTTCCTTTCTCTCATCTCAACGGAAGGGGAGCCGGCGGTCGGACACCGGGGGGATGAAGAAGGGCCCCGGAGCTCGGCTCCGGGGCCCTGTGTGCGGTCAGGCGACGGCGGCGAGTGCCGGCGCGATCGCCGGCTCGGCGAGCGCCTGATCGCGGATCCCTTGCTCGCGGTGAACGAGTCCGAGGATCGGAGCTGCCGCGTTGAAGCCCTTGAAGGTCAGCCACAGGCCGAGGTACAGCTCCCAGATGACCTCCGGGACGGTCGCGATGCCCTGGATCGGGGAGCCCTGCGGGATGACACCCATCAGCACCGCGAGCCCCGAGGCGGCGAGCATCGGCCCGCCGATGACACCGAAGAGCGCCATGCGGCGATGGACGAGGCCGGATCGGTACATCAGCCAGCCCAGCAGCAGGCCCGTCCCGATCCCGTCGGCGAAGCCGGGGCCGAGCAGGAACGTCCAGTTCTTGACGGCGATGAGCGACTTACCGATCGTGGCGAGCGAGCCTTCATCGGCGGCCACGGCGGTCTGCCGCAGCGTGACGACCGCCAGGACGGCGAGGATGCCGACCAGGATGAAGGTGCACTCCATGATCCGGGCCGCGACGTAGCCGAGGGAGATGGCTTCGTTCTGCCACTTGAGGATCGGGAACAGCACGAGGGCGCAGCCGATGTTGGTGACGATCAGGAACAGCTCCATGAACGCGCCCAGGAGCACCCGGGTGTCGGCGCCGGGGCCGGTGATGTAGGCGGGATCGCTGAGAACCGGGCCGTAGAGGATCGCTCCGGCGATCGAGGTGACGAAGGTGAGGATGAACAGCACTCCGACGACGAGTGCGGTCTTTCGATCTGAGGTCATGTCGGGACTCCTTGTCGGTTGCTGCGGGCCAGTCGGCCCGAGGTGGACGTGGCGACCGGCTCGTGGCTCGGTCATCGGTCGGAAGCCGGGTGGGTCGATCGAGGTTCGGCGGCGGGCGTCGCGGTCGGGTCGGGCTCGACGCAGATGACCGAGACCAGCGGCAGGCCGAGATCGCGTACGCGCTGGAGGAGGCCGTGGAGCGCTGCCTGGTCGGGGACCTGGCCACGGATGACCGTGGTCCCATCGCTTTCGCGGCGGACCGTGAGTCCGTCGAACCAGGCGGACCAGCGCGCGTCAAGGTGCCCCGCGAGCCGGATCTCGTAGCGTCCGGCCTCACGGGAGTCGGTTGTCGGGGTGGGTCGCTCGGTCATTCCGCTCCTTGTGCTTGTTGCCGACTGGATCTCCGGCCGGCGGCACCGACCTGAGTCACTCGCCACAAGGTGGAAGCGGATGTGATGAGTGCGCATCACCACACGTGATGAGCGGGGTGATGGTTCTTGGGCACGACCGCGGCGGCGGACGCGCATGCCCCGCCGCGCACCGATGCGCTGCGAGCCGCGCCGAGCGAAGGACTACTCGGCGGGTCCGCGGTCCCGGGTGCGCGACAGAAGCCCGAGCTCGGCGGCGCGGCGCACGGCCGCTCTCCGGTTGTTCACCCCGAGCTTGGCGTAGACGTTCCGGGTGTGCGTCCGCACGGTGGCCAACGACACCGACAGCTCCCGGGCGATGTCCGGACCGCCGAGGTCGCTCTCGAGGAGGCGCAGGACCTCGAGCTCCCGTTCGCTGAGTGGCTCGATCAGCGGCTGCCTGACGGGCGTCGGCCCCTCGTCGGTCGCCGCGGCGGCCAGCAGCCTGCGGAGGTAGTCCGACGCGCTGCGCTGCTTCGCGGCCAGCTTCAGCATCGCCACCATCGGCTGGCCTTCGTCGACGATCACGCGGACGTACCCCTCCGGCTCGGCCAGGGCGACCGCCCTCTCGAGTGCCGCGAGCGCACCCGGGGCGTCGTGGGCCGCCTGGCGCGCGAGCGACTGCAGGACGAGGATCTCGATGACGCTCCCGTTGCGCCCACCGTCGTCCGCCGCTGCCAGGAGGCGCGCCAGGAGCTCCATCGCCACGCTCGTGGCGCGTTCGGAACGGTCGCGGAGTCCCTCGGCGAGGTGCAGCCTGGCGAGCGTGACGTGCTCGTACTCGTGGACGTAGTCGAGCTCATCGCCGGCCGAGAGCCCGGACTCGCTCGCCCATCCCGAAGCCT
This sequence comes from uncultured Chloroflexia bacterium, assembly GCA_963781845.1. Classification (GTDB taxonomy): domain Bacteria; phylum Chloroflexota; class Limnocylindria; order Limnocylindrales; family CSP1-4; genus Chersky-267. The sequence continues at coordinate 541,455 of CAWAHN010000016.1, read as the reverse complement.
CCGCGAGCCTTCCCTCGGCGATCCAGACCCGCGCCTTGACGGCGGCGACCGGGCGCACATCCGGCGAGAAATCGTTCACGTAAAGGTGCTCGGCTGCCTCGAGGAGCTCGAGCGCCCCGTCCGGGTCACCCTCAGCCTGCCGGATCGCGGCCAACGCCACGCGCGACCGATAGCGGTTCTGCGGCAGGCCGTTCGCCTCACCCAGCGCCTCGGCCTCGGACAGGTGGCGTCGGGCGCCGTCGAGGTCGTCGCGCTCAAGGAGGATGGCGCTGATCCCGACGTGCATGTCCGCCGCGCCCCGGAGCACGTGCTCAGCCTGCGCGGTCGCCAGCGTCAGCCCTCGCTCGAGGACGCGCAGCGCCTCCCCCAGGCGACCCTGGGCGAGCCGGATGTCGGCCAGCGCGAGCGCGCACCCGATGGCGTCCGAGAGGTGGCCGGCCCGCTCGAGGTCCGCCATGCCGGTCGGGTACCAACGGCCCGCGGCCTCGAGATCCCCGTTCGTCCAGTGGGCGAGGGCCAGGAGCGTGGCCCCGCCACCCCGACCGAGGTGGTCGTCCTCGTCGACGAGGTCGAGCGCCCGACGGGCGTGGGTCACGGTGCCGGCCACATCGCCCATGATCCTGGCCTGGCCGGCCCGGTGCACGGCGATCGAAGCGGGGAGCCGTCGGAACGCCGTCTCGTCGACCACGACCATCGACCCGGCCGGCATGGTGGCTTGGTCGTCGGTTTCGAGCCACCGCTCGGCGTCCCGCAGGCGTTCCTCGGCACCCGCGACCTCGCCCCGGACGAGGATCGATCCGGCATAGGCGTCGCTCAGCACCGGTCGCATCCGGAGCAGGTCGTCGGGCAGGGCCTCGAGCCAGCGGCGCAGCGTGGCCTCCTGCCGGCCTCGGCTCAGTGCCGGGATCGCGAGCTCGATCAGGTCCGCTGCGCGCTCGAGGTCCCCGGCGGCCAGGGCGTGGCCGATCGCCTCGGGCCGCTCGCCGTTCCGTTCGTACCACTCGCAGGCCCGCCGATGCAGCTCGGGCGCCCGCTCCGGCTGCTCGTCCAGGAGATGCGCTCGCAGCACGTCGGCGAAGAGATGGTGGTAGCGATACCACCGGCGGCGGTCGTCGAGCGGGACGAGGAACAGGTTCCCTCGGTCGAGTGCCTCGAGCGTGGCCTTGCCGTCGTCCTGGCCGGTGACGGCATCGCACAACGGGCCGGTCATGCGGGCCAGGATCGAGGTCTCCAGGAGGAAGCTCCGGACGCGGTCGGGCTGACGCTGGAGGACCTCCTCGACCAGGTAGTCGACGATGTAGCGGTCGTCCCCGGCGAAGCCGGCGATGAAGCCGGCGATGTCGTCCCGACCCTGCATCGACAACGCGGCGAGCTGGAGCGCGGCGATCCAGCCCTCAGTCCGCCCCTCGAGCGCGGCGATGTCGTGCGCGGTCAGGTCCAGGCCCATCACCTCGTTGAGGTATGCGGCGGCCTCGTCCGGGGTGAAGCGCAGATCGGCGGCGCGGATCTCGACGAGCTCGCCGCGCCCGCGCAGGCGCGCCAGCGGGAGCGCCGGATCGGCTCGGGTGGCGATCACCATGTGGACCCGAGGCGGAAGGTGCTCCAGGAAGAACGCGACGCCGCCCTGGATGTCGCGAGCGTCGACGAGATGCTCGTCGTCGAGCACCAGCACGATGTCGGTCGAGGCCGCGCCGAGCTCGTTGAGAAGCGGCGCGAGGATCGTCTCGATCGGTGGGGGCTGGGGCTCCTGGAGGAGGGAGACTGCGCTCGCGCCGACCTCCGGCACGACGGTCTGCAGCGCGGCGATGAGGTAGCTCCAGAACGTCACCGGCTGGTTGTCGGCCTGGTCGAGGGACAGCCAAGCGACCGACCGTCGGCCGGCCGGAGCGTCGGCCAGCCACTCGGCCAGCAGCGTCGTCTTGCCGAAGCCGGCCGGGGCGGAGATGAGTGTCAGCTTCGATCCCGCGCCGCGGCTCAGGCGTTCGCGCAACCTCGGACGTGCGACCACGCCACGTCGCAGCCTGGGGACGTGAAGCTTGGTCTCGAGCAGTGGGCCGGTGCTGTCCAGCGTCGTCATCGCCGTGGGGGTCCGGTCAAGGGTAGTAGCTGCGACCCGACGAACGCAGTCCCTGTGCCACGGCCTCGATGGCCTTCCCGACCGAGGCAGGGTCGGTGTCGCCCTTCACGAGGGCCTGGACCTGGTCGCCGATCTCGGCATCGATCTCCGGCTCCCAGAGCCAGTTCAGGGACGTGATCGCGGTCTCGAACATCGGCAGGAACTCCCGCGCCACCGCGTCGTGGATCCCGACGTTCGAGGCGGGGATCGGCGAGAAGGCCTGCAGGCCCTCGGCGACGGCCTTGTCCACCTCGGGCCGACTGGCGTACTCGAGGAAGGCGTACACGCTGTCCCGGCTCGCAGCAGCCGTGGCCGGCAGCGCGAATCCGCCCCAGGCAAGGAGCGAGTGTGCGTTCGACGTCCCGTCGACCAGCGGGAGAGGCGCCACGTGCAGGTCGAACGGGACGGTCGGCGTGCCTGCCTGCAGCGGTGCCAGCATCCACGTGCCGTTGTAGGTCATCGCCGCCTTCCCCTGCAGGAAGAGCAGCTGCATCGTGGCGTAATCCGTGGCTCCGGACCCGTCCAGCAGGACACCGGAGGTCCGGAGGTCGGCGATCGTCTGGAAGGCCTCGATCCATTCGGGGCTGTCGTACCCGACCTGGCCCCGGATGGTGCGCTCGACGAAGTCCAGCGGGTCACCGGCCCGTCCCGCGATCATCGGCAGCAGCCACATGACCAGCAACGGGTTGAAGGAGACGTCGCCGGAGCAGTGAACGAGCGGGGCCGCGCCCAGCGCCGACAACGGCTCGACCATGGCCTTGAGGTCGGCGATCGTCCTCGGGACCGCGAGACCCGCTCGATCGAGCAACGCCTTGTTGTAGTACAAGCCGGTGGTCTGCACGCCTCGGCCCAGGGCAAGGGGAAAGGCCCGCGGGGTGGTCTCTCCGAGCCCGGCCAGGTGGAACTGCTCCGGCACCCGAGCAAGCACCTCGGTCATCCTCGGGTCGGCTCCGAGGTCGGCCAGCAGGCCGTCGCGTGCCCACGCCCGGACGAACAGACCGTCGAGCATCACGAGCCCGACCGCCTCGCCCGACTCCATCTCGGCGCGAGCCAGCCGATCCCATTCGGGACCGAGGCCCGGGAGTGCCCTGATGTCCCACTCGATGCCGGGGTTCTGCGCCTTGAAGTCGTCATAGACCTTCTTCAGCGCGGGCTCGATGCCGGGATCCCCGCCCTCGGCGAGGACCGTGATGGGACCGGACAGGGCCTGCGTCGTCGCGGCGCCGGGTGCCGTCGCGTTGCCGCCCGCACTCGGCGCGGCGGATGCCGCGGCGCTTCCGGTCGGCCCGGCACACGCGGCGAGCAGCGGCGCCACCGCGCCACCGGCGACGATGACCGCGCCGAGCTTGAGCACGTCCCGGCGATCGAGCCTGCGCATCCACGCGCTGTCGCTCGTCCGATGGACCGGCTCCAATGGGCTGCTCCTCGTCGACCTTGCCTGCCGAGTGTCCGGAGCACTGTCATACCACGTCGGGGCCCGCGGAGAGCGAGTATGGTTCGGCCGGTCGGATCCCGCTCGCGAGTCTCGATGGTCCAGCCCGATCGTCTCACCGGCCGCAGCGGTTGACGTTCCTCCGTCGCTCGCGCCGAGAAGGCGCCATCGACCTTCTGTTCATCCTGCCGCTGCTGGCGATCCTGGCGGGATTCCTCTTCTACCCGCTCGTCTACGGGATCGTGCTGAGCGTGCACGAGACCAAGGGCTTCGATCTCACGAGCTTCGTGGGGCTCGATCACTACGCGCACCTGATCCTCGGCGACGCCGTCTTCCATCGGAGCCTGGTGAACACGGTCCTGTTCACCGGCGTGGCGGTCGTGCTCCAGGTCGGGCTCGGCTTGTTCCTTGCCGTCCTCGTCGCCGACGTGAAGCGAGGGAGGACGTTCTTCCAGGTGGTGTTCTTCGCGCCGTTCTTCCTCGCCCCGGTGGCGGTCGGCGTGGTCTGGAAGTTCCTGTACGCGCCGTACTTCGGGATCGTGGCCACGGCGGGGTCGGCCCTGGGCTTCGACACCCTGACGGTCGCGCCGCTCGCGAACGCCGACGTGGCGCTCTGGGCGATCCTGGTCGCCTTCCTGTGGCGGTTCTCCGGCCTGATCATGGTGGTCTACCTCGCGGCGATCCAGGGGCTCCCGCGGGAGTACTACGAATACTCGGTCCTGGAAGGGGCCGGCAGGGTCCAGCAGTTCCGGCGGATCACCTGGCCGTTGCTGTGGCCGCAGACGTTCGTCCTGGTCCTGCTCACGACCCTCGGGACCCTGCGGATCTTCGACATGGTCTGGGTCATGACCGCGGGTGGTCCGGCTCACGCCACCGAGACCGTCGCCACCGACGTCTACGTGACCGCGTTCCGCTTCCTGCAGGTCGGCTACGCGCAGGCGATGGCGATGATCCTGCTGTTCCTGATCCTGCTCATCGCGGTCGTGGAGTACCGGATCCTCGATCGCCGCGCCGAGACGGTGAGCTCGTGACCCGGCTGCCTCGCATTCGATCGTCCACCGTCGTGCTCAGCGTTCTCGCGGTCGTCTGGTTGTACCCGGTGGTCTGGACGCTGACGAACGCGATCAGGTCGAGCGCCGACATCTACCGCGCCCCGTGGGACCTGCCGTGGCCGCCGGCTGTCGGGAACATCGGCGAGGCGTGGAGCCGCGGTCAGCTCGGCGTCGCGCTGGCGAACTCGGCCTACGTCACCGTCATGACCGTCGCGGTGGTCCTCGTGCTGTCGATCACCGCGGCCTATTCGCTCACCCGCCTGCGACCGCCCGGCCGCGCCGTGCTCTTCCTGCTCGTCCTTGCCCCGCTGATCATCCCGACGGACGTGCTCATCGTCCCGCTGTTCTCGATGTTCCGGGCTCTCGGTCTGATCAACAGCCTGCCCGGACTCGCGCTGACCGACGTCGTGGCGACCGTCTCGTTCGCGACATTGATCCTGACGGGCTACTTCCGCACCATCCCCCGGGATGTGATCGATGCCGCCCGGGTGGACGGAGCCGGCCGGGTCGGAGTCCTGGTCCGGATCGTCATCCCGCTCGCGCGGCCGGGGATCGTCGCCGTCGGCGTCCTCGTCGCGGTCTTCACCTGGAATGACTTCGGCGGAGCGCTCGTGCTCATCCAGAAGCCGGAGGCGTTCACCGCCCAGCTCGCCCTCAGCCGATTCTCGACCTTCTACGCCACGGACCAGGGGCTGACCTTCGCCGGCATGGCGATCGTGATCCTCCCGCCGTTGCTCCTCTTCCTGGCCCTCCAGCGCAGCTTCATCCAGGGTCTGACCGCGGGCGCGGTCCGTCGCTGACGGACCCGGCCGTGCTGACGTGGTCGTAATCATCACGAAAGGCGCCCGGGCCGATGCTGCGCGATGCCCGATGATCGTCGAGATCGGGCCTACCGTCACAACCCGGAGCGCCATCCCCATGCCGACCTCGCGACGCCGCCTGCCTGCTCTTGCCCTCGGACTCGCCCTTGTCGCCGCCGCGTGCGGCTCTTCGACGCTATCGGGCAGCCCGCAGAGCGTCCCGACCCAAGGATCGTCCGCCGGGTCGTCCGCAGCGGCTGCGTCGGCTCCGGCGTCCGTGGCCGCCGCCTCGGCCCTCGTCGCCGTGTCGTCCGCCGCGGTCTCGGCGTCGACGGCTCCGTCGTCTGCCACCTGCACGTCGCCCGCGACACCGACGATCGCCGAGACCGAGGGCCCGTACTACAAGGCGGGCGCGCCGGAGTCGGCCGACCTGGTCGCCAGCGGCATGGCCGGGACGCAGCTCACGCTGACCGGCTGGGTCGTCGACTCGAGCTGCGCGCCCCTGGCGGACGCCAAGGTCGAGATCTGGCAGGCCGACGCCGCCGGCCAGTACGACAACGCGGGCTACACCCTCCGCGGTTGGGTCACCACCGACGCCACCGGTCATTTCACGATCCACACCGTGGTCCCGGGCGAATACCCCGGCCGCACCGAGCACATCCACGTCAAGGTCACCCCGGCCGGTGGCTCGACGCTCACCACGCAGGTCTACTTCCCCGGCACCGCGGCCAACGACAGCGACGGCATCTACGACCCGTCGCTGGACCTCGCGATCACCAAGGACGGCGACGCACTGATCGGGACGTACACGTTCGTCATCGGGGCGTGAGAGGGGCGGGGACCGGGATGCTGCGAGTTCGGGCCGATCCGTCGCGGCGCCGTCATCGGACGCTGACAAGATCTCGCCGTTCAGGCGCGGCCGACGCGGAGGATCACGTCGGAAGGGCCCTTTGCCCGCCCTCGGCCCGGCGGACGGCCCGCTCCGCGAGGACACGGACCGTCCCGCGGAAGATCAGCCCGTGCACCGGGTAGAGCGCGTACCAATAGGCGAGACCAGGCAGCCCCTTGGGCTCGAAGAACGCCGTCTGGACGAGGCTGCTGCCGCCCTCGGTCGCGGTCACCTCGTATTGGAGCCACGCCCGGCCGGGGACCTTCATCTCCGCCCTGAGGCGGAGTAAGGCCGGCCGGCGGACCTCCTCCACCCGCCAGAAGTCGAGCGCGTCGCCGACCCGGAGATGGTCGGGGTCGCGGCGTCCGAGGCGCATCCCGACGCCGCCGACCAGGCGATCCGCGAGTCCCCTCATCCGCCAGAGCACGTTCGAATACGGCCAGCCCGCATCGCCGCCGAGACGCTCTACCTCGGCGAAGACCCGCTCCGGCGGAGCGGCGACGGCCCGTCCCCGTCGCTCGACGATCATCCCCTCGCCGGAGGTGACCGACGAGAGACTCGCCCGATCCGACCCGGCGAGCGCGTCGAACCAGGTGGACTCGACGTCGTGGCGGTCGACTCGATCGATCGCCCGCCCGAGCGCCTCGACGTAGGAGAGCGGGTGGATGCCGAACGCCGCGGCCGGGCCCGGATCCTGGACGACGACCTCGTTGCGAAGGCCCTCGATGAGCGGCCGGGCGATCGCCGCTGGCACCGGTGAGATCAGATTGACCCAGTACGACGAGAGCCGGGGCGTGAGCACCGGGACCGGGATCATGAGCCGACGGAGGCCGCGGAGGCGGGCGTACGTCCGCATCATGTCGCCGTACGAGAGGATGTCGGAACCGCCGACCTCGACGACGCCCGTCACCTCCGGGTGGTCGAGCGCGCCGACGAGGTAGTCGAGCACGTCGGCGATCCCGATCGGCTGGCACCGGGTCCCCACCCAGCGGGGCGTGATCATGACCGGCAGGCGCTCGGTCAGGTGGCGCAGGATCTCGAACGACGCGCTGCCGGACCCGATGATCACCGCCGCCCGGAACTCGGTGACCGGCACGCCATGCGCGGCGAGCTGGGCGCCGGTCTCGTGGCGGCTAGCAAGGTGGTGGGAGAGGTCAGCGGAATCGTCGCCCAGGCCGCCGAGGTAGACGATCCGCGACACGCCGGCGCCCCTGGCCGCTTGGGCGAAGTTGCGGGCAGCCCGGCGGTCCCGCTCGGCGAATCCCCGTTCACCAGCCCCCATCGAGTGCGCCAGGTAGTAGGCGACGTCGATCCTCTCGAGCGCTTTGGGCAACGTCGATGGGTCGAGGAGGTCGGCGACGACGACCGTCACGTGCGGGAACCGGGCGGCGAGGGTCCCCGCGTCGCGGCTCATCAGGACGAGGTCGTGCCCCTGCGCCGCGAGCAGCGGGACGAGCCGACCGCCGATGTAGCCGCTCGCGCCGGCGACGAGGATCCGCATGATGTCGCTTGCCGAGACCTACGCCAGGAACCGGTCGATCACGGCAGCGGTCTCGTCCGGCTGCTCGAGCTGGGGGAGATCCCCGGCGTGCTCGATCGTGGTCCGTTCCAGGTGGCCGTTCGCGGCGACGAGCGCTGCCGCCGCCACGGGGTCGGTGAAGCGCGGGTGATCCCCGAAGAGGAGGAGCGTCGGGTTCGTGAGCCGCTGGTAGGCGCCCTCCGCCCGGGGATCATTCAGCAGCCCGGACACGAAGGCCAGCGGAGCCCGGTAGGCACCTGGCTGCTGGCAGGTCCGCCAGCAGTACCGCTCGTACTCCCGCGGGACCTGGTCCGGGTCCGCGAAGGTCTGGCGGAGGAACCAGCGGATCACCTGGCGCCGAGCGAGGACCGCGAAGAGCAGCCGACCGACCCGCGTCAGGCGCAGGAACCGGTTGATGTTCCTGGAGTTTCGGCCGGCACTGCCCTTGAAGCGGCCGAATCCGGTCGGACTGATGAGGACGATGCGGCCGAAGCGCTGCGGATTCTCGTCGGCGGCGACGACGACGTACTGCCCCGGAAGCGACAGCGCGACGACATCGACGGTGGTCTCGCCCGGCTGTAGGGCGGCCACTCGGATGCGCTCGAGCTGCTCGCCATAGAGTGCCCAGCCGTAGGGCGCGTCGGGCCGATCCGATGTGCCGAATCCGAGCCAGTCGATCAGCACGACCCGTCGCTGCTCGGCCAGCCTCGACGCCAGGGGAGCGAGCTCGATCCCGGCACCGGCTGCGTTGAAGCTGTGCAGGAGCAGGACCGTCCGTCCCTCGCCCAGCTGGTAGCCGGCGACCCGGCCGGCCGCCGTCTCCACATCGAACGGGACGCCTGCAAGGGGAGGGGCAAGCGGGATCGTCACGCCCGTGCCCTTAGCGCTTCGATCAGGTCGCCGAGCCCTCGCGGATCCGCGACCCACCCGTCAGCACCGAGATCGAGCGCCACGCGTTCGTCCGGAATGGCGTTTCCGCCGACCAGGCGCGGAACCGACGGTCGCTCCCGGCGGGCGGCGGCCACGAGGCGACCGGCCGCCGGACGACGCTCGATGTCGACCACACTCACGACGACCGCCGCCAGAGATCCCGCATCGCGCATGGCGGCGACGAGCGACGCGGTCGGCGTGTCGGGGCCCAGGTTCAGGACCCCGTATCCGGCGTCGGCAAGGATGTCGGCGAGCATCGCGACCCCGAGTCCGTGACGCTCGCCGGGCGGCATCGCGACGATGACGACGCCCTTCTTGCGGCCCGGGTGCACGAACCGGGGGCCCAGGCGTCCGATCAGTGTCGTGGCCACACTGCTCGCGAGATGCTCTTGGTCGATCGAGACCCGACCCGTTCGCCACGACGCCCCGATGGCGTGCAGCGACGGGGCGAGGAGGCGGACATAGATGTCGCCCGGCTCGAAGCCCGAGGCCATGGCAGCCTCGATGACCTGCCAGCTACCCGCGATGTCACCGCTGAGCATCCGCGCCTGGAGTCGCTCCTGCCAGATCGATTCTCGCGGATGGCTACCCTCGCGGCGGCGACGACCACGTTCGGGCGTTGTCGTCGCCCGCTCGAGATCGGCTGGATCGACCAGCCACGTGCCGCCGATCTTGCGGGCCGGCAGGATCCCCAACCGGACGCGACGGTAGATCGTCATGTAGTGGACCCCGAGAAGATCGGCCGCCTGGTGCAGGCTGAGATGGCCGGAAGCGTCCGACGGGATCAACCTGCCAGTGTCCCCGCGAACACTTGCCAGGCGAGCGCCGACTTCGCGACCAGGCTGAGCATGAAATAGGCCCTCTCGCCGAACACGTACGACTTCCACCGACCGACCCGCCGGTACTGGAGCCACATGTTAAGCGCGAAGATGTTGAAGAAGACGAAGAGCGAGACGAAGATCGCGTAGACGAAGGCCGGCGGCTCGGCGGCACTCCCGGGCGACCAAAGGTAGACGCCTACGGCCAGCCACGGCGCGACGCCTACGATGCATCCGAGCCAGAACGGCCACAGTGAGCCGCCCGGTCGCTCGTATCGTTCCTGCACTGCTCCGAAGAAGATCATCGCCGCATTGGCCGCGAAGATGCCGATCAACGCCGCGATATCGCTGATCCCGGTGAGCATCGCGATGAGCACGATCATCACCGACGAAGAGAGCGAGTACTCAGCCCAGCGAAAGTAGTTGTGCTGCGCAGTCAGGCCGGAGGTGTAGCGCCCGAAGACGCCGGGCAGGACGACGAGCCAGTGGAAGACGGCCGACAGCAAGAGGAAGAGGGCGACGCCCCCCGCCACGGAGACTTCGAACAGGGTGGACGGCGCGCCTGGCGTAGTGCCCGGTGGCCCCTCCATGAACGTCGCCGTGACCGGCAGCGCGAACGCGGTTGCGAGCGCGAGGACGGCGACGGCCTGAACGGCATGGACCAAGCCGAGCCCGGTGTTCCAGCGCCTTAGGGAGGCGGCCTGAGCACCAGGGAGCTCGACCATCGGCGCGGTCATGGGCTGGTCGGGGGTGATCACAACATGGTCCTTCGTGGGAGGAGGGTGGGGCCTGGAGGAGACAGGCCCCACCCTCGGATGGGACGGGTGGTTCGCAGGATCAACCGGCCGGCGGCAGGATGACCTTGTCGATGACATGGATGACGCCATTCGACGCCATCACATCGGGAGTCACCACCTTGGCGCTGTCGTTCAGGTAAACGGTCCCATCCTTGACCGAGATGGCGATCGGCGATCCCTCGACCGAAGTGGCTGAGGTGAGTCCGACGACCTTGTCCGAGGTGACCGAACCCGAGACGACGTGGTACAGCAGGACCTTCTTGAGAGCGGCCGGATCCTTGAGGAGGCCGTCGAGCGTGCCGGCCGGTAGTGCGGCGAACGCCGCATCGGTCGGTGCGAACACGGTGAAGGGGCCTGTGCCCTGGAGCGTCTCCACGAGGCCGGCAGCCTTGACGGCGGTCAGCAGGGTCTTGAACGAGCCCGCCTCGGTGGCGGTCTGGACGATGTCCTTGGTCATGGCGGCGGCCGATGCCGAAGGCGCGGTGCTCGGGGCCGCGGCGGTGGTCGATACCGGGTTCGGAGTCGATGCGCCGGTGGGCGTCGCGCTCGGCGCTGCCGCGGTGGAGCAGGCCGCGATCGCGATCGCGAGCACTGGCAAGAGGAGGGCGATGGATCGCTTCATGACAGATGACTTCCCTTTCAGGCTTCAGTTGGATGTCGTCGGGTCGGGGCTGACTCGACCTGCGTAGTATTTAGCACTAAATCCATCTTGTCAAGGCGTCCATCTGCACGGTCATCACAGGGCATCGCCACCACGGGCCAGCGACCAGAGTCGCGCCTCTTGGCGATCCATCTACCAGCCCGAGGATGCCGGGTGGGTCAGCGGAGCGTTACGTCCGCAACCGTGGCGCGCGATCGAGGCACGGCGCGTCGTCGAGGGGTTGACGGACAGGATCGCTAGCGAGGCGCTCCCGTGCCGTACCTCGACGTATTCGGCGACGAGTTCTCGGGCTGCTCGATCGATGGATCGTTGAACTCGTGGGCAGCCTCAGGCGCCGGGCGACATCGTTCGCAGTCCGGCCAGGCGCGCCGCTGCGCCTTGCCGCTCGTCATAGGTGACGAAGCCTTCGACCGGGGCAAGGTCGATCGCCGCGGCGACATGGATCGCATCGAGAGCTCGGAGCGCCGGCTCGGACAATGCGCCCGCCGCCAGGAGCAGGCCCCGGTCGAGCGGCAGAATCCCGAGCGCATCGAGGACCTCGCCGGCGCGGTCCATCAAGGGGTCCGGATCCAGTCGAGAGTCGTGGGCCGAGGCGCGCCGGATCGCTCGCGGGATCTCGGTGAGCACGAGCTCGCACGACACGAGGTCCGCGTCGGCCAGAAACGTCCGTAGCGCGTGGCTTTCGGGTTCGTCGCGTACGAGCTTCACGAGCGCCGACGCATCCGCGTAGAAGAGCGCCACGCCTCAGCGCTCGCCGCGGATCTCGTCGAGTGCGCGACTCAGGGCGTGAGGGTCGCCGTCCATGGAGAGCGGTGCCGGTAGCCCACGAATGTAGCATATGGCGACGAGCGCTTAGCCTGCCGCCTGCTTCACCAGCGCCGAGATGCGCTTCTCGACCTCCGGCGTCAGCTCGAGCACCGCGTACGCGTTCGGCCACATCGCGCCGTCGTCGAGGTGGGCGTCCGGCTGGAACCCGAAGGTCGAGTAGCGCACCTTGAACTTCGACGCCGGCTGGAAGAAGCAGATCGACTTGCCATCCTTGGTGTAGGCCGGCATCCCGTACCAGGTCTTCGACGCCAGTGCCGGCGCCGCGGCCTTCACGATCTCGTGGATGCGCGCAGCCATCGAGCGGTCCGGCTCCGGCATCTCGGCGATCTTCGCGAGGACGTCCGCCTCGCCGGCCTCATCGTCGGCGCCGCGCTTCGCGGCCCGCTTCGCTTCCGCGGCTGCTTCCCTCATCGCGGCCTTCTCTTCGGCAGTCCAGATCTCGGACTTCGCGGTCTTCTGCGCCATGGCTAGTTCCTCGCTTCCAACTGATCGGGGTGACGACGTGATGCTAGTCACCCACCGCCGAAAGGGCTTCTTGAAACCTGATGGAGTTGCGGCACGCGTCTGACGCAGTCGAAGTACGACGCGGCAGTTCGGCTGAGCCGTGCGCGGGCCGGTCAGGCCGGCATCGGAGACGGCTGCCACAGCTCGATCTTCGTCCCTTCCGGGTCGAGGATGTGAGCGAAGCGGCCCATCGGCTGGTCGGGGAGGACGTTCGCCTCGACGCCGTGCTCTGCGCAGCTCGCCAGGATGCCGTCGAGATCGTCGACCGCGAGATTGATCATGAACTCCTTGGTCGAGGGTGCGAAGTAGGTCGTGTCAGCCTCGAACGGGCTGAACACCGTCCCAGCGCCCGGGTGGGCGGCCATCACTTCGGGCCTGAAGACGACGCCGCCCCAGTCCTCGACCTCGACGCCGATCACGTCGCGGTACCAGGCGGTGAGCGTGCCCGGATCCTTCGACTTGAAGAACACGCCACCGATACCCGAGAACTCTGGCCATCTGATCCTCCTGACCCGCCGCGAGGCGGCCCGTTGACTGAGGTGAGCCGCGACCTTACTCGGTGGTCAGCTCCTCGAGCACGTCCGCGGCGTCCTGGCTGCCTCCATCCGCGAGACGCCGCAGCTCATCGAGATCCTCGCGCTCGGCTGCAAGCTCCACGAGTTGGTCCAACGCGTCGCGGCTGCCACGGTCGGCAAGCCGTCGAAGCTCGTCGAGGTCGCCGCGTTCGGCGGCCAGCTCCACGAGTTGGTCGGTCGCATCGCGGCTCCCCCGCGCTGATTGCTCCCGCAATCGGGTCAGGTCATCGTCGTCGTTCATCGGATCCTCCGTCATCGGGCCGCCTTCTCGGTCGTCGGAACTGACTCGGGCCGCCGTCAAGACCCAGGCGAGGGCCGCCGCCGAGGCCCGGAGGTGATCGCGATGGACATGCCACTCGTCGAGAAGCGCGGGCAGTCTGCGGGCGAGGAACTCGGATAGGGCCGCCATTTCGGCAAGCGGAGCCTGCCGCTCAGGTGGCGCGTCCGCTAGCAGCGCAAAGCCATCGCGGAACAGGGCCGCCTGCTCCTCGTGGATCGCGACATCGAAGTTCTGTGGCTGCTGGCTAGCCGGATCCAGGCTCACGCGGTCCATTCGCTCTCCGGCGGTTCGCGTTCGACGCACGATGCGGTAACTCTCCAGGAGCTTGATGGCGCCCGTGATCGCGCTCCGACTCGCCAGCAGGGCATCACTCAGTTCGTCGATCGTCTGCGCGGCAGGCTCGCAAACCAGGAGGTAGCCGAGAAGGCGGCCCGCCATCGGGGGGAAGCCGTGCTGGTGGGCGTAGAAGCGGCCGACTCGGTCGGCGAACGCCAGATGCCTGGTGCGATGATCCACCGAGCGATTGTAACATGAGTGTCACACATAACACTGTTTCCTGTCATGTGAGCACATCGACAGGCGAGCCCCCGGTACGCCGACGGGCAAAGCGCGAGAAGAGTCTTTGTCGTCCGCCTACGCGCTCGCCAGCACGCTGAACACGTCGACCGACTCGACGTGCATGAACGGTGGTCGAGGCGCGGCGCGCGCCGCCTCGAGGGCGCTGCGCGCGGCCTCCTCGGAGCTGAAGACGAGCACGTTGAGGGTCCTGCCGGCTCCGTCGGTCATCCACAGTGCCGAGACGAAGCCAGGGGCCTCGCGGACCCGCGGCGCCACGTTCGCGCTGACCATGCTGCCGCTTCCATCGATCTGTGCCGCATCGCCCGCCTCACGGACCACGACTGCGAACATCGGACGCTCCTCCGCTATCATCACGCAAGCCAGCATGATTTCACATCAGTCAGAGTTGCACGAAATGGCCGAGAGCGTCAAGACCCGTCGTCGCTACCAGTCGCCGCGACGCGCGGAGCAGGCCGCGCAGACGCGACGCGACATCGTGACGGCCGCCGGTCGGCTGTTCCGCGAACGCGGCTACGGCGTCCCACTCGCCGCGATCGCGAGCGAGGCCGGCGTCGTCGTGGAGACGGTCTACCGGATCTTCGGCAGCAAGGCCGCGCTGTTCAGGGCAGCCGTGGAGGCGTTGCTGGCGGGCGGCGCCGGACGAGCCGAGGTCCCTGTCGAGGAGCGCCCGGCGATCCGCGCCATCCGCGAGGAGCCGGATCCACGAAAGCAGGTGGCGGGCTATGCCGCGACGCAGCCCGGGATCCACCGCCGTGCGGGTCCGCTGCTGCGCGCCCTCCGCGATGCCAGGGGGAGCGATCCCGAGCTCCGGCGGCTGTGGGACGAGATGGAGGCCTGGCGGCTCGATGGGCAGGGGCGGTTCGTGAGGATGCTCGCCGACCGGGGGGCCCTCAGGCCGGACCTCGACGTCGACACCGCGATCGACATCGCGTGGACGCTGTGCTCGCTTGCGGTCTACGACCTGCTGGTCCTCGGTCGAGGTTGGGGCGACGAACGCTATCAGGCCTGGCTGACCGACACCCTTGCCCGGGAACTGCTCCCCATTGGCGTTCCTCGCGGCTGAACCGGACCGCGGCGCACGGCGTCACGCCCGGTGAGCGACGCCCTAAGGCGCGGATCGGCAGTGCTTCCCTACACAAGCACCGTGACCGCTGCGAGTGCCACCCAGCCGAAGTAGGCGAGCATGGCTACGCGGATCGGCCAGCCGATGGGAACGGCGGGTGAGCCGCGGCCGTCGGCCGGCGCCAGGCGGCCCCCATCGGTCCGAGCGCGACGATGAACAGCCCGATGTTGGCCGGCGACGCCACCGACGCGAGCGCTGCCCCGACCGAGATGACCGCGGTGCCCGCCGCGATGAACGCCACGCGCATGACCATGCCGTACCGGCCCAGCGCGTACTCGCTGGGCATCCGCCAAGACGGGTCGAACTCCGGCTCGAGCACGTGGAGGAGCACCACCAGCCCGATCGTCAGCGCGCTCGCTCCGAGCGCGTAGGCGGCGAAGATGGACTCCATGGGCGCGGCTCGTTCCGACCGGACGACCGCGACTCGGTACGTCGCTTACGATGATCCGGCCGCCGGTTCGCCCGCGCGCCAGTCGAGAGGACTTCTCAGCGATGACGTCGAAGGCACCCAAACCCGCCGATCGAACGGCCGCGCAAGGCAGCGTCCTCACGACCCTGCCGGCCGCCATGACCGGCAGGGCAAGCCCCGCCAAGGCCGCGGTCGGCGACAAGCCGGTCTTCGCCTACATCGGCAGCTTGCCGCAGCCGCAACGCTCCATCGCCGAACGCGTCGATGCCCTGGCCGCCGAGACGCTGCCGACCCTGCAGCGCAGCGTGAAGTGGGGCATGGCCTGGTATGGCGTCGGCGACGGCTGGTGCTTCTCGTGCGGCGGCTTCGCCGGCCACGTCAAGCTCACGTTCGGGCGCGGAACGGCACTCACGCCTGTTCCGCCAGTCAAACCGATCGGGATGGGCAAGGACTCGCGCGGCGTGGACCTTGCATCGCTGGACGACCTCGACGAACGCCAGCTCGCGTCATGGATGAAGCAGGCCACGGCCATCCCCGGTTTCGGGGGGAAGAAGCGATGAGCGCCGCAACGACCGCGCCCGACCACCCGGTCCCGACCGGCCGGACCCGCGCGCGCCGAGTTCGTCGATCAGGTCACCCGATCTGACGCATCAGGCCAGCCAGATCCTCGACGTGCCGGATCTCCTGGATCCGACCCGCCTCGATCCGTTCGACGTTGATCCCAGTGACGCGCACCGAGCGACCCGTGGCCGGGATACCGAAGAGTTCGCCCGGTGACGACCCCGGCTTGGTCAGGAGGAAGGGAACGGACGTCATGAAGCTGACGACCAACACCAACGTCTCCGTCGACGGGGTGATGCAGGGCCTTGGCGGGCCGGACGAGGACCGCCGGGGCGGATTCGAGCGCGGCGGATGGGTCACGGACACCTTCGACGGCGAGGCCACCGCGGTCCTGGACGAGATCTACGGGCGCGCCGACGCGTTCCTGTTCGGCCGGCGGACCTACGAGATCTTCGCCGGCTCCTGGGGAGCGATCGAGGAGTTGCGCGCCCACCCCATCGGCGTGGCGCTGAACGCGCGGCCCAAGTACGTGGCATCGACCACGCCGTTCGACCCGGCGTGGGCGAACACGAGCGTCCTCTCCGGTGACGTCGCGGCGGCCATCCGCGAGCTGAAGGCCAAGCCGGGTGGCGAGCTGCAGGTCCCCGGCAGCGGCGTCCTGGTCCGCTGGCTGCTTGACAACGACCTCGTTGACGAGATCACCCTGTTCACCGTTCCCGTGGTCGTCGGCCAGGGCACGCGACTGTTCTCGGACAACGGCCCGGAAATGGCGCTCGAGCTCGTCGAAGCGCGGTCCACCCCCGGCGGGGTGACGATCCAGGTCTACCGGCCCACCCGGCGATCGCAGTAGCGCGAGGGTGAGCGGCCGCCCCAGGTACGCCGACGGGCCAAGCTCCGCGAGAGGAGTCTTGTGACGATGAAGGGACTGACCACGATCACGCAGCTGTCCGTTGACGGAGTGATGCAGGGGCCCGGCGCACCGGTGGCCGGGGTAGCCGAAGTCGGTGTCTTCGAGCGCAGCGGATGGGCCCACTTCGACGACGGGGCCGGGACCGAGATGGATGAGATCTTCCAGCGGGCCGACGTGTTCCTGTTCGGGCGCCGGACCTACGAGATGTTCGCCGGCTCCTGGGGCAGCTGGGAGGATCCGGGCAACAGCCCGATCTGGACGGCATTGAACACGAAGCCCAAATACGTCGTGTCGACCACACTTGCCGACCCGCGCTGGGCGGACACGACGGTCCTGTCCGGTGACCTCGCAGCCGCCATCCGCGAGTTGAAGGCGGAACCAGGACGTGAGCTCCAGGTCCACGGCAGCGGCGCCCTGGTTCGCTGGCTCCTGGCCAACGACCTTGTCGACGAGATCGTCTTGTTCACCTTCCCGGTGATCGTCGGCCAGGGCTCCCGGCTGTTCCCCGATGCCGGCCCGGCCAGAGCGCTCGACCTCGTGCGATCGCGGGTAACCCCCGGCGGTGTGACGATCCAGGTCTACCGGCCGACTCTCGACTAGCGGGCGCCATCATGTCAGCCCCTGGATAGGTCGGCGTCTCCATTCATGACCCTACCGCTCGCGCCAAGGTGGACGAGAAGCTCGTCCAGTTGCGCGAACGACTCGACCATCGCATCCGTCGCCCCGGTGCCGGCAGCGTCGAGAGCTTCCTTCGAGGGATGGAGCTCGTGCATGACCAGCAGCGTCTTGCCGCGCTCTTCCTCGAATGTCACCGTGGTGACCGGCCCACCCTCACCACCTTCCTCGTTGGTCCACACGAGGCGCGAGTGCGGTGTCACTTCGAGGTACGTGCCGAAGAACGCCATAGCATCGGGTTCGAACTCGAGACGGTACTTGCCCCCGACACGAACATCCATCTCGCAGGAACGCAGGGACGATGCCCATCGACTTCGGCGCCCACCACCGCCGAACAGCTCGGGCTTGGTCCACGCCTCGAACACGATCCGCGCCGGGCCGTTGAGCGTTCGCGTGACCACGAGCTCACGCTCGGACTTCCGTTCCACCGTCGTGTCGTTCTTCATGGAGGTGGGCTCACTCTCTGTCGTTGCGTCCATCGACCTTCTCCTTCCGTTTCAGTTCCTCGACGACCTTGTCCAACTCATCGAAGCGTGCATTCCAGTGCTGGCGGTACCGCTCGATCCATCCCGTCTCTTCCTCGAGTCGGCGCGGGCCGAGCCGGCACGTCCGTACTCGCCCGACCTTCTCCGTGGTGACGAGCTCGGCCTGCTCCAGGACGCCGACGTGCTTCCTCATGCCCGTGAGGGTCATGTGGAACGTTCGGGCCAGATCCGTGATCGAAGCGTCGGCACGTCCGAGCTGCTCCAGAACGCCGCGTCGGGTGGCGTCCGAGAGCGCGGCGAACGAGACATCGAGTCGGCCGCTCGTATACTGAACCATGCGGTTCAGTATGCACCAACGAATCCTCGGAATGCAAGGGGACTGACCCGGTCGATCGGCAGAGACCCACGGCACAATGAGCGAGTGTGCAAGCAGACGCATGAGAGGGACGTCGATGGCCGTGCGTGTTGACCTGAACATCTCCCTGGACGGTTTCGCGACAACGACCGACCAGACCCCCGAGAACCCGTTCGGGCCCGACTGGGCGCGCCTGGTCGAGGCCTACGTCGCGACGCGCACGTTCCGGGCCCGGGTGCTGCACGAGACGTCCGGCGAGGGAACGACCGGCGTCGACGACCAGTACGCGGAGGCGTACTTCGCCGAGGTCGGCGCGGAGATCATGGGCGCCGGCATGTTCGGGCTCCACGCCGCCGGGGACGATCCGGACTGGCGCGGCTGGTGGGGCGACGAGCCTCCGTTCCACGTCCCGGTGTTCGTGCTCACCCACAGGCCGCGCCCGGTGCTCGAGATGGCCGGCGGCACGACGTTCCACTTCCTCGCCGCGACGCCCCGCGAGGCGCTCGACCTCGCGTTGGAGGCCGCGGGTGGCAAGGACGTGCGGATCGGCGGCGGCCCGACCGTCGTCCGCGAGTTCCTCAAGGCAGGACTCGTCGACCGGCTCCATGTCGCCATCGTCCCGATCCTGCTCGGCCGCGGTATCCGGCTGTGGGACGACCTCCGCGGGTTCGAGGACGGCTACAGCGTGACGTCGGAAGTCGCCCCGAGCGGGACCACGCACCTGACCTTCGCGCGCTGAAGGTCCGGGTCTTCCGGCTCAGAGCCCCGAGATCATGGGTGCCCGGCGAACCGCGGCGGCCTCTCTTGCGCGGATGGGCGCGCGCCTACTCATGTGGGAGCCTTCCCCACGAACGGTTCCTGCCGGCAGGGTCGACGTCCTCGAAGAGCACGACGGGGTCTGAGCCTAGGTCGAGTGGACGTGAGATCAGTGCCCTACCCGGCGAGCTGCGAGCCGTCGGGCGAGCGATGCTGTTCCATCGCGAGTCGGTACACCGTTCGGTAGAGCCAAGCCAGCGGGTGCTCGATGAACTTGCCACGCTGGAGCTCGCGCCAGAGGCGCAGCATCGCCTCTTGGAGCGCATCGGCCGCCTGCTCATCGCTCAAGCCCAGGTGGCGCGCGAAGTCATAGAGGGCCGCTCCGTGAGCGTCGTGGAGCTCGGTCACCATCGCCGCATCGGCGGCGATCGGGCTCGCGTGACTACCGGTGGCCACCACGGGCTGCAGTCTCGTCACACCCTATAGATGCGGGAACCGGGCAAACTGTCTAGTCGGTCCGCCTCCCGAGATCTTGAGCCGCGCGACACTTCGGTCGTTGCCCCGCGAGTCCTTAGCGGTTGCCAAGGAGCATGCGAGGCCGACGGCGGTCCCGGCCGTGATCGATTTCAGGGACAGGCGGCCGGCGTGCGGCTCGCGCTGGGTAGAGCGGAATGGCTCGTTGTCGGATCCGCCCGACTCCAGTGCAGTCCGTCAGGGGAGGTCCACATCGACGGCGGTCCGTCAGGGTCATCGGCGCCGATGGCGATGAAGCCGTCCGGACCTCCGATCACCTCCTTGATGGAACTTCGGAGAGGAAAGACCTCCCGGTCGAGCGGCACATCCGTCCAGGTCATGCCGTCGGCAGAGATCCAAACGACTGCTTGGTGGGACTCGTCGTTCATCATCATGCCCCCAACGGCCACAAGGCGATCGCCAGCCGCGGCGACGTCGTCCAAGTAGACCTGCGGAGTCTGTCCGTTGTCGCCCGGGTAGACATCGGGTGGCACGGGGGGAACTGACGCACGGGTCCAGGTCAGGCCGTCGGGGGAGAACCAGGCGCGGTGGGGGAAGCCGACCGCGACCAATCCTGGTCCTCCAGCAGTGACCGCCTTGATCCACCCTCGACCGAAGACCGGGTCGTCGGGCGCGCGGCTCCAGGCGAGTCCGTCACGCGAGGTCCAAACCGCTCCCCGAGCGGAGCCGTCACCCTCTCCGTCCCCCACGGCGACGAGCCCGGGCCCACCGCAGGTCACGTCGTTGATGACCCCGGGCCCAAGCTCCTGCCCGATGACGCGACTCCACGTGCGACCGTCGGATGAGGTCCAGATGTCGGCCATAGCGTCATAGGCGTCGTAGGCTCCCACGGCAACGAGCCCGGGGCCTCCTGCGGTCATCCCATGCACGTGCGGCGGCTGGAGCGGGCTAGGTGTCGGCAGCAGGCGGGCCCCGATCAGGAGCGCTCCGCCGAGCAAGGCCACGAGCAGCCCGACGGCAAGCGCGACCGACCAGGTCCTGCGACTGTGCAGGACGCCGCGCCATCGCAGCGACGCGCCTACCGTCCGGTCGCGTGGCCGCCCGACGGCCACGGCATGGGCCACGTCGGCTGAGTCGACCGGTCGGACACCCGTCAGAGCGAAGAGTCGCACGCGGTCCTCGAAGCGCTGCTCGAATCCGGTCATCTCATCCATCGCCGAGCTCCGAACGCAAGTGGCCGAGTAGGCGCGCCAGTCGGGCACGCGTGCCGGAGGGGGTCATGCCCATCGCGCGTGCCAGCTCCGTCGAGTCGAAGCCGGCGACATAGCGCAGCGCGATGAGCGCACGGTCCTCGGGCTTCAGCCGCGCCAGCGCGTTGCGAAGGTCGATGTCGCCGGTGCGGGAGGCGGGATCCGGAGTCGTCGCGGTCGGATCCAACGCGACCGAGATCTCGAGCACCCGCCCTCGGCGTCGGCGACGGGCCAGCTGCCGGGCTTCATTGACCGCGATCGAGATGAGCCACGGTCGAAGTCGCTCGGGTTCGCGGATCGTGTCCAGCCTGCGCCACGCGATCGGCCAAGCGGACTGGACGGCTTCTTCGGTGAGGTCGGCGTCTCCGCCGGTGACGACGAAGCAGACGCTGCTCATGTCGGCATGGTGGGCGTCGACGATGCGCGCGAAGGCGATCTCATCGCCCTCGGCGGCCAGGCGAATCAGACCTGCCGAAGTCTCCGTCGCGCTGCCGGTCACGGTCACCATGCCCGATAGATGCACCGGACGCCCGAAGTGATTCATCGGGCCGCCGCGTGCCGGGATGATGACGGTCGGCCACCGCCGGCGCTCCGCCGCACCGCGCCCTCGCCTGTTTGCTGCGCATCATGAACGTGTATTCGGACGATGATCCAGGACGCGAATACGTCGAGCGCGCAAAGGCCGGGCTGGCCGGGAACGATCTCGAGAGCGCCACCGGGATCGGGCGAACGCTTTCGGTCAAGGAAGCGCTGGACCTCGCCCGAGTTGTCGTACCGGCGAAGGGCTAGACGTACCGAAGGAGAAGGCAGACCTGATGCCAGCCATCTACGAGCGGATCACGGTCGTGGGCCCGAGATCGTGGGTGTCCGGCTGACCCAGGCGGCCTCCGCACACGGATCGGCGCTGGCGCTGCCCGAAAAGGGTTGAAATGGCGCGCCCGACAGGTGTTGGACGCGCGCTAACAGCCTACCGGATGCCGATCGAGGGCCGCGATGAGTGGATCACCGCGGCAGGCAGGCGACTGGCATGAGAGAGGGGTGCTGCGAGGCTCAAGCCCCGATGCGAACGTTGAGTTGGAGCCCGAGGGCGACCCCCAGGACGATCCAGCCAAGTGCGCCGCCGACGAGCAGCAGGATCCGGGCAAGGTTCCGGTCGGTCGGCGAAGCATCGGCCGCGATCCGCTCCGACAAGACGGCGAGGGCGGCGACCAGAAAGGCGATGATGCCGCCGACGAACGCGCCCGCGACGAACATCGCCAGGACGCCACCGGTTACGGCGACGATGCGGACGAACCGCGTCGAGCGTGACGCGGTCTGGCCGTGACTCTTCTCGACGTCGGCTGTGCCGATGACGATCCCGGTTGCGATGGCGAACGGCCACGCCCACAGCGTGAACGGGGCGAGCACTCCGATCGCGATGGCGACGACCAGGTGTCGTCCGATCTGGAATCGCGTGGTCTCCATTGGGCGCCTCGGCCGGACGCGTCCGCCGACCGGCGGACGGCATTGCCATGATGACGCGGCGGGCGCCCGATCGTTGCTTGCCTGGCTCGACGGTCTTCGCTCTGCGGTCGAGGTCAGGGACATCCCAATGAAGCGAACGAATGCAAGTGTTCGTGGCGCACCCGACTGGTGTTGGGCGCGCGTTAGCAACCTACGAGATCCCGATCGAGGGCCGCGATGAGTGGCTCGCGGCGGCAGGCGTGGGCGCATGAGGAGGCGAAGTCGGGCCGTCGACGGCGTCGCAGCGCGCGCGACCAATCGCGAGGTCAGCGTCGTTGCCGCTGTGGTAGCTGCCGGGTCGGAGAAGGCTGCGGCTCACCGGCTCGGGCTCGCGCACTCGACGGTCAAGCACCACCTAGCCAACGCGCGGTCAAAGGTGGGGGCGGAGACGACGGCGCAGCTAGTTTGGATCCTGGCGCGGCGGCTGCCCGAACCCGATCGCATGGGTCAGCCCGACGAAGCCCGACCCGCTTAGGAGGGATTCGAACCCAGGATCGCGGTTTACTCGGGGGTGGGCACGAACCCGGTTGTGCGCCGGCTCGGCACTGTGCTAGCGTCTCGCGGTCGGAATCCGCACGCAGGAGGTGAGACCCGTGAACGCTATATCCATACCGGGCGCCCCCCTGCCTTCGAGGTTCACGCGACTGCGGTAGTCGCCCCCGGGAGCGCCCGACCCGCAGACTGCGAAAGGCGACTCCCTTGAACCACACCTCTCCCTCGACAACGTCCGCCAATCCGTCGGTGGTCTCCAACGCGCCGCGTTCCTCCCGGGACCAGCCGCAGATCGAGGCAACCTCGCCGGCGCTCCACGCCGGGGAGCGAGCGCTCGTTCTCGGTGGGGGCGGATCGACCGGCAACGCGTGGCTGATCGGCGTGATCGCCGGCCTGTACGAAGCCGGGCTGGACGTGACCACGGCGGACCTGACGATCGGGACGTCTGCCGGCTCGACGACCGCCGCGCAGATTGCGGGCACGAACCCGACCGACCTGTACGCCGCCACCGTCGCCGCCGCGCCCCAGCCAGGCACGGTCCCGGCCGGGTCGGATCCCGGACGCGCCGTGGCCAAGCCCGTGGTGGATCACCTTGCGAGGATCACAGCGATCATCGCGGCATCCGAGGATGCGGCTGACATGCGGCGCAGGATCGGCGCGGCGGCGGTCGCCATGGATGCTGCGGCGGACAGCTCCTGGCAGGCACAGTGGCGCGCCACTGTCGCCGCGAGGCTGCCCAGTCAGGATTGGCCGCAACGCAGGGTCCTGATCACGGCCGTCGATGCCCAGACCGGTGAACCCGTCGTGTTCGACCGCGAGGGCGGCGTAGACCTCGCGGACGCCGTCGCGGCCAGCTGTTCCAGCGGCCGTCCCTATCGGATCGGGGATGGCCTGTACATCGATGGCGGCTATCGATCCAACGCCGAGAATGCCGATCTGGCGGCCGGGTACGGGCGCGTGCTCGTGTTGGCCCCCTTCGGTGGCAGGACCCTGCTACCGCTCGACTGGGGCACGCATCTGGCCGCACAAGTCGACGACCTCCGCGGACACGGCAGCCGCGTCGAGACGATCGTTCCGGACAGCGACGCCGAGCACCTGTTCGGCGCCAGCGCGATGGACCCGTCCCTTCGTCTGCCCGCTGCTCAGGCGGGTCATGACCAAGGCACCGCCCTTGCCGAGAAGCTTACGGAATTCTGGCGCTGACGCCTTCGATATCAGTCGTTCAACTATCGGCCTATGCCCACGGCCTGGCCGTTGCGCTGAGATCCCGATCGAGGGGCGGGATGAGTGGCTCGCCGCAGCGCGGCAGCTCGCATGAGGGCACAAAGTCGGGTCGAACGTGACTCTGCCGAGCGCGCGACGGAGCGAGAGGTCGGCGTGGTCGCCGCGGTCCTAATCGGCGGGTCGGAGAAGGCGGCCGCCCACCGCTATGGGCCTATCGCATTCGACGGTGAAGCACCACCTGGCGAACGCTCGGTCCAAGGTAGGCGCGCAGACGACGGCGCAGCTGGTGTGGATCCTCGCCGCACGCCTGCCCGAACCTGAGGGCGCAGCCGAGCCGGAGGATTAGGCGCAGTCTCGTCCATGCGCTCGGGCCCGCGACAGGCTGACGGCAGTGTCGCGCCTAGAATGGACAGCGGGTGATGGTTACGCGAGTACGTCCGGCCATAGGGTCAGCATGCGGCAGTTTGTCACCTCGAAAGATGGCACCAAGATCGCCTACGAAACGGTCGGCGATGGGCCGACGGTGCTGATTGTCCTGGGCGCTCTGAACTCAAGGAAGTCCGGCCTCAAGCTCGCCAAGCTCCTCGCGTCCACGTTCACGGCCGTGAGCTACGACCGACGCGGCCGCGGCGACAGCTCGGACTCCACATCCTATGCGCCCGAACGGGAGGTCGAGGACATCGCGGCGCTGACCGACGCGGTCGGGGGACCGTTGTGCCTCTATGGCCATTCCTCTGGCGCGGCCCTCGCGATCGCGGCCGCGGTCAAGCTGCGCAAGCGGGTCACGAAACTGGCCATCTACGAAGCGCCTTACTCGGTGGACAGCGCCGCGCGAAAGGCCTCCGCGGAGTACTACGTGGCGCTCAAGAAGGCGCTCTCGGCTGGCCACGACGGCGAGGCTGTCGCCCTGTTCGTCCGATCCGTGGGGGTGTCCGACGCCCAGGTGCAGGCCATGCGGAAGATGCCGATGTGGAAGGGGCTGGAGAAGCTGGCCCCGACGCTGCGCTACGACAGCGAGGTCCTGGGCGAGGGGCACGCACTGCCGGCCGCCCTCCTCTCGCGCGTCAGTACGCCGACGCTTGTCATCCACGGCGGCGCCGGATCGCCCGCGATGCGCGACGCCGCCCAGGCGATCAGCCAGGCCATCCCCAAGGCGGACCTTCGCACGCTCGCCCGCCAGACCCATGGTGTGAGTCCGAAGGTTCTGGCGCCGGTGCTGGAGGAGTTCTTCGGATGAACAGGCGAGGATCCACACGAGCGGCGGGTCGCAGACCGACGAGTAGTGACCCTTTCCAGCATTGAGATGCCGGACTTCTGGCGCCGGCGCGTCTCCCGCGAGCGAGGCCGGTCTGGCGCTCCGGCCCACTCTTCGCGCCGGTTGTCGCCCTTTCACGCGTGACCGAGAATTGGGCCATGAACGAGAGGTTGGCGACATGCAGGTGAGGCATGCCCTCCAGCGATTGGCCGGCCGGAATGTCAGCGATCGCGTGGTCGTGAAGGAGTACGGGCGGGACAGTCTCCTCGTGTGGGTGAACCTGCTCCTCGCACCGCTGCTTGCACTCCTGGGGGTGCGAGTGGGCCTCCAGTCCGAGGAGAAGATCGCCGCACGCATCCAGTCGGACACCGACGCGATGCGCAAGAAGGGCTACCTCGTGTCATCGGTACAGACGTTCTCGCTGCCGGTCCTCGGCTCGTCGGTCGCGACCGCGAACTGGTATCGCGTGACGTTCGAGCTGACCGCGGCCCCCGTGCGAGACGAGACCGAGGGCGACGGCTGACCGCAACGTTGGTGCCATCGGCGCGGCGCTGAGTGGCATGGCCAAATCGGCCAACTAGAAACCGCCGCCCGCCGACCGCACGCTTGGCGCATGACGGCGCGCTGGTCCGATCCAGGTCGACTCCCGGTTCCCCTCACGGGGTACGTCCGCGCCGTCAACCCGGTGGCGGCTCGATGAGGGAGGTCGAGCTCCTCCTGGCATTCCCCGCCGGCGTCGTGAGATCGTCGGTGTCCGGCTGACCCAGGCGGCGTACGCCCACGGATTCGCGCTCGCGCTACCCGGCAGGTTGCAGTGGCGCGCCCGACAGGAGTCGGACATGGGGATGCCCACTCGCAAGTCCGCTCGATTCCGATCGAGGGCGCTGGCGAATGGGACCCGGCTGCCGAGGAGAGCGCCTAGGGGACGTCTGACCGCCTTGCCGCCCGTTCGGTCAGGACGCGGCGTCCCGCACCAGGGCGGTGTCCACGAATTGCTCGAACCGCACGATCCGACCCGCGCGCACGACGAAGTGATGCGCGACCCGGCAGTCCAGCGCCTTGCCCGTGACGCGGTGCGTCGCCGTGTATCTGGCGAGGACGACGACGTGCTCGCCGTCCACCACGTAGGTGTCGTCGTGCGCGGTCCACCCGTCCCACTCGCGCCCGAGCGCCTCCATCACGTTCGACGTGACCCCCTCCGGCGTCCGATACGTCCCGCCGAGCGGGAAGCCGGCCATCTCGGTCCACTCCACATCGGGCGCCAGGGTCTCCCGGAGCGCTGCCATGTCTCCGGCCGCTGACGCGAGGTATTGCCGGCGGACGACGTCGGCGGGTGAGGACCCGCCGGACTCGATCAGCCCCACGTCATCTCCCCCTTCGCCACCTTGGACCCGAGGCCGGCCGCGATCGGGAGGCCGGCGTCCGGGTACGCGGCGAGCAATGCCGCCTCGAGCGCGGCGCCGTCCCGGGATTCCGACGCCAGTGCCTCGAAACGCTCGAGGTACGCCCGGGTGTGGCTGATCGCCGTCGTATCGGTCGGGCTACCGGCCGCCCGATGGCCGGCGGCGACGAAGTCGGGCGCGAGCGCCATGAGGTCGTCCAGGACCCGGACCCACTCAGCGCGGAGCGCGCTCGTGGCGGTGTCGGCGGTCCAGACGTGCAGGCCCTCGAACAGCAGCACCCCGCCGAAGAGCGAGCGGCTCGCCGGCTCCCACAGGAACCACGCGCGATCGCCGAGCAGGTCGCTCCCGCGCCGGACCTCGATCGGCGCGCCGTCGACGGTGAGCGTGGTTCTCGCCAGCTCCTCGATCTCGACGAGCCTTGTCGGCAGGTTGGCGCCAAGATGCGCCCAGGCCTTCAGCTTCCCGTCGTAGCTGCCGCGGATATGGTCGATCACGTCGGCAGGGGCGACGAAGCGGGCCTCGGGGAACGCGTCGGCAATGGCCTCGGCGCCGAAGTAGAAGTCCGGGTCGCCGGCGCTGATGACGACGGTGCGGAGCCTTCTGCCCGAATCGAGGACAGCGGCCGCGATGCGGTGGCCATCCGCGCGCGTGAAGGCGGCGTCGACGACGAGGGCCTCGGTGTCACCGGCCACGAGGACGCTCGTCTTGTGGAGCGACGTCGGGGCGCTGTCGAGGATGGAATAGGTCAGTGCGGTCATGGTGTCCTTCATCGTGCGAGCGGCTGGATCGGCATGGTCAGCGTAAGACGCCAGATCTCGTGGGTCACGGTCGGGACAGGGCGTACGATGGTGAAAATGCGACAGACAGATCGACCCGGCATCCGCCCCGTCCAGTTCGCCCCAGGGCGGGAGGTCGTGGCCGGGATCGAGGTGATGACCCTGGAGACCATGCGCCGGCGCGCAGGCCTCTTGGAGTTCCGCGGCCCACAGCGCCTGGGGTTCGACCTCCTCATCCGAATCGACAGCGGCTCGGCCGTCCACACGGTCGACCTCGTGGCATACGACCTCGCCCCAGGCGAAACGATGTGGATCCACGCAGGCCAGGTCCAGCACTGGGGGGACATCGCGGCGATCGATGGACCGGTGGTGCTCTTCACGCCCCAGGCTCTCGATGCGGACACGCTCCTGCGGATCCGCGCCACGGGAATGGCGCTGCGCAGCGACTTTCCGATGGGATCTGCGGGGTCAGGCCAGGACCTTGCCTGGTCGTACCTGCGCCACTGTGCGTCGCTCGCCGCTGGGGTGCCGGAGGCCCTCGGGACCGCCCTGGTGGCGCGGTCGCTCGCGGCGCTGCTCTTGGAGCTAGTGGCTGGGGCGGTTGCCCCCGGGACGGCCCGTCGCCAACCCGCCGAGGACTTCCTCCGGCTGCGTGACGCGATCGAGGATGGCTTCACCACCAAGCACCGGGTCGCGGCGTACGCGCGGCGTCTCGGCTACTCGACCCGCACCCTCGACCGCCTCGCACGGGCCAACGCAGGCCTGACTGCGAAGGCCCTGATCGACGAGCGCGTGGTCCTCGAGGCGCAGCGGATGCTCGCTCACGGAGAGGACCCGATCGCCGCGATCGGGGGTGCTCTGGGGTTCGACGATCCGTCCAACTTCTCGACGTACTTCACAAAGCGTGTCGGCACCACGCCGGCGGCCTTCCGTCGGCGCGCCAGGGGAGGGGAGGCGACATGATCCGCCGGGGCTGCGCGATTGAAGTCCGCGAACTCCGCCCCCGGTGTCGGCCATCCCTGCTCTGCGCGCCACAGATGTAGACCCGCCCAGCTTCGTCATCGGCGGGTGCCCAACTCACAGAGTGAGCTACGGATCCGCCAGATTCGAAGGATCGACCAGGTGGGTCCCAGACGACACAAATGAGAACATGTGTTCGGCGCGCCCGACAGGTGTTGGACGCGCGATTTCAACCTACACCGTCCCAATCGAGGGGCGCGACGAGTGGCTGGCCGCTGCTAGGCGGCTGGCATGAGGGACGGGTACCAGCGCGGGGTGCTTCCGCCGCAGGCGACGCGGCGCCAGATGGACGTGCTTGCCGCCTACGTCGCCGCCGGCGGGTCGGTCCACGACGCGGCCGAACTCGTGGGTATCAGGCCCAGCACCGTCAAGCGGCACCTCGCCGACCTACGAGCGCGGTCGGGACTGACGACCGAGCAGCTGATCTATTCGGGCCGCGCCCTTGGTTGGCTCGTCGTCCCGAGCCTGGAGCCAGCGTGATCTCTTGAATGCAGGCTGAGCCCCCGCGCGCGACCCCGAGTGCCCATCGCTCGCTCAAGCCGGACTATGCGCCAACCACTCTCGCTCCGCAGTCAGGCCGTGCCGATGGGATCGGCACGGTCGGGCGACGCCCGGAGGCTGTCCAGACCGGCGAGGATCAGATCGAGACCGAAGTCGAACTCGCTGGCGAAGTCGTAGCCGGCCTTGCCCACGTGCTCGGCAACGGACTCGGCGAGGTAGGGATAGTCGTCAGCGGGGAACTGGCTGAGAATCTCGATCGCCAACTTGTCGACCTGGTCCGTGCTTTCGAAGGGCAGGGTCTGCTCTTGCAGCGCGAAGCCGAAGATGAAGCTGTCGAGCAGGGTGAAGGCGTGAACGGCCATCGCGACGGAGAAGCCAGCCTGCCGCAACGCCCGTATCACCATGTCGTGGTATCGCATGTTGCCCGGGCCTGGATGGACGCGGGACTGGATCACCCCCAGCGCCCAGCGGTGACGCGCGAGCACTTCGCGGATCGAGTTGGCTTGCTGACGCATCGCCCCTTTCCAGTCTGACCCTCCGGCGGTGACGTCGATCTCCTCGTACATCACGTCGACCATCGCGTCGAGCAGATCGTCCTTGTTCGCGAAGTGGTTGTAGAGCGCCATGGGGTATACCCCCAGCTCCTGGGCGACGTTCCGCATGCTGAGCGACTCGATTCCGCCTTCATCAGCGAGCTTGATGGCCGTTCGGAGCACTCGCTGCCGGCTGAGTGGGACTCGTCGTCTGGTCCTCGATCGTTGCTTGACAAACATTTGCATCCCTCTCGGCACCTGGGTCTTGACGTATGTACGCTGTACATCTAATGTACGCCGTATTGGCGATGTACGCCGTACATTAGCAGGAGACCACCATGAAGGCAATCGTTCAACCAACCTATGGCTCACCCGATGACCTGCAGCTGCGCGACATCGACCAGCCCACGATCGGCGACCACGACGTGCTGGTGCGCGTGCATGCCGCGTCGGTCAACACCGCCGACCGGCTCATCCTGCGCGGCCGCCCCTATCTGATGCGCGCCGCGGGCTCCGGACTCGGCTTTAGCCCGCGTCGACCCCAGTTCGCCGTCGCGGGCACGGACCTCGCCGGTCGTGTGGCGGCGGTAGGCAGTTTGGTGACCGCCTTCCGCCCCGGCGACGAGGTGTACGGGAGCGTCCCCGGCGCGATCGCGGAGTACGTCGCGGCGCCGGACACCGCCCTGGCGGCCAAGCCGTCGAGCCTCAGCTTCCAACAGGCCGCCGCGATGCCGCTGGCCGCGCTCACCGCACTCCAGGGGCTTCGCGATGCCGGACAGGTCCAGCCCGGGCAGCGGGTTCTGATCAATGGGGCCTCGGGCGGCGTCGGCACCTATGCGGTGCAGATCGCCAAGGTCCTGGGCGCCGAGGTGACCGCGGTGACCAGCGGCCCGAACGTCGAGATGGTTCGATCACTCGGCGCCGACCACGTCATCGACTACACCAGCGAGGACTTCACGGAGTCAGCCAGTCGGTATGACGTCATCCTGGACCTTGTGGGCAACCACTCACTGTCGGCTCGACGACGCGCGCTGACCGCGACGGGCACGCTGTTGCTGTCATACGTCGGTACCAACCGCTGGGTGGGGCCGTTCGGTCACATCCTGGCTGCCGTGGTGCTGACGCGGTTCACGAGCCACAGGATCGTCTCGTTCACGACCGCTCCGAGCAGTGCCGACCTGCTCGTCCTTGCGCAGCTGACAGACGACGGAAAGATCGTGCCGGTCATCGACCGGACCTACCGCCTCGACCAAGCAGCCGAGGCGATCCGCTACCTGGAACTCGGACGTGCCCGGGGCAAGGTCATCATCAGCATCAGCGACCGCGGCGCGCTGGCCGCGCTGACGCGGGCGAGTGTGGCGTCGTGACGGCGCCAGCGATGCCAGTGGGGCCGTACGCGGCTCGTCTGACCATTGACTACCCCGAACGCCTTGATCGGGTTACGACCTTCTTTCGCCTGATCTGGGTCATACCGATTGCCATCGTGCTCGGAGTGATCACGGGGAGCGGGACCCACATGATGGTCACCGCAGCCGGTGAGCAAATTGTCGGAGCCGGCGGTGGACTGCTCGCTGGCTTGGCTTTCGCCACGGCGCTGATGATCGTCATCCGCATGCGCTACCCGCGCTGGTGGTTCGACTTCGCACGGGAGCTGACCCGCTTCGGCGCCCGCGTCGGTGCCTACGTGGCCCTGCTCACGGACCGATATCCGTCCACTGTCGAGGAGCAATCGGTGCACCTCGAGATCGAGTATCCAGAGGTCGATCGCGACCTGAACCGCTGGCTTCCACTGGTCAAGTGGTTCCTGGCGATCCCCCATTACGTCGCGCTGATCGTCCTGATCATCGGAGCGGCCCTCGCCATCGTGATCGCCTGGTTCGCGATCCTCATGACCGGGCGTTATCCCCAGCCGCTCTTCAACTACGTGGTCGGCGTCGGGCGGTGGAGCCTGCGCGTGAACGCCTACGCGTTCCTGCTCGTGACCGACCGCTATCCCCCCTTCAGCCTGAAAGCAGGGTAGTCATGCGAATCCTCCGAGAGCTCTCGCGGCGCAAGCTGCGCACGAGCCTGACCATCACCGGCATCACCATCGGCATCTGGGCACTCGTGGTGTTCAGTTCGCTGGCCAACCAGATCAACGGCCTCGTCGGCATGGGCAGCGAATACTTCGCCGACAAGATCGTCGTCACCGACGGCGTGGCCTTCGGCTCGTCGCCGATGCGCCTCGACGACGTCGAGATCATCGCCGGCCTCGACGGCGTCGGTGCCGTCCAGCCCAAGGTCGAGATCCCGTGGGACCCCGATCCCGCTATCGGGTTCGGCGCGCCGGACTTCCTGGTCGGGACCATCCCGGGCGCCGACGCCGGGTTCGAGACGTTCACACTCGAGCTGGCCACGGGACGCCAGCTCATCGCCGAGGACACCGGCAACGTCGTGGTCCTGGGGTCGACCATCGCCCGCAAGTACGGCGTCGTCGCCGGCGGGACGGTCGACATCCGAGGCGAGTCCTTCGAGGTCCTTGGGACCCTGCAACCCACCCTCAGCTCGCCCGACACGAACGGCTTCATCCCGCTCTCGACGGCCCAGGCGCTGTACCTGGGCGACCTGCCCCCACTCGTCGCCGAGTCGCTCCAGGCGGACGAGCTGGCCAACCAGATCGTCGTCTTCCCCGAAGTCGGTGCCGACCCGACGACGGTGGCCGCGGCGATCGAGGCCGCGGTCGAGAACAGCGCGACCATGACCGGCGCCGAGTTCTCCGAGACGGTCGGCGCCACGACCGTGATCTTCAACGCGATCATCATCGGGGTGGCCGCCATCAGCCTCATCGTGGGCGGCCTGTCGGTGATCAACACGATGGCCATGAGCGTGGCCGAGCGGACCCGCGAGATCGGCATCCGGCGGGCCATCGGCGGCTCCCGGCGACGCATCGTCCGCGAGCTCGTCGCCGAGGCCGGGGTCATCGGGCTGCTGGGCGGCCTGATCGGGCTCGGCCTGGGCGCTGCGGTCGTCGTCCTGGTCAACGAGGCCGGCCGATCGAGCGGCACCGTCCTCTTCGACCTCACCGCACAGACCGCGGCGTTCGCGGTCGGCTTCAGCACGATCCTCGGGATGGTGGCCGGGATCATCCCGGCCTGGACTGCCGCACGGCTCGACCCGGTGTCGGCCCTGCGCTACGAATGACCAACGACCGAACGACGAAGGAGCGAACGATGAACCTGATCGAAGCGACCGACCTGCGCAAGACCTACCGGCTGTCGCGCCGGACCAGCATCGATGCCCTGCAGGGTGTTGACGTCAGCATCGCCGCCGGCGAGATGGTGGCGATCATGGGGCCGTCAGGCTCCGGCAAGAGCACGCTCATGCACCTGCTCGGGCTGCTCCACGCGCCGGATACCGACGACGGCCCGGCCCCGACCCTGCGCATCGATGGGGTCGATGCGACGACCCTCTCGGACGGCGAGCGAACGTCCATCCGGGCTCGATCGATGGGCTTCGTGTTCCAGTCCTTCAACCTGGTCCCGACGCTCACCGCCGAGGAGAACGTGGCCCTCGCCGCCGAGTATGCCGGGACGTCCGGTTCGGCAGCCCGTGTGGCTGCGCGCGCCTCGCTGGCGTCGGTCGGCCTTGCCGAGCGAGCGGGGCACCGGCCGATGGAGTTGTCAGGGGGCGAGCAGCAGCGCGTGGCCATCGCCCGTGCCCTCGTGAACGACCCGAAGCTGATCCTCGGTGATGAGCCGACGGGCAACCTGGATTCATCCCGGGCCGCGGAAGTCCTGGGCCTGCTCCGTCGCTTCAACCGTGAGCGCGGGCAGACCGTGCTCATCGTCACGCACGACCAGGAGGTTGGCGCCGCCTGCGACCGGATCATCCGGATGCGTGACGGGCGGATCATCGCCGACGAGCGCGTGGCGGACGTGCAGGTTGCCGCATGACGGCCGGAACAATGCGCGATCTGATGCACGCCATCTACGACCGGATCACGGTCGCCGGCCCGGTGATCGTGGGTGTCCGGCTGACCCAGGCGGCCTACGCGCACGGATTGGCGCTGGCTCTGCCCGAAAAGGTTGAAATGGCGCGCCCGACAGGATTCGAACCTGCGACCTTCGGCTCCGGAGGCCGACGCTCTATCCACTGAGCTACAGGCGCGCGATGCGCGCGGGCCCACGCTCAGATCCAGCGCAAGACCCCGCGACGGTCGATGACGGCTGGCTGAGCCGCACGCTCGGCCAGCGTCGGCGGCCATCTTACCCGTTCCCACCTGCGAGTCGCGATTCGCAGGCACACTCGGCAACACGAGGCTCGGCGATGGGTCGCCGACCCAACCACCGGTTCCCGTGACGGCAGTTGCGGCTCGTCGCCCCTTAGGGCGCTCCCGCGGTGACATCGTGACGGGAGCGCCAGCGCCGGGAACGTCGTCCCGGCGCTCAGCGGTCAGGAGGGCCGTTACCGGCGCTTCTCGTTCACGAAGGCTTCGGTGACGGTGACGTGATCGGCGCGATGCGGATGGAGTCCAGGATGCCCTGGATCTCGGCCTTGGCTTCCGCGGTCTGGCCTGGAACCTCCGCAGCGTCGATCACAAGCCGTTGTCCATCGACATCGAGGATCCACACCCGGTCGCGCTCCCCAGGCGTCATGGAATCGATCGCGCCCAGTGGAAGCTGCCAGATGGCGTACCCGTCGGGCGCCAAGGTGCAGCCTGCAGTACTGGCCGGTGCCGTCAGCGTGAGCTGCTTTCCCTGGTAGCCACCCAAGGTGACGTCGGTCGGCGTCGTCGCGTCAAGACCCGGCATGGTCGCGAGCGCGGTCGCGAGCGCGTCCACCGTCGGTCCAGGCGTCGGACGCGCGAGTCCCTTGTCGTAGTGACACGCATCGGCGTACACACTGTCGAAGGTCGAGAAGGACACGGCGGCAGGACCGGTGGCGGCGGTCTGGTCCAGCCACAAGACATACGGCCCGCCCATGTTCGCTCCCCAGCCCGCAGGCACCGTGAAGGTGACCCGCGTCAGGAACGGGTCTGCCGTGACGTACGTTCCGGGCTCGAGCGAGGCGATCGAGCCCACGGTCAGTTCGCGGGGGGCCGGCGTCGCAGTCGCCCCGGCGCCACCAGCGCCTCCGGCCCTGGACGAAACGAGACCGATACCGACGAAGGCGACGACCACGATGGCCGCCACCCCGACCGCAAGACGAGTGATGTTTCCCATGGAAGAGAACCTCCGCGCCGGCCAGAGGGCTCGGCGTTGTCGGGTGACGTGGATCTCGTCGAGGGCGGCCTGGAGCGCGCGATCGGACATGTCGGTCGGCCCGTCCTCGAGCCAGAGCCGTGCCGTCCGGTCGAAGTCGTTCTCGGTCATGCCATCCGCTCCCGCGAGGCTGGGGTCGAAGGCCGGGCGTCGGCCTCGAGGGCCGAGCGCAGGGTCGACGTTGCGTAGTGGATCCTCGACTTGACCGTCCCGAGCGGAACGCCGAGCGTTTCGGCGATCTCCGCCAGCGGCCAACCGAGGTAGTGGTGAAGCACGAAGACGGCGCGTTGCTCCGGCGGCAATCGCCGGAATCCGCGGTCGAGAGCGTCGCGCGTCGCGACGCCAAGGGTCGTGTCGGGTGTCGCCGGCCCGTCGACCGGCAGCATTCGTACGTTGGCGGACCATCGGCGCGCTCGCTTCGCCTCGGCGTAGCAGGCGTTGACCAGGATCCGATGGATCCAGGCATCGAACCGATCGACCTCGCGGAGCTCCGGAAGCTGCCGCCAGGCCGTGACGAGGGTCTGCTGCACGGCGTCCTCGGCCAGTCCGACGTCACGCAGGATCCGATGCGCAACGGCGTAGAGCCGGTCAGCCGAGCCACGGGCGATCGAGGCGAATGCCTCTTCGTTCCCGGACCGTGCCGCTTCGATGAGCGTCCGGTCCACCCTCATCTCCTTGCTCGCACGCCCTTGGTGGGACGTGTCACCCATCATGAGTGGAGGGCCGCCGAAAAGGTTTGAAAATGGCTGAGTGGCCGGGCCGCGAACGTCACCGGTGAACCTTTTCGTCGACGGTGACGCCATACGCTGTCGAGTACGACCGCCCAGGTCGTGCCGAAGTCGAGGCGCAGCGTGGACCAGCACGGTCTCGTCGAACGGGCGAAGCGAGGCGATCATGACGCCTTCGCGGAGCTCGTCGACCTGACCATCGCGCGGCTGGACGCGACCGCCCGACTGGTGCTCCGGGATCGCGATCTCGCGCGAGACGCGGTCCAGGAAGCGCTCATCCGAGCCTGGCGCGATCTTCCGGGCCTGCGCGACCCGGATCGGTTCGACGCCTGGCTCCACCGACTCACCGTCAACGCCTGCCTCGACCTCGCCCGGCATCGTCGTCGGCGACCGGTCGAGGTCGAGCTCATCCCGACCGACGCACCCGCGACGCGGGACCTCTCGCACGACCTTGCCCAGCACGATCTGCTCGATCGGGCCCTCCGGGACCTCGACCCCGGCGCATCGTGCCGTCGTCGCGCTCCACTACCTCCTGGGGATGCCACTTCAGGAAGTCGCGGGGGCGCTCGACATCCCGATCGGGACCGTCAAGTCCCGTCTGCACTATTCGCTCGCGTCGATGCGGGCGACGGTGCTGGCCGACCGAGAACCCGGGCAGGCTCCCGACCCGGCCCGAGGAGGGCAGCTGGCATGACCTCCCGAAGCCGCTTCGAGCAGGAGCTGCCCGACCTGCTGGCCGATCTGTTGATCGAGCCGATCCCCTACTACCGAGACTCCGTGGTCCAGCAGACCGCGCAGATGCGTCAGCGGCCGGCCTGGACCCTCCCTGAAAGGTGGATCCCCATGAGCGTCATCACGCTCGGCAGGATGACCGGCAGGACGGTCCCGTGGCGGACCGTCGGCCTGCTGGCCCTTCTCGCCGCACTCCTCGCCGTCGGCCTGGCAGCCTATGTCGGTAGCCGACCGAGAGTCCCCGCTCCGTTCGGCCTGGCGAGCCAACGGATCGTTCGCCTACGCTACGTCGGCGGGCGACATCTATGCCGGCGACCCGGTCACCGGCAAGTCGGTCGCGATCGCGACCGGGCCCGAGGTCGACAGCAGCCCGATGTACTCACCGGACGGTCGACAGCTGGCCCTCCTTCGCCAGGCGTCGACCGGCGGGTCCGACCTCGTCGTGGTCGCCGCCGATGGCACGAACGTCCGCACCATCACGGACGTCCCCCTGCTCGAGGCCGACCAGTGGGGGATCCAGTGGACCCCCGACAGCGCCGCCATCGTCGCGAACTCGTTCACCAACAACGACGTCCGGTTGTACGACGCGAGCGGCAAGACCGCGCCGCGGATCCTTGTCACGAACGCTCACGTCGATCCCGGGGCGTTCCGACCGCCGCTCGGCGACCGGTTCGTGTTCATCCGGGATTCAGCCGACGGCGAGAGCCTGTTCGTCGCGGACGCCGCCGGGTCGAACCCGACGCAGCTCCTTCATGTCGCCACCGCCGATGTCGCCGCTGACGGACTGCGCCCGTCCTGGTCGCCCGACGGCACGAGGCTCGCGTTCTTGAAGCTCCGGTCCGGCGAAGGGACCCAGGCCCGGATCAACGTCATGGCCGCCGACGGGACCGGGTCGGCTCACGAGCTGACGAACGAGCCGGGAGTGGTCTACGAGAACCACATCAAGTGGTCGCCGGACGGGACCCGGATCGCCTTCCAGCGCTGGGAGGACAGCTCGGGACTCGATCACTCGACCATCATGCCGCTCGGGATCGTCCTTTCCGACGGGGGTCCGGTGGTGGATGCCGGCCCTGAACTCGGCGCCGGGGGAACCGAGTTCGGCTGGTCACCGGACGGGTCGATCCTGTGGGAGATCCCGGGCGAGCCCGGCAGCCATCACGTGCTGATCGATCCACAGCGCGGGACCTGGAAGGACCTGGTCTTCCCCGACCCGGGCGGCGGTTCGAGCTGGCAGCGGCTCGCCCGCTGACACGTCTCGGTCCGAACGAACGGCCGGTCTCCTCGCGAGGCCGGTCGTTTCCTTCGGTCTCGGGGCGGTCAACCGCCCGGGTCGGCTCGAAGGATCCATTGGTGGTCGTTCGCCAGCTTGACCCGGATCGCGAGCTGGCCGACATCGTTGATCGACACCGGGTTGAGCGCGAAGTCGACGATCGTCGAGTCGAAGAGCGGCATCGCCAGGCCGATGATGCGACCGGTCGCCGGGTCGGGTCCGCTGAACACGCCGAGCGTGCCGCCTGGCGGCGTGGCGAAGAAGACGACCCCGCCACTGCTGTCGAGGAGGGCACCGCGAACGCTCGCGAACCGAGCGCTGGTGTCGATCCTCTGGACGATGCTGCCGCCCGAGGCGACGAAGACTCCGGACCCCCCGTCCCTGAGAGTCGCGCTGAACGCCACGTCGCCGGTCGCATTCGCACACGGGAATCGACCCAGACCGGCGAAGACCTCCCCGGTCTCGACGACGGTCACCAGTGACCCGCCGGCTGCCTGGCAGATCCGCTCGCCGCCCGTCTCGAGATCGGCCCTGAACACGACCGCCCCACGGTCATCGATCAAGGGCAGGCCCTGGAAGGCACTCAGGTCCTCGCCCGTTTCGGCGATCGTGGTGACCGCGCTGCCGTCACCGGTGTAAATACCGGCCCGGCCATCCTCCAGATCGGCGCGGAAGGCGACTCGACCGGCGTCGTTCATGGTCGGTCCCAGCGGACCGCCCGTGGGCGAGACGTTGATCACTTCGCCCTCCCGGATCAGGACCACTCCGGGTTCGCCGGACGCGAGGGTCGCGTAGGCGCAGATCGATCCGTCGAGAGCGATGTCCGGGTGGCTCCAGACCTCCGTCAGGCGACCCATCGACGGTTCCGTGACCGCCGAGATCCGATCGCCGGTCCCGGTGAAGACGCCGGACCCGCCGTCCCTCAGCGTCGTCTGGAATGCGACGACACCGGGGTTGTTGACCGAGGCTACGTACGGGGCGAAGTCGGAGAACCGGTCACCGGTACTGGCGATCGGCACGAGCGTGTAGGAACGGGTCCGGCCGGCGTACGGGTTCCTCGTCATCGGGCGATGGCGGCTTGCCGTCCGGGGCCCAGAAACAAGTTCGGAGCGGTCCTCCGAAGAGAACCGCTCCGATGCTGTCCCGGTGAAGGTGTCCGTCGAAACGGACTCTTCTGCCACGCCACAAAGGCATCTATCACGTCGGCTGCACCGACTACCCTGACCCTACCTACCCATGACCTTGAAGCTGGGGCAGCGGCTGTTTTCACAGCGACCTTACTGTACCTGTCAGGCGGCCTGAATCCAAGGGTTTTGTCAGGTTCTGTGGTGAAAATTCCTTAACCTTTCGGGCGTCACACCTTCACGTCCGCGCACGGGCGCGCGATCCCGGCCGCTCCCCGAGACCGGTTCAGTCCTCGAAGATCGTGACCTTGGTCATCGCCACGGGCGCGTCCGGCAGGTCGCGCGAGTTGCGCGGCGCCGACACGATCTTGTCGACGACATCGAGCCCGCGGGTCACCTGGCCGAACAGGGTGTAGTTCTTCGGCAGGCGGCCGGTCAGGTCGTCGGTGCAGATGAAGAACTGGCTGCCGTTCGTGTTCGGGCCGGAGTTGGCCATGGCCAGCGCGCCCTTGACGTAGTTGCCCTTGACCGGCTCGTCGGCGAACTTGTAGCCGGGACCGCCGGTCCCGACCCGGCCGGCGTTGAGCGTCGCCTTCTTGCCGAACTCGCCGTCGCCGCCCTGGATGACGAAGCCGGGGATGACCCGGTGGAAGATGACGTCGTCGTAGAAGCCCTTGTTGGCGAGGTCGACGAAGTTCTGGGTGGCCTTCGGCGCGCTCTCGGTGAACAGCTCGACGTCGATGTCGCCGATCTCGGTGGCGATGGTCGCGCGGGTCATGGTGCCTCCTACTTGCTGACGGTGACCTTGGTCATCGGGACGGGGTCGATCGCGGTATTGCTGGGCGGACCGCTATTGGGCATGGCCGCGATCGTATCGACGACGTCCATCCCGGCGGTCACCTTGCCGATGATCTGATAGGTGTTGGCCAGCTGCTGCCCGACCGCATCGTCGAGGACGATGAAGAACTGTGAGTCGACCGAGTCGGGTTGGTCCGTCCGCGCCATCGCGACGGTCCCACGTTCGTACTTCGCGGTCACCGGCTCGTCCTTGATCGTGTATCCGAGATCGGCACCCTCGCCGCCCTGGATGACGAAGCCCGGAACGAGGCGGTGGAACAGGACACCGTCGTAGTAGCCGCACTCGGCCAGCGCGACGAAGTTGCCCGCCGCGATCGGCGACAGGTCGCGCGTCGATCTCCATCGTGATCGCGCCCTTGGGCGTGTCGATCGTGACGGTCCGCTTCTCGCCCGCCGGCAGGGCCGCCGGCTGGGAGGTCGGGCAGGCGCCAGTCGCCGCGGAGGGTGCCCCGGCCGATGGTGCGATCGTGATCTGCTCGA
Source organism: uncultured Chloroflexia bacterium (assembly GCA_963781845.1). Classification (GTDB taxonomy): domain Bacteria; phylum Chloroflexota; class Limnocylindria; order Limnocylindrales; family CSP1-4; genus Chersky-267. The sequence goes on along the minus strand of CAWAHN010000016.1, from coordinate 501,538 downwards.
CCACGGGCGACTGGATCGTCGAGGTCTTGCCGACCGCGCAGCCGGTCAGGACCACCCCCGCGATGGTGAGCGCAGCGACCGCGATGAGCGCTGGACGAAGACGGGACGGGATCATGCGGCAGCCTCCAGGGCGGCGGGGTAGTCGATGGCACCGGAGAGGAGCGCCTCTCCGAGGATGAGCCCGGCGACGCCGGCGTCGCGGACGCGTGAGATCGCGGCCGGGTCGGTGACCCCACCGGCGACGAGGATGTCCGCATCGTACGACCGAACGAGCCGGGACAGCAGGGCGTGGTCCGGACCGGACCCACCGTGCGCCAGGACGAACCGTCGGACGCCGAGCCCGACGAGCTCGCCGACCAGCGCCTCGACGGTCGGGACCGCAGGTCGCTTCCACGGGAACGCGGCGAGCCGCTCCGGCCGCGGATCGAGCCCGACCGCCAGCCAGTCGCCGGCGACCGCCAGACAGTCGGCCAGCAGCGCCGGGTCGTCGACGACCGACATCGCCAGCACGACCCGGGTGGCGCCGGCGGCGAAGGCGAGCCGGATGGCGTCGGCGCTCTCCATCCCGCCGGCGACCTGGAGCGGCACCGCGACCCGCGCCGCGACCGCCCCGATCGTCTCGAGGTTCACCGGCGACCCGGCTCGAGCCCCGTCGAAGTCGACGAGGTGGACGACGCGGGCGCCCTGCTCGACGAAGCGGGCGACGATCCGGTCGGGTCGATCGGTCGGGCGTCCCCTCGCCGGTCGAGGCGCCGGGCCAGTAGACGATCCGCGAGCGGCCGCCCTCGAGGTCGATCGCGGGGATGACCTGCACGACCGGCTAGCGCGCGGCGAGCCGGTCGGTGCCGGGCCCGCCGCCGAGCGCGCGACGACCGGACTCGCCTTCGAGGAGGCGGCGATGGAAGCTGATCGGCAGGCTCCCGTTGCGCAGCAGCGTGTCGTGGAAGTCCTTGCAGCGAGAACCGGTCGCCGAGGCGGGCCTGCTCGTCGGCGCGGAGCTGGAGGAGCAGGACCTTGCCGAGCAGGTAGCTGAGCTGGTAGGTCGGCGTGTAGGTGTAGCGGAGGACCTCGGCGCGCGCGTTCGCGGTCCTCGAAGCTGGTTCGCTCGACCATGTACCGGATCGCGTCGTCGACGCCGATCTCGCCGCGGTGCATCCGGACGTCGAGGATGATCCGGCAGGCCCGCCAGATCGCGTCGGTGTACATGTTCAGGCGGAAGTTGGCGGCGTCGTCGAAGCCCTGCTCGCGCATCATCTGCTCGGAGTACATCCCCCAGCCCTCGACGAACTCGGGCGCGTTGGTCAGAGCCCGGGTCAGGCTCGGGTGCTTGCCCGCGACCGACAGCTGGAGGTGGTGGCCGGGGTACGCCTCGTGGATGCTGGTGTTGCTGATCGAGCTGTAGTTGTGCTCGCGCATCGCGTTCGGCGTCGTTGCCGACCGACGGGGTGACGATGTAGATCCCGTTCGGGTCCGCGTCGAACTTGGGCGGGTCGAAGTAGGCGGCGAACGGGATGACGTTGCGGATGTACTCGGGCGTCGCGATGACCTCGATCCGCTCGTCGTCCGGGACGGTCACGATGTCGTGGTCGATGAGGTGCTGCCGGGCGCGGAACATCACGTCCCGGTACGCGTCGAGGGCCGCGGCGAACGTCGCCGGGTGGTCGCTCTTGATCCGACCGACGACCGTCTTCTCGTCGACGGTCGGGTCGATCTCCCGGGCGGCGGCGATCCGGCCGGCCTGGTTCAGCTCGAGCTGCTCCTCGCCGATGGCCAGGATCGCGTCGGCATCGAGCCCGTCGAACGCGCGCAGCGCCGACCAGCTCGTCGTAGCGCTCGCGCCCGAGCGCCCAGTCGTCGCTCCCGCCTGCGAGCGTGCCCTCGAGCCAGGTCCGATAGTCGGCGACCGCGGTCTTGGTCGCCCGGATCGCCGCGTCGAGCCGGCGCTTCTCGGCGGGCGCGAGGACGCCCGCGCCGGCGGCGCCGATCTCGTCGAACAGGGCCGGGATCTCGCCGGCCGTCTCGATCTCGATGGTCTGCCACAGCCGGACCTGGGGGACGACGGCGCGGGACTTGCTCTGTTCGAGGAAGCCGGGGCGCCGCCTCGAGCCGGCTGGTCATCGCATCGAGTCGCTCGGCGAGCGGGGCGAAGTCGCGGGCGAACAGGGCGAACAGCGGATCGCCGATCCCGTCGAGGGCGGTCGATCGCCGCTCCCACAACCGCTGGACCTCGGAGTCGAACAGGTCGCGCCGGACGTTGTGGATCTCCAGGTCGCGCTCGAACGCGCGCCTCGGGCGACAGGCCCGCGACGTCGATCGCCTCGACCGCCGCGAGGTGGGCCCGCTCGTCCGCGATCTCGCCGAGGACCGCGTCGCGCTCGCCGTTCGCCGAGCCGGTGGTCCTCGGTGTGGATGCCGATGAAGGTGGCGAAGTCCGGGTGATCGCGGACGATCCGTCGGAAGCGAGCCTCGACGAGGTCGTAGAACCGGTCGTCGAGCGGGCCGGGCTCGGCGCGCCGGAGCCGGTCGGGGAAGCGCGAGGTCGTCGATCGCGTCGTGTGTCACGTGAGTCCTCCGAGGCGGCCGCTCCGGCAGGCGGTCGTCACTGCGTCCCGGCGGTCGCGGGAGCCGTCTCGCGCAGGGCGGCGACGACGGCGGCCAGGGTCGTGTCGATGTCGTCCGCCTCGATCCCGTAGTGGGTCACCGCGCGGACCTGACCGTGCGGATACTCCACCATCAGGACATTCCGCGCACGGAGGGCGTCGAGGAAGGCCGCCCGTGACCGCGTCGACCCTGAACACGACGAAGTCGGTCCGGACGCGACCGGGGTCGAGCGGACCGGTATCGGGCTGGGCGATCCCGCCGGGCGACTCGATCGCCGTCAGCTCGGCGAGACCCTCGGCCAGCCGCCGGGCGTTGGCGTGATCGTCGGCCAGGCGCTCGATCATCCCGCTCGGGCCGTCGCGCAGGGCGAGCAGGCCGGGGGCGGCCAGCACCCCGACCTGGCGCAAGCCGCCACCGACCAGCTTCCGGCCCCGCCGCGCGCGCCAGATGAAGTCCCGAGGTCCGACCACGACCGATCCGACCGGACAGGCGAGGCCCTTGCTCAGGCAGAACGTGACGCTGTCGGCCGGCCCGGCGAGCGCGGCCGGGGTGACGCCGAGCGCGACGACGGCGTTGAAGAACCGGGCTCCGTCGACGTGGAGCGGCACGTCGTGGCGGTGAGCGATCCCGGCGACCTCGGCGGTGTAGTCGACGGATAGCGGCTGGCCCATCGAATGGGCATGGGTGTTCTCGATGGTCGACCAGGCCGCTGATCGGCTCGTGCGGATCGCTCGGGTCGCGGAAGGCCGCATCGATCTCGACCGGGTCGAGCGTCCCGTCGGGTCGCTCGCGAAGCGCCCGGACGCTGGTCCCGACGACGACCGCGTGGCCGGCGGCCTCGTCCATGACGATGTGGCTGCTCTCGGCGGCGATCGTCTCCTGGCCGCGACCGAGGTGCGCGAGCTGGGCGACGAGGTTGCCCTGCGTGCCGCTCGTGACGAACAGCCCGGCCTCCTTGCCGAGCAGCTCCGCCGCCCGTTCCTCGAGCGCGCGGACCGTGGGATCGTCGCCGAACACGTCGTCGCCGACCTCCGCCGCGGCCATCGCCCGGCGCATCTCGTCGGTCGGGACCGTGACGGTGTCCGAGCGCAGATCGATCAGGCGCATCCGGCCAGTATAGGTTCGGTCGGGAGGTCCTCCGGCCCGGCCGACGAGCCCGTCGCTCGGACGACAACCCGAGCGCCACCTGCTATCCTCCGCATTCGCTGCAACGGACCCGTGGTGTAGCGGCCCAACATGCCAGCCTGTCACGCTGGAGATCGCCGGTTCGAATCCGGTCGGGTCCGCCATCGACGCTTTTCCCTACGCCCCGTCCTCCCGCCCGGACGGGGCGTTCCTTATGCCGCGGGACATATCTGGCAGACTCCCCGAGTGACCGAACCGCGCCGCCGACGCACCCACGCCCACCGGATCGATGGGGGTCGCCGTGGCATCGCGGTCGGGCCGGTCGCCATCGCGGTCGGCGTCGTCGCCGTCCTCGCCGTCGGGGTGATCCTGCTGGCCGGCCCTGGACCGGGCTCGCCGGCGACACCGGCACCGAGCGGCCCCGGCGCCTCGAACCAGGCGGTCGGCGCCAGCCCCGGGAACGGATCGACGTCACCGGCCGGGAGCGGCGGACCCGGTGACGCGTCGCCGTCCGCGCCGGGCTCTGGCGGGCCGGCCCCCTCGCCCGGCGCGATCGGCGCCGTCCCGATCGTGCCCGTCGTGGACTTCCGCTCGACCGAGACGAGCGTCCGGTCGGCCGACGTCAAGGAAGCGGTCTCCGGCCAGAAGGGCGGCTACGCCGCGCTCGAGCTGGTCGACGCCGACGCGGACGCCATCCTGACCGCGCTCGGGACGCCCGCCACCGGCGCCGCCGGAACGATCATCCGGGCGAAGGACGTCGCGACGCTGATCAAGGACCTGGAGCAGCACCGCGACCGGCTGGCGTTCCTGCGAGCCGAGCAGGTCACCCCGGCCGTCCGGGCCCTGGCCTGGGGTACGAAGAGCCTGTTCGGGGTCGACCGCGTCACCGATCTGGCGGCGTGGCCGCTGAACGCCCAGCTGCCCGCCGGGACCCAGCCGGCCTTCGACCCCGGCTCGACCTGGACGCTGGTCGCCGGCGGCGACATCATGCTCGACCGCGGTGTCGCCAAGGTGGTCAAGATCCAGGGCAAGGGCGCCGACTTCCCGTTCAACGGCGGGACCGCCACGATCACCGGCCGGACGTGCTGCTCGGCGCTCGACAACCCGGTCCCGACCACCCGCCGGACCGGCAACGCCGGGGCCGTCCGCGACCTCATCAAGTCGGCCGACCTGGCGGTCGCCAACTTCGAGAACCCGGCTCCGGACGCGTTCCGCTACCACACCCAGGGAACGACCTTCTCGGCCGATCCGAAGCTCATCTCCGGGTTGGCCAAGGCGGGCATCGACATCGTCTCGATCGGCAACAACCACATCGGCGACGCCGGCTCGCAGGGGATCATCGACACCGTCAAGAACCTCAAGAAGTACAAGATCAAGTCGACCGGCGCCGGGGCGAACCTCAAGGCCGCGAGGACGCCGGCCACGGCCACGGTCGACGGCGTCAAGGTGGCGATCCTCGGCTACGACACCATCGCCAAGGCGTACGGCGCCGGTCCGACGTCGGCCGGCAGCGCCCAGCTCAGCCGGGCGGTCGTCAAGGCCGACATCAAGAAGGCGCGGGCCAACGGCGCCGACGTGGTCATCGTCTATCCCCACTGGGGCACCGAATACAGCCCCAGGCCGTTCGCCGCGCAGCAGGCGCTGGCCCGCTCGATCATCGACGCCGGAGCCGACATGGTCATCGGCAACCATGCACACTGGGTCGGCGCGATGGAGGTCTACAAGGGCAAGCCGATCTGGTACGCCCTCGGCAACTTCGTGTTCGACCAGGACTGGTCGGAGCCGACGATGGAGGGGATCACCCTCGAGCTCACCTTCCGCGGCAGCGACCTCGCCCAGGTCCGGATCCGGCCCCACGTGATCCTGGACAAGTCGCAGCCGAACTTCATGGATCCCGCCGGGACGGGGCGCGTGGTGATGGGCCAGCTGTTCGACGCCTCGAGGAAGCTGCTTCCCTGGTAAGCGTCAGGACGAGGAGGAACGGTCGATGAGCGGCTTCAAGGAATTCCTGTTGAAGACCAACGCGCTCGCCCTGGCGATCGGCGTCATCATCGGCGTCGCCCTCGGCAACGTGGTGAACTCGCTGGTCAACGACATCCTGATGCCGCCGATCGGGCGGGTCCTCGGGGGCGTCGACTTCGCGAGCATGAAGATCGTCCTGCTCGCCGCCGTCAACGGCGACCCGAAGACCGAGGTCGCGATCCGCTACGGCTCGTTCATCAACTCGGTGATCACGTTCGTCATCGTCGCGCTCGTCGTGTACGTCATCGCCAAGGTGATGATCAAGGACGAGGAGCCGGCCGGGCCGAGCGACGAGGTCGTGCTCCTGACAGAGATCCGCGACGCGCTCAAGGCGCGCTGACCGCACCCGACCTGGTCGGTCGCCTCAGGCGGTCGGGGGTCCACGGCCGGTCGGGGGTCCAAGGCCGGTCGAGGTCGACGATCAGTCGAGGCCGGCGAACAGGTCGGTCTCGGGAAGGGTCGTCTCGACCCGCGACTCCCGGAGGATGTACGCCTCGCGAGCCCAGCTGTCGCGCCAGCCCTCGTAGCCGAGGAGCATGAAGGGGCTCTGGTCGCTGATCTGGGTGACGTGCTCGTGGATGGCCGCCCATTTCTTCTCGAGCGGCGCGCCGGAAACGTCCAGCCAGGTGGTGATCGTGTCGTCGGGCACGAGCATCTTCGCCGCGAACGCCTCGAATTCCGCGATCTGCTCGGGCGTCGCGTCGTCCGGCGGCTCCCAGAAGCTCTTCTTGTCGAGCGCCTTGAGCCGTTCCGCCATCTGCACGCGGACCGATGCCGGGATGGCCTGCTCGTAGAGCTTCGACGGCGTCCACGGCGCGAGCCCGCCGTCCTCGACCGAGCCGCCCGACCCGCCGTGCTCGGTGGCGAGCTGCTCGGGGTACCAGGCCGGATCGCCGGCCCGCTCGTACGCGCGGACGCCGACATCGTGGGTCCGGATGTGGTCGGGGTGGCCGTAGCCGCCGAACTCGTTGTAGGTGGTGATGACGTCGGGCTGGTAGCGGCGGACCAGCCAGGTGAGCCGGCCGGCAGCCTCGTCGATCGGGGCCTGCCAGAACGACCGGGGATCGCGGTTGCCGGGGGTCCCCATCATCCCCGAGTCGCGATAGCCCAGGTTCTCCCACTCCGTCACGCCGAGGACGCCCATCGCCCGCTCGAGCTCGCCGGCCCGGATCTCACCGAGGCGACGGTGATTGTCGGGCGTGTCCATCTCGGGCACGACGATCTCGCCGAGCTCGCCCCGGGTGCCCGTGACGAGGATCACCCGGTGGCCGTCGGCGACCGCCCGGGCCATCGCTCCGCCGGTCCCGATCGTCTCGTCGTCCGGGTGGGCATGGACGGTCATCAGGGTGCGGCGGCGTGGTTCGGTCATCGGCGAATCCTAGCCGACGAGGCCGCATGGAGCGCTCGACGCGCCGCCGCCTGTCGGGCTACGCTGCGCGGACCATCCACATCGGGAGTGAGGATCCGGGTTGACTTGCCCGAGCTGCGGTAGCGCGAACCTGGTCGGGGCCAAGTTCTGTTCTGAATGCGGGAGCCGTCTTGCCTCCGCGTGCCCGAGCTGCGGCGCCCAGAACCAGCCCGGCGCGAAGTTCTGCTCCGAGTGCGGCACGAGGCTCGAACCGTCGGCTTCGGCGGGTCCCGGTGATCGGGCGGTCGCGGAGCCGAGGACCGTGGTGGAGCCCTCGGCGTCCGCCGAGCGCTGGATCCCAGGCGGCGGCACCACCGAGCGTCGGGTCATCAGCGTCCTGTTCGCCGACCTTGTCGGCTTCACGACCCTGGCGGCGGACCGGGACTCCGAGCAGGTGCGCGACCTATTGACACGCTACTTCGACACCGCGCGCGAGGTCATCGAACGGTACGGCGGGACGGTCGAGAAGTTCATCGGCGACGCGGTCATGGCCGTCTGGGGCACGCCCGTCGTCCGCGAGGCCGACGCGGAGTGGGCGGTCCGAGCTGCGCTCGATCTCGTCGCGGCGGTACGGGACCTCGATTCCGGCGCCGACGGGCGCGGCCTGGAAGCACGAGCGGGCGTCCTGACGGGCGAGGCCGCGGTCACCATCGGAGCGACGGGCCAGGGGATGGTGGCGGGCGACCTGGTCAACACCGCCAGCCGTCTCCAATCGGTGGCGCCCCCCGGCAGCGTCCTCGTCGGCGAGGCGACGATGCGCGCGACCGTTCGGGCGATCGTGTTCGAAGAGGCCGGGGAGCAGGCGCTCAAGGGCAAGACGTCCCCGGTTCCCGCGTGGCGTGCCCTCCGTGTCGTGGCCAAGCGGGGTGGCCAGGGTCGGAGCGAGGGCCTGGAGGCTCCGTTCGTCGGCCGCGACGACGAGCTCCGCCTGATGAAGGACTTCTTCCACGCCACGTCGCGCGAACGCCGCGCCCGTCTGCTGTCGGTCACGGGCCAGGGTGGCATCGGCAAGAGTCGCCTGGCGTGGGAGTTCCTCAAGTACATCGACGGCGTGCTCGAGACGGTCTACTGGCACGAAGGTCGTTCGCCCGCGCTCGGCGATGGCGTGACGTTCTGGGCGCTCGGCGAGATGGTCCGCCGGCGGGCCGGCCTGGCCGAGACCGACGACGAGGCGACGACCCGGGCCGGCATCGCGACGACCCTGGCCCAGTTCGTGCCGGACGAGAGCGAACGGCGCTGGATCGAGGCCGCCCTGCTGACTCTGCTCGGCTTCGGCGATGCGTCGGCTCGCAACCGGGACGAGCTCTTCGCGGCCTGGCGGACGTTCTTCGAGCGGGTCGCCACGGAGAATCCGGCCGTGCTCGTCTTCGAGGACCTCCAGTGGGCGGACCCGGGACTGCTCGACTTCATCGACCACCTCCTGGAATGGTCGACCAGCCACCCGATCTTCGTGGTCACCCTGGCTCGCCCCGAACTGCTCGACCGGCGGGCCGGCTGGGGTGCCGGTCGGCGCAACTTCGTGGCCCTGTCGCTCGAGCCGCTGACCGAGCCGGCGATGCGCCAGCTCCTGGCCGGGCTCGTTCCGGGACTCCCCGAGCGGGCCATCCAGGCGATCCTCGAGCGGGCCGGCGGGATCCCCCTGTACGCCGTCGAGACCGTCCGGATGCTCGTCGCCGAAGGCAAGCTCGAGGACCAGGATGGCGCGCTCCGGCCGGTCGGCGACCTCGGCGACCTGGCCGTACCCGAGACGCTCCACGCGCTCATCGCGGCGCGCCTCGACGCGCTCGAGCCGACCGATCGGTCGCTCCTCCAGGACGCGTCCGTTCTCGGCCAGACGTTCACGGTCTCCGCCCTGGCGGCGCTGCGCGGGGACGGGCCGGAGGCGCTCGAGCCCCAGCTCCGGGCGCTCGTTCGCCGGGAGGTCCTGCTGCTCGACACCGACCCTCGCTCCCCCGAACGGGGGCAGTTCGGCTTCGCCCAGGCCCTGCTTCGGGAGGTCGCCTACTCGACCCTGTCGAAGAAAGACCGGCGGGCTCGCCACCTGGCCGCCGCCCACTACTTCGAGGAGATGGGCGACGACGAGACGGCGGGCGTCCTGGCCACCCACTATGTCGACGCGTATCTCGCTTCACCAGAGGGCGACGAGGCCGAGGCGGTGGCCAATCAGGCTCGGATCGCCCTCCGGGCGGCCGCAGAGCGGGCGATCGCGCTCGGCTCGCACGACCAGGGGATCACGTTCCTCCGACGTGCGCTGACGGTCACCACCGATCCGTCGGATGAGGCCTACATCCTCGAGCGGATCGGCGCGGCGGCGGCGGCGGCGAGCCGGTTCGATGAGGCGGACGTGGCCCTTCATCGAGCGGTGGAGATCGAGACGGCCGGCGGCGACCCCGCCGCGATCGCCCGGGCGACCGTGGCCCAGGCCGGAGCCTTGATCACCTCATTCCGGTCGTCCGATGCCCTGCGCATCCTCGAGCCCGCGTATGCGACCCTGGCCGAGGCCCTCGGCGACACGCCGATCATCGCCGAGATGACGGCACAGATCGCGCGCGCCCATCAACTGCACGAGGATCCCGACCAGGCGATCGCCTGGGCGGAGCGCTCGCTCGCGATCAGCGAGCGGCTCTACCTCCTCCCGACCCTGGCCGAGGCGATCATCACCAAGGGGGCGAGCCTGACCCATACCGGCCGGGTGTGGGAAGGGATCGGATTGGTCCGGGCCGGCCAGCAGCTGGCCGAGTCGAACGGCTACATCCTGACGCGCCTTCGAGCCGCCGTGTCCCTGAGCGGGATCCTGGCCGCCTATGACCCACGCCAGGCCTTCGAGATCGGACGTGATGGCTACGAGCTCGCGGCACGGCTCGGGTATCGGCACGTCGCGGTGATCCTCGCGGCGAACGCCGGTGAGGCCGCCCTGTCCGCGGGCGAGCTCGACTGGGCGATCGAAGCCCTGACCGAGAGCAGCGCGCTCGAGCTCGCGGAGATCGACCGGGCCACCCTGGAGTCCGTGCTCATCGAGCTCGTCGCCACCCGCGGCGAACCGACGGCCACCCGGATCGAGGCGCTGGCGTCGAACGCCCCGGAGGACGACCCGATCTATGAGGCCGCCCTCGGTCTCGCCAGGATGATGGCGGCGCTGGCCGAAGGCCGGTTCGACGACGCCCAGGCGGCCGGGCTCGAGGTCGCCCGGGTCAGCCACCTCAACCGCCCATACGCCCTGCTCTGGGCGACCCGGGCGGCGGTCGCTCGAGGGCATCTCGAGGACGCCAAACGGATCCACGCCGAACTCGTCGCCCTCGGGGTGCGCGGACCGGCGCTCGACGCCGAGGCGGACGTCGAGGCGGCCAGCATCCTGGCGCTCGAGGGCGACTGGGCCGCCGCGGCAGAGCTCCACCGCGACGCCGCCCGCCGGTTGCGCGAGCTCCGGGCCGACTTCGATCTCGCCCTCGGGCTGCTCGAGGTCGTGGCCCTGGCTCCGCGAGGCCAGGAAGCGGCCCGGCTCGCCGAGGTCGAGGCGCGCGAGATCCTCACCCGGATCGGGGCGGTCCCATACCTCGCCCGTCTCGATCGGCTTGTCGCCGCCCGAACGGAGCAAGGGGCCGAGGCACGAACGGACCCGTCGAGTCGCGGCGTCGAGGCGGCGACCGAGTCGCCCTCCGCCTGACCGAGCCCATGCCGTCGACGTCGGGGGCGGCCAGGCCGTCGGGACCGCTGGCCGGGATCCTCGTCGCCGACTGTTCGACGGTCCTGGCCGGCCCGTACTGCACGATGCTGCTGGCCGACCTCGGGGCCGACGTCGTCAAGGTCGAGCCGCCCGAGGGCGACGGCACCCGCGCCTGGGGTCCGCCGTGGGTCGGTGCCGGCCGGCTCGCGCCGGACGATCCGGGCGTCGCCGCGTACTACCTCGCGGTCAACCGGAACAAGCGGTCGATCCGCCTCGACCTCAAGACGGAGCCGGGCCGCGACGTCCTCCGGCGGCTCATCGGGCGGGCGGACGTGCTGGTGGAGAACTTCCGCCTCGGCGGCTTCGAGCGGCTCGGGTTCGACGAGGCGACCCTCGCCGCGCTGAACCCGGCGCTGATCCACCTGGCGATCAGCGGCTACGGGACGACCGGCCCGGACGCCGGCCGACCCGGCTACGACTTCGTGATCCAGGCCGCTGCGGGCCTCATGTCGATCACCGGCCAGGCCGACGAGGCCGGCGGCGAACCGACCAAGGTCGGCGTGGCGATCGCCGACGTGGTCACCGGGCTGCAGGGAACCGTGGCCGTCCTGGCCGCCCTGGCCGGGCGTGAGCGAGCCGGCTCGCCGGCCGGCGCGGGCCAGCGGATCGACGTGTCGATCCTCGAATCGACCCTGTCGGTCCTCGTCAACCAGGCCCAGAACGCGTTCGCGACCGGTGTCGCTCCCGTTCGGCGCGGGAACGCCCACCCGAACATCGTCCCGTACGAGTCGTTCGCCACGGCCGACGGGGCGATCGCCGTCGCCGTGGGCTCCGAGCGCCAGTGGGCCCGGTTCTGCGCCGCGCTGGGGATCGCCGACCTGGCGACGGATCCTCGCTTCGCGACGAACGCGGCTCGGGTCGAGCATCGGACGACGCTTCGGCCGATCCTGGCCGAGCGCCTGCTGGCGGCATCCACCGCCGACCTGGTGCGGCGCCTCGACGAGGCGGAGGTGCCGTGCGGACCGATCGACGACGTCCTGTCAGCGCTCACGTCCGATCAGGCGCGGGCGCGCGAGATGGTCGTCGACATCGTCCACCCGCGTCTCGGTCCGATCCGCCAGGTCGGCCTTCCGTTCAAGCTGGCCGGCACCCCGGCGTCGATCCGGTCCGCGCCGCCGCTCCTCGGCGAACACACGGACGAGGTCCTGGCCGAGCTCGGCTACGGGACCGGGACCATCGCTCGGCTGCACTCGGACGACGTCGTCTGAGGCCGCCGCGGTCCGACGCCGGGGTGGCGTGCCGCTGTCGTCCGGGCGTCGCCGATCAGAGCTCCTGGCGCCGGAAGGCCAGCCACGCCCCGACGGAGCTCGCGATGAGCAGGATGACGCTGCCGCCGACGGCCGTGGCGAGCGTGTCCGCGGCGAGGGCGGCGGTGTCGCCGGTCGCCAGCGCGAGCGCCGGACCGTCGAGCGCCGGCGGCAGGAACCGGCCGACCTGGGGGATCGCCGACACGAGCGACAGGACGATCAACGCGACGATGCCGACGCCGGCGGCCGCGGCGGCCGAGCCCGTGACGGTCGAGGCGAAGAACGTGATGGCGGCCCACACCGCCAGCCCGAGCCAGCTGAGGACGCCGAGGGCGAGCCAGCCGGCGACCGGCAGCGGCTCGAACAGGACCGCCGTGTAGACCCAGCCGACCACGAAGGCAGCGAGGACCGCCAGGCCCAGCACCAGACCGAGCGCGCCGAGCTTCGCGCCGATGAACGCGCCGCGCCGGACCGGCTTGGTCAGGAGGAAGGCGGCCGTCCCGTGCTCCTTCTCGCCGACGACGGCGTTCATCGCCAGGACGATCGCCGCGAACGCCCCGAGCTGCCCGAGGTTCTTCTGGAGCTGGAGGACGGCGTCGGCGGCCGTCGGGGTCGGGATCGGGACGGTGATCTCGTCGCCGAGCGCGGCCTTGATGATCTCGGGCAGGTACTTGGCGGTGAGCGGGGCCAGCAGCCCGATGGCGATGAACATGATCAGGACGGCCGGCAGCCGACGGGTCCGCCACGACTCGAGGATCTCCTTGCGCAGGAGCACGACCGGTCGGCTCATGCGGCACCCACCGTTCCGGCACCGGCTCCGTTCGCGACGGCCGCGGTCCCGGCCGACCCGGTCAGCTGGAGGAAGACGTCCTCGAGCGATGGGCGGGCGCGCTCCACACCGGCCACGGCGACGCCGGCCGCGACGATCGCCGGCAGCAGCTCCCGGGCCGCGCGCGCCGGGTCGTTGACCGTGATCCGCAGCCGCCCGAGGTCGAGCGACACGTCGATCGTCCAGTCCGTCGCACGGAGGGCCGCGGCCAGGCGGTCGACCGCCTCGGACTGGCCGGGCTCGGGGTCGATCCGGTAGATCGGCAGGGCATAGCGATCGAGCAGGGCCTGCGAGCGGGCCGACCACCACGAGACGACCGTGATCCAGGATCGCGATCCGGTCGCAGACGCGTTCGACGTCGGCCAGGACGTGGGTCGAGAAGAGCACGGTCGCGCTGCCGCGCAGCCGGCCGATGAGCGCCAGGAGGTCCCGCCGCCCCTCGGGGTCGAGCGAGCTGACCGGCTCGTCCAGGATGAGCACCGCCGGTCGGTTGACGAGGGCCTGGGCGATCCCGAGTCGCTGTCGCATCCCACCCGAGTAGGTGGCGATCCGCCGGTCGGCGGCGTCGGCCAGGCCGACCAGGGCCAGGACCTCGTGGACCCGGTCGTGCAGCTCGACCCCCTCCATCCCGTGGAGGCGACCGACGATCTCGACCAGCTCCCGGCCGGTCGACCAGCCGTAGTACCGCGGATCCTGGTCGAGGAATCCGATCCGTGCCGTCAGCCGCTCGTCGCCGAGCGGGACGCCCGCGACGGTGGCCGTCCCAGCGGTCGGTCGGGCGAGGCCGACGAGCATGCGCAACGTCGTCGTCTTGCCCGCACCGTTCGGCCCCAGGAGGCCGAACACGGAGCCGGCGGGAACGTCCAGATCGAGCCGATCGAGAGCCACGATCCCGCCCGGGTAGTGCTTGGTGAGGCCGCGGCAGGCCACGGCAGCCTCGACCGGGGAGACCGGCATCGGGGCCGCGAGCGGGGCCGCAGCGGGAGCAGCCGGGGCGGCCGCTTCGGTCGGCCAGACGGGCGGCCCCTCGGGTTCGCCGGTGCTCTCCTGGCGTCCGAGCACGAAGTACAGGATCGGGCCGATGAGCGACACGAGGAGGATGATCAGGCCCCACATCAGGCGGCTGTCGCCGCGGACACGACGCCCGGGGCGGGTCAGGTCGTAGAGCGCCCAGACGGCCAATCCCAGCTCGACCAGGACGATCGGGACGAGGAGGATGAGGAGCTGAGGATCGATCCCGTTCACCCGGCCTCCCCTACCTTCTGGCGGTTCGGGTCCACCTTCCAGACCCGATAGGAATACACGAACGCGACCGCGACGATCAGCGCGATCCCGGCGAGCAGGACGACGAAGAACGGCCACCCGCCGCCGATGACCCCGGTCGCGATGACGACGAGCCCGAGGATCACGAACAGCCGGCCGATCAACCGGTGCGTCTTGTTCCAGGACAGATCGCTGGCGAGGGTCCACGGCGTCCGGACGCCGAACATGTAGTTGCTTCGGACCTTCCCGAGGACGTCGCCGAGGACGATGAACAGCGCCCCGATCCCGACGCTGAGCACGGCCGTCACGTCGATCGGCCGACCCAGCGCCGAGGCGACGAGGACGAGCTGGACGACCGCCATCAGGATCAGGACGGCGCTCGACATCCGGACGTAGGCCGGGCCCGACCGGGCCAGGTTCTGGGCCCGCGGCTCGAACCTCGGCAGGAAGTAGAGCAGGGCCGACAGGCCGATCGTGACCGCCGGGATGAGCAGCAGCCCGACGGCTTTCGGGGCGTACCCGTTCACCTGGCCGTCGACGCCCCAGTGGATCGGCACCTGGGCGTCCGGCGGAAGCTGGATCCAGCCGACGATCGCCAGACCGAGCGTCGCCGCCACGGTGGCGACGATCACGATCAGCAACGGTCGCAGGTTCATCGGGGGCTCCTCTCGGGGTCCAGTCTGAACGCATCCATCAAGGCCAGGAGGGCCTCCTCGAGGACGGACACGTTGAGTCGGTAGGTGATCGTCGAGCCGACCCGGTCGGCCTGGATGAGGTCGGCCTCCTTCAGCACCGAGAAGTGCCCGGACATCGTCGGCGCGCTCAGGGAGAAGTTCGCCGCCAGCTCGCCGGCCGTCATGTCGCGCTCGCGCAGCAGGGTCAGGACCCGGCGGCGGGTCGGATCGCTCAGGGCCCGGTAGACCTTGTTCATGTGCTGTTTCGTCGATCACCTAATTCGGTCGGCGCCAAAGTAGCGCGGTCGCAGGTCGGGCGTCAACCCCGACCGCGCGCGTCGTATCGGCACGAGATGTGTGCAGGACGTCACGGACCGGGAGCGTGGCGGCCCAGCGTCCGCTGCTAGACTCGGCCGACGGAGACCCCGACGCCGACCGAGTCCGTCACGGTCACGCCGATCCACGGAGGAACGACACCGATGACCGATGAACGCGAGCGCTGGGCCGTCATCCTCGGCGCTTCCTCGGGGATGGGCGAGGCGACCTCGAAGGCGCTGGCCGCGGCCGGCTATCGGATCTTCGGGATCCACCTCGACTTCCGGGCGGCGCTCGCCCACGTGGACGAGGTCAAGAACGCGATCGAGGCGGCCGGGTCCGAGGCGCTGTTCATCAACATGAACGCGGCCGACGATGACAAGCGTGGGGCGGCGCTGGCCACCCTCCGGGAGCGGTTCGATCGGTCGGAGGCGGCCGGCCACCATCCGTACGTCCGGGTCGTGATGCACTCGCTGGCGTTCGGGTCGCTCGTCCCGTTCATCACCGACGACCCCAAGGCCGGCGTCGACCGCAAGAAGATGGAGATGACCCAGGACGTCATGGCCAACAGCCTCGTCTACTGGGTCCAGGACCTCTATCGCGGCGGGTTCCTCGAGCAGGGCTCGAAGATCTTCTCGATGACGTCGGAGGGATCGAGCCGGGTCGTCCCCTCGTACGGGGTGGTCTCGTCGGCCAAGGCCGCGCTCGAGTCGCACACCCGGCAGCTGGCGATGGAGCTGGCGAGGACCGGCAAGGGGATCACCGCCAACACGATCCGCGCCGGCGTTACGGTCACGCCGGCCCTGCTCAAGATCCCCGAGCACGACGAGATGATCGCGATCACCAAGCGGCGCAACCCGACCGGCCGGATGACCACGCCGCAGGACGTCGCGGCGACGATCGTCGCGCTCAGCGGCGAGGGCGTCGACTTCATCAACGGCGAGATCATCGGGGTCGACGGCGGCGAGTTCATCACCGGCTCGTGACCGCCCCGTGAGCGGCGGACGGGTGGTCGTCGTCGGGTCGGTCAACGTCGACCTCGTCCTCCGTGGGGAGCGCCTTCCGGTCCCGGGCGAGACCGTGACGGGTGGGACGTTCGAGCGGCACCACGGCGGGAAGGGCGGCAACCAGGCCGTGGCCGCTGCCAGGCTCGGCCGGCCGGTCGCGTTCATCGGTGCGGTCGGGGACGACGCGTTCGGGACCGAGGCGCGAGCCGCGCTCGCCCTCGAGGGGATCGACGTCTCGTCGCTCGCGACCATCCCGGGCAGCGCGACCGGGATCGCCCTCATCCTGGTCGACGGTCGGGGCGAGAATCTCGATCTCGGTCGCGTCGGGGGCCAACGCGCGGCTCGCGGCGGCGGCGGTCGGACCGGCCTACGAACGGATCGGGGTGGGTGCGGGCGACGTCGTCCTGGTCTGTCGCGAGATCCCCGTCGACACGGTCCGCGAGGCGCTGCGTCTTGGCCGCGCCGTCGGCGCCCGGACCGTCCTCGACCCCGCGCCGGCCGACGGGATCGACCGGACGCTCCTGGCCGAGGCCGATGTGATCAGTCCCAACCAGGGTGAGCTGCTGACGCTCGCCGCGACGGATGCCCGTCGATCCGGCCGGGCCTCGGTCTCGGGCGTCTCTGCGGCCGCGGATGTCGCGCGGGCCGCTCGGGGCCTGCTGGAGCCGTCGGCTGCCGGGCCGGGGGTGTCCGAGGCGGTCGTGGTGACGCTCGGTGCCGACGGCGCGCTGCTCGTGACCCGGGATCGGATCGTGGACATCGCTCCGTATCGGGTCGCCGCCGTCGACGCGACGGGCGCCGGGGACGCGTTCAGCGGAGCGCTCGCAGCCGCTCTCGCCGGGGCCGAGTCGATCGAGACCGCCGTCCGTCGGGCCGTGGTGGCAGGCGCCCTGGCCACGACGGCGTCCGGCGCTCGAGCGGGGATGCCGACGGCGGACGAGCTCGACCTCGGCGTTCGCCGCAACGGTCACCGCGTCGGGCTGAGCTTCGCTCAGGCCTCGGCCGCGACCCAGCCGGTCCGCGCTCGGGCCGCCGGGGTCATCTCGAGACGACCCTCATCGTCGACCCACCAGGCGGCGAGGCCGCGGGTCCTGGCCAGCGACGCGATGCTCGCGTGCCCGCTCAGGAACAGGCTCTTGGACCAGACCTCGGCCCAGGCCGGGTCGGGACCGGCGACGGTCACTGCCAGGAGGCCGGCCCCGCCGGGTTCGCCCGTCCCCGGATCGATCAGGTGATGGACGGGCCGCCCGTCGTCGCCGGTCCATCGATGGACGAGGGTCGACGACGTCGCCACGGCCCCGGCCTCGACGTCGATCGTCGCCAACGGTCGATCCCCTCCGGTGGGGTCCTCGAGGCCGATGACCCACGGCCCGGGCTGCGGCGCCGTTCCGCCGGCCACGAGATCCCCTCCGGCCTCGAGCAGCGCGCCACCGAGTCGATCGACGAGCCCGCCGCGGAGGATGCGGCGCCAGGCCCAGCGCAGGGCCAGGCCCTTGCCGATCCCCCCGAGATCGACCGGGGCGGCGATCGCGAGCATGTCGGTCCGGGGATCGATCGTCAGCCACCGGGGCGGAGCTTCACCCTCAGGTCGAGCGGCGGCGCCACGGACGGTCGAGCCCGCCGCCCGGAGCGCCGCACCGGTATAGCCGAGTCGTTCCAGGTCGACGAGCACCCGGGCATCGAACCGTCCGTCGGTCACCCGTCCGGCCCGATCCGCCGCCGCCAGCGCCGACGCGAGTCGGCGATCGACCCGCCGCAGCTCGCCGGTCCCGGCCGCGCGATTGACCGTCGTCAGGTCGCTCGACTCGCGGAAGCGCGAAAGCGCCTGCTCGGTCGCCTCGAACTCGTCGGACGACGAGCGTCCACGCTCGCTCCGCGTCATCGGGCGACCCGCCGACCACGGTCAGCCGGAGCGGCGAGCCCATCGCCCGACGCTCGAAGATGAGGCGCGGGCCGGACCGGCGCCTCGGCTCTCAATGGCCGGACGCGCCCGTCGAGCCGTTCGTGGGCGGCGGCTTCGGAGCGGGCTTCGTGGCGGATCCCCCGGACGACGATCCGCCGCCGCTCCGAGTCACCGTCGGAAGCCTGACCGCCGCCGGCGGCGGTGGCGGCGTCCACGAGGCGCTTCCCTGGACCTTGTGGACCTCGACGGCCAGCTTCCCGAGCCGCTTCTCCATCGCGGCCAGCTGGCCCGAGATGTCCGCGTAGGCGGCGGTCGCGGCGTCGTAGGTGGACGCCGCCGCGGCCAGGCGGTCGTCGAGCCGGGCGTGCTCGGCCTGGAGCGTCTTGACGGCATCCGCTGCCGGACCGTTCGCCGCGTCCAGCTGCTGGTCGCTGGCGGCCTGTAGCGCGGTCACCCCGGCGAGCGACACGGCGTAGGCTCCGGCCGACAACCCGACGATCACGGCCAGGTGGACGGGTCGACGTGGCTCGCCCATCAGTGGCCTCCGGTCAGGGCCGACAGCTTCTTCTTGGCCGCCGCCAGCTGGTCGCGCAGGGTCTTGGCCGTCCTGGCGTCCTGGACGATGCGGGTGTTGGCATCCTTGAGCGCCGCGGTCAGCTGCGCCGTCTGGTCGGTCAGGGCGTTGATCTGGTCCTCGAGGGCGGCGGCCCGCGTCTGCTCGTCGGTGAGCTGCTGGACCAGGCTCGATGCGGACACCGGCGCGACCGTGAGCGGTGCGGACGATTTCGTCCAGACCGCGGCGGCTTCGACCGCCATCGCGCCGACCGTCAGGCTGAGGACCACCGCGACGACGACCATCAGGCGTCGGAAGAACAGCAGGAATGACGCCTTCATGAGGCCACCTCCGGTCCGGTCACTTCGACGGCCGCCGGTCCAGTTGCGCCGGGCGCACTCCGCGTCCGTGGCGCGCGATCCGGCAGGGACGTCGAGAACGTCGGGCGTGCCTTGCGGGCGACCCAGTAGCGATAGGCGGCGGCCATCAGGACGGCCAGGCCGGAGCCGATGTACATCACCCGCAGCGCCGGGGTATCCGTCCCGGACAGGATCCCGTGGAGCCACGCCAGCACGAACACGCCGATGCTCAGGCGGTGGATCTTGAGCCAGAACCCCGGCGGCAGGAGCTTCGTGTAGCGGGCCGTGATGCCGGTCAGGATCAGGGCGTACATCGCCAGCGTCCCGAGCGCGACCGGGGAGCTCCGATAGCTCGACATCGTCGGGATGAACGCCCCCGCGACCCCGACGCCGGCGTAGGGATCCAGGATGAGGCTGACGATGTGGACAGCCAGGAACGCGAGCACGAACACCCACAGGTTCTCGTGCCAGGGGAACAGCCGCTTGGACAGTTTCCAGGTCGTCTGGTTGGTCGGGTGGCTGAGGACCATCCCGAAGACGATCTGGAGGGTCAGCAGCAGGTAGGTCACGATCCCGCTGGCCCTGGCCGCCAGCCACACCCGTTCCTGGGCCTGGTGCGCCGAGCTGGCCGGCACGATCTGGTTCGTGGCAAGGACGATCCCGACCCCGAGAAGCCCGAGCAGGACCAGGAAGTTCTGCCCGCTCAGACGCATCGTGCGCCCTCTGCTCGTTCGGGCGGCGTTCGGTGGGGTCGGCGGATGACGTACATCGGGGCTCCCGGTGGCAGGCGCTGTCACCTGGTCCGAGACGAGTATCGGCGCGAAGGTTTCGTCGTGGCCTGATGAATCCTTCTCAGCCCGCCCCGTACGTTCGGTCCACGCCGCCCGTCAGGCGGGTCGCGACGACCAGCGGACGAGCAGGCCCTGGCGCGGCGAGAGCACCAGGGCCACGAGGAAGAAGACCGTCTCGACCAGCACGATCGACGCCCCCGACGCGACGTTCAGGTAGAAGCTGAGATAGAGGCCGAGGACGGCCGATACGACCGCGATCACGACGGCGAGCATCGTCATCCGGCTGAACCGGACGACGATCAGCTGAGCCGTGGCCGCGGGCGTGACCAGCATGGCCACGACCATGATGATCCCGACCGCCTGGATGCTCACCACGATCGTGATCCCGAGCAGGGCCAGGAGCAGATACTCGAGCGTGGTCACCGGCAGGCCCGACGCGGCCGCCCCGGCTGGATCGAAGGTCGCGTAGAGCAGCTCCTTGCGGAGCACCACGATGACGCCGAGGACGACGAGGCCGAGCACGGCGATCTGGACGAGATCCGCCGCCGAGATCCCGAGGACGTTGCCGAGCAGGTAGCTGAACAGGTCGGCGACGTAGTTCCTGATCGTCGAGAAGAGCAGGATGCCGAACGCGAACATCCCGGCGAACAGGACCCCGACCGCGGTGTCGAAGCGGAGGTTCCCGCGGCGCGACACGACGCCGATCGCCAGGGCGGTGAGGACGGCGGCAACGGCGCCCCCGATGTACAGCGGGATCCCGATCAGGTAGGCGATGACCAGGCCGGGGAACGCCGCATGGCTGACCGCGTCACCGATGAAGGCGAGGCCCTTGAGGACGACGTAGCTGCCCATGACCGCACAGACCGTCCCGACCATCACGGCCGCGATCAGGCCGCGCTGCATGAAGCCGTAGGCGAGCGGGTCGACGAACAGGTCGACGATCGTCATCGACCGAGCTCCTCGTGGAAGTGGGACTCACCGCCCGACTCGTCGTGGTGGTGGGCGTCGTCGAGCAGGACCGAGCCGTTCGGCAGGCCGGGCACCACCAGGACGTGCCCGCCGTAGGTCTCGGCCAGGAGACGCTGGTCGAGGATCAGGTTGGCAGGTCCGGCGGCCACGACCCGTCGATTGATCAGGACCGCCTGCTGGAAGCGATGGGCGGCGCAGGCGAGGTCGTGGGTCGTGGCCACCACCGTCTTGCCCTGGCGCGCTTCCGCCTCGAGGACGTCCATGAGGTCCTCCTGGGTGGTCGCATCGACCCCGGTCACGGGCTCGTCGAGCAGGTAGACGTCCGGATCCGAGGCGATGGCCCGGGCGAGGAAGACCCGACGCCGCTGGCCACCCGACAACGCCCCGATCTGGCGCTGGCTCGCCTCGCTCATGCTCACGGTCGCGAGTGCTTCGGCGACCGCGGCATGGTCCGCGGCCGAGGGCCGGCGCAGGATCCCGATCCGCGGGATCCGACCCATCATGACGACCTCTTCGACCGTGACCGGGAACTGCCAGTCGACGGCCTCCGCCTGCGGCACGTAGGCGACCCGCCGCGCCTCCGCGCCGGGCGGGCCGCCGAGCACCTCGACCGTTCCCGAGCGAGGCTCGAGCAGGCCGCCGATGACCTTGAGCAGGGTGCTCTTGCCGGCGCCGTTCGGTCCGATGACCGCGAGCAGGGATCCCGCGCCGATCTCCAGGTCGACCGCCTCGAGCGCGATCCGGGCGCCGTACCCGGCGGTGACGTCGTGCAGCCGGATCGCCAGCCGTCCGCCGCCCGCGGCGATGACGGCACCGTCGTCAATCACGACACCCCCGAGCGCCGGGGCGGGACCGTTCGCCTCGATCACGCCAGACCCTGCGATCGGCTCGACATCTACTTCAGCGCCTCCACGATCCGGTCCACGTTCCAGGTCATCATCCCAAGATAGGTGTCCGCCGGCGCCGGCCCGAGCGCATCGTTGTACAGGGTGGTGACGACCTGGCCGATGCCTGCCTCGTCGGCCAGGGTCTGGGACAGCTTGGGGTTGAACTGCGCCTCGCTGAACACCGCGGTGACCCCGGCGGCCTTGACCTTGTCGACGAGGGCGGCGAGGTCCGCTGCCGTCGGCTCCTGGCCGACGTTGGCGAGAACGACGCCGACCAGCTCGAATCCGTAGTGCTGGGCGAAGTACGGGAACGCGTCGTGGAACGTGACCAGCTTCCGGTTCGTCGTGGGGATGGTCGCGACCTTGGCTGCCAGCGCGGTGTCGAGGGCGTCGAGCTTCGCGGCGTAGGCCGCCGCGTTGGTCTCGTAGGTCGCCCTGCCGGCTGGATCGAGGCGGCCGAGCTCGGCGACGATGGCCGGGACGTAGCGATCCCGGACCAGCGTCGGATCGAGCCAGAAGTGGGGGTTGGGGGCCCCGTCGACATCGAGTGTCGGGATCCCGTCGCCGAGGACGAGGATCGGCGTGTGCTGGGTATTCGCATCGAGCAGCCGGTCGAGGAAGTCGTCGAGGCCGACGCCGTTCTTGACGATGAGACCGGCATCGGCCAGCTTTCGGGCGTCCTCGGGCCTGGGCTCGTAGTCCTCCGGTCCGACCCCGGCCGGGACGATCGAATCGACGGTCACCCGATCGCCGCCGACGTTCGCGACGATGTCAGCGAAGACGGTCGTGGTGGCCACGACCTTGAGGCCACCCGACGCGGCCGGCGTCGCTGCGGCGGAGCACGCCGCCAGCATCGTGGCCACAAGGACGCCGATCGCCGACGCAGCGGCGCACCTGATATCGAGTCTCAGCGAACGGCGGAGACGGGACCGGGGCGGATGCATCGCAGGTCCTTCGCGACCCGCGGTCAGCGTGGGTCGACCGACCCGGCGCAGGCCGGGCACAGGCCGAACAGCTCGAGCCGGTGGGAGTCGATCCGGAAGCCCGTCCGTCGGGCGACCGAGCGGGTCACCGCATCGATCCCCGGGTCGTCGACATCCTCGGTCCGGCCACAGCTGGAACAGATCACGTGGTGGTGGTGGATCGGTTCGCACGGCACGTAGGCATGCTCGCCGGACGGGAGATCGAGCCGCTCGACGACGCCGAGGTCCTCGAACAGGTCGAGCGCGCGGAAGATCGTCGCGCGGCCGATCCCGAGCCGTCGGCTCCGCGCATCGACCACCAGGTCGGCGGCGGTGAAGTGTCCCGCCTGGTCGGAGATGAGCCCCGCCATCGCTCGACGGGGTTCGGTCAGGCGGTAGCCGGCACGGTCGAGGGCGTCGATGAGGGCGGTCGCGTCGGTCATGGCGCCAGATGATACACAGTCTCATGTAGGCGCGCAACCGGGACCCACCGGCCGATGGGCCGAACGGCCCGCGCGGTGCGGTCCGGATGGCACACCGGCCCGAGCGGCCTTCTGGGATAGGCTACAGACCCGCCCAACGACTCGGGAGTACGACCACGTCCGCCAAGAAGCCGGGCCGCACCCAGCCGCCCGTTCCGACCACCCGCCGTCAACGTCGCGAAGCGCTCCGGGCCGAGCAGGCCCGATCGGGGCCGAAGCACTCGTCGGCCAGCCAGCCGGCCTGGCGCTCACCGACCGCCCTGGTGACGATCGGGGCGGTCGTCGTGGCCCTCGCGGCCATCCTCGTGCTCAACCTCCCGCGCAGTGCGAGCGGGGACACGGGCTCGACCAGTCCGAGCCCGGCGGCCAGCACCGGCCCGGGCACGAGTGCGGGCGCCGGCGCGACCTCGGGCTCGGCCGCTCCGCTGCCGTCGGTCACCGTTCCGGCCCCGATCGCCGCCGGGATCCCACGCGACGGTCGGACCCTCGGGTCGGCGAGCGCCCCCGTCTCGCTGGAGACGTGGGAGGACTACCAGTGCCCGTCCTGCGGCAATTTCAGCCGCTCCGTCGCGCCGGTGATCATCGACCGCTACGTGGCGACCGGCAAGGTGAAGCTGACCTTCCACGACTTCGCGTTCCTCGGCCAGGAATCCGAGGATGCCGCCTCCGCAGCACGCTGCGCGGACCAGCAGGGCAAGTTCTGGGAGTACCAGCCCCTCGTCTTCGCCAACCAGAACGGGGAGAACCAGGGGTGGTTCACCCGCGCCCGGCTCGAGGCGTTCGCCGTGGCCGCGGGTCTCGATACGGCGGCCTGGTCCGCCTGCTACGACGGGGGCAGCCAGCGTCAGGCGGTCACCGCCGAGACCACGGCCGGGCAGAAGGCGGGCGTCCTGTCCACGCCGAGCCTGGCGATCAACGGCCACTTGATCTCGCTCGACAACTTCTCCTCGTGGAACGACCTGCTGACCCTTCTCGACAAGACGGTCGCCGCGAGTGCGCCGTCCGGGGCTCCTGCGAGCTCGTCCTCGACCGCGCCGTCCGGGTCACCGGCGAGCTCGCCCTCGACCGCTCCGTGACTCCCAGGCGCACCGGTCTCGCGATCGCCGCGATCGCCGGGGTCGGCCTGCTCGTCGCCCTCTACCTGACCGCCACGAAGCTGTCCGGAGGACTGCCGGTGTGCGGGCCGGTCCACGGCTGCGAGGACGTCGCCAAGAGCGAGTACAGCTCCGTCTTCGGGGTCCCGGTGGCGGTGCTCGGTGCGCTGTTCTCGGCGCTCCTCGCGCTCCTCGGCCTGGCCTGGGCCCTGCGGGCGGATCGACGCGCCCTGCTCGCCGCCTACGGCCTCGGCCTGGTCGGCATCCTGTTCGTCGCCTACCTGACCTACCTCGAGCTGTTCGTGATCCACGCGGTCTGCGTCTGGTGCGTCACGTACGGCGTGACCGTGATCGTGGGCTGGCTCGTTGCGCTGGTCGCTCTCCGATCGGATCGATCGTCACCCTGAGGGGCTAGGCGCGGGCGACGCCGGGAGGCAGGCCCCGTGCCGCGATCGTCGCCAGGTCGGCTCGAGCCAGCGTCTCCCGCAGCCCCGTCTGGGCGGTCCAGAAGACGGCGTGGACCGCGCATTCCCCGCTCGGGTCGCACGGTCCGCCGCGGAGGACGCATGACACCCTTCGGCTGTCACCCTCGATGGCATCGATGATCTCGAGCAGGTCGATCTCGGCCGCCGTCCGGGCGAGTCGGTAGCCGCCGTTCCGGCCCGTTTCGGCGCGGACAAGCCCGGCCCGGCCGAGGTCGGTCATGACCTGCGGCAGGAACCGGGCCGGGATGTCCATCTCGGCGGCGATCCGTCGGACGCTGAGCGGGCCGTCGTCGCCCGCCCGGGCGAGTGCCAGCATCGCCCGGATGCCGTAGTCGGCCCGCTTGGTCAGTTCCGCTCGCAATGCTCGCCCTCAGTTCTTCGGGTCGCCGTCGCCGGCCTGGAGGAGACCGAGGGCGCCGCGTCCGACGAAGTTGAAGGCGTGGGTCACGATCGGGTAGAGGCCGTCCTCAGGGGTCACGAGCTCGATGATCGCACCCTGGGCCGGCGACAGGTCGACCGCCTGCGAGCCGAAGTGGCCCGGGTTGTTCGGGGTCAGCTGGATGCCTTCCTTGATGACCGTGTTGAAGATCGTCCCGACGATGTGGAACGAGCTGTCGATGTTGGGCCCGGCGTCGAGGACGAACAGCCGGATGGTCCCCTTGGTCGGCACCTTGAGCGGATTGTCCTTGTACTGGTTGGCGACCCCGTTGAAGACCACGTAGTCCGGGGCGGGATTGCCGGTCGACGCCTTCGCCAGGTCGACGGGCTGCCCCTGCGGGCCGAGATACCACTCGCTCTGGACGAGGGCGAACTCGCGGTCGACCGGCTTGAAGCCGTCCTTGGGCTCGACGATGACCATCCCGTACATCCCGTTGGCGATGTGGTGGAGGGCCGGCGCGGTCCCACAGTGGTACATCCAGACGCCGGCGTAGTCGGCGTGCCATTCGTAGAGCTTCTCCTCGCCCGGCTTGATCGACGTCATCTCGTCGTTCCAGGCGACCTGGCTGGCGTGGAAGTCCACGCTATGAGAGAGCTTGTTCGTGATCGGGTTCTTGAGGTGGACGCGGACGGTGTCGCCGAGGTGGACCCGGATGACCGGCCCAGGAACGGTCCCGTTGAACGTCCAGACCGCCTGGACGAAGCCGTCGGCGACGGTCATGTCCTTCTCCTGGACCACGAGGTCGATGTCGTGGACCGTCCCGTCGAGGACCTTCGGCGCCGTGGCGTCGTAGAGGGTGTACTTCGGGGCGTTCGGGTCGGCCGCGACGTTGGTGGCCGGGGCCGGTCCGCCATGGTCGTCGGCGGAGCCCGCCGCGGCCTGACCGGAGACCGTCACCCCGCCCTTCATCCCGGCATCGGCATGGCCGGGGATGGAGCAGATGAAGGTGATCCCGGCGGCCGGGACGTTGACGCTGCCCGATGCGGTCGCGCCGGGCTCGGCGGCGATCTTGGTCCCGTCGGCGAAGGTGAGGTCGTGGGCGATGGAGCCCGTGTTCTTGAACGTCACCGCGTACGTGCCGGCCGCATCGACCGTGAGCGCGCTCGGCTTGAAGCCGAGATCGAATGCCTCGATCGCGAGGGTGCCGGTCCCGTGGGCCGCCGCGGCGCTCGAGGCCGGGACGGCGCTCGCGACCGCGACACCGGTCGGCGCCGAGCCGGCCGGAGCCACGCTGGCCGGGGCCGCCCCGGCGGCGGCATAGGTCCAGGTGGGACGCGCCTGCGCCGAACAGCCCATCAGGGCGAACGCGACCAGGAGGACGAGCACGGCCTGGGCGACGTGCTTGCCGGATCGACGGTTCATCGTGCTCTCCAAAATGCGTAGTGACTTAGTGTGATATTAGTCCGAGGCGATCCGTCGTGAACCCTGCCATTCGGCCCGTTTTCGACCGGACCGGAACGGGTACCCCTGTCGACGGGACCATCGTCCGGTCGCCCAAGGTCGATCGGACGCCTACAGTCGGACGATGGCGATCAACGTCCTTCGGGGCCTTCGCAATCGGGCGACCGGGGCGCCGGCGGCACCCGCCCAACCGACCGATCAGGTCGATTCCTTCGACGACTGGGACCACCCGGCGGAGGACGCGGCCCACGGTCCCCAGGTGGCATGTCCGACCTGCGGACGACAGCTGGGCCTGTTCCAGATCGAGTGCCCGGGGTGCGGGCTGCACGTGCTGGCGGGTGTCCCACTCAAGCGCGGAGCCCTGCTGGTGGTCGCCGGCTGCGCCGGCGGCCTCATCATCGGTGCCGTCCTGGCGGTCGGCCTGGCGCTGCTGCCCGGGTCGTCATCGGCGGCCGCGACCGTGCCGGCGGCCAGCGCCACGGCAGCAGCCAGCATCGATCCTTCGGTCGACCCGGCGCTGATCAGCGGGCCGGTCCCGCCGACCGCGGCCGCGGCGCTCCGCCTGACGGCCACCGTCGAGGACCGCATGTCCGTCTCCGCGGCGACCCTGCGCAGGCAGCTCAAGAGTGGATTCAGCGTCGGCGCCGCGGCCACGACGATCCGTCAGGTCGCGGCCGATGCAGCGTGGGGGAGCGATCTGGTCGATCGACTCGACGGCTGGTCGGCGGCCGCGCCGCTCCGTGCGCAGTTGGGCGATACGTACGCCGGCCTTCGCGCCGCGGCGCGGGAAGCGCTCGGCGTCTCGATGACCGACACCGCCAAGTACAAGCTTTCGGCCAAGAAGATGGTCAAGCTGCTCGGCTCGGCAGACGCCCTGCGGAAGGCGATCGAAGCCCTCGGCTCGGCCAACCGGATCTCGATCCCGCCGGCACCCTCGGCCCCCTAGCCGAGGCTACGGGCCGTAGCCGGTCAGCTCGACGTAGGCCTCGCCGCCGAGGGTCGCACCGCCCCGGGTCGCGCGGACGTGCTGCGAGCCCTCCCAGTAGACGACACCGGTCGTCGCCCGCGTGTCGAGCTCCTGGTCGCGCACGGTCGGGGTCAGCTCGATCCGGAGATCCTCGCCCGGCAGCTCGACGACCCAGCCGGAAGGGTAGTCGGCGCCGGTCCGCGTCGACCGCCACCGATCGGTCGGCGTGACCGTGAAGGCGGACGCGTCGAGGTTCCGTGAGCTGCCGCCGGCGTCGACGATGGTCCCGTAGACGAGGGGATAGCTGCCGTCGGCCGCGCGCACGAGGGACAGGGTCAGGTCCGTCCCGTCGTCCAGGTCGATCGCGAACCAGTCCCAGCCCCCACCTCCGACCGAGATGAAGTCGCCCCACTGGTGATCGAACCAGGCCGTGCCGTCGACATGGAACGTCCGGCCATCCAGGGTCAGGCTGCCGCCGGCCGTCATCGCCGTCCGCGAGTAGTAGTACGAGCCGCCCGCCGGCCCGAAGTCGATCCAGCCGTCGCCGTGGTGGAGCGTCGCGGGCTTCGTCGCCGCGAGGGTCAGATCGAGGCCCAACCCGCCCGGCGACCCGGCCGCGGCCGCCTCCTCGGCGGTCGCCGGTGCGGACAGCCGATCGTGGCCTCCGGCGCCCTGCATCCGCCAGGGCGAGCGGGGGCTCGTGCCGGAGGCGATCGAGGATGCGGCCGGGCTCGTGGCTGCGCCGCCACTCGCAGCCGGCGGTGAGCCGCCACTCGCAACCGGCGGTGCGCCGGCATCGGCCCGGATCGCCAGGTCGAAGCCGGGCGGCGGATCGCCACCCGCCGCGGCGATGATCGCGTTCCGGTCCACCTGCGGGCCGATCTCGCTGCGCTGGGCGTAGTGGAAGGCGTCGCGCCCCTCGTCGGTGATCGCCAGGTGCGCGGCCCAGCTGACCGGCAACCCGCCCCGCTCGGCCCGGAAGATCACGTACTCGAAGCCATAGCGCGCGCCGCTGTCGTCGACGAGGTGTCCCGTGTAATACCACCACTCGGTCAGTCGGTGATGCGGAGCGTCGTCGGCCGGCAGGAGGATCGGCTGAGGGTCGCCGGCCGGCGGCGGCGTGGGCGAGGTCGACGGTGCCGGACCGCGACTCGCGATCGGTCGGGCGAGAACCGGTCCCGAGCAGCCGGCGACGACCCAGCCGGCCACGATCAGCAGGACCACGAGCCGGCGTCTCATCGGATCGCCGCCTCGGCCTCGGCTTCGGTGGCCGGCAATCGACCGGCGATCCAGCGCTCGAGTCGAGCCGGCATCCACCAGTTCCAGTCACCGAGGAGGCGCATCGTGGCCGGGACCAGGAGAGCCCGTACCACGGTGGCGTCGAGCGCCACCGAGATGGCCACGCCGAGACCGATCGCCTTGATCAGGACGATGTCGGCGAATGCGAACGATCCGGCCACGACGACGACGATGAGCGCCGCCGACGTCACGATCCGTCCGCTCCGCTCCAGCCCACGGGCCACGGCCTCGGTGTTGTCCCCGGTCCGGTCCCAGACCTCCTTCATCCGCGACAGGAGGAAGACCTCGTAATCCATCGACAGGCCGAACAGGACGCAGAACAGGATGACCGGCTGCGTCGTCTCGACGTAACCGAGCGGCTGGAACCCCAGGATCGCCGACAGGTTGCCGTCCTGGAAGATCCAGACGAGGGCCCCGAACGCCGCGACGATCGACAGCGTGTTCATCACCAACGCCTTGGCCGGCAGGACGACCGAGCGCAGGAGCATGAACAGGACCAGGTAGGTCGATACGAAGATGAACAGGGCGATCCGTGGGAACCCGGCGCCGACCCCGTCGACCACGTCGACGACATCGGCGGCACCGCCCCCGACCAGGACCGTCGTCCCGGGCGGTGGCGCCAGAGGCCCGTCCGGTGCCCGAAGCGCCGCGACCAGGGCGCGCGCCTGATCGGCGTTCGGGCCGTACGGCGTCGTCAGGGTGAAGGCCGTGAGGTCGCCGCGGGTGGTCGCCTGGAGCGCCGTCGCCGTGTACCGATCCGGCGGGCCACCCGGCGCGCCGTAGAGGAGGAGGTACTGGTCCTTGGTCAGGCGCGGATCCACGTCGACGTACCCGTCGACCCGGTCGATCCGGGGATCGGCCGCCAGTCGGCGCGAGTAGTCGTACAGGGCGCTGATGTTGGCGGCCGACGTCGCCGACCCGTCCGTCCGGATGGCGAGATAGAGCGGCGCGAATCGCCCCGCGCCGAACTGCTGGTCGAGGATGTCGAACGCGGCCCGTGACGGCACCTCGGGGGGCAGGATCGTGGCGTCCGGGGCGTTGAACCGGACGTGCAGGAACGGGGCACCGAGGATCAGCAGGAACGCGAGGGTCGGCACGAAGACCGCGACCGGGTGGGCCATCACCCGTCGGGCGAGCCGCGCCCAGGGGCCGTCCACGCTGTCTGCCTCACCGACCCGCCGGACCCGGACCGAATCGACCCGCTCGCCGAGGACGCCGAAGATCGCCGGGAGCAGGGTCAGTGCCGAGGCGACGGCCAGCCCGACGACGATCGCCCCGGCGATCCCGACCGATCGCAGGATCGGGAAGTCGAACAGGATCAGGCCCGACAGACCGAGCAGCACCGTGAGCCCCGAGAAGAACACCGCCCGCCCGGCCGTCGCGACGGTGATCCGGACGGCGGTCTCGACCGAGCCGCGCCGGCGCAGCTCCTCGCGGAACCGGCTGGTCATCAGCAGCGAGTAGTCGACCCCGAGCCCGAGACCGAGGAGGGTGGCCAGGTTGAGCACGAAGATGCTCATCTGGGTGACGCTCGCGACCAGCCAGATGATCGCCAGCGAGACGACGACGGCACCGCCGCCGACCGCCAGCGGAAGGCCGGCCGCGACGACCGAGCCGAACACGACCAGCAGGGCCAGGGCGGCCAGCGGGAGCGACACGACCTCGCTCCGACGCAGGTCCGACTCGGACACCGACTGGATGTCGCCGTAGAACGCCGGTCCCCCGGCCACGGCCACCTTGACCGGACCGGGCGCGAGTGCGGCGAGCCGGTCGCGCACGCCCGGCAGCGCGTCCGGGGAGACGTCGGGTGCCAGGTCGAGGAGCACGACGTCGTAGGCCGTGCTGCGGTCCGCCGAGACCTGCGCGGGAGCCATGACGTGGGACAGGACGCCCGTCACATGCGGTGCGCCGGCGACCGACGCCGCGGCCGCCGCAGCGGCGGTCTCGAAGGCGTCCGACCCGACCGACCCGGGGCTGCCCGAGTAGACCAGCACCAGGGCGGACGGCGGCAGGCCGAGCTCGTTCTCGAGGAGCGACCGGGCCCGGGCCGACTCGAGGGTGTCGAGGGTGAACCCGCCCGCGCGCAACGCGGAGGCGGCTCGAGGTGCGAGCGGCAGCGCCAGCAGCAGGAGGATCGCCCACGCCCCGATCACCCAGCGCCGACGGCGATGGACGAGCTCGCCGATCCGCTCGAAGACGCTCACCGTCGGTGTTCGGCGGCCGCCGTGGGGCGGATGGCGCACGGCGTTGCGGGGGTGCGCAGGCGGGGCATGGCAGCATCGTAGCCCCGGGATCCGGATCGCTCCCGCGACCGCGATCGACCGCCCGGCGACGTGCCCCGGCCGATCGTCCGTCTGCTAGGATTCCGCCGTCGTCGTCCGGTCACCGCGGAGGCCTGTCGCTTGCAGCTGCTCCTGGCGCCGTTCAGCAAGATGCCCGAGTCGCTGGTGGCGTTCGTGATCGCGATCGGCATCGCCAGCCTGATGGTCTTCATCTTCCTGCGAGCCGCCGCCTCCGCCGAGGGCCGGCCGTCGCTCCTCCGCCGGTTCGTCAAGCAGCCGAACACGAAGATCCTGTTCGCGATCCTGTTCGTCGGCTGGGCCGTCGTCTTCGGCGCTGCCCTGACGATCGTCCCGCACGAGGGTGCGAGCTCGCCCTACGGCGCCCTCGCGCTGATCGCGATGTTCGCCGGCTTCTTCATCATGATGGGCTTCCTCTGGGCCGTCATCGGGGAGTGACCCGGACCTCGGACTGACGCCGAGCTCGATCGCCTCCCTCCCGCGTTCGATCTCGTTCTCCCGACCGGACTGTCCCGGTGCGGCTCGTTGGTCCGTCGTCCTCGCACCGGCGCTGCGCACCCTTCGGCCGCCGTCGTGGACAGCACCGCGAGGTCGTCCCAGCGGGCGTCTCGCCCCGCGCTGTGGACCGCGTCGATGCCCAGACGGTATGATGCCAGGAGTTGCAGACTGCATAGACTTTATGCGTTGACCGGTCCCGGCCGGGAACGAAGGAGCCAGCGTGGACGCCCAGGAGATCAAGGCCGCGGTCGCTCACCAGGCTGCGCTCAAGGCCGCCGACGAGGTCCCGTTCGTGAACCGACGCGACCCGGCACGGGTCCTCGGGCCGGACGGTCGTCCGGCCGTCAGTCGTCGCGCGCCGCTGTGGGCGGACGTCCCCGACGAGCAGTGGAACGACTGGCGCTGGCAGCTCAGCCACCGGGTCAACGACCTCGAGGAGATCGAGCAGGTCCTCGAGCTGACCGATGAGGAGCGGGCGGGTCTCAGCGCCCCGGACAAGTTCCGGGTCGACATCACCCCGTACTTCATCAGCCTGATCGACCCGACGGATCCGACCGATCCGATCCGTCGCCAGGTGATCCCCCTCGGGCGCGAGTCGCAGGCGTTCACCGCGATGATGGAGGACTCGCTGGCCGAGGACCGCCACTCGCCGGTGCCCGGCCTGGTCCATCGCTACCCGGACCGGGTCCTGATGCTGGTCACGACGCAATGCGCCAGCTACTGCCGGTACTGCACGCGGTCGCGGATCGTCGGCGACCCGACCCAGAACTTCAATCGCAAGGATCACGAAGCTCAGCTGGACTACCTTCGCCGGACGCCGCAGGTTCGCGATGTCCTCATCTCTGGCGGTGACGGCCTGACCCTCGCCCCGAAGCTGTTCGAGTCGATCCTGCGCGGCCTTCGCGACATCCCCCACATCGAGATCATCCGGATCGGCTCACGCGTCCCGGTCTTCCTGCCGCAGCGGATCGACGACGAGCTGTGCTCGATGCTCGAGAAGTACCACCCGCTCTGGATCAACCTCCACTTCAACCACCCGAATGAGATCACCCCCGAGGTCAGCCGGGCCGTCGACAAGCTGACCCGGGCCGGATTGCCGGTCGGCAACCAGTCGGTCCTGCTCGCCGGCGTGAACGACTGCGTCCACATCCAGCGGTCGCTCGTCCATCGCCTGGTCGAGAACCGGATCCGGCCGTACTACCTGTACCAGTGCGACCTCGTCGAGGGCTCCGGCCACTTCCGGACGCCGGTCGGCAAGGGGCTCGAGATCATGGAGGGCCTCCGCGGCCACACGAGCGGCTACGCGGTCCCCACGTACGTGATCGACGCTCCGGGCGGCGGCGGCAAGATCCCGGTCATGCCCAACTACCTGATCAGCTACTCCGATCACAAGGTGGTCCTGCGCAACTACGAGGGCTACATCACGACCTACGAGGAGCCCCCGACCTACCAGGCCCACGACAAGGCGGCATGCGCGTACTGCCAGCACGAGCGCCCCGAGCCGGGACAGTCGGGCGTCCTGGGTCTGCTCGAGGGCGAGCGCATGTGGATCGAGCCGAAGGGGTTCAGCGAGATCCACAGCCGCGGCAACACCGAGGCCCACCGGCTCCAGGACCCGAGCAAGTGGGTGCCGTTCGGTGTCGGCGCGATCGAAGGTCAGGCGATGCCCACCCTGAACGTCCTCGAACCCGGGGCGGGTGGTCCGGAGGCCCGCAGCGGAGAGGCCGGCGGCGGATCAGGGGCCGGCCGGCGCCGGCCGACCCGACGGCGACCGAACCCGCCCCGCCGACATCCGACTACGGACCCGGCGAGGAACCGCGCCCCCGCGACGGCGAGCCGACCGCCTCGGCCCACGGCGAGCTGCTCTAGGACGTATCCGACGCGGCTTAGCACG
This sequence comes from uncultured Chloroflexia bacterium, assembly GCA_963781845.1. GTDB lineage: Bacteria > Chloroflexota > Limnocylindria > Limnocylindrales > CSP1-4 > Chersky-267. Next base: position 468,040 of record CAWAHN010000016.1, on the reverse strand, counting down.
GGCATTCTTAGAGAGCCGCTCATGGAGACGGATTCGGCCGCCTCGCCTTGGGATCGACGTCTCGAGCGGGCGTCTCAGCAATGCCCGTGCTATCCGTGCACCGTAAGCATCCAGCACGGGCTCGGCGCGACGTCCCAGCCGCCTCCAAGCAATGCCCGTTGTATCCGAAGCGCGTTCAGCGGCCGAGCGCGTTCAACGGCCGCGTGAGTCCCGGCCGCGCGTCCGGTTGCGGCGCGGCCCGCGACCTGACCCCCTACTTCGCCTTGAGCAGCTCGATCGCCTTGAGCAGCTGGGCGTCGCCGGACTTGGCCAGACCGGCCGCGCCGAGCTTGTCGAAGGAGTTCGGCACGACGATCGTCCCGGCCGGGTCGGACTCGATCGGGAGGTCGGGCACGATCCCGTGCTTCCAGATCTGTCGTCCGTCGCGGGTCAGCCACTCGACGGTCCCGACGAGCAGCGCGGAGCCGTCCTTGAGCCCGAATTCGTTGAGGACCGTGCCCGTCCCGAAGGTCGTGTGGCCGATGAGCTGGGCGCGCTGCGCGTCCTGGATCGCCCCGGCCACGATCTCGGCCGAGCTGGCCGTGCCGACGTCGACGAGGACCTCGAGCGGGAGGTCGACCGCCTCGCCACCCGGCTTGACCGGGGACGGGGTGACCTTGCCGCTCTTGTCGCGCTGCTCGAAGACGATGCCGTCCTTGATGAACTGGCTGGCGATGTCGACGGCCTCGCCGACGTAGCCGCCCGGGTTGCCGCGCAGGTCGAGGACCATCGAGGTGGCCCCGGCCTTCTTGGCCGCGACGATCGCGTCCTCGACCTCCTTGGCCGAGCCGTTGGCGAACTCCTCGAGCCGCAGATCGGCGATCTTGGTGCCCGGGACCATCGCCCAGCTGACCGACGGGACCGTGACCTTCTCGCGGACGATGCTGTAGTCGTTCGGGACGGTGTCACCCTGATGGAGGACGGAGACCTTGACGGTGGTCCCTTCGTCCCCGCGGATGCGTTTGACGACCGTATCGATGTCCTGGCCGTCGGTCGAGACGCCGTCGACCGACAGGACCTGGTCGCCCGACCGGAGGCCGGCTCGTTCGGCCGGGCCGCCCGGGATCACCGACACGATGATCGGCTTGCCCGACGAGGTGTCCATCACCGCGCCGATCCCGACGATCGAGCCGCTCAACGAGGTGTGCTGGTCCTTGACCTGGTCCGGGGTCAGGAATCGGGTGTGGCCGGTATCGCCGACGGCCTGGACGAGGCCGTTGATCGACCCGTAGACGAGGGCGGTGGGGTCCAGGGCCGTGGGATCGACGAAGTTGTCGTGGAGCACCTGCCAGGCCTGGAGGAAGGTCGCGAATTGCGGCGGCAGGCCCGCCGGCACGGACGTCGAAGCGGTGCCGGCCGAGACCGCACTGTCGCTCTTCCCGACGGCGATGCCGCCGGCGAAGACGGCCACGCAGAGGACGACGATCCCCAGCACCTTGGCGACCGACGGGAGGCCGCTTCGGCGGCTGCGGGTCTGGGGCGTCGCCCAGGCCGCGCCCGGTCCGGCGAGCGGGGCGACCGCGGGCGTCGGCGTCCAGAGCGGGGAGTTCGGATCGACGGTCGGGGTCGGCGTCGAGACCGCCGGCGCGCCGGCCGGCCAGAGCGGGGCGTTGGGATCCGCGGCGGGCGTCGTCGGCGCGGGTGCCGGCCAGAGCGGTGCGCGCGGATCGTGGGGCGGTTGTTCGGTCATCGGTCGCCTATCTGGGAGGAGCGGTCCGTCCAGTGTGCGACAAGAGCGCTCAGCCCGGGTATCGGAACGATGAAGACGGCGTAACCCGGACCATCTGGGCCGGTCGTCGCGGACCATCGGGCCGGTGCTTCCGCGCACCTCCTCGGGCACGCTGGCGTTCGGCCAAGCCGCAGCCGACCGAGGAGAGCCACCGTGCCCGAGTCCGTCCAGCACGTCACCGATCCGAACCGAGCGCGCGGGCGGGCCGCTGGACCCCTCCGAGGGATCGTCCGGCGGGGCACGGCCGTGCTGGTCGGCGGCGCGCTGCTCCTGGCGGTCGTCCCGACGGTCCTGGCCGGCGTCGCGTCGCCGCCCACGGTCAGCTTCCCGGTCCCGTCCCCCGTCGTCATCGGCGGACCCGAGGTCTCGTGGAAGGCGACCCTGACGAACCCGGCGGACGGCGTCGACATCCCGAACACCCAGGTCCGACTGATCATCGATCCGCACGGACACGCCACGGCGGCCGACCTCACCCTCAGCCTGCTGCCGGACGGCCAGACCGACCGGCTCACCCTGCCGCTGGCCGACCAGCCCGACGGCACGATCACGCTCGCCCTCAACGGCTCGGAGGGCTTCGACCTGCCGCCGGGCACGTCCACCGGCGCCCGGTTCTACCTGAGCGCGGGCGCGGGAGCGCACCCCGGGTCGATCCATGTCGGCGTCGTCGTCGCGGCCGGTGACGGCTCGGGCGGCCTGACCGACCTGGCCGGAGACGGTCGGACCGTCAAGCTCATCAAGGCGAACGGGCCGTCGATCGGTCTCGACCTAGACGCGGTCGAACCCGGTGGCAGCCTGAAGGTCTCCGTCGACGGCTTCAAGCCGGGTTCGACGGTCGCCGTCGAGCTCCATTCGAGCGTCGTCCCCCTCGGGACGATCAAGGTCGGGGCGGCCGGCTCGGGCAGCATCACGGTGACCGTGCCGACGTCGGCCAACGGCGCGCACGAGGTCGTGGCCCGCGGCCGAGGTGTCACCGGAAAGGCCGTCGCCGTCAGCGCCGCGGTCGTCGTCGGGTTGCCGGACAGCGCGACCGACGGCGCATCGGCGAGCCGGGGACGCGAGCCGGCCGACACCGCGGACACGGAGCGCTGGCTGCTCGTTCTCGGCGGGTCGCTCGTGACGATCGTGGCCTTGCGCCGCCGGCTCGGGGAGTCGCCCGACTCCGCGCCCTGACCGCATCCGTGGGTCTGGTCCGATCCGCGGACCTCATGCTATCCTCCGGGTCCAATCCCGAGCACTTTCGTCGGGATTGACCCGCAGGTGCCATCGAACGTGACCGCCAGCCCGCTCGCCGCCGCCCCCGGCTCACTCGTGCTGCGCTCGGCTCCGGCCGGCCTGTCCGACGCGCAGCCGCGACCGCCGACGATCGCGCTCGCGGCCGACCCGTTCGCCACCGTCCGGATCCTCCAGCTCGTCGCCCGGATCGAGCGGGGCCGACCGACGCGGATCGCGGACATCGCCGCCGGCCTGAACGCCCGTCACCTCGATTGGGCGTTCGCTCCCGGGGTCGTCGCCGATGCACTGTTGCAGCTCCAGGCCAACTGGATGGCCGATTACCGGAACGGGTCCGGGATCGTCCTCGAGGAGGGTCCGTACGGGCCATCCGTCACGATCGAAGACTCGAGCCGGGTCGACCCGTGGCTCATCCGTCAGGTCGCCCGGCAGCTGGCCGCGTGCGAGGACATCCTGACCGCCTTCAGTCGCCGCGACGGCGAGGGCTTCGATGACTGACCGTTCGCCTCTCCCCGGGATCGGAGCGCCGGGCCGATGCATGTGTCTTCGGCGGGACCGACCCTGACGGTCGGCCACCCGCCGCGCATCTGACGCATCCCGACCCGTCCCCTCATCCGCACCCAGGAGACCTTCCTATGTCCGTTCCCGGTTATGCCTCCGACCGCGTCCTCGTCGACGCGGATTGGGCCGTCGCCCACCTGGACGATCCGACCGTCCGCTTCGTCGAGGTCGACGTCGACACCACGGCCTATAGCCAGGGCCACATCCCGGGCGCCGTCGGCTGGGACTGGACCAGCCAGCTGTCCGACGGCGTCCGACGCGATCTCGCCAGCCGCGAGGATTTCTCCGCGCTCCTGTCGAGCAGCGGCATCGCGCCCGACACGACGATCGTCCTGTACGGCGACAACAACAACTGGTTCGCGGCGTTCGCCTACTGGCAGCTCAAGCTGTTCGGTCATCGGGACGTCCGGATCATCAACGGCGGCCGACGGTTCTGGCTCGACAACGGCCTGCCGATCTCGGTCGACGAGGTCACCTACCCAGCCACCGGGTATGAGCTGCCGGAGCCGGACTTCTCGCTCCGGGCGTACCGGGACGACATCCTGCCGCGACTCGGCGACGCCGGGCTCGCGCTGGTCGACGTCCGGTCGCCGGCCGAGTACAACGGCGAGATCATCGCCCCGCCCGGGATGAGCGAGACCGCGCAGCGAGCCGGTCGGATCCCGGGCGCCGCGTCGATCCCGTGGGGCCAGACCGTCCGCGAGGACGGCACGTTCAAGAGCGCGGATGAGCTCCGCGAGCTGTACGCGGCCAAGGGCGTCACGCCCGACAAGGACATCATCGCCTACTGCCGGATCGGCGAGCGGTCGAGCCACTCGTGGTTCGTGCTGCGTGAGCTGCTCGGCTACGAGCGCGTTCGCAACTACGACGGCTCGTGGACCGAGTGGGGCAGCCTCATCGGCGTTCCGATCGAGAAGCCGACCCCGGTCGCAGCGGGGTAGCGTCGACCGAGCCGGCGGTGGCGCCCCGACCGGGCCCGGCCGCCGGCTCGCCTATCATCGGCGGGTGACCTCGACCCTCCAGCCCCAGCTCGATCGCGCTCGTCCGACCGGTGCCCCCGGACCGGTGACCGACGTCGTCCTCGAGCGGCGCCCGGAGCTGGATGGGCTCGCCCCGATGGACGTCGCGGAACGGTTCCGCGACCGTCCGGGGCTGGCCCTGCTGGAGAGCGCCCGGGCTGGTCGGAAGGCCCGCTGGACGTTCCTGTGCGCCGATCCGATCGCGGTGCTCGAGCGCCCGAGCGACGGGCCGGATCCGTTCGTCGACGCACGCCGGATGATCGCGCGCGTCAGCCCCGGACGACCCCGGAACCACGCGGACCTGGGGTCGTGGCCGGATGGAGCGATCCCGCCGTTCATCGGCGGTCTCGTCGGGTCGCTCGGCTACGACATCGGCCACGCGCTCGAGCGTCTGCCGACGATCGCCGCCGACGACCAGGGCCTGCCCCCGCTCCGGCTCGCGCTCCACGACTGGGTCGTGGCCTGGGATCGCCGCGACGGGCGGGCCTGGCTGGCCGGCCGAGCCGTGGACGGCGACGCAGCCGAGCTCCATCGCCGGCTCGACGACGTCCGGCGGCGGCTGATCGACCGATCGAGCCCGGATCCCTCCGCTGGACTCCCGCCCGATGGCTTCCCGTTCCGCTCGGACCTCGACCGGACCGCCTATGTCACACGGGTGGAGGCGGTCCGCGCGCGGATCGCGCGCGGCGACATCTACCAGGCGAACCTCGCGCGTCGCCTGACGACGCCGTTCGCCGGCGATCCGTGGCCGGTCTATCGGTCGCTGCGGACCGGTGATCCGTCGCTGTTCGCCGCGTACATCGATCTCGGGCCGGGGACGCCCCCGTGGGCCTGCGGCCTGGGCCCGGCGCCTCGAGCGATCGTCTCGGCCTCACCCGAACCGTTCCTGTCGGTCGATCGTCGCGGTCTCGTCGCGACCGACCCGATCAAGGGCACTCGTCCACGTGGCCGAACGCCGACGGAGGATCGAGCGCTGGCCGCCGAGCTCCTCTCGAGCGGCAAGGACCGGGCCGAGAACGTGATGATCGTCGACGTCCTGCGGAACGACCTCGGGCGCGTCTGCCGGCCGGGCACGATCCGCGTCCCGCGGCTGTGCCGGCTGGAGCGGACGGCCGCCGTCCAGCATCTCGTGTCGACCGTGACCGGCAGGCTGGCGCCGGGCCGTGATGCGTTCGACCTGCTGGCCGCGAGCTTCCCGGGTGGGAGCATCACCGGCGCGCCCAAGATCCGGGCGATGGAGATCCTCGAGGAGCTCGAGCCGGTCCGTCGCGGGCCGTACACCGGCGCGGCACTGTGGCTCGGCCCGGACGGGGCCATGGCGTCGTCGATCCTGATCCGGACGCTCGTCGCCGACGGCGCACGCCTCACCCTGCACGTCGGGGGAGGGATCACCTGGCGGAGCGATCCCGAGGCGGAATGGGCCGAGACCGAGGCCAAGGCGCGCGGCCCGCTCCGGGCCATCGGCGGCTGGGAGGTCGACTGATCGTGGCCGGCTCGATCTGGCTCGACGGACGCCTCGTCGACGGGGCCGGTCCCCACCTCGCGGTGACGGATCGCGGCTTCCAGCTCGGCGACGGGATCTTCGAGACGGCTCGCGCCCGGCGCGGCGTCGTCATCGAGCTCGACGAGCACCTGCGCCGGCTGCACGAGAGCGCGGATGCCCTCGCGATCCACCTGCCGGTCGGCGAGCCCGACCTGGTCGAAGGGATCCGCTCCCTCCTCGCCGCGGAGGGTCTCGACGGGAACGGGCGCGACGGGGGCGCGGTCGGCGACGCGGCGCTGCGGATCACCGTCAGCCGAGGGTCGATCGCCCAACGCGGACTCCTGCCGGCGGGGGTCGAGAGGATCGAGCCGACGATCGTGATCCAGGCCTGGCCGTACGCCGCCCCCTCGGCCGCGATCCTCGAGCGCGGCCTGCGAGCCGTCCCGAGCTCGGTCCGACGCGACCCGCTGTCGCCGCTCGCCGGGGTCAAGTCGACCTCGCGCGCGGACTACGTCTACGCCAAGCTCGAGGCCGCGCGGGCGGGTGCCGACGACGCCCTGTTCCTGACCACGACCGGGGAGCTGAGCGAGAGCACGAGCGCGAACCTCTGGATCGTCACCGGCCGCCGGCTGGCCACGCCGCCGCCGTCCGCCGCGGTCCTGGTCGGCACCACGCGGACCTGGCTCCTCCGGCACGCCGCATCGGTCGGTCTCGAGCCGGTCGAGGCGGACGTCCGACCCGGCGACCTGCTCGCGGCCGACGAGGCGCTCCTCTCGTCGAGCGTGGCCGGGATCGTCCCGCTGACCGGCTATGACGGCCGCCCCATCGGCGCCGGCCGACCCGGGCCGTGGGCAACCCGTCTTCGCGAGGCCCGCGAGGCGTGGATCGACGCGGCCAGTCGATCGGACGCCGGGAGATGACCCGGCTCGAGCTCATCGCCCGGACCCGTCAGCTCGTGGTCGAGGGTGAACGCCTGGTCGCCAACCCGTCCCTTCGCGCGCTCCAGACGTGGCTCCAGCTCTCGGACGAGCTGCTCAGCGCGGCCTGGGGCACGATGGACCGCTACCACCTCGCCTGGCTGATGGTCGGCAAGCCGAAGGAGGTCGTCCGCGGCCGGCCGATGACGCCGGTCGAGGAGGCGGCCTACGTCCGCGAGGTCGCCGAGCAGAAGACCGCGGCCCTCCGGATGAGCCTCGACGCGGTCGAGCGTCAGGGGATGCCGTTCGTTGGCGAGGACGGCGGGGTCGGTGCCGCGCCGACCGTGGATCGCGCCGACCGAGCATGAGCCGACGACCGACCGAGATCGCCGTCGGTGGCGAACGCCAGGTCCCGAGTCCGGATCCGATCGCCCGCGACTACCTGCTGCTGGCGCTCCGCCTCGACCAGCGGATCCCGGGCCTGATCGACGGGTATTTCGGTCCGGCCGCGCTCAAGGCCCAGGTCGAGATCGAGCAGCTCCCGGCACCGGCGCGGCTGGTCGCCGACGCGACCGGGCTCCTGGCCCGCCTCGACGGCGAGATCGACGACCCCGTCAGGCGCGAGTGGCTGCGGGTCCAGCTGGTCGCGCTCGAGACCCACGCACGGGCGCTCGCCGGGGACCCGCTGCCCTACCTCGAGCATGTCGGCCGCTGCTTCGATGCGCTTCCCGTCCGTCGGGACGAGGCGGTCTTCCGCGCGGCGGCGGACGAGCTCGATGCGCTCCTGCCGGGACCGGCCAGCCTGGCCGATCGCCTGGCCGAGTGGGACGCCGCCTTGATCGTCCCGGTCGAGCGGCTCGAGGGCGTCCTCGACTGGCTCATCGGGCAGGTTCGCGAGCGATCGATCGCGGCCTTCGGCTCGCCGGGCGGCGACGCGCTGCAGGTCTCGTTGGTGACCGGACAGCCATGGTCCGGGTACGACTGGTACGACGGTGGGCTCCGCTCACGGTTCGACCTCAACACGGACCTGCCGGTCCGGGCCGGCGAACTGATCGGGCTGGTGGCCCACGAGACCTACCCCGGGCACCACCTCGAACATGTCTGGCACGAGGCCATCCGGGTGGACGAGCGAGCCGAGCTCGAGGCGAGCGCCCTGCTCATCAACGCCCCTGAATGCCTCATCAGCGAAGGCCTCGCCGAGGTCGGCCGGCGGTTCGCGGTCCCGCCGGACGTCGAGCCGGACGTCCTCACCGAACTCCTGGAGCGAGCCGGGATCCCGTTCGGCGACGACCCCGCGTCCCGGCGCTCGACCGTGGAGCGGGCGATCCGCGTCCGGGTCGCTCGGGCGGGGCTCGGTCCGGCCGTCATCAACGCGGCGTTGATGCTGCATGTGGATGGGCTCGACCCGGCTGTCGTCCGCGACTGGCTGGAACGCGTCGCTGGGATATCGCCCGAGCGCGCCCGGAAGCTGATCGAGTTCATCGAGCACCCGCTGTGGCGGACGTACGTCTTCGTCTACGACGAGGGTGCCGCCCTCCTCGAGCAGTGGCTGGCGATGGTCCCGGCCGACCAGCAGGCGGCGCGCTTCCGGCGGCTGCTGGTCGAGGCGGTCACGCCATCCGGGATCGCCAGCGAGGTCGCGGCCGGCTGACCGCCGGAGGGGCGAGCCGCGCTGACGGTGGGTGGGACCGCGCCGCGCCGACGGTCAGCGGTGGCTGCCCCTGACCGAGCCGGTCAGGACGGCCAGGTCGCGCTCCTGCAGGAAGCAGGTGATCTCCCGATCGCCCGCATCCCAGCCGGTCTCGAGCGGCTGGTACACGGCCCAGGTCAGGCTGGAGTCCGTCTCCGGGATCCCGACGAACGCGGTGAACGCCGGGTCGCACTGCTCGTTCACGAACGTGTCGAACCCGGAATCGCCCGGGAACGCGGCACCCTTGTCGGCAGGGAACTCGAACGACGCGAAGACCTCGAACTGGTGGGGTTCGGAGCAGGGATGATGCTGGACGTCCTGGACCTCGTTGCCGCTGCCCCCGGCCGCGATCGGGTCGTCGAAGCAATCCCCGACGTGAAGGTCGCCGACGTTCCCGGACGAAGAGTCGCCGATGAGACCGGCCACGACGACGGCCGCGATGACGACCACGCCGATGACCAGGCTCAGCGGGAAGCGTCGCCCGGACCGGGGCGCCGGCGGGGCCGCGACCCAGCCCTCGATCCCGACCGCTCCGCCCGGGACCGTGCCCGCCGACCCGGCCAGGCTGGCGCTCGAGGGGACCTGCGGCGGGTGGCCGGCCGCCGGCCACAGCGGCTCGTCCACGGCCGGGTTGGCGGGGGTCGCCGGGATCGAGCCGCTGTCCGGCCAGATCGCCGCGTCCGCGGCCGGGCTGTCCGCGGCCGGGCTGTCCGGGATCGTCGTGATCGGCCCCTCGTCAGGGCCCGGCGCCGTGTCGGCGAAGGTCGAGTCGGTGGGATCGGGCTCGCCCGGCGCGGATCCCTCGGACCCGGCGCCGGTCCCGATCGCCGGCTCCTCGGGGATCGTCCAGCCGAGCGGTTCACCCAGCGGAAGGTCGTCGTCACTCACGGGGTCCCTCCGGCGCCGGTACCGCCGCCGGCGGGTCCGCAGACGGCGACAGTCGCGCCGTCGCCGTGAGAGCCAGGTTGAAGACCACCCGATCCTCCCCCTCGCCGTCGTACGACGGGTAGGCGGGCGTCCCGTACAACCGCTGGGTCGTCGGTCCGTCCTCGATCGTGAAGCCGAGGGCCCGATGGAAGCCCACCGAGGCGCGGTTGCCCGGCCAGGTGACGGCGCGGACCGTCCGCACCCCGCGACCGGCGACGTCGGCGATGAACGCTTCGACCAGGGCGCGGCCGACGCCGCGATGGCGGACGTTCGGACCGCTGGCGATCATGTGGACGTAGCCCGTCGTGGGGTCGTCGGGGCTGATGAAGCCGACGAGGAAGCCGACCAGCCGACCGTCCCCGGTCTCGGCGATCCAGGACGTCCCGGTGAAGTGCTGGAACCACAGTCGCGGGAGCAGGTGATGGAGGCGTCGCCCGTCCCACCACTCGTCGACGACCGCGACGACGCCCGGGTAGTCGCCCTCGTCGGGGCGACGAAGCCGGACCGTGCCGGCGTCGGTCACCGGGCCGACCACCAGGCCAGCAGGGTCCCGAGCATGTACTCGAGCGAGATGAGCGGCGTCCCGTAGGCGTCGTCGAGGTACTCGCCGAGCGGCAGGACCCCGCCCTCCATCCCCGCGGCGATCCAGGTCCCGAAGATCGCGACGGTCATCGCCGCGAGGAAGATGACCACCGACAGGGTCACCCGGGCCGGCGACGACAGCGTGCCGGCGGCCCCGGCCCGCACGAACAGGCCGATGAACCGACCGGTGAAGATCGCCACGACGATGAGCCCGGCGGAGAAGCTGAAGACGATCGCCAGGACGAGGTAGATGACCGTCCCGATGGCCGCCCCGACGACGCCCATGGCGACGGCCCGAGACGGACTGCCCTCATCCGCTGCTGAGCTGCCATCGGTCGTCTCGCGACGCCCTCGGTCGAAGCGGTCCGCCGGCGGGCGATCGAGCCGCCGTCGGGTCCCGTCGGGCGCGGGCTCCCCCGGCGATCCGGCTGGCTGCTCGGCGGCCGCGGGCTCGGTCGGCTCGGTCATCGACGTCATCGTACCGTCCGGGGTCGGGCGGTCGCGCGTGCGCTAGACTCTCGACCGTGAGCCACCCCGCGCTGGGCCTGCCGCCGACCGACATGACCGCCGGAGACCCGGACGCGGCGCGACGCCTCGCGGCCTCGGCGGAGCGGGTCAGCGCACGGGCGCTCGAGATCGCCGTGGCGGCCGATCCCACGATGCGCGAGCGTCACGGCGAGGTCGGCCTGCAGAAGCTCCTCCGCGACGGCGGCGTGTTCGTCGAGGTCCTGAGCCGGTCGCTCGCAAGCTCCGACCCGCGATTCGTGCGCGACTGGGCGGACCAGGTCGCCCCGGTCTATCGCCGGGGGCGGGTGCCGATGGACGATCTGATCGGCCTGGCCGAGGGTCTGCGCCTGGCGACCAAGAGCGTGCTCGCGCCCGGCGAGCGGGGACCGGTCGACGAGGCGCTCGACGAGGCCGTGACCGTCTTCCGCAAGTACCGCCGGATCGCCGGCGACGCCCGCCGCCGGAACCGGATCCTCCAGTTCATCTACAAGGGCGCCTGACCCGATGACCGTCAAATGGGTCAAGTCGGACCCGCTGGTCATGAACGGGGAGCCGTTCTGCTACGGCAGCCGGATGACCGTCCGACAGCTGCTCGAGGAGCGCCGGCACGGACACGATCTCACCCGGATCCTGACCGATCATCCCGAGCTGAAGAGGCTCGGGGTCGCGACCGCCTGGGCCTACGCGGCAACCCATCCCGATCGCTACCGCGAGTTCATCGGGGCCGACGGCTCGCTCGCCGGGCCGGGATTCAGCTCGGCGGAAGCGGCCATCCTGCCCGACCACCTGCGCGTCCCCGGTGTCGTCGTCGAGCGGTCGGCCGTCGGCGCCTGACGATCCGCTGCGGGTCAGACCACCCGGGGGAGACGCCGCGACGGCCACCCGGACGGCGACGCGCGGCCGCCTCCGCCTCCCCTTCGTGGCTATTCCGACCTCGGTGGTAGGATTTGAGCCATGACCGACGAGACCGCCACGGACATCGCCACCACCGCCGCACCGCCGTCCGGGGGCGCGTCCGCCTTCGACCCCGAGCGGCGCGCCACCGAGCTCGCCATCCTCGACGCCCTGCGCTCCGTCGTCGACCCGGAGATCGGGATGAACGTCGTCGAGCTCGCGCTGATCAAGCAGATCGTCCTCGGCCCCGACTCGACCGAGGTGAAGATGATCCTCACGACGCCGTTCTGCCCGTACGCCGGATCGATGATCCAGCAGGTCAAGGAGCAGGCGGAATCCGTCGTCGAGCACGACGTCACGGTCACCCTGCTGGCTGAGCGCTGGGACCCGCGCGACGCCGGCCTGATGTGGTGATCGGGTCCGACCGAGCACGATGACGGCGGACGACGCGACGGCCCGCGGAGCGAAGGGGATCGACTCGCTGGTCGCCACGGGCAAGGGTGACGACGGCACGACGGGCCTGCTCTACGGCGGCCCGCGGATCGCCAAGGACGACCCGCGTACGGAGGCGTACGGCACGGTCGACGAAGCCGTGGCCGCGCTCGGCCTGGCCCGAGCCGAGCTCGGCACCAAGGGGCAGTACGGCGTCCTCAACCCGGCGCTGGCCAGTCTCGCCGACGTGATCCTGCGCATCCAGCGCGAGCTGTTCGTCGTCGGAGCCGAGCTCGCGACCACGCCCGATGCGTGGGATCGCCTCGAGGATGACCGGACACGGGTCTCCCCGGCCATGGTCGAGGGGATGACGGTCCTGCTCGAAGACCTGGAACGGCGGATCGAGATGCCGCGCGAGTTCGTCATCCCGGGCGAGACCCGGACGAGCGCCGCCCTCGAGCTGGCGCGGACGGTGGTCCGCCGAGCCGAGCGTCGGGCGGTCGGGCTCGGGCGCGACGGGCAGATCCCCGGCGACCACCTGCTACCGTATCTGAACCGCCTCGCGGACGTCATCTGGGTGCTCGCCCGGGCGGCCGAACAGGCGGAGGCTCGGACAAGCACACCGGCTCGGGTCGACGGGCGTCGACGGACCCGACCCGCACCAGCCAGCGACGATCGAACGACCCCGGGAGGAGCGCAGACCCGATGATCCAGAACCCGAACCCCGCTACGCCGTCGCAGCTCGGGGTCCGACCCGTCACCGCGCTGTCGGTCGGCTTCCTGAGCCAGGCGTTCGCCTGGATGTTCGTCGGCCTGCTGCTGACCGCCAGCGTCGCCTGGGTGGTCCAGGGCAGCCCCTCGCTCGTGCGGATGGCCGAGCAGTGGTTCTTCCTGGTGATCATGCTCCAGTTCGCGCTGGTCATCGGGATCTCGGCCGGGATCCGCAAGCTGAGCGCCACCGCCGCGCTCGGCCTGTTCCTCGTCTACGCCGCGACCATGGGCGTGACGATGTCGTTCATCTTCATCGCCTACGACCTGCCGTCGATCGGCGCCGCGTTCGTCAGCGCCGCCGGGATGTTCGGCGCCGCGGCGCTCTACGGCGCGGTCACCAAGCGATCGCTCGCGTCGATGGGCGGCTACCTGTTCATGGGCCTGATCGGGCTGGTGATCGCGATGGTGGCCAACCTGTTCATCCACAGCGACACGCTCGGCTACATCGTGTCGTTCCTGGGCGTCGGGATCTTCGTCGGGCTGACCGCCTGGAACGTCCAGAAGATCTCGCGCGGCGACCTTGCCGTGATGACCGGCTCGATGGAGAAGGGCGCGGTCCTCGGCGCGCTGTCGCTCTACCTCGACTTCATCAACATCTTCCTGTTCATGCTCCGGATCCTGGGCGGCCGCAGCTAGCGGGTCGTTCGGCGAGCGGCCATGGCCGAGGCGCGACTGACCGTCGCGCTGACGTTCGACCACGATGCGATCTCGTCCGAGGTCGATCGCGGCGAAGGCCCGGTCCTCCGCTCGCGTGGGGAGTTCGGGCCGCGGGTCGGCGCGCCGCGGATCCTCGACCTCCTCCGGCGCGAGGCGATCCCGAGCACATGGTTCGTCCCGGGCCACACGATCGCCTCGTTCCCGGACAGCGTCGAAGCGATCGTCGCGGACGGTCACGAGATCGCCTGCCACGGCTGGGCCCACGAGGACCTGTCGGCACTCGAGCCGGCCGCCGAGCGGGACGTGATGGTCCGCAGCGTCGAGGCCGTCGGCCGCGTCTCCGGCCTGGCTCCGCGGGGGTTCCGCGCCCCGTATTGGGCGTTGTCCGAGCAGACGCTCGAGCTCGCCGGCGAGCTGGGGATCCGCTACGACTCGAGCCTGATGGCCGACGACGTCCGGCTGCATCGCGTCCGTCGGGGCGACATCCACGACCGGGCACGGTCGGCCTTCGGCCCGGTCGGGTCGCTCGTGGAGGTGCCGATCAGCTGGGCGCTCGACGACTGGCCGCATTTCGAGCCGGGTGGCAAGGGCGTCGGGCCGATGAGTGCGCCCTCGAAGGTCGAGGAGATCTGGCTCGGCGAGCTGCGCTACGCCTGGGATCGCGAGCCCGGCGGGGTCCTGACGCTCACGATGCACCCCGAGGCGATCGGCCGCGGCCATCGGCTGCTGATGCTCGAGCGGTTCATCGCCGTCGCCCGATCGCTCGACGGCGTCGTGTTCGACCGGCTCGATCGGATCGTCGAACGATGGAGCGCGGCCAACCCGGCACCGAGTTGATCCCGCAGGGGGCCCGCCGGACCGTGATCGCGCCGCGCCGGCGCGACCCGGAGCGTCAGCCGGCGATGCGCCGAGCCGGCGGCCGCGGCTGGGCGGGCGTCGGCCTGAGCGGCCGGTCCGACACCAGGAGCTTCGCGAGCCCGTCGGTCGGGAGCGGACGCGCATAGAGGTAGCCCTGGCCGCGATCGCACTCCAGCTCGCGTAGCCAGGCCAGCTGCTCGGCCGTCTCGATCCCCTCCGCGACCACGTCGATGCCGAGCCCGTGGGCGAGCGCGATGACCGCCCGGACGATCGGCAGGTTGGCGTCGTCACCGGTCAGCTCGGCCACGAACGAGCGGTCGATCTTGATCGTGTCGAGCGGCAGATGCTTGAGATACGACAACGACGAGTAGCCGGTCCCGAAGTCGTCGAGGACGAGCTTCACGCCGAGCGTCCGCAGCGCCCGCAACGACTCGATCCCGGCCTCGGACTCGTCCATCAGGACCGACTCGGTGATCTCGAGCTCGAGTGACGACGCGGCGAGCCCCGTCGACGCCAGGATCAGGGCGACCTGGTCGACGAGATCGGGCTGGGCGAACTGCTTGGCCGACAGGTTGACGCTCATCAGGATCGGCGGGTCGTGGGGGAAGGCTCGCTGCCACTCGAACGCCTGGCGGCAGGCGGTCTCGAGGACCCACCGTCCGATGTCCTGGATGAGGCCGGTCTCCTCGGCCAGGGGGATGAAGGCCAGCGGCGGCACGAGGCCCCGCTCCGGGTGCTGCCACCGGACGAGCGCCTCGAGGCCGACGATCCGGTCGGTCGCCAGGTCGACCAGGGGCTGATAGTGGAGCAGGAGCTCGTCCCGCTCGATCGCGCGACGGAGGTCGTTCTCGAGGTCGAGCCGTTCCGGCGCGGCGGTGTTCATCCCCGGCTTGTACAGGGCGTGCCGGCTGGTGGGGTCCGCCTTCGCCCGATAGAGGGCGGTCTCCGCGTCGCGCAGGAGGTCGCCGGGATCGGTCGTGCCGGCCCGGCCGAGGACGATGCCCATGCTCGCCCCGACGAACGTGTCGCGACCGTCGAGGTCGAACGGCGCGCGCAGCTCGGCCTCGATCCGTTCGGCGACGAGCAGGGCGTCGTCGGGGTCGCGGACCGAGTCGAGCAGGACCGCGAACTCGTCGCCGCCGAAGCGGGCCACCGTGTCGCCCGGCCGAAGGCATTCGGCCAGGCGCCGGCCGACCCGCTCGAGGAGACGGTCGCCGGCGGCGTGCCCGAGGCTCTCGTTGATGACCTTGAACCGGTCGAGGTCGAGCAGGATGAAGCCGATCGGTCCCTCGTCGTCGGGCCGGGTGAAGGACAGGGAGTGCGCCATCCGGTCGAGCAGCAGCGCCCGGTTCGGGAGCCCGGTCAGACCGTCGTAGAACGCCGATCGACTGAGCTCCGCCTCGAGCCGTCGTCGTTCGCGGAGATCGTGGACGGAGACGACGTCGGCGGTCTGGCCGTCCGGGTACGGGATCCGCCGCCAGGCGACCTCGACCGGGAAGACCGTCCCGTCGCTGGCCAGCGCGTCGACCTCGAGGGCGACCGCCGACTCCGGGCTGTACTCGCCGGCCCGCACCGCTGCGGCGGTCTCCGGGGCCGCGAAGTCGAGGATCGTCCGGCCGATGCACTCGGCGGCCTCGTAGCCGAGCAAGCGACAGAACGCCGCGTTCACCTCGAGGATGACGCCGTCGCGGTGGATCGCCAGCGCTTCGGACGTCGCGTCGGACAACCGTCGGTAGCGCTCCTCGGAGGCCCGCAACGCGTCCTCGGCCCGGGCCCGCTCGTCGACCTCGTGCCTGGCCCGCTCGTGGAGTCGCGCGTTGTCGAGGGCCAGCGACGCGAGCTCGGCGAAGCGCTGGAGGACCTCGACCTGCTGCTCGCCGAAGGTCACCCCGGTCGACCCCGACGCGAGCCCGAGGACGCCCATGATCGTCCCGTCGGAGAGGAGCGGGATCCCGACCGCGGCCCCGATCGTGCCGATGGTGACGACCGGGTCGCGGACGGCCAGAAGGTCGTAGTCGTCGACGACGAACGGCCGCGCGGTCGCCCAGACGGTGCCGGCGACGCCCACGCCGCGACCGACCCGATAGTCGACGTAGTCCCCGTACAGGCCCGTGCCGACCCGCATGACCAGTTCGTCGGCGATCGGGTCGACGAGGTAGACGAACCCGTGCGGCGTGCCGACCAGGTCGGCCGCCCGCCGGACGATCGTGGCGAGCAGCTCCGTCGCATCGAGCCGGTCCATCAGCGCGACGGCAGTCTCGTTGAGCGCGGCCAGGTACGCATCTCCCGGAACCCCGGGGGTCCGGCCGACATCCGGGTGGTTCGGCTTGACCCGGTAGAGCTCCGCGTCGGCGGCCCGGACGAGCGCGTCCTTCGTTCGGCCGTCACCGGGGAAGGTGGCGATCCCGACGCTGATCGTCACGACCGGTCCCGTCCCGGCGGTCTCCTCCGCGGCCGCCTCGGCGACCGCGATCCGGATCCGGTCCGCGATCGCCTCGGCTCGCTGACGCCCCAGGCCCGGGAGCAGGACCCCGAACTCGTCGCCTCCGTAACGGTACGCACGGTCCTCGTCCCGGACGGCTCCGACGATCGCGCCCCCGATCGTCTGCAGGAGGGAATCGCCGGCCGGGTGGCCGAGCGTGTCGTTGAACGCCTTGAACCCGTCCAGGTCCATCATCAGGACGGCGAACCCGGAGCCGTCGCCGGCAGCCACCGCGTCGCCCAGCTCCCGCTGGAAGGCCCCGTGATTGCGCAGCCCGGTCAGCGAGTCGAGCTCGGCCCGGACCTCGACCGCTCGATGGGCCTCGGCGTTCTGGAGCGCGATCGATGCCTGGCCGGCGAACAGCTTCGTCAGCTCGAATTCGTTCTCGTCGAAGTGCGACTCCTCGGCGCCCATCCGGCCGATGTTGAGCGTGCCGATGACCTCGCCCTGCACGCCGAGCGGCACGACGATCATCGACTCCGGCTCTTCCGGCGTCCCCGGGATCTGGATCGAGCGGCGGTCGAGATGGGCGTCGTTGGCGAGGACGGCTTCGTTCCGTTCGATGACCCAGCCGGTGAGCCCGACCCCGAGGGGTCCGACGTAATCCATGATCACGTCGGCGAAGCGGTCGCGGGCGACGACGGGTCGGCGGACCGCGGCCTCCTTGTCGACGCGGTAGATCGTCAGCGAGTCGTAGGCGACGACGGCCTTGAGCGAGTCGGCGATCATCTCGAGGACGGCCTGTGGATCGAGCGTCGACAGGAGCGTCTCGTTGACCTCGAGGAGTCGGCGCTGGCTGGCGAGCTGGTGCTCGAGCTCGTCCTGCTGGCGGCGGACCCGCTCGGCGATGTCCGCGTTGATGAACGCCTGGGCCGCATGTCCGGCGAAGATCGACAGGGTGGCCTCGTGGTCCGCCGTGAACCGGTTGCGACCGAGCTTGGCCAGGACGATGACCCCCTCGACCCGATCGTCGTAGACCATCGGGACGAGGAGCATCGATTCGGGCCCGTCGGTCGGGCCGATCAGGATCCGTCGCTCATCGACCTCGGCATCGCCGATGACCAGCGACTCGCCGCGCTCCGCGACCCAGCCGGTCAGTCCCTCGCCGACCTTGCAGCGGAGCACCTCGATGCTCGGGGATTCGACGCCCATGAACACGCCGGTGAAGGCGATCGGCTCGCACATCCCGGCGGCATGGTCGACCCGGTAGACGCGGATGTTGTCGTAGTCGATCAGGCTCCGCGCCTCGGCCACGATCGCCTCCGCGATCCCGCGGACGTCCTGGATCCGGTTGAGCCGGGCGCTGAGGTCCTGGATCGCGCGCAGTCGGGCCGCCAGGTCGAGGGTGGCTTCGTGAAGGCGGGTGTTCTCGATCGCGGCCGCCATCTGGTTGCCGAACGCGGCCGCGAGTTCGAGCTCCTCCGCCGGCCACTCGCGGCGGGTCTCGTGGTAGAGGACCAGCAGCCCCAGCATCCGCTCCTGGAAGACGATCGGGACGAAGCACACCGTCTCGATGCCGTCGCCGGCGTAGGCCGCGCGCATCTCCGGGGTCGCGGCGTGCTGCCCGGCGCCCTGCAGGACGCGGAGCTCGTGGTCGCGCGCGACCTGGACGCCGTTGGCCGGCGAGTCGATCGTGAGATGGCCGACGGCCTCGCGCAGCCCGGGGCTGATGCCGCGGTGGGCGGCCAGTCGGAACGGGTGCTGGGCGCCATCGTCGATCAGCCACAGGGCCGCTCGCTCCACGGAGAAGAGCGCGATGGTGAACGCGATCACGTCGTCGAACAGCGTCGCGAGATCCGTCCGCCCCGAGACCGCCGCAGCGATCCGTCGGAGCGCGACGTCGCGCGTCACGTCGACCGGCTGAGGACCCGCGGCGGCGTCCTCGAGCGCGCGCTTCCGCTTGCCCCGGGCAGTGCGGTCGCGATCGCGTCGATAGGTGACGGCCACCTGCTGGGAGAGACCTCCATCGGCTCGGATTCCGGGGCGCGTGACGACGCAACGCCCGGCGTCGATCGCCGGGTGTCGCAGCCCCGACCGTACGTCCCTGGGGGACCCGTTCGCGATGGCCCGACAGTCCTAGTCCGAACGCCGGAGTCGTCCGGCGCCCGATCAGCCGACGCTGACGCCGATGGTGTGGTAGCCGCGAGCCCCATCGGGCGCCGGCGGCGACGATTCCGCGGTCTGGACCTGTCCGGTCCCATCGGTCGCCCGGACCTGGATCCGGTGCTCGCCGGCCGGGGCGTCCCAGGCGAGCTTCCACTGGACCCAGGTGGCCTTCGAGATCTCGCTCGACATCACCGCCGGCTGCCAGGCTCCATCGTCGACCCGCACCTCGACCTTCGACACGCCGCGATCGGGCGCCCAGGCCACCCCGGCGACCGCCACCGGCCCGACCTTGACGTTCGCTCCGGACGTCGGCACGTCGATCCGTGACTGGGTCAGGATCGGTGCCTCCTTGGACCAGCCGAGCGGCACCCAGTAGGCGTCGAACGCTTCGAGGGTGGTCAGCTCGATCTCGGCCAGCCATTTGGTGGCGGACACGTAGCCGTACAGGCCGGGGATGATCAGGCGGGCGGGGTATCCGTGCTGGACCGGGAGCGGCTCGCCGTTCATCCCGATCGCGATCATCGGCTCGCGAGACGGGTCCATCGCCCAGGCGGTCGGGAATCCGACCGTGAAGCCGTCGACCGACCGGCCGACGATCTGGGTCGCTCCGGGCCGGACGCCGGCCATCGCCAGGACCTCCCGGAGGTGGACCCCGCGCCACAGGGCGTTGCCGACGAGGTTCCCGCCGACCTCGTTGGAGACGCAGGCGATCGTCACGTACTGCTCGAAGATCGGCATGGCCGTGAGCTGGGCGTAGGTCAGGCTGACCGGCGTATCGACCATCCCGCTGACCTTGACCGTCCAGGTCGCGACGTCGACGCGAGGCACGATGAGCGCCGTGTCGATCCGGTAGAACTCGTCGTTGGGCATGACGATCGGGGTGATCCCGGGCACCGCCAGCGAGGTGTCGGGGGCGAGCGGCGCCGGGGCCAGCGACGCGCTCGGCAGCACGACGGTCGTCGGCTCCTGCGAGTGAGCGCCCTGGAGGAGCGTCCGACCGATCGCCCCGACCGCGACCGATCCGAGCGCCAGTCCTCCCGAGGCCACGAGGAACCGGCGCCGATCCCAGTCCGGCTTCTGGGTGACGCCGGACCTCGACCGCGCCGCGCCGCGACCCGGCCCGCGGCCGGCCGTCGCGCCCGACGCGCCGGCCGCGGTCGGGCGAGCCGTCGCGGGGCCGCGCCCCGCGGCGAGATCGACGAGCAGACGCAGGGCCAGCAGGCCGGCTCCGACGGCGAGCACCACGGTCACCACCGACAGTGGCGGCGACGCGGTGCCCATCCTGAGCGCCGAGAAGAGCGCGACGATCCCGAAGGCGCCGAAGACCCCGGCCGCCGCCGGGAACCGGGTCCGGGCCAGCAGGCCGAGCAGTCCGCCGACGACCAGTGCCACCACGAGGATGAGGACGTTGAGGAACAGCTTGTCGTTCGTCCCGAACAGGGACACCACGATGTCCTTGGCGCCGGGCGGCTGCTGGTCGATGACGAGCGTCCCGATCGCCACCACGAGCGACGGCGCCCCCGCGACGAGCCCGGCGACGATCTCGCCGACGGCGATCGAGACCATGACGGCCACGGCGCCCGCGACGAAGAACGCCCACCTTCGGGCCGAGCCGGCGGAAGCCGCCTCGGGGACGGGGCCGGCGGAGGGTCCTGCGGCATCAGGTGGTCCGACCACGTCCCCTGGACGCCAGACCGGTTCGTCGTTCACGGGCGCATCAAACCACGACTCGGTGACGACCGTGTGTCAGGTCATCCGGGGCACTCGGGAATCGTCGCCTACGATGTCGCGATGGACCACGCCGACCACGTCCGCCTGATCCGCGACGGTGTCGTCGGCGCAGGCCCGGCGTGGGCGGATCTCGGTTCGGGCCGCGGTGCGTTCACCCTTGCACTGGCGGACATCCTCGGACCGTCCGGCAGCATCGTCTCGGTCGACCGCGACGCCGGCGCGCTCCGCGAGCAGGCAGCCGAGTTGCACCGCCGATTCCCGGGGGTGACGGTGGACCAGCGCATCGCCGACTTCACCGGGCCGCTCGGCCTCGGTCAGTTGGACGGCATCGTGATGGCGAACTCGCTCCACTTCGTCCGTGACAAGACCGTCGTCCTGGCCGGAGTGCGGGCGGCGCTGCGCGACGGCGGCCGGCTCGTCCTGGTCGAGTACGACGCCGATCACGGCAACCACTGGGTCCCGTTCCCGATGACCTTCGACACCTGGCGTCGCACGGCCGAGGTCGCGGGGTTCCTGGAGACTCGCCGCCTGGCCTCGACCCCGAGCGGGTTCCTCGGTTCGATCTATTCGGCCGTCAGCGTCCGTTGATGAGCGCTGACTTCAGTGGAGGACCATGAGCTGCCCAGGGCGGTTCATGAGGGTCACGCAGCTTCGTCGGCGCGCGGTTCGAGGATGACGACCGCCGTCTCGGTCGACCGCCGGGTGGCGTAGCCGTCGAGGCCGTTCGTATACGAGCGCCAGGATTCCCATAGACGGTCGCGTTCGGCGCCCGCCGCCGGGCGGCCCCGGACCTCTCGCATCCGGCCCTCGCCCTTGAGTTCGATCTTGGCGTCGGGGTGATCGAGAAGGTTGAGCCACCAGGCCGGCTCACCCTCGGCCCAGCCGTTCATCGCCATGGTCACGATATCGGGGCCGTCCTCGAAGTAGGCGACGATCGCTTCACGCTCCTTGCCCGACCGGCGTCCGACGGTGACCAAACGCATCGTCCCCCACTTGCCCGCCTTCGGCGGCCACAGTCCACGCCGGCCGCCGGTGGCTCGGTACAACGCCCGATGCAGTACCCAGGCCGTCCGCACGAACCAACGTGGTGGCAGTCGCGGTGAACGCGGGTCGTCCTTGGGGATCGCCTCGCCCCCGCTCGAAACGTCGGCTCGGTTCGTCATCGTGGGTCTCCTCGGTGTGATACGCTCGGTGCCCATACGTCGTAAGGACCCGTCCGTATGGCGTAAGGTAGTCCATACGATGTAAGGGTGTCAAGAGGCGTTCTCATGAGCAGCGCCGTCGATGTCAGAGGCGATGGGCGTCGGACCCCGCTGAACCGGGCCCGTGTGCTCCAGGCGGCCGTCTACCTTGCCGACCGGGACGGCCTCGACTCGGTCAGCATGCGCAGGCTCGGGCAGGATCTCAGCGTCGAGGCCATGTCGCTCTACACCCACGTCCGCGGAAAGGATGACCTGCTCGACGGCATGGTCGATGTCGTGGTCGGCGAGATCCCGATCGATCTCGAAGGTCCCGACTGGAGGACGACGCTCCGCCGACAGGTCCTCGCCGCCCGGAGCGTGATGCTCCGCCACAGGTGGGCGGCTCGCATCATCGAGACACGGACCGCGCCAGGGCCGGCGACCTTGCGCTACATGGAGGCCGTGACGGGGATCCTGCTCGACGCGTTCTCGGTCGACCTCAGCCATCACGCGATGCACGTCCTTGGCAGCCGCGTCCTGGGGTTCAGCCAGGATCTCTACGACGATTCGGGCGTGCCCGACCCGGAGGTGGCCGCAGCGTATGCGACCCAGCTCGCGAGCGTCTATCCGAACATCGGCGCGATCGCCATGGCGGCCAGCCACGAAGGCGGCATCGGTGGCTGCGACGACGACTACGAATTCGCGTTCGGGCTCGATCTCATCCTCGACGGACTCGATCGGCGCAGCGGCCGGCCGTGATCACGTCGATCTGTAGGGACCCGAATCCCCGGCCACGACGGGCTCGCGAGTCCGACGGCGGACACCAGGCATGCGCCGACCGGCGGAGTGAACCGAACTACCCGGGCCTTCGTTGACGCTCGCGGCCGTCGGCGCGTAGACTAATCCCGACGGAATCACTCGGAATTCGAGGCCTCGACCCCTGAGCACCCGGACCCAGTTCCATGGCAGCGGCGCCGTGTCCTTCTCGACGAAGGGCGAGTACGGCGTGCGGCTGATGGTCCAGCTCGGACGACACTATGGCGCCGGGCCGGCCAGCCTGGCCGAGATCGCGACCGAGGAAGCCCTCCCGCGGCCGTATCTCGAGCAGCTGGTGATGAGCCTGCGAGACGCCGGACTCGTCGTCTCGACGCGCGGCGCCCACGGCGGCTACGAGCTCGCCCGAGCTCCCGAGGAGATCCGGATGGCCGACATCCTCCGTGCCCTCGAGGGACCGATCGCCCCGATGGTCTGCGCCAGCGAGGACGAGGCCCCCGACCACCAGCACGCCTGCGACCGGACCGCCCGATGCTCGGTCAACCTGCTCTGGGTCCGGATCCGCGATGCGATCAGCGGCACGCTCGAGGGGATGACCCTCGCCGACCTCGTCCCGCAACGGACCGGCCTGGTGGACCCGCAGCCCGCCACCCGGACCGCCTCCACCCCCGAACCGCTCGGCGTCTGAACGACGTCGCCACGGACCAGCGACCAGGAGCCCGACCACCCGTGACCACCGATACCGACCTCGTCATCCGTGATCTCCGCGTCGCCCCGATCGCCGACCCGGAGCGGGAGATCCTCAAGGGCATCGACCTGACCGTCAGCCCCGGCGAGGTCCACGCCATCATGGGGCCGAACGGCTCGGGCAAGACGACGCTCGCCTACGCGCTGATGGGCCACCCCGCCTACGTCGTCACCGGCGGGTCCGTCACGTGGCAGGGTCGCAACGTCCTCAAGCTGTCGCCCGACAAGCGCTCGCGGCTGGGCATGTTCCTGGCCTTCCAGTACCCGACCGCCATCCCCGGGCTGAGCGTCGCGAGCTTCATCCGCTCGGCGCTCAACGCCAAGCTCCAGGGCGTCGACAAGGACCCGAACATCGACCCGACCGACATGGTCAAGGGCGGCGGCCTGAACATGGGCCAGTTCCGCCGGCTGATGCGCGAGAAGATGGCGCTCCTCAAGATCGACGAATTGTTCGCCAGCCGATACGTCAACGACGGGTTCTCGGGTGGCGAGAAGAAGCGTCTCGAGATGCTCCAGATGGCCGTCCTGGAGCCGCGCATGGCGATCCTCGACGAGACCGATTTCGGGCCTCGACATCGACGCCCTGCGGATCGTCGCCGAAGGCGTCAACGCGATGCTCAACCCGGACATGGGCGTCCTGCTGATCACCCACTACCAGCGCCTGCTGAACTACATCACCCCCGACGTCGTCCACGTCCTGGCCCTCGGCCGGATCATCACCAGCGGCGGCAAGGACCTCGCCCTCCGGCTCGAGGACGAGGGCTACGGCCCGATCCTCCGCGAGCAGGGCTACGAGACCGACGTGCCCGATGAGGCGCTGCTCGTCCCGGCGGAGCCTGCCGAGGTCGCGAGCTGACCGTGGCGCTGACCTCCGACCGCGCCGTCGACGGCCGTCCGGGCGGTCGTACGTCGGCCGCGCCGAGGTTCGATCCGGCCGCGCTGCGGTCGGACTTCCCGATCCTGTCGGCGCCGACCCACTCGGGTCGGCCGCTCGTCTACCTCGATTCGGCCTCCAGCAGCCAGAAGCCGCAGGTCGTCCTCGAGGCGATGGACACCTACTACCGGGAGTACAACGCCAACGTCCACCGCGGGATCTACGAGATCGGCGAGCGGGCGACGGCCGCCTACGAGGACGCTCGGGCCCGGACCGCGAGGTTCATCGGCGTCGCCGATCCGCACGAGATCGTGTTCACCCGCAACGCGACCGAGGCGATCAACCTGGTCGCCTACAGCTGGGGCCGGCGGAACATCGGCCGGGGCGACGCGATCGTCCTGACCGAGATGGAGCACCACGCCAACCTCGTCCCGTGGCAGCTCCTGGTCCAGGAGAAGGACGGCGACCTGGAGTTCATCCCGATCACCGACGACGGGATCCTTCGCCTCGACGTGCTCGAGGTCCTGCTCCGGCTCAAGCCCAAGCTCGTCGCGTTCACCCATGTGTCGAACACGCTGGGCACGATCAACCCGGTCCGCCAGATCGCCGACATGGCCCACGCGGCCGGCGCGCTGGTGCTGGTCGACGGCGCCCAGGCGGTCCCGCACGTGCCGGTCGACATCGAGGCGCTGGGCGTCGATTTCTACGCGTTCAGCGGCCACAAGATGCTCGCCCCGATGGGCTCCGGCGCGCTCTGGGCCCGGCGTGAGCTGCTCGAGGCCATGCCCCCGTTCCTCGCCGGCGGCGAGATGATCCGCGAGGTCCATCTCCGCCGGAGCGATTGGAACGACATCCCGTGGAAGTTCGAGGCGGGCACGCCGGCCGTCGGCGATGCCATCGGGCTGGGGGTCGCCGCGGACTACCTGGCCGCGCTGGGGATGGACGCGGTCAGGGCGCATGAACGCGAGTTGGTGGCCTACGCGCTCGAAGCGTTGCCGCGCGTCGTGCCGGACATCGCCCTCTACGGTCCGCTGGACCCCGACCTCCGCGGTGGCGTCATCCCGTTCAACCTGCCGGACATCCATCCGCACGACGTCGCCCAGATCCTCGATCGCTACGGGATCGCCGTGCGCGCCGGTCACCATTGCACGATGCCGCTCCACGAGCGGCTCGACCTGGCGGCGACGGCCCGGGCGAGCTTCAGCGTCTTCTCGACGAAGGCCGATGTCGACGCCCTGGCGGCCGGCCTGGTCGAAGTGGAGCGCATCTTCCGAGGCTGACCGCCTGCCGGTCCAGCGCCGCGGACCCGTCGGCCGGTGGCGGTTCGTCCCGGCTCCTCCGCTCGCGGCTCACGGCGTCCCTCCGTCCCAGATCGAACCTGAGACGTCCGTCGCGCATCCTAGGGTCATGAACCCTCGACGGAGCGTGCGATGGACCCGGTGATGGCGAGCGACCGTCCGGTCGGCCGTGCCGCCGAGCCGACGCTCGTCGAGCGCGCCCGCGCCGGCGACACCGCCGCCTTCGAGGCGCTCCTGCACGACCGGATGGACCCGCTCTTCCGGACCGCCTGGGCGATCCTCGGCAGCGAGGCCGATGCGCGCGATGCGACCCAGGAGGCGTGCATCTCCGCCTGGCGACAGCTGCCGCGGCTGCGCGATGCCGACGCGTTCGACGCCTGGCTGCATCGGGTCCTCGTCAATGCCTGCCGGATGGCGCTCCGGCGACGCGGTCGCGTCCGTGAAGTGGCCATCGCTCCGGTCCACGACCGGGCTGCCGTCGGCGACCGTGAGCCGGGTTCGGTCGACGAAGCCGATGCGATCTCGCGGGCGTTCGACCGGCTGACCGTCGAGCACCGGACGATCCTCGTCCTCCACCACCTTCGTCACGAGTCGGTCGCCTC
The DNA here is from genome assembly GCA_963781845.1 of uncultured Chloroflexia bacterium. Taxonomy (GTDB): domain Bacteria; phylum Chloroflexota; class Limnocylindria; order Limnocylindrales; family CSP1-4; genus Chersky-267. Next base: position 441,949 of record CAWAHN010000016.1, on the reverse strand, counting down.
GATCTCGGCCGCGCTCGCCATCCCGCCGGGCACGGTCAAGTCGCGCCTCCACGCCGCCCGGATCGCCCTCGAGAGCGCTCTCGCCGGAGAACGACGATGACCGACCGACCGCCTCAGCTGTCAGACGCCGCCGTCGAGAGGATGCTCGGCCGCCGGGCACCGCGCGGCGCCGATGTCGCCCTGCTGGTGGAGATCGTCGACGTCGCCGGGCAGACGCGACAGCGTCGTGCCTGGTGGCCGCCGCTCGGTTCGGCGCGGCTCGGACCGCGCGTCGTGCTGGTCTGGGTCGCGCTTGCCCTGGTCGCCGCCCTGACGGTCGGAGCGTTGGTCGCCGGGGGATTCGGCCGCGACCGCTCAGACCTCAGCGTGATCGTTCCACCCCTCCCGACGGGATCCCCAAGGACGGGATTGCCGACCCCGACCGTTGGACCGAGCTCGAGCCCCTCACCTCACCCAGAGGCGACCGGCACCGCCGACCCCTGCGCGAGCGTGAACGTCCGCGTGGCGACTGGCGATGCCATGACCTCGGCCACGCCGAGCGTGTCGTTCGCCGGTGCCGATGCCGTCACCGGTGCATTCGTGACGCAAGACGGCGGCGACTTCTACGGGACGCCGATCACCGCGGCGATCTGGTCGACGGATGGTCCGGGAACGACGCATCGCATCGCCACGGTCGACGGTGCGGCGATCGATCATGTCGCTGTCGAGGATCTCTCGTCAGATGGGATGGCAGCCTTGGTGATGGTCGCCTCGACCTTCGACCAGGGAGGCCCTGTCAGGTGCGCGGACCTCTATCTCGTCCGGACCGACGGGTCGGGTGCGAGCCTCCTCGCGCAGTTCCGGACTGCCGACAGTTTCCCGTCCCCCACGCTCTCGCCGGATGGCCGCAAAGTCGCCTACGGTCACTCGGATCACGGGCTCGCTGTGGTCGTTCTTGATCTCGCCACCGGTCAGCAGTGGGTGCAGGACGGGGATTGCGCACCCTCCGATGGCTCCCTCTTCTGGTCGCCCGACTCTCGCCGCCTGCTCGTCGGGTGTACTCACTCGCTCGTGATCGTGGAGCCTGGAACGGCAGCCCCATCGCCGATCCAGATCGTGGATGGATCGTGGTACGAAGCCGCGAGCTGGGAGGACCAAGGTCACCTGATCCTCGCGATGTCGACTCCGGACCGGCGCGCCGTCGACCTCATCCGGTACGACGTGGAGAACCGGCAAGGGACCACCATCGGGCGAGCCGAGATGCCTGATGGTGCGACGGCGACCGGATCTTCCGGCTTCTACCCGGACCTCAAGAGGATCGAGGTCACCTATATGGTGGAACACGACCCGTTGGGGTTCGGTCGCCCGTGGACCGACACGTACGACATCCACGGCAGGGTCATCGGGCCCGGGCTGGTCACCGACAAGCCCGGTGCTCGATGGTCGACCGATGGCCGCTCGATCGTCTTCGTGAGAACGTACGACCTCTTACGGCTCGACCTGGACGATCCACACCCCTACCCGCTCGGACGTCTTCCCGGCGATTACTACGATGGGATCTGGAGGATCCCTTAGAGACAGTCGAGCCCTCGGCCAGGCCGAAGACGCAGGTCCTGCGATGGTCAAGACTCGACCACGATTGACTCGAACCTCAGGCCGGGCGCGAGCGTCCTATGAACATGACCCGCACGACAATGGCGCCTTGGAACCGGTGATCGCCTCGACCGGTGCGGTCGTGTCCTCGGACGATCAGTCGCTGGTCGAGCGCGCTCGGCACGGCGACGCCGTGGCGTTCGAGGCGCTGCTGAGCTCGCGCCTCGAGCCGTTGCTACGGACCGCCCGGGCGATCCTGGGTAGCGACGCCGATGCGCGCGACGCGACCCAGGAAGCGTGCCTGGCGGCGTGGCGGAAGCTGCCACACCTTCGAGATGCTGGAGCCGTAACACCAGCCACGATAGGACGGCAGCTCTGGCCGGAGGCGGATGCATCGTCCGGTCGGCATATCCGACCCGGCTGGTCGGAATTGGGGCGAGGCGGTACACTCGCTGTCGGCCATGGACGACCTGTACCGCGACTACATCCTCGAGCACTACCGGCGACCCCACAACTTCGGGGTGCTGGACGATGCGACCACCTCGCACGAGGGGTCGAACCCGCTGTGCGGCGATCGGATCACGATGCAGCTCGGGATCCGCGACGGCAAGGTGGCCGAGGTCGCGTTCACCGGGCGCGGCTGCGCGATCAGCCAGGCGAGTGCCAGCCTCCTGACCGACGAGGTCAAGGGGATGTCGGTCGAGGCGGCCGCGGCCTATCGGGCGGATGAGCTGCTCGACCTGCTCGGCATCGACATCAGCCCGGCGCGACTCAAGTGCGCGATGCTCAGCCTCGAGACGCTCGATGCGGCCCTGGCCGACCTCGACCCGTCGGCCTCGCCGGCGGCGGTCGCGGCCGAGGAGCCGGCGTGACCCCGGCCTGGAACGGCGTCCGATGCGCGTGTCGTTGGCCGGCCTGACCGGCACCCTCCCCGACCTTCCCGTCCCTCCTCCTCTGCCGCCCGTCGGCAGCCCCGATCCGGAGTCCTGAACCACATGCCGAAGTCCTACGCCGATCTCCTCCGCGAAGCCCGCTCGACCGTCCACGAGGCGGATCCGCTCGAGGTCGACGCCCTGCGCAGCCGCGGCGAGGCCGTCCTTGTCGACGTCCGCGAAGCCTCCGAGTGGGAGCAGGGTCACATCCCCGGCGCGATCCACATCAGCAAGAGCTACCTCGAGCAGGACATCGAGGCCGCGGTCCCCGATCGCGACCGTCCCGTGGTCCTGTACTGCGCGGGCGGCGTCCGATCGCTGTTCGCCGCCCAGACGCTGCGCGAGATGGGCTACACGGACCTGACCTCGATGAAGAGCGGGTTCCAGGGCTGGAAGACCAAGGGTCTCGACTGGACCATCCCGCCGGTCCTGACCGCCGAGCAGAAGCAGCGCTACAGCCGTCACCTGCTCATCCCCGAGGTCGGCATCCAGGGCCAGACGCGACTCCTTGAATCGAAGGTCCTGTTCATCGGGGCGGGCGGGCTCGGCTCGCCGGCGATGCTCTACCTCGCCGCGGCGGGCGTCGGGACGATCGGGATCGTCGACTTCGATGTCGTCGACCTGTCGAACCTCCAGCGCCAGATCGTCCATACCAACGCCCGGATCGGCGAGAAGAAGGTCGAGTCGGCCCGCATCACGATCCAGGGGCTCAACCCGGACGTGAAGGTGGTCGCCCACGAGGAGATGCTCGTCGCCGACAACGTGGATCGGCTCATCGCCGGCTACGACGTCATCGTCGACGGGACCGATACCTTCGAGACGCGCTACCTGCTCAACGACGCGGCGGTCGCGGCCGGGATCCCCGTCGTCCACGCCAGCGTCTTCCGGTTCGAGGGTCAGCTGACGGTGTTCAAGCCGTTCGATGGCCCGTGCTACCGCTGCCTCTACCCCACGCCGCCGCCGCCCGAGCTCGCCCCGGGCTGCTCGGTCGCTGGGGTCCTCGGCGTCGTCCCCGGGATCATGGGGATGCTCCAGGCGAACGAGGCGATCAAGCTCCTCCTCGGCATCGGCGACACGCTGGCCGGCAGGCTCCTCCTGTTCGACGCCCTCGACGCGTCCTTCAACGAGCTCAAGCTTCGTCGCGATCCGGCCTGCCCGACCTGCTCCGACGCGGCCGTCGAGGCGCGTGCCGCGGGCCGTCCGATGGCGGTCGCCGCCGTCGGCGACGGGACGTTCACGCTGGGCGGCCCCGGTCTGGGCGTGCTCGGCGGGGCCTCGTGAGCGCCGTCCGGATCCCGCCCGTCCTGCGGGCGAACGTCGGTGGGGCGAAGCAGGTCGACGTGACCGGCGCGACCGTCGGCGAGCTCCTCGACGGGCTCGTCGCGGCGCATCCGGGGCTGCGCGACCAGCTGTATGGGCCCGACGGTGAGCTGAACCGATTCGTCAACGTGTACCTCGACGGCCAGGATGTCCGCTACCTCGACGGCGTCGCCACGCCGGTCGACCCGCGCGACGAGCTGGTCATCCTGCCCGCGATGGCCGGGGGCGCGTGAGCGTCTACCCCAGCATCGTCGATGCCATCGGCCACACCCCGCTGGTCGAGATCCCCCGGATGTCACCCGATCTGGCGGTCCGGATCTTCGCCAAGCTCGAGATGGCCAACCCGACCGGCTCGGTCAAGGACCGCGTCGCCAAGGCGCTGATCGAGGACCTGGAACGGTCCGGCCGGCTCGGACCGGGATCGGTGATCCTCGAGCCCACCTCCGGCAATACCGGTATCGCGCTGGCGATGATCGGCCGGCGCAAGGGCTACCGGGTCACGCTGGTCATGCCCGACAACATCACGACCGAGCGGCGTCAGATGGCCGCCCTGTTCGGCGCCGAGGTGATCGACTCGCCCGGAGCGCTGGGATCGAACGGGGCGATCGCGCTTGCCCGGGAGCTCGCCGCGGGGGACCGTCGCTACGTCATGCCCTACCAGTACGGCAACGACGCGAACCCGCGCGTCCACGAGGAGACGACCGGGCCCGAGATCCTGGCCGACTGCCCCGACGTCGACGTGTTCGTGGCGGGGCTCGGGACGGGCGGCACGCTGATGGGCGTCGCTCGTTTCTTCCGCCGGGCGAAGCCCGGGGTGCGGATCTTCGCCGCCGAGCCGCTCCCGGGCGACGCGGTCCAGGGTCTGCGCTCGCTCGACGAGGGATTCGTGCCCGAGATCTTCGACCCGGGTCTGCTCGACGGGAAGTTCCTGGTGTCGAACCGGGATGCCGTCGCCACATTGCGAGAGCTCGTCGTCCGCGAGGGGATCTTCGCCGGGCCGTCGAGCGGCGCCGTCCTGGTGGCGGCCGTCCGGGTGGCCGCCTCGATGGAGCGCGGCACCATCGTCGCCCTCCTGCCCGACGGCGGCTGGAAGTACCTGTCGGCGGGTGCGTACTCGCGCGACCTCGACGAGATGGAGGGCGATCTCGAAGGTGGCGTGAACTGGTGGTGACCGACGGTCATCCCGGGCCGCGCGAGGTGGCGCTGCCCGAGGCCGTGCGCGCGGCGATGGTCGCCCACGCCCGCGCCGAGTACCCGAACGAGATGTGTGGCGTGATCTCGGGCTCGGCCGACCCGGCCGACGGCGGCGTCGCGCTCGAGTGGTTTCCCGCTCGGAACGAGGCCGCGTCACCGTACCGCTACAACATCCACCCGGACGACAAGCTCCGGATCTTCCGGGCGATCGATGATGTCGACCTGGCCTTCTGGGCGATCGTCCATTCGCATGTCCGCTCGCCAGCGGTCCCGTCGCCGACCGACCTCGGCCTGGCGGCCTTTCCGGAGGCGCTCTACATCCTGGTCTCGCTCAAGACCGAAGAGGCTGACGCAGCGACCGGGGCACCGTCGGTGCGGGCCTGGCGGATCGTCGATGGTGAGGCGTACGAGGTCGGTATCACGACCTGAGCGCGGTCAGCAGCGCGTCCACCGTTGGCGTCGACCCGAGCCCGAGCCGCGCCCCGATCCGGGCGGACGGCGGCGGCTCCAGCCCCGCGCTCGCGAGGAGCTCCCTGTTGCCCGGCGCGAAGACGTCCGCCGGGCTGCCATCCGCCACGACCAGGCCGCCGCGCATGACCACGATCCGCCGGAAGTGCTCCGCCGCGAACTCCATGTCGTGGGTGATCGCGACCGCGGTCCGTCCCGCGCCGACCCAGCCGTCGACGATCGCGCCGACGCGTCGGACGCCCGGGCCATCCTGCCCCGTCGTCGGCTCATCGAGGACGAGCGCCGCCGGATCCATCGCCAGCACGCTCGCGAGCGCGACCAGCTTGCGGAGGGACAGGTCGAGGTCGTACGGGTTGGTGGCACGTGAGGCCTCGAGGCCCACCGCGGCGAGCCCGTCGGTCACGGCCCGGGCGACCTCGTCGGTCGAGCGGCCGAGGTTGCGTGGCCCGAAGGACACCTCACGGGCGACGCTCCGATCGAACAGCTGGTCGTCGGGGTTCTGGAACACGAACCCGATCGTGGCGGCGAGCGTGTGGACCGGGACGGCCGACGTGTCCTCGCCGTCGAGCAGGATCCGACCGCCGGTCGGACGAAGCAGCCCGTCCAGGTGCTTGACCAGCGTCGTCTTCCCCGACCCGTTCTGCCCGACGATCGCGACCGACTCGCCGGCGTCGATGGTCAGGGACACGCCGCGGAGGGCCTCGACTCCCGTCGGGTAGCGGTGGGTGAGCTCGTCGACGACGATCCGGACGCCGCGACCGCCCTCACGAGGACGCCAGGCCGGGATCGAACCCGCTGGAGCCCAGCTCGCCGGGTCGAGCGTCCCGAGCGACCGCCGCGCCCGGGCCAGTCCCGCGGCCACCGCCGCCTCGTCGAACGCCTTCGCCGGTTCCAAGTCGGCCGCCTCGGCGAGCCGGACGAGCGTCGGCGGCAGCAGGCCGATCGGGTCGAGCGTCGCTCCGCCCAGGGCGCGCCCGGGACGATCGACCGCCACGGCCGCCCCCGCGTCGAGGACGAGGCACCGGTCGACGCCGCCGAGGATGGTGGGGTCGTGCTCGGCGCACAGGACCGTCGTCCCGTCGGCGGCCAGCTCGGCCAACAGGCGTCCCACGGTCGCCGTCCCGACCGGATCGAGCTGGGCGGTCGGCTCGTCGAGGACCAGGACGGATGTCCCCATCGCGACGATGCTGGCGATCGCGACCCGCTGTTGCTCGCCACCCGACAGCGCGAACGGCTCCCGGTCGGCGAGGTGCCCGATCTCGAGCCGCGCGAGGACCGCATCGATCCGTCCATCCATCTCCGCGCGGGGAACGCCGAGGTTCTCGAGGCCGAACGCCAGCTCCTCGCGGACCGTCAGCTTCGACGCCGACAGCTGGTTGGCGGGCGTCGAGAAGACGATCCCGGTCTTGCCCAGCAGCGCCCCGCCGGTCGGCCCGGTCAGGGGGATGTCGCCGAGCGCCGCCGTCCCGGTCAGCTTGGCCCGCACGACCCGCGGGACGAACCCGGCGGCGACGAGGGCGAGTGTGGACTTGCCGGCCCCGGTCCGGCCGGCGATCCCGAGTCGCTCACCCGGCGCGACCGTCAGGTCGATGTCGCGCAGCGCCGGCTCGCGCCGGCCGGGATAGCGGACCGAGACGCTCTCGAGCTTGACGGAAGCCCGGCCGTCCTCCTTCACCTTGTCAGCGTGCCTGACCGGTCAGCACGCCCGACAGGGCGAGCGCCACCACGGCCACGATCCCGAGCATGAGCGCCAGCCGCAGCCAACGATCGGCCGGCGGGTCGGCGACGATCCGGTACGCGCTGCGACCGGGCCGGGCGCCGAAGCCCCGTGCCTCGAGCGCGAACGTCCGCTCGCGGACGTCGATGAGCGAACCGAGGAGGACCGGGCCGATCAGCGGCACGAGCGCCCTGGCCCGCTGGCGGATCGACCCGCTGACGACCAGGCCGCGCGCCTGCTGGGCGTCGAGGATGGATCCGGCCCGCTCCTGCATCCGAGGCACCATCTGGACGGCCGACAGGACGACGAAGGCGATCCGGTGGCTCGCCCCGCGCGATACGAGCGACTCGAGCAGGTCGTCCGCCAGGGTGGTGAACAGGAACGTCACCAGCACGAGGAACGAGACCAGGACCCGCCCTGCGGAGATCAGCCCGAAGCTCAGACCCTCACGCGTGATCGACAACGGGCCGAGGCTGACCAGCCGGTCCGTGGCGCCCGGGAAGAACAGCGCGTTGACGACCACGATCGAACCCAGCAGCAGCGCCGGGATCCGGAGCGCCCGGATGATCTGTCGGCCGAGCCCGGTCGACGCCGCGATGGCGACGACGATCAGCGCGATGACCGGCAGGACGAGCGGCGGGAGGATGAACGTCGCGATCAGGGCGAGGGCCACGCCGAGCAGCTTCGTCATCGGGTTGCGCCGATGCAGCCAGCTGTCGCCGGCCTGGTAGTACCCGGTCGCGGTGGACATCGTGCCTCGTGTTGGACGGTCGCCGGGGTGTCGCCGCTAGTCGGCGATGGTCGCCTCACCGCGGCTGAACATCGACCGGACGGTGAGCGGGAGCGCGCCGAGGATCAGGAAGACCACCGTGTAGCTGATCGTCTTGTCGAGCGGATCGCTGGTCAGCCCCTGGGCGAACGCCGACTGGAAGACACCCAGGCCGAGCGTCCGGAACAGCGCGATGAGCGCGTCCGTCCCGCCACCGGTCACACCGCCGAAGACCCCGGCCGCGATCGGTGCCGAGATCGCCGCGGCCACCAGGCCGGTCGTCAGGCCGCCGATCCAGACCGGGAAGAAGCGGGCGTTGTCGCCGCGCCGCGCCCAGGCCACGGCGCCGGCGGCGACGAGCAGGGCGATCCCCGCCTCCACGATCAGGCCGAGTGGATCGGTCAGGGCCAGGCTGCTCAGGTTGAGTCCGCCGAGGAAGGTCGTGTCCGAGCCGTTGATCGTCGAGAACCAGCCCGTCGGGCCGAACAGCAAGCGTGCCAGGGCGAACACGAGCGCGAAGGCGAACAGGGCGGTCGCGCCGGTCAGGTAGGTCCGGATCCGAGGGTCGTCGGCATGGAACGAGAAGACGGTGCGCCGGCTGACCCAGGCGACGACGACCGCGATGACGATGATCACGATGCCCGTCAGGACGAACCGGTTCTGGTCGTCCGGGGTCGCGTCGGCACCGAGCTGCGGGATCCCGACCGTGGCCTGGATGACCAGGAAGGAGATCGCGGCGCCGACGATCCCGGCGGCGAGCGCGAGGAAGCCGCCCACCCGGGCGTCGTCGGTCCGCAGGTTGAACACGCCGCGCGCGGCCCAGAAGCCGGCCATCAACCCGATGACGCCCGCCACGGGGGCGAAGAACGCCGCCACGGGACCGGCCCCGCCCGGCACCGGCAGGAGCGACCAGATGAGGTTGGCGAGGATGCCGGTCAGGGCGCCGGCCCACGGCCCGGCCAGGGCGCCGACGAGGACCGTCCCGATCGAGTCGAGGTAGATCGGGAGCCGGAGCGTCACGATCAGCGAGCCGACCGCGAGGTTGATCGCGATCGCGACGGGGATCAGGGCCAGCGTCGCGGTCGAGAAGTCGCGCGAACGGACCGCGACGACGGCCAGGAGGATGACCGCGACCACGATCCCGGCGAGGTACGCCAGCTGGATCGTCGGGATGCAGTCCTTGGTCTGGCCCTCGGCGCAGACCGTCAGCCAGGACAAGCTCATCTGGGCATCCTCCTCGAACCCTTCGGGCGCGCGAGACCCACGGATCCCGAACGACCTCTCCCTCGTCGGTCAGAGTGCCACGTCCGGGTGGGTGTCCGCCAGCCCCGAGCCCTGTCGCTCCGCCAGCCCGCCCACGCGCTCGATGAAGCGCCGGAGGAACTCCTCGGCGTCCGCGTCGACTGCGACCTCGACGTTCGCGGCCTTGCCGGTCAGGTGGCGCCAGTCTGCGATCGTCTGGCCGTCGGCCGGCCCACGAGCGGTATCGACATCGACATGGACCGCCTGGGTCGTCACCAGGCCCGGATCGAGGGCGGCGGCGAGTGCCAGCGGGTCGTGGATGAAGGCTCCATAGAACCCGTCGTATCGAGCGTGGAACTCCATGTAGAAGCGGAGCGAGTCGGCGATGCACCGGACGATCGGGTTGCCGGCGACGCTCCGTGTGGAGGCCAGCGGGTGCTCTCCGGCGCCGAGGGCGATCGAGTCGTCCGGGCGGCTGCCGGCCCGTCGGGCGAGGCGGACGACGTGATCGGGCACGACCTTCGCCTTCTCGGTCACGTCCAGGCCCAGCCCCAGCGGGAGGACGGGCGCCGAGGCGAACGCGTCGAGCACGATCTTGGCCGCTTCCGGGTCGCAGTGGATGTTCCACTCGGTCGTCGGCGTGGTGTTCCCCGGGACCCGGAACGCGCCGCCCATGAACACGAGCCGGCGCAGGAGTCGCGGGAGCTCCGGCTCGCGTTCGAGCGCGACGGCCAGGTTCGTCATCGGGCCGAGGGTGACCAGGGTCAGCTCACCAGGCCGGCGTCGAACGTGATCGACGATGACATCGGCGGCATGGCGTTCACTCAGCGGCCGGCGGGGCGGCGGGAGCGTCGCATACCCCAGGCCCTGCGGTCCGTGGGTCTCCGGGGTCACCTCGACAGGGCGCACGAGCGGGACCTTCCGTCCGACGGCGACCTCGATGTCCGTCCGTCCGGCCAGCTCGAGGATCGCCAGCGTGTTCGCGGCGACCTGATCGGCCTCGACGTTCCCGGTGCAGCAGGTGACGGCGACGATCTCCGCGTCGGCCGAGGCGACCGCATACAACAGGGCCAGGCTGTCGTCGATCCCGGTGTCGCAGTCGATGAGGATGGCGGTCGGCGCGGTCATCGCCCGATGCTAGCCGAGCCGGCAGCATCCGACGCGGCGACGGGTCGGTCTGCCGCCCCGGGTCAGGCGCCGGTCCGCCCTCGCCAGCGGTCGGCCGCGATGTCGACGACGGCGTCCAGGGCACGGGCCCGCTCGCTGGCCGGGTCGGCGGACAGCGCGGCCTCGAACTCGGGCACCAGGGCGGCTCGCGGTCGCCCCGCAACGAAGACGCAATACCGGAAGCCGAAGCGCGCCTCGTAAGCGGTGTTGAGGCGCTCGAGCTCGGCGGCGAGGAGAGCGCGGTCGGCGGTCGAGGCATCGTCGTCGCTCTCGCGGTCGTAGCCCTGCTCCGCGAACGACGCCGCCGAGACCGATCCAGCCGGGGCGCCGAGCCGAGGATGGGCGTCGATCAGCTCGACCTGCTCGTCGATCGGCAGCGCATGGGCGATCCGCCGTGCCGACTCGAACAGCCCGTCGGCATCGGCGAATGGACGCGCGGCGCAGAGCCGCGAGAGGAAGCGCGGCGCCCCCTCGAACAGCGGCGCGAGCGCCGCGACGCAGCCGTCGGCTGTCAGGGCGTCGATCTCGGCGACCGACCGACCGACCCGTGCCACGGCCTACGACCCGCGATACGTCGACAGCCCGAACGGCGCCCGCAGCAGGGGGACGTGGTAGCTCCGCTCGGGATCGTCGATCGCGACGTCGACCGACAGTCCCGTGAAGAACCCACCGTCGTCGAGACCGAATTCGAGCCGATACCGCCCGCTGACCAGCGGTGCCCCATCGAGGAGGTCGCGGATCCGGCCGTCCCGGTCGGTCCGCAGCTCGGCGAGCAGCTCGGGTTCGCCGGTCGGCCCCGAGCGCCACAGCCGGACCGGGACACCCTCGGCCGGAGTCCCGTTGCCGGTGTCCAGGATGTGGGTCGAGATGGTCGGACGGTGCCCGGTCACGTATCCTCCGGCGATGAGCGACCTGTCGATCCGAGTCGGTGGCGACCTCCACTTTAGCGCCCGCTGGGAGCCGGCCGCGCCGCTCACGATCGAGGCGATCCGCTCGATGCTGCCGATCCGGGGTCGGATCATCCACTGCCGCTGGAGCGGCGAATCGACCTGGATCCCACTGGGCGACTTCCGGCCCGGGATCGACTACGAGAACCACACCTCGCACCCGGCGCCGGGACAGCTGGCGATCTACCCGGGCGGCATCAGCGAATGCGAGATCTTCTTCCCGTACGGCGCCTGCACGACGAGCTCGAAGGTCGGCCAGCTCGCCGCCAACCACTTCGCGACGGTCCTGCCCGACGACGGTTGGGAGGACCGCCTGCGCGAGGTCGGTCGGCGGGCGCTGTGGGATGGAGCCCAGTCGATCGAGATCGTCGAGACGGGGTGACCGACCTGCTCGTCCGCGGCGGGACCGTCGTGACCGCGGCCGGCTCGTCGCGGGCGGACGTGGCCGTCGACGGCGGGACGATCGCCGCGGTCGAGCCCGACCTTGGTGGCCTGGCCGCGATGGCGCGGGAGGTGGTCGACGCGACCGGGCTGCTGGTGCTGCCCGGCGCGATCGACGTCCACACCCATACGCGGGTCGCCAGTGACGCCGAGCCCGATCGCTTCTTCCAGGATTCGGTGGCCGCCGCGTTCGGCGGGACGACGACGTTCCTGTCGTTCAACAATCCCGGGACCGGTGCGTCGGCGGCGGCCGGACGGAGCCTCCTCGGCGGGATGCGCGAGTGGCGCGCCGCGACGGCGTCGGACTCCGCGGTCGACATCGCGCTGAGCCTCGTCATCACGTCCGCGCAGGACGACCCGATCACCGAGTTGCCCGATGCCATCGCGTCCGGTGTGCCGACCTTCAAGGCGTTCATGGTCTACGACTTCGGTGTCGACGACGCCACGCTCTCCCGGGCGCTCGCGGCCGCCGGCCGCCACGGCGGGATGCTCGAGGTCCACTGCGAGGACCGGTCGACGCTCGAGGAGCGCACGGCCCGCCACCTGGCGGCCGGCGAGACCGCCCCGCGCTTCCACGCCAGCTCCAGACCGCCGTTCGTCGAGGCCGCCGCGACCGCCCGGGCGATCGGGCTCGCGCGCGCCGCTCGGGCGTCGCTGTATGTCGTCCACCTGTCGTGCGCCGAGGCACTCGCGCACGTCCGCGCCGCGCGCGCCGAGGGACTGCCCGTCCACGCCGAGACGTGCCCGCACTACCTGACGCTGACCGACGAGCGATACGAGCTCCCGCCCGAGGATGCGGCCCGCTACGTGATCTCGCCACCGCTCCGCGGCCCAGGTCAGCCCGAGGCGCTGTGGGACGGCCTCGCGGCGGGCGACCTCTCGCTCGTCGCGACGGACCACGTGCCAGATCGCGTCGCGGTCGAGAAGCGGTCCTGGCGGGAGTCGTTCGACCGGATCTCGAACGGCGGACCGGGCATCGAGACGCTGCTGAGCCTGGTCTACTCCGAGGGTGTCGCCCGAGGCCGGATCGGGCTCGAGCGGATGGTCGATCTCGTCGCCACCACGCCCGCTCGACTCTTCGGCCTGGGTTCGAAGGGCGCGATCGAGCCGGGCCGGGACGCGGACCTGGTCGCTGTTCGATCCAGCCGCTCGGCGGACCCTCCATGCCGTCGACCTGCACCACACCAGCGACTACACGCCGTACGAGGGTCGCGTCGTGGAGGGAGCCGTCCGCTCGACGATCGTCCGGGGCGCGTTCGTCGTCCGTGACGGCGTCTTCGTCGGACGTCGAGGCCACGGACGCTTCATCGAGCGCTCGCTCGACGCGGCGAGCTGATCGCCGGTCAGTCGAGCAGGCGGTAGGCGTCCAGGGTCAGGAACTCGGCGAAGGTGTCGTCGAGGACAAGGCGGTCGAGGAGGTCGGCAGCGTCCCCGAGACGGCCTGCGGCACGGCCCCCGTGCCGGGCGAGCTCCTCGTCGCGGATCGCCGCGTACAGCTCGCTGGTCATCGTCCGGCCATCCGCGAGCGTCGTCCGGTGGCGCCGCCACTGCCACAGCTGGGAGCGGCTGATCTCGGCGGTCGCGGCGTCCTCCATCAGGTCGTCGATGGCCGCCGCGCCGTTGCCGCGGAGCCAGGCGTCGAGATACCGGAGGCCGACGCTGACGTCCTGGCGGACGCCGGCCTCGGTGACGGCTCCGCCCGCGATCGCCACGTCCAGCAGCTCGGCCGGCGCGACCCGGACGTCCTCGCGGAGCCGCTCCTTCTGGTTCGGTCGGTCGCCGAGGACGCCGTCGAACACCTCGGCTGCGACCGGGACGAGGTCGGGATGGGCCACCCACGTCCCGTCGAAACCGTCCCCGGCTTCGCGCACCTTGTCCTCGCGGACGCGCACGAGCGCATTCGCGGTGACCTCCGGCTCGCGTCGGTTCGGGATGAACGCCGACATCCCACCGATCGCGTGGGCGCCGCGCCGATGGCAGGTCCGGACGAGCAGCTGGGTGTAGGCCCGCATGAACGGCACCGCCATCGTGACCTGGCCGCGGTCGGGCAGGACGAACTCCGGCCGATCCCGGAACTTCTTGATGATGCTGAAGATGTAGTCCCAGCGGCCCGCATTCAACCCGGCCGCGTGGTCGCGCAGCTCGTACAGGATCTCGTCCATCTCGAATGCCGCGAGGATCGTCTCGATCAGGACCGTCGCCCGGATCGACCCGAGCGGGATCCCGACGGCCGCCTGGCCGGCGACGAACACGTCGTTCCACAGCCGCGCCTCGGGGTGCCCCTCCAACTTGGCCAGGTACAGGAACGGTCCCGCGCGGCGCCGGACCGCCTCGTCGCCGTTGTGGGCGAGGAACATCCCGACGTCGAACAGGCTCGCGGACACCGGTGCTCCGTCGACGAGGACATGGCGTTCGACCAGGTGCCAGCCGCGCGGTCGGACGACGAGCGTCGCCGTCCGGTCGGCGAGCCGGTAGTGCTTGTCGGGCGTCCGCAGCTCGAGCGTTCCGCGGACCGCGGCGCGCAGCGCGACCTGGCCGCCGACGACGTTCGCCCAGGTCGGGCTGAGCGCGTCCTCGAGATCGGCCATGAAGACGCGAGCGCCCGAGTTCAGGGCGTTGATCATCATCTTCGGCTCGGCCGGTCCGGTGATCTCCACCCGCCGGTCGTCGAGGTTCGGCGCTGCCGGCGCGACCCGCCAGTCGGCGGCCCGGATCTCGGCGGTCTCCGGCATGAAGTCGGGGAGCGCGCCCTGGACGAGCGCGTCGTAGCGGGTCGCCCTCGCCGCCAGCATCCGCTCGCGGGCCGGGCCGAACCGCCGCTGGAGGTCGGCGACGATCGCCAGGGCGGACGCGGTCAGGACGTCGTCCGCGCCGGGTACGGGCGGACCGACGACCTCGACGCCGGGCGGCAGATCTGCGGTCAACGGACGTCCGACCGGCGGACGGTCGCCTCGATCAGGCCGTGCGGCTCGGTCGTGGCGGTGAAGATCGCGCCGGGGTTGTCCATCCCGAACGGGCTGAGATCCACCAGCCAATGGTGCAGGTTCGGCAGGACCATGCTGACCTCGGCGAGGGCGACGTGCCGCTCGAGCATCGCCCGGCCGACGACCCAGATCGAATGCTGGACGGACAGGCTGGCGTGCTCCGCCAGGACGTCGAGCATGGTCCCGAGGACGCCATCGTGGACGGCGTCCCAGTCCAGGTCGGTCGGGCCGTAGCGCCAGGTCGCGCTGACCTTGGTGGCCATGATCCGATCGTCGGTCTCGGGCAGGGTCGTCAGGGCGTCGCGCGGGAACCCGCGGAAGGCCGAGCGGGCCGTCTTCATCACGGTCAGGTCCTCGACGCCGGCAACGACATCCAGGTCGCCGCCGCCGGTCGCGGTCACCGATGCCGTCCGCGTGAAGTCGCCCGTCCGCAGGAACGCGTCGGGCGACGGCCCGGCGTCGGTCGGGATCGGCGCCCAGCGATGCTCCCGGATCGAGACGGTCGCCCGGGCGACCTGCGGCACCGCGGCGAAGTGCCGGGCGAGGACGATCGCGAACGCCTCGACGGGACCGCTGAGATGCTCCTGGGCGAAGGCGTACACGGTGTTCTTCATCGTGTCGGTGGCGACGACCTTGGCGTTGTCGCCGTCGGTGTGGGCCGCCGCGAAGTCGCCCTCCAGCGCGATCGCCACGGTCAGGTCCCGGATCCGGTTCCGGTCCCGCCCGCGGACGACCTTGACCAGGCGGATCGCGGCCTTGCCGTATCGATTGGGTCCGAGCTCGATCACGTCACTCCCTCCGGCACGGCCGCTACCAGCCACCCTCGTCGCGAAGGAGCCGCCGGAGGACCCGGCCCGCGACCTCGCGACGGTACGCCGCCGTCGACCGCACGTCGTCGATCGGCCGGAGCTCGCCGACGAGCGCCGCGACGGCGCGCTCTGCGGTCGCCTCGGTCGGTCGGTGGCCCTCGAGCGCCGCCTCGGCGGCGGCCGCGCGGATCGGGGTGGCGGCCACCGAACCCACGGCCACGCGGACATCGCGCCAGGTCCCCGACCCGGGATCGCCTCGCCAGGCCAGCGCCATGACGACCTTCGAGATCGCCTGGGCGCGGCGCGTGCCGACCTTGCGGAAGCGCTGGCGGCGGTCGGCGCGCAGCGGCAACCGGATCCGGACGAGGAGCTCGTCGGGGCGGACGGCCGTCCGGCGGTAGGCGGGCCAGAAGGCGCTCGCCGGGATCGCGCGCTCGCCGGTCTCGCCACCCGCGATCAGCTCGGCATCGAGCGCGAGCAGGACCGGGAGCGTGTCGCCGGCCGGCGACGCGTTCATGACGTTGCCACCGAGCGTGCCGCGGTTCTGGATCTGGGCCGCACCGATCGTGGCCGCCGCCTCGACCAGCGCGGGCGCGTGCTCACGACAGGCGGCGGACGCACGGATGTCGGAGAACGTCGTCAGCGCCCCGAGCTCGAGCGCACCGTCGCGGATCGAGATGCTGCGCAGCTCGTCGAGCCGCCACAGGTCGATGACCCGGTCGGGCGGCGGGCCGATCCCGCCGGTGATCTGGACCAGCAGGTCCGTGCCGCCGGCGACCGGTCGGTGCGCCCCGCCGGCCGCGATCGCGTACGCCTCGGCGATGGTGGCCGGGGATACCACGGCCGGCTCGATCGTCATCGATCAGGCTCCGACCTGGTCGCGGCGGGCGGCCGCCAGCGCGATCGCCTCGACGATCTTGGTGTAGCCGGTGCAGCGGCAGAGGTTCCCGGCGATGGCCTCGCGGATCGCGTCGTCGGTCGGCTCGAGGCCCGCGTCGAGGAAGGCCTGCCCGGACAGGAGCATCCCCGGCGTGCAGATGCCGCACTGCGCACCTCCCGTCTCGAGGAACGCCTGCTGGAGGACGCTCAGGCCGGTCGCCGGCGAGGCGAGGCCCTCGACCGTCGTGATCGCGGCCCCGTCCACCTGGCAGACGGGGACCAGGCAGCTCACGGCCACGGCACCGTCGATCAGGACCGTGCAGGCGCCGCATTCGCCCTCGCCGCAGCCCTCCTTGGATCCGGTCAGTCCGAGATCCTCGCGCAGGACATCGAGGAGCCGGCGCATCCCGGGGACGGCGACCTCGGTCGCGGTCCCGTTGACGGTCAGGTGGTAGCTCATCGCTCCGTGGCCCCGTCCGCCGTCCGAGGCGGCGACATCGTGGAGATCCCAGGCGGTCCCGGTGCGTCGATCCCGACGAGGGCGGCCATGATCCGCTCCGGGGTCGCCGGCAGATCGTGGATCCAGGCTCCGGTCGCATCGTGGATCGCAGCGACGACGGCGGGCGCGCCGACGTCCATCGGCAGCTCGCCGACCCCCTTGGCGCCGTGGGGAACGTCGGCGAACGGCGATTCGACGAGGATCGTCTCGATGCGCGGTGCGTCGAGCGCGGTCGGGATGAGGTAGGTCTGGAGCCGATCGTTCAGATACCGCCCATCGACCAGCTTGATCTCCTCGATCGTCGCGTAGCCGACGGCCTGGAGCGTCCCGCCCTCGACCTGTCCTTCGCACAGGACCGGGTGGATCACCCGACCGACATCGTCGACCGCCACGATCGACCGGACCGCGACCTCGAAGGTGTCGAGATCGACCTCGACCTCGGCGACCGCGGCGGCCCAGCCGAAGGCGGGGTAGGCGTCGCCGGTGTAGGTGGCGTCGTCGAAGCCGACACCCGGATACGGCTCGAAGGCCTGGTCGACCCGGGTGGGCCCGTGGGCGGCCGCGTCGTCGCGGTAGCTCGCCCCGAACGGGCGGCTCGTCCGCGCCTCGACGGTCTGGCGCAGGCGACGGGCGGCCTGGATGGCCATCCCGCCGACGACCATCGCCGTCCGCGACGCCACGGTGGGTCCCGAATCCGGCACGAGCGCGGTGTCCTGCGGCGCCATCTCGACCGCCTCGATCGGCAGCCCCAGCTCGGCCGCCACGAGCTGCGGGAAGATCGTCCTGGTGCCCTGGCCCATCTCGGTCGAGGCGGTCAGGATCCGGATGACGCCGTCGCCGGACAGCTCGACACTGACCACCGAGCCCATCTTCGCCTCGCCCGAGCCGGTGAACCCCGCCCCGTGCCAGGCGAGGGCGAGGCCGATCCCACGGGCGATCCGGTCTCGACCCGACCGGCCGGCGCGGGACTCGGCCGTCCGCAGCCGGACCCGGTCGAACTCGGAGGCCTCGGCGGCGCGCTCGAGCACCTCCTCGCCGGCGACGCCACCGCGCAGGACCTGCTGCGTCGGGGTGATCCCGCCCAGCCGGTAGACGTTCCGCCGGCGGAGATCGAGCGGGCTCATCCCGATCGCCTCGGCGACGCGGTTGAGCTGGGTCTCCGCGGCGAATTCGGACTGGGGCGCACCGAACCCCCGGAAGGCCCCATTCGGCGGCGTGTTGGTCATCACCGCCCGACCGCGGATCCGGACGTTCGGGACGTCGTATGGGCCGCCGGCGTGGATCGTCGCCCGCGACAGAACGACCGGCGTCAGCGTCGTGTACGCCCCGCCGTCCAGGACCAGGTCGATGTCCTGGGCCACGACCCGGCCGTCGCGCATCACGCCGGTCCGGTGGGTGACGATGGCCGGGTGGCGCTTGGTCGTCGCCGCCAGGTCCTCGTGACGGTCGTAGATCATCCGGACCGGCCGGCCGGTCCGCAGCGCGAGCAGGGCGGCGTGGAGCCCGATCATCGACGGGTACTCCTCCTTACCGCCGAACCCGCCGCCCGTCTCGGCCTGGACCACCTGGGCCTGCTCCGCGTCGATGTCCAGCCCACGCCTGAGCGCCGTGTGGACGTAGTAGGGGCACTGCAGGCTCCCGTGGACGACGACCCCGCCGTCGGCTCGCGGGAGCGCGATCATCGCGTTGTTCTCGATGTACAGCTGCTCCTGGTGGCCCATTCGGTAGGTGCCCTCGACGACGAGATCGGCGCCGGCCAGGCCCGCCTCCACGTCGCCCTTGGCCAGGTCGTACCGGGCGAACTCGACGGTCGAGGCGAGCGGGTCGAAGACGGGCGGCAGGGACTCGGTCCGAAGGCGGACGCGCAGCCTCGCCTCCCGGAGGGTCTCCCGGTCGGCGGCAGCGAGGAGGGCGACCGGCTCGGCCTGGTGGCGGATCTCGCCGCCGGCCGGGACGAGGATCGGCTGGTCGGCCGCGAGGCTCGCCACGACGTTGTCGCCGGGGATGTCGGCGGCCGTCACGACCGCGACGCGCGACCAGTCGAACCCCGGATCGAGCTCGATCGCGACCAGCCGGGCGCGCGGCTCGGTCGAGCGGATCGTCGTCCCGTACCAGGCCCCGGGGAAGACCAGGTCGTCGGTGTAGAGCGCGGTGCCGGTCAGCTTGGCCGGTCCTTCGCGGCGGAGCGGCGGATCGACCGCCCGGCCATGACGGGTCGCGATCGTCATCGGCCGTTCGCCCGACCGGCCGCCGATCCACCGTCGGCCAGCCAGCGGACCTGGTCGGTCGTCAGGGCGAGGGCAGTCGCGGCGATGCTCTGCTCGATCTGCGCGATGGAGACGGCTCCGACGGTCGCCCAGGTCGGGAACGGCTGGTTCATGACCCAGGCCAGCGCGACCACGTTGGTGGGCACGCCGAGCTCGGCCGCCAGAGCCCGGGCACGCTCGCGCCGGGAGCGATTGTCGGGCGAGTCGAACGCCTCGGTCGCGGCCCGGAACTCGAGCTCCTGGTCCGGACCGGATGGGCGCGCTCGCTCGCCGGTGTCGTCCGGATCGGCGAAGAACCCGCGAGCCAGCGGTGACCAGCTGATGAGCGGCAGCTGCGTGCGTTCGTACCACGCCAGCGACGCCGGGTCCCCCGCGGTCAGGCAGCCCGGCCACGGTGCGCTGATCGGCATCGCCAGGGAGAGATTCGGACTCGACGCGTCGAACGGAAGGATGCCGTGCGCCGTGGCCCAGGCGTGGGCTTCGGCGAGTCTGTTCGTCGTCCAGTTCGAGCCGCCGGTGGCGAGGATCCGACCCGCGGCCCGGTGGTCCGCCAGCGCACCCATGATCTCGCCGACCGGGATCGTCTCGTCGTCACGATGGAGGAGGAACACGTCGATCCGGTCGCGTCCGAGCCGGTCGAGGCTCTCGACGAGGTCGTGCTCGATGTCCGTCGGCCGGATCCGGGGCGAGCCGCCCTGACGATGGGGATGGCCGGCCTTGCCGACGATGATCAGGTCGTCGCGATCGGATCGCCGAGCCAGCCATCGGCCGAGCGCGACCTCGTTCGGGTAGGAGTGCGCCGAATCGATCGCGTTCCCGCCGAGCGCCACGAAGGCGTCCCACAGCCGCGGCAGGTCGGCGGTCGCGGCCGACATCCCCAGGATGATCCGCGATACCGGACGGTCGAGCCCGCCCAGCAGCCCCGCAGGGCAGGCGAGTGGCGGGGGAGGTCCCTGGCGCATGGCCACGATCATCGCACCGTCCGTCCCGCCGGACTCAGATCGATCGGCCACGTCGGAGCGCGCGACCGGGCAGCGCGCCGGTGTGCTCCCCGCCGTCGATGACGAGCTGGCCGTTGACGATGACGTGGGAGATGCCGGCCGGATAGCGGCGAGGGTCGTCGTAGGTGGCGAGCGACCGGACGACAGCCGGATCGAACACGACGATGTCGGCCTTGAGGCCGTCACTCAGGAGCCCGCGGTCGGTCAGCCCGAGCCGCGCCGCCGGTGCCCCGGTCATCTTCCGGACCGCGGCCTCGAGGCTGAGCAGCCGCTCCTCGCGGACGAACTCGCCGAGGATCCGCGGGAACGAGCCGTAGGTCCGCGGCGAGGGCATCGACCCGATCAGGACGCTGTCGGTCCCGATCATCGACCGATCGTGGACGAGGAACGGTGGGATCCCGGCGCGATGCGGCCCGGGCGAGACCTGGTTGACGCCGAGATCCTCGGCCAGAAGGAGGTCGCAGATGCCGTCGACCGCGTCCTGCCCGGTCTCGGCCAGGTAGTCGGCGAGGGTGCGACCTTCCCAGCGCAGATGGTCGGGTCGTCGGAAGTGGCCGAGCCGAAGGTCCGCCCAGGCTCCGACGCCGGCGAACAGCCGGCCGCGCGCGGCGAGCTCGTCCCGGATCCGCGCCCGGATCGCCCGGTCCGCCAGCCGTTCCTTGAGGCGGGCCACGCCGCCGGCCTGGATCCACGTCGGGAGCATGATCAGGAGGCGGGTGCTCGCCCACTCGTAGGGATACAGGTCGAAGCTCACGTCCAGGCCCTCGTCCCGGGCGTCGTCGATGAGTCGAAGCATGTCCTCGGGGGATCCGGGGAAGGTGGCCCGATGGTAGAAGTGGGTGATGTGGACGGGGCCGCCGCCCCGCCGCCCGATCTCGATCGCTTCCCGGAACGGATCGAGGAACCCGTCCCCGAGCGGGTAGCGGACGTGGGTGTGGTAGATCCCACCGAGGCGGGCGGCTTCTGCCAGGAGGTCGGCCAGCTCGCCGGTCGTGGCGTACGCGCCGGGCGGGTAGTCGAGTCCCGTCGACAGGCCGAAGGCCCCGTCCTCCAGCCCCTCACGGAGGAGCGCGCGCTGGTCGGCCATCTGGGCGCTCGTCGGCTCGATGTCGTCCCAGCCGACGCTCGCGATCCGCAGGGCCGAGTTGCCGACGAGGTAGGCGATGTTGACCGCGACCTTGCCGTCGTAGCGGGCGAGGTAGTCCGCGACCGTGCGCCAGTCGTAGGCGAGGTCGGGGCGGCCGTCGAGGCCCGCGTTGAGGGTCAGGAAGTCGTCGAGGTCGTGCTGCGCGCGGAACGGGGCGTAGGCGTTGCCGTCGACGCCGATCACCTCGGTGGTGACGCCCTGCCGGACCTTGGGCTCGTGTCGCGGCTCAGCCAGGATCACCAGCCCGCCGTGACTGTGGAGATCGATGAACCCCGGCGCGACGACGTGACCGGTCGCGTCGATCGTGCACAGGGCGGGCGGGTGTGTTCCGGGTTCGCCGGCAGCGCCGGCCGGCCCGCGCAGGACGCGCATCGTGTCGCCGGTCACGGCGATCGACCCGCGGAATCCGGGCGCGCCGCTCCCGTCGACGATCGTGCCCCCGACGATGAGCAGATCGACCGGCTGGTCCGTCATCACCCGGCCGTCATCCGACGCGGGCCTCGGTGCCCGGCGGTCCGTCGAGCCGGCGGCCACGGACCCAGGCCGAGCGGACCATCTCCGGGTGCGGTCGGAAGACGAGCCGCGAGACGATCTCGTCCGGGTCGTCCGAGTCGATGCCGGCGATCGGCGCGACCATCCCCGGATCGACGGCGATCAGGTCCGCCTCCTTGCCGACCTCGAGCGAGCCGATCCGGTCGTCGAGCCCGAGGGCTCGTGCGCCGTCGAGCGTTCCCATGCGGAGCCACTCGCTCGGGAGGAACGGGGCCGACGCGCCGTCTCCTTCCAGCACCCGGAGCCCATTCATGACGTACGCCCCGGCGCGCATGTTGGCGAACAGTGACAGCTCGGGTCCGGCAGCGACGTCCGACCCCAGCCCGACCCGGATCCCGGCCGCCCGATAGCGCGCGAGCGGCATCGCACCCGAGGCGAGGAACAGGTTCGATGCCGGGCAATGGGCGAGGGCGGTGTCGGTCTCGGCGATCCGCGCGACCTCGCGGTCCGACAGGTGGATCGCGTGCGCCAGCACGGTCCGCGGCCCAAGGCCGCCGGCCCGGTCGTACACGTCGACGTAGTCGAGGGCGTCCGGGAACAGGCGGGCGACCTCGCGGATCTCGTGGACGTCCTCGGACAGGTGCGTCTGCCAATACGCCCCGGTCTGGCGCGCCAGGGCGGCGGACTCCCTGAGCATGTCGGCCGTGCACGACACCGCGAACCGCGGCGTGAACGCGTACTGGAGGCGTCCCTCGTCGCGACCGTGCCAGCGAGCGCACAGGTCGGCCGACTGCCGCAGGCTGAGCTCGAGGATCCGATCGGCGGGGAGCCGGTCGTCGTAGGTCAGCCGGTCCATCATGACCTTGCCGATGATCGCCCGGATGCCATGGGCCTCGGCCGCCCGGAACGCGACGTCCAGGCTCGGCTCGAAGACCGCGCCGTACATCATCGCGGTCGTGGTCCCGGCGGCGGCCATCGCTCTGAACGCCGCGGGCGCGACCCGCTCGGCCGTGGCCTCATCGAACTCGGCCTCGAGCGGGAAGATGTATCGCCCGAGCCAGGTCAGGAGGTCGAGCCCAGCCCCGACGCCGGCGTTCGGCAGCTGCGGCAGATGGACGTGGAGGTCGACCAGGCCGGGGAGCACGACCATCGGGCGCAGGTCGACGACGGTCGATAGGGCCGCATCGGCGTCGGACCGCGCGCTCGTCGCCGAGGTCGCCTTCGCCCACGCCTCCCAGTCGGTGACGGCCCCGATCCGGCCCGTCGCGTCGATCGCGATCGCACCGTCCCGGACGTAGCGGGTCCCGCCTCCGGCGAGGGGGGTGAGCAGCCTCGCCCGCAGGACGAACGGCGGCCGATCGGGGAGCGACGATCCGACGGGCATCGACGGCCGCTACGCCGATCGGAGCCGGAACCGGAGCCCGAGCCCGAACCGGAGCCCGAGCCCGAACCGGAGCCCGAGCCCGAGCCCGAACCGGAGCGGGTGAACCGTCATCCGACCATCCTACGGGAGCCGTGACAGGCGGAGGCGCACGACCCGGCGCCGCTCTGTGGACGTCGCGCCGAGCCTCTTCGCCCAGGTCGAGCCGGTCGCGGCCACCTCCTCCTCGCCCGCCACATGCAGGTCGTCGAGGACGAACCGCTCGCCGGCCCATGCGCCGGCAAGTCGGGTCCGGTCGGCGGTGGCGCTCGCCAGGTCCGGCAGTCCATCCCGCTGCTCGACCGAGACGAGGGCCTCGATCGATCCGGACGGCGCGACAAGAGAGGCCAGCCCGGCCCGCGCCGCGGGGTCGATGCCCAGCACGCCGCGCAGCAGCGATCCCCACGGGAACCGCACCGTCACGAGGTCGGCCCGCCCGACGAGCTCGCGCGGAGGAGCTTCCACGCCGGCGACGCAGAACAGCGCGTTCACGACGCCACCTCGCCCCGCGGCTCGGGCCGAGCGTCGGGAGACGTCCGCCATCGGACCGGCCACCGCGTCGAGCCCGATGACGACGGTCGACGGCTGCCGGGCGGCAGCCCGGAGCACCGCTCGACCGTCGCCGGTCCCCACGTCGATCTCGACCCGCTCGAACCGGGCCGTCAGGTCGGTCAGTTAGCCGACGTCCACCTCGAGGACCCGCCGGCCGATCAGTCTGCGCATGGTCGGCCGAGGATACACTCGACCCGTGCCGGAGTCACCGATCGGACCGTACCCGCGACTGCCGCTGGCCGTCCGTCCGCCGGACCCGGGATGCGTGACGGTCGCCCGCAAGGTGGCGGCGCTCGTGGCGGAACGCCGGGCCAACCTCGTCGTCGAGCACCTCGGCAGCACCGCGGTCCCCGGGCTCGCCGGCAAGGGCGTGGTCGATCTCGGGATCCACCCGTCGGACCCCGTCCACGTGCCGGCCATCACCGAGCTGTTGCTCGAGCTCGGCTTCCAGCCGCAGGACAACGCGAACGCCTTCCCGCCGACCCGGCCCCTGGTCCTCGGCGGACTCGCGCCGGGCGACGGCGACGAGGCGCCGCGCCAGATCCACCTCCACGTCATCCCCGACCCGGCCGAGTGGTCCCGCCAGATCGTCTTTCGCGACGCCCTGCGCAGCGACCCGGAGCTCGTGGAACGCTATGCCGCGCTCAAGCACGAGATCGTCGACACCGGGATCACCAGCGGCCTGCGCTACTCGATGGCCAAGACCGCCTTCATCCGGAGCGTCCTGGGCGACCATGCCGCGGCCGAGCCGCCCATCCCGATCGGCGCCACGATCGGGATCCTCGGCGGCGGGCAGCTCGGCCGGATGCTCGGTTCGGCCGCTCGGGCGATGGGCTACCGGGTCGCGATCCTCGACCCGGACCCCGACTGTCCGGCCGCGGCGATCGCCGACCGACTGGTCCAGGCGCCGTACGACGACATCGACGCCGGCCTCGAGCTGGCCCGCGGCTGCGCGGTCGTGACCTACGAGCTCGAGCACGTCTCCGCGGCGCTGGTCGATGCACTCGATGCCGAGCTGCCCGTCCGTCCCGGCGCGTTCGCGCTGCGGACGACCCAGCATCGCCTCGCCGAGCGCCGCTTCCTCGAGTCCATCCACGCGCCGACCGCCCCATGGCGCGAGGTCCGGACGCTCGACGATCTGCGTGCCGGTGCGCTGGCGCTCGGCTACCCGCTGCGGTTGAAGGCCGCGATCGGTGGGTACGACGGCCGCAGCCAGGTCCGGATCGCGGACGCCGACGGGCCGGAGGGGGTCGAGGCGGCCTGGGTCGCGCTCGGACCGGTCGCCGAACGGGTCGGCCTGCTCCTCGAGCCGGAGCTCGACTTCGCCGTCGAGTTCTCGGTCGTCGTCGGTCGGGATCTCGCGGGCCGCGCGGTGCCGTTCCCGCTCGCCGCGAACCGGCACGATCTGGGCATCCTCGTCGAGTCGATCGCGCCGGCGCCGCCACCGGTCACGGGAGCCGTCGCCGACGAGGCGATGGAGCTGGCGGTCCGGATCGCGATGGAGCTCGACGTGGTGGGCACGTTGACGGTCGAGCTGTTCCTCCTCCGCGACGGGTCGATCGCCGTCAACGAGCTCGCGCCACGGGTCCACAACAGCGGTCACTGGACCATCGAAGGGGCGGCGACGAGCCAGTTCGAGCAGCACATCCGGGCGATCTGCGGGCTGCCACTCGGATCCCCGGAAGCGCACGGACCTACCGCGATGGTCAACCTCCTCGGGACCGGCCCGCTCCGCGAGGCTCGACTGGTCGGCGCCGAGGACGCCCTGGCCGACCCACTCGTCCACCTCCACGTCTACGACAAGCGACGCGTGTTCGAGCGTCGGAAGATGGGCCACATCACGGTCGTCGGCGCCCCAACGGCCGACGAGGCGCTGTCGCGGGCGAAGGCCGCGCGGGCCCACCTGCGCTGGCTCGATGGCTGAGCGAGCGACCTACGTCGCGCTCCTGCGCGGGGTCAACGTGGGCGGCAACGCACGGATCCGCATGGCCGACCTGCGCGAGGTCGTCGGATCGCTCGGCCACGGCGATGTCGCGACCTACATCCAGAGCGGCAACGTCGTGTTCACGGCGGAGACGGCCGGCGGCGCGACCGCCCCCGACGACCCGGCGACCGACGACCCGGCGACCGCTGCGCGCCTGGCATCCGGGATCCACGACGCGCTCAAGGCTCGGCTCGACCTCGACGTGGACGTGATGGTCCGGAGCCGGGACGATCTCGAGCGGACGGCGGCGGGGGTCCCGTTCCCGGTCGCCGATCCGAAGCGCCTGATCGTCGCGTTCCTGTCGGGACCACCGTCGGTGGAGGCGATCCGATCCCTCGAGGCGGTCGACGCCGCGCCCGAACAGGTCCGAGTCGCCGGTCGGGTCGCCTACCTCGACCTCCCGAACGGGGTCGGGCAGAGCGTCCTCGCTCCGCTTCTCGAGCGGCGCCTCGGGGTCAGGGCGACGGCCCGTAACCTCCGTACGGTGCAGACCCTCGTGGCGATGATGGGCGGCTCGGCGGGACCGTCACGCGACCGGACCCGCGGTCCATCGGGTCCGAGGCACTAGAATCGGCGGGCTGCCGACCGACCCGCCCGAGGAGACCCCGTCGATGTCCCAGGCCCACCAGGTGACCGTCATCCCCGGCGACGGGGTCGGACCGGAGGTCGTCCGCTCGGCGATGCGGATCATCGAGGCCGAAGGGGTCCGGATCGATTGGGAGGAGGCCGACGCCGGCCTCGAGGTGTTCAAGCGCGGCGACACGAGCGGCGTCCCGGGCGCCACGCGGGAATCGATCGAGCGGACCCGGGTCGTCCTCAAGGGGCCGCTCGAGACGCCCGTCGGGTTCGGCGAGAAGAGCGCCAACGTCACGCTCCGCAAGCTGTTCGAGACGTATGCCAACGTCCGGCCGGCGCGCGAGCTGGCAGGCGTCCCGACCCGCTACGCGGGCGAGGGCGTCGACATGATCATCGTCCGCGAGAACGTCGAGGACCTGTACGCCGGCATCGAGCACATGCAGACCCCGGACGTCGGCCAGTGCCTCAAGATCATCAGCCGGAAGGGCTCCGAGAAGGTCATCCGGTACGCCTTCGAGCTGGCCCGTCGCGAGGGTCGACAGAAGGTCACCTGCGCGACCAAGGCCAACATCATGAAGCTGACCGAGGGGCTGTTCAAAGGCGTCTTCGAGGAGCTGGCACCAGAGTATCCGGAGATCGTCGCCGAGCATCTGATCATCGACAACGTCGCCCATCAGCTCGCGAAGGCGCCGGCCCAGTTCGACATCATCGTCACGACCAACCTCAACGGCGACATCATCAGCGACCTCGCCAGCGGGCTCGTCGGAGGGCTGGGGTTCGCCTCGTCGGGCAACTACGGCGACGGCGTGGCGATCTTCGAGGCGGTCCACGGGTCCGCCCCGAAGTACGCGGGCAAGGACGTGATCAACCCGACCGCGCTCATCCTGAGCTCGGTGATGATGCTCCGCCACCTCGGCGAGGTGAGGGCGGCCGACCGGGTCGAGGACGCGGTCCTGGCCACGCTCGAAAGCGGCGCAGCGGTGACCCAGGACCTCGCCCGCCAGACCGGCGGGGACGTCGAACAGGCCGCCTCGACGTCCGGGTTCACCGACGCGGTCATCGCGGCCCTCGGCCACCGACCGTCGCGTAGCGGTCGGCGCGAGCGTCCGGCGGGATCGCCGCCGACCACCCTCCCGGGCTGGGACTACTCGCCGGCCCACTACGCCGGCATCGACCGGCGGACGATCGGGGTGGACATCTTCATCGCGACCGAGGTCGGGTCCGACGTCCTCGGGCCGGACCTCGAACGGATCGCGGGCGGGACCGCGTTCGAGCTCGAGATGATCTCGAGCCGCGGGACGAAGGTCTACCCGCCGACCGGCCTGTCGCCGGACAGCGTCGGCCTCTACCGGGCGCGCTTCGTCACACGCGATCGCGGCGATGCCGTCGACGCCGAGCTGCTCGAGCTCCAGGCTCGCGTCGCCGCGCAGCACCCGGGCTGGACGCACATCGAAAAGCTCCATGTCTTCGCCGGACACGACGGCTTCACCATGGCACAGGGTCAGTAGCGATGGCGGCCCGTCCCGGCGTGCTCGTCGGCATCGTCGGGGGCAGTCGCTCCGACTTCCCCATCCTCGAGAAGGCTGCCGCCCTGCTCACCGAGCTCGGCGTGCCCAACGAGCTCAGGGTCGTCTCCGCCCATCGCACCCCGGACCTGCTGTATCTCTACGCCGAGGAGGCTCCGGGACGGGGCATCCGGGTGATCGTGGCCGGCGCCGGCGGGGCGGCGCACCTGCCCGGGATGATCGCCGCGAAGACGATCCTGCCGGTCATCGGCGTCCCGATCCCCACCCAGCACCTCGGCGGCCTCGACTCGCTCCTGTCGATCGTCCAGATGCCCCGCGGGGTGCCCGTTGCGACCGTCGCGATCGGCAACGCCGAGAACGCCGCCCTGCTCGCGGCCGAGATCCTGGCCTTGTCCGATTCCTCTCTCGCCGGGCGCGTCCGCGCGTACCGGGCGGCGCAGACGCAGGCCGTCCTGGACGACGAGTCGAACCAGGGCTGAGCGGCGAGGTCAGCCGGCCTCGATCCTCGTGACGACGAAGCGCGCGCGACAGCGGGCGACCATCTTGGCCTTCGATGGGCCCGGATCCTGCCCCGACTCCCACGGCGCCGACTTGCAGGTCGCAGCCGCCGGGTCGTCGAAGTGGCCGGTCACGGCCACGTACCCATCGAGATGTTGACCGAACGGGCAGGCCGGCGCTCCTTCGTCCGTGATCGCGCAGCGCCCGAGTGACGGCGGGACCCTGGCGATCAGCCAGGCATCCTGGTCCTGCTCCGTGAGCGGCTTGGGCTGGAGGATCGCGCCCATCCAGTCATCGGCGAGCCAGGCCGGGGTCATCTTCCAGCCGCTCACCCCGCCGAGCCCCTCGGTCGTGGGGACATAGGCGCGGAACGTGAGCGACCTCGACCCGAAGCATTTGACGGCCTTGCCGGCGCGGACGAGGTCTCGGGTCGTCGCGAGGTCGACCGGGGGCGTCGGACAGCCGTCGATGCCGGTCGCGCCCGTCGACGAGGGACTCGGAGCGACGGTCGGCGAGACGCCTGCGTCCGGGGTGGGCGTGGGCGTGGCCGCCGGGATCGGCGACGGTGTCGCCGAAGCCGTGGACGTCGACACTGCGGCGCCCGTCGGGCTCGCGGACGGCGCGGTCGTCGGCGTCTCCGGTCCGGTGCTCGAGGAGATCCCGCTGCAGCCCGCCAGCAGCGCGGCGGTGAACACCGGCGCGATGATCCACGGACTTCGTCGGATCCGCCCGCGAGTCCGGCCGCGACCGTTCATGGCATCCTCCGCCCTTCGTTCTGGAGCACTCGTTTGACGTGTGCGATCCGGGTGCCGTGACACCCATCGGTCGACTGCTCGGACTACGATGGGGCCATGGACGACCCGAGATACGAGCCGGGGATGCCGGTCCTCGACCGACAGGCCGTCCGCACCCCGGTCCTTCCGGCCAGCCTGCAGGGCCTGCCGCCGCGGTCCGTGCCGGAGCTCAAGCCGACGCCGCTCCAGCGGCATTACATCAGCCTGTCGGTCGTCGCGCTGATCTGCGGAGCGGTCGCGATCACCGCGCTCGAGCTCGGTGTCCCGCTCGGCAGTCCGCTGGTCAAGCTGTGCATCGTCATCGGGGCGCCGGTGCTCTTCCTCACGACGGCGGACGCGGCCCTCCGCATCTGGCGGTCGGCCTGGGCCTGGATGCCGGTGAACCCGGGTCGCGGCCTGTTCCGGCTGGCGTGGTTCGTGGCGACCCTGATCCTCCTCGCGCTGCTCGCGGTCGCCACCTGGGCGGTCCTCAGCGCATGACCGGATCCGGCCGCGGGCGCGACGGACGGTCGACCGACATCGCCTCAGGGGCCGGGGTACCGGCCTGGGTCGCGGGGACGCTCAAGCACTGCTCACGGTGCGGTGCCGAGCTGGTGTACGGCCCGCTCGAGGGGGAGCATCGCGATCGGCTCGCCTGCCCCCGGTGCGGTCACATCGCGTACGTCAACCCCCGGCTCGTCGCGACGACCCTGCCGGTGACCGCGGCCGGCGAGGTCGTCCTGATCCGACGCGGCATCGAGCCGGCGGTCGGCGCCTGGGCCCAGCCGGGCGGCTTCCTCGAGGTCGACGAGACCGTCCACGAGGCGGCCATCCGCGAGACGCTCGAAGAGACGGGCCTGGTCGTTGACCCCGGTGAGATCGTGGGCCTGTACTCCCGGCTCGAGGCGACCGTCGTGGTCGTGGTGTTCGAGGCGCGGATCGTCGGTGGCGAGGCTCACCCGACGCCCGAGGCTACCGCCGTCGAGACGTTCGCTCCCGAGTCGATCCCGTGGGAGGAGATCGGGTTCAAGACGACCTACTACGCTCTGGTGGACTGGCTCGGGCGGCGCCGTCCGGACCTGTCGCCGGGCCCGCCGCCGACCTGGCGGCGTTGGGAAGGCTGAGCCGGAGGCCGGGTGCCCTCGGCGTCGCGGCGCGTCGCGGCGGTCAGGCGGTCGGTGACGGACCCGCCAGCGCGGACCTTCGCGGGGTCGCGGCGGTCAGCCATCCCCAGGCGCCCGACAACAGCCCGATGACCGCGATCGAGGCGGCGCCGACAGCGACGAGGCCGACCGTGGTCGCCCAGTTGGCCCGATCGTCGGTCGGAGAGTTGGTCAGGACGAGCACCCCGTAGACCCCGTACATCCCGGCGAACAGGCCGACCACCGACACCGCGATCGCGGCCGCCCCGCCCCACCAGCGCCGCCCTCGCAGCGCCCAGGCGGTGACGACCAGTCCCGCACCGAGCAGCGCCCAGGCGAGTGCGTACTGGCGTCCGGCCGAGTCGCCCGCGGTGAGCGCGACCGCGTAGCCCTCGAGGGCGCCTCCGGCGACGATCAGGATCCCCGAGATGACATCGATCGACAGTGGGCGCCGCGTCGGCGGTCGTCGCGCGATCGTCGGTTCGGCGTCATCCGGCTCGACGTCCGGGCCCGGGCCCGGTTCAGAGGTCGTGGTCGGGAGGTCATCCATGGCCGGAGTCTGCGGCGCCGTTCGTCCTGTCGGCAATCCCTCGTCCGTCATGGGTCGAAGGCGGCGACGGCGCTGGACTCGGAGGTCGGCGCCGCGTCGACCAGCCGAGGAACGCGGGCCGGCGTCCGGACGCCGCCAGTCCGCGGCGGCGTCCGGACGCCCAGCCTCGGCGGAAGTACGGGCATTCTTACGAAGGTCCCTCCGGCGAGTCCGGGCCGGTCCGGTGGTCCCGAGTCGCGCCGTGAATGGCTCGTCATACGAATGGTGGTGGTATCCGGGCCCTTGGATCGCTCCGACGAGGCGGACCGTCGCCGTCCAGGGCGTCGGCTAGGAATGCCCGTACTGCCCGTCGCGCCTCGACGCTGCCGGCATCACGAGGCTGAACGAAGGGACCCGGCCGCGAGGCGGAACGGGCCGCGGATGGGGCGGACGAGGCGGAACGGGCCGCGGATGAGGCGGACTACCCCGCGCGGCCGGGTCCGTGGGATCGAGGCTGAACGACGTCGTCAGGCGGACCGAGCCGCGGATGAGGCGAACGAGGGTCAGTCCAGGTCGACGAAGACGTTCTTGGTCTCGGTGTAGAGCTCGACGGCGTGGAGGCCCAGCTCGCGTCCGATGCCGGACATCTTGTACCCACCGAACGGCGCCTCGGTATGGACGGAGCTGTTCGAGTTCACGCTCAGGACGCCGGCCTGGACCCCCTTGGCGGTGCGCAGGGCGCGCCCGATGTCCCGACTCCAGATCGAGCCCGACAGGCCGTACGGCGTCGCGTTGGCCAGTCGGACGGCCTCCTCCTCCGTGTCGAACGGGATGATCGAGACGACGGGACCGAAGATCTCCTCGCGAGCGATCCGCATGTCGTTGGACACGCCCGCGAAGACCGTCGGCAGGACGTAGGTCCCCGCCGCCAGGTCCGGATCCTCCGGAGCCGTGCCGCCGACGAGCAACTCGGCACCCTCGTCCCGGCCGATCCCGATGTAGTCCATCACTCGGTCGCGCTGCCGTGGATGGACCATCGGCCCGACCTCGGTGGCGTCGTCCGACGGGTCGCCGACCTTGACCTTGCGGGTCGCGTCGACGAACAGCTCCACGACGCGGTCGTGGGCCGAGCGTTCGACGAGGATCCGGCTTCGGGCGCAGCAGTCCTGCCCGCAGTTGTCGAAGACGCTGTAGGGCGACTCTCTGGCGAACTTCTCGAGGTCCGCGTCGGCGAACACGATGTTCGGGCTCTTGCCGCCGAGCTCGAGGCTGACCTTCTTCACGTTGTTCGCGGCCAGTCGCATGATCTCCTGGCCGGTCGTCGTCTCACCCGTGAATGCGATCTTCCCGATCCCGGCGTGGCCCGCGATCGCCGCGCCCGCCGTCCCGCCCGGTCCGGTCACGATGTTGACGACGCCGGCCGGGAAACC
Source organism: uncultured Chloroflexia bacterium (assembly GCA_963781845.1). Classification (GTDB taxonomy): domain Bacteria; phylum Chloroflexota; class Limnocylindria; order Limnocylindrales; family CSP1-4; genus Chersky-267. The sequence continues at coordinate 409,672 of CAWAHN010000016.1, read as the reverse complement.
CGCCTCGAGCGCGAGCTCGCCGAGCCGGATCGTGCTCAGCGGCGTCCAGCTCGCCGGCTTGAGGATGCAGGTGTTCCCGGCGGCCAACGCCGGCCCGAGCTTCCAGCTGGCCATCAGCATCGGGAAGTTCCAGGGGACGATCAGGCCGACCACGCCGATCGGTTCGCGCAGGGTGAAGTCGAGGCCGGGCTTGCTGACCGGGATCGTCTCGCCGAAGACCTTGTTCGCCGCGCCCGCGTAGTACTCGAACACGAGGCTGGCACCGAGCGCCTCGCCGCGCGCACCGCTGATCGGCTTGCCGACGTTGCGACGTCTCGAGACGAGCGAGCTCCTCGAGGTTGGCCTTGACCAGGGCCGAGAACTTGGCGAGCGTCCGGCCGCGCTTGCTGGCGGACCAGGTCGACCAGCCCTTCGGGTCGTCGAACGCCTGGCGGGCCGCGGCGACGGCGCGGTCGACGTCCTCCTTGCCCCCCAGCGGCGCCGACGCCATGACCCGGCCGGTGGCGGGCTCGAGCACGTCGAAGGTCTGTCCGTCGGCGGCATCGACCGATCGACCCCCGATGACCATCTTCGCGACGATCCGGTCCGGCGTGGTCTGCGGTTCGGTCTGGGGCTCGGTCGTCATCGGTGGATCCTCGGGTCGTGCGCGGCGGATCGCCCCGGTCGGGGTGGAAGGACCCGATGATACGCCGGTCCCCGGGGTCGTCCGGTGACACCGGCCGTCGCTACACTCGACGATGTGACCGCGCCCCCACCACGAGCGAACGAGCATCGGTCCGGCTGGGTCATCGGCCTGCCGGTCGCGACACGCCGCACGGCGCTGTGGATCGTCGTCGTGGTCGCGATCGTCATCGTCGGCACGATCGGCTACGGGCTGCTCGAGGGCTGGACCGTCGAGGATTCGCTGTACATGACGGTGATCACCCTGACCACCGTCGGGTTCCGCGAGGTCCATCCGCTCGATGAGGCGGGCCAGGTCTGGACGATGGTGCTGGCGATCTCGGCGGTCGGGATCATCTTCGGGACGATCGGGCTGGTCGCCGAGGCGATCGTCGCCGACGCTGCGAGCGGCAAACGGGAGGCCAAGCTGATGCAGAGCGCGGTGGACCAGATCCGCGATCACTACCTGGTGTGCGGCTACGGCCGTGTCGGGTCGACGGTCGCCCGCGAGCTCGTCCACGGGGGCCAGCGCGTCGTGGTCATCGACGTCCGCGCCGAGTCGCTCGCGACCGCCCAGGCCGACGGTCACCTCGTCATCGCCGGGGACGCGACCGACGACGAGACCCTGCGACGGGCCGGCGTGGAACGCGCCCGGGGGCTGGTCACGTCGATCGACTCGGATGCCCTCAACGTCTACGTGACGCTGTCGTCGAGGGCGATCAGCCCGGGGCTGTTCATCGTCGCCAGAGCCAACGCGGAAGGGTCGGAGGGCAAGCTCCTGCAGGCCGGGGCCGATCGGGTGGTCTCGCCGTACTCGATGGCCGGCCGGCGCATCGCGGAGCTGGCGATCCGGCCCCGGGTCGCCGACTTCATCGACGCTGCGCTATCCCACGGGGAGCTCGCGTTCTCGCTCGAGGAGGTCGAGGTCGCCGCCGACGGACCGCTCGAGGGGATGACCGTCGGGGCGCTTCGCGACGCGGGGATCTTCCTCCTGGCGATCGTCCGCGACCCCAACGAGTACGTGCCCAACCCGCCCGCCGAGCGGACGGTCGTGGCCGGCGAGAGCCTCATCGTGTCGGGCAGCGCCGAGACCCTCCAGCAGCTGCGCGCTCGCGTCTGACGGCGGCCTAGCCGAGGTCGCCGTGCTCCTCGCGCGCGGCCAGCTCGCGCTCGATGTTGCCGACGAGCGCTCCGATCTCGGTCCGCATGGCGTCGCGGATCGCGCGCGTCCCGGCCATGGCCAGCGTCCCCGAGACCGTCAGGTCGATCGCGTAGGTCACCCGCGTCCGGGTCGGATCGACGAGCTCGAGGTCGAATGGGACGACCATCCGAAGGGAACCGCCGATCCTTCGTGCGGTCCCGTCGAGCTCGAGGCGGAGGTGGGTCGGCGGGCGCCGCTCGCTGAACGTCGCGACGGCGTCCGTCCTGACGGTCATCATCTGCAGCCGGCTGACAAGCACGAGGCGGAGTCGGTCCGGACCGTCCGGCTCGACCGATTCGCAGCCCGGCAGCACCCGGCAGAGCGCCGCCGGGTCGTCGAGGATCGACCAGATGGCGCTGGGGGTCCCGGCGATCTCGACCCGATCGACGATCGGGTCGCTCACGTCGCCGGGTCTGGCGCCCGCTCCGCATCGGACGGCTCGGGCGGAGACGCCTGGGTCGCATCCACCCGCTCGGCCGCGAACATCGCGGCGCCGACGATGCCTGCGTCGTTGCGCAGCTGCGCGGGGACGATCGGGACCTTGACGGTCAGGAACGGCACGAACTTCTCGGGGTTCTTGCTGACCCCGCCGCCGAGGATGAACAGCCGAGGGCTGAACAGCCGATCGATCGCGATCAGGTGCTCGTCGAGATCCGCTGCCCACGCCTTCCACGACAGGCCGCGCCGCACCCGCGCGCTCGAGGCCGAGCGACGTTCGGCGTCGCGTCCGCGGATCTCCATGTGGCCGAGCTCGGTGTTGGGGACGAGCTTGCCGTCGGAGAACAGCGCGGATCCGAGGCCCGTGCCGAGCGTCAGCATGAACACGGAGCCGAGCTGGCCGACCCCCGCCCCGAACCGCATCTCGGCGACGCCGGCCGCATCAGCATCGTTGACGACGACGACGGTCCGCCCGAGCGCCCGGCTGAACTCGAACGTCGCGGCGTAGTCGACCCAACCGGGGTCGATGTTCGCGGCCGACTTGGTGATCCCATCGACGACCACCGACGGGATCCCGATCCCGACCGGGACCGTCGCCGGGTCCGCGGCCTCAGGCACGGCCCGGGCGATCCGGGCGACCAGACGCCTGGTCGCGGCCACCACCGCCTGCGGGGTCGACGGCATGGGGGTCGCCATCCGGAGCCGCTCGCCGACGAGCTGGCCGGTCCGCAGGTCGACGGCGCCCGCCTTGATCCCGCTCCCGCCGATGTCGATGCCGATGGCGCAGTCGGTCACGCTTCCCGCCCTAGAAGTAGTTGACGCTGATGCCGCCGTCGACCACGAGCTGCGCCCCGTTGGTGAAGCGCGACTCGTCCGACGCCAGGTAGACGGCCATGTTGACGATCTCCTCGGGCTTGCCGAACCGGCCGGTAGGGTTGCGCGCCAGCCGGAGCTGCTTGGCGGCCTCGTCCTTGAGCAGCCAGTCCATCAGCATCGGGGTCTCGATCGGCCCTGGACAGATCGCGTTGGTCCGGATCCCCTTCGGCCCGAACTGCACGGCCAGGCTCCTGGTCAGCGCCAGGAGGGCTCCCTTGGACGCCGTGTAGGCATCCTGCGGGACCGAGCAGCCGACCAGGGCGACGAAGCTGGCGATGTTGATGATCGATCCGGAGCCCTGCTCGGCCATGGGCGGGATGGCGTACTTGCAGCCGAGGAAGATCCCGCGGACGTTGACCGCCATGACCTGGTCCCAGACGGCCACGTCCGTGTCGATCACCGAGTGGTCCGCTTCGGGCATGATCCCGGCGTTGTTGTACAGGACGTCGAGCCGGCCGTAGGTCGAGATCGCGTGGTCGACCATCGTCTTGGCATCGACCTCGCTCGAGACGTCGGCGCGGACGAACGACGCGGTCCCGCCGGCAGTTTCGACCAACCCGACCGTCTCGCGACCGGCAGCCTCGCTGAACTCGGCGACGACGACCTTCGCCCCATGACCGGCGAAGATCAGGGCAGCCGTCCGCCCCATCCCACTGCCACCGCCGGTGATGATCGCGACCTTGTCCTGGAGCCTCATCGTGGCCGGTCCTCCGTGTGCCGTCCCGCTCCGGGCGGCCGATCCGCTGTCATGCGGGTGAGCGTACGCCACCGGCGCGTCGGGTCGCTGGCTCGACGAGATCGAGGACCTCGAAGACGGGGACCGGCCGGCTGAAGCCCTTGAGGCTGAGGTCGCCGACGGACCGACCGTCGACCAGGTCCTGGACCGCCGCGAAGGCGCGCCGGTTGAGCAGGATCTGGCCCGAGGCGGCGTCGCTGCTCAGGCGCGAGGCCATGATGACCACGGTCCCGACCGCCGCGTAGTCGTAGCGACCCTCGAACCCGATCCGGCCCATCGTCGCATGACCCTCGGCGATGCCCACCCCGAACCCGAGCTCCCGTCCGCGCTCCGGCCACGACGGCCGCAGCATCTCGAACCGGCTCCGCATCGCGACGGCCATCCGCACGGCTCGGGCGGCGTGGTCGGGCTGTTCGATGGGATCGTTGAAGAACACGAGCATCCCGTCGCCGGCGAAGTGCTCGAGGGTGCCTCCGTTGGCGACGATCTCCTCGCCCATCGCCCGGTGATAGTCGCGCAGCACGCCGAGCACCTCCTCCGGCTCGGAGGCCTCCGAGAAGGGGGTGAACCCGCGAAGGTCGCAGAAGACCGCCGTCACCGGCCGCCGGTGCCCCGCCAGCAGGGCCTCGCCATCCGGGCTGGAGATGAGCGCCCCGACCTGGGGCGACAGGAACCGGGCGAGCTCGGTCCGCTGGCGCTCGATCGTCTGGAGCAGCCCACGCTCCGTGTCGCGCAGGCGCTTGGCCGTCAGCGACGCCTCGACGCGGGCCCGCAGGATCGCTCCCTCGAACGGCTTCGGCAGGTAGTCGGCTGCGCCCATCTCGATGCAGCGGACCACGCTCGCCAGCTCGTCGACCGCCGAGATCACGATCACCGGCAGGTCCCGCAGATCGGGGTCGGCCTTGATCCGGCGGAGCGTCTCGTAGCCGTCCATCTCGGGCATCTCGATGTCGAGCAGGACGACGTCGATCGGCGGGCCTCCGGCGGCTCGGAGGATCTCGAGCGCGATCCGCCCGTTCTCGGCCTCGACCACCTCGTGGCCCTGGCTGCGGAGCGCTCGGTCGAGGATCGTCCGGTTGAGGGCGGTATCGTCGGCGACGAGGATCCGGCCGGTCGCCCCGCTCACGTTCCCTCCCTCACGAGGCGAAACCCGGCTCCGCGGTCGCCCGGAGCTGTCCGCCGACGAGGGCGAACTCGGCCTGGGCCGCGTCGATCCGCGGTCCGAGATCGACCAGGTCGTCGTCGGCCGCGGCGGTCTCGATCTCGCGCGCCATCCCGGCCAGGCGCATCGCCCCGAACGTGGCACTGGTCGACTTCAGCGTGTGGGCGGCGCGACGGACCGCGCTGACGTCCTCGGCGGCGAGGCCACGGCGAAGCTCGATGAACAGCGCCGGACCGTCCGCCAGGTACGTCTCGATCAGCTCGCCGAGGAACTCGCGATCGTCGCCGACGGTCTCGAGCAACACGGTCAGCGCGGTCCGATCGAGTGTCTGATCAACCATCGGACGCCACTCCATGCGCGCTCTTGGACGGCGTCGCGGCGAGGGCGGCGGCGAGCTCGGCGGGGCGGATCGGCTTGGAGACGTAGTCGTTCATGCCCGCCTCCAGGCACGCCTCGCGGTCGCCCGCCAGGGCATTCGCCGTCATCGCCACGATCCGCACGTCACGGCGATCGCCACCGCCGGATCGGATCCGGCGCGTCGCCCCGAGGCCGTCGAGCTCGGGCATCTGGACGTCCATCAGGATCACGTCGTAGGGCACCTGTTCGAGCGCCGCGATGGCCTCGAGGCCGTTCCCGGCGATATCGGCGTCGTAGCCCATCTGGGCGAGCAGCCGGATGGCCAGCTTCTGGTTGACCGCGTTGTCCTCGGCCAGGAGGATCTTGAGCGGATGTCGCCGCCCGAGCTCGGGATCGGCCGTCGGTCGTTCGGACAGGCGGACCGCCGGGGCCTTGTCGACCCCATGCAGAACGGTCATCAGGGTGTCGTGGAGCGCCGACGGCTTGACCGGCTTCGTCAGGAACGCCGCGACCGACGGGGCGTCGCGATCCCGGCTCCCGACCGACGACAGGATCACGATCGGGATCGCGGCTCCGGTCGCACTCGCATGGATCCGGTCGGCGAGGGTGTAGCCGTCGAGCTCGGGCATGTTGAGGTCGAGCAGGGCGACATCGAAGTTCTCGCCTCCCTCGACCCAGCCGAGCGCCTCGTGCGGGGAGGCGGTGTCGCGGCTGTCGACCCCCCAGCGCCCGGTCTGCGCGACGAGGATCTGGCGGTTGGTCGCGTTGTCGTCGACCACGAGCACCCTCCGTCCGACGAGCTCCGGGAGGGGTCCCGCGCGATCGGGCGCCAGATCCAGCTCGGAGGCGGCATCCACCCGGATCGCGACCCGGAACCGGCTGCCCTCGCCGTCGATCCCGGTGCTCTCCGCGACGAGCGAGCCGTCCATCAGCTCCGCCAGCCGCCGACTGATCGCCAGGCCGAGCCCGGTACCGCCGTAGCGGCGCGAGATCGACAGGTCGCCCTGGCTGAACGACCGGAACAGGCGGTCCATCCGCTCGGCTGGGATCCCGATCCCGGTGTCGCGGACGTCGATCGTGATCTCCCAGCGCCCGGGTCCGGCGACTGACGGTCCGGCATCGAGTCGACGGCCGTCGACTCGCAGGACGATCTCGCCGCGATCGGTGAACTTGGCGGCGTTCGACAGGAGGTTGAGCACGATCTGGCGGAGGCGGCCCTCATCCCCGATCACGACCGCCGGCAGCTCCGGGTCGATCGCGTAGGCGAGCTCCACGCCCTTGTTCGCCGCGAGCGGGGCGATCATGTCGAGTGCGCCCTCGACGCACGCTCCGAGCGCGAACGGCGAGGACTCGAGGTCGATCTTGCCGGCCTCGATCTTCGAGAAGTCGAGGATGTCGTTGATGATCGTCAGGAGGGCCTCGCCCGAGGTCGTGATGGTCTCGGCGTAGTCCCGCTGTTCATCGCTGAGCGGCGTGTCGAGCAGGAGTCCGCTCATCCCGATGATCGCGTTCATCGGCGTCCGGATCTCATGGCTCATCGCCGCAAGGAACGTGCTCTTCGCCTGGTTGGCATCCTCAGCCGCCGCGCGGGCGGCCTGCAGCTCGGAGATGTCGTGGTAGATCGCGTAGTACCCGGTGTGCTCGTCGTCGATGACGAGCGGCACGCTGACGATCTCCACGTCGACCGGTCGGCCGTCCTTGCGGTAGCGCCGGCCGATGAGCTGGGCTCGTCCGGTCTCGGCCGCCAGCCGGGTGGCCGCCTGTCCCTCTTCCCGGCCGTCGACGGGGAAGAGGAGGTCGTCGACGTGCCGACCGATCGCCTCGTCGGGTTCGTAGCCGAACAGCCGCGTTGCCGCGGGGTTCCAGCCCGACACGACCTCGCCCCGGTCCATGGTCACGACCGCGACCGGGCTGATCTCGACCAGGGATTCGAAGTACTGCTTCTGGCGACGGATCTCGGCGGCGGCAAGCGTCTGCTCGGTCACGTCCATCATGAATCCCTGGACGTGCAGGGGTTCCCCGCTCTCGTCGCGCACGATCCAGACGTCGTCATGGACCCACACGACCCGGCCGTCGGCGGCGATCACCCGGTACTCGAACGACTGGGTGGCGTCGGGCGCGTCGAGGTTCACCTGGGTCTGGCTCATCACTCGCTCGCGATCGTCCGGATGGAGGATCGAAGCGAAGAACGGCGGTTCGAACCAGGAGGCTTGCGGGTACCCGAACATCGTCTCGACCTGCGGGCTGATGTAGATCGCCGTGCTGGTCGCGTCGGGCTTGTCGACGTACAGGACGAGCGGGAGCTCCTCGACGAGTCGGCGATACTGCCGCTCGCCCTCTTCCTGCGCCCGGAACAGTCGGGCGTTCTGGATCGCGACACCGACATTGGCGGCGAGCGTGGTCAGGAGCCGGGTATCCGACTCGCCGAAGCGGCCGACCTGGTGGAGGCTCTGGACGCTGATCACGCCGATGGCCGTATCGCCGACGGTGATCGGCACACCGAGATACGAACTCGCCACGGTGCCGACACCCTTGGTCCCGATCGCTTCGAACTGGGCCGCCTGGTTGAGGAGCAGCGGCTCGCGGGTCTGCAGGATCCTCGACGTCAGGCCCTGGCCGAACGGCAGCGGTGCCTGGGGTCCCTTCTGTCCCCCCTCGTAGTAGTACGGGAATTCGATGAGGTCGGTCTCGGTGTCGTGGAGCGCCACGTAGACGAGGTCGGCCTCGAACGTGTGGACCATCTGGTCGCCGAGCTGGGCGATGAGCGCATCGAGGTCGAGATGGGACGCGAGCGCCTGGCCGACGCTGTTGACGATCGCGAGCTCGGCGGCTCGCTGGTCGGTCTCGGCCAGCAGGCGTCGTGTCTCGTCGAACAGTCGTGCGCTCTGCAGGGCCACGGCGAGGTTCGAGGCGAGGGTGCCGAGCAGCCGCTCGTCGGCTTCGCTGAAGGCATTGATCTCGTAGCTGTACAGGCTGATAACGCCGAACACCCCGTCGGGTCCGATCATCGGGACGCCCAGGAAGGAATCGTTCTGGTCGCCGATCCACATCGCCCCGAGCGCGTCTGCTTCGGCGACCGTGCCCGTGCGGAGCGGCCTCGCAGTCTTGATGATCCGGGAGGTCAGGCCTGGGCCGAGCTCCCGCGGCTCGAACAGGTGGACCCGCTCGCCGCCCTCCATCTCGAACGGCCAGCTGATCAGGTTCGTCAGTCGGTCGTACGTCGCGATCGACGGATCCAAGCCAGGGAACAGGTCCCGCAGCCGCTGGCCGACAAGCTCGTACATGGCCGACATCTCGAGTTCGCCAGAGAGTGCCGTACCGATCTCGTTGACGATCGCGAGCTCCGCGGCCCGCCGGCGGGTCTCGTCGATGAGCCGGGCGTTCTCGAGGGCGACACTCAGGCTGGCCGCCAGCGTGTTCAGCAGCTCCAGCTCCGGCCGCCCGAACGCGTGTTCCCGGTCGAGGTTCTGGAGCGAGATCATCCCGGTCGGGACGCCGCCGGAGATGAGCGGCGCGAAGGCCGCGGTCTTCGGCATCTCACCGGCGAGCGGGGTGAGCGGATTGTCGTACTCGGCGGCCTGCCGGGCGACCTCGTCGATCAGGAGCGGCTCCGCAGTACGAAGGACATGTCGCCGGAACCCATACGGCGCGACCGTCTCGTCCGGGAACCGGACACCGCGTTCGATCGTGTAGGGGAAGTGGAGCAGGTCCGCCTCCGGGTCGTAGGTGGCGATGTCGACGACGTGGGTGTCGAAGATCTCGGCGATCTTGTCGCCGACCAGGTCGTACATCGCCTGCATGTCCAGCTCGGCAGCCAGGCCCGCCTGGACGCTGTTGATCACCGCCAGCTCCGCGTTGCGCTGGCGCGTCTGGTCGAGGAGACGGACGTTTTGGAGCGCGACGCTCAGGCTGGAGGTGAGGGTCGCCAGCAGATCAAGGTCGGCACGGTCGAAAGCGCGCACGCGGTCGAGGTTCTGGAGCGAGACGACCCCGATCGGCTTGCCACTCGAGACAAGTGGAGCGAAGACGATGGACTTCGCCGGCTCGCCGGACATCGGCGTCAGCGGGTCTCCGTACTCGGTCGCTTGACGCTCCAGGTCATCGATCAGCAGCGGCTCGCCGCTGTCGAGGACGTGCTTCCGGAAGCCCCACGGTGCGCGTGGGTCGTCGTACAGCCGGACGCCGCGTTCGATCGCGTACGGGAATCGCAGCAGCTCGACGTCCGGATCGTAGATCGCGATGTCGACCACGTGGGTGTCGAAGATCTCGGCGATCTTGTCGCCGACCAGGTCGTACATCGCCTGCATGTCGAGCTCGGCGGCGAGTCCTGCCTGGACGCTGTTGATGACCGCCAGCTCCGCGTTGCGCTGCCGGGTCTCCTCGATCGCCCGGACCCGGCTGAGCGCCGTCGCGACGTGCTGGCCGACGAACGCCAGCAGGTCGACATCCGCATCGGTGTAGCGCTGCCCCGGCTCATAGGTCTGGACGACGAGTACGCCGAGCGTCCGGCCCTCGGCGACCAACGGGACCCCGAGCCAGTCCTCGGCTGGGGCACCCAGCCGGTCGATCTCACCCTCGGCGATGAGCGCCTCCCAGCGGTCGACGGTGAGGTGCGCCGGGCGACCGGTCCGGAGGACATACGCGGTCGTCCCACGTGCCTGGCCGGTCCCGATGGGCTCCCATGCGTCAGGGTCCGGGAAATCCATGTCGACCGAGTCCACGGCGTACGGGTAGTTCATCGTCCGACGCTCATCGTCGTAGAGCGCGATGTAGAAGTTGTCCGCGTACATCAGCTCGCCGACGATCCGGTGGATGGCCGGGTAGAACTCGGCCATGTCGTTGACGCCGCTCGCGGCATCGGCGATCCGGTAGAGCGCGTCCTGGATCTTCAGCGCCCGTCCGCGATCCGCCTCGGACGCCTCGAGCGTGACGATGCGCCGCCGAAGCGCCGCCGCGTCGTCGGTCGAGCTCGTCGTCGCCGACGAGGATCGCTTGTGCTTGCCGGACCCGCGCTTGTCTGGCATCAGCTGGCCGTCAGGACCGCTCGAGGTAGCGTTCGCGATCCCAGGGATGGACGATCGAGTCGTAGGTGTCCTGCTCGACCCGGGCGGCGTTGAGGTAGTGGTCGACGACGTCCTGGCCGAAGATCTCGACCGCCGCCTCCGAGCGCTCCGTGGCCTGGATCGCCTCCCACAGCGCGCGCGGCATCCGGTCGCAGCCGGTCGCGAGGTAGCCGTTGCCCTTGTACTCCGCCGGCGGGGCGACCTTGTGCCTGATCCCGTAAAGCCCGGCGCCGACGAACGCGGCGTAGGTCAGGTACGCGTTCATGTCGCCGCCGGGGAAGCGGCACTCGACGTGGAGCGCCGGGCCGTTGCCGACGACCCGGAACCCGGTCGTCCGATTGTCCCGGCCCCAGACCACGTTGACCGGCGCCCAGCTCAGTGCGGCGAAGCGCTTGTACGAGTTGACGTTCGGGGCGAAGAAGATCGCCAGCTCCCGGGCGAGCTGCATCATCCCGCCCATGAACTGGGCCATCGTCGTCGACATCCCGTACGGCCCGTCCGCCTTCGGGTCGTGGGTCAGCGACTTCGATCCATCGTCGTTCCAGATGCTCATGTGGAGGTGGCCCGACGAACCCGTCCAGCGATGGTCGGGCTTGGCCATGAAGGTGATCCCCCAGCCGTTGAGGTAGGCGATCTCCTTGGCGCCGTGCTTGAAGATGACGCTCCGATCCGCGGACTCGAGGACCTCGTCGTAGCGGATGTTGACCTCGTGCTGGCCGGCGGCCGCCTCGCCCTTGCTGAACTCGATCGGGATGCGCGCCTCGGTCATCTGGTTGCGCAGCAGCCGGTGGAGCGGTTCGGCCTTGGTCGCCTGGAGGAGGTGGTAGTCCTCGTTGTAGGTGCCGAACGGCTCCGGCACCGCCCAGCCCGACCGGTGCTGGTCCTCCCAGCTCGTCCGCAGGACGTAGTACTCGAACTCGGAGCCGGCCTTGACGATGTAGCCGGCGTCCGCAGCCGCGGCCACCTGCCGCTTGAGGATCGTCCTCGGCGAGACCGGGATCTCCGTGTGGGTCGCCTCATCGATCGTGTCGGACAGGACGAGGGCGGTCTTCTCGAGCCAGGGGACGACCCGGAGGGTGTCCCAGACCGGCGACGCGATCCAGTCACCGTAGCCGGTCTCCCAGTTCATCAGGCGGAAGCCCTCGGGCGTGTTCATCTCCATGTCCGTCCCGAGGAGGTAGGTGCAGAAGTGCGCGCCGTGGTCGATCACCCCGTTGAGGAACGCCTGGGCCTGGACGCGCTTGCCCATCAGCCGACCCTGCATGTCCGTGATCGCGACGATCAGCGTGTCGATCTGTCCGTCGCGGACCTGCGCCTCGAGCTCTTCGAGCCGGGGATGCTTGGCGTGGCCGTGATCCTTGCTCATCGTCGACTCCTCGCCCGGGGGCTCGAGAGGTGTGGAAGCGAGTGGAGGGCCGACCGAGCGGCCGACCCTCCGATGCTACGAGTCCCGGCGTCACCGCGCGAGGCGATGGCGCGCTCCGTTAGCTTCCGTCTGCGGATCAGAGCTGGCTGGCGGCCTGGTCGAACTCGCGCTCGAGCTCGGTCAGGTCGGCCTCGGCTCCCTGGACCTGCGGTCCCTTGAACCGCGTCCTCGCCCACCCGAAGTAGTAGATGAGGAGGAGCAGGACCGTCCCGACCATGAACGGGAACGAGATGTTTCCCGAGGTCGGCCAGCTGAACAGGATCATCAGGACGATGACCCAGAAGATGGCGACGTAGGCGACCGGCTTGGAGAATCGACCGAGGCTCCAGACACGGGCCTCCAGCCAGTCCGTCGTCGTCGCTCCGAGGTAGATGACCACGCCGTAGGCGGCGTACAGGAAGATCGTGCTGATCGCGGTGATGATCACGACGGCCGTCCCGGTCCCGACCACGAACGCCGCGACCGAGAAGACCCAGGCGACGACGACGATCGCGGTCAACGAGTTCGCCGGCGTCCGATAGCGGTGCGAGACTTTCTTGAGCCAGCGCGAACCGGGGATGCCGTCGTCGCGGCTGAAGGCGAAGAGCATCCGCCCGGCGGCCGCGACCGATGCCAGGCCGCAGAACGCCATCGCGATGGCGATGGCGGCCAGGAGAACGTCGCCGATCCCGAAGCCGAGGACGACCATGCTGTTGAGGTTGTACTGCAGGATCGAGATGACGGCGTAGCCACCGCCGAAGTAGTACTGACTGGCGGCCGGGGTCGTGGTCGCATCGAGGGTCTGCGGGAACAGGGTCGAAAGACTCGGGAGGTGAGTGGTCAGGGCGACCAGGAAGATGAACCCGACGATCGCCGACACGGCGACCGACAGGAACACGCCCCACGCGCTCGACATCCTCGCGCCGACGGTCTCCTCGGCAACGTGCGCCGAGGCGTCGTAGCCGGTATAGGTCCAGTTGGCCTGGAGCAGCGAGAACAGGAAGGCAAGGGCGATCGGGTACGAGATGGCCGGTCCGTAGTTCAGGGTGTACGACCCGATCGAGTTGCTCCAACTGCCCGCCACGTCCTGCGGCTGGATCTTGAACAACGTGAGCCCGGACAGGTCCGGCTTCCCGGCGATGAAGATCAGGACGACCACGGCGGCGACGGTCCCGATGTGCCACCACACGCTGATGTCGTTGATCATCGCGACGAGGTTGATCCCGACGATGTTCAGGATGAGCTGGATGAGCATGAGGATGCCCATCGTCACCAGCGCGCCGGTCAGGATCGATGAACCGTTGAGCGCGAGCACGATCGTCGTGTTGTCGTAGACGATCCCGGCCTTGGCGAGGATGGGTGTCACGATCGTAGCGTTGAGGAAGTTGGCCGCCGCCCAGTCGATGCCGGCGACGATGGCGAACTGGCCGATCAGGTTGAGCCAGGCGGTCCACCAACCCCAGTTCTTGTTCTTCATCTTGCTGGCCCAGTAGTAGAGCCCGCCGGCCGTCGGGTAGGCCGACGCGATCTCGCCCATCGAGGCGGCGATGAGCAGCACGAACACGGTGACGAGTGGCCAGCCAAGAAGGACCGCGGCCGTCCCAGCCCAGGCCAGGCCGTAGTCGTACAGGATGACCGCGCCGGTCAGGATCGAGATGATCGAGAAGCTGATCGCGAAGTTCGAGAACCCGCCCATCGTCCGGTAGAGCTCCTGGGCGTATCCCAGCCCGTGGAGATCCTTGACGTCCTGGGCGATCTGGTCGTCGCGTGACTTCTGTTGGGTCATCGATACTCTCCCTCACCATCGGACCCGGGCCGGACGGTACGGGTCCGGCTCGCGGGACCGGCAGCCCCTCCCTCAAGGGGCCCCGGCTCGAACAGACGCCGACCACGGATCGGCGTGGTCGGGTCGCGGTGCTGCGGATGCGAAGGACGACGGACGCGGGCTCGGTCGCGGGCCCTCCTTTCGGACGTCGACCGGGCGGGCCGACGCCAGGTTCGCGGGCGAACGATGGCGGGCACGATACTCCTCGCATCGGCGCTGGGATAGAGGGTGGCACGGTGCGGTCCGGTGGGATCGCCCGGGTGCCGTACGATCGGGCCCATGGATGACACGACGCTCCCGATCCTCGAGGTCGGCGGGGTCCTCCTTGCGGCCGCCGCCGCGGGGTTCCTCGGCCGCCGAGTGGGCGTGCCTGCGGTCGTCGGCTACCTCGTCGTCGGGCTGCTCGTCTCGCCGTTCACCCCCGGCTACGTCGCCGACCGCCACCAGCTCGTCCTGCTGGCGGACCTCGGGGTCGTCCTGCTCCTGTTCGAGGTGGGCATCGAGGTGGACCTCGGCCGGTTGCGGGCCGAGCGGTCGACCCTGCTATGGATCGCGCCGGGCCAGACGGTCGTGACGACGGTCGTCGCGAGCGCGGTGTTCCTGGTCGCCGGGCTCGAGCCGACCGGCGCCGCCCTCCTCGGGCTCGCGGTCGCGCTCTCGTCGAGCGTCGTGATCGTCAACATCGCCCGCAGCCGCCGCCGGACCACGGATCCAACGACGGACCACCTGCTCGTCGGCTGGGGCGTGCTCCAGGACGTGACGGGCGTCCTCATCGCGATCGTCCTGCTGTCGGTCATCGGGACCGGCCGGCCGCTCGGCGAGTCGATCCTCGGTCTGGCGGCGTTCGGCATCCTCGCGGTAGCCTCCGCGAGGATCCTGCCGCTGATCCTCGTCCGGCTGCGGACCGAGCACGACCTGTTCCTGCTCGTCTCGGTCGCGACCGGTCTCGCGCTCGCCGGTGCCGGGGCCCTGCTCGCCGGTGTCCCGATCGCGCTCGCCGCGTTCATCGCCGGCCTGGCGATCACCGACAGCCCGGACGCGGCCGAGGCACGCCGACGCCTCCTGCCGTTCCGCGACGTGTTCGCCGTGTTCTTCTTCGTGTCGATCGGGACATTGCTCGATCCGGAGGCCATCGGTCGCGGCTTGCCCTGGCTCGCGCTGACGCTCGCCTTGGTCGTCGTGGCGAAGTCGGTCCTGGCCTACGGGTTGGTCCGGTTCACGGACCTGGACGGGAGCCCGCTCCACGTCGCGGTGGGGCTGGGCCAGATCGGCGAGTTCAGCTTCGTCCTGGCATCGGTGGCGCTCGCCCGCGGTGCGATCGGCCCGGAGGTGTTCGCGGCGGTGCTGGCCGCCGTCGCCGCATCCATCGCGGCTTCGACCATCCTCGTCCGGCTGATCCCACGCCGGAGCCCGCCGGTCGCCCCGCTCGCGATCGAGACCTGACAGCTCAGTAGATCAGGGTCGCGTCCGTCGGGAAGTTGAACTCGAAGATCGTCGGCGGGAGCGGCGCGTCGGGGGCGAGCTCGACCGCGACGGCGTCGCGGGTGGTCCCCCCGCCGATGGTCTCGGTCAACCGGACGATCACGCCGGTCTCACGGTCGAACGCCACTTCGAGGTGGTGATCGGGGCGATCCGCGGCGATCCCGATCGTCCGCGGGTGGTCGCACTCGACGACGATCGCCTCACGATCGGCGACGGACGCGGTCCCGGACACCCAGCAGCGGCCCGTGGCCAGGACGTTCTGGCAGAAGCCTGCCGGGTGGACGAACGTGTCGGGCAGGGTCTCCTTGGGCAGCGCGGTGAGCGGCCGATAGACGGTCGACATCCCGGGCAGGTCCCGGTCCTCGAGCCCCACGACCGCCCGGCGGACGGGTCGCTCGGTGCCGAGTCGGTGCGGCGCGGAGTAGGTCCGGACCGTCTCGCCGTCGGAGACCCAGGTCTCGTAGGCGGCGGCGATCCCCAGGCTGGGCTGGGTGGTCGTGACCCGCGCGTGACCCGGGTGACGAAGGGCCGTCTCGATGACGCTGAGGTGCTCGCCCCGGGCCGTCCAGGTCCGTTCCTCGATCCGCAGTCGGAGCGTCTCGAACCGGAGCTCTGCATCCCGGGCGAACGTGAACAGCGTATCGACGCTCGGGAGCCCGGCCGGCAGGCTGGCCAGCTCGGGCTGATCCCGGCCGTCGATCCGATCCGGAAGGCTGGCAGCACGGTCCCACAGGCGGGTCGATGACATCGGCCGGATTGTAGCGGCTCCGTCGGCTCGGTCGCGCAGCCCGGTCCGCGCCGGCGATCACGCGTCGGCCGCTTGACACGGTCAAAGGCGCCGGCTATATATCGTATGACGATATATCGCACCACGAGTGTCGTGGGCCGGACGATGACCGAGCGGAGGATCTGCGATGAGCCGTGGTCTGACCGGAATGGGGCGGTTCGCCGAGCCCTCGCTGTACGTCCTCGTGGCGCTCAGCGACGGACCCAAGCACGGCTACGCGATCATGACCGACGTCGAGACGCTGTCGGGCACACCGCTCGGTCCGGGGACGCTCTACGGCGTGCTCGAGCGACTCCAGCGCCGCGGCCTGATCGAGGCGCTGCCAGCCGAGGACCGCCGCCGACCGTATCGACTGACAGGGGTCGGGCTGGCGACGCTCGAAGCCCAGCTGGCGAGCCTTGACGGCTTCGTGCAGACCGGGATCGCCCGCCTCGGGCAGCGCTCATGACCAGGGACGGACCGGGTCCGCAGTCGTTGCGGGCGCTTCGTGGCGCGACCGACGGTCGGGTCTCGCGCCGCCAGTTGCTTCGCACGTCGCTCGCCGCGGGTGTCGGTCTGTTGCTGGCGGAGGCGACGGCCGGCACCCTCGGCTTCCTGTGGCCCTCGGCGACGCTGGCCCTGGCGAAGGTCCGGGTCGGGACCCTGGGGGACCTTGTCGCGACGAATCCGTCGCTCCCGATCGCCGACGGGTTCCCGGCATATGTCCCGGCAGCGCGGGCGTTCGTCGTGCTGGTCGACCCGGGTCTGGGTGGGTTCCGGCCCGGCGAGGACCTGAGCGGCGACGGGACCGCTCTCAACGTCCGCGCGCTGTACCAGCGGTGTCCGCACCTGGGTTGCCGCCCGAACCCATGCATCGAGGACTTCTGGTTCCGTTGCCCGTGTCATCAGTCGCGCTATGACCGGCTCGGGACGAAGGCCGCGGGCGTCGCCTTCGGACCCGCGCCGCACGGGATGGATCGCTTCGCCATCGAGGTGGACGCAGCGGGGTCGCTGACGGTCGATCGGACGCGGCTGACGCTCGGACCGCTCCCGGTCGCCCTCGGTCAGCCGGGCTTGATCCCGCCGAAGGTCCCGAACGGCTGCGTATGACGGATCGGCGGGATCGTGCTGACCGACGGTCGGATCCCCGGTGCGCGGCTCATCGCGCTGTATCCGCACGCCTGGCGGGAGCGTTACGAGGAGGAGTTCCTCGCCGTCCTGGGAGCCCGCCCACCGACGCGCGCCGATCGGATCGATATCGTGCGCGGGGCGCTCGACGCGAACCTGCACCCTGACCGTCGGTCGATCGTCCCGGGGATCGCCGCGCTCATCGGTGGCGGCTTGTGGATCCTCGGCGCGGATCCGATCCTGGCCCTGCCTGCGCCTCCGGACTGGCCGGGCTACCTGTTCGACACGCTGCCATTGGCGCTCCTCGCCGTGGTCGCCCTGACCGTCGCCATCGTCGGGGCCTGGCTCCGCCTCGACGAACGAGCCGACCCCGCCGAGCACCGGCTCGGGGCCGTCGGCGTGAGCGTCGCGATGATCGGCCACGCGGCGTGGATCGGGTTGCTGCTCGGTGCGCTCGGCGGCGTCGTGTACGGCGCCCCGGTGGCCGTGGCCTCGACCGCGGCCGGTCTCGGGACCGTGTTGATCGGCGTCGCCCTGGCACGGGCAGGCGACTGGCCCATCGCGGGGCTGCTCGTGATCGCGCCCGTCCTGCTGGTGATCCCGCCGTCGGTCGTCCCGACGCCCGTCGCGTGGGTGGCCTTCGGCGGGGTCTGGCTGCTCATCGGCCTCATCCAGGTGGTCTCGGCGACCGAGCCGGCCGGCCCGCTCGGACCCGTGGCCGGCTGATCCTGGCCCCGTTGCGCGACCTCCCGCGGCGGAGCGGCCGACGTACACTCGGAGGATGACCCCGGGATCATCCGACCCAACGACGCCGGACGCCGGGTTCCGGACCGAGCACGACGCGCTCGGCGAGGTTCGCGTCGCCGCCGACCGCTACTGGGGCGCGCAGACGCAGCGCTCCGTGGAGAACTTCCGGATCGGTGTCGGCCGGTTCACCTGGGGTCGCCCGGTCATCCGGGCGCTCGGGATCCTCAAGCTGTCGGCCGCCCGGGCCAACGTGGAGCTCGGTCACCTGCCGCCCGACAAGGCCGAGCTGATCGAACGGGCGGCGCGCGAGGTCGTCGACGGCGCGCTCGACGCGGAGTTCCCGCTCGTGGTCTTCCAGACCGGGTCGGGCACTCAGACGAACATGAACGCCAACGAGGTCGTCGCCGGCCGGGCCAACGAGCTGGCCGGCGCGGGGCGGGGCGGCAAGCGGCCGGTCCATCCCAACGACGACGTCAATCTCAGCCAGTCCTCGAACGACGCCTTCCCGACCGTCATGCACATCGCCGCCGTCGAGCAGGTCGAGGGCGCCCTGATCCCGGCGGTCGAGGCGCTGTCCGGGACGCTCCGCGCCAAGTCGACCCGCTATGCCGACGTCGTGATGCTCGGGCGGACGCACCTCCAGGATGCCACGCCGGTCACGTTGGGCCAGGTCATCGGCGGGTGGGCGGCACAGCTCGACGCCGCGCTCGAGGGGATCCGTGGGACGCTGCCCGGACTGTACGAGCTGGCGCTCGGCGGCACAGCCGTCGGGACCGGCTTGAACGCCGATCCCCGCTTCGGGGAGGTCGCCGTTCGCCGCATCGCCGAGGAGACCGGGCGTCCGTTCCGGCCGGCGCCTGACAAGTTCGCGGCGCTGTCGGCCCACGACCCGATGGTCGCCGCGTCGGCCGCCCTCAGGACGCTCGCGGTCGCGTCGATGAAGATCGCCAACGATGTCCGCTGGTATGCATCGGGCCCGCGGGCCGGGATCGGCGAGTTGCTCATCCCGGAGAACGAACCCGGGTCGTCGATCATGCCCGGCAAGATCAACCCGACCCAGAGCGAGGCGCTCACCCAGGTCGCCGTCCAGGTCTTCGGCTGCGATGCCGCGGTCGCCTTCGCCGGCTCGCAGGGCAACTTCCAGCTCAACGTCTACAAGCCGGTGATCCTCGACAACCTGCTCACGTCGGCGACCCTGCTGGCCGAGGCCGTCGAGTCGTTCGACCGGAACTGCGCCGTCGGGATCGAGCCGAACCTGCCACGGATCCGCGAGCACGTCGAGGGATCGCTGATGCTGGTCACGGCGCTCAACCCGCACATCGGCTACGAACGGTCGGCCGAGATCGCCCTCCTCGCCCATCGCTCCGGAACGTCGCTTCGAGCCGCGGCGCTCGAGCTCGGCTATGTCACCGACGAGCAGTTCGACGCCTGGGTCGACCCGACCGAGATGACCCACCCGCTGGCCGAGGACTGACCGCGGGAGCTCCCGCCCGCGCTCGTCCGGACGGTCGTCCCGGGCCGATCGCAGCGTCACCGCCTAGACTCCGGTCCGATGGACATCGCGCCGGACGTCTTCCGCAAGGTCATGGGCCACTTCGTGACGGGCGTCACCGTGGTCACCACGTTCGACGCGGCCGGCCGCCCGGCGGGGATCACGGTCAATGCCATCAGCTCGGTCTCCCTCGAGCCGCCCCTCGTGGTCGTCGCCCTCGACCGGCGCCGGTTCATCACCCCGATCATCCACGAGTCGGGCCGGTTCGCGGTCAACATCCTCGGCGAACAGCAGCAGGCCCTGTCCGACTGCTTCGCGGGGGCTCCCGTCGTGCCGGGTCGCGAGGACTTCTGCGGCGCCGCCTGGGCCCCCGGGACCACCGGCCTGCCCGTGCTCGATGGCGCGATCGCCTCACTCGAGTGCACCGTGACCGGGACCCATCCGGTCGGCGACCACGACCTGTTCGTCGCTCGGGTCGACGCGCTGGCGAACGAAGAGCATCACCCGCAGCCGCTGCTGTACTACCGGCGCCGCTACCTCCGGGTCGACCGCTCGGAGACGCTGCCGGTCGAAGGTCGCCAGGAAGGCTGACGCGTGCCGACCGTTCTGGCCAACGGGCTCGACATCGGCTACGAGATCCACGGCGCCGGCCCGCCCCTGATCATGCTCCACGGCGCCACCTCCGCGGGGCGCGAGGACTTCGCCGCGCAGATCCCGTCGTTCTCGAAGGCCTTCCTCGTGCACGTCCCCGATGCCCGCGGCCACGCGACCACGCGCTGGGACGTCGCCGGTGGCTGGTCGTACGACACGCTGGTGGAGGACCTCGCGGCGTTCGCCGACGCGCTCGGCCTGGCGACCTTCCACCTGGTCGGGTTCTCGATGGGGGCGATGACGGCGCTCCAATTCGCCGTGCGCTGGCCGGAGCGCCTGCGGACGCTGGTCGTGGCCGGGATCACGACCCAGCGCGAGCCGCGCACGAGCGTCGCCCGACGACTGATGGACCCGGCCTGGATCGACCGCAACGAGCCGCGCCGGGCGCAGATCCTGGCGCGGCGCCACGATCCCGTCCAGGGGGTCGACGCCTGGCGCCGGCTTCTCCCGGCGATCGCCGACGACATCGCCAGGCAGCCGCTCCTGGGCCCGCGGGACCTGCGCCGGATCGAGCTCCCGACGCTGGTCGCGGTCGGCGATCGCGATGTGTTCGTGCCGGTCGACCACGCCTGGGGCCTGAGCCGGCAGCTTCCGGACGCGCGGCTGCTCGTCGCCCCCGACTGCGGGCACGAGATCGTGGCTCGTCGACCGGGCCTGTTCAACGAGGCATGCGGCGAGTTCTACCGTTCCACCGAGGCGATCGCGCGAGGCCGCTCGGCCGGGACCTGGCAGACCACCGACCGCCCGATCGACATCGAAGGAGGATCGTTGTGACCACGCTGTTGGCGCTGTTCCGTCGGCCCGAGGGCGGAGCGGCGGCCCTCGACGCCTTCGAGGAGGCCTACGCACAGACCCATCTTCCGCTCATCGCCGCGACCCCAGGGCTTCGCTCGATGCGCTGCGATCGCGTCGTCGACGGCCTCGGGGCGCCGACCGACCTCGTGCTCATCACGGCGATGACGTTCGACGATCGGGCGGCGCTCGACGCCGGTCTCGCGTCCGAGGAGATGCGTGTCGCGGGCCGGAACCTGCGCCAGATCGCCCCCGGGCTGTCGACCCTGCTCGTGCTCGAGGACGCCTCGGAGCTCGTTCCCGTCGACCGGCGATAGCGTCGGAGCCCGTTCGCGCGAGACACGGCGGTGGATACTGGCGCCACGCACCGGAGGATGTCGTGGTGACCGAGGCGACCGCGGGACGCGCGAACGGACCGGACGAGCCGCCGCTCGCCCCCGTCGTTCGGGTCGATCTGCCCGCCCCGCCCGCGTTCGGTCGGGGGAGCGGGGACCCGGCGGTCGCCCTCGTCACGATCGACCGGCCGGCGGCGTTGAATGCGCTCGACGCCGCGGTGCTGAGTGCGCTGGCTGCGGCGTTCCGGCGTCTCGACGCCGACCCGACCTGCCGGGCGATCGTCCTCACCGGTGCCGGGACGCGAGCGTTCGCCGCCGGCGCGGACATCAAGGGGATGGTCGACGCCACGCCCGCGACGATCGAGACGGCCGGCGGGTTCGAGCACTGGGAGTCCATCTCCTCGGTCGGCCTGCCGGTGATCGCCGCGGTCCGCGGGTTCGCCCTCGGCGGTGGCTGCGAGCTCGCCCTCCAATGCGACCTGATCGTGGCCGGCGACGACGCGACGTTCGGCCAGCCGGAGATCAAGCTGGGGATCATGCCCGGCGCGGGCGGGACGCAGCGCTTGACCCGGGCCGTCGGCAAGGCGCGCGCGATGGAGCTCATCCTGACCGGCCGCTCGATCGACGCGCGCGAGGCCGAGCGGCTCGGCATGGTGAGCGTCGTCGTTCCGGCCGAGGAGACGCTCGACCGGGCGCTCGAGCTTGCCGAGCGGATCGCCGCGATGCCGCCGCTGGCCGTGCGCTCGGCCAAGGCGGTCATCGCCGCTGCGCAGGAGCTCCCGCTCGCGGAGGGCCTGCGGATCGAGCGCCGCGTCTTCGTCGACCTGTTCGCGACGGATGATCAACACGAAGGGATGTCCGCCTTCATCGAGAAGCGGCAGCCGCACTGGACCGGACACTAGGAGGGATGGCATGACCGACGACCTCGGCCAGGGCGGTCGTGATTTCGGGAGCGATGTCGGGCGCGATGTCGGCGACGAGCCGCCCGCCTCGATCCGGGATGCGCCGCCGGACATCTTCGCGCCGATCGATGCCGGATCGCCGATCAGCGGGCACGTCCGGGCGCCGGACCCGGTCGGGACGGCCGCCTCGCGTACGCCCGAGCACGACTGGCAGGCGGCGGCTGCGGTCCTCGTCCCGGTCCTCCGACCGAGCGGGACCGTCGGCCTGCGGCTGGGCGACGTCGACCGGGAAGCGCTCGTCGCCACCGCCAACAAGGCGCACACGCTCCCCCTGCTCGGCGACGGTCCATGCGGTCTCGTGGTCTCGTACGCGCTGCCGGCCACGGGCTTCGACGTGATCGTCAACGGAGAGCACCTCGTGTCCTGGGGTGTCGAGCCAGCCGCGATCGATGCGGCGGCGATGGCCAACCTGGCGGCCTGGTCCGCCGGCGCCGGCTGGACGGACGAGGTCTCCGGCGACCGCCGGCTGCTCAGCTCCGACTCGGGGTCGGGGCTCGACGCGTCGCGGATCCTGCTCGCCGAGGTGCTGGCGCACCTCACCGCGGAGCTCGGCTCGGGCGGTCGCGTCCTGGTCGGACTGCCCGACCGACATCTCCTGCTCGCCGGGACGCTCCGACCGGGCGACGACGACTTCGCCGCGCTCATCCGCGATTACGTCACCGAGCACAGCGCCGACGCCGACGAACCGATCGACCGGCGCGTCTTCGAATTGGTCGGGACGACCCTCGTCGAGTTCGCCGGTTGATGTCGGGCTCCGGGTTCGGTGCCCTTCGCTGGGAGGTCGTCGACGGGGTCGGTTCGATCACCCTCGATCGCCCGGACGCCCTCAACGCCCTCGACGCGACGCTCAAGGCCGAGCTCCTGGCCGTTCTTCGGACCGCGGAGCGCGACCGGGCCGTGCGCGTCGTCGTCCTGACGGGAGCCGGCCGGGCGTTCTGCGCGGGCCAGGACCTCAAGGAGCGCCTCGGACCCGACCCGACGCCGCTCGATGTCGAGGTCCGCGAGCGGTTCGCCCCGATCGTCCTGGCGATGCGCCGTCTCCCCAAGCCGATCATCGCCGCGGTCAACGGGGTCGCCGCCGGGGCCGGCGCCTCGCTGGCGTTCGCCGCGGACCTGCGGATCGCCGCGGAGAGCGCCAGCTTCGTCCTCGCGTTCGCCCGGATCGGCCTCGCCCCCGACAGTGGCGCCAGCTGGTTCCTTCCGCGCCTGGTCGGGCTGGCCCATGCCGCCGAGCTCCTCTACCTGTCCGATCCGATGCCCGCCGAGGAGGCGCTCCGGATCGGCCTGGTCTCACAGGTCGTGCCCGCCGAGGCGCTGCTCGACCATGCACGCACGATCGCGGCGAAGCTCGCCCAGGGCTCCCCGACCGCCATCGCCCTGACCAAGCGGGCGCTCGACCGCTCGCTCGAGGTCGGCCTGGCCGAGGCGCTCGACCATGAGGCGTCGCTCCAGGGGATCGCCGGCCGGACAGCCGACCATGTCGAGGGGCTCGCAGCCTTCGTCGAGAAGCGGTCCCCGCGCTTCACCGGCGAGTGATCGGACGGCTCCGACGGGCCGGCCCCGAACGGGAGCGGACGCTGGCCTGGGCGGCGGTCGCGGCCCTGATCGTCTACATCCTCGTGGCCGTCTACGACTGGCGCCTCCCGAGTCGGGACGGGACGTCGTTCGGGCCGGTGTGGGCCGTGGCGAGCATCGCGACCGTGGTCGTCCTGAGGCTCGTTCGGGGTCGCTGGGAACCGGTGGTCGTCCTGGCGGCGATGACCGGCGTCGCGGCCGTGCTGACCGACCTCGTCCAGTTCAACGGACAGTTCCTGCGCGACCTCGGGATCTACCTTCGGGCAGGTGAGCACTTCACGGCCGGGGCTCCGGTCTACCTCGCTGGAGCGCTGACCGAGGCACCGGTCGACAAGACCACCTATCCGTTCCTCTATCCGCCGCCGCTGCTCCCGATCGTCGCCGTGCTGGCGGCCCTGCCCAGGGCACTCGTCGATGCCGGCTGGCTCATCCTGTCCGCGCTCGCCGCGGTCTGGGGCCTGCGCGTCATCGGGCTATCGGCCCGCTGGGCGGTCGCCGCGCTGTTCTGGCCGCCACTGTTCCAGGGCCTCTACGTCGGCAACGTGGCCGTCCCCGCCTTCGCCCTCTTCGCGGCTGCGCCGTGGTTCGGCGCCGGATTGATCCTGGCCGCCACGTTCAAGCCGTACAGCGCGATCGCCGCGCTGTGGCTCGTTCGGGAGCGACGCTGGCGACAGATCGCGATCGGCGCGACCGTCCTCGCGACGGTCGCGCTCGTCACCTTGCCGCTCGTCGGCGTCGATTCGTGGCGGGCCTGGATCGACGGGCTCCGGTGGTACGCGATCTCCCAGCCGCTCGTTCCGGCGCTCCTCGGGCTGAGCGTCGGGGCCTATCTGCCGGGTTGGCTGGCCGATGCTCGTCGCCCTCGCCGCGATCGGCTGGGCGTGGCTCGGTCGCGGCCTCGACGGCCTCGCCCGGTTCGGGGTCGCGACGGTCGTCGGCTCACCGTCGCTCTTCTCGCACGGGTTCGTGGTCGCGCTCCCCGCATTCCTCGAGCTTCGGCCGGTCGGACTGTGGCTGGCGATCGGGCTCACCAGCGTCGCGCCGGGCCTCGGGTGGTGGCTGGCGATCGGGCTGGTGGTCGTCGCCTCGTTCGCGACCGTCCTTCGCCGCCCGACCGGCGGGCCGTGGCCCGACGCCTACGGGACGGTGTAGGTCACGACGTCCGAGTGCGCGACGACGAACGTCGACGACGATCCCGGCCCGATCGAGCGGAGGACCTCGAGCCGGAGGTGATAGGTGCCGGGGGCCAGGTCGACCGACGCGGTGGCGTCGGTCCGGTCGCTCGATACGTAGGCCACCTCGGCGCCGGTCAGCGCGCTCGGGGTCGGATCGTCGGTCGACCAGACCATGGCGTACCTGGTGAAGCAGCTGCGGGGTCCGTCGTAGGCGGTCCAGCCGAACGCCGTCCGCGAGCCGTCGGCGGGCCCGACATCGAGCGCACCGAGCTCCCGGACGCCCTTGGCCAGCGCGGCTTCCACCGGGCTGGCCGCGATGATCGCATCGGTCGGGTCGAGGACCACGGTCCGGTAGAAGGAGGTGGAGCCGTCGGTCCCGGACGTGTCGACGATCCCGGTGTGTGATCGATCGGACGACGTCGAGCCGGCGACCACGGTCGTCCCGGCGTGCGGCGGGTAGATCCTCGGGATCGCCCCGCTCGAGCTCCGCAGGGTCGCGTAGCGATCGAAGTCGGCGCCCCGGTAGCGGCTCCACCCGATGACCACCCCGCCATCGCACGAGGTGAGGCGCAGGCGAAGGTCGGGTACCGCGGTCGGCGTGGGTGCCGGCGACGGAGTCGGGCCGTCCGTGGCCCGCGGTGTCGGTGACGGGGTCGGCCTCGGTGTGGGGTTCGAGTCGGGCCCGGTCGTCGGCGCCGAGGTCGGCCGGCCTCCCGGCGTGACGACCGGCGCGGCGGTCGGCTCGGGAGTCGACCCGGAGGTGGCCGTCGGGCCGGCGGGCATCGTCGCGTCCGGCGGTTCGAGCGATGCATCCGGGCTCGGCGTCGGCCCGACGTCCGGGAGGTCCAGGACCCCGAGCGGGAAGCCGAGCGCGCGGTCCGAGCGAGCGTTGGCCACCAGCCACGGGTCGGCAAGGACGACCGGATCGATGGGCACGACGACGAGGGCAGAGGCGTGGTCGCCGGCGACCGTCAAGGACGCCGACTCGCCTTCGCCGACCGTGGCCGACCCGTTCGGCCCGGTCATCTCGACCGAGTGCTCGAGACCCAGGAAGACGATCCGATCCGCGCCGCCCTGGGTCCGCTGACGATCGAGGTCGAACGCCGTCCCGCGCGCGGTCCAGGCGACGGCGTCGGTCGTGACGGCATAGGTCCCGTTCGCGGATACGGCGACGCGGTGGTAGCTCCGTCCGGCCAGCAGCGCCAGCCGGAGCCGATCGGTGGTCAGGTCGTCCAGTCGCAGGTCGGCTCCGCCGTCCAGACGAGCGCGACTGGCGCCCAGCTCGACGGTCGCTCGACCGGTCGCCGCGACGCGGATCTCGTCACCGGCTTCGAGCGCCGTCCCGGTCAGGAGGGTCGTGGCCGCACCCCCGCGGACGAGGGTCGCGTCGTCGACGTCGATCGCCCGTGCCGCGACGGTCGTGGCGACGGGGCGTCCCGAGGTCGAGGCGATCAGGGCCACCACGAGCGCCGCGGCGATCGCGGGGACGGTCCACCGAGCCATCGTCGCCGGCGTGACCCGCCACGGCGCGGATCGCCACGGCGCGGATCGCCACGGCGCGCGCGGCGTCGAGGACGGCCCGGGACCGGCCGGCGCCACGGCGATCGTCTCGGCTGTCGGCACCCCAGCGACCGGCTCGGCCGCCGGCGCGACGCCGCTGACGAGCCGCGAGCGGAGGCCCGCCGCGAACGTCGGGTCCGGACGATCGACTCCGACCCTGGCCCGCTCCGCCCGGATCCTGGCGCCGGCCGTCGCCAACTCGGCCTCGATGGTGGCGAGCGCGCCACTCACGGCGAGCGTGCCACCCGCGGGGGCCGCACCGGACTCGGACGGCTGCCGACCGGGACCCGTCTGGAACGGCCGGGATCGCCGGCGTCGGTCGTCAGGCCGCATCGGTCGCCATCCGTTCGAGCGTCGTTCGGAGCGCCCGGAGGGCCCGGTGGAGCTTGACGGCCAGGGTGGCCGCCGAGCATCCCAGGACGGCGCACAGCTCCTCGGTCGAGAGGTCGTCGTAGAACTTCAGGACCAGGACCCGGCGATGGGTCGCGGACAGGGCCAGCAGCGCTCGGTGGAGCTGGTCCCGGTCGAGTGCCGCGGCGAACTCGTCGACGGCCGCGGCGTCCGCGGCCGGCGCCGGGACGCGCTCGACGTCGGCTCCATCGTCCCCGCGCCCGGGTGCGGACCGGGTCCCGAGCGGGGTCAGGCGCCGATCGCGCCGGACGTGGTCGACGATCGCGTTCCCGGCCACCCGGTAGAGCCAACCGCCGAACGCATCGTTCCGGAACGATCCGGAGCGGAGTGCCTCCAGCGCACGCTCGAAGGTCATCGCGGTCAAGTCCTCGACCGTGGCCCGATCGCTGACGCGGCGGGCGACGTAGCCGTGGATCCGTGGGAGGTAGTAGTCGTACAGCTCACCGAACGCGGCGGCATCGGTGCACGCCCGGTCCACGAGGGATCGTTCGCGCTCCGGGTCCATCCGGCTGGTGCCATCGTCCTGGGCCATCGTCCGGACGATGAAGCGAGCGGACCCGGGCCGCCATCGAACGGCCGTACTGCCGTCGACGGGACCCGGGTCCGCCCCCCGGTCAGCTCATGGGGTCAGCCGCCGGTGGAGCCTCCGGGGGTCTCGATCGCCTCAGCCGGGGAGCTAGCGACGACCCGGAGTCCGTGATGGTGGGTCCGATCGAGGCAGAAGACCCGATACCAGACCGTGGTGCCCTTGGGCGCCCAGCGGTCGATCCAGACCGTCCGGCCGCGGTGCCAGACGATCCCGACGAGCCGGTCATGCGCGCCGAGCGGCCAGCTGACGGTCTCGTCCGTCGAGCGGACGATCGCGTACCAATCGAACCGACCCGACCCGCAGCTCGTCCAGTCGACCTTGACGCCGCGGTCGACGTTCGACACCGTCAGGTCCATCGCCGCGGGCTTCGGGTCCGGCTTGGGCTTCTCGTTCGACCCGCCGGTGGGTGTCGGAGTCGGCGTGGGGGTCGGGGTCGTGCTCCCGCCGCCCGGATCGCCGGGGCACGGGATGACGAAGCCCTGCTCGTCCTGGCAGGTCGGCGTCGTGCTGACCAGCCCGATCGCACCGAACGTGGTCGCGCCGAGCGACACGGCACCGACCAGGAGGACTGCCCCGAGGACGTTCGGCAGCACCATCGGCAGCCTGCGTCCCGTCCGCCGTCGCGCTCGGGCCGGCGTGGCCCGCGATGGGCTCACTCCGCCATCGCCTTCGTCGAACCGACCTCGATCCATGAGTCCCACCCCGCTGTTCATATCGTCCGGACGGTCCGATCGGATCGGTCGCCGCGACCTGTGACGACAGAACGTGGAGCGTCGGTCCGGATTACCGGCCCGAGGGCATCTGATGGTCCCGAAACGCGCACCGGACCCGCACCGGTACCCCGGGCGCGGAGCGACCTGCGCTCGCCCCGAGCACCGCGGGGGCGTCGCGTCGCGTCGCCCCCGTCCCCGGCGTACCATCGCGAGGCCACTGCCGTCACCTCCGGCCGGAGGGCCACCACGATGACCGACCCGCTGGCGCTCGACCCGATCCTCCCCGAGCCCGAGCGCAGCCGCCTGGCGTTCGCCGCCGACGTCCCGCACGACGAGCGCTACCGGGTGTTCGAGGCGCACGTCGCCGCGGGCGGGACCGTCGAGGCGGGCGACTGGATGCCGGACGAGTATCGGACGGGGGTCCTCCGCTTCGTCGAGATGCACGCCAACAGCGAGTTGATGGGCGTCCTCCCGGAGCGCGAGTGGCTGATGCGCGCGCCGACCCTGAAGCGGAAGCTCGCCCTGACCGCGAAGGTCCAGGACGAGGTCGGGCACGCCCAGCTGCTCTACCGGGTCGCGGAGGACCTCGGGAAACCGCGCGAGGCGATGCTCGACGACCTGCTGGCGGGCCGCACGAAGTTCCACAACGTCTTCCATTACCCCACCCGGAGCTGGGGTGACGTCGGGGTGATCGCCTGGCTCGTCGATGCCGCCGCCATCGTCGCTCAGCAGGCCCTGCGTGACAGCAGCTACGGCCCGTATGCCCGGACCATGCGCAAGATCTGCTGGGAGGAGTCGGTCCACATCATGCACGGGCGCGACGTCGTCGTGACGATGGTCACCGGGACGACCGTCCAGCGGGCGATGGTCCAGGAGGCGCTCGATCGGTGGTGGGGGCCACTGATGCAGATGCACGGACCACGGTCAGCGCGCGAGCGCGACCGGGATCTCCATTGGCGGATCAAGGCGAAGACGTCGGAGGAGCTCCGCCAGGAATTCCTGGGGATCTACGTCCCGCGGATCCTCGAGCTGGGCCTGACGATCCCGGACCCCGACCTCCGGTTCGACGCCGCGGTGGGCGAGTGGCGGTACGGCGAGCCGGATTGGGACGAGCTGCGGACCGTCGTCACGAACCACGGCCCGATGTCCGAGGCCCGCCTCGAGTTCCGTCGCCTGAACCGTGCGGAGACACGCTGGGTGCGCGACTCGATCCTCGCCGCCCCGGGTGCGGCCGCCTGACCGCCATGCTTCCCCCGTCGTCGGCCGAGTCGAGCGATACCGCAGAGCCCGGTGGTGGCGGCGGCCGACTCGAGCCGTACGAGGTCTTCCGCCAGGAGAAGGAAGGCGACCCGATGCGCCACGGCGGGAGCGTCCTTGCGCCGGACGCGACGCTCGCGACCCACTACGCCCGCGAGCTGTACGGTCGGCGCCAGGAGTCGGTCCGACTGTGGGTCGTCCGGCGGGCGGACATCGTCGAGCTCGACGACCCGGACCTCCTCCAGCCGCCGCTCGATCGGTCGTTCAAGAAGCCCGGCGGGTACCTGATGCGGGACAAGCTCGAGGCGGCACGCGATCGGGCCGGCACCTCCAAGCCGAGGCCGAGGTCGACCACGAAGTCGGCCCCCAAGGCAGGGACGGAGCCGAGGTCGAAGTCGGAGCCGGCGCCCGAGGACGGCCCGTCGTGACCTCCGGCGCCCACCTCCTGCCGGCGACCAGGAACGCCCTGGCGCTCCAGCTGCTCGCCATCGCCGACGACGAGTTCGTCATCGGCTCGAGCGACTCCGAGTGGACGGGCATCGCCCCGATCCTCGAGGAGGATGTCGCGATGAGCTCGATCAGCCAGGACGAGATCGGCCACGCTCGGGCGTTCTACGAGCTGCTGGCCGAGCTGGTCGACGACGGCCGCGACGCCGACGCGATCGCCTACGACCGGCCGGCGACGGGCTACTACCACGCCCGGCTGCTCGACCATCCGCGCGGCGACTGGGCGCAGACCATCGCCCGCCGCTACCTGTACGACACGGCCGACGCTGTCCGCCTCGAGGCGCTCGCCGGTTCGAGCTGGGCGCCCCTCGCGGCGCTGGTCGGCAAGGTCCGCCGGGAGGAGCGCTACCACCTGATGCACGCGACCGCCTGGCTCGAGCGCCTGGCAGGGGCCGACGGCGAGCCGCGTCGGCGCCTGCTCGATGCCCTGGAGCGGCTCGGGCCGGATGCTGGGACGGTGCTGACGCCGCTGCCGTCGGAGACGGCCCTGCTCATGGCCGACATCACGACCGGCGGCGGAGCCGAGCTCGAGGCGCGCTGGCGAGCCGCCATCGCTCCCACCTTCGAACGGCTGTTCCTGCCGCTGCCGCCCCCGACCGGTTCGCCGGAGACGGCCCGGTCCGGACACTCTGCGGCCTTCCGGGAGCTGCATGAAGCGTTCACCTCGGTCCGGCGGAGCGACCCGGAGGCCGTCTGGTGATCAGGGCCCGGGAGCCTGCGAACGCCACCCCGGAGTCGTCCGGCGCGCCGGCGCCGACCCTCTCGGCGATCCGGTCCGCCCTCGCCGACGTCCCGGATCCCGAGCTGCCGATCGTCTCCATCGACGAGCTGGGCATCCTCGGTCGCGTCCAGCGCGGGGACGACGGGGTCGGCCTCCGGGTGGAGCTCCACCCGACGTTCGTGGCCTGCCCGGCCACGGACGTGATCCGGGCGTCGGTCCGGGCGCGGCTGGACGAGATCGCACCGTCGCTCGAGGCGGAGGTCGTCCTCGTGTTCGATCCGCCGTGGACGAGCGATCGGATCAGCGCCGGTGGTCGGGCCAAGCTGGTGGCGGCCGGCATCGCCCCGCCGCTCGCCTCCGACCCGGTCGGTCTCATCGCCCTCGATGCGCTGGTTCCCTGCCCGATGTGCGGCTCGCCACGGACGCGCCTGGAGAACCTGTTCGGGCCCACCCTGTGCCGGACGATCCGTTGGTGCCCCGACTGTCGTCAGCCGTTCGAGGCCATCAAGACCGTCTAGTGCGGCGGCGACCGGGATCGACGGCGCGGTTCAGGCGGCCAGGCGGTACAGCCGCCAGCGGTCGGGGACGCCGCCCCACAAGGTCACGACCGCTCGCCGGCGAGTAGTCTGGCGACCATGGTGACCGTCGGGGTGATCGGGGCCGGGACGATGGGCGCGGGGATCGCCCAGGTGGCGATCGAGGCCGGCGAGCGGGTCGTGATCCACGACCCGGACGGCGCGGCGGTCGGACGAGCCGTCGACCGGATCCGCGACGGGCTCGAACGCCGCCGGCGGAGCGGCGATCGCCGGTCGACCGACCGTCCAGCGGTCGACCTCGACGAGGCGATGGCGCGGCTCGACGCGGCGCCGGACATCGACACCCTGGCCATGGCCAGCGACCTCGTCATCGAGGCCGCCCCGGAGGACCTGTCGGTCAAGCGCGCCATCTTCGCCCGGCTCGGCGCGGCCGCCCGGCCGTCGACCATCCTCGCGACCAACACGAGTGCGCTGTCCGTCGAGGCCGTCGCCGCCGCCACGACCCATCCCGGGCAGGTGATCGGCCTCCACTTCTTCAACCCTGCGCCGCTGATGGCCCTCGTCGAGGTCGCGGCGACCGGGACGTCGGATCCGGCCGTGGTCGACCGGGCGATGCGGTTGATGGCCGCCTGGGGCAAGACGCCGGTCCGGACCGCCGACTCGCCGGGGTTCATCGTCAACCGGGTCAATCGGCCGTTCACCCTCGAAGCCCTTCGGATGCTCGAGCTCGGCCTGGGCTCGGTCGAGGGCATCGACGCGGCGGTCCGGGCGGCCGGCTTCCCGATGGGTCCGTTCCAGCTGATGGACCTCGTCGGGATCGACGTCAACCTCGCGTCCGCGCGCGGGATCTTCGAGACGTCTCGGTACGAGCCGCGCTTCCGCCCGTCGGTCATCCAGGAACGGCTGGTCGAGGCGGGCCGGCTCGGTCGGAAGACCGGCGAGGGCTTCTACTGGTACGGCGAGGACGGCCGGTCGCTCGGGATGGCCGGGGCCTTCGTCGAGGATGCCGGCGTCGTCCAGGCTTCGGCGGCGCGGGTCCACCCGCTCCTCGCGGGCGGCGATCCAGCAGGCGCACGACCTGCGGCCGAGGCCGCCACGACCGTGCTGGACGACCCGCTGGTCGGACGGATCGTCCTGGCCGTGATCAACGAGGCGTTTCGCGCGGTCGGGGACGGGGTCGCCACGGCCCCGGACGTCGACCTCGCGATGCGACTCGGGGCGGGCCATCCCCGCGGTCCCTTCGAGCAGGTCGAGCGCGGCGGGGGTTCCCTGGCGGTCCTCGACCGGCTCCAGCGGATCGCCGCTCGTGGCGACGAGGTCGAGGGCCGCTTCGACCCGGCACCGTTGCTGATCGAGGCCGCGGCGCGCTGAGGGATCGGCCGGACCGCGGCCCGTGGGCACGCTTGGGGATCTTGTCGCATCATGCGCGAGACCCGTCCAGCCCACTCTGTCGACGGGGCATCTCGAGGCTCGACGTGATCCCCCGTACCATCGCCTTGCTGACGCTCGCGGCCGTGCTCGTCGCCTGCGGCTCGTCCACTCCGAGCGCGACGGCCGGACCGTCCGGGATCGGCGCCGCGCCGACCGCCGGCACGTCCGGGTCCGTCACGCCGAGCCCGGCACCGGGCGGATCGGCCGCGGTCTCGGCCGCGCCGTCCGACTCGCCCGAGCCGTCGGTCGATGCCCACGGCGTGCCCGCGCTCGAGGCGCTCCTGCCGACCAGGATCGGGAGCGTCGACGTCACTCGACTCAGCCTGACCGGCAACGACTTCTACGCGACCGGCACGCCCGAGTCCCGGAGCCGTCTCGACGCCTTCCTCGCCAGCCTCGGCAAGACCGTGGCCGATCTCAGGGTCGCCGATGCCGGCGATCCGAGCGGCCGCACGCTGCTCGACATCGGCGCGTTCCAGGTCGTCGGGGCGAAGCCGGCCGACCTGCTGGCCGAGTGGGTGGCGTCGGCCAAGGCGGCCGCCCCGACCGCGACCAGCGCGACCGAGACGACGATCGGCGGGCGGGCCGTGACCAAGCTGGTCGACGGGACCCGCGAGGTCGGCGCGACCACCTACATCTACGCCAAGGGAGACACCCTGTTCCTCGTCGGGGCCGACGACCTGGCCCTCGTGACGAGCGCGCTGTCGCAGCTGCCGAAGCCCTGACGAGCGGGGAACGACCGGCGTACGATGCCCGGGCACATCCACGACCCGGGGCGACGTCCCGTCGCTGGTGAGGAGAACCTGATGAATCGATCCACGTCCCGCCACGTGACCGTGGGGCGTACCGTCCTGGCTCTCCTGTCGTTCTCGCTGGTGGCCCTGGTCGCCGCCTGCGGCGCGTCGTCGGCGACGGCCCCCGCCGCGAGTGCTCCGACCGTCGTCACACCGGGTGGGAGCCCTGGTGGCAGCGATAACTTCGGCGGGTTCGCCAAGAGCGCCAAGCTCGAGGCCACCTTGCCGCAGACGGCCAACGGCGTCGCCCTCACGACCGGCTCACTCAACGTCATCCAGCTCTATGCGACCGGGTACACCGCGGCCAACTTCCTGACCGTCTTCTCGTCCGCCCTCGGCGTGCCCCCGAGCAACATCGGGGTCGCCGCCGCTGTCGACGCGAGCGGCGGGACGCTCGAGATCATCGCCGGCCAGTTCGCCGGCCAGACCAGCGCCGCCCTCCAGACCCAGATCGAGGCCTACGCCAAGCAGACGGACCCGAACGTCGTCCTGGCCGACACGACGATCGGCGGCAAGCAGGTCACCACGGCGACGTTCCCGAACTCGCACGCCGGCCCGATCATCTCGTACATCACCGGCGACACGATCTACCTCATCCAGTCGCCGGTGCCGGCGACCGCCGAGGACGCGCTCAAGCAGCTTCCCTGACATGGGACGCGTCGTCGACCGCCCGCTGCGCGACCCGTGGATC
Organism: uncultured Chloroflexia bacterium; assembly: GCA_963781845.1. GTDB lineage: Bacteria > Chloroflexota > Limnocylindria > Limnocylindrales > CSP1-4 > Chersky-267. The sequence goes on along the minus strand of CAWAHN010000016.1, from coordinate 375,634 downwards.
ATCGCCGCGGTCCGGACACCGATCGGACGCTACGGCGGTGCGCTCGCGGCGATCCGCCCGGACGATCTCGCGGCGACGGTCCTCCGTGCGGTCGTCGACCGGGCCGGGCTCGACCCGGCCCTGGTCGAGGACGTCATCCTCGGATGCGCCAACCAGGCCGGCGAGGACAACCGGGATGTGGCCCGGATGGCCCTGCTCCTGGCCGGGTTCCCGGTCGAGGTCGCCGGGCTGACGGTCAACCGGCTGTGTGGGAGCGGGCTGCAGGCGATCAACTCGGCCGCCCACGCCATCCAGGTCGGCGACGGCGACGTGTTCATCGGTGGCGGGGTCGAGTCCATGACCCGGGCGCCGTACGTCCTGGCCAAGGCGGCGACGGCCTGGGATCGAGGCTCGCGCGAGCTCGAGGACTCGACCCTCGGCTGGCGCTTCGTCAACCCGAAGCTGGCGGAGGCGTACTACCCCTACTCGATGGGCGAGACCGCCGAGAACGTCGCCGAACGCTGGTCGGTCGATCGGGAGCGGCAGGACGCGTTCGCCCTCGCCTCGCAGCAGAAGGCCGTCGCGGCGATCGAGAGCGGACGTTTCGACTCCCAGATCGTGCCCGTGCCCGGTGCCCCAGAAGAAGGGCGATCCCGTCGTCGTCAGCCGCGACGAGCATCCCCGGGCGGACACGACCGCCGAGGCGCTCGGGCGGCTGCGCCCGGCCTTTCGCGAGGGCGGCACGGTCACGGCCGGGAATGCGTCCGGCATCAACGACGGCGCCTCGGCGGTGCTCCTGGTCGAGGCCGCCCGGGCTGTCGACCTGGGGCTGAAGCCGCTCGCCCGGATCGTGTCGACCGCGGTCGCCGGCGTCGACCCGGCGATCATGGGCGTCGGTCCGGTGCCGGCCACGCGGAAGGCGCTCGAGCGGGCCGGGATCTCGGTCGACGACCTCGACCTGGTCGAGCTCAACGAGGCGTTCGCCAGCCAGTCGGTCGTGTGCATCGACGAGCTCGGACTGGATCCCGCCAGGGTCAACGTGAACGGCGGTGCCATCGCCCTCGGCCACCCGCTGGGGATGAGCGGAGGTCGGTTGATCACGATGCTGGTGCACGAGCTGACACGGACCGGGGGCCGCTTCGGCCTGGCCACGATGTGCATCGGCGTCGGGCAGGGGATCGCCACCGTCGTCGAACGGATCGAGGGCTAGGCTGGACGTTCGGGTCCCGCCCGCCGGTATTTTCAGCGCGACGCTTGTCGAAACTCGTTGCCGTGCGTACCATGGCGCTGGACATCAACCGATCCGACCCTCGCCCGGAGGACGCAGCGCATGCTCGAGACCCAGCCGACCTTCCTCGACCTGACCGACGCGGCCGCATCGAAACTGCGCGAGATCACGGCCGAGGAGACCAATCCGGACGTCGGCTTGCGCGTCTACGTGTACAGCGGCGGCTGCTCGGGCTTCAAGTACGGGATGATGATCGAGGACGCCCCGACCGAGGAGGACCGTGTCCTTCGCGCGAACGGCGTCACCGTCTACGTCGACGGCAAGAGCGTCGATCTCCTCCAGGGTGCCCAGATCGACTATGTCGACACGCTGATGGGCGCGGGCTTCACCGTCAACAATCCGAACGCCGTCAGCGCCTGCGGCTGCGGCTCGAGCTTCCGGACCGCCGAGGACTCGGGCTCGCCTCGGAGCTGCGCCCACTAGTCTCGCCTTCGCTCCTCCTCAAGAAGCCGCCGGCCCCCACCGGCGGCTTCTTGATTCCCGGCACCCGCTCGGGCGACCCGGACTCGACGCCGTCGACCGCGCGCTGGAGCCCGACGCGGTGACCATCGACCGCGACGCGCCGGTACCGAAGAGCGATGGCGTCGACCGACGGGCTGCCGGACCCTTCCTGCGTGCCCGAGGACGTCGCGGCACCGGAACGAAGGGGATCGACACGAGCCGACCGAGCGCCGCATGGATCTACCTGGCCGCGGGCCTCGTGGCTGCCGGCATCTACTTCCTCCTGCCGTCCGGGAGCCTCGAGCAGGATCTGCTGTACGACGCGATCGGCGCCTCGGCGGTCGTCGCGATCGTGCTCGGCGTCCGCATCCGGCGTCCCGAGCGCCCGGTGCCGTGGCTCCTCCTGGCGGTCGGTCAGGCCTCGTTCGTGATCGGCGATCTCGTGTTCGTCTACTTCGACCACACCGGCGGGCGTCCGTTCCCCTCGCTCGCCGATGCGTTCTACCTGGCCGGCTACCCGATCATCGCGGTCGGCCTGTTCCTGTTCATCCGGCGCCGGCTCGGCGGCGGGGATCGGTCGGGCCTGCTCGATGCGGCCATCCTGACGACGAGCGCCGGCGTCCTGACCTGGACCTTCCTGATGCAACCGGCGCTCGTGGGGCAGGACATGGATCCCCTGTCGCTGGCGATCTCGGGCGCGTATCCCCTGGCCGATCTGGTGCTCATCGGCGTCACCCTCGGTCTGTTGGTGACGCCAGGCGCGCGGACGACCTCGTTCCGGCTCCTGATCACGTCGCTGGTGTTGATGCTCGTCGCCGACCAGATCTACGCGCTCCAGAGCCTGTCCGACACCTACCAGTCCGGATCCCCGCTCGACCTGCTCTGGCTGCTCGCCTACCTCACCGTCGGCAGTGCGGCGCTCCATCCGTCGATGCGGACATTGAGCGAGGCGCATCCCGTGAACGTCACCTGGCTCGGTCCCGTCCGGCTCCTGTTCCTGACCGCCGCGATGCTGACCGGCCCGATCCTGATGACCGTCGGCCGGGAGGGGACCGACACCGGCCTGTGGGTCATCGCCGGTGGCTCGGCCCTCCTGTCGGTGCTCGTCCTGGCCCGCCTCGCCGGCCTGGTCGGGACCCTCGCCCGTGACGTCGAGCAGCGGCGGGCGCTCGAGGAGCGACTCAGCCATCAGGCGTACCACGACCCGCTGACCGGACTGGCCAATCGACGCCTGTTCGTGGAGCGGGTCGCGTCGGCCCTCGACGGACGGCGCAGCCCGGGTGGGCTGGCGATCCTGTTCCTCGACCTCGACGACTTCAAGACGGTCAACGACGAGATGGGGCACGCCGCCGGCGACACGCTGCTCGCCGCCGTGGCCGAACGCCTGGCCGCTGCCTGCCGGGAGACCGATCTCGCCGCGCGGCTCGGCGGGGACGAGTTCGGCGTCCTCGTGACCGAGCTGCAGGACGCTTCCGAGGCGCGACCCGTCGCCGAGCGGATCCATGCCGTCCTGTCGAGCCCGGTCGAGATCGCCGGACGGACGGTGCCGGTCGGGGTGAGCCTCGGTGTCGCGGTGGACACCGCCGAGACACGCACGGCCGACGACCTGCTCGGCGCCGCCGACATGGCGATGTATCGGGCCAAGTCGGCCGGGAAGGGGACGGTCCAGACCGCACCGCTCGACCTCCGGACGTCGGACGATGGGCTCGGTCGGGTCGGGGTCCGCCGCCCACGCCGGTCCGGGACGGCTCGCCTGGACGAGGGCTACCAGCCGACCTGACCGTCGGGACGGCCTCCTGGCCTACACTCGGGCCGATGGAGCTTCCGCTGTTCCCGTTGCACACGGTCCTCTGCCCGGGCGTGGCATTGCCGCTGCACGTCTTCGAGCCGCGCTATCGCGCGCTCGTCGCGCGCTGCCTCGAGGAGGGCCGGCCGTTCGGCGTCGTCCTCATCCGGGACGGCCGCGAGGTCGGCGCCGGACCGACCAGCATCGCCACCGTCGGGACGGTGGCCGAGATCCGCGAGGCCGGCAAGTTCAGCGACGGCCGCTACGAGCTCCTCATCGTGGGCGTCCGTCGGTTCCGGATCGAGTCGGTCACCGTCGGTCGCGAGCCGTACCTCGTCGGCGACGTCGAGGAGCTCGAGGAGGAGATCGGCGACCGGCTCGCCGCGCGCGCCCTGACCGACCGGGTCACCCAGCGGTTCGTCCGCTACCTCTCGCTCCTTCAGCCCGCCGAGGGCGAGGACGCCGACGAGATCGACGTCCAGGTCGAGCTCGAGGTCGAGGACGACCCTCCGGATGAGGCCGGATCGGCGACCGCCGACGGCGGATCGGACCCGCTCGACGACGTCGCGCGTCGGGTCGCCGTGCCGGACGATCCGACGATCCTGTCCTACCTGCTGTCGGGGATCATCCAGGTCGACCAGCCGAGGCGCCAGCAGCTCCTCGAGGCGCCGACGACCGAGTCCCGGCTGCGCGAGCTGATCCGGCTGATCGATCGCGAGGTGGTCCTGCTCGACCGGCGGCTGCGCAACTTCAGCGTCGATCCGCGCACGATCGCGCTCCGCCGCAACTAGGGTGGACGTCCGGGAGGCCACGCCCGCCGAGCTCGACGACTGGGATGCGCACGTCGTCGATGTCCCGACCGGGAACGTCCACCAGTCACGGGCGTGGGCCGCGTATCGAGGCGGGTCAGGCTGGCAGCCGCGCTTCCTGGTGACCGATGACGGCGCCCGCATCCTGGCCCTCGCCAGGACGTGGCCGGTGATCGGCGGGAACGGCGTCTACGTGTCCCGAGGACCGTTGCCCGAGGCCGACGTTCGGCTCACCCTGGCTCGTCTCGAAGCCGTCACGAGCTGGCTCGCCGCCCGCGGCTCCGGGGTGGTCGCCTCGGACGCAGAGGTCCCGGCAGGCTCGGGCTACCCTGACCTGCTCGTCGCCGCGGGGTTCCACCGGATCGAGGAGCTCCAGCCGTCCAGGCACCGCCTCGGGCTGGACCTGACCGGCGGGCCCGATCCGGCGGCGGTCCTGGCCGGCTTCAGCGCCACGACCAGGAACATGATCCGGGCCGCCGAGCGGAGCGACCTTCGGACCGTCCGGATCGGCCCGGCGCCTCGTCCCGAGGCGGGGTCGTGGGCCGTCGAGCCCGGCGAGCCCCGGGCCGCGTCCGGACCGGCCGGCCTCGACCTCGCTCGAGACGGAGCTCGGCGTCCTGTACGGTGTCGATGCGTGCGACGGCCGAGCGTCGCGGGTTCGGCCTGGCCTCACGGTCGCGGTTCCTCGATTGGTCGCGGCGTGCCTTCGCCGACGGCCATCTCGTCTACTTCGGCGCGCATGAGCCCGGCGGCGAGCTGGTGGCGGGCGCCACGTTCTACCGTCACGGCCGACGCTGGACGTACTCGCATGCGGCCGACGACGCTCGCTTCCGGAAGGCGTACCCCGGCGCGGTCCGCCTGCTCGTCTGGGAAGCCATCCAGGGCGCCCTGGCCGAGGGCCGCGACGAGATGGACCTCGGCGGGGTCGACGTCCCCGGCGCCCGGCGACGGCCCGAACCCGGTGAGCCCGCCCACGGGATGCTCGCCTTCAAGGAGTCCTTCGGGGCGCGCTGGATCGAGCTCAGCGGCGCCCACGAACGCATCCTCAGCCCCGTCCGCTACGGCCTGGGCCGGGTGACCTCGAAGGTCGCCGCCGCGGTCGGCCGAGCCGGCTGAGCTACTCGGAGAAGCGCTCTTCCTTCCACGGGTCCGCGTCGTTGTTGTAGCCGTAGCGTTCCCAGAACCCGAGGATGTCGTGGTCGAGGAACTCGAGGCCGCGGACCCACTTGGCGCTCTTCCAGAAGTAGCGCTTGGGGACGAACAGGCGGAGCGGATACCCATGCTCCCGCTCGAGCGGCTTCCCGTCGAACGTGTCGGCCAGCAGGACGTCGTCGTCGTCGAGCACGGACAAGGGCAGGTTGGCCGTGTAGCCCTGCTCGGAGTGGGCCAGGACGTGGGTCGCCTCGGGCTTGACCCCGATCGCCGCCAGGATCTCCTGGATGGCGACGCCCTCCCAGACGGTATCGAGCTTGGTCCACCTGGTGACGCAGTGGATGTCCGTCCGGACCTCCTTGCGAGGCAGCGCCTTGAACTGTTCCCAGGTCAGGGTCAACGGGGCATCGACCAGGCCGAAGGCCCGGAAGTCCCAGTTCGCCAGGTCCGTGTGCGGCACCGACCCGTAGTGCAGGACCGGGAACTTGTCGGTCTTGTACTGGCCGGGCGGGATGCGCTCGGCGATCGCGGGGTCCGTGGGCTTTCCGCCGAACAGGCGCTCGATCATGGCTGTCTCCCTGGGGTCGTCCGTCCGCATGGTCCCACAAGGCGGCCGGATCGTTCCAGAGCGGCGCCCTGGTCCGGTGCGGCCGTCACGGCGCCGTGGCGTCCTCGACCCGGAGGACCCACAGTCCGGCGGCCTCATCGACCAGGATCGGGACGTAGCGGGAACCGCCGATGACCGTCGGCTGGCTGATCTCGAGCAGCTTGTAGCGCGGGTCGGCCGGGTCGTCGTCGAGACGGTCGTGGTAGATGAACGTCCCGGGTGCCGGCGTGCCGTTGGCGGGATCCAGGGCGCTCGTCACCGACGAATAGGCGACCTCCGTCAGTGGCAGTCCGAGATCGGCGACCGCTTGCGCGCGGAGCGTCGTCGGGACGACCGCGAGCGGTCGCACCGAGATGTCCTGCGACGGCGGCAGACCGTGCCAGGACGGTCGCGCCCCGAGCTCGGCGGCGATCGCCTCGAACGCGCGCCGGGCGTTCGCGTGGAGCTTGACCTGCGTGGCGATCGACGCCCGGGTCACGGTGTCGAACTGCGCGATCGGGGCGACCGCAAGGGCGACGAGCAGGCCGCCGCCGATCGGCAGCACGAGGCGACGCGCTCCCGGCTGGAGGAGCTGCCCGAGCCGACGGCGGATCTCGGGCACGTCCAGGACGGACACGCCGACGGCGGCGGCGAACAGCAGGCCCAGGTCGATCGGGACGAGGTAGCGCGAGGACAGGAAGGTCCCCCGCGCGCCGGTCACGATGAACAGCCCCGCGATCCCGCCGACCACCCCGAGCAGGCCGATGGCCAGGGCCCAGCGGCGGCGGGCGACGAGCACGTAGATCGACGCGGCGGCCAGGGGAAGCAGGGCGATCTGCCCGAGGAAGTGCTGCCACATCCAGCCGAACATCTCGACCAGGTTCCGGACGTCCCGACCCTCGGAGTTGGCAAGGGCGGTCGACGTCCAGAACAGGGGATCCCCGAACACCAGCCGGTCGTGCGCCAGGAGGATCGGGATCGCCACGAACCCGACCAGGGTCAGGTACGCCCGGCCCGGCGGCCGTCGGCGGTGCCGGACGGCGGCCCGGATCTCGAGCAGGACGATTGCGCCCAGGGCGACCGCCACGACCGCCAGGACCTCGGGCCGGACCAATACAGCGAGCATCAGGGACAGCCCGGCGACGAGGTAACGCGGTCGCTCCGCGGTCACGGCCAGTCCGGCGACGAGCAGGAACAGGGTCATCCAGGCGATCGCGTAGGCGAGGCTGATGTCGACGAGCAGGATCGGAGACACGAGGAACGCCACGGCGGCGAAGGCACCGCTCGCGAGGCCGCCGACCCGCTCGGCGAGCACCGCCGCGAGGACGACGCACAGCGCGAACGCGAGGACCGCCGCCCAGGCGACCGGCCGCCAGTCACCCGACAGGCCGTACAGCACCCCGTAGACGAGGTCGAGCAGCGGCTTCGAGGTCTGGGTGAGGTGCCCCTCGACCTGCTGTCCGGCGAGCAGCCGCTGGAACTCGATCACCGGGGCGACGGCGTCCGGCCCGACGGATCCGGACCGGATGGGGCGGACCGTCTGGACGGCGACGGCGACCGCCGCGATGAACAGCCCGGCCAGCGTCCCGAGGCGCCATCGGCTGCTCAGGTTGGTCATGGTCGTCCGGAAGTCTAGGGTATCCTCCTCGGCGATGCCCTCCCCCGACGAAGGTCCCGCGCCCCACCGACCCCGGGTCGTGATCGTGATGCCCGCCTACAACGCGGCGCGGACCCTCGAGCGGACCTACGCGGACATCCCGCATGACATCGTCGACCGGATCATCCTCGTCGACGACGTGTCCCGGGACGACACGGTGGAGGTCGCCCGGCAGCTCGGGCTCGACGTCATCATCCACCGCCAGAACCGCGGCTACGGCGGGAACCAGAAGACGTGCTACGACGCCGCGCTGGCTGCCGGTGCCGACGTCGTGGTCATGCTCCACCCGGACTACCAGTACGACGCGACCCGGATCCCCGACCTGATCGCACCGATCCAGGCCGGCGACAAGGACCTGATGCTCGGCAGCCGGTTCCTCGGCGATCCGATCGCGGGTGGGATGCCGCGCTGGAAGTACGTCAGCAACCGGTTCCTGACCGGTCTCGAGAACCGGACGTTCGGCCTTCACCTGAGCGAGTACCACACCGGTCTGCGGGCGTACAGCCGGAGACTGCTCGAAGCCATCCCGTACCACCTCAACAGCGACGACTTCGTGTTCGACCAGGAGCTGATCAGCCAGGTCGTGGCCGCCGGCGGCCTCGGGATCGGCGAGATCGGCGTGCCGACCCGCTACTTCGAGGAGGCGAGCTCGGTCGGGTTCCAGCGCAGCGTGGTCTACGGTCTGGCCACGCTTCGGGTCGTCGCCCGCTTCCTGCTCCATCGGATCCGGCTTCGCCGCTCGCCCAAGCTGACCCCCCGGCCCCCAGCGGCCTAGCGGCGTGAACCGCGGCGGCGGCGGACTGCTTCGAGCCGTCCTCGGCATCGCGATCTCGGTCGCCTCGCTGTGGTTCGTCCTGCGCGGCGTGGACTTCGCCAGCGTCGGGGCCATCCTGCGCACCGCGATCCCGGCCTGGATCGTCGCGACGGTGCTGCTCCAGGTCGTGGACGTGCTCTTCCGCACCGCGCGCTGGCAGCAGCTGGTGGCCCCGATCAAGTGGATCCGGTTCACCTCGATGCTGGCCTACCTGCTCGTCGGCTACCTCGCCAACAACATCCTGCCGGCACGCCTCGGCGAGCTCGTCCGGAGCCACTACCTCGGCGATCGCGAGGCGGTCAGCCGTGCCTCGGCGCTGGGGACGGTCGTCGTCGAGCGAGTGGTCGACACGGCGGTCGTCGTGACGATCGGGGCGATCGCGATCTTCGTCCTCCACGTCCGTGGCGTCGTCGCCAGCGCGGTCCTCGTCGGCCTGGCCGTCACCGGCCTCCTCGTGGTGGGTCTGGCGGTCGGGATCGTGGCCCACCGGCTGCCGGGCGCCGACCGGATCATCGCGATGGCCGAACGGCGTCCCCGGATCGCCGAGGTCGCGCGTCGGCTGCACGACGGCCTCGCCGTGGCCCGCCGCCCGCGGACGCTGACGGCGGCGGTCGGCCTGAGCGTCGCCGCCTGGGCGGCCAGCCTGCTGGCGGTCGCGACGGCCGGGCAGGCGCTCCGGATCGAGCTGACGATCGGCGAGGCGGCGCTCCTGTCCGCCGGCGTCGCGCTGGCCACCGCGATCCCATCCGGCCCCGGCTACCTCGGGACGTTCGAGCTGGCGTTCGTGACGATCGGGACCGCCATCGGCCTGTCCAAGGACGAGGCGCTCGCCCTCGGCCTTCTCGTCCACGTGACGATCCTCGTCCTGACCTCGGTCGGCGGGGCGATCGCCTTCCTGCGACTGGGCTGGAGCCGCAGCGCCGGCGAGGTCGGCGAGGTGGCCCGGGGCCTGGTCGACGACGAGGGCACGGCGGACATGTGAAGACCCCGGCCGTGGGGCCGGGGTCTTCGAGCGCCGGGTCGGACCGTCCGCTACGGAGCGGGGTTGGCCAGGTCGCTCACCTTCTGGAGCTTGTACTTGTCGGCGGTCGCCTTGGTCACGACGAACGCGTTCTGGTCCGTCGCCGGGGCGAAGTCCAGGGCGGTCAGCTTGAGCGGAGCGAGTCGAGCGTTGAGCTTGGTCACGGTCTCCGCGGCATCGCCGGTCGCCTCACCGGCCCCCTTGTTGACGAACTCGAGCGCGCTCGCCGCGTACTCGGCGAGGATGTCGATGTCACCCTTCTCGAGGGCGGGGAAGACGACCTCGCGGTTCCCGAGCTGGAACTTGCGTTCCACCGTGAACCCGTTCGCCTCGAGGACCTGGGCGAAGATCTCGCCGAGGATCTCCTGCTCGTAGAAGTTGGTCGATCCGACCTTGACCTTGATCCCGGTCCCCGACGTCCCGCCCGTGGTCAGGCCGTTCGCGGCCAGCCACGCGGCCGCGACCGACTTGGAGTCCTTGCCGTCGACGGTGACCTGCTTGTTGAGGTCGGTCAGCGCCTCCTGGGTCAGCTTGGCCATGAACGGGTCGATCAGGTCCGGCAGCCCCGGGGCCTTCGCCAGCAGGTCGTTCCGGACGACCGGGACGAGGTTGTCGGCCTTCTGCAGGTGCTTGTCGTCCTCGAGCGCGACGAGGTTGTTGACCTGGATCGACGGGTCGGACGAGAACAGCAGCCCGACATCGACGAGCCCGGACTTGATCGCGCTGAGGCTGAGCGGGCCGCCCGCATCGAGCGGCAGGAACAGCTTGAACTCGACCCCGTAGGTGTCCTTCAGGCCGAGCACGCAGAACGGGCGCTGGGGGCACTCGGGCGGGCCGCCGAGGGTGAGCTGGGATGCGATCGAGCCCGTCGGCGCCGCGGACGCGGGCGAGGCTGCGGTCGATGGACTCGCGGCGGCCGAAGCGGCGGCCGTCGGTGCGGCCGTGGCTGCCGTCGTGGCTGATGGACTGCTCCCACCCGACGTGCACGCACTCACGAAGAGCGCGACGATCGTCGCCCCGAGAGCGGCCCTGCGGAATGTCCGCATGGGTCCTCCTTCCTGATCGTCCGGCGATCGCATGGGCACGGCGCCTGAGACGTCCGGGGACTATACCCCGGGTCGTCCGAAGCGTCAGACGGCGACGTCCGATCGGTCGTCGCCGGGCTCCTGGGCGAGCCTGATCCCCGGCGACACCACCCTTCGTTCGGCCAACGTCAGGCCCCGCTCGGTCACGACGGCCAGGACGGCCACGAGGATCGCGCCGGCCACGAGCATCGACTGGTCCTGGAGCGCGAACCCGTCGACGATGTAGCGTCCGAACCCACCGCCGGCGATCAGGGCCGCCAGGGTCGCCGTGGCGACCGCGGCGACGGCCGCGGTCCGGAGCCCGGCGACCATGACCGGCATGGCGGCGGGGAGCTCGACCCGGGTCAGGACCTGGGACTCGCGCATCCCCATGCCCCGCGCGGCGTCGACCGTCTCCCGGTCCACCCCGCGCAATCCGACGTGGGTGTTGGCCAGGATCGGCGGGATCGACAGCAGGACGAGCGCCAGGAGCGGGGTCAGGAGCCCGAACCCGAGGATCGGGAAGAAGACCAGGAGGAGTGCATAGGACGGGATCGCGCGACCGATCCCGGCCACGTTGACCGCCAGTGCACCGCCCCGGCCGGTGTGACCGGTGTACAGGCCGATCGGGACCGCGATGATGAGTGCGACCAGGATCGCCAGACCGGCCAGCTCGACATGCTCCACGAAGCGGGTCGGGATCCCGTCGGCGCCCTGCCAGTGGGCCGGATCGGTCAGCCAGCCGAACGCGCCGGTGATCCCGTCCATCGCGTCAGGCCTGCCGTCTCGCCCAGGGCGTCAGCAGACGCTCGGCGATCTGGAGGAGGACGTCGAGCACGAGCGCGACGACGATGATCAGCACGAACCCGACGTAGATCATCGTCGGGAACTGGCGGTTGAACCCGCGCAGCATCAGCTGCCCGAGGCCGCCCTCCCCGATGACGGCGGTGACCATCACCAGGCCGACGGTCGTGACCGTCGCGATCCGCAGGCCGGTGAAGATGACCGGGAGCGCCAGAGGAAGATCCACCGCGAGCAGCCGCTGTCGACGGCCGTAGCCCATCCCGTCCGCCGATTCGCGGATCTCGGCCGGGATCCCGTCGAGCCCGGCGAGGATGTTCCGGGTCAGGATCAGGAGGGTGTACCCGATCAGCCCGATCTCGGCGGTGACCAGGCTCAGCCCGGTGAACGGCACGAGGAAGGCGAACAAGGCGAGGCTCGGGATCGTGTACAGGATCCCGAACGTCGCCGTCACCGGGCCGCGCAGGAACCCGAGACGGCGGATGAGGAGGGCCGCGGTCAGCGAGATCAGCAGGCCGCACCAGACCGCCAGCACGGTCAGGACGAGGTGGTCGACCAGGGCTCCGGCGATGACGCCGAGGTTGTCGGCGATCCACTCCGGCTTGATCACGACGCCACCCCTTGACGGGTCGGCCCGGCGGCCTCGTCTCGGGCGACCGGCGCGCTCAGCTCGGCGATGATCGCGTCGAGCCCGATCAGTCCGACGACCCGCCCGTCACCGTCGACCAGGATCCCCTCCTGGACGCCGGCATCGAGCAGCATCGACAGCGCGTCCTTGAGGGTGGTCCGTCGCTCGAGCAGTGGCGACATCGGACTGGCCAGGTCGCGCGCCAACGATCCCGTGGTCGGAAGGTCCTCCTCGGACACCCAGCCGAGTGGCCGGTCCGCCTCGTCGACGAGGAGCAGGTACGGCGATGGGTCGCCGGCCAGCCGCCGCCGGGCGTCGGCCGCGTCGTCGCCCGGCCGGGCCGTGATCGGCGGGGTGGGCGGCAGGTCGCCGACCCGGACCAGCGACAGCCGCTTGAGCCCGCGGTCCGCCCCGACGAACCGGGCGACGAAGTCGGACGCCGGATCCGCCAGGATCTCCGCGGGTGGGGCGAACTGGGCCAGCCGGCCGCCGGCCTGCATGACCGCGACGAGATCGCCCATCTTGATCGCCTCGTCGATGTCGTGGGTCACGAACAGGATCGTCTTGGCCAGCTCCTCCTGGAGGCGGAGGAACTCGTTCTGAAGCCGGTCGCGGACGATCGGGTCGACCGCCCCGAACGGCTCGTCCATCAGCATCACCGGCGGGTCGGCCGCGAGCGCCCGGGCGACCCCGACCCGCTGCCGCTCACCACCCGACAGCTGGCTCGGATATCGATCGCGGTAGCGACTCGGATCGAGGCCGACCAGGCCGAGCAGCTCGTCGGTCCGCTCCCGCTGGCGAGAGCGGTCCCAGCCCAGGAGGCGGGGCACGACCGCCACGTTGTCGCCGATCGTCTGGTGCGGGAACAGGCCGGTCGACTGGATGACGTAGCCGATCCCGCGGCGGAGCTCGGTCACCTCGCGGGTGGCAGCGTCGACCCCGTCGATCAGGATCCGCCCCGACGTCGGCTCGATGAGCCGGTTGACCATCTTGAGCGAGGTCGTCTTGCCGCACCCGGACGGTCCGACCAGGACGCAGATCCGGCCCGCCGGCACCGCCAGCGACAGGTCGTTGACGGCCCCCGGCGTCCCCTTCTCGGTCCTGGCATAGACCTTGGTGACATGCTCGAACTCGACGGTCGCCGCGTGTCGAGCCGGACGCGAGCCTTCGACACCGTCGCTCGGGATCGGTGCGCTCGGACCTGCGCTGTCGGCCATCGCCACGGGCTGGGCACTCCTTCGGGTGTGGCCCGAACGGTACGGCAAATGGCGTCGGGACTCGACCGGGACCGCGCCTTCTGGGTCAGGCCCGGTGGACGGCTGACGTGTCGGCCGAGGCCGCCAGTGCGGAGCGCGCGGCCGTGATCGACGGCCCGGCACCGAGCCGCTCGTAGGTGGCGAGCGCGGCCCCGAGCAGCGGCGGTCCGACGGCGGGGATCCACGGCCGCGAGCATCTCCCGGGTCCGGGCGGCGTCGAACGTCGACAGACGGTCGAACCCCTCGATCGCCCGCTGGAGCAGCGCCACCGCCTCGGACGTCGAGCCGGCCGCGGCCGCCGCGAGCCCCTCGGCCCGGTCCGCGGCAGGTCCGGCCAGCGCGAGGTATCCGGCCGCGTCACGGACCTGCGGCAGCGCCGAGCGGATCGCGTCCCAGTCCTCGAGCTCGACGAGCGCGTCGAGCAGGACCATCAGCTCGATCCGAGGCTCCTCGGCGAAGTTGCGGATCCCACTGTCGATGACCCGCTGGGCCATCGCCCGGGCGGCACTCGCGTCCCCGAGCGCAAGGGTCGCCATCGCCTGCAGGGCCTCGACCATGCCGATCGGGGCGTCGCTGACGGGCATCGACGCGAGGATCGCGCGCGCTCGCTCCGGGTCACCCGACCTGGCCAGGACCGTCGCTCCGAGGGGGAAGCCGCCCATCGCGAACGGACACGACGAGTCCTCCTGGGCCTCGAACGCGGCGATGTGCTCCTCGACGAGCGCCGGGATCTCGGCCCAGCCACCGGTCAGGTAGCGCGCCGACATCGTGGTCATCGTCGAGTGGTTGACATCGTGGGGGCGGAGGTCGCGAGCGATCACCAGCGCCCGCTGCACGGTGGGCAGCATCTCCGCGGCCTCACCGGCCACCCAGGTCAGCGTATTGGCCGCCTCGATCAGCCCGAGGTGGCGCTCACGGAGATCGTCGCAGACGTCGCCGAGGACGAGCTGTCGGCGGGTCGCCGCGATCGCCCCGGCGATGTCCCCGTTGACGATCAGGAGGGCGCGGCCGATGTGCATCACGTTGGCTTCGAGGACGGTGTCGGCCGCCTGCTCGGCATAGGCGCGGGCCGCATCGAGGCTCCGCGTCCGCTCGGCGTAGGGGACGGGATCCGGGCGATGGAAGGCCGTCCAGCGGACGCCCGCGGCTGCGCCGAGCATGTCGAGCCAGGCCCGGATCTCCGGCGCGGGACCCGCCGCCAGACCCGTCCGGACATAGCGGTCGATGACGTCCGGCTCCATCGGCGTCCCGAACGACCCCCACAGGATGGCGCCCATCCTGGCAGCCTTCATCGACAGCCGGGCGATGTCCGGGCCCGAACCGGGCGACTCGCGCCGGAGCGCCAGCGACTCCTCCCACGGCGGCAAGGCACGGTCGCCGTCGTAGGCCGCGTCGTGATCGTCTCCGAGCGCCTCGAGGGCACGGGCCCGATCCTCGGGTCCGGCAGCCAGGGCGATCGCCCGTTCGTGCAACGCGATCGCGCGGTCGAGCGAGTAGCGCTTGCGGGCGGTCACTCCGGCGACGAGGAAGGCATCCATCGCCCTCCGACGGACCGCCGCCGAGTCGGCCGTCTCGGCCGGCCAGGCCAGGTCGGCACCGTCGCCCAGCGCCTGCTCATAGTGGAAGGCGATCAGCTCGGCGAGCTCCTCGGGCCGATCTCGACTCAGACCGCCCAGCCACGCGGCCACCGCTGCGTGCGCTCGCGCTCGACGCGCCAGCGACAGGCCCGCGTACGCGACATCGCGGATGAGCGCGTGCTTGAACGCGTACTCGACCTGGCCCGACAGGCTCGACGTGGAGTGGAGCGTGACGAGGCCGCGCCGCTCCAGCTCCGACAGCGGATCGCCGGTCGCATCGCCGCCGACCGCGGCCGCGACCGGCTCTTCCCAGAAGGTCCGGCCGACCACCGCCGCTTCGCGGAGGACCCGACGCTCGGCCTCGGGCAGCCCGTCGATCCGCGCGGCGAGCAAGCCGTGGATCGTATCGGGCACGGTGATGCCCGTGGCGGACCCGACGGTCGTCCACCCATCCTCGTCGTGGCTGAGGGCGCCTGTCTCGATGAGCCGGCTCACGATCTCCTCGATGAACAACGGATTCCCTTCGGCGGTCGCCAGGATCTCGTCCTCGACGACGGGGTCGAGGTTCCGGTGCGGCAGCAGTCCGTCGAGCAGGCCCGAGCTCTGGCTGCGGCTCAGCGGTCGGAGCGCCATCGTCACGACGTCGGATCGCCCCGCGGCGAACGAGGGATGCGCCTCGGCGAACTCCGGCCGCGCCGTGACCACGATGAGGTTCGCGCCGGTCGACCTGGCCAGGACCCGCTCGATCATGTCGAGAAGCCGGTCGCTCGCCCAATGGATATCCTCGACGACGACGATAGCCTGGCCGTGGGCGGCGAGCGCGGAGATGAACTGCGGCCACCGTCGGCCGAGCTCCACGCTCACCGCCAGCGGCCGGCTTCGGTCGAGCGGGTTGTCCGCGATCGAGATCCCGGCGGTCATCGCGAGGGCCATGATCGTCGCCTCGATATCCGGAGGCGGGACCCCGGCCCTTCCGAGCAGCGCGCTCGTCCGTCCACGGAGCTTCGACTCGGCCTCGTCGGCATCGTCATCGAGGCTGATCCCGCAGGCCGATCGGACGATCTCTGCCAGCGGCCAGTAGGTGATGCCCTGGCCGACAGACGGGCAGCGGCCCCGAAGGGCGACGGCGTCGGGGCGTTCCGAGGACGCCAGGTCGACGGCTTCGCGGACCAGCCGGCTCTTGCCGATCCCGGCCGGGCCATAGACGATGGCGAGCCGGGGCGAACGCGTCTCGATCGCCTCGTCCAGGAGTCCGCCGAGGACGGCCAGCTCGCGCTCCCGCCCGACGACGCGAGCCCGGAGGTTGCGGACCGGACCGGCCTCGAAGGCCCCTGCGATCCGGCCGACGATCCGATGGGCGACGACCGACCCGGATCGGCCCCTGATCGAGAGCTCGACCGGCGGCTCGAACGCGAACGCGGTCCTGGTCGCCTGGAAGGTCCGGTCCCCGACCAGGATCTCACCGGGTCCGGCCGCCGCCTGGAGGCGCGCGGCGACATTCACCGCGTCACCCGTCACCATCGGGCGATCCTGCCGGACCTCCGTCGGCGCGATCACGTCCCCGGTGTTGAGCCCGATCCTGATCGCCAGCCGGACGTCCCGCTCGCGCTGCAGCTCGGCGGCGAGGTCGGCGACGCGTTCGGTGATCTCGACGGCGGCGCTCGTCGCTCGCGCGGCGTCGTCCTCCCGGATCCGCGGGACGCCGAACACCGCCACGACGGCATCGCCGATGTACTTCTCGACGGTCCCGCCCCAGGCCTGGATCGCCGACGAGACCACCGAGAAGTAGGCCTGCAGGATCGCTCGGACGCGTTCTGGATCGAGTCGCTCGGCGAGCTGCGGTCGACTCGACCAGGTCGACGAAGAGGACCGTGGCGACCTTGCGCTCATCGGGGGACGCGTCGGCCGCGAGGATGTGCCCGCAGGCCGAGCAGAACCGGGCCCCGGCGGATACCGGCGCCGAGCAGCGCGGGCAGACCGCCACGAGCTCGATCCCGCAGCTCGCGCAGAAGCGCGCATCCCCGGCGTTGTCAGCCCCGCAGGTCGGGCATGGCCGACTCACGGCGGCAGTCTACTCTCGGTTCATCGGTCATCCGCCCGGCCGACCAAGGCCCGACGTCGGCTCGAAGGCGACCGGCGGCCCGTGCTCAGCCCGCGTCGATGAGCGGCTTGACCTCGCCGATGAACCGCTCGAGCGACTCGACGTCGTATGGGTTCGGCTGCTCGGAGATAACCGTCCGGAAGCCCATCTCGACGTACGGGCGAAGGCGGTCCGCGAGCTCCTCGGGGGTCCCGTTCCAGAACGTGTCGTCGTCCTCGACCTCGCTCAGCGGCGTCTTGTTGTAGGCCATCGCCTCACGCCAGACGCGGTCGGCCTCCGCCCGCGTATCGCGGATCGTGACCTTGACCCCGAGCGTGAACTCGATCTCCGATGGATCGCGGCCGACGGCGGCGCAATGCTCGTGGAGGACGTCGATCTTGTGGCGCATCAGTTCGACCGGACCCATCGCGTTCCACATGTCGGCATAGCGGGCGACCGTCCGGAGGGTCTTCTTCTCGCCGCTCCCGCCGATCATGATCGGCACCTTCGCCTGGACCGTCGGCGGCTGGTGGCGCAGGTCGTCGAAGGCGTACCGACCGCCGGGCGCCGACGTGACCGAGCCACCGTCCAGGACCGGCCGGATCGCGGCGACCGACTCGTCGAGCCAGTCGAGGCGCTGCCCGAAGCCGGATCCGAAGTCGATCCCGTGAGCGCGGTGCTCCGGCTCCATCCAGGCGCCACCGATGCCCAGGATCGCGCGTCCGCCGCTGATATGGTCGAGGGTCGTGGCCGTCTTGGCGACCAGCCCCGGATTGCGGAACGTGTTGGCTCCGACCAGCAACCCGAGGCGGGTCTGTTCGGTCGCCATCGCCCACGCGGCGAGGGTGGTCCAGCCCTCGAAGATCGGCTGGTACGGATCGCCGAAGATGGCGTAGAGGTGGTCCCACGTCCACAGGTGGGCGTAGCCGAGCCGGTCGACCCGTTTCGCGGCGTCGAGCATCTCGGGCCAGGTCGCCGCCTGGCTCCACAGGAGGATCCCAAGCTTCAGGTCGCGGTCGGGCACGTCGTCCTCCTGTCTGTCGGGCTGGTGGCAGGCCCTAACGGTACGCGAGGCAGGGGCCGTCCATCAGTCCGGACCGACCGACGGTCAGGCGTTGTCGAGCTCACGAGAGATCGCCCGCAGGATGAACCGGGCGGCCTCGGCGCTCTTCCCGCCGAGCTTCTGGTCGTCGTCCTGCGCCAGTGCGACGTCGAGGTCGCCGAGCATCGCGTCGAGGGCGGGGGTCCGGACCAGAACGCTGGCCGCGAACGCCTCGTCGAGCCGGGCGACCGCCCGGCGGGCGTTGTCGACCGCGTGGCCCTTGTCGTCGATGATCGCCCGGATCTCGGTCCGGGCCGCGTCGGCCGCCGGACCCGAGCTCGCCATCAGCTCGTCCGCTCGACCCGGGCGACCGGGAGCGTCTCGCGCGCCGGACGACCGACCGACGTCGACGACGCCCGGCCCGGGCGACTGCGGCCCGCGCTCGCGGACCGCCCAGTCCGAGTCGAGCATGCTCATCTGGAGCTCGTCCCAGTATCGGCCGTCGCGCCAGATCGACTGGCGGGCCCGACCTTCGACCACGAAGCCGGCCTTGCGATAGGCCCGGATCGCCCGCTCGTTGAAGGCGAACACGGACAGGGCCACGCGATGGAGGCCGAGGCGCTCGAAGGCATGCTCGATCATCAGGATCGTCGCCTCGGTGCCGTAGCCCAGGCCCCAGGCATCCTTCTCGCCGATCGTGATGTGGTAGAGCGCCGAGCCGTTGTCGCCGTCGAGCTGGCTGAAGGCGCACGTGCCGATCAACCGATCCGAGTCGCGCAGGTGGATCGCCAGGGCCATCGAGTCGGGGCCGACGACCCGAGCCTGGAAGAACCGGTCGATCTCGGCGACCGGCATGATCCCCTCCTGGTAGCGGGTGAGCCGGGCGACCTCCGGATCGGCGTACCAGCGGCGGAACGCGAGCAGGTTCTCGGGCACGTGGCGGCGCAGGACGATCCGCTCGCCCGTGATGAGGTCCGGGAACCAGCCGCGATGGATCATGGGCGACGAAGGTATACCATCGCCGCCATGCGCCGCTGGAGCGAGGTGGCCGAGCGGGTCGCTGCCACGACGCGCACCTCCGAGAAGACCCGCCTGCTCGCCGACGAGCTGCCCACGCTGTCCCCGGACGAGCTGCCGATCGCCGCGGTCTTCCTGGCCGGCCGTCCGTTCGCCGAGGTCGACGGGCGATCGACCGGGCTCGGCTGGGCGACCATCGCGGCCGCGGTCACCGGGCTCGCCGGCGTCCCGGCCGGTGCGCTGGGCGAGGCCTACGACCGATCCTCCGACCTCGGCGTCGCCGTCGCCGATGTCCTCGCTCGCGCGAACGGGTCCCGTCCGGAGACGGGCCAGCCGCCGGCCCTGGTCGAGGTCGCGGCTGCCTTCGCCGCGATCGAGGCCTCGTCGGGCCCCGCCGCCAAGGGGGCCGTGTTCACCGACCTCCTCGCCCGATGCGATCCCGCTGACCGCGAAGTACGTCGTCAAGATCCTGTCGGGCGACCTTCGGATCGGGCTGCGGGAAGGGCTCCTCGAGGCGGCGATCGCCGCCGCGTTCGATCGACCGCTCGACTCGGTCAAGCGGGCCGGCATGCTCACCGGCGACGTCGGGGCGACCGCCGTCCTGGCCCGCGACGACGCCCTCGACAGCGCCAGCCTGCGCCTGTTCCATCCGCTCAAGTTCATGCTCGCCTCGCCTGCCGAGGACGCCGCCGAGATCATGGCTCGGCTCGGCCCGACGGCCTGGGTCGAGGACAAGTACGACGGGATCCGGGTCCAGCTGCACCGGGCCGGGGACGAGGTCCGCCTGTACAGCCGCGACCTTCACGACGTGAGCGGCCAGTTCCCGGAGATCGTCGACGGAGCTCGCGACCTGCCCTGGGACGGGATCCTCGACGGGGAGCTGCTGGCCTATCGGGACGGCGCCGTGATGCCGTTCGTCGCCCTCCAGAAACGGCTCGGCAGGAAGGCGCCGTCGGTCTCGATCCGGACCCAGGTCCCGGTCATCTGCGTCGCCTTCGACGTCCTGGCGTTCGGGCCGCGCGGGGGGCGGGTCGAACCCGGCCTCGACGCTCCGCTGTCGGATCGTCGCGAGCGACTCGAGGGGCTCGCCCTGCCGATGGTGGGGGACGGCGGAGCGTTCGCCCTGTCCCATCGGGTGTCGGTCGGGTCGGTCGACGACCTCGAGCGGGCGTTCGCCGACGCACGCGGCCGCAACAACGAGGGGTTGATGGTCAAGGACCCGACCAGCCCCTATTCACCGGGCCGTCGCGGGCTCGGCTGGCTCAAGATGAAGAAGGCCCTGGCGACGATCGACTGCGTGGTCGTCGGCGTGGAGGTCGGCCACGGCAAGCGGCACGGCGTGCTGTCCGACTACACCTTCGCCGTCCGCGATGAGGTCTCCGGTGCGCTCGTCACGATCGGCAAGGCCTACAGCGGGCTGACCGACGCGGAGATCGCGGAGATGACCGCCTGGTTCGAGGCCCACACGGTGGAGCGGTTCGGGCGCTATCGCGTCGTCGAGCCGACCGTCGTCGTGGAGATCGCCTTCGACGTCATCGTCCGCTCGAACCGCCACCGATCCGGGTTCTCGCTGCGGTTCCCCCGGATCGCCCAGCTACGACCCGACAAGTCCGTCGCCGAGATCGACACGGTCGCCGACGTCGAGGCGATCTGGCGGGGTCTGCAGCACGGTCCGGAGCACCTGGTGACAGCACGCGCCGCGAGTCGGCCGGAAGGCTGAACTCGGACTGGCCCGGGCCCAGGGCCGGGCGTATCCTGTGCGGATGTTCGCTCCTGCCCAGCAGACGGAGCTCACGCTCTACACCGACTCGTACATCGTCCGGGGGACGGTCGAGACGCGCGAGCGGCGAGTCACGGACATCCTCAACCACGCCGAGCACGACTTCCTGGTCCTGCGCCAGACCACCCTCGACGAGTACGGCTCGCGAGCGATGAGCATCCAGTCCGAGTACTCCCAGGTGAACCTGGCCAGCGTCCTGTTCGCGGTGGCCCAGGACTTCGTCGGACCGGCGCCCGAGCTGCGGATGCCCAAGGTCCCTGAAGAGGCGATGATCATCGTCCCGCCGTTCCGGTTGACCGGGCGGATCCACCTCCTTCCCGAGCGCAACCTGGCCGACGCGCTCGGCGAGCTCATCGGTCGGTTCATCCCGGTCACCGATGCCGCGTTCTGGTCGGACACCGTCGCCGAGGCCCGGCAGACGGCGACGATGGTCGCGGTCAACCACGCCCGGACCCAGATCTTCGCTCCGCACCGCGTCGTCGACCCGTGGGCGGACCTGCCCGCCGACCATCCGGGGGACCGCGGCTAGGCCGTCAGCGATCCACCGGCAGGTCGAGCCGGTCGCCCCACTCGGCCCAGCCACCGTCGTAGACGGCGACGTCGTCATGACCGAGGAGTGTCAGGACGAAGGCGAGCTTGGCTGCGGCGATCCCGGAGCCGTCGTAGCAGACCATCCGGCGGCCGCGGGTGACGTTCGCCTTGAGCAACCCGTCGCGGATCGCGTCGGCCGGCCGGAACCGGCCCGTCCCGGGCTCGGTCATCGTCGAGACGGGCACGTTGACGGCACCGGGGATGTGACCCAACCGCCGGGTGTTGCCCTCGAACCCGCGATACTCGGCCGGGGCGCGCGCGTCGAGGAGGAGGACGTCGGGCGAGCCCATCAGGCCCCGCACGTCCGTCGTCGTCAGGCGCATCCGCGGCACGGCATGCGGGATGAAGGCGGCCGGCGTCGGCGGCAGCGTGGCGGTCGAAACCTCGCGACCCGCGGCCGTCCAGGCCGCCAGGCCGCCGTCGAGGATCCGGCTCGACTCGAGCCCGTAGGCCCGCAGGCTCCACCAGGCTCGGGCCGCGTACAGGCTGGCGGTGTCGTCGTACAGGACGACCGTGGCACCGGCCCCGACCCCGAGCCGGCCGAGCGCCGAGGCGACCTGGTCCGGCCCCGCCAGCAGCATCAGCGGGCTGTCGTCCGGTCGGTCGACCAGGTCGGTCGACCAGTCGAGGAAGGCGGCGCTGGGGATGTGACCCGCGGCGTGTGCCGCCCGACCGGTCCCGTCCGGCCGAGACCGGACGTCGAGCACGCGGATCTCGGGACGACCCAGGTTCTCCGCCAGCCAGTCCACCGTGGCCAGGAGCTCCGGGCGGGGGTAGCCGCTCACGCCTCGTATCATACGGACCCGTGGTGACCCCTTTCCTCCCGGACGGCGAGAAGCTGGCGGCCGTCCGCGAGGCGCTTCCGGCGACCGCCGCGGGGATCTACCTGAACGCCGCTGCGGTCGGCCCGCTGCCGACGGAGACCCATCGGGCGATGGCCGAACAGGCCGAGCGCGAGCTGCGCGTCGGTCGGGCCAGCCCGGACGACTTCCTCGAGCTGCTCGAGCGGATGGACGAGGCTCGCGGCGTCATCGCCGCGGTCGCCCGAGCGGACCCGGCGTCGATCGTCCTGACCCACTCGACGGACGAGGCGATGGACGTCGCGACGCGGGCGATCGACTGGCGGCCCGGTGACCGAGCCGTCATCGGGCGGCTCGATCGTGCCGGGGCGCTCGGTGCGCTGCCGGGTCTGCCGGATCGGTTCGGGGTCGAGCTGGTCGAGGCCGGCGTCGGCCACGACGATGACGAGGAGCGCGTGCTGGCCGCGTTCGACGCCGCGGTCGTCCCGCGAACGAGGCTCGTCTCGATCGGGCACGTCGACTGGACGACCGGTCGGCGGCTGCCGGTCGGGCGGATCGCCGAGCTCGCGCATGCGCGCGGCGCGCTCATCGCGGTCGACGGGTCGCAGGCGATCGGGGCCATCCCGGTCGACGTGACCCACGATGGCGTCGATTTCTACGCGATGCCGGCCCACAAGTGGCTCCTCGGGCCGGAAGGCATGGCGGCCCTGTACGTCGCGTCGAGCGTCGTCGATGCGGTCCGGGACGCGTCGAGCACGGATCCTCGATCGGCGGGCGGGGATGGCTCGGGCCTGGGCTCGTCCTCGCGACGGTCGGAGCTGTCGGCGTTCGGTCGGGCTCCGGTGGTGGGGATGGCGCGGAGCATCGCCTGGCTGTCGATGTACGTCGGACTCGACTGGGTCCACCGCAGGGGGACGGTCCTGGCGCGCTCGCTCGCCGATCGGCTGGCCGCGATCCGGGGGGTCGACGTCCTGACTCCCCGCGGGGCGATGGCGACCCTGATCGCCTTCCGGATCGCCGGCTGGTCCGCCGAGGGCGCGTTCGACGAGGTCTCGCGCCGCTCGTTCGCGATCTTCCAGACCGTCCAGGGCGACGCCCTCCGGGTCGGCGTCGGCTTCTACAACAGCGAGGAGGAGCTCGAGCGCTTCGCCGCGACGGTGGAGCTCGTCGCGACACACACCCCGGAGACGATCCCGCCGCGACGCACCCTGACGATCATCGGGGACGGCGGATGAGCGTCGGCGACGGCGCCGGGCGCCCCGCCCCACCCGACGGGATCCGGCGTCGCGGCTGGGTCGAGGTGCGCTGGCGCCAATTCCGGAACGCCCCGCGACCGATCGTCCGGGCGGTCCTCAGCCCGCTCGCGGTCGCGATCGTCCTCGGGTCCGTCTACCTGGTCTACGACGTCGCGCTTTCGCGCGGGGTCGTCCTGCCCGGCGGCGACCTGCGATCCCTGGCCGTGCTGATCTTCGTCGTCCTGGTCCTTGTGGTGGGGACGGCCGTCACGTACCTGATCGTCCCGCAGCCGACCGGCCCGGGAACGGAGCGGACGCGGAGCGTCTGGAGTGCCGCCCTCGGCTTCTTCGCCGCGGTCCCGATCGCCTACCTGATCCTGGTGGTCGAGGCCCAGGTCCTTCGTCCGCTGCTGGTGTGAGCCGCACCATGAACCGGGACGTTCGTTCGGGGTCGTGGTCCGGACGCACCGCTTCCACGCACGGGGGCCCATCCGGGACTAGCCCCTCCGTACCATTCCGCGATATCGTGCGGTCGCTATCATCTGGCCCGGGACCGTCGCCATCGACGGTTTCGATGGAATCGTCCGAGGTCGCGCGTGTCGTCTGAAGAGCACCACCTCGCTCTGCCCAAGCTCTACGGTGCCCCCGCGTACGCCCGACCGCCCCGCTCGCTCGAGATCGTCGAGCGGCCGATCGACCCGGACGACCTGCCCCTCGAGCTCGAGCGGACCGACGACGAGCACGAGCTCGTCTCGCGACTGAGCGGCAGCCCGTTCGCTCCGGTCCTGACCGTCCCGTCCAATGGTCATGGGCAGCGACACGGCATCCAGGGCCGTCCGTTCCGCCTGCGGTCGCTGACCGAGAAGCTCTTCCGCGGCGACTGACCCCGACCGGTCACGGCGCCGGCCGGCGTGCGCGGTCCCCAGAGACCTCCGGGTTAATACCTAGACATCCGCAAGGATTCCTGCTTTCATACGCGGCATGTCCACGTCCGACGCCCGCATGCTCCGGATCGGCGAGGCCGCCGAGCTGCTCGGGGTCGGGGTGGACACGCTGCGACGCTGGGAGGCGGACGGCCGGCTCGAGACGGTCCGGACCGAGGGGGGCCAGCGCCTCGTCGCGCTCGGCGAGGTGAGCCGGCTCCTGGCCGAGCGACGACGGTCCACCAGCGACCGCCCGATCGTCGCCCAGTCGGCGCGGAACCGGTTCAGCGGGATCGTCACCCGGGTCGAGCGCGACGGCGTCGTCGCCGTCGTCGAGGTCCTGTCCGGACCGCACCGGCTGGTCAGCCTGATGACCGCCGAGGCGGTCGACGACCTCGGGCTCGCGGTCGGGATCGAGGCGGTCTGCGTCGTCAAGGCGACCCAGGTCATCGTCGAGATCCCGGGCGCTTGACGAGAACGAGTCCCATGTCCGCCGTCCGCCGGCTCAATCTGCTCGTCGTCGTGGCGCTCCTGGCCGTGGCCTGCTCGAGCGGCGGTTCGACCGCCGCACCGTCCGCGGCGGTCACCGCGGCGCCACCCACCGCGGCCTCACCCGTCGCGGCGTCGAGCGCGCCCAGCGACGCCGCCGAGGTGGACCTCACAGTCTACGGGGCCGCATCCCTAAAGAGGGCGTTGGGCGAGATCAAGACGGCCTATGAGACGGCGAACCCCGGCGTCAAGCTGACCATGTCGTTCGACGCGTCGAGTGCGCTCGAGACGCAGATCGAGCAGGGCGCCCCGGCCGATGTCTTCGCCTCCGCCGATACGAAGAACCCGCAGAAGCTCGTCGATGGCGGGTTCGCGACCGGGCCGGTCACGAACTTCGCGGGCAACACCCTCACCGTCATCGTGCCCACGGCGAACCCGGGCGGCGTCACGTCGCCCGCCGACCTGGCCAAGGCGGGGCTCAAGGTCGTCGGCGCCGGTGACGACGTGCCGATCACGAAGTACGCCAACCTGCTCCTCGACAACCTGGCGAAGCAGGCCGACTACCCCGCCGACTTCGCGACCAAGGTCAAGGCCAACATCGTGTCCAAGGAGGACAACGTCGCGGCGGTCGTGTCGAAGGTCGAGCTCGGCGAAGGGGACGCCGCGATCGTCTACGTCACCGACGCCAAGGGCTCATCCAAGGTGACCCCGGTCCCGGTGCCGGACGCAGCGAACGTGCCGGCGACCTACGGCGCGGTCCCGGTCAAGGCGTCGAAGAACCCGGCGGCGGCTGCGGCGTTCATCAGCTGGCTCGCCGGGACGGACGGCCAGGCGATCCTCGCCAAGTACGGGTTCCTCGCGCCGCCGTGAGCGCAGGCGATCGGGTCCGGTGACCGGCCGCGCGCTCGCGCGGCCGGGGAGGCGGCCGACGACCCGAACCCAGACCTCTTCGGCGCTCCGAGCGATCCCGCCCGTCGTCGTCGTCGTGGCGGCGATCGCCGTCGCGCTGCTGGCGCTGCCGGTCGTCGCCCTGCTGGTCAAGGCCATCGGCGGGGGCGCGCTCGCCGGCGCCTTCTCCGACCCCGCGATCGTCGCCGCCCTGACCCTCAGCCTGATCACGACCGGGGTCAGCCTGGTCATCACCGTGGCCCTCGGGACGCCGCTGGCGTTCGTGCTGGCCCGGCGCCGATTCCCCGGCTCGCCGCTGGTCGAGGCGATCGTGGATCTGCCGATCGTCCTTCCGCCGTCGGTCGCCGGGCTGGCCCTGCTGCTCGCCGTGGGTCGCCGTGGCCTCCTCGGCGACCCGCTCCATGCGGTCGGGATCGAGCTTCCGTTCACGACGGTCGCGGTGATCCTGGCCCAGACGTTCGTGTCGGCGCCGTTCTTCATCCGCGCGGCCCGCTCTGGGTTCGTGGGGGTCGACTCCGACCTCGAGGATGCGGCGCGCTGCGACGGTGCGGACGAATGGGCGGTCGTCCGGCGGATCACCGTCCCGCTGGCGGGGGCCGCTCTCGCGTCCGGCCTCGTTCTGAGCTGGGCCCGGGCGATGGGCGAATTCGGTGCGACGATCATGTTCGCCGGCAACGTCCAGGGCCTGACCCAGACGCTGCCCCTCGTGGTCTACTCCGAGTTCCAGTCGAGCCTCGACGCCTCGATCGCGGCCGCGGCGATCCTCGTCCTGGCCGCGCTCGGCGTCCTCCTCGCAGTGCGGATCGTCCACTGGCGGTCCGTCTTCACCGGCAGCGCGGTCCTGCCATGACGCGCTCTCCGACGGATCGAGCCGCCGGGTTCGACGCCGCGGAGCCGGTGTAGCATCCGGTCCGACGGGGGAGTAGCTCAGCGGTTGAGAGCAGCCGTCTTATACACGGCCGGTCCCTGGTTCGAATCCAGGCTCCCCTACCAGCCTCGGGACCGTCGGCCGGGCTGGCGACCGGGCCGGGTCGCGTGGTACGAATCGCGCCATGACCGCGACCGCCGCCACCGTCCGACCGCGGTGGCACTACGCGTTCGTCGTCGCGTTGGTCACGTTCGCGGTGATCATGGTCAGCGCCGGCGTCCGGGCGGTGCCGGGCGTCCTGATCAAGCCGTTCGAAGACGAGTACGGCTGGAACCGGGGCAGCATCTCGCTCGCGGTCGCGATCAGCATCCTCGCCTACGGCTTCGCGGCGCCGCTGGCGGGCGGTCTGATCGATCGCTTCGGGCCGCGCCGGATCGCGGTGGCCGGGTGTGCCCTGATCGCCTGCGGCCTGTTGCCGATGCTGTGGATGACCCAGGAGTGGCAGCTGTTCCTGTTCTGGGGTCTCGTCGTCGGCGCCGGGACCGGTGCGATCGGGGGCGTCCTCGGGGCGACGATCGCGACGCGCTGGTTCCGGACCCACCGCGGGATGGTGGTCGGGCTCTTCTCGGCAGCGTCGTCCGCGGGCCAGCTGATCTTCCTGCCGTCGCTGGTCGCGCTGTCCGTATCGAGCGGCTGGCGGACCGCGATCGCGGCACTCGCGATCGCCGTCATCGTCGTGACGATCCCGACGCTCTTCCTCCTGCGCGATCGCCCGTCGGACATCGGGATCCAGCCGTACGGCGACGACGGCTCGAAGGCGGCGGCAGACCTGGAACGGGCCGAAGCGGCCCACGGTTCGACGCTCCGCCAGGCTGCCCACACCCGTGACTTCTGGCTCCTCGCGTCGAGCTTCTTCGTGTGCGGGTTCACCTCGAACGGCCTGATCGGGACGCATCTCATCCCGCACGCGGTGGAGCACGGGTTCACCGAGGTCACGGCGGCCACCGCGGTCGGCCTGATGGGGATGATGAACGTCGTCGGCACGCTGGCCAGCGGCTGGCTGACCGACCGCTACGACAACCGCCGCCTGCTCGCCTTCTACTACGCGTTCCGGGCCCTGTCGATCGCCTTCCTGCCGGTGATCCTGGCCGTGCCCTGGCTGTTCGTGTTCGCGATCGTCTACGGTCTCGACTGGATCGCGACCGTCCCACCGACGGTCAACCTGACGTCGCGCCTCTACGGTCGGGCGCACATGGGCACGATCTACGGCTGGATCTTCTGCTCGCACATGATCGGGGCGGCGCTCGCCGCCTACCTCGGCGGCGCGGTCCACGACGCGCTCGGCGACTACACCTCGATGTTCCTGGCGGCGAGCCTGCTCGGATTCATCGCGGCCGGGCTGGCGATGCGGATCTCGATCCCCGGCCGACCCGACCCGACCCCCGAGGCGACCCTCGCCGCGGCCTAGCTCGAGCGCAGGATCTGCCGGACACCTCCAGGCTCGAGCCGCGACCCGTCGCTACCAGGGCAGGATCTGGCGGAGCGCGAACAGGACGTTGGCCGGGCGCTCGGCCAGGCGGCGCATGTACCACGGATACCAGTGCTCACCGTAGGCGATGAGGCAGCGCACCTTGAATCCGCGGGCTGCCAGCTTGTGCTGCTGGTCGACCCGGATGCCGTACAGCATCTCGACCTCGATCTGCCCGGGCTCCAGGCCGATCGCTCCCCCGGAGCGGGCGATCTGCTCGACCAGGTCGACGTCGTGGGTGCCGGCCTGGAAGCGCGCCCCTCCGTCGCGGACCGCCTGGACGAACGTGGTGGCGATCCCCAGGAACGCGGCGTCGACCTCGCGCTTGGCGTGGTAGGCGATCGCGGCCGGCTCGGCGTACGCACCCTTGACCAGCCGGATCGCCGGTCTGATCGGGAGGAGCCGCTGGACGTCGGCCGGCGTCCGGTGGAGATAGGCCTGGAGGCACAGACCGACGTTCTCGTGCGTGGCCCGGACCCGCTCGTAGAAGGCGATCGTCCCCTCGACGTAGTCGCTGCCTTCCATGTCGATCCAGGCGAACGTCCCGACCTCGGCCGCTCGCGCTGCGATGGTCTCGAAATGACGGAAGGCGGCCTCGACGTCGAGGTCGTAGCCGAGCTGCGTCAGCTTGATCGACACCTCGGCATCGAGCTTGTGCACCTCGATCTCGTCGAGGACGGTCAGGTAGTGCGCAGCGACCGCATCGGCCTCGCTCGGGTCGGTCACGTTCTCGCCGAGCCGGGTGAACGCCGCCGTCACGCCGCCGGCACGGGTCGACTTCGCCGCGGCGATCGCCGCCGCGAGATCCTCGCCGGGCATGAAGCTCCGGACGGCCCGACGGACGAAGCGGAGGCGGGGCACGCGTTCCTTGAGCCACGTGTTGCGTGCCATCCAGAGCAGGATCGTCCGCATCGTCGTCTACCCCGGGAGCGATCGTCGACCTCCGAAGAGTACCGCCGCCGACGGGTGGCGAGATGGGTCAGACGACGGAGCGCAAGAGCTCGACGACCTGTGCCCGGCGCTCCGGGGTGAACCCGCGCTGGACCGGCAACGAATTGAGGTACGCCGGGATCGACTCGCGGGTGACGACGGCGCAGTTGGCGGTCCGCTTGAGGAGGTCGTCGGACGAGACGACGGCCGCGTGGACGCGGACGACGAAGCCCCGGTCCTCGGCGGTCAGCCAATGGCGGACGCGATCCGCGCTGCGGACCGTGCGCTCGAGCGGACTCTCGAGCGGGACCCAGCGGTCCTTGCCCACCCGGAGCTCCCACCGCCCGGCGTCGACCCGGATGAGCGCCGCCGGTGGGGCCGGTTCGAACACGGCGATCCCGTGCGGACCGACGATGATCTCGGACACGATCCGACCGTCCGGCAGGCGCACATTCGTGGCCGCTGCGTAGTCCGAGCCGAGGACGCGGCTCAACCCGACGACCGGGTGCGGCTTCGTTCGCAGCATCGATGTCCGCTCCGCCACGCCGGCAAGCCAGGCGACGCCGGCGATCGCAGCCGTCGCCGGCGCGACGATGAGGAGGGTCCAGCCGATCACCCCGACCACCACCCGGACGCCGCTCGACCGCGGTTCGGGGATGAACGCCTGGCTGAACGGGGTGGCGAGGGCGAGGTAGGCGAGGACCACCCCGAGCCCGACGAGGAGCAACCCGATGGTCACACCGGTCACGACCGACAGGCGGGAGACCGACCGTGTCGTGGCGGGCTGGAAGACCTGCATGCCGTCAGACTGCGGGAGCCGCGGGCGTTCCGCCATCACCACTTCGGGGTATCGCCGCCGAGCCGTCCGGGTCAGCCGCGGCCCCGGAATCCACCGGACCGCCCAGGTCGGTGTTCGCCCGCACCGCCCGCCCGGACCGACGGCCGCCACGGCCAGAGAAGTCCGTACCATTGCCGTCCGCGGCGGCCCGGCCCATGCTCGGACCAGCACCGGGCTTGTCCCTTTTTCCGTCTTCATCCGGGCCCGGGGCGGAGGTCTGATCCGTGCCGTTCGTGCACCGCCCGGTCGGGTGGCAGCACGCCCGACCATGGCTGTCTGCCATGGCCGTCGCGTTGCTCCTGCTCGCCGCGCTCGCCGGATCCGCGGCTGCCCAGAGCGGCTGGTCGTCGCTGCACGACGTCTCCGTCTCACCCCGGCTGGGGCGCCCATCGACGACCGTCCGGTTCGGCGTGACCTTCCAGGATCGCCAGGATCGGCCGCCGACCGCCGTCCGGGTGCTGATCGACGGGACTCCCCGCGCGATGCAGCCCGGCACGGGGACGGGTTCAGACCATGGGCTGGCCTACACGTACGCGACGAAGCTGGCGGCCGGACGGCACCTGATCAGGTTCGACGCGACCGATGCCGACGGCCGGCGACACGCCGTGGACGGTGGTTCCGTCTGGATCAGGTCGACGGGCGACGGGACCTCGCCGGGCGGCGGGTCCTCGCCGGCCGGTGGCTCGGCGTCCGGACCCGAGGGCGCGACCCCCAGCCCACCGAACGCCGGCGGCGGAACCACCACGCCCGACCCGAAGGGCGACCCATCCGGCGGCGCCTCGTCCCCGACGAAGGGCGGCGGCTCGCACGACGGAGCGGACGGCAGCGCCGGGAGCCGGAACGGTCATCGGCCCGCGGGCTCCCACGATCAGGCGCCCGGGCGAGCCGGCACCGGCCCGTCCTCAACGGCGCCAGCCGGTCCTGCGCCCGACGTCGCCGAGCCGGCCGCCGAGCCCGCCTCCGTCGAAGGGGCGGTCCCGCCGCCGGGCCTGCTCGCCGAGAGCCCGGCGGACGACGCGCCGAGGATCGGTCCAGGGGAGGCCGCCCCAGGACGAGCGACCGCTCCGGGGTCGGATGGCGGCTCGGCTGCGCCGAGCGGGCTGGACCGCCTGGGGCTCGGCGGCGGTCCGTTCGACCAGGTCTTCCGCGCCTACCCGGTGCTGATCACGAGCAGCGGGACGGCGGTCGTCTGGGCCGCGTTCGTGATCTTCGGCAAGCGCCGCCGCGACGGCGAACCGCCCGCCCCCGACGAGGTGCTGGCCCTCCACGCGGCGAGTGCCCTGGGGCCGCTGCCCGCGGTCGACCTGGTCCCACCGGTCGTGCAGCGCGAGCTGCCGCCTGGCGTCGAGCCGGACGAGGCGGACCTGCCCCGTTGGAGGCGCCCCTCGCTGCTCCAGGCACGCAAGGCGGATCCGCTCCGGATGGTCTCGACCGCGGTCAGCCTGAGCTTCGCCGACACGACGATCGGAGCAGGCGCGCTCGCCGACGGCGGCGAGCGGCGACGCATCCGCTACCGGCTCGTGCGCCTGCTCGATGTCCCCGATGAGGCGACGGGTCGGGAGCTCGCGGTCCTCGACGCGGGCGACGAGGTCCAGATCGTCGAGGACTATGGGATCTATCGGCTCGTCCTGTGTCCCGACGGGACGCGCGGCTGGCTCCACAAGATGGTCCTCGGGGAGCTCGTCGATGAGGACCCGACCCTGGACGAGGTCCCCGACGGGATCGACGAGGATGTCCTGACCGCATTCCTGGCGGCTCGCCGGCAGACCGCCTGACCGGGATCCCGTCGGCACCGGCCTCCGCTGGTCAGCGCTCGCGACGCAGCACCAGGATGTGCTGGTGGGCGATGTTCGGGACGAACGCGTTCGGGTAGCCGTACGGACGAAGCCGCGTTCCGGCCTGGTACCAGACCAGGTCGCCCTTGGGGACGAGGCCCACCCGCTCCGCGCGGGCGGCGATGTCCGCGCCGGTGAAGACGTAGCGGCCGTCCTGGTACGCATCGCGGACGATCACCGCCGCGTAGCGGTTCGGCCGGAGCAATCGCCGGCACTCGACCAGGACCGTCTCGATCCGGTCGAGGAAGGTCGGGTAGTCGGCGCTGTTGGCCAGGTCGGCCGGGTCCTCGGTGACCATCGCATAGTCCGTCCGTCGATTGGCGTGGGCCTCGGACAGCTTGCCCCCGGCCATCGTCAGCGGCAGCTGGACGTTGTACGGCGGGTCGGTCGCGACGAAATCGACCGATGCGTCGGCCAGGGTCGGGAGGATCGCCAGCGCATCCCCGAGGCGGAGCTCGAGCCCGGACGGGTCGAACCCGCGAGCCCCGCCCGGGTCGCTCGGACCGATGTCGGCCAGGAGCGGGCCGCGGCCGTCGCGCTCCGCCATCGACCGGGCGATCACCCGGTCGTAGACCTCGATCCAGCGGGGTTCGAGCTCGATGCCGAGGGCGCGTCGCGGCCCCTGGGCGATCGCCGCCCCGAGCAGCGTTCCGCCGACGCCGGCGAATGGGTCGAGCACGAGCTCGTCGGACTTCGTGAAGAACTCGATGAGCCGGCACATCAGTCGGGGCGGCTTGTTCGCGCCGTGGGCCTTGCGCAGGTCGTGCCCGAGCTCGGACGGGTACGCCGTCGACCAGATGGACTTGGTGAAGTACAGCCACTCCTCGCCCGACAGCTCGTTGAGCGCGTTCGACGGGTGGGGTCTGCCCCGCCCGACCGGATCGGCGTCGAGCGCGGCGGCGGCGCTCGGATCGGCGTCCGGGGCTGGGACGGTGGTGCGTGCAGGCATGCACCCAGCGTACCGGTTCGGCGACCGCGGGTTCCGCGGCCGCCTAGAATGCGACATGGCCGCAAGGTTCACGAGCGCGCGGTTCATCGGCAGGGAGCGCGAGCTTGCCCGCCTCGCCGGTGCGCTCGAGGCCGCCGCCGCGGGCCGTCCATCGACGATCGTGCTGTCGGGCAGCGGCGGCCTGGGCGCCAGTCGCCTGCTCGACGAAGCCGAACATCGGATCGCCGGCCTGCCCGAACCGTTCACGGTGATCCGCTGCCGCGCACGACCCGGCCAGATCGGCGACCCGTTCACTCCGGTCGCGACCGGTCTCGGCCGGTCGCTCGGCGAGCTCACCGACCGCGAGCTCGCGCGGGTCGTCGGTGCCGGCGCGGAGGAGATCGGCCGGCTCCTGCCGGGGATGGTGGCTCGGCTCGAAGGGCTGGGCCTGATGCCGACACGCCCGACGATCACCGAGCCGGAACGCCGCCAGACCCGGATGCTCGAATCGATCCTCGACGTCCTTCACCGCGTCGGCGAACGACAGCCGGTCGTGCTCTGCCTGGAGGATCTCCAGTCCGCCGACGCGGGGACGCGGGCCCTGGCCACGTTCCTGGCCCGGGTCGCGCGCCCCGGTCGTTTGGCCGTGCTCGTGACCTACCAGCCCGACGACCTGACCCGCCCGCATCCGCTTCGGGCCGCGCTGACCGAGATGAGCGAGGCGGCCGATCCCCCAGCGGAGCTGGCCCTCCGGCCGTTCGATCGGGACGAGCTCGCCGAGCTCATCGAGGCGATCGAGGGCGAGCGACCGTCCGCCTCGGTCCTGCTCCTCGTCGCCGAGCGATCGCACGGCAACGCGCTCGTCGCCGAGGAGATCCTGGCCGCTCGGCGCGAGCTCGCGGGCGTATCGCTGACCGGCTCGCTCGACGAGCTGGCGATGGCCCGACTCGCCCAGCGGACGCCCGAGTGCCGCCGCGTCCTTCGTCTCCTCGCCCCGGCCGGCGAACCGCTCCGGATCGACGAGCTGGCGGCCGCGTCGGCCGCCTTCGAGCGCAGCGCGGACCGGCCGGCGCCCCGGTCCAGCGGGGCGCCTCGCCGTGGCGGCGGCATCCTCGAGCCGGACCTGGCCGTCGGCCTGGTCGAGGCGATCGAGCACGGCTTCGTCGTCCTCGACGGCGACGTCGGCGTCGGGACGAGCCCGGCCCACCGGCCGGCGCTCACCCCGAGCGACGCGGCGGCACTCCCCGCCGAGGCGACGGTCGGCTTCCGCCACGAGCTCATCGCCCGGGCGGTCGAGGCAGACCTCCTGCCCGCTCAGCGGCGGCGACACCACTCGGCGTTGGCGGTCGGTCTCGGATCGCGGCCGGGGTCGCGGGCGCGCCAGCACCTCGCCGCCCATGAGCCCGGCCCCGCTCGGGCGGCCGCGATCGAAGCCGCCGACCTGGCCGAAGCCATCGACGCGTCCGGCGACGCGCTCGCCCACCTCGAGCTCGCGCTCGAGCTCGACGACCGGACGATCCCGCCCGGCGGCCCGAGCGACCCGGCCGCGCCGGTCCGGCTCCTGGCTCGAGCGGGCGAGGCGGCGTTCGCGGCGGGTCGCCCGATCCGCGCCGCGGCCTACGCGGAATCGGCGATCGCCCGGCTCGACGAGCGGGCGGACCGCGTCGAGCTGGCCCTCCTCCACGAGCGCCTCGGTCGGTACCGCCGCGCCGCCGGGGACCAGGAGGGAGCGATCGCGGCTCACCGGCGAGCCGCCCGGCTGATCCCGTCCGAGGCGATCCGGGAGCGTGCCCTGATCCTGGGATCGCTCGCCCAGGTCCTGATGCTGGAGGGCCTGTTCACCGAGGCCGAACGCCTCTGTCGCGAGGCGATCGGGGTGGCGCGATCGGCGGGTCCCGCTGCACGCGGCGAGGAAGGCCACGCGATCTGCACGCTGGGCATCACCAAGGTCTGGGGGGAGGACCCGGAGGCCGGGGTGGCGCTCCTCCGCGAGGCGCGCTCGATCGCCGAGGATCTGGGCCGGCTCGGCGACATCTTCCGGGCGACCGCCAACCTCACCACGGCCCTCGACGTCCTCGGGCGGCGACGCGAGGCGGTCGATGTCGCCATGGCCGGGATCGAGGCGGCCCGCGAATACGGCCAGGAGGCGACCTACGGCAACTTCCTGCGCGGCAACGGCGCCGACTCGCTGTTCATCCTGGGACGCTGGGAGGAGTGCCGCCGCCTCGGCGAGACCGCCCTCGAATGGAGTCCCGTCGGACTGAACTTCGTCAACGCCGCGACCAACCTGGCGATGGTCGCGGTCGAGACCCGGTCGGGCGAGGCCGCCGGTCGGCTGCTCGGCCGGCTGATGCTCGAGCTCGAGACGGTCCCCGACGCTCAGGCCTCCGCCCCGGCCTATCTCGCAGCCGCTTCGTTCGCCCTGTGGCACGAGGACCTCGGCGACGCCCGGCGCGCCGTCGAGCTCGGCTGGGCGCCCATCCGCGACACGGAGGACTGGGTCCTGATCGCCAGGATGGCCGCGACGTTCCTCGAGACCGACGCGGCGGTCTTCGCCGACGCCCGCGAACGGCGGGACCTGCCGACCCTGGCGGCGGCCAGGGAGCGCGCCCATCGCGTCCTCGAGCGGGCCGACGAGGCGGTCTCGGCCTCGGGCGTCGCCCGAGCGATCGGGTCGCGGCGGGAAGCCGACGCCCATCTCGCGACCGCCCGAGCGTTCCGGGCCAGGATCGACGGCCACGACGAAGCGTCGGCCTGGGAGTCGCTGGCTCGAACGTGGGAAGAGCTCGGGATCCCCTACCAGGTCGCTCGCGCCCGGTGGCGCCAGGCGGAGGCCGCCCTCGGCGCGGGGGACGGGCGGCCGGGTCGAGCCGCCGCGCGCCGGCCGCTCCTCGACGCGGTCCGGATCGCCCGGGAGCTCGGCGCCCGGCCTCTCCTCCGGGAGCTCGAGGAGCTGGCGGGTCGCGCCCGGATCGCGATCCCGGCGGTCCCGGGAGCGGAGTCCGACCTCGAGCCCGAGACGACCGGGGCCGCGACGCCGGTCGCCGTGGCGGTCGGTCCCGGCCGCGACGGATCGAGCGACGGGACGGGTGCCGAAGCGGGCGGTCTGGTCCGCGACTTCGTCGGACCCGCTCGTCCGAAGTCGGCTGTCTTCGGGCTGAGCCCGCGCGAGCGGGAGGTCCTCCTCCTGCTGGCCGCCGGCAGGACGAACCGTGAGATCGGCGAGCACCTGTTCATCAGCCAGAAGACCGTCGGGGTCCACGTCGGCAACATCCTGGCCAAGCTCAGCGTGTCGGGCCGGGTCGAGGCTGCCGCGGTCGCCATCCGCCTGGGGTTGACCGACCGACGCTGAGCGAGCCGTGGTTGACGGCTCGCCGCCCTCACCCGTACCATCCGCCCACAACCGAAGAGCGCTTATCAAGAGTGGTGGAGGGACCGGCCCGTCGAAGCCACGACAACCTACCGGCGGCGTAGCCGGCAAGGTGCCAAATCCGGGCAGGTCCTCCTGCGAGATAAGGGAATCACCCGAGACCCTTCCTCCGGGGAAGGGTCTTCCCGTTTCCCGGTCCCGAGCGCCGACCATGCCGACCGCCGAGGACCGACCCGGACCATGACCGCACAGCTGCTGACCGGAACGCCGACGCCCGACCTCGGGCGCGGTCCGATCGCGCCCGGCCAGCGGATCGTCGGGCTGCGCTGCCGCAACTGCGGCCGTGCGGAAGCGCTCGGCCCGAGCTACGTCTGCCCGGCCTGCTTCGGACCGCTCGAGGTCGCCTACGACCTGGCGACGATCGCCGGGCTGATCGACCGAGCGACGATCGCGGCCCGGCCGGCGGGCCTGTGGCGCTACCTCGAGCTGCTGCCGGTCGACGCAGCGCCGGTCCGCGGTCTCGCCGTCGGGTCGACCCCGCTGGTCCATGCCGACCGACTCGGCCCGGCCCTCGGGATCGATCGGCTCCTGATCAAGGACGACACCCGCAACCCGACCCTGTCGTTCAAGGACCGCGCCGTGGCCATCGCCGCGACCCGCGCCGTCGACTTCGGGCTGAGCGCGCTCGCCTGTGCGTCGACCGGCAACCTCGCCGGCGCGACCGCCGCCGCCGCCGCGGCCGTCGGGTTGCCGGCCTACGTGTTCATCCCGGCCGATCTCGAGCCGGCGAAGATCGATCACGCGCTGGCCTACGGCGCCACGGTCGTCCCGATCGACGGGACCTACGACGACGTCAACCGGCTCTGCCTCGAGGTCGCCGACGAGCTCGGCTGGGGCTTCGTCAACGTCAACCTCCGGCCGTTCTACGCCGAGGGCAGCAAGACCCTCGCGTTCGAGATCGCCGAGGCACTCGGCTGGCGGCTGCCCGACGTCATCGTCGCGCCGATCGCCTCGGGTGCGATGTTCATCAAGCTGGCCAAGGCGTTCGACGAGTTGGCCGAGGTCGGGCTGATCGATCGACGGACCCCGGTCCGCTTCGTCGGCGGCCAGGCGGCCGGCTGCGCCCCGGTGGCGACCGCCTTCGCGGCCGGCACCGACGTCATCGTTCCGGTCCGGACACCCGATACGATCGTCCGCTCGCTGGCGATCGGCAACCCGGCCGACGGGCGCTACGCCGTCGAGCTCGCCGACGCGAGCGGCGGCACCATCGAGGCGATCCCCGACACGGCGACGGCGGAGGCGATCCGACAGGTCGCGCGACTCGAGGGCATCTACCCGGAGACCGCGGGCGGGGTGACCCTCGCCGCGGCGCAGGCCGCTCGGACCCGCGGGATCATCCGCGACGGCGACGAGGTCGTGGCGCTGCTCACCGGGAACGGGCTCAAGACGCCCGACGCGGTCCGCTTCGGCGAGGGCGACGACGGCGCGCCCCGCGAACGAGCGCACGGTGGGCAGCCGGGCCTGGCCCCCACCCTGCCACCGCGGTTCTCGGCCTTCGAAGCGTGGCTCGAGTCGTGAGCCTCGTTCGGATCCCGCCGGTCCTCCGGACGTCGACCGGCGGCGAGAAGCAGGTCGAGGTCGGCGGCGCGACCGTGCGCGAGGTCATCGACGGCCTGGTCACGTCCTACCCGGGGCTGGCCCCGCAGCTGCTCGATGGGCAGGGCGACCTGAACCGGTTCGTCAACGTCTTCCTCAACGACACCGACGTCCGCCACCTCCAGGCGCTCGACACGCCGGTCGACCCGCGCGACACGCTGATGCTCCTGCCGGCGATGGCGGGCGGCGACGGCCTCGACCCACGAACCGACGTCGCGCCGCTCCACGGCACGCACGGCGGGCCGTGCTCCTGTCCAGGGCGGGTCGCCACTCGCTGACGCCGCCCACGGCGCACGACGAGCGACTCGCAGGACCCACGACCGGCCAGCCGTCCCACTGTGCCCAGGAGAACCCCTTCGTGTCGATCCCCGTTCGCAGTCCCATCCGTCTCATCGACCCGCGCGGCCAGCGCTTCGGCGCCGCCGGGTCGGCCATCGTCCTCGCCGTCGCGATCGTCCTCGACCTGCCGATCGTCGTGGCCCTGGTCGCGCTCGCGCTCGGTGTGAGCTCGGCGCTCGGAACCCGCACCTTCGTGTTCGGCCGCCCGTGGCCGTACGTCCGCGACCTGTTGAAGCTCGGCCCGCCGGCGGCACCCGAGCCGGAGGTGGGTCCGCGATTCGCCCAGGCGCTCGGGTTCACCTTCCTGGCGCTCGGGTTCGTCCTGCTCGTCGCCGGCGCCCGGCCGATCGGTTGGCTCCCGGTCGTCGCGGTGGTCGCGCTCCAGACACTCCTGGCGACCACCGGCTACTGCCTCGGCTGCCGGTTGTACGGCCTCCAGTGGTGGGTCCCCGAGCAGTTCGACCGGTTCGTCCTGCGGCGGACGCCGACCGTCGACTGACCCGCCGATCGACCGATCCGCCAACGGATCGCAACCGAGCGGTCGCGCATCCGACGCCGACGGGCCGTTCGCGAAGACGTCATCCTGTGGACGTGAGCACTGCCGCGGGTCGGTTC
Organism: uncultured Chloroflexia bacterium; assembly: GCA_963781845.1. Lineage (GTDB taxonomy): Bacteria > Chloroflexota > Limnocylindria > Limnocylindrales > CSP1-4 > Chersky-267. Next base: position 337,002 of record CAWAHN010000016.1, on the reverse strand, counting down.
GAGACGCCCGTCACCGACGACGTCGTCTCGATCGACGGCGTGGCCGTCGCCCGCGGCGAGCCGCTCAAGATCCTGGTGGCCGACGACGAACCGGCGATGGTCGGCGTCATCGGCGCGATCCTCGGCAGCGCCGGACATCGGATCGTCGCCGCCTACGACGGGCGTGAGGCGATCCGCAGGTTCGAGGAGGATCGGCCCGACCTCGTCCTGCTCGACCTGGCGATGCCGGGGATGGACGGCGCCGACGTCTGCCGGCGGATCCGGGCGGCCGGCGACACGCCGATCATCGTCGTGTCCGGCGAGAGCGACCTCGGGGTCACCGTGGAGCTGCTGGACGCCGGTGCGGACGACTACATCCGCAAGCCGTTCCGTGCTGCGGAGCTCCTCGCCCGGACCCGGACAGTCGTCCGGCGCCAGCGACGTGCCCCGTCCCGCGACGGCTGGCTGGTCGACCGCAACCGTCACGAGGTGACCTGGACGGGTCGCCGAGTGGAGCTCACCGTCACCGAGTACCGGCTCGTGTCACGGCTGGTCGACCGTCTCGGCGAGGTCGTCGACCGAAGCGACCTGCTCGCCTACGCGTGGCCGGGGGTCGAGCGCCCGGACCCGCTCTGGCTGAAGCCGCACATGGCACGCCTCCGGTCCAAGCTCGGCGCGGTCGGGGCTCCGCTCCCGGTCCCTATCCGCGGGGTGGGGTATCGACTCGACGACCGGCCGGACGACCGGCTCGGTGGCGCCACGGTCGCGAGCCCCGCATCCGAGTGGTCACCGACCGACGACGAGTCGTAACCGTCGCGCTGCCGACGCGCCACCCCCCGAGCGTCGATATCGGCGGCCAGCGGGCCTAGCCTCCTGACGGGAACGCCCTCGCCCCCAGCCTGACGATCGTCGGACGCGAGGGTCCCACTGGAGTGAGGGTCGAGCGATGCGAGATCGGATCAGACGCGGATCGATCGCCGCCGGGATCGGCGCCGCCCTGCTGGCGGTCCTGCCGGGTACCGTCGCCGCGGCGGACGGGTCGAAGATCGACACCGGCGACACGGCCTGGATGCTGATGTCGACGGCCCTGGTGATGATCATGCTCCCGGGTCTCGCGCTGTTCTACGGCGGTCTCGTCCGGCGCAAGAACGTGCTGTCGACGATCATGCACAGCTTCTTCGGGCTGGCCATCGTCAGCATCGTCTGGGTCATCATCGGGTTCACCCTCGCGTTCGGTCCCGATGTCGGTGGGGCCGGGCTCATCGGCAACCTCGACTACATCGGCTTCAACAACGTGGGCCAGGCGCCGAGCACGGTCTACGCCGTGACCATCCCGTTCCTCCTGTTCGCCGGGTTCCAGCTGATGTTCGCGGCGATCACGCCCGCGCTGATCACCGGGGCGTTCGCCGAACGGAAGCGGTTCGGGGCGTTCGTCCTGTTCACGATCCTGTGGTCGATCCTCGTCTACTCGCCGATCGCCCACTGGGTCTGGTCGGTCGACGGCTGGCTGTACAAGCTCGGCGCGCTCGACTTCGCGGGCGGCACGGTCGTCCACGTCAGCTCCGGGGTGTCCGCGCTCATCGTCGCGATCCTCATCGGCAAGCGCGTCCTCAACGGTGAGAGCACCGAGCCGCATGACGTGCCGATGACCGTCCTCGGGGCGGGGCTGCTGTGGTTCGGCTGGTTCGGCTTCAATGCCGGCTCGGCCCTGACCGCGGGCGGTCTGGCCGCCAGCGCCTTCGTCGTGACCAACACCGCGGCCGCCGCCGCGACGATCACCTGGGTCGGGGCGAGCTATCTCCACAAGCGCAAGGTCAGCGTCGTCGGGGCCGCCTGCGGCGCCGTCGCGGGCCTCGTCGCGATCACCCCGGCATCGGGCTTCGTGACCGTCGGCGGAGCGCTGATCATCGGCCTGGTCGCCGGTGGTCTGTGCTACAGCGCGACCCTCCTGCGGGCCCGGATCAAGGTGGATGATGCGCTCGACGTGTTCGCCGTCCACGGTGTCGGTGGGATGTTCGGGGCGGTGGCGACGGGCGTCTTCGCCACGGCCGCCGTCCAGCAGGCGTACAGCGGGCTGATCGACGGGAACCCGCAGCAGGTCCTGATCCAGATCGTCGCGGTCGGGGCGACCGTCGGCTACGCGGTGGTGGCCACGTTCATCATCGTCAAGGTGGTCGATGTGATCCTCGGGATCCGCGTCCCGGGCGTCCAGGAGGAAGCCGGTCTCGACCTCGCCGTCCACGGCGAGGCGGCCTACCAGGCCTAGTCGATCCTCGGGGCCCGGGCGGTTTCAGGCGCCGCCCGGCGACCCACCCGGCCCGTGCGAGGCAGCCAGCTCGAGCACGAACTGGCTGCCCGCCGGGATCCGGTCCTCGAGCCTGAGTTCGCCCAGCATGGCCCGGGCAAGGTGGCGGGCGGCGAACAACCCGATCCCCGCCCCGCGCGGTGAGTCGTCGCGCCGGACGAACGGCTCGAACAGTCGCTCCCGCCATTCGATCGGGATGCCGGGGCCGTCGTCCGTGACGGCGAGCAGGACGCGACCCCCGTCGCGCCACCCGAAGACCTCGATCCGGCCGCCCGCCGGCGCGTATTTCGCGGCGTTCTCGAGGAGGTATTCGAGCAGGCGGCCGAGGTGTTCGGCCGAGCCCATCGCCATGAGCGGGCGCTCGGGGAACGAGGCGCTCAGTCGATGGCGGCGGAGGATCGACCCGAGCGACGCGAGGATCGCCTCGACCACGGCGGCGACGTCGACGGGGCCGAGCGCCGGCGGCGGCTCGCGCAGGACCCGCAGGCTGGCCAGGATCGAGTCGACCATCGAGTCGAGGCGGTCGACCTGGCTCAGCGCCTCCGCCTCCCAGCGGCTGGCTTGCCCGACTCCGGCCGCCCGGGTCTCCGCCCCGATCAGCTCGAGGCTTGCCCGAACGACGGCCAGCGGCGTGCGCAGCTCGTGGGTCACGATCGTGACCAGGCTGGCCCTCGCCTCGTCGATCGCCCGAAGGCTGTCGACCTGCGCCTCCGCCTCGGCCTGCAGCCGGCCCTTCTCGACGATGCCCGCCAGGAGGACGGCCAGCGTCTCGAGGAAGCGGACGTCGCTCCGTCGGAAGGCGCGGCGACGGACGGTCTGGACGTTGAGCACGCCGACGACCGAGTCGTTCCAGATCAGCGGGACCGAGCACATCGAGGTGAGGCGCGGCTCGTCGAGACCCTGGAGCCAGGCGAACCTGCGGTCGCGCCGGACGTTGAGGCTGACCTGGGGCGTGCGACCGAGTGCGGCCCGGCCGGTGATGCCCACGCCCATCGGCAACCGGGCGACCCCGATCTGGTCGCGGTCGAGGCCATTCGTGGCGGCCAGGGTGACCCCCGAGCCGTCCCGGTCGACGAGATAGACGGAGCAGACCTCCGTGTCGGCCGCGGCGGTCGTCCGGTCGATGATCGTCCGCATCAGCTCGTCCCACGTCCGGGCGGACGTCGTCAGCCTGGCCACCTCCTCGAGGAAGGTCAGCTCGGCGAGGCGGCGCGCGGCGCGATCCGTCGTACGCTCGGTCGGCCGGCCGCGGGCGGCGTCGGTCGGGCGTCCGTGTCGGCGTTCGGTCACGACCCGATCGTGCGCGGCGCTGGAGGTCCGGTCAATGGCCGGTCCGCGCCGGCCCGCGCTCCGCGCCGGCCCGGACCGAAACGGTGACCCGGCCGCAACCGAGCGCTCACCCCGTCGCGCCCGTCTCGCGACGGACGGACCGACGCGGCCCTCGTACGGTGGGCGTCCGATCCGAACGCGCGCGCAGCGGAGGACGCTCAGATCGCCAGGTCCGACCGCCACCGGACGCCGTTGTACGACCCGCGGTACGAGCACGATGCCTGCGGCGTCGGCTTCGTCGCGGACGCCGGCGGTCGGTCGCATCCAGCGGTCCTGCCGCTGGCCCTGGCGGGGCTCGGGGCGCTCGGCCATCGCGGCGCCTTCGCGGCCGACGGCGCGTCGAGCGACGGAGCGGGAGTGCTGCTGCCGCTCGAGCCGAGCGTGCTCGCCCACCTGGCCCCGGACGTCGCGGGCCGGCCCGGTGTCGTATCGCTGTTCCTGCCGCGCGGCCGTACGAGTGGCGCGGCCGGCCGGGCGATCGTCGTGCGTGCCCTGGCCGAGGAGCGCCTCCCGGCACCGATCTGGCGCGTCGTCCCCGCCGACCCGGCCGCGCTCGGCCCCGAGGCCGGCGCGACCCGGCCCACCTTCGCGCAGGCGCTCGTCGAGCGCCCCGCCGGCCTCTCCGACGCCCGGTTCGAGCTCCGCCTGGTGCTCGCCCGTCGGCGGATGGAGGCGGCGGCCCGTGCCGCCGGATCGTCCTTGGCGAGCTTCGCGGTGCCGTCGGCATCGTGTCGGACGGTGGTCTACAAGGGGCTCGTGGCCGGCGACCGGCTGGCCCGGCTGTACCCCGACCTCGCCTCGGACCTGGGCGTCAGCCACGCCATCTTCCATCAGCGCTATGCCACCAACACCCGTCCCGACTGGCGTCTCGCCCAGCCGTTCCGGTCGATCGCCCACAACGGGGAGATCAACACGATCCGGACGAATCGCGACCAGGTCCAGGGACGAACGGCCGATCCGCTCGGCCCGATCGGGTCGGCCGCCCGCCGGCTGATGGATGCCGGGCCGCTCCTCTCGCCGGAGGGCTCGGATTCGCTGTCGCTCGACGAGGCCCTCGAGCTGGCGGTGGCGACCGGCTGGACCCTCGAGGCGGCGCTCCTGGTGCTGATCCCCGAAGCCTCGGCGCTCCGGCCGATGAGCCACCCCCTGGCTGGGGCGTTCGCCCGGCGGACCGCGGGGTTCCTGGCGCCGTGGGACGGCCCGGCCGCCCTCGTGTTCGGGGACGGCCGCCGCGTCGGAGCGCTGGTCGACCGCAACGGTCTGCGCCCGCTGGCCTTCGCGATCACCCGCGATCGGGTGGTGGCCGCGGCGTCGGAGGCGGGTGCCGTGCCGATCGCCGCGGCCGAGACGATCCGCCGCGGCCGGCTCGGCCCGGGCGAGATGCTCCTGGTCGACCCCCGCCGTGGAGCGATCCTCGAGGACGTCGAAGCCAAGACGGAGATCCTGCGCCGGACCTGGCGTCCGGACGAGCCGCGGGCCTCGTTCGTCGACCGCCCGGTCGCGCTCGCCCGGAGCTCGACCTCGCCCGCCCTCCGGCTGCTGGCCGGGCTCGACGCGGAGCGCGCCCGACTCGATATCCGGACGATGGTCCTCGAGGCGAAGGAGCCGCTCTGGAGCATGGGCGACGACACGCCGACGCCGGCCCGAGCCCGGATCGACCGGCCGGTCGTGGACCACCTCCGCCAGGCGTTCGCCCAGGTGACCAACCCGCCGATCGACCCCGAGCGCGAACGCGCGGTCATGGACCTGCACGTCGAGCTGGGCCGGCGACCGGCGCTGCTGGCCGGGATCCCGGTCGGCCCGAGGACCGTCCGGCTCGACCGGCCGGTGGTGGCCGACCTCGACGGTCTCCTCGCGGCGACGGGCGCGCGCCGGACGCGTCGGCTCGACTCGACCTGGGACCCGACCGACGGGCCGGAGGGGCTGCGCCTCGCGCTCGACCGGCTGGCTCTCGAGGCCGTGCACGCCGTCGCGTCCGGCTCCGTCGAGGTCGTGGTGGTGTCGGACCGCGGGTATTCGCTCGACCGGCTGCCGATCCCGAGCGTCCTGGCGATCGGAGCGGTCCACACCGCCCTCGGGAGTGCCGGGCTCCGCGGGCGCGCCGATGTCGTGGCTGACGCCGCCGACGTCCTGGACGTCCACACGATGGCGATGGCGATCGCGGCCGGCGCGACGGTCGTCCATCCGCGCCTGGCGATCGAGCTGGCGGCCGAGCTCGCCGGAGGCCGCGCTGCCGAGTCCCTGACCGAGGCCGACGCGGTCGGCCGACTCCTCGACGCGTTCGAGGCCGGCCTCCGCAAGACCCTCGCCCGGATGGGGATCTCGGCGGTGGCGTCCTACGTCGGCGGGACCCTGTTCGAGACGCTCGAGCTCGCCCCGGACGTCGTCGCACGCTGCTTCCCCGGGGCGGCGGCCTGGCCGGGGACGATCGGATCCGAGGCGCTCGCGGGTCGCGGCCTGCGTCGGCTGGCCATCGCCCGAGCGCTGGCGGGTTCGGCCGATGAAGCGCGATTGGCGGACCCGGGCCTGGCCAGGTTCCGGGCGGACGGCGAGCTTCATCTCTACGCCCCTGCGGCGGTCAAGGCGATCCAGGCGGTCGCCGAGGGCGGCGCCCACGACCTGACGGCCGTGCACCGGGCCGACCCGGCCCTCGTCCGCGACGGACTGCGGATCCGCCGGCCGCGGACGGCCCGCCCGGTGCCGCTCGACGAGGTCGAGTCCGCCCGGTCGATCGCCCGACGTTTCGTCGCCAGCGCGATGAGCGTCGGTGCGCTGAGCCCCGAGGCCCACCAGGCGGTGACGATCGGCATGCAACGTGCCGGCGGCGCCGCGAACACGGGCGAGGGCGGCGAGGACCCGGCGTGGTACCGCCCCGGCCCGGCCGGCGAACGCCACGATGCGCGGATCAAGCAGGTCGCGTCCGCACGGTTCGGGGTGACGGCACGGTATCTCGCCCGGGCGGATCAGCTCGAGATCAAGATCGCCCAAGGTTCCAAGCCGGGGGAGGGCGGCCAGCTGCCGGCGAAGAAGGCCACGGCCGAGATCGCGGCACTCCGACGCGCCCAGCCCGGTCGGTCGCTGATCAGCCCGCCGCCGCACCACGACATCTACTCGATCGAGGACCTGGCGCAGCTCATCGCGGATCTGCGCGCGATCAACCCGGTCGCCCGGATCGGGGTCAAGTTGGTGGCCAGTCGCGGGGTCGGGACGATCGCTGCCGGCGTGGTCAAGGCCGGGGCCGATTACATCCACGTCGCGGGGCACGCCGGCGGGACCGGGGCGAGCCCGCTCAGCTCGATCAAGCACGCCGGGGCACCCTGGGAGCTCGGGCTGGCCGAGGTCCACCAGACGCTCGTCCGGAACGGCCTCCGGGACCGCGTGGTGCTGCGTACCGACGGCGGGCTGCAGGTCGGGCGGGACGTGCTCGTCGCGGCGCTCCTCGGGTCGGAGGAGTTCGGGTTCGGGACGGCCGCGCTGGTCGCGCTCGGCTGCGACATGGCCCGCCAATGCCACCTCGACACCTGCCCGACCGGGATCGCCACGCAACGCCCCGACCTCCGGGCGAAGTTCAGCGGCACGCCCGACCAGGTCGAGCGGTTCGTGCTGGCGGTGGCCGAGGATGTCCGTGCCGGGCTGGCGGTCATCGGGGCGCGCTCGATCGCCGAGATCGTCGGCGAGGGTCGGCGCTACCTGGTCCGGACGACGAGCCACGACCCGACCGACCTCCGGATGCTGATCGGCGCGGTCGGCTGGGATGCCGGGACGACCCGGCGGTCCGACCCCGCCCGTGCCCGGGACGGGATCCGTCGCCAGGTCGCCTCGCCGACCGAGCACCGCCTCGTCGTCGATCTCTGGTCGGGCGCCCGGCCGCCAGGCGGACCGCTCGACGTCGCGACCGGCGACCGGTCGTTCGGGGCCGAGCTGTCCGGCGCGCTCGTGCGCGGCGAGATCGCGCTGGACGGGGAGGAACGCCTGCGGCTCGATCTCCGCGGTTCGGCGGGGCAGAGCCTCGGGGCCTTCCTGGCACCCGGTCTCGAGCTGGTCCTCGTCGGCCAGGCGAACGACTACGTCGCCAAGGGCCTGTCGGGTGGGACGGTCGTGATCCGTCCGGAGCCCGAGCTGCTCGCCGGTCCGACGCCGTCCACGCTCGCGGGCAACGTCTGCCTGTTCGGGGCGACCGCGGGCCGCCTTCACGTCGTCGGCCGGGCGGGGATGCGCTTCGCCGTCCGCAACAGCGGGGCCGACGCGGTCGTCGAGGGCCTCGGCGCGCACGGCTGCGAATACATGACCGGCGGTGTCGTCGTCGTCCTCGGCACGATCGGCGCGAACTTCGGGGCCGGCATGACCGGCGGTCGGGCGTACGTCCTCGACCCGACCGGTCGTTCGGTGCCCGCGCTCGCCGGCGCGAGCGTCGTCGCCACCCGGCTGTCGGCCGCGCTCCGCGACCGGGCCGACGGTCCGGAACGCTCGGCCGAGCTGCGGCGCCTGGTCGAGGCCCACGCCGAGGCTGGGTCCGAGCTGGCCGAGCGACTCGTCCTCCAGGGCGGCCCTCGACCGGAGGACATCTGGCTGGTCGAGCCGATCGATGCCGCCGCGACCGCCGTCGTCGGCCCGACCGTCGCGGCCGCCGGCGCCGTCCCGCACGTCCCGGCCGGAGGTCGCCCGCCGGCCCCCATCCCGTTGCCTACACTCTCCTGAGCTGAGCGGTCGGCGCTGCCGGGCCGCGCTCGTCGCGAAGGAGTCCATCGATGCCCGCCCGTCCGAACCCCGCCGTTCGCGGCGAGCCGCGCGGGATCGGGACGGCCGGAGCGCGCGACCCCCTGGCTCGCGAGGTCCGCCTCCTCGGCTCGCTCCTCGGCCAGGTCATCGTCGAGCAGGAGGGCCTCGACCTGCTCGAGCTCGTCGAGCGCGTCCGGCGGCGGACGATCGCGCTGCGTCACGCCGAGGATGCCGCCGAGCGCGCCAGGCTGTCCGCCGAGCTCGACGCCCTCGACCTGCCCCGGGCCGAGGCGTTGATCCGCTCATTCGCGTTGTACTTCCAGCTCGTCAACCTGGCCGAGGAGCGCCACCGCGTCCGGACCCTGCGCCGGCGCGAGCGAGCGGCCCGCGGCGGCATCCTCGACGACTCCGTGGCCGAGGCGGTCCGCCGGATCTGGCGGACCGGTCGCCGGGTCGAGGACATCGTCGAGCTGGTCGGCCGGCTCGAGATCGGCCCCGTCCTGACGGCCCACCCGACCGAGGCCCGCCGGCGGACCCTCCTCGTGGCCCTGGGTCGCTGCCATCGCCTGGTCGAGCGGCTCGACGATCCGCGCCTCACCCACGATGAGGACCTCGATATCCGGCGCCGGCTCCGCGAGGAGATCACCCTGCTCTGGCGGACCGCCGACCTCCGCTCGGTGGCGCCGACGCCGCTCGACGAGGTCCGGACGGCGATGACCTACTTCGACGAGACGCTGTTCACGGTCGTCCCGCGGCTGTACCGGGCGGTCGACGGGGCGCTCGATCCGCTGATCGAGGCGGAGCGCCGCCGGGCGCTGGGTCGGGCCGGACGGCTGGAGGCCGAGGATCCGCCGGTCACCGACGTCGATCGGACGGGGACGCGCAGACCCCTCGTGCCGGCCTTCCTCCGCTGGGGGAGCTGGATCGGGGGCGACCGCGACGGCAACCCCGCGGTGACGGCGGAGACGACCGGCCACGTCCTGCGCATCCACGCCGACCACGTCATCCACGGGTATGAGGCGGTCGCCACCCGGCTGATGCAGACCGTCGCCTCGACCAAGCCCATGGACCGCCTCGCGCCGGCGCTGGCCCGACGGCTGGTCGCCGACGACGACGCGCTGCCCGAGACGATGCGCCAGCTCCGCCGCCGGTTCCCCGACGAGCCCTACCGCCAGCGGTTCGGCGCGATCGCCGAGCGGCTGCGCCGGACCCGCGCCGGCCTGACCGCGGCGACCGGCGTCCCGCTCGGCGGCCGATACCGGGCCCCGGCCGAGCTCCTCGACGAGCTCGACGAGCTGTCAGCCGCGCTCGTCGAGGATCGCCTGTCGCGGGTGTCGTGGGGCGAGCTCCAGGATCTCCGCTGGCAGGTCGAGACGTTCGGGTTCCATCTCGCGGCGCTCGAGGTCCGCCAGCACGGCGCGGTCCACCGGGCGGCGCTCGCCGCGATCCGTCGGGGCGATCTCGAGACCGAGCTGCCGGGGGCTCCGGGCGTGACCGCGGCCGAGGTCCTCGCGACCTTCCGGTCGATCGCGGATACCCAGGCGCGCTTCGGCGAGGCATCGACCGGGCGCTACATCATCAGCTTCACCGGGACCGCCGCCGACGTCCTCGATGTCATGGAGCTGGCGCGGCTGGCCGGCGCGGCCGATCCGCCGGCGGCGGCGACCAGCGGGTTCGGCCCGGGCACGCCCGTCCTCGACCTCGTCCCGCTGTTCGAGTCGGCCGATGCGCTCGAAGGGTGCGCCGGGATCATCGATGCGCTCCTCACCGACCCGACGTACCGTGCCCACCTCGCGACGCGCGGGGACCGGCAGGAGATCATGCTCGGCTACTCCGACTCGAACAAGGAATCCGGGTTCCTCGCCGCCAACCGGCTGCTCTACCGCGCCCAGGCCGCCCTGGTCGACACCGCGCGTCGGCACGGCCTCCGGCTGACCCTGTTCCACGGCCGCGGAGGCGCGATCGGCCGGGGCGGCGGCCCGACGAACCGGGCGATCCTGGCCCAGGCGCCCGGCTCGATCGACGGGCGATTGCGGATGACCGAGCAGGGCGAGGTCATCGCCGCGAACTACGCGAACCCGGCGATCGCCCGCCGACAGCTCGAGCAGCTGACCGCGGCCGTCCTGATCGCCTCGACCCCGGAGCACGATCGTCTGGTCGCCGAGGCCGGGGCGGCGGGGGCCGAGGCCATCGACGAGCTCGCGGCGACCTCGGCCGACGCCTATCGTCGTCTCGTCTGGGACGACCCGGACTTCCCCGCGTTCTTCCGCGATGCGACGCCGATCCTGGAGATCTCGGCGCTCCGCCTCGGGTCGCGACCGGCCTCGCGCGGCCGGCGGAGCACGGTCATGCCCGAGACGACTGGGGCGGGGCCGCAGCCACCGCCGGCGATCGGATCGTTGCGCGCCATCCCGTGGGGATTCGCCTGGTCCCAGGCGCGTCTGAACCTGCCCGGGTGGTACGGCCTCGGGTCGGCCCTCGAGGCGTATCGCGACGCTCATGGGGACGCCGGGCTCGACGTGCTCGGCGCGCTGTACCGGGCGTGGCCGCTGTTCGAGGCGCTCCTCGACAACGCCGAGATGACCCTCGCCAAGGCCGACATCGGCGTCGCGCGGCTGTACGCCGGGCTGGCCCGCGGGCCGGCCGCGGGGCGGATCTGGGAGACCATCGAGGCCGAGCACGAACGGACGGTCCGGCTCCTCCTCCGGGTGACCGGGCGCGATCACCTGCTCGACGGCCTGCCGGTCCTCCAGCGCTCGATCGAGTTGCGGAACCCGTACGTCGACTCGCTGTCGGAGCTCCAGGTGAGGCTGCTCGCCAGGCTGCGGGCGACGACGGCCGAGGATCCGGACCACGGCGAGCTCCTCCGCCTCGTCCAGCTGACGATCAACGGCATCGCCGCGGGTCTGCGCAACACCGGCTAGGGAGACCGATCGGCCGCGCTGAAACCGGAGGGGGGCATGCCGGCGTAGCCCTTCGTGTCACTGGTGGTCCCGTCGATGCGCCCGCACGGGCGCCAGGCCGCCCGGACGAGGAGGTCGCCGATGATCCAGCGTCGAGCCATCGCAGCCGGGGCCGCACTCGGGCTCCTCCTCCTGTCGGCGGTGCCCGCTGCGGCAGCCGGTCCGCGACCGCCGAACGTCTACCAGACCCACGTCTTCGTGTCCGACGGGACGATCGCGGCCGACCATGTCGACCCGAACCTGGTCAACGGCTGGGGTGTCGTCCACGGTCCGACGACCCCGTGGTGGGTCGCCAACAACGGGACGGCCACGTCCACGCTCTACAACGGCGCGGGCGCACCGTTGCCGCTCGTCGTCAACGTCCCGGGCGCACCGACGGGGACCGTCTTCAACGGCGGCACCGGCTTCGTCGTCAGCAACGGCACCGCGTCCGGCCCTGCGCGCTTCCTGTTCGCCTCGGAGGACGGCACGATCTCGGGCTGGAACCCCGGCGTCCCGGCGTCCAACCCGCCGGTCGCGTCGACCCAGGCCTTCGTCACCGCCGAGCATGGCAAGTCGATCTACAAGGGACTGGCGATCGCGAGCTGGAACGGGGCCGACTACCTCTACGCGACGGACTTCCATCGCGGCCGGATCGATGTCTACGACAGCACCTTCACCCGGAAGCACTGGGAGCATGCCTTCGTCGATCCGAGGCTGCCCCGTCACTACGCGCCGTTCGGGATCCAGAACCTGAACGGGACCATCTACGTGACCTACGCCCGCCAGGATGCGGAGCGCTCGGACGAGATCGCCGGGATGGGCAAGGGGTTCGTCAGTGCCTTCGACGCACGCGGCCACTTCCTCGGTCGGGTCGCCTCGCGTGGCGCGTTGAACGCCCCGTGGGGCCTCGCCTGGGCGCCGGCCACCGGATTCGGTCGGTTCAACGGCGACCTGCTCGTCGGCAACTTCGGCAACGGCCGGGTCAACGGCTATCGCTGGCTCAAGGGCCACTGGCACTTCGACGGCACGCTGCGGACCGCTGACGGCAAGGCCATCGTCATCGACGGTCTGTGGGGGATCGGTTTCGGCAACGACGCCGCAGCCGGGCCGTCCACCACCCTGTACTTCGCCGCCGGCCCGGACGACGAGTCGCACGGCGCATTCGGAGCCATCTGGGCCCCCTGAGCGGGCCTCCTGGGAAGCACGACGCGGGTCGCCCGAGGTGGGTGACCCGCGTCGTCGTATCCCGTTCGCAACCGAACGGTGACGGGCTCGGCGCCGATCCGGGAACCCGCGGGGGCGCATGATGTCCATGCTGCCCGGAGCTCGACCCCGCGGCGATGCGAACCCGACAGATCGTGAGGCCCCGATGATCCACCCGTCCGACCCCCAGCCCGTCTGGCCGCGTCAGGGCACGTCGATCGCCGGCGGCCCGGTCACCTGTGCGCTGTGCGGCTGCCGACTGACGACCGACGCGTCCGCCCTGACCGATCCGGAGACGACCGTCTGGACCCACTTCTCGCCGCTCGGCGGGCGCGATGCGCGCGGCTGCCGGGTCGCCTGCGTGGACCTCCCGCACGACGCCGCGGGCCGCGCCCTCCTGGGTGTGCCGGCCTGACCTCGTCCAGCTAACGGGTCGATCGAGCCGCGCCGGCAGGCCCTCGACCGCCCGATCGAAGGGGCGCCATCCTCCTGGCGCCCCTTCGGACCGTCACGACGGACGTTCCTCGCGGAGCCACAGGCCGGCGGTCGTCGGCCGGACGGCTGATGTCGCCGTCCACAGGATCTCCGAGCGGACCGACGCGAGGTCGACATCGCTGCGGAGGCGGGTCGCGAAGGTCTGGGCGATGCGCTCGGCGTCGTAGCGAGCCCGGTCGAACCGCCGATCGACCAGCCGCTGGACGCGCCGGTGAAGCGGCTGGAAGAGCGCGAAGACCGCCAGCGTCGAAGCGGCCACGGCGATGGTCTGGACCTGGGCCACGGTCGCGAGCGCTGTCTCGAGCACCAGGATCGAGCCCGCGAAGACGACCGCCAGGACACCGGTCAGGAGCGCATAGCCGACCGTCCGGCTGACGATCCGGTCGATCTCGAGCAGCCGGTAGCGCAGCACGGCGACGCCGACGGCGATCGGGATCGTCGGGAACGCGACGACCACCGGGATCCAGACGATGTCGTCGGCGACCACGGCAAACGCCGCCAGACCCGCCACGATCGCCGCGACGACGAACGTCACCGATGCGACGAGCCAGCGGAGCTGCAGGCGCAGGATGCCGGTCGACCGTCGATAGCGGACGCCGATCGACCCGACCCCTCCCAGCAGGAGACCGACGAGCGAGGCGAACGGCAGCCAGGTCGGCACCATCGTCCACAGCGGCGACGTCGGGAGGACGGCGAACGGGTTCGGGACCTGGATCGTCTCGCCGCCACTCGTCGGGGCGAAGTCGATCGTGGGAGAGATGGCCGCCAGCAGGACGATGGCGCCGCCGTACAGGAGCAGCAGCCGACTCGGGACCAGCCACCGCCCACCCGGCAGGCGACCGCTCGGGAACACGACCATGAGCGCGAAGAAGGCGACGAACAGGGAGCTGCCCGACCAGCTTCCGACCCACGCCGTCAGCTCCTCGCCGAGACTGGCCGTACCCGCGGCGAGCGCGACCGTGTCGACCCTCGACGCGCCGACCGTCCCGACGGGGGCGAAGGCGATCCCGATCAGCAGCCAGCCGATGACGATCCGCGGTCGGCGGACGACCAGCACGGCCCCGACGCTGACGTAGGCCAGGTAGGCGAGCAGCCACAACGGGTTCGCCAACGCGAGAACGGTGCCCAGCACCAGGATCGCGGTCAGGCCGACGGTCCGGACGGTGCCGAGTCGGCCGTAGTCGGTCATGACTCGTCGGCGCGGACCCAAACGCCGAGGCGGGTCGGCGCCATGGTTCGGCTGACCGTGGCCCGGAGATCAGCGGTGACCGTGGCCATGTCCACCTCGTTGCGCAGGCGCTCGGCGAAGGCGACCGAGGTGCGCTCGGCGTCGTACCGGGCGCGGTCGAAACGCAGGTCGACGGCCCGCTGCACTCTCCGTCGGAGCGGTTGGAAGAGCGCGAAGACCGCCAGCGTCGATGCCGCCACCGCGATGGTCTGGGCCTGGGTGACCGACACCAGCACCGCCTGGAGCACGAGGATCGTCCCCGCGAAGACGATCGCGAGGACCCCGGTGACGAGCGCGTAGCCGACGCTCCGGCTGACGATCCGGTCGATCTCGAGCAGGCGATAGCGCATCACGGCCACGCCGATCGCGATCGGCACGGTCGGGTAGGCGATGATCGCCGGGACCCAGGCGAGCCCACCGATGGCGTCGCCGGCGATCGCGAGAGACGCCAGACCCGCCAGGACCGCTCCGATCACGAACGTCATGGCCACGACCAGCCAGCGGAGCTGCAGGCGGAGGACGCCGGTCGACCGCCGGTAGCGGACGATGATCGACCCGACCCCGACCAGCAGCAGGCCGATGATCGGCAGGATCGCCGTGTCAGTGGACGGCATGACCGACCAGAGTGGCAGGTCCGGCAGGACGGCGAGCGGGTTCCGGACTTGATCGACTCGAGCCCGCCACTCGCGGTGAAGCCGATCGTCGGCGCGACGGCCGTGAGGACCACGAACACGAGGCCGAACAGCAACAGGAGCCGACTCGGGACCCGCCAGCGCCCCTCGGGTAGATGCCCGCTCGGGAAGACCAGGACGAGCGCGAAATACGCCAGAAAGTCCGCGCTGCCGGCCCAGCCGGTCACCCAGACGGAGAGCATGCCCAATGGGCCGACGGTCCCGGCCGCGAGCGCGGCGGCAGTGACGTCCGGCGTGGTGCTCGTCCCGACGAAGTTGAAGGCGATGACGATGAGCAGCCAGCCGATCGGATTCCGCGGACGCCGGAACGCGAGGAGGGCACCGATGCTGGCGTAGGAAGCGTAGAACAGCAGCGTGAGCGGGTCCGGGCCCGCGAGCACGAGGCCGAGCGCCAGGCCGAGGATCAGCAGCGCGAGCAGGCCGAGCGTCGGGCGCGGGCCGACCCGGCGGTCGATCGACGCCGCGGAGGCATCCTCCGCGGCGTCTCCGTCTCGATCTCCCAGGTCGGTGGTCACCGGTCGATCCTGCCAGACGACCGTCCGGAGAACGTTACGCGGCCGCGGCGCAGACGCCGGGTTACCCGCGGGCCGACCGACCTTCGGTCGCTCGAGCCAGCCGAGCGGGCCGGTCGATCGTTCCGGTCGGTCAGGCCTCGATCCGGTACCCCACAGAGCGCACGGCGACGATCGCCGGACCGCCCGCGCGGTGGACCTTCGCCCGGAGGCGGGCGATGTGCGGCTTGAGCCAGAGGAGGTCGGGATCGGCCTCGGCCGGCCAGCCGGCCCGGACGAGACGGTGATGCGGGACGACGTCGCCACCGGCGCGAACGAGGGCCTCGAGCAGCCGGTACTCGGTCGCGGTCAGGTTCAGCACCGCCGAGCCGATCCGCGCTTCGTGGCGACCCGGATCGATCGTCAGGGCGCCGGCCTCCAACGGCCCGCCCCCACCGCCCCCGGACCCGACCGAGGCGGCATCCGCGCGGCGCATGATCGCCGAGATCCGGGCGAGGAGCTCGGCCTTGCCGAACGGCTTCGTCAGGTAGTCGTCGGCCCCGATCTCGAGCGCCTTCACCTTCGCACCTTCGCCGCTCTCGCCGGATACGACCAGGATCGGCACGTTCCCGGCGGCGCGGATCTGGCCGGTCACGTTGAACCCGTCCGGCCCGGGCATCGCCAGGTCGAGCAGGACGAGGTCGGGGGCGTCGTCGCGGAAGCGCTTCACGGCAGTCAGGCCGTCATAGGCCGTGATGACCTGGTGCCCCTCGGTCCCGACCAGGGCGGTGATCGCACCGACCATCGCGGGATCGTCGTCAACGACCAGGATCCGGAGGGGACGGGTCATCGGCATCATCAGGACTCCTTCGATCAGACCGCGACCGCGGCCGGCAGGGCGATGACGAAGCGCGCGCCGGCCGGTTCGGCCGGTTCGCACCATAGGTGGGCATCCATCGATTCGGTCAGGCGCTTGGCCGCGAACAGCCCGATCCCGGAGCCGCGCGCCGTGTGCGTATCGCGTCGGGCGTACGGCTCGAAGATCCGCTCGCGCCACTCCTGCGGGATACCCGGCCCTTCGTCGGAGACGGCGACCCGGACGTGTCCCTCGACGAGCGTGGTCCCGACGCTGATCGTCGTCCCCGGCGGGGCGTACTTCACCGCATTCTCGATGAGATGCTCGACGACCTGGCGGAGCCGCGGCGGATCGGCGAGAGCGAACCGTCGGACGCCCGCGTCGACGACCAGTCGGTGGTTGCGCAGGAGCGGACGCAAGCCTGCCACGACCTCGTCGAGCAGGGCCGCGACGTCGACCGGGACGACGTCCGACGGCCGGTCCTCGAGCGGCCGGACCGACGCCAGGATGGAGTCGACCAGCCGGTCGAGCCGCTCGATCTGGTCGATCGCCCGGTTGTGCCACTCGTCGCGGGTCCGGCGCCGGATGAGATCGCGACTCTCGCGACCCACCAGCGGCGGCTCCTCGGACAGGAGGTCGGTGTACGCCCGGACGACCGCCAGGGGCGTTCGCAGCTCGTGGGTGACCATCGCGATGAGCTCGGTCCGGGCCTCGTCGATCGCCTGGAGCGCCTCGACCTGGGCCTCGGCCTCGAGCTGCGTGCGGCCCTTCTCGACGATCCCCGCGAGCAGGTCCGCGATCGCCGACAGCTGGGCGACGTCCGAGTCGCTGAACTCGCGGGTCTCCTCGGTCTGGATGTTGAGCACGCCGACCACGCCTTCGCGCCACGACAGCGGGACCGACAGCATCGAGGCGATGAACCGGCGCTGGTCGATCCCGCGGACCCACAGGAACCGCGGATCGTGGCGGACGTCGGCGATCCGCATCGGCTCCCGCGTCGCGGCGACGCGTCCGGTGACACCCTCGCCGTACGGCACCTGGGCGCGACCGATCTGGTAGCGGTCCAGGCCGTTCGTTGCGGCGAGGGTGAGGTGGGCACCGTCCCGATCGAGAAGGTAGAGCGACGAGACGTCGGCCTGGAGCGCGTCCCGGGTCTCATCGACGATGGTCTCGAGGAGCTCGTCCCACGTCCGGGCGGTCGTCGCGAGCTTGGCGACGCGATGGAGGAAGCGCAGCTGTTCGAGCTGGCGCTCGGCCGCCGGCCGCTCACCGGACGGCCCGTCGTCGGTCCGTGCCGGACGTGCCATGGTCGTCACCATACAAGCCTACGGACGAACGTGTCGGAACAAGGTTGCGGTCAGGTTGCGACCGATGTCCCCGACGGTGCCGTCACCCGGCGCCACGCAGCAGGAGACCCGGACGGAGGAGGGTCGGTCCGGGTCTCATGCTTATGGGTTCCCGCCGAGGGACCGGAGCAGCTCCGGTCCGTCCGCGGTCGATCTAGTGCCGGCGCGGTCCGCCGGTGCTGGTTACTGGACCCAGCGGCGTCCAGCCTCCAGGACGAGCGCGAGGGACATGAACGGCGCCAGCGCGACGCTCAGCCGCCACATCCGCGTTCGAAGCTGCATGGAGGATCTCCTGGTCCGGCCGTCGGGTGCATCCGACCGCGCGCCGGGCGACTCGATCGGACCTTGAGGCTACCCGCCATCCGGGCCATCGGTGAACCCTGACGAAGGTCCTGGGTGGTGCATCGAGTCATGGCCCAGAAGTACTATCTCCGCGCTCCGCCGGACACACGGTCCCGGCACGAACCGGGACCGAGCGGTAGACTCTCCCGCGGCACGTCACGCCCCAATCCGGTCTTGCCGACCGAATCCGATCGAGGTCCCATCCGACCATGCAGCCGGTTCGCTCCCTGTCCACGCTGGCCCTTGCCGCGCTCGTGATCGTCGGTCTCGCCGCCTGTTCATCGGGCCAGGCGCCCGGCTGGACGTACGCCCCGCCGCCGTCGCCGTCGGCCGCCGCGTCGGCTGCCCCGAGCGGAGCCGCCTCGGCTGCTCCGTCGTCAGCGGCTCCCTCGGCGGCCCCGGCCTCCACCGAGCCGAGCATCGCGCCGTCCGCGGCCGCGTCGGGCGGGACCGGCGGGACGACCGTCATCCCCGAGGTCGCCCAGAACATCCAGTTCACGAACCTGGCCCTGGCCGCGCCCGCGGGCCAGCCGTTCCAGATCGCCTTCGACAACCAGGACGCGTCGGTCGCCCACAACATCCAGATCATGGATGGCGGAGGTGCGACGGTCTTCGACGGCGAGATCGTCACCGGGGTGGCGCAGACGACCTACAACGTCAACGCCCTCGCGGCCGGGACGTACAAGTTCATCTGCAAGATCCATCCCAACGTCATGATCGGCGCGCTGACCGTCCAGTAGCCCCGATGCCGGCCCTGCCGTCAGACCGTCGAGCCCGACCGCGGTGACCGACGCCGTCTGCTACCGCGACGCCTATGCGCGCTCGATCGAGGCCGTGGTCCGGGCCGTCGACGAAGGCGTCGATGGCCCGCTCGTCGTCCTCGATCGGACGGTCTTCTATCCCGGGGGCGGCGGACAACCCTCCGATCGAGGGGTCCTCCTCCGTTCGGTCGACGGACGCCGCTGGGTCGTCCGGGCGGCGCGCAAGAGCGGCTCCGACATCGTCCACGAGCTCGAGCCCGTTCCTGCCGAGGCTGCGACGACGGACGGACCGCCGGCGGTCGGGGACCGTCTCGAGGTCGACCTCGACTGGACCCGGCGCCACGCGCTGATGCGGACCCATACGGCCCTGCATGTACTGTGCGGCGTCGTGTGGCGGGACCATGGCGCGCTGGTCACCGGCGGGAACATGGAGCCGGGGTCGGGCCGGATGGACTTCGAGTTCGAGCGGATGAGCGGCGACCTGGTCGCCGGGATCGAGGCGACCGTGAACGCCGAGCTGGCGGTCGGTCGCGACGTGCGGGTCGCCGTCCTCCCGCGCGACGAGGCGTTCGAGATCCCGGACTTGATCCGGACCAAGGTCAACCTCCTCCCGCCCGGGATCGAAGAGATCCGGACGATCGAGATCGTCGGGCTCGATCTCCAGGCTGACGGCGGGACGCATGTCGCCAACACGCGCGAGGTCGGCGCCATCCGAGTGACCGGCTACGAGTCCAAGGGCCGGATCAACAAGCGGATCCGGATCGAGCTGGCCGACCCGACCTGACCCGGTCAGGCCTCGAGGAGCACCTTCCCGATCACCGATCTCGACTCCAGCAGCTCATGTGCGCGGGCGGCCTCGCGCAGCGGGAAGGTCCCGGCAACGGCCGGTCGCAGGGTCCCGTCGAGCACGGCCTCGAAGACCGCCGCGGCACGGCGGACGAGGGCATCACGGGTCGCGTTGTGGTCGCTGAGCGTCGGCCAGGTCAGGGTGAGCGACCCGGGCAGGCCCTCGCCGGTCAACCCGGACAGCCGGGCGATGTCGATGGGCTGCACCGCCCCGCTCGACTGCCCGAACTCGACGATCAGGCCCATCGGCCGCACGGCCCGCAGGCTCGTCTCGAAGGTCGTCCGCCCGACGCTGTCGAACACGACGTCGACACCCCCCGGCACGACGCCGTGGACCGCGTCCGCGAGGTCCGGCCGCCGCGAGTCGAGGACGTGGTCCACCCCGAGCGAACGCAGGTACTCGGCCTTGAGACCGGGCGAGGCACTGGCGACCACCATCACGCCCTGCGATCGGAGGAACTGGACGAGCAGGGACCCGGTCCCACCGGCGGCGGCATGGACGAGCGCGGTCTCGCCGGGTCGGCCGAGATGGACGTCGTGGGTCATGAGATGCGCCGTCATCCCCTGGAGCAGGACGGCCGCCGCGTCCCGGGTGGCAAGCCCTGGTGGGACGGCGACCAGGACCGCTCGCGGCACGGCGGCGAGCTCCGCGTAGACGCCGACCATCGGGCCCGCGTAGGCCACCCGATCGCCGGGCGCCAGGTCGGTCACGCCCGCACCCGGCTCGACGACGACGCCGGCGGCCTCGATGCCCGGGATGAGCGGCAGCGTGACCGGGTAGGGCGCGCCGAGTCGGTGCTGGGTGTCGACGAAGTTGACGCCGATCCACTCGTGGCGGACGATGACCTCGTCGGGAGCCGGCGTCGGTGTGGGCATGTCGACGGGCCGAAGCACTTCGGGCCCACCGTGGACGTCGATGCGGATCGCGAGCAACGCGTGCCTCCGTCGTGGGCCGGGTCCGGGTTCGACCAGCCGATGATATCGGCTGCACCCGGTCGTCCCCGGTCGGCCGGCCGCGATCGCCTTGAATCCGGGCGGGACGTTCGGTATCGTCCGACCCTCATCGAGCGTGCGCGCCCGCCGGCGCGGTCGGCCGTGAGCTGTAGGATCGTCAGGAGGTCGGAGGGGAGATGCGCCGTACGACGCTCGTCCTCGTCGCGACGGTGGTGGCCGTCCTGGGCAGCGCCTGCGGTGGATCGGCGGCTCGATCCTCGCCGGTGACGACCGGAGCCGCCTCGTCGCCGAGCGCCGCAGCGAGCGGCGACCCGGTGGCGGATGACCTGGCGTACCTCGACGCCCAGGTCCGGGCGTTGCATCCCGACCCGTTCGCCGACAACCCCGAGTCCGCCTGGGTGGCGAAGCTCGACGAGCTCCGCACGACTCTTCCGACGGCCACGCCGGACCAGCGCGTCGTCCAGCTCGCCGGTCTGGTCGGACTGCTCGACACGCACTCGGCGCTGCTCGGCCCCTACGACTCCTACCTCCATGCCTACGACGTCGTGCTGTATCCGTTCTCGGACGGCTGGTTCGTCGTTCGCGCCAAGGACAAGACGCTCGTCGGCGATCGCGTCGTGTCGATCGGCGGCCATCCGATGGGGGAGGTCGAGGCTACGTTGCGCCCCCTGGTCCCAGCCGACAACGAGAGCGGCGAGCTCGACGGACTGCAGGGAGTGGTTTCGACGGTCGAGTATCTCCACGGCCTGGGGATCGTCGACGACCCGGCCAAGCCGGCGTTCGTGTTCGCGCGGCCGGACGGCAGCGAGGTCACCGTCGACGTCACCAGGTCCGATCTCGCCACGTGGGGGTTCGGCCTGGATGTCGTCGGCGGCCTGCTGGGCGATGCGCCGGAGGCGGTCGCACGGCGCAAGGAACCGGTCTGGACCCGCCTCGACAAGGCGTCCAAGACGTTCGTGATCGCCTACAACGACTACACGGAGACGGACCTCCCGCCAGCCCTCGCGGCCATGAAGGGCGCCCTCGACGACGGTTCGGCGACGCGCGTCCTCCTCGACATGCGCTACATCCGCGGCGGGAACGGGAGCCTGGCGACGCCGCTCATCGATGCGCTCAAGGGCGATCCGCGGATCGATCGTCCCGGCGGCCTGATCGTGATGATCGGGCGCGAGAACGTGTCGGCCGGGACGGTCGTGGCCCGTACCCTCGATACCGAGACGCAGGCGATCCTGGTCGGCGAGAAGACCCCCGCTCGGGCGGACAACTTCCTGTGCGACTGCAACGACATCGCCCTTCCGAACATCGGCTTGACGGTCGAGATCCCGACCTTCCGGTTCGGCACAGGGGACCAGAGATCGGCGATCGAGCCTGACGTGCCGGTCGCGCTGAGCGCTGCGGACTTCTTCGCCGGCAAGGACCCTGCCCTGAAGGTCGCCCTGGCGCTCAAGGATCCTCCCTCGCAGTAGACCAGACCGCGATCCACCTGTGCCGTCCCTCCGTGGCATCCGCTGGCGGACGCCGGACAAACTCTATGGGAGGCCTCGGACCGTCAGCGTTCGATCATCGACCCGGCCGCAACGTCGGTGAGACGCGCTTTCCAACCAAGCCAGTCGAGACCTGCATCGACATCCCACGACGGACCATCGAAGCCGAGGGTGAACTGGCTGAACCCCATCGAGCGGTACGTATCCGCGTCCTCGGCGAGGAACCGATCGAGATCGTCGGGTTCGACCCCGACGCCCCACTCGATCTCCGCCGGGTCGCGTCCGGCGGCCGCGCACCAGCCGAGGAGCGCCTCGACCGCCGGCTCGAGCTCCGCCGGCCGTTCCGGGAATCCCGCATGCCAGCCGTCGGCGTGCTCGGCCACGAGTCGGAGCGTCCGTCGCGGCCCCGTTCCGGCGATCAGGATCGGCATCGCTCGGAGCGGTGGGGGGTCCAACACCGCCAGCCGGTGCTCGATCCGCGGCAGGTCCCGCGCCAGCGCCTCGAGGCGACTCCCGACCGTCCCGAACGGAACGCCGTATTCGGTGAAGTCGCGCTCGAACCAGCCGGAGCCGAGGCCCAGGATCACTCGACCGCCGCTGATGTGATCGACCGTGCGGGCGATGTCGGCGAGGAGGTCCGGGTTGCGATACGCGTCACAGGCCACGAGCGGACCGAGCTCGATCCGGGAGGTCGCCTCAGCGGCGGCGGCCAGCAACGACCAGCACTCGAAATGGGCGTCGTCGCGCCGCCCGTAGAGTGGAAAGAAGTGGTCCCAGGTGTAGACGATGTCGAACCCGAGCTCCTCGGCGCGCAGGACGGCACGGCGAAAGCCGGCGTAATCGCCGTGCTGTGGATGGAGCTGGGCGGCGATGCGGATCGGGCGCATGGGTCTCCTCGGAGCGGCTCGGAAACATAGCCTCAACCTTCACGTCGGGTGAGAGTCAAGCTATGGTTCGGCCATGCTCCGCATCGGGACCTTCGCGAAACTCGGCGGCGTGACGCCCAAGACGCTGCGGGACTACGACGAGCTCCGGATCCTCCGGCCGGCGTGGGTCGATCCGAGCACGGGCTACCGCGCCTACTCGCCGGCGCAGTTGCCGGGTCTGCGGCGCATCCTGGCCCTGCGCGAGCTCGGCGTCGGCCTCCAGGAGATCGCCCGGCTCGTGTCGGGTGGGGTCGACCTCAGCGACGTGCTCGTCCGCCGTCGCCTCGAGCTCGAGCAGGAGCGCCGCGACGTCGAACGGCGGTTGGCCGCCCTCGACATCCGGGTCGAGTCGGCCGCGACGGGCTCGGATCTGTCGGATGTCGTCGTCCGCCGCCTCGCCGCGGAGTCGGTCGCCACCCTGCGGGCGGCGCCGGACGCCGACCTCGGGCCGGCCTTCTATGAGCTCGAAGCCTATGTGCGCGACACCGGACGACGAGCCAGCCGCCCCCCTGGCGCGCTCGTCGGCCCCAGCGAACCGGGCTTCGACCCGGCCGTCGAGGTGTTCGTGCCTGTTCGCGGCCCGATCCCCACGACCGACCGGATCGGGTACCGCCGGCTCGCAGGATGCCTGGCCGCCACGATCATCCACAACGGCGCGTACGACACGCTCGCATCGACCCGTCGATCGCTCGACCGCTGGACGGTCGCGGCGGGGTTCACGCGGATCGACGGACTGCGCGTCCTCTACCTCCAGTTCGGGGCCGAGCCCGAGCTGGCCCTGCCGCGGGACTACCTCGTCGCGGACGACGCGGACTACGTCACCGAGCTGCAGGTCCCGATCGCCTGACCGGTTTGACCGCCCGTTCAGTCCTTGGGGCGGATGCGGATGATGAGCATCGCGGCGTTCGGGTCGTCGCCGATCACCTCGCCGTCGTGGGGGATCGTACCGTCCCAGCGGAGGTAGTCGCCCGGGCCGACATCGACGACATGGTCGCCCTGGGTCATCCGGAATCGCCCGCGCAGGATGATGTGGTGCTCGTCGCCGGCATGGCTATGGGTCCCGACCCGACTGCCCGTGCCGTTCGATGTGACCTCCAGGATCGACACGTCGCGCGACGCCCGGCCGTCGACGTGCTCGACGCGCCCGAGCTCCGTGATCGTCACCGGGCGCTCCGACGCCCGCACGACGACCGGCTCGGGGAGGTCCTCCATGAAGAACCAGGCGGCGGGGACCTCGACCGCATCGGCGATCGACACCAGGCACTGGAGCGACGGCGACGCCTTGTCGTTCTCGATCTGCGACAGATAGCCGACGTTCAGGCCGCTCCGCTCGGCGACGTTCGCCAGGGTCAGCCCGCGCTCCAGCCGCCAGCGTTTGATCTGGACGCCGACGGCCGGTCGGCGCCGCTCCTCGGTGGCCATGTTGGTTCTCCGCAAACAGGTATTGACATCAGGTAGGACACAGACGTATGGTGTGTCCACAACAAATATCGCTTGACAGAGGCAAACTCGTCAAGCCAGCGGAGGACCGTCGACATGGACATCGCGATCATCGGGGCCGGCAACGTGGGCAAGGCCCTGGCAATCTCATTCAAGCGGGCGGGCCACGACGTCGTGATCGCGTCGCGCGATCCCGAAGACGCCGGGAGCGTCGCCGCGGCGACCCGCTCGCGCGTCGCGTCCTCGAACGCCCTGGCCGTCGCCGGCGCGGACGTCGTCGTCCTCGCGATCCCCTTCTCGAGCGCACCCGAGGTCGCCGCCGAGATCGCCGAGGCCGTGGCCGGGAAGCCGGTCGTGGATGCGACGAACCGGATGTCGTTCGGCGCGAACGGGCCGGATATCGACACGACGACCTCGAACGCCGAGGAGCTCGCCCGTCTCCTGCCGAGTGCGCACGTCGTCAAGGCGTTCAACACGCTCTTCGCGGCCCACCAGAGCGATCCCGTCGCCGAGGGCGTACAGCTGAGCGGCTTCGTCGCCGGTGACGACGCCGAGGCGAAGGCCACGGTGCTCGAGCTCGTCGGCGAGATCGGCCTGGAGCCGGTCGACGTCGGTCCGCTCGTGCGAGCGCGGCAGCTCGAGGGGCTCGCCTTCCTCAACATCACCCTGAACATCGTGAACGGCGGCAGCTGGCAGTCCGGCTGGAAGCTCGTCGGCGCTCCGATCCCGACCACCGTCGCGGCCTGATCCAGATGACCGGATCCAGCGGGACCGCGGAAGCGACCGGGACGACCATCCCGGTCGCCCGCCTCAACCACGCGGTGCTGTACGTCCGTGACGCGACCCTCGCCGCCGACTTCTACCACCGGGTCTTCGGCTTCGAGGTCGTCGAGAACGCCTTCGGCGGCCGGGCGGTCTTCATGCGCGCGGCCAGCGGCGAGAACCACCACGACCTCGGTCTCTTCTCGGTCGGACCGGACGCACCGCGCCCGCCGCGTGGCTCGACCGGTCTGTATCACCTGGCCTGGGAGGTCCCGACGATCGAGGACCTCGCCCGCGCCGCGACCGTCCTGTCGTCGGCCGGCGCCCTCGGCGGGGCGTCGGATCACGGGGTGTCCAAGTCGCTCTACGGGGCCGACCCCGACGGCAACGAGTTCGAGATCATGTGGCGTGTCCCGCGCGACGCGTGGGGCGAGTTCGAGAACAAGGGCGCGGTCATGCCGCTCGACCTCGACGCCGAGGTGAGCCGGTGGGGAGCATCGGGCAGCTCCCATACGTAGATGCCGCTCGGCCCGCTCGCACAAGCCGCCCGGCAGGCCGCCGTGGCGGCTTCGACGTTCCCGACGTACCCATCGGGGCGGATAAGGTCGGTCCGGGCCGACGAGAGCGGATAAGAGCGGTCTGGATGGTTCAGGTCTCGCGCCCGAGCCGCTAGACTCCGCGTCCTGATGCGAAGTCGCCTGTCCGCGCGTCTGCTGAACTCGCCGATGATCCGGCGGATCCGGTTCTACGCGCGCCGGCTCAGCGGACAGCTGGACCGTCGGTTCTTCATCACCCTCGTCGAGGGGATCCTGATCATCGTCGCGATCGCGGCGGTCCTCATCACCCTGTTCGAGAAGGATTGGACGCTCGCGTCGCTGGGCGCCTCGTTCTACTGGGGCCTGACGACGGTCCTCGGTCAGGGAGACTCCGCGTTCATCACCTCGCCGG
The DNA here is from genome assembly GCA_963781845.1 of uncultured Chloroflexia bacterium. Classification (GTDB taxonomy): domain Bacteria; phylum Chloroflexota; class Limnocylindria; order Limnocylindrales; family CSP1-4; genus Chersky-267. Next base: position 310,951 of record CAWAHN010000016.1, on the reverse strand, counting down.
CCGGCTGGCTGATCAGCTGGATGCTGATCCTGTTCGGAGTCGCGCTCTTCGGGACGATCACCGGGGCGCTCATCGCCATCGTCATCGATTTCCTGCTCAAGGAGGGCCAGGGTATGGGCGCGTCCGGATACGAGGGCCACGTCGTGGTCTGTGGCTGGAATACCACGGCCCGCGACCTGATCAAGGAGCTTCAGACCGACGACTACAAGGTGAAGATCGTGGTCATCGCCCCGCTCGACAAGAACCCGGCGGGCGACGGCGTCTACTTCGTGAGGGGCGATCCGACCGAGCCGGCCGACCTCGAGCGGGCCGGCCTCGCGCAGGCGTCGGCCGCGCTCATCTTCCCGACCGACGACACGAACGACGCGGACATGCGCTCGATCCTGACGGTCATGGCGATCGAGTCGGTCGCCCCCGAGGTACGGACCGTGGCAGAGGTCAACAACCCGCGCCACGCCGATCACTTCCGACGCGCTCATGTCGACGAGCTCCTCGTCTCGTCGCAGGTCGGCGCGCGTCTGCTCGCGCGTTCCGCCCTGTATCCCGGCTTGACCGAGCTCGTCGCCGACATCGTGTCCGGGGGCGAGGGATCGGAGCTCTACCGGATCGCCATCCCGGACGACTACCTCGGACTGTCCGTCGACGAGGTCAGTGCGCGGCTGCGGACCGACCACCGCGCCACCCTGCTGTCGATCAGCCGGGCCGGCCGAGCCTACGTCAACCCGCCGGCCGACTTCCGGATCGCCTCCGGCGACGATGCCGTCGTCGTGGCCGAGTCGCTCGGCACGCTCGCGCCGCTGATCATCCGCCACGAGGACGGCTCGGGGGCGCCTGTCAACCCGCTCGTCGGGCACGTCGAGGCCAACGGCACCGGTGGCGACATGTCGGCGGAGAAGCCGCCCGCGCCGTCCGCGGCCGTGGCCGCCGCGGTCGTGTCACCCGCCGCGCCGCCGGCGTCCGCCGCGGCCGTGTCGCCCGCCGCGCCCGCGCCGGTGCCGTCCGCGGTCGCGTCGCCAGCCGCGCAGGCGGTCTCGATCGCGCCTGTCTCGCCGGTCGCGGTCGCCGAACCGCCCCCAGCCGCCCCGGCTCCGGCGACGGTCCCGATCCCGCGGCCTCGGCTCGAGGCTCGCCCGGTCCAGCCGATCGAGCGCCGCAGCCCGCCGCGCCCCAAGCTGGTCGCCCGACCGGTCACGCCGATCGTCCGGCCGGCTCCGGCATCAGCCGCGGGCCGTCCGCCGGTCGAACCGCCCCCAGCCGGTGTCTCCCCATCGGCGCCGCCCACGAACGCCGTCCAGTACGTGCCCGAACCGTCGAACGGCGCTGGGAACGGCAAGCACGGCAAGAAGCACCGGGGCGGCTGAGAACGGTCGGGTCGCTCAGACCTCCTTCACCGCGGCGTACCAGACGCGCTCGGCGACCTCGGTGACGTCGTCGCCGATCCGGGCGAAGCGTCGGTACAGCTCGCGTCGGCCCATCACCTCGCGCAGGTCCGAGACCTGGAGCAGGGCGGACATCCCCTGGCGATAGACCCGCTCGAGCTGGCGCTGGGCCTTCACGGCTCGATCCGCCGCGTCGGTCGCGGCCTCGCCGTCCCCGTCGGAGGCGCCGAGGTGGTCGAACGCCTCGGCCAGCTGGCGAACGCCCTCGACGAGCAGTGCTGCCATCGCGGCGACCGTCGGATCCGGGGGCATCGCCATGAGCTCGGACTCGCGGACCGCGTCCTTGGCACCGTTGATGACCGCGTCCAGCCGACCCGACATCACGAACAGGTCCTCGGCCCCGATCGGCGTGATGAACGCCGCCTTGAGCTGGGTCCGGAGCTCCTTCTTGACATGGTCGGCCCGGTGCTCGGCGTCCCGGATCCGGTCGCTGGCCGACGCATCCCCACCCGCCCATTCGACCAGCGCGGCCATCCCCTCGATCGTCACCGCGGCCTGCGCCCGGAGGGTCCCCAGCACATCGGGATCCTTGGGCAGGAACCAGCTCAGCGTGCCTGGCATGGGATCGACCTCACGGTAGCGACTTCCAGATCGGCAGCGTCAGCGCGGCGATGATCGCCGCGGCCGGCATCGTCGTGACCCAGGCGACGGCGATCGACCGGACCACCTCCCAGCTGATGTGCCGCCAGCGCGAGCGGCCGATCCCGATCCCGACGATCGAGCTCGAGACGACCTGGGTCGTGCTCACCGGCGCACCCACCAGCGACGCCGCGAAGATGACGCTGGCGGATGACGACTGGCTGACGAGACCGTCCAGGCTGCGGATCGGGAAGATCCGCCGTCCGACGGTCTTGATGATGCCCCAGCCGCCGAGCGCCGTCCCGAGGGTCAACGAGATCGAGGCGCCGAGGACGACCGGAAGCGGCGCGGTCAGGCTGGTCGAGTTGCCGCTGGCCACGAGCAGGCCGGCGACGATCCCGACCGTCTTCTGCGCGTCGTTCGACCCGTGGCTGAAGGCGAGGAACGCCGAGGTCGCCCACTGGACGCTCCGGACCGGGCGGCGCAGCCGGGCGGACGCTCGCCGGGTCGCCCGGAGCAGGATCCGTTCGACGAGGTAGGCGACCGCGAACCCGAGGGAGGTCGCCACCAGGAGCCCGACGAGGACCCCGAGGACCCCGTAGAGATGGCCGTCCTGGACGGGACCGAGGTTGATCGATCCCGGTCCCGTATCGAGCAGGGCGGCACCGACCAGGCCCCCGACCAGGGCGTGGCTCGAGCTCGACGGCAGGCTCCGACGCCAGGTGAAGGTGTTCCACACGACGGCTCCGGTCAGCCCGGCCCCGATGACCGGCACCCCGTGCGACGGGTCCACGGTGACGAGCTTGCCGACCGTGTTGGCGACCGCTGCGCCGAACAGGAGCGGGCCGATGAGGTTGAAGACCGATGCCATCGCCACCGCAGGGAGCGGCCGCGCGACCCGGGTGGCGACCAGCGTGGCGATCGAGTTGGCCGCGTCGTGGAACCCGTTGGTGAGGGCGAACGCGAACGCCATCAGGATCGCCAGGACGAGGCTGAAGTCGGCCGTCATCGCTCACCGGCTGGGTCCCATGCGGCCGACGTGGGTACGCGGTCGGTCAGCTCGATGATAGTCGTCGGTCCGGCGTTCGGCCGGGTCGGTCAGACCGCCTTGACCGCGCTGACCAGGGCCGCCAGGCCGTCCTTCGCGTCGGCGAAGAGCATGCCCGTCTTCGGGTCGGCGTAGAGCTCGTTGTCGATCCCGGCGTAGCCGCGACCCATCGAGCGCTTGATGACCACGATCGACTTGGCGTGGTCGACGTCGAGGATCGGCATGCCCGAGACCGGGGACCCCGGACGCCGGGCGGCCGGGTTGGTCACGTCGTTGGCGCCGATGACCAGGGCGACGTCGCAGCGATCGAACTCCGGGTTGATCTCGTCCATCTCCTTGAGCTGCGGGTAGGGCACGTTGGCCTCCGCCAGGAGGACGTTCATGTGCCCCGGCATCCGGCCGGCGACGGGGTGGATGGCGTACTTGACGTCGACCCCGCGGGCCTCGAGCAGCTCGGCCAGCTCGCGGACCTGGTGCTGGGCCTGCGCCACGGCCAGGCCGTAGCCCGGCACGATGATCACGTGCTGGGCATAGGCGAGCTGGATGGCCACGTCGTCGGCCGAGATCTCGCGGACCGACCCGCCCGGGCCGCCGACCGCCGCCTGCGTCCCCTCGCCGCCGCCGAAGCCGCCGGCGATGATGTTGATCACCGACCGGTTCATCGCATCGGCCATCAGCTTGGTCAGGATCCCGCCCGAGGCGCCGACCAGGGCGCCCGAGATGATCAGCACGGGGTTCCCGATGACGAACCCGGCCATCGCCGCCGCCGTCCCGGTGAACGAGTTCAGCAGGCTGATGACGACCGGCATGTCGGCGCCGCCGATCGGCAGGACCATCGTGATCCCGAAGACGAGACCGGAGGCCACGACGACGGCGAGGATGGCCAGGGTCGCGCTGCTCGACAGGGTCATCGCCCCGGCGGCCCCGAGGATGAGGGCCAGGGTGCCGAGCACGGCGATGGCGGCGAGGGCGTAGGTCACGATCCGGCCGCCCGGGACCATGATCGGCTTGCCCGCGATCAGCCCCTGGAGCTTGCCGCCGGCGATCAACGACCCGGTGAACGTGACCGACCCGATGACCGCGCCGAGGACGACGAAGATCGTCGTCGACAGGGTCGCCTCGGGCGTGCCCGCGATCTTGAGGAAGTCATCGATCGCGACGAGCGCAGCGGCGCCGCCGCCGACGGCGTTGAACAGCGACACCAGCTGCGGCATCGCGGTCATCTTCACGGACCGGGCCATGTACAGGCCCGCTCCGCCGCCGATGGCGAAGCCGACCAGGATGATCGCCCAGGCCGTGACGCTCAGGCCGCCCGGCCGGAGGATGAGCCAGAGCAGCGTCGCGATCACGGCGACGGTCATGCCGCTGGCGCTCAGCCGGTTGCCGTTCCGGGCGGTGGCCGGCGAGTTCATCTGGTGGAGGCCCAGGACGAAGCAGGTCGCCCCGGCCAACCAGGCCAGGTAGACGAACGTGTAGATCCACTCCTGTGACATCGGCGCGCTCCTCGACTAGGTGCCGGAGGCGCCGGGGGCGCCCTCGGACCCGGCCTTCGCGGCCGCAGGCTTCTTCCGGAACATCTGGAGCATCCGGTCGGTGACGACGTATCCGCCGACGACGTTGGCGGCGCCGAAGACCATCGCGATGAAGGCGAGCACGTAGCTCAACGGGTTGTCCGCTTCGGCGGCGATGAGCATGCCGCCGACCAGGACGATCCCGTGGATCGAGTTGGCGCCGGACATCAGCGGGGTGTGGAGCGTGGCGGGGACCTTGGCGATGACCTCGAACCCGACGAGGATCGCCAGGACGAAGATCGCCAGCGAGTTGAGGAGTTCCGGGCTCACGCGACACCTCCGGCGGCCGGGGCCGCGGGCTCGAGGAGCTTCTTCGTCGCCGCCTGGACGACCGCCCCGCCGTGGGTGATGACGGTCCCGGCGGTGATCTCCTCGTCGAAGTCGTAGGTCATCGCGCCGTCCTTCACGAAGTGGAGGAGCAGCGCCGAGATGTTCCGGGCGTAGAACGCCGAGGCGCCGGCCGGCATCGTCGCCGGCAGGTTGTCCGGGGCGATGATCGTCACCCCGTTGTCGGTCACGGTCGTCTCGCCGACCTTGCTCAGCTCGACGTTCCCGCCGAGGGCGGAGGCCGCCATGTCCACGATCACCGACCCTGGCTTCATCCCGGCGATGGCCGCGGCGGTGACGAGCAGGGGCGGACGCCGTCCCGGGACCTGGGCCGTGGTGATGATCACGTCCATCGTCGCGATGTGCCCGTTCAGCTCGGCCTGTTGGGCGGCCTGCTCCTCGGGTGTCAGCTGGCGGGCGTAGCCACCCTCGCCCGAGGCGTCGGCGACCGACTTCAGGACGATGAACGTGGCTCCGAGCGACTCGGCCTGCTCCTTCGTCTCGGACCGGACGTCGTAGGCCTTGACGACCGAGCCCAGGCGCCGCGCGGTGCCGATCGCCTGGAGACCGGCGACGCCGATCCCGAGGATGAGCACATTGGCCGGCTTGGCCGTCCCGGCAGCCGTCGTCAGGAGCGGGAAGTAGCGGCCGTAGGCGTTGGCGGCGATCAGGACCGCCTTGTAGCCGCCGACATTGGCCTGCGAGCTGAGGGCGTCCATCGACTGGGCGCGCGACAGGGTCCGGGGCAGCGCGTCGAGGCTGATCGCCGTGACCCCCTTGGCGGCGAGGCTCGCGGCCAGCTTCGGGTCGATCAGCGGTGCCAGGAACCCGATGACGGCCTGGCCCGACCGCAGCCTGGCGACGTCGTCCTCGGACGGCTTCTGGACCCGCAGGACGACATCGGCGCCGCCGTACAGGTCGGCGGTGGAGACGATCGTCGCGCCGGCCTCGACGTAGGCGGTATCGGGGATCGCCGCACCGGCACCGGCGCCGGCCTCGACGAGGATCTCCAACCCGGCAGCGGTCAGCTTGCCGAGCGCTTCGGGTACCAGGGCGACGCGCCGTTCACCGGCCGCGGTCTCCCGGGCGACGCCGACCTTCATGGGCACCACCTGTGGGATGTGGGGTTCGGGATATCGAGGTGAAGGATACCCGAGGCGACCGGCCGGTCGTGCGGGCCCAGGGCAGCGCGATCGGTCCGATCCGGTCGCCGTCCAGGTGCGCCGGCGGTGCGGATCGTGACCGAGGGCCGGCTCGGCTACGATGGCCGCATGACCAAGATCGGCTACGCGGCGATGCTCGAGCAGTTCCACCCGACGGAGCTCCTCGATCTGTGCTCCCGGGCCGAGCACGCCGGGTTCAGCGCCGGGTTCATGGTCAGCGAGCACTTCCACCCGTGGACGCCGCAGCAGGGCCAGAGCGCCTTCGCCTGGAGCTTCATGGGCGCCCTCGGCCAGCGCACGACGCTCCCGTTCGGGACGGCCGTGACCTGCCCCGGGTTCCGCTACCACCCGGCGGTGATCGCCCATGCCGCGGCGACCCTGGGGGCGATGTATCCGGGCAGGTTCTGGCTCGGCCTGGGGGCCGGCGAGGCCCTCAACGAGCACATCGTGGGCGGCGAGTGGCCGGAGATCGGCGTCCGCAGCTCGATGCTGTTCGAGGCGATCGAGATCATCAACAAGCTCTTCACCGGCGCGGTCGTCCGCCACCGCGGCGATCACTTCAAGCTCGAGAGCGCCCGCCTCTACACCCGACCCGAGGAGGCGGTCAAGGTCTACGTCGCGACCGCCGGCCCGGTCAACGCCAAGCGGACCGGCCGACTGGCCGACGGGATGATCACGGTCGGGGCGGCCGACGACAAGATCGGGATGCTGTGGGGGAAGTTCGACGAGGGCGCGCGCGAGGCGGGCAAGGATCCCGCCGGGATGCCCAAGCTCCTCCAGATCCACATCAGCTGGGCGGCGACCGACGACGAGGCGATCGCCAACGCGATGCGGGAGTGGCCGAACGGCGGCATGCCCTTCCCCAAGCAGGACATCAAGAACCCGGAGGACTTCGCGGCGATGGCCAGGCTGGTCCGGCCCGAGGACTTCGTCGATCGCTGCCTCATGAGCGCCGACCTCGACTGGCACACCCAGCAGATCCAGCACTACGTCGACATGGGCTTCGACGAGATCCACCTCCACAACGTCGGGCGGAATCAGGCGGAGTTCATCGACGTCTTCGGCCGCGACGTCCTGCCCGCCCTGCGCCTCGGTTGATCCACCGGGCGGTGCATCGGAGCGACACGAATCCGGAACGCGCCGCGATTCGGTCGGCCAGGGTATGGGAGCCGGCGCGTCGGCACGCTAGGATGGACAGGTCGACGGCAAGGTCGCTCGACAGGGTGCCCATCGAAAGGATCGTTCACTGACCCCGAAGCGCGTCGAACGCCGTCTCGTCGTCCTCGTCCTGATGGCTGTGGGCTGTGTCGCGGCGTGCGGGCCGCAGGTCGTCACCCCGTCGCCCCCCAGCGGCGATCGGCCGGACGCACGGGCGCTCGGGTCCATCCCTCGACCCGGCCTGGCGACCGACCTCGGGACCGCCGGGCCGGGTGTCGACGGGGCCGGCGATTTCCTGTCGTTCGCCTCCGAGCTGTCGCCCGAGTCGACGATGACCGCGTATGCCGCGCAACTCGTCGGCGCCGGGTTCCATGACGCCGGCCGGCTGGGAGCCTGGCGCGTCTTCACCGATCCGGCGCTGACGCTCTGGGTGCGGGTCGGATCGGGCGGTCCTCCGACCAGCCTCATCGTGCGCGTGTCGCCGTCCCGAGATGACGTCGCCGACGGCGTGCCGCCGCGGCCTGCGCCCTCGACCCAGGCCGACCCGGCTCGACCCGACCCGACCATCGACGTCGGAGACGCCGGTCCGGCCCCGTCGGCCCGCCCGGCCACCGCCGTCCAGCGGCCGGATCCGCCCCATGCGTCGCCCCGGGGCGGGGCCGTCGGCAGTGCGGGCACCGGACCGGGCGCTCCGGCCGGGGCCGGATCGACGACCGGCGGCGGAGCCACCGGTGGGGGCGGGACGAGCGGTGGTGTGGGCACCGCGGCCAATGGCGCGACCGGACCGGAGTCCGGGACGGGCGGGGGGAACGGCACCCGCCCATGACCGAGCGGCACCGTCTGCTCCTCGTCGACGACGACGTGCAGCTGACCCAGTTCCTTGGCGCCCGCCTCCGGCGGGACGGCTTCCAGGTCTCCGTGGCCGCCTCCGGGGCCGAGGCCCTGGCGGCCATCGACGAGTCCTGGCCGGACCTGGTCCTGCTCGACCTGACGATGCCCGGCACCTCGGGCGAGGAAGTGGCCGCCGGGATCAAGAAACGGGCAGACATCCCGATCGTCGTCCTGTCGGCCGTCGCGACGTCCCGGTCGAAGACGGAGTTGATCGAGCACTATGCCGAGGATTACGTCACCAAGCCGTTCGACTACCCCGAGCTCGTCGCGCGGCTGAATCGCGTCCTGCGCCGACTCAACGAGCGGATCCCGAGCGAGCTGCTCGAGCTCGGGCCCGACCTGTCGCTCGCCCTCCGACGCCGCGAGGCGATCGTGGCCGGTCGGCCCGTGGCGTTGTCGCCCACCGAGACCCGTCTCCTGGCCACGCTCGCCGCCAATCTCGGCACGACGATCGCGACCGAACACCTGCTGGCGCGCGTCTGGAGCGACTCCGACGGCGCCGACCCCGCCTACGTCTGGGTGGCGATCCGTCGCCTGCGGCGCAAGATCGAAGTCGACCCGGACGACCCGCGACACCTCCTGACCGACCGGAACGGGGGCTATCGGCTGGTCGCGGCCGGCTGACCCCGGCATGGCGGACGGGTCGCGTCGGCGCGGCCGGGGCCTGACCTATCGTCGCCAGGTCATCCTCGTCCTGATCCTGGTCGCGGTCGTCCCGCTGGCGCTGTTCGGGTTCGCCGTCATCAAGTCGGTCGAGGAGGTCGTCGGCGACGAAGCCCTGACCCAGGCGCGGACGGCCGTCGGCGGGGTCGCCGCAGTGCTCGCCCGGGACGCCGCCGACCTCGACGAGCGGACCCAGAGCTATGCGACCTGGCCGATCCTCCAGGACGAGGTGGCCGGCCTGGACCTGGAGGCCATCCGTCGCGACGTGATCCAGTTCCAGGTCGACCGGGGCGAGGTGGATGCGATCGTCCTGATCGTCGGCGACCGGCAGATCGCCGGCGGCCCGGGTGCCGCCACCACGGCCCTGTCGTCCCAGGCGCGGGGGGCGCTGGTCCGGTCCGTCATCCCGACCGGGCCCGTCTACTCCGATCTCGGGGACGGGGTCTACCTGGTCGACTTCCAACCGATCGATCTGACCGGTCGGACCGGGCCCGGCGTCGACGCCGGCGTCGGACAGCCGGTCGGCCTGGCGTTCGCCCGTCGGCTCGATCCGTCATTCGTCGTCGACGCCCGCGAGGTCACCGGGTTCGACGGCGCGGTCTTCGATCGATCCGGTCGGCTCCGCGTGGCGAGCGACGAGACCGCCGCGAGCGCCTTCGCGCCGGATCTCGACCCGGCCCTTGCCGCCGACCCGGTCGCGGCCGACCCGACCGCCGCCGAACCGGCGGTCGCGGTCCGGTCCGGGTACGCCGGCGGGTCACTGTCGCTGACCGGCATCGACGGCCGGTCGGTCGGCTGGTACGTCGCGACGATGCGGATCGAGGGGCTCCGGACGGTCGGCAACCGACTCATCCCGTTGCTCGCGGTCGGCCTGCTCCTGGCCGTCCTGGCGGCGGCGATCCTGGCGATCCTCCTCGGCCGCCGCCTGCGGCTCCGACTCGACGCCATCGGCGGGGGACTGAGCGCGATGGCCGCGGGGGATCTCGCGGTCCGCCTGCCGGCCGACGATCGCGACGAGATCGGACGGCTGGCCAGTGCGCTCGACCGCATGGGCGACACGCTCGAACGACGCGATCGGATCCTGCGCGCCGCGATCCGGGCGATCGCCGAGCTGACGCCGGACCTCGGGGTCGGTGCGGTCCACGCCCGTGGGGTGGCGGCCGCCGGCCGGATCTTCGAGCTGACCGAGGTCACCCTGGAGGACGCCGACGGCGTCGTGCTCGAGGCGACCGCCGCCGCAGCTCCGAGCACCCGGAAGCGCACGGCCTCCCCTCCGCCCGGCCCCGCGCAGGAGGTGCCGATCGCCCGCGGCCGACTCGTCTCGGCGGCGCTCGGCCCGCTGGCGGACGACGAGGCGACCGCCACCTCGGGCCCGAGACTCGCCGGCCGGCTCCCGGTCGGGCGCGACTGGTCGGAGGCCGATCAGTCCCTCCTCGACGTCTTTGCCAGGCTGCTGCGCGCGGCGATCGACGACGCCACGGTCCACGCTCGGACGCTCGACCGAGTGGATCGGCTCGGGCGGCTGACCCGGCTCCAGGGCGACTTCCTGCGCGGCGTCAGCCACAACCTCCAGGCGCCGCTGACGAGCATCGCGGTGGTCGCGGACGAGCTCGCCACCGCGGATTCGACCGACGCCCACTCGCGCGAGGGCGCCTTCGTCATCCGGGAGCAGACGGACCGCTTGGCCCGCCTGGTCGGACAGCTGCTGACCTTGTCCCGGCTCGAGGCCGGGACCCTCCGGGTCGAGGCCGAGCCGGTCGTGCCCACGCCCGTCGTCCGGCGGGTCTGGTCGTCGCTCGGCGCCGATCGTCCGTTCGAGCTCGACGATCGAGCGGCCGGCATGGTCGCCGTCGCGGACCGGGCGGCCCTCGAGCAGGTCGTCTGGATGCTCCTCGACAACGCCCTGAAGTACGCGCCGAGCGGCCCGATCGAGGTCGTCATCGAGCCGGCCGACGGAGACGAGCGGATCGCGGTCACGGTCTTCGACCACGGCCCCGGCATCCCGGCCGACGAGCGTACCCGCGTCTTTCGCCGGTTCGAGCGAGGCTCGACCAGCCAGGGTCTCGACGGGACCGGGCTCGGTCTCGACGTCGCCCGCGGGCTGGTCCGGGCGATGGGCGGATCGATCCGCTATGTGCCTGCGCCGGGGGGCGGTGCCGGGTTCCGATTCACGGTCCCCGCCGAGCGTTCCGAGCGGCCCGTCTGACCATCGTCCGGGGGGTGCTCCCGGACCATCGGGCTGTGCAGGCGCGCACTTTCGTAATGAGGCGCGAAAGGTCCCGCTTCCTAGGCTAGACGGTATCCAGTGGCGAAGGTCTCAGGACCTCGTCATCCGTTCGAGCGATAGAGGCGGAGCACGCCGCGTGAAGCGACCCTTCCGAGTACGCCGAGAGCGACAGCAGCGGGGCCAGTCCCTGGTCGAGTTCGCCCTCGTCTTCCCGATCTTCTTCGTCCTGCTGATGGGGCTGATCGAGTTCGGCCTGGTGTTCAACGCCCTGCTGTCGATCAACTTCGCCAGCCGCGACGCGTCCCTGATCGCGGCGGAGGCGGGCAACGCGGTCGGCTCCGACTGCGTGATCCTCAAGAAGGTCGAGGACGCGATCAGCGCTCCGGCGAGCACGTCCCGGGTCACCGAGGTCCGGATCTATAACGCGGACAAGAACGGCAACCAGATCGGCGGGCAGGTCAACGTCTATGCCCGATCGGGCACGACCCCGTGCACCCTGCCCAGCGGGGCGTGGACGGCTCCGTATTCGTTGACGACGGGCGGCTATCTCGAGACGAACCGCTGCAACATCCAGGCCGGCTGCTCCGGCTCGAGCGGCGTCGACACGATCGGGGTCAAGATCACCTACCACTACACCTGGTTCACCCCGATGGGCTCGTTCATCGGGCTCGGGGCGACCGACTACACGATGGTCGAGTCGAACGTCATGCGGATGGAGCCGATCCTGTGAGCCGGGTGCATCGACCGACCCGCCGCCGGAGCGGCGCTCGGGGCCAGAGCCTTGTCGAGTTCTCGGTCGCGGTCCCGGTCTTCGTGATGATGCTGTTCGGGATGCTCGAGTTCGGGTTCGCCTTCAGCCACAACCTGACCCTCGAGTACGCGACGCGCGAAGGCGCCCGGACGGGCGCGGCGCTGGGCAAGGGCACCTCGTCGGTCCCCTGCGCCGTCGACGCGTCGGGGACCTCCCCGGTCGACCAGCAGATCATCGCCGCTGCCCAGCGCGTCCTGACCTCGCCGGGATCCCCGGTCGATGTCAGCCGGATCAGCCAGATCACGATCTACCAGGCGAACGCCTCGGGCGGCCAGGCCGGCCCGGTCAACGTCTGGGTGCCTGGCGCCGGCCCGACCGTCGACGGCGTGGCGCTCAAGTTCAAGCAGAGCAGCGTCAGCTGGAACGCGTGTTCCCGCGACAACGGCTCCACCCCCGACTCGATCGGGATCGGGCTCACCTACAGCTATCGATTGATCAGTCCGCTGGGGGTCTTCCTCGGCATGGTCGGCACCCCGCAGTTCTCGATGTCCGACCGCACCGTCATGGCGCTCAACCCGAGCTAGGAGAAGACCGAAGATGCACCCGTTGGATCACGCCCGCCAGACCACCAGCGCCGCCCGGCGCCGGTTGGCTTCGCGTGGCCAGATGCTCGTGCTGTTCGCCGTGTCGATCTTCGTCCTGACCGGGATCACCGCGATCGTCGTCGACGTCAGCTGGTACTGGGCGAACAGCCTGCGCGTCCAGCGCGCCGCCGACGCCGCCGCCCTGGCCGGGGTCGTCTGGCTGCCTGGCAACCCGAGCACCGCCTACTCGACGGCCCAGGACGAGGCGACCAAGAACGGCTACGACGACGGCATCGGCGGGGTGGTCGTCACCCCGCTCCAGGACGCCAGCAACAAGCGGCGCCTGAGCGTCACGATCTCCGCGCCGGTCGGTACGTTCTTCATGAAGATCTTCGGACTGAACTCCATCCAGGCCGTCCGCAGCTCGAAGGCCGAGTACGTCCTGCCCGTCCCGATGGGCAGCCCGGAGAACTACTACGGCGTGTTCGGCCTCACCCGCGGCCTCACCTCGACCGACCAGGTGACGACGACGAACACGACCACCGCGACCGGCGACTCCGGCTGGGGCATGGTCGACACGACCGCCCCGGGCACGGCCAACTGGACAGCCTCGAGCGGGACGCTCATCGCGAGCGTCAACTCCAACAACAACATCTACGCCCGGACGAGCACGACCAACTCCGCCCAGCAGTGGAGCGGGTTCGGGCTCCTCAGCGGCGGCACCGCCATCCCGAGCCCTGGCGTCGGCCAGACGTTGACGATCGTCGGGCTCCAGGTCCGGCTGACCGACACCTGGATGGCCTCGGCCTGCGCCGGGACGACGATCAAGGCCGACGTCTCGTGGAACGGCGGGACGACCTGGGGGAGCCAGATCGCCACACCCAACCTGACGACGCCGGTCGGGAGCGCGGCCACCTCCATCCTGCCGTCGTCGGGCGGCACGACGAGCACGACGGCCTGGGGCCCGGCCACTCCCCACACCTGGGCCCGCAACGACTTCTCGGACACCAACTTCCGGGTGCGGTTGACCGTGATCAAGGGCTGCACCACGCTGCCCCAGACCAACGTCGACATGGTCGAGGCCCGCGTCTACTGGAGCATGGACACCACCACCACCACGACCACCACCACGACGACGCCCATCGCCGACAAGAACCTCCAGGGTCCGGGCACGACCTGCACCGGCGTGGCCAGCTGCTACAACGCCGACGGCGCGGTCCTCAACCCGCGCGGCTTCTGGGCGACCCAGAACACGGAGGGGGCCGCCAACATCAACGGCGACGCGTTCCAGCCGTACTACGACACCGTCGGCGGAGCGACCAACCCGGCCTATGACGGCAGCGCGTACTACAACTACGCGGTCGAGATGCCGGCCGGCACGACCAACGGGTCGGTCTACGTCTACGACCCGGTCTTCTGCGCGGTCACGACCAGCAAGGGGACCGGCGACCGCTGGTTCTCCGGTGGCGGCAGTGCGGTGAGCACCTTCTACGAGCTGTACGACACCAAGAACACGCTCTACGACATGACCGACGACGGCTCGCCCGTCGCCAACTCGAGCGCGCTCTTCCGGAAGATCGGGGCGTCCGACTCGACCATGGGCGGCAGCGGTGGGTCCGAGTGCCGGCATACGACGATCGCCCCCTACGGCGATGGCCGGGACTACCACGACGAGTGGTACCTGCTGGCCAGCGGCCTGAGCGGCGGGGCGAACGGCAAGGTCTATCGCCTCCATACCACCTCGACCGATCCGTCCAACGCCGCCGACCAGCGCAATGTCGACGGCGAGAACAGCTACGCGCTGTACGCCTCGGCCAGCGGCGGGACGCCGCGGATCTACGGCATCGGCGCGATGCAGATGTTCACCCCGCTCACCGCCGCGGGTTCGGTCACCTCGTCCGAGTTCTACCTGGCCCAGATCGACGCGGTCCACGCCGGGAAGACGGTCGAGATCGCCCTCTGGGACCCGGGTGACACGAACCCGTTGAGCGCCTCGATCCAGATCGAGATCCCGACGAGCAGCGGTTGGTCGCCCGCGTCGATGGACTACACGGCGGCGCCGGGAACGACCAACGCAGGAGTCGCGAACTGCGGCTCGTTGTCCGGAACGGGCGTGTCGTCCATCCAGACCAATGTCGGCGCGACCGCCGGCACCTACAACGGGTGCTGGCTGACGATCCAGGTCGTCATCCCCACGACCTACACCGCCCAGCAGAGCGGGTGGTGGAAGATCAAGTACACGATGAACGGGACCGGGACCTCGAACGACGTCACGACGTGGAAGGTCCAGATCCGAGGGAACCCGGTCCACCTCGTCGTTCCGTAGACGTTCCCAAGGGCGGAGTATTTCGCCCTCCGTCCTCATCGGCCGAGCCGTTCGGGTCATCCGACGGCTCGGCCGTTTCATGTCCGGAGGGACCGCCGGCCCGACCGCCGGCGAGGCCCGATCGCGTCCCTCCCGGCGTGGAGCCGTCGGCACTCGCGTTGTGCCGAGACCGCCCTGGACCGCAGCGCACCGCCCACGAACCCTCCACGACCGCCCTTACCTGACCGAACCATACGTCTCGTCGCCAACGGTCAACGGAAGTTAGCCGGATCGCCCGGATTCACGTGATTTGTAATGTCGGCCGACAAGTACCCCTGACTACGGTACTAGTGCTCGATGGCCCGGATGGGTCATCGGCCGTGAACGTAGGAAGGGACTCGGATGGGTTCGCACATCGGCGACGTCCGCCCTCGGCCGGCGGGATCCAGGCTCGGCGCCGCCCGGCGCCGGTTGGCTTCGCGTGGCCAGATGCTCGTGCTGTTCGCCGTGTCGATCTTCGTCCTGACCGGGATCACCGCGATCGTCGTCGACGTCAGCTGGTACTGGGCGAACAGCCTGCGCGTCCAGCGCGCCGCCGACGCCGCCGCCCTCGCCGGGGTGGTCTTCCTGCCCGGCGACACCACCACCGCGTACGACAAGGCTCGCAAGGAAGCGATCAAGAACGGCTACAACGGGTCGAGCCCGGGCGTCACCGTGACCCCGCTCCAGGACGCCTCGAACAAGCGCCGGCTCAACGTGACGATCAGTGCGCCGGTGTCGACCTACTTCGCCCGGATCTTCGGGATCAAATCGTTCAATGCCACCCGGACCGCCAAGGCCGAGTTCGTCCTGCCGGTGCCGATGGGCAGCCCCGACAACTACTACGGGGTCTTCGGGAAGGTCCGTACCCCCGACGGCGGTGTGACGACCACGACCGATGCCGATACCGGCTGGTTGCACGTCACCGCGCCGAAGGGGACCAACGCCTGGGCCAACTTCGGGGCCGTCTACCAGAGCGACGACAACTTCGCGACCTCGAGCCTGAACGGGGAGCAGCAGGCCTGGGGAACGCCACGGACCCCGACCAACGCGGCGATGACGATCCCCGGCGGGGCGACCATCACCGGCATCCAGGTCCGCCTCGAGGCCGACCGGACCGTCGGCAACAACTGCCAGATCCAGGTCCGCCTGTCGTCGAACAACGGCGGCGCCTACACGACGGGGACGGGGACCGGCATCAAGAACACGCCGAACCTGGACGGCAACCCGAACCACCAGTACACGCTCGGGAGCAGCAGCGACCTGTGGAACCGCTCGAGCTGGTCGGCCTCGGACCTGTCGGACGGCAACTTCCGGGTCCGCGTCGAGAACGTCCACAACGGCAGCTGCAGCGGCACCACCAACCTCGACTACCTCGAGGTGATGGTCTCCTACTCGACCTCGACGTTCGTGCCCGACAAGAACCTGGGCGCGCCCGACGGCAGCAGCCTCACGCCGCGCGGCTTCTGGGGGACGTTCATCAACCAGGGCGCCGAGAAGGTGAACGGCGACGCCTACCTACCGCACTGGAACCCGCGGACGTCGGGCGTCAACGCCGAATACGACCCGGTCACCTACTACAACTACGGGATCGAGATCCCGGCCGGCACCTCGGCCGGGCAGCTCTGGATCTACGACCCGGTCTTCTGCGCCACGGACACGAGCGGTCAATACGGGACCGGCGATCGGTACTTCAGCGGATCGGCCGCGACGAGCGCGTACTACACGCTGTACGACACGATGAACACGCCGTACGACCTGCAGGACGACGTGGAGAACGGCGTCATCGCCTCGTCGGGCAGCCTGTTCGCCAACATCCGGGCGTCGGATGAGAGCCTCGGCGGGCCGAACCTCGGCAGCTCCGGCGCCTCGACGGACTGCTCCCAGGGGGCGACGAACAACAAGGCCGACGGCCGCTACTGGCACGATCGCTGGTGGCAGCTGACGGGGTCGCTCCAGGGCGGTCACACCTACCGGCTGCACACCACGTCGACCAACCCCGCCAACCCGGCCGCGATGGATGATGCCGACGGTCACAACTCGTTCGCGCTGTGGTCGACGGCATCCGGCGGGACCAGCGGTCCGCGGATCTACGGGATCGGCGCGATGGAAGCCTTCACCCCGCTCGACGGCGGCGGCGCGGCCGAGTTCTACCTCGCCCAGATCGATGCGATCCATTCGGGCAAGACGATGCGGATCAGGCTGTGGGACCCGGGCGACACCGGGAACCTGTCGGCCTCGCTGCAGATCCTCCGACCGGTCCAGGGCGGGGCCCCGACCCCCGCCAGCTTCACCTGGACCTCGGTCGACGGGACCCCGACCACCGGATCCGGGTGTCCCACCGGCGGCTCCGGCTCGTCGGTCACGACGAACACGGGCGGGTCGTCCGTCTTCAACGGGTGCTGGCTGACGATCGACGTATCGCTCAAGAACTACACCGCCCCGCAGTCGGCCGGCGACCCGGAGCCGGGCTGGTGGCGGATCCGCTACACGATGGGCGGGAGCTCGTCGAGCAAGGCCTTCGACCTGACGACCTGGCAGGTCGACATCCTCGGCAACCCGGTCCACCTCGTCATCCCGTGACCGGCCGGGGCGCCCCGGCCATCCGCACGTCCAGACCCGACCCGCTGGCTGCACCGGCGGGTCGTCGGTCGTCCGGATCGGGTCCGAGGATCGACACCTCCCTCGACCGCACCCCACCGGGCTGGATGACCCAACTCAAGACAATTCCTAACCGAACCGACCAGACTGTCGCATTTCGTCAACGGAAGGTAGCTGAATCAGGTCGGAATCTGGTCATTTGTAATGTCTACCGTTAAGTACCCCTGACTAAGGTACTAGGCATGGATGACCCGAATGGGTCTTCCGGACGCCTTCTCGGGGACCGCGCCGCTTCCGACCTTCCAGGTCGCGACGACCGGCCGTCCAAGGGCGCAGAGATCGTCCGCCGGCTCCGGCGCAGCGAAAGGAAAGGGATCGAATGACGGCAACCACGGCCCGGATGCGCGGGCACCTTAGGTCGGCTGGGACCGCCGCCGCCGCAGGCCTGCTGATGGCTTCGGCTGCGATCGTCCCCGTCGGCTCGCAGATCGCGCCGGCGGCGCTCGCCGCCGATCCGCTCGCCGGATGCGGCCGGATGCCGCTCGACGTCGAGTTCATCATCGACCGGTCGGGCAGCATGGGTGAGGCCCAGTGGGCCACCGACGGTCACGTTCGTCTGTACTGGGCCAAGAACGCCGCCGACGGCCTCGTCGACTCGCTCGACGCGACCGGTGGCGTCGGTGGCGGCTCCAACCTTCACCACGTCGGACTGTCGAAGTTCGGCAACAGTGCGGCGTCGGTCGACCTCGCGCTCGGGACCTCCGGCGCGGGCACCGTCAAGAGCCACATCGATGCCCTGACCTCGGCCGGCAACACGCCGCTCCGCCAGGGGATGGCGGTCGGTGCCGGCGACATGACGGCCAACGGCGAAGCCAGCCGCGGCGGGCTCCCCGTCAAGCACGTGATCATCCTGCTTTCGGACGGCCGGCCGAACCCGGACAACACGAACCTCAGCGGCTCGCGTCCGACGCAGGCCAACATCGACGACTTCCGGGCCTCGGCCGACGTGGTCTACTCGGTCGCCGTCGGCGAGGGCGGGACCGGTCTCAGCCAGGTCGACCTGCCGCTGATGCAGTCGCTCGCCAAGCCCGCCAGCGCGTATCGCCACGTCGTGGCCGGGAGCGACCTGCCCGACCTGTTCGACGGGATCTTCGAGGACATCGCCTGCACGCCTGGGATCAAGATCGTCAAGTCGGCCAACCCGGATCAGCTGGACGCCGGTGGCGGTGACGTCACCTACACGTTCAAGGTCACCAATGCCGGCAACGTCGCGCTGACCAACGTCGACGTGACCGACAAGCCGTCGTGCGGCCAGATCGACCTCGTGTCCGGCGACACGGACGGCGACAACAAGCTCGACATCGACGAGACCTGGACCTTCAAGTGCACGACGGATGTGACCGAATCGACCACGGACGTCGCCACGGCCACCGGCCACGACGGCAACACCGAGGTCAAGGACACGTCCCAGGCCCACGTCGATGTGGCCGATCCCACCCCGACCCCGACCCCGACGGCGACGCCGACCCCGACGCCGACCGACGCTCAGCCGACCCCGACCGAGGCCGTCCCGACCCCGACCGACGCACCGCCGTCGGGCGACGTGAAGGGCGAGACCTCCAAGCCGAAGACCACCCTGCCGCCGACCGACACGATCGACGGCTCGGGCACCGGCGGGACCGGATCCGGCCTGCCGATCATCCTCATCGCCCTCCTCGGGATCGCCGTGGCGGTCGGACTCTTGAGCCCGACGTCGAATCGGTCCCGCCGACGGAACCATCGGGAGTAATCCCGGCGGGACTCCGATCGGAGCCCGGACCTAGGGTCCCCGAGACCCGGAGGGGCGTGTCGCGAGGCACGCCCCTCCGTCATGTCCGGGTACCCTTCGAACGGATGCGCAGCCCACCTCCGTCCGTCCCATCCGACCATCCCGTCGACGCGTTGTTCGGACGTGACCGGGTCACCGTCCTCGATGGCGGTCTGGCGACCGAGCTCGAGCGACGCGGGAACGACCTGTCCGATCGGCTCTGGTCGGCTCGCCTGCTGGTCGAGGCGCCCGGCTCGATCCTCGAGGCGCACCTCGCCTACTTCCGCGCGGGGGCCCGGGTCGCCGTGACCGCCAGCTACCAGGCGAGCTTCGAGGGCTTCGCCGCGCGGGGGATCGGCGTGTCCGGAGCCGCCGATCTGTTCCGACTGAGCGTCGCGCTCGCCGGTCAAGCCCGCGATCGACACGTGGCCGAGCTGGCCGAGCGCGGGGCGACGGCGCCGATGCTGTTCGTGGCCGCGTCGATCGGGCCATACGGGGCGATGCTCGGCGACGGGTCCGAGTATCGCGGCGACGACGGCCTGACGACCGGGCAGCTGCGCGCTTGGCACGCCCCACGGATGGCCATCCTGGCCGATGCCGGCGCCGACCTCCTGGCGATCGAGACGATCCCCTCGGTCGGCGAAGGGCGCGCGCTGGCCGAGCTGCTGGCGACGACCGTCGGCCCGCCGGCCTGGCTCAGCTTCACCTGCGCCGACGGCGCCACGATCCGAAGCGGCGAGCCGGTCGAGGCCGCCTTCGGCCTGGCCGGGATGACCGACCGGATCCGGGCGATCGGGGTGAATTGCACGGCGCCGGAGCATGTGACCGAGCTCATCGGGCGCGCCCGGGATGTCACCGACAAACCGATCGTCGTCTATCCGAACAGCGGCGAGGCGTGGGACGCGGACCTCAGGCGGTGGGTCGGCACCTCCGGTCCGGCCGTCGATGCGACCGCCGCGCGCCGCTGGGTCGAGGCCGGCGCCACCCTGATCGGCGGCTGCTGCCGGGTCGGGCCGGACCGGATCGCCGAGCTGGACGCCGCACGGCTCGACCGTCCCGGCTAGGTCAGGGCAGGGGCGTGCGCACCGTCCGCCGGGTCGTCCGGACGATCCGGACGAAGCTCGACAGATGACGCAGCGGCTGGATGTGCGAGGCCTCGCCCGCGTAGATCGTCCGGATCGGGACCCATTCGAGCACGAACCCGGCACGGATGCAGGTCGTGATCATCTCGACCTCGAACTCGAAACCGGCCTCCTCGCTCGTCTCGAGAGCGGCCATCAACCGGCGGCTCAACAGCCGGTATCCCGACTGGTTGTCGGGGATGTCGCGGCCGGCGGCCCAGGACATCGCGCGGCGGCCGAGCTCGTTGGCGAGTCGACGGGTCGGGGGCATCCGGTGGAAGTCGCGGCGACCGATGACGAGGTCGGCGCCGGTCCGCCGATGAGCGTCGAGGAAGGCAGGGATCTCGGCCGGATCGTGCTGTCCGTCGGCGTCGAGCGTGACCACGGCCTCGACGTCGCGGGCCAGCGCCCAGGCGAAGCCGGCCCGGAGGGCGGACCCCTTGCCCCGGTTCGGGACCTGGACGACGACGGTCGCGCCGGCATCCGCGGCGACGGTGGCCGTCCCATCGGTCGAGCCGTCGTCGACCACCAGGACCGGCAGCCGGGACAGGGCGGCGGTCACGACCGCGCCGACCCGCTCGGCCTCCTCGTACGCGGGGATCAGGGCGATGACGCCGCCCACCTCAGCGGCCAGCGTCGCCGAGCCGGCCATCGCGCAGCTCGACCACCCGGTCCGCGACGTCGAGCATCGCCGGGTCGTGGGTGGCGACCACCGCCGTCACCCCTTCCGATCCGACGATCGTGCGGAGCAGGGTCATGATCGTGTGGCCGGTCTCCGAATCGAGCTGGCCGGTCGGCTCGTCGGCCAGCAGGAGCTTGGGCCGATTGGCCAGCGCCCGGGCGATCGCGACTCGCTGCTGCTCGCCGCCCGACAGCTCGTACGGCCGGTGTCGGGCACGCTCGGCCAGCCCGACAAGGTCGAGCAGGTCGTAGACGCGACGGTCGCGCTCGAGCCCCTCGGTCCGGACCAGGCGGAGCGGTATCTCGACGTTCTCCGCGGCGCTCAGGATCGGGACGAGCCCGAAGGCCTGGAAGATGTAGGCGACCGATGACCGCCTGAGGTCGACCACCCCGGCCTCGTCGAGGCCGGCGACATCGATCCCGTCGACGAGCACCCGGCCGGCGGTCGGACGGTCGAGCCCACCGAGGACGTTGAGCAGGGTCGTCTTGCCGCTGCCGGAACGGCCGCGGACGGCGAGCAGCTCCCCGCGGGCGACCGTCAGATCGATCGCGCGCAGGGCGTGGACGACCGATCCGCCGTCGACGAAGTCCCGATCCACGCCGATCGCCTCGACCATCGGCCCGTCCAGGGTCGATGTCATGGCCGCGTCCCTGCCGGGTCATCGTTCGGCCTCGTCGTCCGTCGGCCGGTCGGGCCAGACGCCGACGTGGTCGTCCTCGAGTCGCAGGCGGACCCGCTCGGACAGCTCGAGCGCCTCGATGTGGGCCTTCGGCAGCTGGAGCCGGCCGACGCGGTCGAGCAGCGCGAACTCCTCGGCGACCACCGCACTGCCGTCGTCGCCCTGCTCGGTCCGGCGACGGGTCTCGGTGCTCGTCCGGCCGTCGCGGATCCGAACGGTCCGGGCGACATGCTCGGAGACGAGCGCGTCGTGGGTCACGATCACGATGGTCGTCCCGGAATCCGCGTTGATCGTCCGCATCAGCTCGAAGATCTCGGCCGACGTGGCGCTGTCGAGCTCGCCCGTCGGCTCGTCGGCGAGGACGACCGCGGGTCCGTTGGCCAGGGCGACGGCGATCGCGACCCGCTGCTGCTCGCCCCCGGACAACCGGTCCGGTCGATGGCTGGCGCGATCGGCCAGGCCGACCCGATCGAGCAGCTCGAGCGCGCGACTCCGGCGCGCCGCCCGCCGATCGAGGATCAGCGGGAGCTCGACATTCTCGACCGCGGTCAGGTAGGGCAGCAGGTTGCGGGCCGCCTGCTGCCAGATCACCCCGACCACGGAACGCCGATAGGCCGTCCGTTCGCGTCGGCCCATCGCGGTCAGGTCGTGGCCCGCCACGCGGGCTCGGCCGGCCGACGGCGCATCGAGGCCGCCCAGGATGTTGAGCAGGGTCGACTTGCCGCTCCCCGACGCGCCGACGATCGCCATCATCTCGCCGGCGTCGACCAGCAGGTCGAGGCCCTGGAGCGCGACGACCTCGAGGTCCGCCACCTTGAAGATCCGGACCAGGTTGTCGCACACGATCTGGGCGCTCTCGCCGTAGCGGGCTCGACTCATCGGCCTCCTCGCCTCACTGGATGCCTCGACGCAGGGCGGCGGGCGCGGAGGGCTCACGCTCGACGAGCGCGCCGAGCCCGACTCCCAGCCCGACGATCAGGATGATGACCGCCGTGAGCAGTCCGAGCTGCTCCAACCCGACCCGGACCGGGACGTCGAGGTCGGAGCCGACGATGGCGCCCAGCCCGAGGCCCGGTCGGAGGGCCTCGAACGTGCCCGTCCCGAGGATGATCCCGAAGCCGACGGCGAGGGCCACGGTCGGGCCGTGTTCGACGAGCGTCAGCCAGAGGCTCTCGCTCCTGGTCAGGCCCAGCGTCCGCAGGTGGGCGGTCTCGGGCGCACGCGCCGCCCCGGTCAGGGCGAGCGCCGCCGCCAGCGCGATGGCGGCGTAGGCCAGCGCCGCGGCGAGGCCCGCGTCCACGCCGGTCGAGGCGGCACCGACGACCGGCGCCGAGGCGATCGCGGCGGAGCGCTCCGAACGGGCCTCGACGGCGACGCCCGGCGCGATCGTCCGCATCGCGTTCCGAATGCCGGACCCCGCGTCGTCGGAGGCGGCGAGGAAGACCGTCGTCGAGTCCAGGCCGAGGTCGGGCGCCTTGGCGGCGAGGCCCGCCCGGTCGACGACGACGAACGGGCCGTTCGGCGGCAGGGTGGGGAAGGCGTCCCGGACGGCCACGGCGGTCAGCTCGACCTTGTCGACGCCGAAGCGGAGCTCGAACGGGTCGCCCGGCCGGATCCCGTCGACCACGCCCAGCGGCGAGACGATGGCCGGCAGGCGTCCCGCGACGGGCGATCCGAGCGCGGCCGGGAGGTCGCCGGCGAGCGGCGTCCCTTGCGCGACGCGGGCGTATCCGGGGGTGTCGAGGGCGAGCAGCTCGACACCGCCGGGGCCGGCCGTCGGAAGGCTCAGTTGCGCTGCTCCGGCAGCGGCGGTCACGCCGGGCAACGACGCGGCCACGGTGTCGATGTCCGACGCCAGGTGGCCGTCCCCCTCCACGAGCCGGAACGGAGCCCCGACATCCTGCCAGGCGACCACCTCCGCTGCACGATCGAGGTAGGCCAGCGTCGCCAGCGAGAATGCCCCGACCGTCGCGGTCAACATCAGGACGAGGAGGATCGGCGCGGCGGTCCCGCTCCGGGCGGTCCGTCGCAGGCCCAGGACCGGGACGAGATCGCGGCGAAAGCCGGCCAGCACGGACAATCCGCGGATCGGGATCGCGAACAGGCGGAGTGCGATGAGTCCGGCGGCCAGGCCGGCCAGTGCTGGCACCGCCGCGATGAACGGGTCTGCCGAGGCAAGCTGGCCGGTGCTCCCCCCGCCCCGGATGCTTCGCTCGCGGAGCAGGATCGCCCCGCCGACGGCCAGCCCGATGACGAACAGCTCGGCGACCAGCCGTCGCGGCGAGGACCGACGAACCTCAGCGGGATCGCGCCGGCGGTCGGACGACGTGCCCCGCGCCACGGGGACGACGATGGCGACCATCAGCGAGGTGGTGACCGCGGCGACCAACAACGGGATCAGCACCGTCGGCGGATCGACCGGCCCCGGGACCGCGACGGTGGCGAGGGCCCCGGCGATGAGCGCCGAGGGGACGGTCAGGACCAGGCCTTCAAGGGCGGTCGCGCCGACGATCTGGACCGGCGACGCACCGCGGCTCCGGGCGAGGCCGAGCGTGCTCCGGCGTCGGCTCGACCCGAGCAGGACGGTCAGTCCGAGGGCGGCTGCGGCGACCGCCGCGGGCCCGATCGCGACGACGGTCAGGATCGCCCGGACCGAGGCCCAACGCTCCTGCTGGCCCTCGATGAACCCGAGCAGGCCGCTCCGCAGGAGCGTGCCGGAGGCGGGTCCGGAGCCCAACGGCGTCGCCAGGTAGACGGTCGCCATCCGCCGCAGTCCGACCTCGAGGTCGTCGACCTGACTCGCCTCGAGCCGGGTCGGATCGACGTACCAGCGCCACGCATAGCGGAGGGGGAGGCCGATCTCATCGGTGTCCGAGAGCAGGACGGGATATGCCTCCGGGGCCATCAGGGCGACGGCGTTGAGCAGGATGTTCTCCGGCGAGAAGGCCAGCTTGGTCGGCCGCTGAAGCGTCGTGTCGTCCGACCAGTACGGGTCTCGCGGATCGGTGGCGTCGAAGATCCCGACGACCGTGACGGCCGCCTTGTGCAGCTTCGCCCGGTTGAGCCGGTCGGTCGCGTCGAGCATGAGCTGGAGGGTGTCGCCGACCTTGACGCCCATCCCGGATGCTGACTCGGTCGACAGGGCGACCTCGAAGGCCGTGGTCGGCCCGGGCGTCGTCGCCGTGCCCGGACCGCCGGGCACGGCCTGCAGCGCGCCCGTCGGGGCGCGGCCCTCGGTGTATCGGATGTGGTCGGCCACGCCCTGCTGCACCCGCAGCGAGAGGAGGCTCGGCGTCCTCGTCGACGACATCACCCGGAACCGCGGGGTGTCGACGGTGTAGATCCGGTCCGCGAACAGACGGCTGACGGACGGCGGGATCTCGGACCCGAGGTCGGCGCCGGCCGATATGACCGGGGCCATCGGGTCGTCGCGGGAGGTCCCGAGCCGGCGTTCCTGGATCAGCTGGACGTCGCGCACCGCCGCCGATGCCCCCGACACCTCGGCTCGCAGTGCATCGTCCGCGACTCGGGAGAGCAAGCGCGGCGCCACGGCGAACAGGAACGCGGTGACCAGCACGAGGAGGATCAGGCCGAGCGCGGGCACGCGCTCCTGCCCGAGGCGGCGAAGCGAGATCCGCAGCCAGGCCACGCCTATTCCCCGCCCGCCCGAAGGATGCTGCTCACGCTCGATGCGGGCATCCGCCGGGCGAGGATGAGGACGGCTCCGACGAGGATCACGACGGTCACCGCGTACACCGGCAGGATCGACTCCCACGGGACGACGATGACCGGCGCCGGGATCACCGCGGCACCGCTCGCGCTGAGCGTCGAGAACGGAAGCACGAGCCAGGCCAGGAGCCATCCGAGCGCCGACCCGCCGATGAGCCCGACGGCCAGCAGGAAGACCTGCTCGACCGTCAGCCACGTCGACAGCTGGCGCTGGGACAGGCCGAGCGCCCGGAGCAGGGCGAGCTCGCCGAGGCGCTCGTCGGTCGTGACCGTCGCGCTGACGATGAAGCCGATCGCGGCAAAGACGATGGCGGCGACCGCACCCAGGGCCAGCACCCCGACCACGCCGAGCCAGACCGGGTCGCCGGCGAGCATGCGGCTGAGCTGGTCGCGCTCGACGATCCCGGCCGCGGAATAGGGGGCGCTCCGGAGCGTCGCGAGCGCCGCGTCCGAGCCGGCTGGGTCCAGGCTGAGCCACCACTCGTCGGCGATGACCGGGTAGTTCGTCGCGGAGAACGTCAGGAGGTCGAAGGTCGCTCCGTCGACGACCAGGAAGGCCGAATCCGGGTCGAGCGGCGGGAACGACGCCGTCCTGCCCACGATCCGGACCGTGATCGGATGCGCCTCGGATGTCACGGCGATCGTGTCTCCGACCCTTGCCCCGGTCGACGCGAGGAGTCGGTCACCCGCGATCGCCGGCAGGATCCCATCGCCGCTCGGCGACGTCGTGAGCCGATAGATCGCCCCCGGTCGGTCGAACGACCCGAAGACGGCGGGCGAGGCATCGTCACCGAGGCCGGCCTCGATCCGGCCCGGTGATCCGGCCGGGGGCCGGTAGGCCGTCGTGCCTTCGGCCGCGGTGCGGTTCCACGACCAGCCGGCGGCCCCGGGATCGAAGGCCACCGGCGTCCAGTCCGGACCGGCCTCGGTGGAGCTCGCGGACAGTCCCGTGAGCTCCACGCTGCCGTCGACGACCAGGTTCGTCGGTGGCGTCAGGTCGAGCTCCAGGCCCACCAGGCGGAGCGGGTAGGCGGGTCGGGTGACCAGGCCGTCGACCATGGACGACAGTGGGACCTCGATCCGGTGCCCGGTCGCCTTCGGACCCATCGTCCCGCCGTCGATCCGGTGGAGCCGTCCGTCGGCATCCTGGACCACCACGGTCAGCCCGACGGCATCCCAATCGGTCGGGACCTCGGTCCCGCCCGACGCCTCCGCGTTGACGCTCAGGTCCGCGTCGACCGTGAAGCCGAGGCGGCGCGGCTCGCCGGGGATCGCGACGGCGGTCGTCGTCGGGCGCGCCGCGACGAGCTTGTCGAGCAGGGCCGGGGTCGGACCGTCGTCGGGCGGCATCGTGAGCATCGCCTGGACCGCGGTCGGGTCGACCGCCAGGACCCGGCCGTCGCGGACGGTCCGGCCGATCTCCAGCGAGGCGAGGTTGACCGGGGTAGCGGCCGTGACCCCGGGCACCGACCGATCGGCCGATCCGACGGCCCAGTCGGGCAGGTCCGGGTAGTCCGACATCGCCACCCTGGCGTCGCCCGCGGACTGGTAGGCGGCCTGGTCGACCTGGGATCGCGCGAACGTCGCTGCACTGGCGGCCGCGAACGTCCCGAGCGCCGCCGCCAGCACGAGGAGGAGCGCGGAGCGGGTGTAGCGGAGCGGCCGCCGCGCGACCTGTCGGGAACCCAGCGGCGGGACGATCCCGCGGCGACGGCCCAGGACGCGCTCGCCGATCTCGGCCAGGCGGGGGATCAGCCGGGTGCACAGGACCGCGCCCGCCAGGAGGCCGATCGCCGGCGCGGCGACGAGCAGCGGATCGATGCCGAGGACGCCGTGCGCGTCGTGCGTGAGTGGGGCGCCGTACAGGCGGAGCTGCCACAGGGCGACCCCGGCGAGCACCACCAGGACGAGGTCGATGCCGAGTCGCTGCGCCATCGTCCGTCCGACCGGTCGTCCGAGCGAGGCGCGGATGCCGAGCGGGAGACCGCCCATCGCGAGGGCCGGCAGGGTCAGGACGACGACGCAGGCCAGCCCGGCCAGGGCGCTGACGGCCACGAGACGGGCGTCGATGCCGACCGCCGGGACGACCCCGGTGTCGGCGAGCGGGCCGATCGAACCGATGAAGCGGACCGCCCCGACCGCGAGGACCGGCGCGAGGATGGTCGCGGGCACGGTCAGCAGGAGCGCCTCGCCGAACGCCAGCCCGACAAGGTGGACGGAGGTCGCGCCACGGGACCGGAGCAGGGCCGTCTCCGACCGACGGCGTTCGACCAGCAGCCCGGCCACGAGGAGGACGGCGTACCCGGCGAGGACGGCGAACTGGATCGTCAGGAGGGTGACGCCGCTGCGGCTGACGAGGATCGATCGCCCGACGTCCGTCAGGATCCCCGGCAACCCGGTCAGGACCGCGATGTCCCGACCCCGCGGCAGCGCTTCCCGGAGCCGCGGTTTGAGTCCGTCGATGCCGCCGCGCAGCGCGTCGACCCGGTCGACCTGCAGGCCGTCGATCGAGGGGACGCCGCGCCACTCGACCGTCAGGTCGCGCCCGACCGGGCTGCCCTCCAGGTCCGCGAGGGCGACGACGAACGGTCCGCGGGTCGTCAGCTGCGGTTCCGTCCGGACGCCGCCGAGATCGAGCTGGTCGCCGAGGAAGTAGGTGTCGTCGACCGCGGGTCGCCACAGACCCACGACCTCGACGCCGATCGACGGGCCGCTCGAGCTGCGGGACAGCTCGACCCGATCCCCGACCTTGAGCCCCAGGGCGGCGGCGGCGCCCTCGGACAGGGTCGCCTCGAGCGGGTCGCGGCCGACGACCGGCCAGCGGCCGGCGGTCAGGGTGGTGTGCCGGTCGAGATCCTCGAAGCTCGCCAGCGCCGTCAGCCGGCTCCGGGCCGCGGTACTGTCGAGGCCGACCGGCGCCAGCGATGCGCTCCGGGCGACGAGCGCGACGTCGCCGCCGGTCGGGGCGATCGCCTCGGTCAGCTGCTCGCGGACGACCCCGTCGAGGGCGGGGATGTCGTCGACTCTGGCCGAGGTCCGGACGACGACCGCGCGGTCGGCCGCCGGAGCGTCGAGGACCGCCCGTCGCAGCCCGCCGATCGCCACGGTGTCGCCGTAGAGCACGCCGGTGGCGACCAGGGTGATCGCGCAGACCAGCAGGACGAACGCCGCGGTCACCACCGAACGATCGGCGCGGCTGCGGTTGACCACGGCGCGCCACAGGCCGATCGTCCGGAGCAAGCCGCCTCCCGTGCGTGATCGCTTCGACGCCAGTATCGATGGATAGCCATCGGGGAGCGCCGAGGTTCACACGATACCCGGCGGGGCCGCGGCGCACCTCCGGTGGGCCACCCGGCTGGATGGGCGACGGCGGCCCCGCCGGATCCCTGGGCTACGGGGCCGGAGCTGTGCGACAGTGGCGCGTGACGCGCCGAGCGATGCATGGAGGTCGGGATGGCCAAGCTCCACTACGAGGCGGACGGCGACGTCTCGCCCGAACGATTCATCGCGGCCCTGACCGATTTCACCGCGCGGCGACCTGAGTGGTGGCCGAATCTGTCGGCCACGCTCTACAAGGTCCACGAGCTGGGCGACGGCTGGGCGGACGTGACCGAGGGGTCCGACGATCTGGGTGGCGTCTGGGCGCGCGAGCGGTACGACTGGTCGGACCCGGGGCACGTCCGGCTCACCCTGATCGAGGCCCCGAACTTCAGGACCGGGACGGTGATCGACTACCGGGTGAGCGGGCGAGCCGGAGGCGGCTGCCACGTCGTCGTCGACTTCCAGCGGATCGCGACCACCCTGAAGGGCCGGTTCGTGGGTGCCGCCCTGGAAGTGATCGGTGAGCGTCGGTTCGCAGGCGAGCTTCGCGAGACGCTGCGACGGCTGGCTGCCGCCGGCCCCGACGCCCAGCCGACGGGACCGGCATGACCGGCCCGGGCGCGGCCGACTTCCCGGCTGAGGGGATGGAGCTGACCCATCTCCTCGTCGTGTCGGATCTCGTCAGGTCGCGCGAGTTCTATCGGGACGTGCTCGGTGCGACGATCCACCGAGAGTACGGCGGGACCTCGTGCGTGCTCCGGTTCCTCGGAACCTGGCTGCTGCTGGTGACCCCGGGCGGCCCGACCGTCGACAAGCCCGCGACCTCCTTCGCGCCGCCGACCGACCCCGACGTCGTCAGCCACGAGCTCACGATCCGGGTCCCGGACGCTCGGGCCGCGCACGCCACGCTGGCCGGTCGAGGCGCGACCTTCCTTGCCCCGCTGAGCGAGACGGACTGGGAGATCCGGGGGTTCTTCCGCGATCCGGACGGTCACCTCATCGAGATCAGCCAGGCGAGATGACCCGGAGGCCCGCTGGACCTCGAACGACGCCTCGTTGACGGGTGTACGACATCATCGCCCCGTGAGTATCCTTGCAGGTCCTAGGGGCGTGCCAGACTCGGGGTCGGCTTGTCCTGGGACGTTCGATCCGTGCCCGGGTCCGGTCCAGGAGGAGTGAAGATGTCGTCGTCCGTCCGGCGGTCCGTTCGCGGCACCGTCGTCGCCAGCCTGATGGCGCTCGCCGTGGCTCTGGCACTCGTTACCCCAGCCCTCGCCAACGGGGGGAGCTCGGGTCCGACCTACCGCGCCGCGATCGATCCGACGACCGCCTCGGCGGGCACGGCGTCGACGACGACCGTCACCCTCACCCAGCTCGTCGAGGACAGCTGGTTCCACCACAACGAGCTCGGGTCCGCCCGGATCACGGCACCGGCCGGCTTCACCGTGACCGGTGCCAGCGCGACCCGCGGCTCGACCGTCCTGCCCGTCACCATCGCGAGCGATGTCGTCACGATCGACAGGGTCGACCTCGACCACACGGGCCAGACAGCAACGGTCTCCATCCAGGCGACGATCGCCTGCGGCACGAGCGGCGCGGCGACGTGGGCCGTGGTCGCCCACCAGACCTACACCTACTCGAGCCCGTACGCGTGGGTGCTGCCCCAGGATCCGGCGAGTCAGCTGACCGCGACCGTCCAGGCCTGCAGTCTCGCGTTCGTCGCTGGACACGGACCGTCGACGGCCGGGATCGGCAAGACCATCACGAACACCGCCGGCGACCCGAACGGTCCGGCGATCCAGGTCCAGCTGCGGGACGGCGCCGGGAACCCGGCCGGCGTGGCGGGTGTCACGATCGCCCTCGCGATCGCCTCGGGCACCGGGACGTCCGGCGCGACCCTCGGCGGGACGACGTCGGCGGCCACCGGCGGCGGCGGGATCGCGGCCTTCGCCCCGACCATCGACCTGAGCGGCGACGGCTACAAGCTCAAGGCGACCGCCGGATCGGGGATCGACCCGGCCACATCGAACGCGTTCGACGTCGCCGACGTGGCCAAGGCCTGCACCGGCCAGTGCTCCGGGAGCGCCACCTCCAGCACGACGACGGCCACCGTCAGCGCGAATGCCCCCGGTGGGCTGCTGACGATGACCTTCGGGGTCGACTCCGTCGATTGCAACAACGCCGTGAACCACTACTACGTCGCGACCTCGGAGGTGCTGACCTTCGCGGTCACCCCGAGCCAGGGACGCAAGACGATCACGATCGGCCTGGCGGCCGCAGCCGTGACCAAGCCCGCCTCCAAGTACGAGGTCTGCTTCAGCACCCCGAACGAATCCTTCGTCAACAAGTACGGCGCGACGATCGCCCCGAACGACCCGGGTATCCTCCCGACGTGCAAGAACTGCAGCAAGCCGTCCGGTGGGCCGTGCGTCCTGTCGCGCTCGAAGGACAAGGCGGGCAACGTCTTCGTGACCTTCAGCGTGCCGATGGCGGACCCGCGCGGCCACATCTAGCGGCACCTGGGTTCGGCGCCGTCGCGCCGACGATCTGACCGGACCCGATGCAGATCTGTCCCGGCTGCGGCGAGGAGAACCCCGCGCGGTTCCGGCTGTGCGGGTTCTGCGGCACGCCGCTCGTCCCGCCGCTGCCGGCGCAGGAGATCCGGAAGACCGTCACGATCGTCTTCTCCGACCTCAAGGGGTCGACCAGCCTGGGCGAGGCGCTCGACTCGGAGTCGCTCCGCGAGGTGATGACCCGCTACTTCGACGCGATGCGGGTCGAGCTCGAACGCCACGGCGGGACGGTCGAGAAGTACATCGGCGACGCGATCATGGCCGTCTTCGGGCTGCCGACCGTCCACGAGGACGACGCGCTCCGGGCGGTCCGCGCGGCCGCCGGGATGCAGGCGGCCCTGGGCAGGCTCAACGACGAGCTCGATCGGACGCTGGGGGGTTCGCCTCGCCAACCGGACCGGGGTCAACACCGGCGAGGTCGTGGCCGGCGACCCGACCGACGGTCAGCGGCTCGTCACCGGCGACCCGGTCAACACCGCGGCCCGGCTCGAGCAGGCCGCGCCGGAGAACGAGATCCTGCTCGGACCCCTCACCCACCGCCTCGTCCGCGACACCGTGGTCGCCGAGGCCGTCGAGCCGCTCGAGCTCAAGGGCAAGGCCGAACGCGTGCCGGCCTACCGGCTCGTGGCCGTTCGGGACGACCAGCCGGTCGAGGCTCCCGACGCGACCCCGATGGTCGGTCGCGACCGGGAGATGGACCGGCTCCGGGACGCCTTCCGCGCGCGCCGTCGACGTCCGTCGGCTGCGGCTCGGTCACGCGTCATCGGCGATGCCGGCGTCGGGAAGTCGCGCCTCACCCGCGAATTCCTCGCATCGGTCGCGTCCGAGGCGTACGTCGTCCGCGGTCGCTGCCTGCCGTACGGCAAGGGGATCACGTTCTGGCCACTGGTCGAGATCGTCCGGCGAGCGGCGGACATCCGGGACGACGACCCGCCCGAGCGTGGGCGGGCCCGCCTCGCTCGGGCTCGCTCGGCGACGTCGAGGTCGCCGACCGGATCGCGTCGGCCACGGGGCTGTCGGCCGCGGCGTTCCCGCTGGCGGAGACGTTCTGGGCCGTCCGCCGGCTGATCGAGATCCTCGCCGAGCGACGCCCGCTCGTCGTCGTCGTCGACGACATCCACTGGGCCGAGCCGACCCTCCTGGACCTGCTCGACGAGCTGGCCGGGGCCGACCTCGAGGCCCCGGCCCTGCTCCTGGCGACGGCGCGCCACGACCTGCTCGAGGATCGGCCGGACTGGGCCGCAGCGCCGGGCGCCGAGCGGATCGTGCTCGGACCCGCTGACCGAGACGGACTCGACCGCCATCGTCGACAACCTGCTCGGGCAGACCGGCCTGGTGCCCGCCGTCCGCGACCGGGTGATCGTCGCCGCGGAGGGCAACCCGCTCTTCGTCGAGCAGCTCGTGTCGATGCTCATCGACGAGGGCGTCCTGCGCCGCGACGAGGGCCGCTGGCGGGTCGCCGACGAGGTCGGGGAGATCCAGGTCCCGCCCACGATCCAGGCGCTCCTGGCGGCACGACTCGACCGGCTCGGACGCGAGGAGCGAGCCGTGGTCGAGCCGGCATCCGTCATCGGCCTGATCTTCCAGGAGTCGGCCGTCCGCTGGCTCGCCCCGGAGGCCGTCCATGCCGAGCTCGACCGAGCACCTCGCCGCGCTCGATCGGAAGCAGCTCGTCCATCCGGCTCCCTCGGCGGTCGAGGGCGACGGCAGCTTCCGGTTCCATCACGTGCTCATCCGCGACGCCGCCTACAACGGCCAGCTCAAACGGACCCGGGCCACCCTCCACGAGCGGTTCGTCGCCTGGGCCGACGGGGTGAACGCGGACCGGGACCGGGCGCTCGAGTTCGAGGAGATCCTGGGCTACCACCTCGAGCAGGCCCACCGCTACCTGGCCGAGCTCGGGCCGCTCGACGAGCACGGACGCGACCTCGGGATCCGCGCGGCGGAGCGCCTCGCCTCGGCCGGGCGGCGGGCGTTCGCTCGGGGCGACATGCCCGCCGCGGCGAACCTGCTGCAGCGCGCGGCGGCCCTCCTGCCACCCGGCTCCCACGATCGTCCGGTCCTCCAGACGGAGGCGGGCGAGGCCCTCACCGAGGCGGGCGAGCTGACGACCGCCGACGCGGTCCTGACCGAGGCGATCGACGGCGCCGCCGCGCTCGGCGACCGATCGATGGAGACGACCGCCCGCCTCGTCCGGCAGTACCTCCACTACAGCACCGAAGGCGACGAGCCGGAGGCGCAGGTCATCGACGAGGTGAACGCCGCGATCGCGGTCCTCGAGGCGAGCGGCGACCATCGCGGCCTGACCCGGGCCTGGCGCCTCCTGACCAACGTCCATTTCGCGGGCTGTCGCTACCTCGACGCCGAGGCGGCCGCCAACCGGATGATCGACGAGGCGCGACTGGCCGGCGATCGGCCGATGGAGTTGCGCGTCCTGCCCGCTCTGGCCACCTGCGCCCAGCTCGGCCCCACGCCGGTGCCCGAGGCGATCGCCATCGTCGAGCGGGTCCTGGCGGAGCTCGGGGGCGACCGCAAGTCGGAGGCCTACACGCTCCGCGCACTGGCCAACCTCGAGGCGATGCGTGGTCGGTTCGACGAGGCGCGGAGGCTCTACCGGCAGAGTCGGGCGACGCTCGACGAGCTCGGCTGGAGGTTCGCCGCCGCCCTGACCTCGGCGATCGCATCCGGTCCCGTCGAGCTGATCGCGGGTGACGCGCTGGCGGCCGAGCGCGAGCTCCGACGCGACTACGACGCGCTCGCCGCCATGGGCGAGCGGAACTACATCTCGACCACCGCTGCCTTCCTGGCCGAGGCGCTCTATCGCCAGGGTCGGGACGACGAGGCGCTCCGGATGACCGAGGAGAGCGAGCAGATCGCGGCCGAGGACGATGTCGCGACCCAATACCTGTGGCGCAGCGTCCGCGCCAAGCTCCTCGCCCGACAGGGTCAGTTCGACGAGGCGCGATCGCTGGCCGAGGCCGCCGTCGGGATCATCGGGGCGGCCCAGGATCCCGATTCGCAGGGCTATGCGGCGATCGACCTCGCCGAGGTCCTCTGGATGGCCGGTCGAGACGACGAGGCGATCGCCGCCGCAGACAGTTCGGCGGCCTTGTTCGAGCAGAAGGCGAACACCTCATCGGCCGCCCGGGCGCGCTCCCTCCGGGCATCGATCGAAGCGGCCCCGGTCCGCGGCCGCTGACGGCGCGCGAGCCCGGGGGCTGCTGCCGCCGACGGCCGATCAGCGGCGCATGTAGTCGGGAGCCGCGAGCTCCGGCCCCTGCCAGCGGACGAGCTCCTCGGTCGAGAAGCGACCGAAGTAGTTCATGAAATGCGCACCGGACCCCAGCAGGACATCGCGCGCCCGAAGCATCGTCGCCCGGTCGGGGGTCCGAACCGCCACGACGGCGCGCCCGTCGCGGAGCGCCGCCTCGTAGGTCAGGAAGTCCGGCATCTGGTCCATCGTCATGAACTGGAACGCACGGACGACCCGTCGCCAGGGCCCGCCGACCCGACCGAGTCCGTCGAGTCGATCGGCCCCTTCATCGCCGCGGAGGACGGTCACGTCGGCGGGCGACCGACCAGCCGCGACGAGGGCTCGCCCGGTCTCGGCCGCCCTCGTCGGATCGTCGACGACCGCGAGCAGCTGGCCGGTGGGATAGGCGAACGAGCGGCGTCGATCGGACACGGGTACCTCTCGAGCGGAGGATACGCGCCGGCGCGATGGTTAAGGAATTGCCACGGTGCAGGAACCTTCACCGTTTCCGGACCGCGGATTTACCGCACCTGGTCAGGGTGGGTCTCGAACCACCCCGGCAACGGGTCCTCGCACGGGCGAGGCCGTCCGGCGCAGAGGACTTCATCATGGATGGCCCCCGACCTTCATGGACGCCCGAGACGTGGGCGTCGACCGCTCCTGAGGCCCCGGCACCAGGAGCTCCCATCGCCGAGGCGCCTGTGACGGGCGCTCCGCAGCCGTCGTTCAGCGCCGTCCCGACCCCCGTCCTGCCGACGCCGGCGGCCAAGACCACCGCCCGCCGCAGCTCGGTCGGCCCGGGCTTCGTCGTCGGTGCCGTGATGGCGTCGGCGCTGCTCGCGTCGGGCGGTACGTTCCTGGTCGGCAGCGCGACCGGCGCGTTCGGCCGCCAGGCCGGAGCGACCCCCGGTCCCGTCATCACCCCGGTCGTGGCCGCAGCGCCGGCCGGCGGCCAGGCATCGATCGTCGACATCGCCAAGTCCGTCAGCCCGGCCGTCGTCACGATCGTCGCCGACGGCGTCACCGCGACCGACCCGACCACCGGCCAGACCGGCCAGGGCACGGCCACGGGCTCCGGGGTCATCTTCGATGCGAACGGCCTCATCCTGACCAACCATCACGTGGTCGAGGGCGACCCGTCGTCGCTGACCGTCCACCTCAACGACGGCCGTGAGTTCGACGCGTCGGTGTACGGCGTCGACACCCTGACCGACCTCGCGATCGTCAAGATCCAGGCGACCGGCCTGCCGACGGCGACGATCGGCGACTCGGCCTCGATCCAGGTCGGCCAGCAGGCGATCGCCATCGGCAGCCCGCTCGGCACCTTCACCGACTCGGTCACCAGCGGGATCATCTCCGCGGTCGGCCGGAGCATCCCGGTCGAGACCGGCCAGCTGACCAACCTCATCCAGACCGATACCGCGATCAACCCGGGCAACAGCGGCGGCCCACTCCTCGATCCGAGCGGCAAGATCATCGGGATCAACACCGCGGTCGCCAGCCAGAGCCAGGGCATCGGCTTCGCCATCCCGATCGACATCGCCAAGCCGCTGATGGAGCAGGCGTCGGCCGGGCAGCCCCTCGCCCGGCCGTGGATCGGGATCCGGTTCGAGATGATCGACCCGGCGATCAAGAAGGCGAACAACCTGACCGTGGATCAGGGCGCGCTCATCGGCGCGGCCGCGGTCCAGGATCAGACCGGCCAGACCGGCCAGGACCCGACGGTCCAGGACCCGACGGCCCAGGCCGCCCCGGCGATCGTGTCGGGGAGCCCCGCGGAGGCCGCCGGCCTGCGCGAGGGCGACATCATCACCGCCGTCGACGGGAAGGTCGTCGACAGCAGCCATCCGCTCGACCTGGTCATCAGCGGGTTCACGCCCGGCAAGACGGTGACCCTCGACGTCTCGCGGGACGGCCAGCCGACCACCATCTCCCTCACGCTCGGGACGCGGCCAGCGAACCCGTAGCGCTTCCCCCCCAACGCACAGAAGAGGGGCCGCCATCCGGCGGTCCCTCTTCTGATTCCCGGGTGCGGCTCAGGCGAGCGGCGGTGTCGCCCCGTCGACGGCGTCGAGATAGAGGCGTTCGTAGGCCCGGATCACGATCTCGGCCGCCTCGGTCGCCCGGCGATCGGTGAGCGGATTCGCCGCCCGGACGCGCCAGTGCTCGACCCCGCCGAGCGCGGCGGTCCGGATCGCATCCGGTGAGGCGCCCGGATCGAGGCCGGCTCGTTCGGCCGGCCCGGTCGATCCGGTCAGGCGATCGATCTCGAGGCGCTCGGACGGGCTCACCTCGACCAGCCCGGCGAGGACCAGATGGAGCAGCCGGAGCAGCGCGAGCTGTTCGGAACCGGCCTCGAGTCGCTCGATGTCCGCAGCGATCGTCGCGGCGCCCGGTCGGCCGCGTCGCACGAGCTCGTCGGCGATGCCGCGGAAGGCGCTCAAGGCTGACCGCGCCTTGAGCGCATCGGCGCGGCCCGCGAATCGATCCTCGACGATCGAGCGGAGCTGCGCGATCCCGGACCGGCCGATCAGCGCCTGGGACAGGCCCGTCGCGGTCAGCTCGCGGTCCTCGACGAGCAGGCCGACGGTCAGCCGCAGTCCGAACAGGCCGAGTCGCTCGAGGAGCTCCTCGCGGATGTCCGAGCCGAGCGGATTGAGATCCGGGTCACGGAACCGGTCGACCGAGCGGAGGAGGGACGCCCGGCGGGCGTCGGCCAGTGCGGCGATCTCGCGCAGCCAGGTGACCTGCTGCTCGCGAAGCGTGACCCCGGTCTCGGCGATCAGGCCGGCCACCGGGACCACGCCCGAGGCGAGCTCGCGGATCCGCTCATCGTCGGCGTAGCGGGTCGCCACCGCCTGCGCCGACTCGAGTGCATCGGCGCGAGCGGCGCCGATCTCGTCGGCCCGGGACAGGACGAGGATCGCGTTGACCGGCGAGGCATGCGCCAGCGAGTGATCCGCGAAGGCCTCCAGGAACTGGGCGTCGGACCGGTGAAGATGCCGCATCAGGTAGATGACCGCATCGGCCTCGCCCGGGCGATCGCCTTCGTCGTCGAGCAGCGCAGCCACGGTCCGCGCCGAGGAGACCTCGTCGCTCGACCCGAGGCCGGGCGTGTCGATCAGGGTGAGGTCGAGCAGTCGACGTGAGGGCCAGCCGACATCGATCCGCTCGATCCCCGTCGGGTCGAGCCCGCCGAGCTCGATCAGCAGCGCGCCGTTCTCCCTGCGGAACGGCAGCTCCGCGGCCCCGGACGGTCGGAGCTCGCAGGTCACCCGATAGCCTGCCGCGTAGCGGTACCACGTCACGATCCTCGTGCACTCACCGGCGTCGGTGGCCGCCAGGCGCTCCCCGACGAGGGCATTCAACAGGGTCGACTTGCCGGCCTTCGTTCGACCGGCGATGGCCACCCGAAGCGGCTCGTCGAGCCGTCGGCTGGCGGTCTCGACCGCCGGGACCAGATCGTCGTCGACCAGGCCGCGCAGATCGAGCGCGATCCGACGGACCTGCTCGAGGAGACCTCCCGGCTCGGTCGACAACGCTCGAGCCCGCCTACTTCGGCAGGTCGACGCAGTTGCCGGTGTCCTGGATCACCGAGTGGTCCGGGTTCGCCACGAGGATGCACATCTGGGTCGCCTTGGCCGGGCGGTCGGAGACCTTGTACCCCCTGAACGGGATCGGACCTCCGTAGACGTACCAGGGGCCGGCGCCCGGCATGCCGGCCTGTTTGGGGGGCACCGTGTCGAAGAAGAAGTGGACGTGCATTCCCGGGAGCTTCTGCTTGTATCCGAAGACCTCGTAGGTCACGACGTAGACGCCCGACTTCACGGTGATGGCCGTGATCCTGGCCTGCTTGCCCGCCGGCGTCGGGGTGGGGGTGGGTGCCGGGGTCGCCGTCGGGGCCGCGCTCGGGGATGCCACGGCGACCGAGGATGGGCCGGCGCTCGGCGCGAGGCTGGCGGTCGACGGCGCGGGGATCGATGCCTGAGCGACCGGGAGGCTGGCCGTCGGCGACGCTCCGGCGCCATCGGACCTGGAGCCGATCACGGCGTACGCGCCCGCCGCGAGTGCGATCACGATCGCCAGCGCGAGGAGGCCGGCGATGCCGGCACGTGGGACCCCGCCGGATCGGCCCTGGGCGGTGGTCGCGTCGGGGCTCGCCGACGTCGGGCCTCCGGCTCCCGCGACGCTCGCCGCGCTCGCCGCTGGCCACGATCGGTGCGATCGGCGATGCCGTCCCGTCGGCAGGCGGCGGGCCCGCGGCTGTCCGCTCCGCGCCGGTCGCCGCCGACGCCGTCCCGACGTCCGCTGACGGCGGCGCTTCGGCCGCGGGCACCCCTGCGCCGGCCGCGACGCCGGCGACGGCTGCGGCGCCGAGCACCGGACCGCCGTCCGCGGCCCGGTCGGTCTCGAGACCATGCTCGGCCACCCACGCGGCCCCGAGCGCCATCGTGTGCTTGGGATGGGCATCGAGTGCGATCGGCCGGTGTGTCGCCTCGCGGACCATCTCGGCGACGAGCGGGATCCGTGAGCTCCCGCCGACGAGCAGGATCCGATCGAGGTCGTCGAACCCGAGCCCAGCGCTCCGGGCCGCCCGCTCGAGGGCGAGGATCGTCTCGCGGATCCGTGGCCGGATCATCGCCTCGAACTCTTCACGGGTGAGGCGCACGTCCGTCTGGATGCCCGGCAGGTACACGGGGATCGTCGCGTCCGTGTCGGTCGACAGTCCCTCCTTCGCCCGGCGGCATTCCTCGCGCAGGCGGGCGACGCCGGCAAGCGTGGCGGGATCGTTCGGGTCGACGCTCACCCCGGCCGCCCGGACCGTCGTCATCACGTGGGCGAAGATGGCCTCGTCGAAGTCGATCCCGCCGAGCCGTTCCATCCCTTCCGGCCGACCCAGCTGGTCGTAGCCGGCATCGGTCTTGCGCAGGATCGTCGCGTCGAAGGTCCCGCCCCCGAAATCGTAGACGGCGATGACCTCGCCGGTCGGCACGCGCTCCTGGAGCGCATAGTGCAGGGCCGCCGCCTGTGGTTCGGTGATGAACTCCACCGCCCCGATGTCGGCCTGCCGAACGGCCTGCCGGAGCAGGTCGATCTTGTATTCGCCGTAGCTCGCCGGGTGGCACACGGCGATCGCCGCCGGCGGGCCGCCCAGCTGCTCGGTCACCTTGGCCACGATGCTGCGCAGGAGGTGACCGATCAGGGCCTCCGCCCCGTACGGCGTCCCGCCGAGGATGATCGGCGTCGGGTCGCCCAGGCGACGCTTGAACTCGCGGGCCGTCCGGAGCGGCTCCGACATCGCCCGCCGCTCTGCGGCTTCGCCGGTGAGCACCTCGCCGTCCGCGCGGAGGACGATGACCGACGGGATCGTCGCCGCGCGCTCGCCCAGCTGGAAGATGTCGAGCCGGTCCCCGCGGGCCGTGGCGGCGGCCGAGTAGGTCGTTCCGAGATCGATCCCGAGCGCGTAGTCCACCGCTGCTCTCCGCGTGCGAGGTGCCCGAGTGTACACTCGGCGTCGGTCGATGAGAGGGAGGATCGGCGGGATGCCCGGAGACGGCGCCGCGCCGCCGCGCGAGTCGCTCGCCGCGGCGGACGGATCGAGCGGGACCCCGGATGCGACGGCCGTTTCCGGGCTCGTGGCGACGGTCCGCGACCTCGCCGCGAGCAGTGGACGTGACGACCTCGCCGCCCGGCTCACGGCCGTCGGCCGGAGGATCGATCGGACCGACACCGTCATCTGCGTCGTGGGCGAGTTCAAGCAGGGCAAGAGCGCGTTGATCAACGCCCTCCTCGGCGCGGATGTCTGCCCCGTCGACGACGACCTGGCCACGGCGACCGTGACCACGCTCCGACACGGCGCCCAGCCGAGCGCGACGGTCCATCGTCGGGTGGCGGGCGTCGAGACGCTCGAGGCGGTCGAGCCGATGGACCTGGCCCGGTGGGTCACCGAGCGCGGCGACCCGCGGGACCGGCTCGCCGTCGAGCTGGTCGAGGTGACGCTGCCGCACCCGCTCCTGGCTCGTGGGATCACCCTCGTGGACACCCCCGGGATCGGCGGGCTCAACGCGGCACATGCCGCGGCCACGCTCGCCTTCCTGCCGATCGCGGATGCGTTGGTGTTCGTGTCGGATGCGTCGGCCGAGCTGACCGGTCCGGAGCTCGGCTTCCTGTCGAGCGCGGTCGATGCCGGTCCGCTCGTCGTGGTCGCCCTGACCAAGATCGACATGTACCCCGAGTGGCGACGGATCCTGGAGATCGACGAGCGCCACCTTCGCGACATCGAGCTGGCGACGAGGCCCCACCCGGTCAGCGCGATCCTGAGCGCCGTCGGCGCGGCCAGCGGGGATGACGCGCTGGAGCGCGAGAGCGGCGTTCCGTCGTTCGCCGGGATCATCCTTGACGAAGTCGCACGGCGGGCCCGAGCCGCGTCCTTCGCGGTCGCGTTCCAGGAGGTGCGAGACGTGCTCGACCAGCTCCGCGAGCCGGTCATGGCGGAACGCGCGGCGCTCGACCACCCCGAGGCGGCCTCCCGCTACGCCGCCGAGCTCGCTGACATCCAGGCCCGATCGGCCGCCCTCGAGGAAGCCGGTGCGCACTGGTCGGTCCGGCTCGACGACGAGTTCCTGGGCCTGCGGACCCGCGTCGAGTTCTCGTTCGCGGCGGAGATGCGCCGGATCCTGCGCGACGCCCAGGACGAGATCGAGCGGATCGATCCCGGCCGCGAGTGGGACGACCTGAGCCGCCGGGTCCAGGCCCAGGTGGCCGACGCGGTCAAGGGAGCGTTCGACGACACGACCGAGGGTGCGGCGGGCATCCAGACGGCGGTCGCCCGGCTCCTCGCCGACGAGGACTCGGCGTGGACGACGGATGACGCGCCCGTCGCGTTCGATGCATCGAGCCTGTGGACCGAGGGTCAGGCGTTCGGAGGCATGCTCCAGACCGGTCTGCTCGCCGGGTTCGGACTGCTCGCCGGGGCCACCGTCGGGGTCGAGATGCTCGGGATGCTCGGGGCTCTGCTCGGGACAGCCCTTGTCGGGCCGGCCCTGCTCGGGGCCGCCCTGTTCTTCGGCGGCAAGGAGGTCGCCGGCGAGCGCCGACGCCAGCTGACCGATCGACGCCAGGAGGCGCGGACGTTCGTCGCCCGGTTCGTCGAGAACGTCCGCTTCGAGGTCGACGGACGGCTGACCTCGCTCGAGGGGACGCTCCAGCGCGACATGCGAGCCCGCTTCGCGGCGCGGATCGCCGAGCTACGTCGGACCCATCGCGCGACGGCCGATGCGATCGAGCGATCGATGACCCAGGACGCGGCAGATCGAGAGCGTCGGTCGCGCGAGCTGGAGACGACCTTCGGCGTGCTTGAACGTGCGACCGTGACGGCGATCGAGCTCGAGGGTGCGTGGAGCCGCGCGGCCTGACCCGACCGTCGCTCAGCGCAGGCCGACGGTGGACCCTGGGCCGGATGACCGGATCGCGCGCCGGGCCGGGCGCGACGGTTCGGGGACGACCAGGACGGGGACCGTGGACCGGCGGAGGACCGCATCGGACACGGCGCGGGTCCGCGGCTCGCTCAGGCCGTCATCCGTGGGGGCCCCGATCACGATCAGGTCGACGAGCTCCGCGCCGGCCGCCTCGATGATCGAATCGGCCGGGTCGCCCTCCCAGATGAGGTAGTCGACGTCGACGCCCAGGGTGCGCCCGCGAGCCTTGAGGTCGTTCGCCGCCCGCTCGTGGACCGCACGGATCTGGTCGACCCGTCCGGTGGTCACCGGCAGGTGCGCCGTCGACTCGAGGACGCTGACGACGACGACGGAGGCATGCAGCTCCGCGGCGAGGCCCAGCGCGCGCGCCTCGGGGATCCCGGAGGCGGACGGCAGCTCGACGGCGAGCAACAGCCGCCGGAATCGGGGGTTCGGAGACGGGTCGCCGGGCGTGAGCATGCGGGCATGCTGTTCGCCCTGGTCCATCGAGGCGAGGGCCGACCGGCCCGTCCGGATGGGCCATCCGTCGTCGAAACCCGCCG
Organism: uncultured Chloroflexia bacterium; assembly: GCA_963781845.1. Classification (GTDB taxonomy): domain Bacteria; phylum Chloroflexota; class Limnocylindria; order Limnocylindrales; family CSP1-4; genus Chersky-267. The sequence goes on along the minus strand of CAWAHN010000016.1, from coordinate 268,420 downwards.
TGGGTCAGCGCGGCCGGCGGCCCTGGACGGTCAGCCGGCGCCGGGCGTCCGGTGCTTGGCGACGAACGCCGCCGCCTGGGCGCGGCGCTCGAGGTTCAGCTTCGACAGGATCGAGCTGACGTAGTTCTTGACCGTCTTGTCCGACAGGTAGACCTCGGCCGCGATCTCCTTGTTCGTCTTCCCCTCGGCGACCAGCGCCAGGATCTTGCGTTCCTGCGTCGTCAGGCCGGCCAGCTCGTCGGGTTCATCCGACGCCGCCACCCGGCGGATCCGCTCGAGGACCCGTTCGGTGACCGCCGGATCGAGCAGCGACCCGCCGTTGCCGACGACTTCGAGGGCCGCCACGAGGTCGCGGGCGCGGACCTGCTTGAGGAGGTAGCCGCTCGCACCGGCCACGATGGCGGACAGGACCGCCTCCTCGTCCGGATAGCTGGTCAGCATCACCACCCGCGTCGCCGGCATCTCCGAGCGGATCTCCCGGCAGGCTTCGATCCCCGATCCGTCGGGCAGGCGGACGTCCATGATCACGAGGTCCGGTCGGTGCCGCCGGGCCTCGGCCAGAGCTTCCGCCACCGATCCTGCCTGGGCGACGACCTGGAACCCGGGCCGTCGGTCGAGGAGGGACACCAGGCCCTCGCGGACGACCTCGTGGTCGTCGACGACGAGGAGGCGGAGCGGCGCGACAGGCGTGTCGCCGGTCATGCCACCGGCCCCAAGGGCACGTTGAGCGTCACCCGCGATCCGGCGCCGGGAGCGCTCCAGACGGCGAGCTCGCCACCGACCCTGGCCGCACGCTCGCGCATGTTGCGCATGCCCTGGTGGCCGAGGCTGGACCCACGCTCCCCGTTGAACCCGATCCCGTTGTCGGCGATCTCGAGGATGAGCAGCCTGCCTTCCGTCCGAACGGTGATATCGGCTCGCGTCGCCTGCGAGTGCCGGGCGACGTTGGCGAGGGCCTCGGACAGGATGGCCAGGATGTCCTGCGTGACCGCCTGGTCAGGTTCGGCCAGCTCGGCTTCCGCCAGGGTGAGCTCGAAGTCGATCGTCGAGTGGAGACGCAATTCGTCGACGAGGATGGCCGTACCACCGAGCAACGTCGTCCCTCCGAGCAGATCGGGCTGCAGTCCGAAGATGAAGTTGCGGATGTCGCGGATCGCATGGTGAAGCGAGTCGATCGCTCCCTCGACGCGGGCCGCCGCCTCGTCCGGCGCGTCGATCATCATCTGCGGGACGTCCTCGAGCGACAGGCCCACGGCGTAGAGGTTCTGGATGATGCCGTCGTGGAGGTCCTTGCCGATGCGCTCCCGCTCGTCGACGATCACGAGTCGCTGGATCTCCTCGTGGAGGCGGGCGTTCTCGATGGCGATCCCGGCATGGAGAGCGAACACCTCGACGATCTGCTGGTCGTCCGCGCTGAACTCGGGCGCGTCGATCTTGTCGGTCAGGTACAGGTTCCCGACCGACCGGCCCTTGACCGTGATCGGCGAACCCAGGAAGGTCGTCATCGGCGGGTGATTCGGCGGGAATCCGTGGCGGTGGGGGTCGGCCGCGATGTCGACGATGCGCATCGACCGGTTCTCCCGGATGAGCAGGCCGAGCAGGCCGTGTCCTCGTGGCAGGTCGCCGATCAGCTCACGCTCCTCGGCGGAGATGCCGGACGTGATGAACCGTTCGATCCTGCCGAGGGGATCGACGATCCCGAGCGCGGCATATCGGGCGCGGAGCAGTGGCCGGACGCGGTCGACGATGAGCTGGAGGACCCGGTCGACCGAGAGCTCCTCGGCGATCGCCCTGGTCGCGGCGTCAAGCGCTTCGATGGTCATCCCGCAGAGGGTAGCAGGCGGCGTCGCGATCCTCAGGCGCTCCGGCGACGTCTCCGGACGAGGAGGTCGTGCGGGAAGGTCGGGCCCCGCGGTGGCGGGATCGCGCCGAGGAGGGTGGGATCGTCGCCCGCGCGTCGCCGGCCGAGCTCGGCCTTGAGGCTCTCCTCGCCGCGGGCCATCGCCCAGCGGTGGTTCGCGCCGAAGATCGGCTTCATCAGCGGCGACAGGTTCTTGAGCAGTCCCTTCTCCGCGACGATCCGCCAGTCGTACTCGACCGACGTGCTCGGTCCGCCCGGATCGTCCCGGTCGAGCCGAGACGTGAGCGTCCAGATCCCTCTCCCGACGAAGTCCCCGTCCGCGGCGATGCTGAACCCGTGGGGCGGGTCCGATCCGTCGACGGTGAACCGCCAACGGAGCGAGTAGGGCAGCCAGCCCTTGGTCCACAGGTCGACGACCTTGCCCAGGCCAAGAGCGTCGCCGGGCTCGACGACGTCAACGGTCAGGTAGACCGACGGCCACCACCGGGCGAGCCCATCCGCGTCGGCCAGCACGGCCGAGATCTCCTCGGGCGTCGCCGGCGATCTGCCAGGTGGTCACGAAGTGATAGTCGTTGGCCGCCATGCACGAGCCTCCCGGCCGAGGATACGCGCGAACCACCGCGTCGGGATGGGTCGATGGCCGCCGGTGCACGGATCCGCGACCCGGGGCAGACTATAGGCCGACGGGACCCCCCGGGAGGCGTCCCGCACCCCACGTGTCCGTGGGGATCCCCAGGCGTCGCCATCGCGCCATGTGTCGCATCCGAGCGACCACGCGAGGCGGAGTCCTTCGTTCGTCGTCCCCAGGCGGCGTCCAGGCAGGAAGGAGCACCATGTCGGCGGTAGATACAGGCGCCCAGAGGGCGTCTCGCGACCCGGCGATCAACCCCACTTCAGAGCCAGCTCACGATCGGACCGAGCCCCGCGTCTTCGCGACCGGCCGATCCCAGCGCCCACATCTGACCCACCGGCGCTCGCTGGCGATCCTCATCGGAGCGATCCTGGCCCTCGGCGCAGCCCTCGTCCCGTGGTCGGCGGGCGTGGCCTCCGGCGCCACCGGCGATTACCTGCTGATGCCGAAGGCGGAACTGCTCGCCCGCCCGGTCACCGGCGCGGCATGGACGGCCCTCAAGAAGGTCGCCGACGGTTCGTTCAGCACACCGAACATGTGCAACCAGAATTCGAACCATCACCTCCAGACGCTGGCCGCCGCGCTGGTCTACGCCCGGACCGGGACCGCCTCGTACCAGGCCAAGGCGCAAGCGGCGATCATGGCCGCCCTGCCGACGCAGAAGGTCGGCTGCTCGAATGCGGTCCTTGCCCTCGGCCGACAGCTGACGGCCTACGTCCTGGCCGCCGACCTGACGTCCCTGCGGACATCGAGCTCCGGACCGGCCTTCGCCTCGTGGCTGTCGGCGATCCGGACGAAGAACATCGGCGGCCATTCGATCTGGACGTCGATCCGCTATACGCACGAGAACTCGCCGAACAACTGGGGCGCCTACGCGGGCGCGGCCCGGATCGCCGCGGATCGCTACCTCGGGGACGCGACCGACCTCGCCGCCGCGATGAAGGTGACCCAGGGCTTCCTGGGCGACCGGTCCGCCTACGCCGGGTTCAACCAGAACCTCAGCTCCGCGGCGTTGTCGTGGTCGTGCTCGGGCAGCGTGACGACGTACACCCCCGTGAACCCGGCCTGCACGAAGAGCGGGATCAATGTCGATGGCGGGGTCGTGTCGGACGTCAGCCGCGGTGGCTCGCTCAAGATGCCGCCGCCGGACCCGGGGATCCCGTATCAGCTCGAGGCGATCCAGGGCCTCGGCCTCCAGGTCGAGCTCCTCTATCGGGCCGGCAACACCACCGCCTGGAGCTGGTCGTCGAGCGCGCTCAAGCGGATGGCCGGGGTGGTGACTCGCTCCGCAGCGGCCGGCGGCACCGGTTGGAACGGGACGATCACCGCCCGACAGATGCCGTGGCTGCTCAACCATCGATATGGGCTCAGCCTGCCGACCGCCGCGTCGGGCATGGGTCGAGCGATCGGCTTCACCGATTGGATCTGGGGACCCTAAGCTCCCGCATCGTTATGCGTCCATCTCCGACCCCGTCGCCCGGCGGGGTCGGACCTTGTCCAGCGCCCGGCTGTCGTCCGCTGCCGGCGCCGGACGTCGGGACGCGACCCTTCAGGTCCGTCGACCGGCAAATCCCTGCTCGCCCTCGATCAGCGGTCGGAACCGGAGTGCGGACCAAACCTCGTCGATCGCGACCTGGGTGATCGGGCGCATCCCGAACTCGACGAGGATCGGCCAGAGCGAGTCCCGGTTGAGATCGGTCCGGTTCGCCTTGGGGTACGCCACCCAGACGACCCGCGGCCGCCCGAGCTCGGCCGCGTTCCGGTCCAGGATCCGGCGCAGCGTGGCTTCGTCGTCGGCGAACACGACGGCGACGTCCGCGTCCCCGAGGCGCTCGGCCGTCGCGACCCCGTCCGGGAGCGGCCCGACGAGTCCGAGTCGCGTGACGTCCGACGTCCAGACGGTCGACGCCGGCTTGACCAGGAGCTTCTCGGCGACCGACTTCGTGCTCAATCTGGAGGCCCTCCTCGTACGGATCGCCGCGCGTGTCCCTCGAGTATCCATCGACCTGCCTGCCCGCACTCGTTCGTACGGGGGAAACCTTTCCCACTGTTCGGTGCCTCGTCGGTATGTGAGGGTAGAGCGGCGGGCCGTCCCGTCGCTTCGGCGCGCCGGCTGATGAGCGAGCAGCATCGGTCGCGATCGCGCCGTGTCGTGGGAGCAGAGCGGAGGACCCGTTGACGCCATCCCATCCGATCGATCGACTCCTTGCCGGCCCCCGCCTCGACGGCGATCGGGAGCGGCTCGACGCCCACGTCGCGAGGCTCGGTGCGCTGCCCCTCGCGGCCGCACGACGAGAGCTGGTCCCCATGCTCGAGGCGAGCGGTCTGCTCGGCCGAGGTGGCGCCGGCTTCCCGGTGGGACGCAAGTGGCGCGCCCTCGCGGAACGCGCGGACGGTCGGGCGGTGGTCGTGGTGAACGGCGCCGAAGGCGAGCCGGCGAGCTTCAAGGACCGGACCCTGATGACTCATCGGCCCCACCTCGTGGTCGACGGCGCCATCCTGGCCGCGGAGGCCGTCGGCGCCGACGAGATCGTGTTCTACGTCGGCGAGGAGCACGGTCCCGCGGTGGCCGCCATCGATCGGGCTGTCGAGGAGCGCCGGGATGATCTCGGACGTCCGGCCCGCCTCGTCAGGGCCCCGGTCGGCTATGTCGCCGGTGAGGCGTCGGCTGCCGTCCACTACATCGACGCCGGGGATGCCCGGCCGACCACGACCCCGCCGCGTGTCTCCGAGCATGGTGTGGCGGGAGGCCCGACGCTCGTCCAGAACGTAGAGAGCCTCGCCTACGCAGCCCTCATCGCCCGATTCGGCGATGGATGGTATCGATCCGTCGGCCGCTCCGAGTCACGAGGCACGGTCCTGATCACAGCCACCGGTGCGATCCAGGTCGAGGGCGTCCGCGAGATCGAGATCGGCACGACCGTCGGGGAGATCGCCGTCGCCTCCGGCACGACCGCGAGCCGAGTCCAGGCGGTCGTGCTCGGCGGGTACTTCGGGACGTGGGCTCCCGTTGACGAGATCTGGGATCTCCCACTCGACCCGGTCGAGATGAAGCGGCGCGGTCTGACCTTCGGCTGTGGCATCGTCGGTCTGCTTCCGACCGACGTCTGCGGGGTGTCCGCGACGGCGCAGATCATGGCGTTCATGGCGAACGAGAGCGCGGGCCAGTGCGGGCCGTGCGTTCACGGGCTCCGATCGATCGGAGACACGACCGCGAGGATCGTCGCCGGCGAGGCCGGGCCGGAGGATCTCGGCCACCTCGAGCGGTGGATCGCGCAGATCCCGGGTCGGGGCGCGTGCCACCACCCCGACGGCGCGATCCAGCTGCTGGCCAGCGCGATGACCGTCTTCGGCGACGAGTTCACGCACCACGCGCGGACGGGTCGGTGCTCGACCACCGGGTCGCGGATCGCGGCCGCCTAGCGTGGACGACCGGCTGCGAGTCGATTGGATCCTGTGCGACGGGTACGGCCTGTGCGGCGACCTTGTCCCGGACCTGATCGAGCTGGACGAGTGGCGCTACCCGATCCTCCGCCCCGGGCCGATCGACCGCTCGCGGCTCCATGACGCTCAGCGAGCCGTCGACTGTTGTCCGATGAAGGCGCTGATGCTCGAACCGGTGGAAGCCGGCCGGCGGACCGGCTGAACGGGGTGCCCCGACGGGCTCGAGGCGCCCCGACGGGCTCGAGGCGCCGCCGGCATCGACGGGTCGTCGGGCGGAAGGTATCGCGCCGAGCCTACGGTGCGATGTTGTGGTTCAGCCGGAAGACGTTGTCGGGATCCCAGGCGCGCTTGAGCGTCGTGAGCCGGGCGAGCTTGGCCTCGCCGTAGACGGTCCGGATCACGTCGGGCCCGGTATCGGCGATCTCGTTGATGTAACCGCCCATCACGGCGTCCGGCTCGACGATCGCCATCGCCTGTCGGACCCAGTCGCGGTTGGTCTCGTCGAGGGCGGGATCGTCCCAGGCGCTGTCGGCGCTCAGGTCGAACCGCGCCCCTCGACCGGTGAAGGCCATGGCCTCATCGGGCGCCCGCCCGATCGCACCACCCTGGATGGTGATCGAGAACGAGGCCCCATCCGGTGCGCGCGTCGTAAGGTCGACGAGCGCGTCGAGCGCAGCGGGGCGGACGTCGTCGGCGTACTCACCCAGGATGTAGGACCGGTGGCCCCAGCCCATCGCCAGGTCGTTGGAGGTCTGGACCTCGAGGTACGGTTCGCTGACGATCGTGGTCGAGACGGGCTCGGGTCCCGAACCGAGCGGGGCGACGTCTCGCTCGACCGCCCGGGCATCCCCGCTGTGGTTGTACGAGACGATCACGATCGGGTCGCCGGCCACCGACGGGGGGTAATCCGCCGCGGGCTCGGCCCGGGCGATGGTGAGGATCACCGCCACCGCGTCCGGCGCATCCGCCGCGAAGTCCCGGACCACCGACCACACGTCGTGGACCTGGCTGGCCGGGTAGATGCGCACCCCGCGGTGGAGCAGCGGGCCGAACTCATGGAGCCCGAACTCGAAGGCCGTCGCGATCCCGAAGTTCGCGCCTGCGCCGCGGAGGCCCCAAAAGAGGTCGGGCTCCTCGGTCTCGCTCGCCCGAACCGTCCGGCCGTCCGCGGTGACGAGCTCGATCGCACGAAGGTTGTCGATCGTCAGGCCGAAGTGACGCTGGAGGCGGCCGATCCCACCGCCGAGCGTCAGCCCGGCGACCCCGGTATGACCGATCACGCCGACCGGGCATACGAGACCGTGCGCCTGCGCCGCGATGTCGAGCTCGCCCAGCAGCGCTCCGCCGTTCGCCCGCGCGATGCGCCGCTCGGGGTCGACGGTCACGCCGCGCAACCTCGACAGGTCGATCACCAGCCCGCCGTCGGAGGTCGAATGGCCGGCGGCACTGTGGCCGCCGGACCGGATGGCGATCTCGAGGTCGCGTTCCCGTCCGAACCGGATCGCGGTCGCGACATCCGCGACGCTGGCCGGGCGGACGAGGACCGCCGGCCGTCGGTCGAACACCGCGTTCCAGACGCGACGTGCTTCGTCGTACGCGCCGTCGCCCGGGGTGATGACTTCGCCGCCGAACGCGCCACGAAGGCGCTCGATGTGATCGACGGTGCGTCCCGCGATCGCCTCTGCCATGCCCCTCAGCCCTCCCTTGTCGCGCCGGTGGCTCGCCGTCGTGGACGACCTTACCTCGGGTCCGGACCGCGGTGAAGCCCGTCGGGCCCGGGTGACGGACGTGCCGCGCACGGAGGATGCCTGTCGGGGATCAGCCGGACCGGCCCCGCCGCTCCCGATCGACGTAGGCCGGGCGCCATGTCCGACGCATCTCGTCCCAGAACGCCCGGCGCGCCTCGATCGCGGCTCGCTGCGCTTCGCGCCACTCGGGAGTCCCCGGGGTCGTGGCACCGACGCGCTCCTGCGCCTTGGCGATCGGCGATCGGGACAGGTCGGATGTCGGCGAGACGGCCATGGTCCAAGAGTGTGTCGGACGGGTCGGTCGAGTCCATCGACCGGAGGTCACGATCCGAATGACCATCGCCGTTCCAGCCCTAGGGCGTGGTCGACCGGCGTTCAGCCCGCCCGCGGACGAGATACGGACGCCGCCGGATGACGTCGCCGGCGTCGGGGCTCGTGCGCCAGGCGGACCCGTGGGCCGGAGCAGCTGGATCGCGAGCGGTAGCATCGCCCGGTGCACGTCTATCTCGAGACCGAGCGCCTGATCCTGCGCCGGTTCACGCCCGGCGACGTCGATCCGGTCACGGACCTGGACGCCGATCCCGCGGTCATGCGCTACATCAATGGCGGCCGCCCGACGCCGCGGGACGAGATCCGCGACGACTATCTTCCGTCCTGGCTCGCTTACTACGAGCGGGGCGACCGATACGGGTTCTGGGCGGCGATCGAGCGACGGACCGGCACGTTCCTCGGCTGGTTCCACCTGCGCCCACAGCCCGACGACCCGGAGGACGAGCCCGAGCTCGGGTACCGGCTGATCGCATCGGCCTGGGGGCGCGGCTACGCGACCGAAGGCAGCCGGGCGCTGATCCGCAAGGCGTTCACGGAGCTCGGTGCTCGCCGGGTCTACGCCACGACGATGGTGGTCAACGTGGCTTCGTGGCGGGTCATGGAGAAGGCCGGGCTGCGCCGGATCCGACTGTTCCACCAGCCATGGCCGGACCGGATCGAGGGCGAGGAACACGGCGACGTCGAGTACGCCCTCACGCGCGACGAGTGGGCGGCCGCTTCGGATACGGAGCGGTGAGAACTGGAGCTCCTCCGGTGTCCCGGAGGAGCTCCACGATGACCCGCCGTAGACGGATCCGTCAGGGAAGCGCGACGCGCTGCCAGTGCGCCCCGGCGCCCGCCCCACCCCCGGTCGTCCCCTCGCCGTCGGCGCCGAACGGCAGCGCGATCGCCGGCCCGCCGTCGGGATCGAGCAGCATCGCGGGGTCGCCGAGCCATGGGACCGCCAGGAGCTTCGACCCGTCCGGGGCCCAGCTGAGCGAGGAGCCGTGGTCCGACATCGTCGCATCGACGGTGGTCACGGCCCCGTCCGCGAGGCGCACGACGGCGTAGTCCCAGCCGCCCGGCTCCCGGTGCCGTTCGAAGGCGATCCGCGAGCCATCCGGAGACCAGACGGCCAGGTCGGCCGCGAGGTCGCCCGCCGCGTACCCGACGGGGTGGGCGCCGGATCCGTCGGCGTTGGCGACGAACAGCCGGACGACGTCGTCCTGCGGGGAGGCCTCCTGATACAGGATCTTCGAGCCATCCGGCGACCAGGCGGGGTTCCGGTAGTCGCCCTGGGAGCCGTCGTTGTCGCCGACCACGAGCGGACGCGGCCCGACGATGGGGCGGAGTCCTGAGCCGTCGGCCTTCATGAGATACAACCCGACCCTGGAGCCATCATCGCCGCGGAACAGGATCTCGTCACCGTTCGGCGGCCGGAACGCGACCGCGTCGACCGTCAGGCCGGTTGTGATCTCTCGAGGCGGCGCCGTTGTCGTGGTGTCGAAGACCAGCAGTCGATCGTCGTCCGGCCCGTGGAAGACCGCGGCGATCGATCGGCTGTCGGGCGTCCAGCCCCACCACCAGGGCCCATCGCCGAGGGACACCGTGCTGACCTTCCGGACGTCGGTGCCGTCTGATCTCGCGACCGCGAACGACAGGTCGCCCTCCACGTTTCGGACGAAGGCCACGTGCGTTCCGTCGGGCGAGTAGAGCGGCCAATTGTCGGTCTCCGCGCTGGTGACGATCACCTTCGCGGTCCCGGTCGGTCCATCCTGGGTGTAGATGTCACCGAACAGCGAGTAAGCGATCGTGCCGTTCCCGGCGACGCCGAACGGCGGGGGTACGCGAGGCACGGATCCGACGTAGATCGCCACGGCCGCCGCGGCGATGAGGAGTGCCAGGACGATGGCGCCGATCAGTCGCCACGGCACCGCCGTGACCCGGACCGGACGTGTCGCGATATCCACGGGAAGCCACCTTTCAGGGAAGACCCAGGCGGGCCGCTGCCGCGAGCGGGCGGTCCGCGCCAGGAGGAGGTCGGTGTAATCGGGCGTCGGGCCCGTGCCCAGGTCCGCGAGGATCGTGGGCAGGGCGCGCTCGATGCGTCGATCGCCGGTCATGCGAGGGTGCCTCCGGCGACCGCGGACGGGGTGGTCGATGGGTCGGTCCCGATCCCGGTCCGCATCTCGCCGAGGGCGCGATGCAGCCGCGACTTGACGGTCCCGACGGGGATCCGAAGGGCCACCGCGACCTCGGTCAGCGGCAGCCCCAGGTAGTAGTGCAGGACGACGATGGACCGGCTGCTCTCGTCCAGGCGTCGGAGGACGCCGTCGACGAGCTCGCGGTCGGCCAGCATGCCGGCTGGGTCGGAACCCGCCGGAGCGTGGAGCGTGGTGATCTCGACTTCGATCGGTCGCCGGCGACGGTGACGCGCCTGGTCGAGGCAGGCGTTGACGGTCAGCTTGTAGAGCCAGGCATCGAACCGGTCCGGTTCGCGCAGGCTACGCAGATCTCGCCATGCCCTGAACAACCCCTCCTGGACCGCGTCGCGCGCGAGCTCCGGGTCCCGGAGGATGAGCCGGGCCGCCGTGTCCAGCCGCGCGACGGCCCCACGGACGAGCTCGGCGAAGGCGTCATGATCGCCCTGCCTCGCGCGTTCGACGAGCTGTCGCTGGTCCACGGTCGCCTCGACTGGGGACGATCACGACGATCGCCCTTCAGAGGGTAATGGCGCCGATCGACCCGAAACGGTTCTCGACGTGGTCGTTGACCGACCGCGAGACGAGCGTCAGCCGGCCTCCGACTACATTCCCCGCGTGGCGGCGAGGCACTCCGGCTCGTGCCAGCCCTCGATGGCCTACGGTCGGAATCCAGCTGGGCGGCGCGCCTGGTGGGCGTCGAGCCCGTCCGAACGACGACCTCGGCCGCCGGACGGCGCTAGTCTTGGTGCGTCGATCGGTTGATTCGGAGCGGAGACCAGAAGGAGCCATGCACGTCGGCCTCATCGTCGGTATCGGGCCGGCGGCGACAGACTTCTACTACCGAACCCTTATCGCCGCCATGGCCGCGCATCGGGTCGACCTCGAGCTGACGATGGCGCACGCAGACACGTCGACGCTCCTCCGCAACCAGGCGTCCGGCGATGCCGATGCCCAGGTGGCGATCTACCGACGCCTGACCGACCGGCTGCAGGCCGCGGGTGCGCGCGCAGTCGCCGTGACATCCATCGCCGGCCACTTCTGCATCGATGCATTCAAGGACGCGTCGTCGCTGCCGGTCATCGACATGCTCGTGGAAGTGGATCGCGGGATCGAGCGCGAGGGTCTGCGTCGCGTGGGGATCATCGGTACCCGGGTCGCGATGGAGACCGGACTCTACGGCGCGATACGGCACGCCGAGGTCGTCGCTCCCTCGTCGGCCCTGCTCCAGCAGGTCCACGACGCCTATACCGCGATGGCCATCGCGGCGACCGTGACCGAGGCGCAGCGCGAACTCTTCTTCGGCGCAGGGCGCACTCTCGTCGAGGACTTTGGCGCCGAGTCAGTCCTGCTCGGCGGGACGGACCTGGCCCTCGCGTTCGCGGGACACGATCCTGGCTTCCGAATCTTCGACTGTGCCGCGGTCCACGCGTCAGCGATCGTGGAGATCGCGGCGCGTCGAAACCAGGGAGGCTCGTAGGGAGCTGATCGGAGGGCCCCCTCCACCCATCTCGCAGTCCCCAAGGATCGAGTCTCTGACTTCCTCGGGTTCTTCGCCGTCGACCTTGGCTGAGACGCCCGCGGAACCGGCCAGCCGGTCTAGCCGGTGGGTGGCGGCGTCGCCAATACGAGCGCGATCACCTCGTCGAGCGGGAGCACGTCGCCTTCGGCAAGCAGCACGGAGGCGCGATCGGCACCGAGTCGCTCAGCGGCGAGGCCGGCCGGATCCGGCAGGTGGAGCACCCTGACCGGGGCGAGCATGACACCCTTCTCGCGGACCACCCGATAGGTCGCTCCGGCAACGCGCGCTCCCATTTCCGCATCGCCATCGGAGAGCATGACGATGGCGGCCATGCCGAGGGCCCTGGCGATCCCCGACGCGCTGTCGATCCCTTCAAAGAGCCGCAGGGCATCGCACAGGCGCTCCCAGGCCGTGGCCGGATCGCCGAGCCGCCAGTACACCCCGGATAGGAGGGTAAGGCTGTCGGCCACCTGGAACTGTGAGCCGGCACGTCGGAACGCCCCGAGGTTCACGTTCTCCAGGTCCCGCGCGGTCTCGTAGTCGCCGCCGAGGAAGACGGCAAGCACGAGAGCCTGGCGGGCCCGGAGAACCCCATCCTCGTGACCGGCCGCCGTGTACAGGTCGAGGGCACGCTGCTCGTGGGCGCGCAGGGCCTTCTCGTCCTCCGCGACCATCGCCAGGAACCCCAGGTCGTAGTGGGCGTCGCCGAGGAGGACGAGGTCGCCCGTCTCGGAGGCCAGGCTGAGGCGCTCCTCGTAGGCGATCCGGGCCGCCGCGAAGTCGTTCATCCAGTACGCGAGCCCGCCTTCCGCCGCAAGCCCACCGATGCGGACGCGGCTCTCGCCATCCGCTTCACGCGCAAGCAGATCGGCGAGCACGGCCCGGGCCTCACGGATCCGTCCGCGCTGCTGGAACCAGCGCCAGATCGCGCCGATGATCCTGAGGCCCAGATCGGGATGACCGTTCGCGAGCGACCGATCGACCGCCGCTCGCAGGTTGCGGTCCTCGCGGTCGAGACGGCGCATGTTGTCCTCGCCCGCCGGGCCGAGGATCGCCCGACCGGCCATCTCGGCGATCTCGACGCAGACGCCCGCGAACCGTGCCTCGGTGTCCGGGCGCTCGCCGCTCTCGTCGAGTCGCTCGAGGCCGTACTCACGCAGGAGCGGGTGGAGGCTGAACCGGGTCTCGGGCGGCGACGGATCGCCTCGCCCATCCTCGACGCGGATCAGGCTCTTGTCTGCCAGCGATTCAAGGCCGGCGAGGAGGTCGATCCCGAGCTCGCCGTCCGGGTCCGCGACAGTGAGCGCGGCCTCCGCCGACCAGCCATCGGCGAAGGCGGACAGACGGGCGAACAGGCGTCGCTCCGGGTCGGGCAGCAGCTCGTAGCTCCAGGCGACCGCCCCGCGCAGCGTCCGCTGCCGCTCGGGCAGGTCGCGCGCGCCTCCGCCGAGATCGAGGCTGCGTCCGAGACGCTCGAGGATGGCGGTGGGGCTCAGGAGCCGGACCCGTGCGGCGGCCAGCTCGATCGCGAGCGGGAGTCCATCGAGACGCTCGCTGATGGCCCTGACCGATGCGAGCGCGTCGTCGCCGAACTCGAGGTCCGGGCGAAGGGCGCGTGCCCGATCGATGAAGAGCGCGATGCCGGCCTCGGTGTCGAGCGGCGGCACCAGGTGGCCCCGCTCGCCGGTGATCCGCAACAACTCGCGGCTCGTCGCGAGGATCCGCAGGTCGGGGGCGTCACGAGCCAGGCGTGCGACGATCGTCGCCCCGTCAGGAAGGAGCTGCTCCAGGTTGTCGAGCAGCAAGAGGATCTTCCTGGTGCGGAGGTGGGCGTGGAGGGCCTCGCCGATCGCCCGGTCCGGTGACTCGCGAACGCCGAGCGTGGAGGCGATGGCCGATTCGAGCAGCCGCGGGTCGCGGACGGCCGCCAGGTCCACGAACCAGACCCCGTGCGGGAAGCGATCGCGGATCGACCGTGCCGCGGCCAGCGCCAGGCGCGTCTTGCCGCTCCCTCCGGGACCGGTCAGCGTCACGATGCGGCTGTCGCCGAGGGCGTCCGCGAGCGCGGTGACCTCGTCCTGGCGGCCGACGAACGTGGTGACGTCGCCGGGCAGGTTCGAGGGAACCTCGGTGGTGCGCAGGGGGCGGGTGTCGTCGGCGGCGCCTGGGACGACAAGCCGGTAGATCGGGGCGGGCTCGTCGAAGTCCTTGACCGCCCGAGGCCCATCGTCCACGAGCACGACGTCGCTCATCCCGGCGAGCCGGGCGAGATCCCGCGGCAACGTCCCGACAAGCGCGTCCGAGAGGACGATCTGGCCTCCGTTCGCGGCTGCGGCGATGCGGGCCGTGTAGTTCACGTCGATGCCGACGTAATCCTCCGGATCGCCGGCACCGTGGCTCGTTCGCAGGCGACCCTCGCCGAGATGGATGCCCATCCTCACTTTCATCGCCAGGTTGCCGGCCCACGACTCGGCCGCGATGGCGCGCTGCCCCACCACTGCGGCCGTGACCGCCGCGACAGCGGTATCGAAGGCGGCGAAGAAGGCGTCACCCTCGGTCTTGACCACCACGCCACCGCCTCCTTCGATCGCTGCCCGGAGGAGCTCGTCGTGGAGGCCGACCACTGCCGCCCAGGGCACGGGACCCACGGACCGCTCGAGTCGCGTCGACCCTTCGATATCCGTGAACAGGAACGCGACGGCCGGGCCGGTCGGCAGTGTCATCGGAGATCGCCCACCACGTGGATGGCCTCGAAGCCGGCACGTTCATCCGCCGACCTGGCAGACGGATCGGCCGACCGGCATCGGGATACCGCCGCGCGGTCGGCCACCGAGCTCCCTCGGCCGATCATCCGAGGCACGTCAAGGACCATCGGGGCCAGCATAGGTGCCGGCATCGGCGCTGGCGTGTCGATGCCGGCTGGCCAGAGGCGCTCGCCGTTCGAACGTGCGACCGGCGACTCCCGGGGCGCCTGCCTCGCGACAGATGCCGGGTCCGGCCACCGACCGGCGGTGCGTCGGCGCGCCGGTCACATCCGCACAGGATCCGGAACCAGCATGTGGCCCATCGACAAGGCCCCGACGGCCTTGAGATATCAGGGGGGAACCACGATGAACACGACGCTGAAGGCGACACTGCGGCTCAGCCCGATCGGCCTGATCGCGAGCACGATCCTGGTCGTCGGGTGCGTGGCACCGGCCGGGGCCGGAGCGAACGCCGCCGTGGCGGCGGGCACGACCCAGGTCAGCACGGGCGCGTCCGAGCAGACCTTCGACCAGTGGGGCCACATCGGTCACGTGACGCCCGAGCTCACGACCGACCAGTGGGGCCACGTGATCTACAAGTCGGCCGACCAGACCGTCGACCAGTGGGGCCACATCGGCCACAAGACGCCCGAGCTGGTCATGGATCAGTGGGGTCATATCTCAGAGCGCTGACCCGCAGCGACGGCACCATGCCGATCGCATCCCGAACGAAGACGAGCCTCTCCGGCACCGCCCGGAGGGGCTCGTTCCGATCTCGCGGGTGGCGATGGGCTGCCGAGGGTCACCGTTCTGGCGCCCTTTCTGGCGTTCCTGCCCCTCCTCGGTCCACCCTGACCGCTGCTGACTACCCCTTCGGTGGGACCCGGCGCCGCATCGTGACGAACGGCTCTGGCCTTGCCGGGGCCCGCCGGGGCATCCTGTCGCCAGCGGTGGGCTGACACGTGGCCGGATGCTGGTCGGCTGCGCCGTGCCGAGCCGTAGACGACTGACCGACGGAGGACAGGCGATGAAGGCGATCGTGCAGGAACAGTACGGCTCGGAGGAACGGCTCCGGCTCCAGGACATCGACAAGCCAGCAGTCAGGGATGGCGAGATCCTCGTGCGGGTGCACGCGGCATCGATCCACGTCGGAGACTGGGTGCTCATGAGCGGCAAGCCGTACGTCATGCGCCTGGCGACCGGGCTGCGCCGACCGAATCACCCCGTCCCCGGCACCGACGTCGCGGGGACGGTCGAGGCGATCGGCCAGAACGTGACGGGCTTCCGACCGGGTGATGAGGTCTTCGGGTGGGTCGCAGGCGCCTTCGCCCAATACGCCTCTGCGGCCGAGGACCACTTCGTCATGAAGCCGGCCGACCTCACATTCGAGCAGGCCGCGGCTGTCGGGGTGTCTGCCACCACCGCGCTCCAGCTCCTGCGCGACCAGGGCCACGTCCAGTCGGGCCAGAAGGTCCTCATCAACGGCGCGTCGGGTGGCGTGGGTACGTTCGCGGTGCAGATCGCCAAGGTCCTGGGCGCCGAGGTCACCGGTGTCACCAGCACACGGAACGTGGAGCTGGTCCGCTCGATCGGCGCCGACCATGTCATCGACTACACCCAGGAGGACTTCACGCAGGGCGGTCCGCGCTACGACTTCATCCTCGACAACGTTGGCAACCACTCGTTGGCACAGACCCGGCGCGCACTGACCCCCACCGGCAAGCTGCAGCCGAATGGTGGCGGCCACTCGGGCGGTGCCCTGGGGACCCTCATCGAGGCCACGGTGTCGGCGATGTTCGTGCGCCAGCAGCTGCGCCCGTCCGTCAAATACCAGAACCACAAGGACCTCGTCGCCCTCAAGGAGCTCGTCGAAGCCGGGAAGGTCAGACCTGTCATCGACGGCAGCTACCCCCTGGATCAGACGCCCGTGGCGATCGGCCATGTCGGGGATGGCCATGCGAAGGGAACGGTCGTGATCAGCATGCCTCTTGAGGTCGGCCTTGCCTGACCAGGGCTCGCGGGTGGCCGGCGAGGTCGTCCTCATCACCGGCGCCACTGACGGCATCGGACCGACCACGACGTAGGGCTCGCGGCGCTGGGCGCCCAGGTGGCCACCGCGGTGCCGTCCCTGCCCGGGCGCTGAGGCGCCGGGGACGGCCGCGAGGCCGCGAGCCCCGGCGCTTGCCCGCACGCTTCACCGATGAGAGCGATCGTGTGCACGGACTACGGACCACCGGAGGTCCTTCGACTCGTGGACGTGCCGAAGCCCGTTCCGAAGGACGACGAAGTGCTCGTTCGGATCCGGGCCACGACGGTCAGCGCGGCCGATTGCGAGCTGCGGAGATTCGACTTCGCCCCCTGGATCTGGGTGCCGATCCGGCTGGCGTTCGGCATCCGCAGACCACGACGACCCGTGCTCGGTCAAGAGCTTGCCGGTGACGTCGATCAAGTAGGCGACGATGTCACGTCGCTCAGGAAGGGCGACCGGGTCTTCGCGGCGACGGGCATCGGGCTGGGAGCCTACGCGGAGTACATCTGCCTGCGCGAGAACCCCCAGACCGGGGCGATCGCGACGATGCCGGCGAACCTGAGCTACGACGAGGCTGCGGCCGTTCCCTACGGGGGAGGCGAGGCCTTGCAGTTCCTGCGCAAGGCGAACGTACGGAGCGGGCAGACGGGTGCTGATCAACGGGGCGGGCGGGAGCTTCGGCACCTTCGCGGTCCAACTCGCCAAGGACCTCGGGGCCCACGTGACCGCGGTGGACAGTGCGCCGAAGCTGGAGATGCTGCGCACGATCGGTGCAGATCGCGTCATCGACTACGCCCAGGAGGACTTCACCGGCAGTCCTGAGACCTACGACGTCATCTTCGACGTGGTCCGCAACACACCGTCTGGTCGCATGGTGCGGTCGCTGACCGAGAACGGATGCCTGCTGATGGCCAATCCGGGCTTCTTGCAGATCGTCCGCGCCAGGTGGGCGTCGAGGGGGAGCAAGAAGCGGGTGTCGTTCGCGGCATCGGGCCCGACGCGCGAGGACCTGGCCAACCTGCGAGGCCTGGTCGAAGCGGGACGGCTGCACCCGGTCATCGACCGGCGCTTCCCGCTCGAGCAGATGGTCGAGGCTCACAGGTACGCCGAGACCGGCCAGAAGCTGGGAAATGTCGTTGTCGTCGTCGCATAGTCGCGGCCGCGATGGCAGCCTTTCCGCCGGACAGCCCGATGAGACGTATCGGCCAGCGGGGTGGCGCGCCCGGAGGGCGTCGGGCGCGCACGAACAACAACGGGCAACCGACGGGGACCGGCGCCTGACGTCCCATGATCCGCATGCATGAACCGACACGCGCTCAGGAGCGGTGCCCCGACCCGGGCCGCGTCTCGAGACCCCAGTCCATCGCTCCGGAGTAGCTCAACAGTCGAGTGGGCCATGGTATCTGCTTCGTCCTTAGGTTCGGATCCCACCGCTCGAGCCACTTGCCCCATCGCTACGGCTCGATCCGCATGAGTGGCATCCTCTCCTGGGTGGCGAGTTCTGGTGTCGTGCAGGGCGTGATCATCGGTGCCACCCTGGCGTTCCTGACGACGATCCTGATCCTGGATTCGGTGGCGAAGGCGGAGACGACGACCGTCAACGGTTGGAGTTCGATCCGCAGGGCCGGTCAGCCCGGCAACGGACTGTTGGTGCGTGCCGCATTGCAGAAGGCGCTGCCGGTCGTCAACGTGTTCGAAGAGGCCGCGTACTGGACGACGAGCGTGGACAGCGCAGGGAAGAAGCTCAGTGGCGAGCACGCGTACCGCCTGCACTTCCCGCCAGGGCATCTCCCGCCGAATGACGCCTTCTGGTCGCTCACTGCGACGGACACCGTCGGGTACATGGTGAGCAGTCCGACCGGTCGGTCAAGCGTGGATGATCATTCGGGTCTCGTGACGAAACCGGATGGTTCGGTCGACATCCTGCTCCAGTCGCAGGCGCCGAGCGGGCAGGCACAGAACTGGCTGCCGACACCGACCGGCAGATTCAAGCTGATGCTCCGCGCCTACCTGCCCGGCGCGGCCATCCTGGACGGCAGCTACGACGTGCCGCCGATCGTCAGGGTCTCGTGACGTGAATCGCCTGATCCTGCGATACGCCTACCCCATCACCGCGGTCATCCTGCTGATCTTCGCCTGGGTCGTCGCCCAGCGGCTCGCCCGCGGCGTGGAGGCGATCATTCCGCTCGCGGTGGCGGCCGTGGTCGTGTGGCTGCTCGGGGCGTTCGTCTTCATCTACTTCTGGCCGCAGATCACGGTCGGCGGGTTCAAGCGCGCGATCGTCAAACGCGGGTTCGGCGGCGGCCCGATCCCCATCAACACCCTGTACGCCGTGCCAGACCGCTCCTCCCAGTCCGCTTCGCGCGGCAGCCTGATGGCGGTCGGTACCGACGATCTCGTCTACGTCGGCGGCTGGCTCGACCTGGAGGCGGGGCCGCGAGTGTTGCATGTGCCCGAGATGGCGGGACGGTACTACAGCGTCCAGTTCACCGACCCGACCAGTGGCGCCAACGTCGCCTATGTCGGCAAGCGGACCACCGGGACCGACGCCGGTGACTTCCTCCTCTGCGAGCCGGAAGTGGACTGGGAGCGTGCCAGCGCGGGATGACCCGGATCGAGCTGCCGCATCGTTCCGCGCTCGTCATCGGTCGGGTGTTCGCCGCCGATGACGACGACCGGCACGTCGCCTATGCACTCGCGAAACAGATCCAGATCACCCCGCTCGACAACCAGCCGTAAGTGTGGTCGCGGACTCACGCCGCCGTTCGTCAGGTTGGTGGGGGCATCGATCAATCGTTGCTGTTCTGGCGCGCCGGGAGAGCGTCGGGCGCGTGCGAACAACAGCGTCACGACGGCCACACGACGACCGTGGCCCAGCATCGCCACGTCCGATGCTCCAGGCGGCTGGACATCGCCCCGCACGGTCGTGCATCTTCCAGCGAAACGCCGAGAGCCTAAGGAGGACGCGTGACCCTTGACCTCGTCGACGTCGTGATCGTCGGTGGCGGAGCTGCCGGTTGCGTCCTGGCGCGCCGGCTTGCCGATGGTCATCGGACCGTCCTGCTCGTCGAGGCCGGGCCCGACCCGGGCGACCGCGCCGGCCCTGCACTCCTCGACGGCTGGCGGAATCCCGAAGGACCCGACTGGACCACCGACTGGGGCTATGAATCCGAGCCCGGCGCAGATGGCAACCCGGCGAAGCTCCGACGGGGCAAGCTTCTCGGGGGGACGTCCTGGCTGACTCGGTTCGCCGTGCGCGGTCATCGAGCGGACTTCGACGCGTGGGCTGCTCGCGGCAATCCCGGCTGGAGTTTCGCAGAGGTCCTCCCGACCTTCCGGCGAGTCGAGGCCGACATCGACTTCGGCGATGAGCCGTGGCACGGGAGTGCGGGGCCGATGGCGATCAACCGCTATCGCACGCGGCGCCGCTCGGCGATCCACGAGGCGGCCGTCGAGGCGTTCTCGGATCTCGGCTTCCCGACCGTCGAGGACCACAACGCACCCGAGGCCGTCGGCGCGGGCTCGATGCCGATGAGCACAATAGACGGCCGCCGCCTTACGACGCTCCAGGCATACCTGCAGCCTGAGGCGCGGCCAACGTCCCTGAGGATCGACTCAGGCAGGCCGGTCGACAAGGTCCTCTTCGATCGCAGCCGCGCGCTCGGTATCCGGCTCGTCGACGGCACGGAGATCGCCGCGGACTCGGTGATCCTGAGCGCGGGGACGTATGGCAGCCCGCCGCTCCTCATGCGGTCAGGTGTCGGTCCCGCGGCGCACCTACGCGAGATGGGGATCGATGTCGTCGTCGACCTGCCCGGGGTCGGCGAGAACCTGGCCGATCATCCTGGCGCTGACCTCGACGCCGGCTTCAGCGGTAACGCCGCGTGCGAGGTGTTGCGCCACACGATCGCGACGTATCGGAGCCGGAGCCAGCCCGCCGACGCGCCGCCCGACCTCATGTTCTGGGTCCACGAACCGTCAGAGGACGACGGGCGGCTCTACCTCGACCCGATCCTCCTCAAACCCGAGTCGCGCGGGTCCGTCCGCCTTCGATCTGCGGATCCGCTCGACCCGCCGCGGATCTTCCTGCCCGGTCTCCGCGCCGAGCGTGATGTCGATCGTTTGGTGGAGGGCTACGAGCTGGGCCTGGCGATCGCCAACCATCCCGCGATCCGAGCGCTCGCGGAGGAACCCGCCCCTGCGACTCCGTCGCGCCCGGCCGAGCTGCGCGAACGCGTCCTAACCAGCGCCTACTCCCTTCCGCACGTCGTCGGGACGTGCCGGATGGGTCCGTCGCCCGACGCCGGCGACGTCGTCGACTCAACTGGGCGCGTGCATGGGGTCGGCGGGCTCAGGGTGATCGATGCCTCCGTCATCCCAGACGCGCCGTCAGGCTTCCCGCATCTCGTCACGATCATGGTGGCGGAACACCTGGCTGAGCCGGCGTAAATGCCGCCGCGCTGCTCTTCCGATCGCCTTGGCGCGCCCGGAGGGATTCGAACCCCCGACCTACTGATCCGAAGTCAGTCGCTCTATCCACTGAGCTACGGGCGCGCGGAGCGACATTCTACGGCGTCGGCTCGAACGGCCACGGTCCCGACCCGAGGTCAAGGAGCGGTCGGGGCCGCCCTGGTCGGTCGGACGCGGATGAGCAACGCGTCGGTCGATCCGGCCTTCGCCTCGACGGCGAGCACGAGGTCGCCCACCTTGAGGTCGCCGATCGTGGCGGCCTTCCGCTCGACCCGGATGCGCGTCGTCGGTCCGACGCCGAACGTCGTCGACACCTTGTCGGCGCCGGTGACCGTGACCGAGTCGGCGGTCTTGGCGGTGATCTCACCTCGCTCGAAGTGCGCGTCGGCCGTCGTCCCGTCCCGCTTGAGGACCGTGACGTCGCCGCGCACGACCCGCCCGAGTTTTGCCGGCTGGGCGGCCTGGTCGGGCGCGAGCGACAGTGCCGTAGGCGCCGGCGGAGGGGCGGAACTGGCCAGGATCGTGGGAACGGCCACGACCCCGACGAGGCCGAGCGCGACCACCACGACGGCGATCCGCCGGGCTCCGAAGACTGCGATCCGATCGATCATCTCGATGACCCCCGTGTGCGGCCGCGGTACGGAGGAGGTCCGCATCTGCCGCCGGATGTTCGCCAGCATCGGCTGCGCGAACGCGGGCAAGCCATCGCCCGGACGTGCCGGACCGTAAGCTCGATGTAAACCGTGGGATCGGCCGGCGCCGACTTGCGGTCGAGCCCGGGATAGGGTAAGAACCGGCAGTGCGACGCCAGCCCCTCATCGCCATCGCCGCGCTGATCCTCGGTGGCGCCGCTGTCCTCTCCTGGCCGTCGATCGCCGAATACGCGCGAAGCCCGGTGCCCGTGGGTGCGGTGCTCCCGGCGACCGGCACCCCGGCCGGCCCCCTCGCATCGTCGAACCCCCCGGGACCGCGATCGCCGGAGATGACGGCCTCTCCCGAGCTGACGAACCCCCCCGGGTCCTCCGCCTCCCCCGAACCGACGCCGAGCCCCGAACCGACCCCTTCACCCACCCCGACGCCGAGCCCCGGTGACCCCACGGCCAAGATCCTCCTTGCACCGGTCGTCCCGCCCGGTCGCTCCGCCGAACAAGGGCTCCCGGCCGACCCCTGGACCCTGACCGGCTATCGCTGGCCGCTGGCGAACGGCTTCATCACCGGCCCCTTCGGTCCGAGCCCGCTCGGGGAGCTGCAGGTCGACGGTCGGCCGTTCCATGACGGGCTCGACATCGCCTCGTTCTGCGGCGACACGGTCGTGGCCGCGCACGACGGCCTGATCCTGGCCGCCGGGCGCAGGTTCGACCCGTGGATCGGGTGGGTGGGCTCGCTCGGCCCATTCGCTCGTCGGATGAACGCCTTGCATCGCTGGGGAGCCCTGCCGATCACCGTGGTCGTCGACGACGGCAATGGCTACCGGAGCATCTACGCCCACCTCAGCGCCGTCTCGGTCAAGCCCGGCGAGTGGGTCCATGCCGGCCACCAGATCGGCTGGGAGGGCAGGACCGGCTACGCCACCGGCTGCCACGTCCACTACGGGCTGTTCAGCCCGCTGGAGTCCAAGCGGTTCGCCCTGCTGCCGGCCGTCCATCTCCGGACGAAGTACCCGCGCTTCGAGATCGCCCGGATCGACCCGCAGCTGGTCCTGCCGGCACTGCCCCACGGCAGGACCGCGGGCCCGTTCCCGTCGCCCTCCCCGTCGCCCTAGCTCAGCCGTTCGTCCGGACGTAGCGGCGCGCGGTGAGCGAGTAGGCCGGCAGGCGCGCCAGCGACCTCGACAGGGGAGGCGCCAGCCGGCCGTCCTGGCCTTCGATC
The DNA here is from genome assembly GCA_963781845.1 of uncultured Chloroflexia bacterium. Lineage (GTDB taxonomy): Bacteria > Chloroflexota > Limnocylindria > Limnocylindrales > CSP1-4 > Chersky-267. Next base: position 245,592 of record CAWAHN010000016.1, on the reverse strand, counting down.
GCCAGCAGCGAGTCGGTCGCCGTGGCGTCCGCGGGGCGGGCGTCGACGATCGCGAGGTCGATCGCGACCCGACCCGGCTCGGCCGCTCCGAGCGAGTCGACGAGCGCGGCGGGATAGCCGTCGGGTTCGTACTCGGCGCGCACCTCGGCGTCCGCCCGCCAACGCGGCCGACGGAGCAGGATGCCTCGCCAGGCGTCGGCCACCGCCTCCGTGACGGTCCCGTCGCCGGCCGAGGGCCTCGCAACGACCGCCTCGCCGCGGGCCCACAGCGCCGCCTGGTGGAGCAGCGCGTACTCATCGAGGTCGGCGTAGGCCGACAGGGCGTCGACCGGCGAGCGATCGCCGAAGATCGCCTCGATGCTCGGGCCGAACACCTCGGACAGGTCGAGGTCGATGGCGCGGACGGTCCGGTGGAAGTAGACCTGTCGGTACATGAAGAGGCGCGCGGTCAGGAACATCTCGAGGGCCCCGATGCCCGGCTCGTAGAGCGTCAGGCCGCGGTCCCCGATGAACGAGTAGCGGCGCAGTCGCTCGACGTCGACCGGCCCGATCGCCACGCCGGTCAGGTAGGCGTCGCGCCGGACGTAGTCCAGGTTGTCGACGGTGAAGACCCCGGATAGGAGCGGCTGGAGCCAGCGCACCCAGCGCGGCATCGTGGCGTCCGCCAGGGCCGGCTTGGAGACGAGGAAGGCCACCCAGCCCGGGTCGATCGCCTCGCCCTGGGCGAAGGCGTCGCGTTCCGGGACGGTCCCGGGGGCGCGTCGCAGCCCGCCGATCAGACCCGCCAGCTCGCGCTCGATGATGAGCTGGGACAGGTCCTCGTGGCTGAGGCGCTTCGCCCCGGGGCGACGCCGGTCGTCCGGAGCCGGGAAGTGCTCGAGGACGTGATCGTCGAAGAAATGGGCGAACGGCCCGTGACCCACATCGTGGAGGAGGCCGGCCATCCGGAGCGTCTCGACGACGAGGCCCTCCGACGGGATCGGCTCGCCGGCGAGCTCGGACAGGGCGACCCGGAGCGAGGGGTAGAGCTGGCGGGCCCACAGCCCCGCCTCGTGCATGACCCCCAGGCCGTGGGTGAACCGGCTGTGCTCCGCCGTCGGGAAGACCCACCGTGCGCTCTGGAGCTGGCTGATCCGGCGCAGACGCTGGAGCCATGCGGTGTCGAGGAGGTCCTCCTCGGCCGCGTCCTCTCGGCCCAGCCCGATGGAATCCGCGATCGCCGGCTCGAGCCGTTTCGTGAGTTCGATATACCCGTGGATCGGGTCGCTGATGAGGTTGACCGCCGCGAAGGGATGGCGGCCCATCAGGGGTGCGTCAGGGGACCCAGGCGCGCAGACCGTGCGTCCAGCCCGACAGGTTCCCGCGACGGTCCTTGGCCTGGACCCGGACCGTGTACCAATGGCCGCGGGGCCGGTTGAGCAGGCTCAGCGACGTCCTGGTCGTGTTCGTGCGGATCTGGACGTACGCGCCGTTGTCGACCCGCACCTCGACGTTGTAGCTCTTGATCCCCGCGGTGTGCGTCTGGAGCCGGATATCGGTCGCGGACCAGGTCCACTTGACGTTCCGTCCGCTGACCGTCTTCGTCCTCATGTGCGCGATCGGCCGGGTCCGGTCGGGACCCTCGAGGAAGACCAGCGACGAGTAGGTCGATCCGTCGCTTCGCCGAGCGACCCCGATCCCGACGTAGTTGAACCGGGAGGACATCATCAGCGCCCAGTGGGTCGGGCTGTGCCGCCACAGGTTGTAGATGTACTTGGCCGACGCGAGCCCCCAGTTGGCGTTCGTCCAGCCGATGTCCTCGCCGCAGCGATACCAATAGATGGACCGCTTGCTCATCGCGCTGCAGGCGGAGCCGTCGAGCCCGTTGTGGGTGAGCGTGCCCTTGGAGGCCATCCACACCGCCCGGTCTCCGGACAGGGTGTCGAGCCGGCTGTCGGCGCGGAGCGCACGCAGGCCGTGGAGCGCCCGGTCGTGGTTCAGCCACGAGCGGATCTTGGATTCCATCGACGTGTCGACCGCGGCGCGCGTCGGGGCCGGGACGCTGATGGTGATCGCGGTGAGGACGAGGACGGCCGCGAACGCGGCGAGACCGCGCCGGACGCGTGCAGCAGGGGCACTCTGCATGGGATAGGTAGGGTAACCGAATGTCTCGCATCCGTCACCCCGTCACGGGTAGGCGGCCGCCGCGGCCCGGACGATGGTCGCGATCTCGGTCCGCAGCTCGGGCGGTGCGAGGACCTCGACGTCGGCGCCCCAACCCAGGATCCAGCTCCGGATCTCGAGCGTTCCCGACACGCGTGCGCGCCAGGTCAGCGACCCGTCGTCGGCCGGCTCCAGCCGTTCGCTCGGATGCCAGCGGGTCTCGCGGACCCGGGCGGCGATCGTCGGCGAGAAGCGCAGGACGACCTCGACCACGGGCAGGTCGGCGATGATGTCCCAGGCGGCCGCGAACGTCTCCTCGATCGAGCCCTCGGGCGGCGCCTCGAACGTCTCGGCGGTCAGCGCGACCGCCTCGATCCGCTCGAGCTTGAACGTTCGGATCGCGCCCCGGGTCTCGTCCCACCCGATGAGGTACAGGGCGCGGGTCGCGATCGACGGCTCGATGAGATACGGACGGACCCGCGCGGTCCGGGTCCCCTTGGCCGGATCGTAGGTCCCGCCGCGATACGTGACCTCGACCACCCGTCGCTCGGCCCAGGCGCGGGTCAGGCGCTGGTTGATCGTCCGCTCATCGGGAGCTTCGGGAGCTCGCCGGGACATCAGGTCGAACGTCTCCTGGACGTGCGCGGCCAGCACGTCCGGCAGCCCCGAGGCGAGCTTCTGGAACGCCGCCGCGAGGTCGGGGTCGTAGTCGTCCGAGTAGCGAGCCATCAGGCGCGCCGACAGGAACACCGCCATGGCCTCCGCCTGGGTCAGGTGGAGCGCCGGCAGGAGGCCCTTCTCGTCGATCCCGTAGCGGCCGTCCGCCTCCCAGATCGGCAGCCGCAGCTCGTCCTGGATGGCGATCAGGTCTCGATACGCGGTGCGCTTCGACATCCCGACCGCTCGTGCGATCTCGGCCGGCGTCGCGCCGCGCTCACCCCGGCCCTCGAGGAAGGTCACCACCCGGTAGAAGCGCGCGGTGCGGTCCCGCTTGGCGCTCAGTCGGTCGCGTTCGTCGTCGATCATCGGTCGGTCATCCGACGGGCTTGACGATCGATCGGACCGCATCTCGATCGGTCGCCGTCAGCTCGACCCGGATCGTGTCCTGGATGCCTGAGATCCCGAACGCCTCGGCCGGCCCGTTGACGCTCCCCGCCACCCGCCCGAGCTCGCCGTCGGTGAAGACCCAGTAGTCCAGCTGGCCGCGCCATCGCCGAAGGGTATCGTCCCCCACGAGCCAGCGGACCTGGGGGAAGGCGGCGACGAAGGTCGGCCCGTCGACGGCCACCCGGCAATGTCGCCCGCGCGCGCCCTCGACGAACTCGACGCCCCGGTTCTCGGCGGTCGCCCGGACGCCGTCCGCCAGGGCGGTCGTCAGGACCTGCTGGTCGATGAGGGCATCGTCCGCGACGGACGGCGGGGCCGCGGTCCAGCCCTGCCGCGGTCCCCGGGTCCAGGCCTGGGTCCCGACCCGGGCGATCCCGAACCGGCCGAGGTCGAGGTCGGTGGCGACGTCGGCGGTCCAGCGCACATCGACCCCGGCTCGCTCACCGGACAGGCTCACGGCCCCCGCCGGCCGGCCGTCGACGTCGCCCGACAGGTGGAGGTCCAGGTCGGCCGTGGTCCCGGTGAGCAGCGGGTCGCCGCACAGCGGCGGCTGGGCATCGCCGCCGGCCGGACCGAACCGCGAGCTGAGCGCCGGCTGATCCCGCAGGGCGAGGTCGTTGGCGATCGCGGCGCCGGCGAACAGCGACCCGGTCAGCGCCGTGAGGACGATGCCGATCACGACCCCGCGGACGAGCCGCGCTCGCCGGACCGCCGACTCCCCGAGCGTTCGGCGGGCGATCCCGAGACCCGCGAACAGGCTGGTCGCGAGCAGCGCGAGGAGCCATGGGTACGCGGCCTCGAGCGACGGCACGAGCGTCTGGGGGCCGCGAGCCAGGAGCTGATTGAGGACACCGCCGATGGACGGCACGAGCAGCAGCCCGGCAGCCAGCCCGAGCCAGACGGTGACGGTGAAGATCCGGTCGCTTCGGGCGACCGGGGGCCAGAAGACCGCCGCCAGGGCGATCGCCATCGGGGTCGCGGCGGCCACGCCGACCAGCCCGTCGATGGGTCCGCCGGGCCGATAGCCGAGGACGACGTAGAGCGCGCCCAGGAACCACAGGGCGGTCAACGCGAGGGCGACCAGGCGAAGCTCGAAGGTCCGGACTCTCACGGAAGGGAGTCTAGCCCGGGCGGGCCGGCAGACCGGTCCGGCCGAGCGGCGACGCCACGTGCGCGTCGCCGGAAGTACCGGGTCGGACGGGACGATAGGCCCATCGAATCGTCACGGACTTCGGCAGACAGTCGGCCTATCGGGCGACCTCTCCGAACGTCACCGGAGCGGACTTCGCACGGGCGGCGATGACCAGAGAGCGAGAGTCGGGGAACGTGATCCATGGCCGATCGGCGGCGCAGCGGCGGTACCAGGGTATCCGGACATCGGTCCCGGGCAGCGGGCTCGTGGCCGGTGGACGGGGCGCCCTCCGCGGCCGGGTCTGGCTCGGCCACCTCCACGGCGTCGACCCGTCCGTCGACGGTCCCGGAGCCGGACTTCCCGTGGCGGGATACGGCGACCCTCGCGACCTACCGCCACCTCCTGACGAAGGGCCTCCAACCTGGTGAGGCGGCCAACCTGACCGCGTTCCTGTGCGGCATCCCGGTCAGCGACATCCACTGGAAGCTGGTCGAGGTCAACCGCCTCCTGTTCCTCCGTCGGCTGGCCCAGACGGGCTCCTGGGGAGCCCTCGACGGACATCGCGGGCGACCACACTGAGCAACACCGTCGCATCGAGGCGCGGTCGCGCGTCTCGACCCTAGTACCCGACGAATACCACCCCCTGAAGCGGCGCCGAATCCTCCTCCCGGCGCCGCTTCAGGCGTGTCTGGCGGTCGATTACACTCTCCGGGTTCCCGGACCAGAGGAGATCGATCGATGACCGACACAACCGACGACCCGTCCGCGGCGGGCCCGACGCATCACCGCGAGCCGCGCGCGACGGCCGGCCGCAGCGCCGCTCGCCGACGATCGGTCGCGGTGCTCCTCGGAGCGACCGCCGTGGTGGCCGCGCTCGTCGGCGCGTGCTCGACCGGGGCCAGCCCGAGCCCCGCGGCGGTCGCCACCCCCGCACCGACGACGGCCGCCTCGGTCGCGCCGAGCATCGCCGCCGCGAGCCCCACGCTGGCACCGACGCCCGACGCCTGCGCGGTCGCGAACCTCAAGCTCGTCGCCCCCGGCAAGCTGACGGTCGGGACCGACAACCCCGCCTACCCGCCGTACTACGCTCCCAAGGATGGCGGCAACACCCCGCCGTGGGACAAGGACCAGGGCGATCCGAACAGCGGCAAGGGCTTCGAGAGCGCCGTGGCCTATGCGATCGCCAAGCAGCTCGGCTTCGCCCCGACCGACGTCTCCTGGGTCGTCGTGCCGTTCGCCAACTCGATCGCCCCCGGCGCCAAGACCTATGACTTCGACATCAACCAGATCGGCTACACGGCGGATCGGGCGGCCAACGTCGACCTGACCGACGGGTATTACTTCGGCAACCAGTCGATCGTCGCCTTGAAGTCGAACCCGATCTCGAAGGCGACGTCGATCTCGGAGCTGGCCGGCGCCACGCTCGGCGCGCAGGTCGGGACCACGAGCTACCAGGCGATCACGGACGTCATCAAGCCGACCAAGGACCCCAAGGTCTACGACACGAACGACGCGGCGGTCACGGCGCTCAAGACGAAGGCGATCGATGCGATCGTCGTCGACCTGCCCACGGCGGACTTCCTGGCCAATGTCGAGATCGACAACGCGACCATCGTCGGCCAGCTCGACCAGGGAACCCCGGAGCATTTCGGCCTCGGCCTGACCAAGGGCAACCCGCTGACCGCCTGCCTCAACACTGCGATCGCGGCGCTGACCGCCGACGGCACGCTCAAGGGCCTGGCGGACCAGTACCTGCCGTTCACCACGAGCACCCCGGTGTTCAAGCCGTGATCCGCCCGGATCCCCGCTAGGCGACCGCCGGATGGCCGGCGCGATCTCCGGCGGTCCGGGCGATTCCGGACTGCTCATCGGCCTCCCGGGAGGCGGGGGATCGGGACGATACGATCGCCGCGGACGAGGGTCGGGCGCACTGCGCTCGACCCTCGTGGCGTTCGTCAGCACGCTGGTCTTCCTCGGGATCGTCGCGGCGCTCGTCGTCAACGCCCCGGGCTGGCCCGACGTCCAGCGACAGTTCCTCAACGGCAAGGTCTTCGCGGACTCGGCCCCGCTCATCGTCCGAGCGTTCTGGGTCAACGTCCAGCTGTTCCTCGTGTCCGAGGTCCTGATCCTCGGGTTCGGCCTCGTCATCGCGGTGCTGCGCAGCCTGCCCGGGCCGGTGCTGTTCCCCGTCCGACTGCTCGCCACCGTCTATGTCGATGTCTTCCGGGCGCTGCCCGGGATCCTGATCATCTACGTCCTTGGGTTCGGCATCGCCGGGCTCGGGGTGACCGGCGTCTCCGAGTTCGTCTATGCGGTCTTCGCGCTGACGCTCATCTACTCGGCCTACGTATCCGAGGTCTATCGGGCCGGGATCAACTCCATCCACCCGAGCCAGGACGCGGCGGCCCGCTCGCTCGGGATGTCGCGCTTCCAGGCGCTCCGCCACGTCGTCGTGCCGCAGGCCGTACGGCGGGTGATCCCGCCGCTGCTCAACGACTTCATCGGCCTCCAGAAGGACACGGTCCTGGTGTCCTATATCGGGGTCGTCGAGATCTTCCGCCAGGCCCAGATCCGGAACGCGGGCAGTTACAACTTCACGCCGTACATCGTGGTCGCCCTGGTGTTCCTGCTGGTCACCATCCCGCTCGCCCGGCTGACCGACGTGCTGGTCGCGCGGGACCAGCGGCGTAGTGCGGCCGGCGCGCGTTGACCGAGCACGACGGCGTCGTCCACGAGTCGGCCGTGCGGCCCATGGTCGGGATCGAGGGTCTCCGGAAGTCGTTCGACAAGCTCGAGGTCCTGCGCGGGATCGACCTCGTCGTCGCGCCCCACGAGGTCGTCTGCCTGATCGGCTCCTCGGGCAGTGGCAAGTCGACGCTCCTTCGCTGCATCAACCTGATCGAGCCGATCGATGCAGGCCGGATCCTGATCGACGGTGTCGACATCACCGCGCCGAAGGTCGACGTGAACAAGGTCCGCCGACGGATCGGGATCGTCTTCCAGGCGTTCAACCTGTTTCCCCACATGAGCGTCCTGGACAACGTGACGCTCGCACCTCGCAAGGTCCTCCGGACGCCGCCCGGCCGAGCCGCGGAGGAGGCGACCGAGCTGCTCGCCAGGTTCGGGCTCGAGGACAAGCGCGACGAGTTCCCGGATCGGTTGTCCGGAGGCCAGCAGCAACGGGTCGCGATCGTCCGCGCCCTGGCGATGCGTCCGGACCTGATGCTCCTCGACGAGATCACCAGCGCTCTCGACCCGGAGCTCGTGGCCGAGGTCCTCAACGTCGTGCGCGAGCTGGCGGGCGCGGGGATGACGATGATCATCGCCACCCATGAGATGACCTTCGCCCGCGACATCGCGGATCGCGTCGGGTTCCTCGATGCCGGGCGCATCCTCGAGCAGGGTCCGCCGGAACGGATCTTCACCGAGCCGACCGAGGTCCGGACCCGTCAGTTCCTCGACCGGGTCATCGCCGCCGGCCGGATGTGACTCGGGGCCCGCGCCGCTCCCGCGGCGCGGGGTCGGGGCAGGCGCCGACCCGGATCCGTCAGCGCCGGGCCGCGGGCCCCCGACAGGCGTCGATGAAGACGTCCCACAGCCGCTCGAACTCGGCCGGGGTCGACTCCAGACGCTCGGGATGGCACTGGAGCCCGAACAGGAAGCGGCCGTCGGCTGCCTCGAACCCTTCGACCAGGTCTCCCGCCGGACTGGCCGCCCAGGCGTTGGCCACGAGGCCCGGGGCGAGGTCGCCCGCCAGCACGGCCTGGTGATGGTAGGTGTTCACTTCGGTGGCGCCGACGACCCGGGCCGGCGACAGGATCCGGGCGAGACGCGTGCCGGGCACCAGGCGCATCGGGTGCATCCGCGCGGGCCCCTTCCCCCAGGCGGCCCCGACGTGCCCGCCGACGTCCTGCAGGAGCGTCCCGCCCGAGAAGATGTTGATCGCCTGGAATCCGCGGCAGATGCCCAGGATCGGGACGCCGCGGGTCGACGCGGTCGCCCATGCCTCGGCCTCGAGGGCGTCGCGGTCGGGCTCGATGTCGACCGAACCGCGCAGCGCCTGGCCGTAGCGGGCCGGATCGACGTCGGCGCCGCCCGAGAACAGGAGGCCGTCCATCGTGGCCAGCGCCTCGGAGCGGGCAGCGAGGTCCGTCTCGGCATCGAGCGGGATCGGCTCACCCCCGTGGCGGCGGATGCCTTCGAGGTACAGCTCGTTCTTCTGTGCGGCGTTCGCCGGATCCTTCTGGCGGGCGGCCACGGCCAGGGTCACGGCGATCCGCGGGCGGTCCATCGGGTGAGGATACCGTCGCGGGTCAGAGCCCGAGGAGTCTCGAGACGGTCACCGGGTGCAGCCCCGCTCCGTCGAGCGCGCCGAGGATCCCAGGCAGCGCATCGAGGGTGTACGGGCCCCCGAGATGGAGCCGGATGATCGACCCGCCGGCGGCTCGAGCCGCGATCTTGGTGACCATGTCGTCGGCGGTCGCGCCGCCGCCGGACTCCGGCACGGCGTCGTCGGCATCGACGTCCCACAGGACGGCGTACGGGAACCCGGCGCCGGCGGCCGCGGAGCGGACCATCGCGTTCTGGGAACCGTCCGCGGGACGGAAGACGGGCTTGGTCGTCGATCCGACGGCCGCCGAGATCGCGCCGTCGGCCTTGACCAGCTGGTCGGCGATCGCCGGGGCCGTCATCCCGGTCAGGTCGCCGCTCGACCAGCCGCCGTCACCCACCGTGAACAGGTCCGGATGCGCCGCGATCAGGGCCAGCACGCTGTGGGCGGTCATGTCGCTCTGGGCCAGCTCTCCCGTGGTGAAGAACGTCGCCTCGACCCGCTGGTCGATGAGCCACTGGACGATCGGCAGCGCGGTCTCGGGTGGGCCGCCGAGGTCGAAGGTCAGGGCGACGGCGTTCGAAGAACGCGATCCGTGCGAGACGAGGAGCCCGCTGCCGTCGGCCGGAGGCAGGATCGCCGGTCCGAGGCTGACCGACGGCTCGGGCGTCGGCGACGTCTCGGTCGGCGTGCCGCCGTCCTCGATCTTCACGCCGGGCGTGATCGTCAGGCGCCAACCGACCTCGATCCGGTTCGGGTCGTAGGTCGTGCTGTCCGGATCGAGGCTCTTGTACCTGGCCCGGTTCCAGAAGGCGATGCTGCGCGCCGACGTCTTGAACCTCTTGGCGATCGACAGGAGGCTGTCGCCCGCCTTGACCTTGTAGACGAGCGGGGTCGGCTCGGGCTTCGGGGTCGGTGACGGCGTCGCGGTCGGTGACGGGATCGCGGTCGGGGTCGGGGTCGGACCGGGCGTCTCGGGTGTCGCGCTGCGCGGGGGTCGGGTCGGGATGTCCCCGAGGCCGCAGCCGACCGACACGACCGCGATCGCCAGGCTCGCGGCGAGGAGAAGGACCGGGCTGGCTGCGAGGCGCCTCATCGGCGTCAGTGTGACGCCACTCGGGTCCGCGCGGTGACGCGATCTCAGTCCGTCGGGATCTCCATCGACGGCGGATCGACCGGCGTGGGCTCCTGGAGGGTGACCTCCGCCGCCAGAGCGAAGCCCTCGGCGGCGGTCGCGATCCGCCCGTTGCCCGTCCGCTTGGCGACATAGCAGGCACGGTCGGCCGCGAGCAGGACCTCCTCGGCGTCGCCGCCGTCCACCGGGAAGGTGGCGACGCCGACGGACGCGGAGACGACCGTCCTCGCCGCGGCCCAGACTGGCTGCTCGGCGACGCGTCGGACGGCCTCGCGTGCTCGTTCGGCGACCCGCAGGGCGCCCGTCCCGTCGGTGCCCGGGAGGAGGATCGTGAACTCGTCGCCGCCGTACCGGAAGATGTGGTCGGTGTCCCGTCCGGCGCGGAGCAGAGCGTCGGCGATCTCCCGGAGGAGCCGGTCGCCGGCCTGGTGGCCGAGCTCGTTGTTGACCGTCCGGAAGTCGTCGAGGTCGAGCATGATCAGGCTGAACTGGGTGTCCTCGCGGACCTGGTGGACGAGGAACTCCTGGAACGTGCCGTGGTTGAGCAGGCCGGTCAGGTCGTCCGATCGGGCGCGGATCTCGACGGCGCGGTGGATCTCGGCGTTGTGCAGGGCGATCGAGACCTGCGCCGCGAACAGCTTGACGAGCTCGAACTCCTCGTCGTTGAACCGGTCGGCCCGACCCAGTCGCTCCAGGGTCAGGACGCCCGCCACGCCTTCGCGCCCGCGCAGGGGCACCACGATCATGCTGCCGTCCACGGGCCCGGTCGAATCGAACTGGAGGACCCGGGGGTCGGCCAGTTCGTCCACGACCAGCTGCGGCTCGTTGTGCTGGAGCACCCAGGTGGCGACGCCCGTCTCGCCCGGCTCCCACGGCTGGAGGTAGTCGTCGGCGTTGACCCCTCGAGCCGTGAGCGGTGTCAGGACGTTCGCCCGGCGGTCATACACCTCGATCGAGATGTTGTCGTAGCGGACGAGGTTGCCCAGCCGATCGGTGATCTGGTCGAGCACTGCCCGAGGGTCGAGGGTCGTCAGGATCGACTCGGTGATCTGGAGCAGCTCGCGCTGGTTGCGGAGCTGGCGCTCGAGGATGGCCGACTGCTCGCGCAGGCGTTCGGTCGAGTCGGCATTGACGAACGCCTGTGCGGCGAAGCTGGCGTAGATCTCGAGCAGGCGGAGGTCGTCGTCGCTGAACTGGTCGAGGCCGAGCTTCGACAGGACGAGGACGCCGAGGACCTGGTCGTCGAAGGTCATCGGTGCGAGGAGCATCGACTCGTCGAGCTCCTCCTGGGTCCCCGGGATGGTCTCCGCCCGTGGGTCGGCCGCCGCATCGCCGAGGTTCTGGGCCACGCCGTGGGCGGCGACCCAGCCGGTGATCCCGACCCCGACCCCGATCCGGAGCTGCTCCGGCGTCTCGTCGATGTACTCGCCGACCTGGCCACTGAACGCGACCGGCACCAGGTCGTCGCCGACGATCCGGTAGACCCGGACGTTGTGGTAGTCGATGAGCTCGCGCAGCTCGGTGGCGATCGCCAGCCCGACCTCGCGCTCGACGGTCAGCCGGTTCAGCCGGCTCCCGAGCTGCTGGATGGATTGGAGCTGCGCGGCCCAGGTGGCCATCCGGGCGATGTCGTCGGCTGCCGACGGTCCGTCGCGATCGCCCAGCCTCGGACGCACGTCACGGCGGTGCCGGGTATCGATCCGGGAGCGGATCCGCCGGCCGGGCGCGACCGCGGCGAGGGAGATCACGTCGGCTTCGTGTGGCTCGATCCGCCCGGTGATCGGACCGCCCTCCGCCGCAGCGAGGAACCGCTGCAGGTCGCCCAGCCGGTAGCGCCGGTCACCGCGCGGGTTGATCCGGTAATAGCGAAGCCGACCCTGATCGCTCCACGCCCGGATGGTGTTGGGGTGGACGCCGAGCAGTCGGGCCGCCTTGGTCACGGAAAGGGTGGCATCCGCCGGGCGATCGATGAGCAACGTTGGCAGTCTTCATGAGGAAATGTGAACTGACCTCGTCAGCCTAGATAACCTCACAGTTCTTCTCTATAGGACGAACGTACGCGGGGCGCACCGCCCCGACGGCGGTGCCGCTCAGTCGCGCCGGCGCGTCCCGTTCGAACGTGTCGCGGTGATCCGGACGTAGGCGTACGACGCGAGCGCGCTGACGAGCCCGATCAGGACCACGATCCCGATGGCGACGAGTGGGGTGCCGACCAGTCCCGGACCCTCGCCGGCGCTCCGGGTGTCGCCCCCGGTGACCGGCGTCGCCTCCGGCGATGCGGCCAGCGCGATCGCCGGGACGATCGCCGACGCGATCGACCCTGCGACGGCCCACAGCAGCCCGCCGGCGATCAGCCCGATCCCGGCGGCCAGCAGCGCCATCGCCGCGATCGGCCCGCCGCGTCGGCCGCCCGCCAGGAGTTGCATCGCCTCGGTGGGTTCCAGGGTCGACAGGATCAGCGGGCGGCCGAGGCCGGCGGTCATGACCGTCGATCCGCCGTCCGCTCGGACCGGGACGCCGAGGACCGAGGCATGCTCGACCGCGGAGACCTGCTCGACGCGATAGCGGACGGGCGTCGTCGGAGGGGTCCCTGGCGGGACCCGCTCGGGGGCATCGGCGGCCGTCCCGGCCGCTTCGCGTGGCAGGACCACCAGCGCACCCGGCTCCGCCCCGAGTGCGGCCACATCGATCGCCACGGCGCCGAGCCCCTCGCGGACCTCGAACGGGACGGCCTGGACATCCTCCTCGACGACGATCCAGCGCTCGTCGCGTCGGAGCTCGAGGCGCCGGCGGCGGTAGACGAGCGGTCGATCGTGCTCGTCCGGGAAGTCGTCCGGGCTGTCGAGGCGACCGTCGAGCCGGACGTAGCGGGGCGTTCCGGCAGCGTGCCAGGGCCTCGGCCGCCTCGATCGTGACGAGCGGGGTCGCCGCAAGGAGACGGCCGACCCGATAGCCCGGCCCGAACGAACGCAGGACGACGATGCCGCCACCGAGCGCGACCAGGCCCGCGGCGATGACGAGGAGGGGTCCCACGACGCCCGATGATACCGGTGATGGCGCGCGCCATGGTCCGGGGAGGCGGTCGGCGGAGGGCCGGCGTCGCTGCCGGTCCCGAGCATGGAAGGGCCCAGAGGAACCTACCCGGCGCGTGGGCGTTGAGGCGATCGCTGCCGTTAGCGCTGTTCAGCCCCTCCGGGCTACGTACACGCTACGGCGCGGGACCGGCATCGGTCAATGGACCATGTCCACCGATCGGCCGTCGGTCCGGGCGGTTGTCCACCGTTCGTCCACAGGCGCGGGTGGGAACCCCGGCCGCGGGACCGCGAGGATCGCTCAGCCTGGCGCCGAGGTCCCGGTCCGTGGGTCCAAGGCGCTGAGCTGCCCGCTGTAGCCGGTCAGGATCAGCCGACCCCCGACGAGCTCGGCGTCGGTGACGACGTCCGAGTGGGCGACCCGCCAGGCGACCTCGCCGTCGGGCGCGATCGCGAACGTCTCGATCTCCGCCTGGACGATGACATGCGGCAGCCTCGACGAGCCGAGGACGACGGTCACCGGCGTCCCCGATCGGTGGGTCCAGCGCAGGGCTCCCGTGCGGGCCTCGAAGCCGTAGGTCACGAACCCGTACTTGACGACGAGGAGCGCCTCGGAGTCCCACAGCAGGGCGGCAGGCTCGTCGAAGACCGGCGAGGCGAGACGGGCGGTCCACGGTCCGGCCGGCGTCTCGACCCGGATCTCCGCCCGGCACATCCGATCAAAGGTGGCGCCCACGACCGCCCCGTGGTCGGCCAGGGGCCCGCCGCTCTCCGAAAGGGCGAACACGGCGGGGCCTTGGCCGCTCCCCGCCCAGCGCGACCGGAGGTGGATGCCGCCGGGGTAGTCCACGGCCGCGTGGCCCGGCTCGGACGTCACCCCCCGGTCGAGCGGCTCGGCTCGGCGTCGGCCGGCGTGGCGTCCGCGTCGGTCGGCGAGGCGTCCGGGCCAGGCTCGCCGGCGTCGCCGACGGGTATCGGTCGGTCCTCGGTCATCGGCGCGACCGTGGCGTTGGCCAGCGTCCGGAGCGTGGCCGGCGAGACCGGGAAGACGGCCGTCGGCGTGCCGGCTGCGGCCCAGACCACGGGATAGCGGCCCAGATCGGGATCCATGATCACCCGGATGGGTCGCAGATGACCGATCGGCGGGATCCCGCCGATGGTGTAGCCGGTCAGCTCGTTGGCCTCCTTCGCCGTCGCTCGCCGGACGTCCTTCTCGCCGGTCACGGCGGCCAGCCGGGCGAGGTCGACTCGGTTCGGACCGGATACCAGGCACAGGATGGCCACCGGCGCGCCGTCGTCGTCGGGCGCCACGAACACCAGCGACTTGACGATCTGCCCGAGCTCCGCCCCGACGGCCGCCGCAGCGTCCGCGGCGGTGTGGGTCGACTCCGCGAAGACCCGGATGTCGAGCGTCACGCCCTTGCGAGCGGCCGCATCCAGGACGCGCTGGATCCCTGGACGATCGGCGGGTTCAGGCACGGCGGGAGTCTACCATCGGCCGGTCGGGTAGCATCGCCCGGTGGACGCGATCCTGTTCGACTGGGACGGCACCCTGGCCGACACGCTGGGTGCCATCTACGACGCGAACGTGGAGGTGATGGCGGCCTTCGGACTCCCGTTCGACCGCACCCGGTATCGGCGCTCCTTCGCTCCCGACTGGCGGGTGATGTACGCCGACCTCGGCGTCCCGGAGGATCGCCTGGACGAAGCGAACGCGCGCTGGTGGGCGGCCCTCGACGAGGGCGAGACGACGCTCTTCGACGGGGTCCGCGACGGCCTTCGCCGGCTGGTCGCGGCCGGCCACCCGCTGGGGCTGGTCACGGCCGGGCGGAGCGACCGCGTCCGGACCGAGCTCCGACGCCACGGGCTGGACGAGCTCTTCGCGGCGATCGTCTACGGCGACGACATGGCCGCTCAGAAGCCGGATCCCGCGCCGCTGCGGGCCGGCCTCGCCCGGCTCGGATACGGTGACCGGTCCTCGGCGTCCGTCTACGTCGGCGACACGCCGGCCGACATGCGGATGGCGGTCGCCGTCGGCGCCCGGGCGGTCGGGATCGAGTCGATCCTCGGGAACGCCGCCGATCTGCGAGCGGCGGGGGCGGTCGAGACAGCCGCGTCCACCGCGGAGTGGATCGACCGGCTGCTGGCCGGTGCGCCGGTCCGTCCCGGCCGCGGCTGATCCGACCCCGGATGCACGCCCTGATCGTCCTGGCGGGGAGCGGGCCGGACCGCGCGGCGCTCGACCGAGCCTGGCCCGGTTGGTCGGATGGCGTCGAGCTCGTGATCGCGGCGGACGCCGGCGCGGAGACGGCCGACGAGCTCGGGCTGCGGCCGGACCTCGCCGTCGGCGACTTCGACTCGATCGACCCGATCGCGCTCGCCCGACTGGAGGCTGCCGGCGTACCGGTGGAGGTCGCTCCCAGCGCGAAGGACGAATCCGACGCCGAGCTCGCCGTCCGTGCGGCCATCGCGCGCGGGGCCGACGCCATCACCATGCTCGGCGGGTTCGGCGGGCGGGTCGATCACCTCCTGGCCAACATCGCGCTGCTGGCCCTGCCCGAGCTCGCCGATGTCCCCATCCGGCTGCTCGACGCGACGACCCGCCTGAGCGTGGTCCACGGCCCGGGCCGGCTGACGGCCACCGGGCGGGCGGGCGACCTCGTGTCGCTGCTCCCGCTCGGGAGCGGTGTCGAGGGCGTGACCACCGACGGCCTCGCCTGGCCGCTGGTCGACGAGCCCCTGCCGCTCGGTCCCGCTCGCGGCCTCTCGAACGTCCGATCGGGTCCCGTCGCCCAGGTCTCGCTCCGGGCGGGCTGGCTCGTCGTGATCGAGACGGTGGCTGGATCGACGGCCTCTGCTAGGCTCCCCGGATGAGCGTTCCCGCCGTCGGCGACCGGGCTCCCGAGGTCGCACTCCCCGACGAGGCCGGGACGGTCCATCGCCTGACCGAGCAGGCCGGCCGCTGGACCGTCGTCTACTTCTACCCGGAGGACGACACCTCCGGCTGCACGACCGAGGCGTGCCAGTTCCGCGACATCCACGACGACATCCGCGACGAGGGTGCGCAGGTCTGGGGGATCAGCCCAGATGGAGCGGCGAGCCATCGGCGCTTCCGGGACAAGTTCTCCCTGCCGTTCACGCTGCTGTCCGACGAGGATCACGCGGTCGCCGAGTCGTACGGGGCCTGGGCGCTCAAGAAGAACTACGGGCGCGAGTACCTGGGCATCGTCAGGTCGAGCTTCCTCGTCGATCCCGACGGTCGGATCGCCTACGTCTGGCCGAAGGTCAAGGCCGACGGCCATGCCGCCGACGTGCTCGCCACCCTGGCCCGAGCGAAGGCCGAGCGGGCCGGCTGAGCCGGGTCGAGCGCTGGGCATGGAGAGAGGCTTCGCCCGTGGGGGGAGACGAGCGAAGCCTCGGACGCGATTGTACGAATCCGGAACGCTTGTGCAACCCGTTCCCGCGCACCTCGGCCCCCGATGACGGAGGCGGGCGCGACCCAGGACCCCACGGCCGCCGCCGGGCCGCCCGCCACGCCGCACGAGTGGCGGCCCGACCGGTTCATGGTCATCGTGGCCCACCCCGACGATGCGGACTTCGGACCGGCCGCGACCGCGGCCCGCTGGATCGATGCCGGGTCGACCGGCTGGCTGGTGTGCTGCACCAGCGGCGACCAGGGCGGTGAGGATCCCGACCTCGACCCGTCGGCCCTGGCCGCCGTCCGTGAGGGCGAGCAGCGCACCGCGGCCGCCATCGTCGGGTATGCCGGGGTGAGCTTCCTCCACCAGCCGGACGGCGCCCTGGCCAACGACCTCCCGCTCCGCGAGCTGCTCGTCCGCGAGATCCGGACCTTCCGACCCGACGCCGTCCTGACCCAGGACCCCGAGGTGGTCGTCTACCCGGACGGCGGGATCAACCACACCGACCACCGGGCAGCCGGCCTGGCCGCGATCGATGCGGTCTACCCGGCGGCTCGGAATCCGATGACCTTTCCGTGGCTGGCTCGCTCGGGTCTTGCTCCGCATCGCGTCCGCAGGGTCTACCTGTTCTGGACGACCGCCCCGACCGCATGGGTGGACGTCTCGGCGACGATCGGCCGGAAGGTCGACGCCCTGCGCGCCCATGCCACCCAGATCCGCGACCCCGATGGTCTCGCCGCCCGGATCGGCGAGTGGGCCGCCGGCGACGGCGCACGCATCGGCGTGGCCGCCGCCGAGGACTTCCGGGTCGCGGTCATCGATGACGACGAGGTCGACACCGAGGCCGAGACGGTGTCCGAGGCCGACGCCGGGAGCCGGCCGGACTAGGGCTCGAGCAGCAGGGGCCGGACGCGGCCCCAGGCGTTCCACACGTCGGTCAGGCTCTCGGCCCGTCCGCGCAGCAGTCCGACCATCTCGCCGAGGGTCAGGCCGCCCGCGGCGGCGGCGAGGAAGTCCCCGGCCGACACCGCGACCCCGCGGTACAGCTCGGCCGCGTCCTGCTCGTTCGGCCAGGTCCGGACCCGCATCGGGTCGAACCCCGCATAGCCGACCGCGAGCGACAGGTCGCGCTGGCTCGGGACGCGTCCGTCGATGAACCCGCCGAGGCCATCGAAGCGGTACCCGAACGAGGCGAGCGCGGTCGCGACATCCCGGCCCTGTGCCTGGCTGAACAGCCCCCAGAACGGATGGTCGCGGGGGAACTCCAGGGCGGACGCCTCGATCGCCCGGGCGATGATCGCGTCGACGAGGCCGCTCAACGCGAGCTGCCAGCGCCGCTGCTCGGCAGGATCCCCGCCCGCCAGCGCCGCGACGACGCGGACCATCGTGCCGCGGTCGCCACGGAGGAGCTTGAGGATCGCCGGCTCGTTCTCGCCGAAGACGCGATGGGGCGCATCCTCGTCGAACGCCAAGCCGCCCGGCTCGGAGCCGGGGCTCCCGACCAGCAGCAGCCGGGCACCCTCCTCGGTGACCTCGCCCGGTTCGTGCTCCGGCTGGACCGGTCCATCCGGCGGCAGCGCCCGGTGCGCCTCCTCGCACGTCGCGAGCGCCTCGCGGGCGACGATGCAGGCCTCGGCGGCCGTCTCGGCGTTGATCCGCGCGGCATCGGCCTCGAGCGAGACGCGCTCGATGATGTTGACCAGCGCTCCCGCGGCCGTCCGCTCGCGGAGCGCCTCCTGCTCGGCTTCCTGCGCCGTCCGGTTGATCCGGTCGATCTCCTGGAGCCAGTCGCGCGCCGCCGCCTCCACGGCCTCGCGCGACTGGGCGCCGGCATTGCCGCGCCGGAAGTCCGTCCAGGCGGCCTCCTTGGCGGCTCGGACCGCGCGCGGATCAGCCACGCTCGCGGCGCGCGCGCTCCGGCCGGTGTGCTCGTCATAGGCCCGCTGCGCCTCGCGGGCGCGATCAGCCGCGACCTGGGCCGCTTCCTTCAGGCGATCCGCCAGGGCGCACCGTTCGTCGGCGATCCGCCGCTCATCGGCACATGGATCCGGTCCGCCTGGAGCGCCGCCGCCGGGTCCACCGGCGGTCGATCCGACGCTGCCCCCCGCCGCGCCGGCGTCGCCCCCCGCCGCGCCGACATCGCCGCCGCCACCGCCCGGGCCGCCGGACCGTCCGGAGCCGATCGGACGACTCGTGCTCGGTGGCTCTCCGTTCGCCATCGCGCGGGTCGCTCTGCCCGTCGCGCCGACCGCTGCCAGCGCCCGGTCGAGGACCGCGACCGTCGATGCGGCATCGAGCGCCTCGACCAGCGCGTCGGTCTCCGGCCGGATCGGGATGCCGACCGGCTCCTTCGACTCGGATCCGGATGGAACGGGTGTTCGGGTCGGCTCCACGACGGCACCGAGCGTGGTCGGGTCCGCGGGACCTCCGCGGGCGGCGGCGGCCACCACCGCGGCCGACGGCCGGGCGAACCCCGATAGGGTCGCCGGCAGACGGCGCGGGACCGCTTCGGCGTGCACGGTCACGCGAACTTCGCGCGGGGCGGGCGGTCGGGCTCGGATCACGATGGACAGGGCCGCCCCGCTGGCGACCCCCAGGACCAGGCCGAGAGCCAGGAAGGCGAACTCGCTCGCGGTCACATCGTCATCCTCAATTCGTGAGCCGAGGGTAGCTGCGACGTCGGGAGGAGTCAACCCGGACACCGACACGTGCATGAGGCGGCCCCGCGATGGTAAATTCGGCCTCGCTGGCGCCCAGGCGCCGGTTCGCTTCCGCTTGACCGAGCCGATCGCACGGAAAGGCACGACCCCGCTTGGCCATCGATCCGAACCAGGAATTCCTGGTCCAGCCCGTCGACGCCTCCTGGCTCCAGTGCAACATCGAGTGCCAGGAAGCGTGTCCGGTCGGGACGAACTGTCGGGGCTACCTGAACCTGGCCGCCGAAGGGCGGTTCGAGGAGGGGTACCTGCTGTCGCGCGATCCGAACCCGGTCGCGGCGATGTGCTCGTACGTCTGCTCGGCGCCGTGCGAGCGGGCCTGCCGGCGCGGCGACATCGATCGACCGCTGGCCATCCGGGCGATGAAGCGCTTCCTCGTCGAGTGGCACGAGGCGTCGGGCATCCCCGACGAGATGCCGTCGATCGACCCTCGCCCCGAGCGGGTCGCCGTCGTCGGCGGCGGTCCGGCCGGGATGTCCGTCGCCCGCGAGCTCGCGCTCAAGGGCTTCGGCGTGACCGTGTTCGACAGCCTGCCGTACGCGGGCGGCACGATGCTCATCGGCGTGCCGGCGTTCCGCCTGCCGCGCGAGGCGATCGAGATGGACGTCCGGCTCATCGAGCGGCTCGGGGTCACGTTCAAGTTCAACACGACCATCGGGGTCGACATCACCTTCGACCAGCTCCGGCGCGACTTCGACGCGGTGGCGATCACCGCCGGCGCGATGGACGCGGTGGCGCTCGACGTCCCCGGCGGCGACCTGGTCGGCGTGGACTACGGCGTCGACTTCATGAAGAAGGCGAACCTCGGTCAGGAGCTCGACCCGGGCCGCGACGTCGTGGTCATCGGCGGCGGCTACACCGCGATGGACTGCTCGCGGACCAGTCTTCGGCACGGCGCCGAGAACGTCACGATCGCCTATCGGCGGACCCGCTCCGAGCTCGTCGTCGACGAGGAGGAGCTCGGCGAGACCGAGCGTGAGGGCGTCCGGATGGAGTTCCTCGCCAGCCCGATCGAGGTGCTCGGCGAGGATGGCCACGTCACCGGGGTCCGGTTCATCCGGAACCGGCTGGGCGAGCCCGACGCGTCCGGCCGGCGATCGCCGGTGCCGATCCCCGGTTCGGAGTTCACGATCAAGGCCGACACGGTCATCCCGGCCGTGTCGCAGGCCGCCGACCTGACGTTCCTGCCGGTCGAGGCCAGCTTCGAGGTCAACCGCGGCCGGGTGAAGGTCGACCCGGCGACCTACGCTACCAACGTCCGCGGGGTGTTCGCCTGCGGCGACTTCGTGACCGGCCCGACCACCCTCATCGAGGCCGCCGGGCATGGCAAGAAATGCGCCTACGCGGTCGATCGCTACCTGACCGGTCGGACCGACGTGTCGGTCGCCGCCAACGTCAAGATCACCAGCTCCTGGCGTCACGACATGCCCGAGTTCTACGACGTCCTGCCCCGCCAGCACATCCCGATGGTCCCGCTCCAGGCCCGGATGCCGTCGACCGATCCGGAGATCAACTTCACGACCCCGGTCGAGCTGGGGTACACGGCCAACCAGGCGGTCGCCGAGTCGACCCGTTGCCTGATGTGCAACTTCAACATCTGGTTCGATCCGTTCCGCTGCGTCCTGTGCGGGGCCTGCGCCGACGTCTGCCCCGAGGGCGTCATCCACATGGTCGACGTCAACCAGCTCAAGACCGAGGGGCTGCTGCCCGAGATCGAGGAGGCCTACGGCTGGGAGAACGGGGCGGCGATGATCCTCGATGAGGAGCGCTGCATCCGCTGCGCCCTGTGCGTCAAGCGTTGCCCGTTCGACGCCATTACGATGGAGCGGTTCGAGCTCCAGGAGATCTCGACCGACGGCCGCCTCTACAAGGAATCGTATCGGGACGCGCAGCTCGCGGGGACCGCGGGTGTGGCAGGAGGACCCAGGTGAGTTTCCTCGAGCGAGTGGACCAGACCATTCGCCGGAGCCCCGTATGGCGGTCGCTGTTCCGCCAGCCGTACCCCAACGACGAACGTTCGCGGGCGTACGCGGTCATGAACAACGTCTTCCTGCACATCCATCCGGTCCGGGTGCGCCAGCACGCGGTGAAGTTCGCCTACACCTTCTGCCTCGGCGGGCTGAGCTTCTTCCTGTTCCTCGTGCTGACCGTGACCGGCGTCTACCTGATGTTCTTCTACGTCCCGTCGGAGTTCCAGGCCTACTCCAACATCCTGTCGATCCAGAGCGAAGTGACGTTCGGGCTGCTGACCCGGAACATCCATCGGTGGGCGGCCCACCTGATGGTCTTCTTCGTCTTCCTGCACATGATGCGGGTCTTCTACCACGGGGCGTACAAGCCGCCCCGCGAGTTCAACTGGGTCGTCGGTGTCGTACTCCTGTTCGTGACGATCATGCTCAGCTTCACCGGCTACCTGCTCCCGTGGGACCAGATCGCCTACTGGGCGATCACCATCGGCTCGAACATGGGCGGCTACGTGCCGGTGTTCAATACACCGACCAAGCTCCTTCTGCTCGGCGGCCTCGAGGTCGGTCAGAACACCTTGCTCCGGTTCTACGTGCTCCACATCATGGTCTTCCCGCTCGTCGCCGCCATCTTCCTTGCGGTCCACTTCTGGCGCATCCGCAAAGACGGCGGGATCTCGGGGCCCCTATGACGACCCATCCCTTCGTTGTCGCCTGCGCGCCTTCGCTCACGCACCGCGGGGTGCGCTCGCTCACGTGCTCGGCTCCGTCTCGGGCTGGGCACGCCCTAGAGGCCCCGAGGGCAAGTACCCATGTCTGACGTGAAGACGCCCCAGGAGCCGCGGGTCGTGCTCCCGGTCGATCCGACCCGCAGGACGGAGATCGACAAGCAGCGGGTGCCGATGTCGGCGCGCCCGTATCGGCTGCTCGCGCTGGTCAAGCAGGACGCGGTCGTCCGGGTCCAGAAGGAGCCGGACGACACGGTCATGACCTGGCCGCACCTGCTCACGATCGAGTTCCTGGCGGCCGCCATGATGAGCATCTTCCTGCTGGCGATGGGCCTGATGGTCAACGCCCCCCTCGAGCAGCTCGCCAACGGCAACGTGACGCCGGCGGTGGCCAAGGCGCCGTGGTACTTCCTGGGCCTCCAGGAGCTCCTCGCCTACTTCCACCCGACGGTGGCGGGCGTCCTCGCTCCGACCTTCGTGCTGGTCGGCGCCGCGCTCATGCCGTACGTCGATCGGGGGGATATCCACGCCGTCCGTCCGTCGCAGCGCAAGACGGCGGTCGTGCTGTTCTCGATGTTCTGCGTGACCGGACTCGTCCTGACCTTCGTCGGGATCTTCTTCCGCGGTCCCGGCTACGCCTTCGCCATCCCGTATATCACCACCAACGGGCTGCACTTCAGCCTCTGACCTGAGGAACCGAACGAGCGACGCCATGAGCAACTACCAGGTCGAACCCGCCGCGCAGCCGCAGGCCCTCTCGAAGGAGGCCATCAAGTCGCTCCGCCACGAGCAGGTCCAGGGCCTGTCACGCCGGACGCTGCTTCGAACCTCGATCGGGGCGGCCATCGGGCTGTGGCTGCTCGAGCTCGGCGCGGGCACCCTCGGCTTCCTGTGGCCGAGCATCGCCAGCGGCAACAAGAGCCAGGTCAAGATCGGGACCCTCCCGGAGATCAAGGCCCAGAACGCCTCGCTGCCGATCGACCAGGGATTCCCGGCCTACTACCAGAACGCGAAGTCGTTCGTGATGCTGATCGATCCCAGCCGCCAGCAGTTCATCCAGGGCACGGACACGACCGGCGACGGGACGGCGCTCAACGTCCGCGCCCTGTACCAGCGCTGCCCGCACCTCGGCTGCAAGCCGAACCCGTGCCTCAAGAACTTCTGGCTCGAATGCCCGTGTCACGGCTCGCGCTACGACCGCCTCGGGACGAAGGTCAAGGGCGCCGCGTACGGGCCGGCACCGCGTTCGATGGACCGCTTCTCGGTGCTCGTCAAGGACGACCAGGCGCTCTACGTCGACACGCTCAAGATCACGCTCGGGCCGCTGCCGGTCGCCCTCGGCGAGCCCGGGGTCATCCCCCCGAAGTCGCCGACCGGATGCATCTGATCGACGTGACGCGCGCCCGCCGAGGAGACGCATGAGCGACCCGACCGGGTCCGACCCGGTGCCGCAGCTGCCTGCCCCCGAGGAGCGCCTTCCCGCCCCTCGGCCGCCGAGCGAGCCGGCCCCGGTCGATCGGTTCGCGGCGCCGGCCAGCGCCCACCAGTTCGCCCTCACGCCGGAGCGCGCCGCGGGCATCGTCCGGCAGAGCGCCAGCGCCCGATGGGTCGGGTTCCTGGCGGTCCTGGTCATCGTCCTGTTCGTGATCCTGTACTGGTTCTATGAGCTCGGGATCCCGACCATCGCCGACTCGAGCCGGCTGGCCGCCGAGACGCAGGCGCAGTCGGTCGTCCGGGTCGAGCAGGGCTACAACCTGTACGAGGCGAACTGCGCTCGGTGTCATGGCGCCCAGGGCCAGGGCGGGATCGGCCCGGTCCTCAACGATCAGGCCAAGCTCTACACCCACCTCAACTCGTCGTACATCAACAACGTCCTGACGGCAGGCGGACGGTACGTCTGCGGCAACGCGGACAGCCTGATGCCCATCTGGGCGCAGACGAACGGCGGGCCGCTCAACTACAAGCAGATCGAGGCCCTGATCGAGTTCATCCGCGCCCCGAACACGACGACCTACACGGTCCGGGATCCCGGGACCGGCGAGCCGATCGCCTCAGGCGGGAAGACCCAGACCTTCACCGGCTGGCGGGATCCCAACTATCAGCCGCCGCCCGGGGCGACGCCCGTGCCCGCCTGCTGGAGCGCCACGCCCAAGCCGTCGGCCGCCGCCGCGCTGGCCGCTCCAGGACCGGTCGTAGCCCAGGGCATCGCCTTCACCACGCCGAGCATCACCGGGCCGGCTGACAAGGCCTTCACGATCGACTTCAACAACCAGGACAACGGCGTGCCGCACAACATCCTGATCAAGGACAGTGCCGGTGCGGAGGTCTTCAAGGGCGAGATCTTCAATGGGACCGCCACCAAGACCTACGACATCCCGGCGCTCAAGGCCGGTGACTACCCGTTCTCGTGCTCGGTCCATCCGAACATGACGGGGACGCTCACGATCAAGTAGCACGGGGCCCGCGGGGTTCCGCGGGACGGGGATGGAGGACGATGGCGGGACAGGCGCTCGGCGCGGGCACGGTCGGTCGGAAGCGGGTCCTGTTCGGCCTGCTCAGCGCCGACGGCTGGACGTGGGCGTCGCTCAAGGCGGCGTTCTGGTTCGTCGTCATCGTGATGATGCTCGGCTACATCCCTGACCGCGCCTATTACGCGACCGTGTTCCCGACGATCGACCTCGGCGTCCTCGTCTTCTCGCCGATCAACTTCTGTCCCGGTGAGAACCGGACCGTCCCGTGCCCGGCCCCGGCCGGGGCGACCCTGCCGTGGGATCCGTCGCCGGTCGAGCTGGCGCTGCCGGGTCCTCGGACCCAGGGCACCGCGGTCCAGGTCGGGACGCGGATGCTGTACGTCGGCGGGAGCGACGGCAAGACGGCGACCGACACGACGTTCCTGGCGGACTTCTACAGCGGGAACTTCGGGCCCTGGCGGTCCGGGCCTTCGCTGCCGGCCCCCCGGACGGCGGCGGCCACGATCTTCCTGAACCAGTCCGTGTACGTCATCGGCGGGCTCGACGCGACGGGCGCCCCGACCGATACCGTCTATGTGGCGAACCAGGACCTGGCCACGGGCCAGCTCGGTGACTTCAAGGAAGATCCCGTGCTCAAGCTGCCCGAACCGCGGGCGGGAGCGGCGATCGTGGCGTCGAGCGACGGCCTGATCCTCGTCGGGGGCCGCTCGGCGGCGGGGCCGCAGACGACGGTCTGGAAGGCCAGCCTCGACACGACCGCCAAGCTCGGTACGTGGGTCGCCCAGGCGGCCTTGCCGTACCCGACCGCGGACGCGTCCGTCGCCCTCGTCGGCGATCACATCTACCTGTACGGCGGGAGCAACGCCAGCGGCCCGGTCGGGGGCGTCCTGCGCGGCAACCTCGGTCTGGGCGCGACCAACGTCGGGACGGTCGAGAGCTGGGACATCGGCGGCAGCGGGACGAACCTGCCTGTCGCCCGGACGCTCGCGTCGGGGTTCACCGCGAACGGGGTGATCTACCTCGTCGGCGGTTCGGACGGCAGCGCGCCCCAGCCGCAGCTCTACTGGACGATCCCGGACGCCAAGGGCGACCTGCCCGGCTGGCAGAACCTTCCCGCCACGGACCTGCCCGTCGGCGTCGAAGGATCGAGCGCGATCATCAACAGCTCCCAGGTCTTCCTCATCGGCGGGACGACCGTCGACCAGCCGGCCGTCGTCGGCAGCGCGCGGGCGAACATGTCGCCGCAGACGCCGTTCTTCCAGCTCGGACTGTTCGGGGCGACGGTGCCGGCGCTCAAGCTCACCGGCGAGGTCGGCCAGCAGCTCGGCTACGCGAACGCCGCGACCGTCGGCGTCATCAACTTCATCATCCTGCTGCTCATCGGCTGGGCGTTCGCCCATAAGGAACGGACGAGGGAGATCGGGCGCCGCCTGGTCCGCCGCTTCCGGAGCTGACCTCGCGGTTCAGCGGGGAAGGTCGCCCTCGCCCGGGTCGAGCGCGCCACGCCTGACCGGGAGCCCGGCGCGCTCCCACGCGTGCATCCCGCCGATGACGTTGCTGGCCGCGTAGCCGTTGGCATTCAGGTGCGCGCTGGCCATCCCCGACCGTCCCCCGGACGCGCAGATGATCAAGAGCGGCCGGTCGACCGGCAGCTCCCGAAAGCGCATCGGGAACTGCGACAGCGGCAGGACGACGAGCCCGTCGATCCGTGCCGCCACGATCTCGTCATGCTCGCGGACGTCGACCAGCAGCGCGCGCGGCTCGTCGGACGAGGACAGCCGACGCTCGAGCTCGGCGACATCGATCGCCGGCGGCAGGTCGCGCAGGCCGGTCACGCCGCCCCGCTCATCGCAGCTCGATCAGGGGACGTCGTCCGCCGAACCCGTCGTCGAGCTCGTGCCACCATGCGATCGGCCCCTCGCCGAGCCGCCAGCACAACCAGACCTGGCGCCCGGCGACGAGCGCCGGGAAGTCGATCAGACCCGTATCGATGTCGCGCAGGGTGATGCTCCATCCGTCGATCCGGGCGACGGACGCCTGCATCTGGTCGACCAGGCCTTGCATCCGCAGGCGGATCCGCCGCTGGTCGTCGCCGGGTGCCGTCGCGTCGAAGGCGATCTTCAGCTCGCGGAGCTCATCGCGCTGGGTACGCAGCACGGTCAGCATCTCGTCGAGCTCGGTGATCCGCTCGTTGGCGCGGTCGAGGGTGTAGAACGTGGCCACGGCGGGATTCTAGCGGTGCGAGGGACCGTCCGACCGGACGGGCATCGCGGCTTGCTCGGCGCCGTCGACCAGCGCCTCGAGGGTCACCAGCACCGCCCCGCCGTCACGCAGTCCGGCTACGACACCCGGAAGCGCCTCGAGCGTCGGCTCGGGCCAGGTATGGAGGAGGACGATGGCTCCATCGCCGTGGGCGAGCGCCTCGTCGACGACCGTCGAGACGATCCCGCTCGCGGTGCGCTCGGGGTCCCAGTCCTCGGCCCACACATCCCAGTGGACGTTGCGGTAGCCGGCGGCGTCGATGGCGGCAAGGACGCGGGGGTCGTCGTGGCCGGCGCCGAACGGGCAGCGGAACCACGGCGCGGGTGAGACGCCCACGATCGATGAGATCGCGTCGCCCGCCGCGTCGATGTCGGTCCGCAACCCGTCGTCGGTGAGGAGCGGCATCCGGGCGTGGTAGAACCCGTGGCTCCCCACGAGGTGACCGTCCGTGCCGATCCGCCGCGCCGTGGCCGGGTACGCCTCCGCCCAACGTCCCTGGATGAAGAACGTCGCCCGGACGTCGAGCCGATCGAGCGCGTCGAGGAGCTCGTCCTGGACGCCCGGCCGGCACCGCGGCCGGTCGGGATGCTCGGCATCGAACGTGAGGGCGATCCGCGGGCCGGTCATCGCCAGAGTATCGGGCATCGACGGCCGGGTTCGACGGCCGGGTCGGCGGGTGCGCGGCCCGGCGGGGACCCGGTGCTAGACTCCGCGCGGGCCGTTAGCTCAGCGGTAGAGCAGCCGCCTTTTAAGCGGTCGGTCGTGGGTTCGAATCCCACACGGCTCACCACCCCCGCGTCGTAAGCACGTACCGCCGCGACGCGCGTCCAGTACCATCCGTGGCCGACGTGCCGTCCGACCGGACGGCGTCGGACTGGAGGGACGATCGTGGACTCGTTCAGTGACCCCGACCGGGAGTATGGCGACGGTGAAGTCAACGACACGGCTGGCTGGTACGAGATCGACCTGACGCCGATCCAGCCGGACGGCTGGGACTTGCCGTTCCGCCTGTTCGTCAATCGGTTCGAGAGCAGCTCGCCCGACTCCGAGCGGTTCCTGCACGACCCCCGGAAGGAGCTCGGCGGGTTGATCGCGGAGTTCAACGACGACTGGAAGGTGACGACCTTCGTCGTCAACCACCATCGGACGCTGTCGTACAAGCACCTCTACGTCATGGCGAGCTCGAGCACCTTGGAGCAGACGGTCGCGGTGACGGCCATCAAGCAGCCTGGCCCCAAGCGGTAGCCCGGGTCCCTAGGCCCCGACGACCCGATCGGCGCCGACCGGGGTGGCCGGTCGGCTGAGGCCACCGGCGAGGCGGGCCAGCAGCTCGGTCGCGCCGAGCCCGGTCAGCACCTCGCGAGCCTCGTCCGCCGCGGCCTGCGCCGGTTCCGAGCCGCTCGGTAGCAGCCAAGCGGCCTCGAGCTGGCAGAGTCCGAGCTGGAGCGGGAGTTCGAGCCGGCGCCACGCGTCGGCAGCGTCCCGATAACCGTCGGCGGCGGCCTCGACCGACCCTCGGCGAGCCTCCGATCCCGCCCGGAGCGTGGCGAGCATCGCGGTCATCCAGCGGCCGCGCAAGCCTGAGGCTTCGAGCGTGTGGATCGCGTCGTCGAGGACGTCCAGGTCGCCCGCCCACAGGGCGGCCCGGCCGGCCGTGCCACTGCCTTCGCGGACGGCCGTCCGATACCCGGAGCCGACGAGGTAGGCCGCGGCGGCCGATGCCTCCGCCAGCGCCTCGTCGAGCGAGCCCCGGCTGAGCTTGGCGACCGACGTCCGATAACGCAGCGTCGCCCGCATCAACGGGTCGTCCTCCGCCGCGACGAGCTCCTCGAGGTGATCGAAGCGTTCGAGCGCCCCCGGCTCCGCCCGCCACGTCGCGATGAGCGCCTTGATCCCGTCGAAGTCCACGGTGTCCAGCGCTGGCAGGTCGTATCGGCCCAGCTCGCCGAGCAACGTCACGACCTCGTCCCAGTGTCCCGCCTCGAGCGCGCCCTCCGCCCAGTTGCTGGCGATCCGGACCGCCAGGTCGAGGAACCCGACCCGTCGCGCCGTGTCGATCCCGGCGCGGGCGATCTCCATCGCATCTCGTGGGTCGTCGACCATCAGGCCGACGGCCAGCCCGTTCCTCGCCCGAAGGGCGGCCACCGTCAGCCCGTGCTCCTCGGCCAGGGCGAGACAGGCACGGAGCAGCGCCACCCCTTCGGTCGTCCGACCCTCCTCGATGAGCGCTGCGCCCTTGCCGGCGAGAGCATCGGCGGTCACTTGGGTCAGGCCCAGTCGTTCGGCGCTGGCCAACGCGTGATCCGCCCAGACGATGGCGTCCGCCGGTCGGCCGTTGACGACGTAAGCGCGGGCCAGTCCGGCCAGCAGCCCGACGACGGCGGGGTCGTCGGCGAGGAGCGGGTCCACGTCCGGGCCTTCGAGACCGAGCTCGGCGATCGCGCTGCGCATCGTGTCGATCGCCCCTGGGTCGTAGCGGACGACCTGGATCGCCCCCAGGCGGGAGCTCGCCCGCGCGATCTCGGGGCGGTCGTCGTGCTCGCGATACCAGGTGAGCGCGGCGCGCGCGTACACCTCGGCCTCGTCGAGCCGGGCGAGCGACTGCGCGGTGCCCGCGGCCTCGAGCCGGATCGCCGCGATCTCGCTCGGATCGTCGCTCACGGACAGCGCCTCCTCGCGGAACCCGAGGGCGATGTCGTGGGCGTGGAGCGCCGACGCTCGGTCGGCCGCGACCCGGAGGGCGGCGACGGCCTGGCGCGCCAGCGTCCGGTCCGGGCGGCCCGGCGGACCGGACCGATACGCCGCGAGAACGTGGCTGGCCACGACGCCTGCCAGCTCGGGGTCGTCGAGGGCGGCGAAATGCTCGGCGGCCGCCAGGTGACGCTCGCGGCGGTCGCGGAGCGACAACGTGTTGTAGGCGACGTCGCGGACGAGCAGCTCACCGAATCGGTAGCGCTCCCGTCCGAGGGCCGCCTCGTCTGCGTCCTGGATGAGGAACTCGCGCCCGACCAGGTGCCCGAGGTGCGGTTCGATCGCCTCGACCGTGGTCCGGCCGACGGCCGCGACCGCACCCGGACGGAATTCCCGGCCGAGCACAGCGGCATCCCGGATCAGCGCCCGGTCGGTCGGTTCGAGCTCATCGAGCCGGGCCGCGACGAGCGCCTGGAGCGTCTCGGGGACGGCCAGCTGCTCCAGCTCGCGACGGACGACGTAGACGCCGCCGACGGCCTCCAGGTCGCCGCGGTCGACGAGCATGCGGAGGATCTCGACGGCGTACAGCGGGATACCCTCGGCGCGGTCGAGGATCCGTCCCGCGACGTCGGCGGGCAGGCCGGGTGCGAGGCCGCCGAGGAGCTCGGCCATCGCCGGCCTGGGCAGGGGATCGAGGTGAAGGCCGACGTACGTCCGTCGACCGGCGCCCCACTCCGGCCGCGCCTCGAGCAGCGACGGTCGGGCGAGGGTGACCACGAGGATCGGCCGGCCGGCGGTCCCCGCGACGAGGTACTCGATGAAGTCCAGCGACCCGGCGTCGGCCCAGTGCAGGTCGTCGAAGACGAGGACGGTCGTGCCGCGGTCGGCGATCCGCTCGAAGAAGGTCCGCCACGCCGCGAACGTCTCGGCCCGCTCTCCGCCGGGTGCCGGCCCGATCCCGATCAGCGCCGCCAGGTGTGGCGCGATCCACCGTCGTTCCGCCTCGTCCGTGACGAACTGGCCGAGGCACGCGGCGAGCCGGCGACGGGCGAGCGACGGTCCGTCGCCGTCGGTGATGCTCGCCCTCGAGCGGACCATCTCGGCCAGCGCCCAGAACGCCAGGCCCTCCCCGTAGGCCGGCGAGCGAGCGAGGTGCCAGAAGACATCCTCGAAGATCCCGTCGACATACTTCTCGAGCTCCCAGGCGACCCGACCCTTGCCCACCCCGGCCTGGCCGAAGATCGAGACGAGACGCGCCGACCGTTCCTCGCGGACGGCGTTGAGCAGGTCCTTGACGATCGCGACGGCGCTCTCACGGCCGATGAGCGGGCCCTCGGGCAGGACGCTCCGCCCGTGACCGCCGACCAGCGCCACGATCTGACGGGCCTCCCAGGCGGGCAGCGGCATGCGCTTCCCGCGCAGGGTCCGGTCGCCGGCGCGCTCGAACTCGACGGAGCCGCGGACCGCCCGGTAGGTCGCCTCGTCCACCAGGACGGTCCCAGGCCGCGCCGCGGTCTGCAGCCGCGATGCCGTGTTGACGACGTCCCCGGCGACCATCCCCTGACCGACCGCCCCGACCGTGATGGCGGCCTCCCCGCTGACGACACCGGCTCGGGCGGCCAGCCGCGGCAGGGCGAGCTCCCCACCGAGGTCGGCGACCGCGGCGACCAGCTCGAGCGCCGCCCGGACCGCTCGCTCGGCGTCGTCCTCGTGGGCGACCGGTGCGCCCCACATCGCCATGACCGCATCGCCGATGAACTTCTCGACCGTCCCGCCGTAGCGGACGATCACCGCGCGACAGACGTCGAAGTAACGGGCGAGGAGCTCCTGGACCTCCTCGGGGTCCCGTCCCTCGGCCAGGGCCGTGAACGACACGAGGTCGGCGAACAGGATCGAGACGAGCCGACGCTCAGCGACCAGCGATCCACCGCCCGGGTCGCCGGATCGGAGCGCGACCGGCTCACCGGCGACGTGGTCGACCTGACCCCGGAGCCTCGGCTCCATCCCGGTCAGCGCCACGCCGCACGACCCGCAGAACCGGAACCCATGGACGACCGGCGCCGCGCACGCCGGACAGCGCGCTCCGAGGGGACTCCCGCACGAGCCGCAGAAGCGGGACGTCTGGGGGTTGTCGGTGCCGCAGGCGTCGCAGCGGATCGTCATCGCGACATCATCGCGCGCTCAGGGTCGCGCGACCAGCCCGGCGTTCGGCGTCGAGCCCCTCGATCAGGGCCGTGGCGAGACGGTCGTATTGGTCGAGCCGGTTGTACGACGCCGCCGACACACGGATGACCCGTCGTCGTTCCGGGTCGACCCGGCCCTCGGCGGCCCGAGCACGGGGGTCGGTCGCCCCGGGCACCGGGAAGCCGTTGATCGGGACCTCGATCCGGTGCCGCTCGAAGAGGCGAGCCTGGAGCGGGTCGCGGTCCGGCTCGTGGGCGGGGCCGGGGATCGGGATCGCCGCCATCGATCCGATGAGCGCGTCGGGCACGGGCGGATCGATCCCCAGCGCCGCGCAGATCCGGTCGCGGGCATCGAGCGCCAGCGCCCGGTTCGCGGTCATCCGCGTCGGCCAGCCGCCGGGCAGGAGCGCTTCTCCGAACCGGATCGCCGCCGGCACCGACAGGTAGGCGGTCGGGTCGGCCGTCCCCGTCCAGTCGGCCTCGAGCCGGAAGCGTGAGCGGTCGGTCCGTGGGTCGTTCGCGCCGTGGGAGATGGCCAGCGGCCGGATGGTCGCCTGGCGGTCGCGCCGAACGTGAAGGAACGCCGCTCCCTTCGGAGCGCACAACCACTTGTGGCCGTTGCCGGTGTAGTACGCGGCCCCGAGTCGGTCCAGGGCGAGCTCGACCATGCCCGGCGCGTGGGCGCCGTCGACGAGGGTATCGATGCCGCGCTCCGCCAGCGCCGCGACGATCCGCTCGATCGGCCAGACGAGCGCCGTCGGGCTGGTCACGTGACTGATCAGGGCAAGCCGGGTCCGGTCGGTGACGGCGTCGAGGATGCTCGCCTCGATCGCCTCCGGGTCGGTCCCGGGGAAGGGCACGGGAGCCACGACGACCCGGGCGCCCTCGCGATCCGCGGCGAACCGGATGGCGTTGAGGGCGGCGTTGTACTCGTGGTCGGTGGTCAGCAGCTCATCGCCGGGCTGGAAGCGGAGCGACCGGAGCACGGTCGCGGTGCCCGCGGTGGCATTCGGCACGAACGCGAGGTCGTCGGGGGCGGCCCCGATGAACGAGGCGAGCGCGGCGCGGGCCTCGTCGAGCCGCGCCTCGAGCTCGCGACCGAGGAACCGGACCGGCTCCGCCTCCATCCGATCCCGCAGCTCGCGCTGGACCTCGAGGACCTCGCGCGGGCATGCCCCGAACGACCCGTGGTTGAGGAAGTCGATCGTCGCGTCGAGGCCCCACAGCTCGGCAGGCTCCATCGGCCAAGGGTACCGGGGCGCGGCCGAGCCGCTTCGGCCTAGTCGCGATCCCGAGGGTCGGGTGCGTCGCTCGCGTCCCGGCCGCCGGTGGCCGGTGGTGGCGCCGCTTCCGCCGGCCGTGCGGTCGCATCCGCCGGCGGGACGTCCCGGTCCGCCCCTGTCGTGGGCCCTCGTTCGGAGCTCGGGGCCGGCGCCGGGACGTCCCGGGCGGGTCCGCTGACCGCCTTGACGGGCCGTCGCTCGACGCCGACACCCGGACCGCGACGCCGGAGGCGGTCGAGCCCGTTCCGGGCCGTCACGAACGGCGCCAGGTAGCCGACGACGAGGATCGGGACCAGGACTCGAGCCGAGATCGGCAGGACCGCGAACGACAACCCGATCAGGAGCATCCCGAGCAGGTATCCGCCGAGGGCACGGGGCGACCAGCCCACGGCCTGGAGGCGACGCGTCGGGACGAGCAGGGCGACGAACAGCACGAGCGCGATCGCGAGGAGGGCAGGAGTCGGCACCGGGCGATGATACGGCCGGCGCGGGCCTGTCCCGGGCCGCGCGATGGGCTCGGTCCAGCGCGGTCCACGACGGTACGATGACCGCCGACCCCTGCCTGTCGAGACCGATGCCGCCGTCCCTCCGCGCCGCCAGCCTCACCGATTGGATCGCCCGCTGGCGTCCGATCCTGCCGCTCTTCCTGGCCGAGTTCGTCGTCTGGCTCGGGTTCGGTGCGTTCCTGCCCATCCTGCCGCTCTACCTGACCGCGCAGGGGATCGACCTCGGCACCCTCGGCCTGATCGTGGCCGCCTGGCCGGCAGCCCGGCTGATCGCCGAACCGGTCTTCGGCTGGATCGCCGACCGCACCGCGCGCAAACCGCTGATGGTCGGCGCGCTCCTGGTCAACGCGGTCGTCATCCCGCTCCCCCTCATCGTCCAGGGGGCCGTCGCCTTCGTCGCGATCCGGGCGATGGCGGGTCTGGCTACCGCGGCCTACGACCCCGCGGCTCGCGGCTTCCTCGTCGACTCGACGCCGGCCGACCGCCAGGGCGAGGCCTTCGGGCTGTACGGAGCGGCACAGATGGCCGGATTGCTCGTGGGGCCCGCGATCGGCGGCTTCGGGGCGTCCGTGGTCGGCAGCGAGTCCTTCGTCTTCTGGTTCTCCGCGATCTCGTCGGTCGCATCGGCGCTGGTGGTCGCCGTGGCGGTCCGGGAGGGACGACGGACCCGGGTCGGGACCGGGATCCCTCCAGAGGGAGTGATGGAGCTGCCCGGATCGGCCGGCGGCGGGATGCCCAGCGAACGTCGCCCGGAACCGCCCTCGATCGACGGTCGGCCCGACGCGCTCGATGAGGCCGGGATGGGATCCGTGGACCGGGCCAAGCCGCGGAAGCTGCTCAACCGCCTGTTGCTCGCGGCGATCGTGATCAATGCGGGCGGGGCGTTCGCCCAGGGGACGTACGAGGTGATCTGGTCGCTCTTCCTGACCTCGCTCGGGGCGGGGCTCGACCTCATCGGTGCGACGTTCGCCACGTTCGCCGTCCCGATCCTGCTCTTCTCGCCGCTGGCCGGTCGGATCGTCGACCGACGCGGAGGGCTCCCGTTCATCGTCGTCGGGACGCTGATGACGATGTTCTCGGGGGTCGCATACACGCTCATCCAGAACCCGCTGCTCGCGTTCCCGCTCATCCTGATCGAGTCGACCGGCTTCGCCGTGCTGTTCCCCGCGCTGTTCGCGGTCGTGGCCGCCGGCAGCCCGGTCGGGCGATCGTCGACCGCCCAGGGATTGTTCGGGTCGGCGGGCACGGTCGGCTTCATCGTCTCGGCCCTCATCGCCGGTCAGCTGGCCGAGGTCGGCATCCGCATCCCGTTCGTGATGTTCGTGCTGACCAGCGGGGCCTGTCTGGCCATCGGCCTGGCGATCGGCGGGCGGTCGATCCAGGCACTCCGCCCGGCGCGCGGGGTCGTGGAGCAACCGCTCGCCTGACCGGCATCAGCCTCCGGGTGCCCGAAGGTCCCAGTCGAGCAGGACGTGGCTGGACGGTGGCCTCGACCCGGCGCCGAGATAGGTGGCGAGGGCGGCCGCGTTGTCGTGATCGGTGAGGACCCACATCCCGTAGCAGCCGAGCGATCGGGCGAGGTCGCGCAAGGCCTCGACCAATGCCGCCCCGATCCCTTGCCGCCGGTGCTCCTCGTCGACCGCCAGCTCGTACAGGAACATCTCCGTGCCCTTGTCCGGATGCGTCAGCTCGACCCCGGACACGAATCCGACCGGCTGCCCGCCGCTCAGGGCGAACAGCAGATGATGGCCGGGCTCGGTCAGGAACCGCTCGGTGGCGGCGGGGTCGGCGGGCCCGTCGAACAGGTGGCCGCCGGCCACGACCAGGTCCTCGTCGCCCGCCGTCATGCGTCGGATCTCGATCATCTGCTCCCTCCCGCGCACACGGCGCCGAGCTCGGCGCGGGCGGCCGGCGGTGGGGTCGCCCGTCCTCCGTTGACGATTCGCCGTCGCGTCGCTAGGATAGGAGGTCGCGGGGTGGAGCAGCGGCAGCTCGTCGGGCTCATAACCCGAAGGTCGGCGGTTCGAATCCGTCCCCCGCAACCATCGCATCTACCTTGAACCCAGGCTCCGACCGGCCTGGGTTCTTCCTTTTGTCCGGCGACGGGCGCGATGACGGGCGACCCGACGTTCCGTGACGTTCGGCACACGCTCGCGCTTGCTCCCGCGTGGATGATTCGGTGAAGCCACGTGACAGGCCGCTCGCTCGCGCCGCCTGACGGGGCGACAGTCCGGACGGCCTCGTCCGGCGGCAACGCCATCGACCTGCGGATCGACGGGAGTGCCGGTAGCCTCACGATTGACTCCGATGGAGGATGTCGATGAACGAGCATCTGTACCGGTCGCGCGACGACCGGATGATCGCCGGCGTCGCCGGCGGACTCGCCGAGATGTGGGATGCCGACCCGTCGCTGATCCGGATCGTCTGGGTGGTCCTCGCGTTCCTGACCGGCGGGATCGCGGTCCTCGTCTACATCGTCATGGCGATCGTCGTCCCGGAGGACACGGGGCAGCCGATGTCGAGCGTCCCGCCGGGTGCCCCGCCGGTCGGCCCGACGGCCGCCGGTGCCGCTCCGGCCATGGACCGGCGCGAAGCGCGCCGCGCCGCCCGGGCGGCCCGCCGGGCATCCCGTCGTGACGGCTCGGCCGGGATCGTGGTCGGCATCCTGCTCATCGCGGCCGGCGGCCTGTTCCTCGTCCGCCAGTTCCTCCCCGCCCTCGACTTCGACTGGTTCTGGCCGCTGGTCCTGGTGGGCCTCGGCGTCGTCCTCCTCGCGGTCGGCATCGCCAGGGACTCCGGCCGCGGCTCGGGGCCGACCGCGTGACCGGCCAGCGTCGTGGT
Source organism: uncultured Chloroflexia bacterium (assembly GCA_963781845.1). Lineage (GTDB taxonomy): Bacteria > Chloroflexota > Limnocylindria > Limnocylindrales > CSP1-4 > Chersky-267. The sequence goes on along the minus strand of CAWAHN010000016.1, from coordinate 209,649 downwards.
TCGATCGTCGGCGCCACCTGGCTGATCGGCATCGGCCTCGTCTTCCTCGTCCGCCAGGCGATGGACTGGACGTGGGCCGAGGCCTGGCCGATGTTCGTCATCCTCGCCGGCGTCGCGTCGTTCATCTCGACGCTCTTCACCCGGCGCCCGGGCCTCGCCGGGATCTGGTCGTTCACCTGGCCGATCGCCTGGACACTCGGTGGGGTCGTCCTCCTGGCGAGCACGACCGGTCGGCTCGGCCAGGGACCCGCCGAGACGATCGCACGGTCCTGGCCATGGGTGGCGGTCGCGATCGGCGTGTGGTTCCTCATCGGAGCGTTCGTCGCCGCCGGCCACGGTCCGACCGAACAGCTCGCCCTCCCGCTCGCACCGGTCACCGACGCGAGCGTCCGGATCCGGTTCGGGGCCGGCGACCTGTCGGCCCGTGCGGCCGCCGCCGGCCATCTCCTCGACGGGACGTTCGAGGGCGGGGTCCGCCACCGGGCCGATGGGCCGAACCGGATCAGCCTCGAGCAGGACACGACCTACGGGCTGCCGTGGCTCGACCACGGATCCCGCTGGGACGTCGGACTCACGGCCGAGGTCCCGCTCGACCTGCGGCTCGACACTGGAGCCAGCCGGGCGACGCTCGACCTGCGCGACCTCCGCCTGCGCAGCCTCGACCTGCACACCGGCGCGAGCGATACGCGGGTCCTGCTCCCGCGTGCCGCCGGGGTCACATCGGTCCGGGCCGAGTCCGGTGCCGCCTCGCTGACGATGGAGGTCCCGTCGGGCGTCGCCGCGCGGATCCGCAGCCGGATGGCGCTGGGCAGCAGCCAGATCGACCAGTCTCGATTCCCGCGGGTGGCCGACGGCTACCAGTCGCCGGACTACGCGACGGCGGCCAACCGGGTCGACATCGACGTCTCGGGCGGGGTTGGTTCCGTACGGGTGATCGGCACCGCCTGACCGGACGTCGCCGCCTACGTTGACGCCGCGTGGTCGCTCCCCATAGGCTGGGCTCCAGGCCGCGGGATCGCAACCGTGACGGACGCCATCGGAGGTCGGATGCAACGGATCATCGGGGTCGTCCTCGGGGCGATCGTGTGCTATCTCCTGCTGCTCCTGCTGGTGGGGACCGCGGGCGACTCGAGCCGGTCGTTCGCCATCGCCGTGATCGCCGGGGCCATCGTCGCCATCCTGTGGCCGTGGATCGTGGCGATCTACATCGGACGCCGGGTCAAGGAGCGGCGCGACGAGGAGGTCCAGCGCGAGGTGGACCGGGCGCTCGAGGAACGCAAGGGCGGCTGAACGGCGCCCGTTCGGTCACTCCCAGCGGAAGGTGCGGGCCGCCAGGCCGGTCGTGACTGCTGCCCAGACGGCGAGGACGGCCAGCGACCCGAGCGCGTCGCCAGCGGCGCCGCCGAGGCCGATCCGGAGCGCGTCCGCCAGCGCTGCCGCCGGGAGCACGCGGGCCACGTCGGCGAGCACGGGGGGCAGGTGGTCGACCGGCAGGACGATGCCGCCGAGCAGGAGCAGGATCAGGAACAGCCCGTTGGCGATCGCGAGCGTCGCCTCCGCGCGGAGCGCACCGGCCAGGAGCAGCCCGAGGCCGGAGAACGCGAGCGTCCCGAGGACGAAGGCGGCGAGGCAGACGGCCGCGCTCGCACCCGGTCCGGGCGCCCAGCCGAAGGCCGTCGCCGCGACGACGATCAGGACCACGACCTGGCCGATCTCGACCAGGGCGACGGTCGCCATCTTGGCGGCGATCAGGCCGCCTCGCGGCAGGGGCGACCCGCCGAGTCGCTTGAGGACGCCGTACGAGCGCTCGAAGGCCGTCGAGATGCCGAGGTTGACCAGGCTGGTCGCGATGATCGCCAGCGCGAGGATCCCCGGGAGCACGAAGGTGACCCCGCCCTGGGCGACGGCCGGGACGACCGAGAAGAACACCAGCAGGACGAGCGGCACGACCATCGTGACGAACAGGTTCTCGCCTCGCCTGGCCAGGAGTCGAAGCTCCATCCCGACCTGCGCGAGCGTCGCCTGGGCGACCGGGGCGGCATTGTCGCCGACCGGCCCCGTGTCGCTGGCTGGTCCCGTCCGGTCGCTCGGCGGGTCGATGGGCGTCGCGCTCACGGTCTGTCGCCGTCCGCCGGACCGGTCAGCTCGAGGTAGCGTTCCTCGAGCGTGGCCCCACCCGTGCGCAGCTCGGCGATCAGGATGCCGCGTTCGGCCGCCCAGGCCGCGACGACCCCGACGATCCGCGGGTCCGGGTCGATCCCATCGAGCCGGTAGCGACCGACCCCGCCGTCGTCGACCAGCCGGGCACCGGAGTCACTCGCCGACCCCGGGCCGAGGCTCGTCGCGAGTGCGACCCGGTCCTCGTCGTCGAGCGGCGTGGCGAGCGTGAACCGGAGGCGGGCCGCCGCGCCGGACGCCAGCTCGGCGAGCGTGCCCCGGGCGACGATCCGTCCCGCGTCGATGATCGCGATCCGGTCGGCCAGGCGCTCGACGTCGGCCAGCTCGTGGGTCGTCAGGAGCACGGTCACCCCGTCGTCACGGAGCGACCCGACGAGCTCCCGGGTGGAGACCTTGGCGGCCGGGTCCATCCCGGCCGTCGGCTCGTCCAGGATCACCAGCTCCGGGCGGCCGACGAGCGCCAGGGCGAGGGCCAGCCGCTGGCGCTGGCCGCCCGACAGGACCTTGTAGCGGGCGCCCGCGGCGTCGCCCAGCCCGACCCGCTCGAGCAGCCGTTCGGGATCGAGCGGCTGCCGATAGAACCTCGCGTACAGCCGGATGAGCTCGAGCGGCCGGGCCTGCGGGTAGATCCCGCCGCCCTGGAGCATCAGGCCGAGCCGGCCGCGCAGCGCTCGACCGTCACGGGTGGGATCGAGGCCGAGCACGCGGACCTCGCCGTCGTCCGGCCGGCGGTAGCCCTCGACGATCTCGACCGTCGTGGTCTTCCCGGCGCCGTTCGGGCCCGAGCAGGGCGACGATCGACCCGGCCGGCACCGCCAGGTCGATCCCGTCGACCACGGCGCGTCCCGCGTACCTCTTGGCCAGGCCCCGGATCTCGATCGCCGGTTTCCCGCCGGTCACCTGAGGATGGCGTCGAGCTGACGCTGGAAGTCGGCCGGCGCCGACCTCGCCGATCTGGCGCGAGACGATCACGCCGTTGCGGTCGACGAAGTACGTCTGCGGTGGGGCGACCACGCGCCAGGCCTTGGCCCGCGAGCCGTCCGGATCGGTCACGCTCGGCCAGTCGGCACCGGTCTTGGCCATGAACGCCTTCGCCGCGTCGTCGCTGTCCAGGTACACCGTCCCGACGACGGCCAGCCCATCGGCGGCGTGGTCCGCGAGCGCCTGCTTGAACAGCGGGAACTCGTCCCGGCATGGGACGCACCACGACGCCCAGTAGTTCACGATCACGGGCCGACCGCGGAGGCTGGTCAGGTCGAACGGGACGCCGTCGAGGGTCGTCCCGGTCAGGGCGGGTGCGGGGTCGCCGGCGCCGGCACCGCTCGAGACGCTGCCGGACGGACCGGCTCCGACACCGCAGCCGACCGCGAGGATGACGAGGAGGACGACGATCGCGGCGAGCCCGAAGCGCGGGCGCCGGCGCGCGGGACTGAACGTGACGGACCCCTACTTGACGGTCAGCTCCCCGACCATGTTCGGGTGGAAGGTGCAGACGAACTTGTAGGTCCCGGCGGCCAGGGCCGGGACGTTGTAGATGGCCGAGCTCACGCCGGTGACCTTGTCGCCGAGGAAGGCCGTCACCCCGGCGGAGTCGAGGAACTCCATGTCGTGCGGGACGCCCGGATCGTTGTTGACGAAGGCGATCGTCCACGGCTTGCCGGCGGTCGCGGTCAGGGTGGCGGTATCGAACTGGACGCCCTGGACGGTCACGGTCACGTCGGCGGGCGGCAGGCTCTGGGCGGCCGGAGCGGCCGACGTCCCGGGAGCGCCCGGCCCGGGAGCGCCCGATCCGGCCGGCCCGCCCGATCCGCCGGGGGCCGGTGACCCACCCGTCGAACCGTTCGCCGAACCCGGCGGGATCAGGCCGCTGTTGAGGATGATCGCGAGCACGAACAGAGCCCCGAACAGGGCGAACGTGCCCTTCGGGACCCTCGGTGCGGGCATGCTCTCGAGATGGCCGGTCCGATCGGCCGCCTCGGTGAGGTTGTACTCGGCCCGAGCGTCGCGAAGCCAGCCGACCAGGCTGACGATCAGCATGATGAAGCCGACCGCGAGCAGCCAGCCGCCGAAGACGAGGCCGAACAGGAGGGCGGCGGCGGCCAGGGCGGCCACGAACGGGCGGAACGACGGCCCGGGCATGTGGACGCCGGGCGGGGGACCGGTGTGGACGACCGCGGGCAGCCGGTTCTCGGCCCCCGTCGCGCGATCGTAGTCGCGCATCGCCTCGCGGCCCCAGTACAGGAGCGTCAGGACCAGCGCCGCGAACCCGAGGAACAGCATGATCCCGCCGAACACGAGGCCGAACAGGAGCAGGGCCGTTCCGATCGCCCCGAAGATCGGCGCGAGCGACGGTCCGGGCATGTGGACGCCGGCCGGCGGGGCGGGCCTGACCTTCCCCTTGCCGCGACGCTTCGGTCCGAGGCGGGTGACCCGCCACAGGAGCCAGGCCACGAACAGCACGACCAGGGCCAGGATGGCGATCGGGATCAGCGCGATCAGCGAACCCCAATCCGGCGTGACGAACTTCGCCGTCAGGTCGAGGATCGAGTTCCAGATCTGTTCCATGGTCGGCTGCGGTCGCTCGACGGATCAGCCGTGCGGCGAGCCGATGGCCAGGACGTACGCCGCCATGGTCATCGCGATCGACAGCCCGTAGAGCATGGCCGCGCCACCGGCGTCGTGACTGACCGCCAGGAAGATCGTGGCGACGGTCGCGATCAGGAGCCCGAGCAGGGCGACGTTGCGGGGGTGGGCGATCGGATGTTCCATCGGGTCCTCCGTCAACGCACGTTCGGGATGATGTAGAGCGTCGAGAACAGGAGGATCCAGACGATGTCGACGAAGTGCCAGTAGATGGAGGCCGCTTCGACCATGTCGTGATGATCCTTGGAGAACTGCCCCGCCATCGCCCGATAGAGCACCACCGACAGCATGATCACCCCACCCAGGACGTGCGCCCCGTGGAACCCGGTCAGCGTGTAGTAGGTGGTCCCGAACGGGCCGGCATCGAGCCGGACCTCCTCGCTGTACAGGACGGTGTAGTCGTACAGCTGCATCGCCAGGAAGATCGCCCCCAGGACGACCGTCACGCCGATGCCGCGCACGAGTGCCGTGTGATCGCCGCGCCGGATGCCCCACACGCCGACCTGGCAGGTCCACGAGCTGAGCACCAGGAGGATGGTGGCGATCGTGACGACCGGGATGACGTGCTCGGCGCTCGGCAACCAGAGGAGCTTGCCCTCGAACTCCGGTGGGGGCCAGCCTGGTGCAGCGGCCCGCAGGCTGAAGTACGCGGCGAACAGCCCGGCGAAGAACATGATCTCGCTGGTGATGAACAGGAGCATCCCGAGGATGACGTTGCTGATCCCGCCCTCGCGGGCGTGGCCCTCCTCGACGTGGGCGACGACGGCCGTCGAGCTCGCGGTCATCCGTGGCCACCTCCGGCCAGCCCGTGGCGGGCGTCGAAGACCGGACGCTCCGAACGGATCTCAGGCAGCCGGTCGAAGTTGTACGGGCGGTGGCGGCGACGAGGTCGCCCACTCGAGGGTGTTGCCCTCCCACGGGTCGTCCCCGGCCGGCTCGCCGTTGCGGAGCGTCGTGAACACGTTCCACAGGAACGGCAGCATGCTCAGCGCGATCGTGAAGCCGCCGATCGTCGCCAGCAGGTTGAGGTCGCTCCAGCCCGCATCCGGCGAGTAGTTGGCGATCCGTCGCGGCATCCCGTCGAGTCCCAGGATGTGCATCGGGAAGAACGTCAGGTTGAAGCCGATGAACATGATCACGAACTGGATCTTGCCCAGGCCCTCACCGAGCTTCCGGCCGAACATCTTCGGGAACCAGTAGTAGATCCCGGCGAAGACGCCGAAGACGGACCCGCCGAACAGGACGTAGTGCAGATGGGCGACCACCCAGTAGGTGTCGTGGAGCGCGAAGTCGACCGGCACCGCCGCACTGAACGCACCGTTGATCCCGCCGATCAGGAACATCGTCAGGAACCCGAGGGCGTACAGCATCGGCGTCGCGAACGACAGCTGACCCTTGTACATCGTCGCGGTCCAGTTGAACATCTTGACCCCGGTCGGGATCGCGATCAGGAACGTCATGAAGCTGAAGAACCCGAGGGCGACCTGGCCGGTGGTGAACATGTGGTGGGCCCAGACGCTGAACCCGAGGGCCCCGATCGCGGCCGTCGCGAAGACGAACGCCTTGTAGCCGAACAGCGGCTTGCGGCTGAAGACGGGCAGGATCTCGCTGACGATGCCCATCGCCGGCAGGACCATGATGTAGACGGCGGGGTGCGAGTAGAACCAGAACACGTTCTGCCAGAGGATGGCGCTGCCGCCGGTCGCCGGGTTGAAGAAGTGGCCGCCGTAGTTCCGGTCGATGAACAGCATGATCAGGGCGCTGGTCAGGACCGGGGTCGCCATCAGGACGAGCGTGCTCGTGACCAGGATCGTCCAGACCATGATCGGCATCCGGAACATCGTCATCCCGGGCGCGCGCATCTTGAAGATCGTGACCAGGAAGTTGATCGCTCCGAGGATGGAGCTCGTGCCGATCAGGATGACGCCGACGATCCAGAGGTCCTCGCCGACTCCCGAGTACTTGGCCTGGGCGAGTGGGCTGTAGCTCGTCCAACCCGCCGCGGCCGCCCCACCGACGAGGAACCCGGTCAGGATCATGATCCCGGCCAGCGGCAGCATCCAGAACGACAGGGCGTTGATCCGCGGGAAGGCCATGTCGGGCGCGCCGATCATCAGCGGCACGACGTAGTTCCCGAAGCCCGCGAGGATCGGGATGATGAACAGGAACAGCATCAGCGAGGCGTGGATCGTGAACGCCTGGTTGTAGAACGACTCGCTGACCACCTTGAACCCGGGGGCCGCGAGGCCGTGCTCGATGAGGGCCGGGACGGCGAGCTGCGCCCGGACGACGAGGGCCAGGATCCCGCCGAGGAAGAACATCAGCAGCGAGTTGATCAGGTACAGGATCCCGATCTTCTTGTGGTCGGTCGTCGTGAGCCAGTCGTACAACCCGGCTCGGGCGCCGGTGGCGGCGGGCGTCAGGGCGGTCGTCGCCATCGGAGGCTCCTTACTTGACCGTCAGGGTCCCGGTCATCGCCGGATGGACCGAACACGAGAACTTGTACTCGCCGGCCTTGAGCGTCGGGATCGGGTAGACCCGGCTGTCGACGCCCGGGAAGATCTCGCCCTTGAAGACCTCCTGCCCGGCGCTGTCCGCGATCGCCACGTTGTGGGTGATCGTCGGATCGTTGTTCTGGAACTTGATCGTGAACGGCTTGTCGGCCGGCGCTTCGAGCGTCGCGGTGCTGAACTGGACGTCCTTGGCCGCGAGGTCGAGCTGGACCTCGCCCGCTCCGCCGCTCGGCGCCGGCGGCGGCGTGGCGTTCGCCTTGGCGATCTGGGCCGCCAGCCAGGTGTCGTAGTCGGCAGGGCTGAGCGCCTTGACCGTGAACAGCATCGCCCCGTGGTAGGTCCCGCACAGCTCGGCGCACTGGCCGTTGAACGTCTGGCCGGCGTCGGCGGCGTCGACCATGAAGTCGAAGCTGTTGTTCACGCCCGGCACGACGTCTCGCTTGAACAGGAACTTCGGGACGTAGAACGCGTGGATGACGTCGTTCGACTTGAGCTGCAGGTGGACGGTCTTGCCGGCGGGGACCGTCATCTGCGGCTCGAGCTCCTGGAACAGGACCGTCTGGCCGTCCGCCGACAGGTAGTCGAACTCCCACTGGAACTGGGCGGCGACCGCCCGGACCTGGATGTCCGTCGGCGTGGTCGCCTGGACCTTCTGGAGCGCGGAGTAGGAGAACAGGAACATCACCGCGACGATGATCGCCGGGACGACCGTCCAGATGATCTCGAGCACGTTGTTGCCGTGGATCTGGGGCGGGAGCTCGGTGTCGGTCGGCTTCCGGCGATAGCGGATGACCGCGAAGATGATCAGCCCCTCGACGAGGACGAAGACGCCGACCGCGATGGCGAAGACGAACTCGTAGAGGCCGCGGACCTCCTTGCCCTGGCTGGTCACCGCCTCCGGCGGCTGCATGACCCCGCACCCCGACAGCAGGGCCCCCATCGCGACCAGCGCGACGATCGTCGCGAGGCGCGAGCGGGAGAGCCTGGGCAGCGACATGGGGTGGTGTCCTCGCGACTCGTGGGGCGGGGCAGGACAAGACGACGGTCATGATAACGGCAGGCGGTCCACCGTGCCGGTCAAGCTGTCGAGTCGGCGGACGACCCGCGGACGACCGCGGACGACGGCCGCCCGAGCGGTTCGGAGGCAGAATGACGAGGTGATCCCCATCCCCGCCGGTCGCCCGGCCGTCCGCGTCGGCGTCGCCGCCAGCCTGGGTCTGGGCTGGCTCGTCGCACCGTCGGTCGTGAGCGCCCACGGCACGACCGGTCCGGTGCCGGTCCTGCCCGATGTGCTCCTGGCCTGGTCGTTCGATCCGACCGTCGTGATCCCGCTTGCCGTCCTGGCCATCGGGTACGTCCTGGCGGTCCGCCACGTCGACGAGGCGCATCCGGCCAATCCTGTGCCCCGCGCGCGGACGTTCTTCTGGCTGCTCGGCCTGGCCACGATCTTCGTGGCGCTCCAATCGCCGATCGAGCGCTACGACACGACCCTGTTCAGCATCCACATGATCCAGCACGTCCTGCTGATGCTCTTCGCGGCGCCGTTCCTTGCGCTCGGGGCACCGATCACCCTGGTCCTCCGGACGGTCCGCCCGGAGACCCGCCGTCGGGTCGTCCTGCCGATCCTCCACTCGCTGCCGGTCCGGATCATCACGTTCCCGGTGATCACCTGGGTCCTGTTCGCCGCCGTGATGTGGGGGACCCACTTCTCGCCGATCTTCGAGCGCTCGCTCGAGGAGCCGACGGTCCACCAGTTCGAGCACCTGCTGTACATCGTCACGGCCTGCCTGTTCTGGTGGCCGGTCGTCGCGCTCGACCCGAGCCCGTGGCGGATGCGCGAGCCCGCTCGGATCCTGTACACGTTCCTCCAGATGCCGCAGAACACGTTCCTCGGGCTGGCGATCATCAGTGCCCCCGCGCCGCTCTACTCGCACTACGCGACGCTCGGCCTCGACTGGGGCCCAGGCCCGCTCGGCGACCAGCAGATGGCCGGCGCCGTCATGTGGGTCGTCGGCGACCTCGTCTTCCTCGTGGCGATCCTCGGCATCGTCGTCGGCTGGATGCGCCGGGAGGAACGGGAATCGGCCGCGGCCGACGCACGCGAGGACTCCGCCAGGGCGGCGATCCGCGAACGTGAGGCCCGGCTCGCCGAGCGGCTCGCCCGGGAGCGGGGCGAGAGCTAAGGGTCCCTTCGCCTCAGCCAGGGATCGGGCTCGTCAACAGCTCGCGATAGCGGTCCGGGTCGACATTGCCGCCGCTGACGACCGCGACCACCGGCCCGGTCTCGTCGGCCAGGCCCGCTTCGTCGGCCCGGGATCGCAGCGCCGCGACGGTCAGGGCACCCGAGGGTTCGACGACGAGCCGGGCCTCCTCGGCCGCGATGCGGACGGCCGCGGCGATCTCCGCCTCGGACACCGTCACGATCCGATCGAGTAGCGCGCTGAGATGGGCGAACGTGCGCACGCCGAGCGACTGGGTCCGGGTCCCGTCGGCGATCGTCCGGCTGACCCGCTCGGCGGGCCACTCGACGATCCGGCCGGCCTCGAGCGACTCGCGAGCATCGGCCGCCAGCTCGGGCTCGACGCCGATGATCCGGCAGGCGGGTCGGACCGCCCGAACCGCGGCGGCCACGCCGCTCGCCAGGCCGCCCCCGCCGATCGGGACGAGGACCGCCGCGACGTCCGGAAGGTCCTCGACGATCTCGAGCCCGCAGGTGCCCTGACCGGCGATGATCCGGTCGTCGTCGTAGGGCGGGATGATCGTCAGGCCGCGCTCGACCGCGAGGCGTTCGGCGACCAGGCGGCGCTCCTCGCTGGCCGGCCCGACCACGACGACCTCGGCCCCGTCCGCCTCGACGCGCCGACGCTTGATCTCCGGCGCATCGGACGGCATGACCACGACGGCGGGTGCCCCGAGCAGGCGAGCCGCCCGGGCGACCCCCTGCGCATGGTTGCCGCTCGAATAGGTGATCACGCCGCGGCCGCGGGCCTCCGTCGACAGGCTGGCCACGGCGACGTAGGCGCCGCGGATCTTGAACGCCCCGATCGGTTGGAGCGACTCGGCCTTGAGGTAGCGGCGCGGCGTCGGCCCGAACGGGAGCAGCGGGCTGCGCAGCGCGACCCCATCGAGGGTCCGAGCGGCCGCCCGGATGTCGTCGATCGAGACCAGGCGAGCAGCGCCGACGGCCGATCTCGTCATCGGCCGTCGGCCGCGAGCTTCTGGCAGGTGATGCAGTAGGCGGCCCAGGGGAGCGCCTCGAGCCGCGCCACGGCGATCTCGTTGCCGCACCGGAGGCAGGTCCCGAAGGTCCCGGCATCCAGCCGCTCGAGGGCGGCGTCGACCAGCTCGAGCTCCTTGATCGCCTTGTCATGGAGGGCGAGGTCGCGCTGCTGGGCGAACACCTGGCTGGCGGCGGCCGCCTGCGAGCCGTAGGTCATCTGACCGGGCGCCTCGATCCCCGCGTCGAGCTCGGCGCGGAGTCTGGCGCGCTCGGCGTCGAGGGCGGCGCGCGCGGTCTGGGCGACGACGGGGTCCATCCGCGGATGCTACGCCGCGGCCTGCCCCGGCGTCCGGGCGGGTATACTCCCGGGGAGTACCGGGCCACACCGACGACCGGGTCACCGACCGAGCACGAGGGCGATGATGGACGAGCGACCGAAGATGGCGACCGACCCGGTGTGCGGGATGACGGTCGACACGAGCACATCGCAACTCTCCGTGACCCATGACGGCAAGGTCTATTGGTTCTGCGGGCGTGGCTGCCTGCTCGAGTTCCGGGACGATCCCGACAAGTACCTCGACCCGGCGTACACGCCGTCGATGTGATCGCGGTCCGGCTCACGAGCGCCGGATGAGCGGCCGGCTCGCCCGCCGATAAGCCGCAGCTAAGCGGTCGTCGGCAGACTGGTCTTCCGGTCCGTACCCCGCGACATGGGTCGCGGCCGGGATCGCCAGGGGCACGAGGAGACGACGTGCCCATGTCCAGGATCCGGGATCTTCGTTCGGTCGCCGGCGCTGTGCTCGCGACGGTCGGTCTGCTGATCGCGTGCGTCGCGGCGACCCAGGGTCCGGCGCTCGCCGGGATGCGCTGGGACGCAGCGGGTCATCGGACGTCGGCCGCGGCCGACGGCGGTCAGCGGTTCGTCGCGGCCGCGCCGGTGGTCTCCGAGCTGACTCGCTGAGCGAGGTAGACCGGGATCACGGACATCAGGATGAGGAACATCGCGACGACGTTGACGATCGGGCGCTGGTTCGGCAGCCGCAGGTGGTTGAAGATCCAGATCGGGAGCGTCTCCTGGGTCCCGGCGGTGAAGGTCGTGACGATGATCTCGTCGAAGGACAGGGCGAAGGCGAGGAGCCCGGCCGCCACGATCGCGGTGCGCAGGACCGGGAAGGTCACGAACCGGAAGGTCTGCCACGAGTCCGCGCCGAGGTCGGCCGATGCCTCCTCGATCGTCGTCGAGCTCCGGCGCAGCCGGGCGATGACGTTGTTGTAGACGACGACCACGCAGAACGTGGCGTGGCCCACGACGATCGTCAGCGTGCCCAACGGGATCCCGAAGTTGTTGAAGGTGGCGTTGAGCGCGATGCCGGTGATGATCCCGGGCAGCGCGATCGGCAGGACGAGGGCGAACGAGATGACCTCGCGCCCGAAGTACCGGTGGCGGTGGACCGCGAACGAGGCGAGGCTGCCGAGGACGATCGCCACCACCGTCGCGGCGAGGCCGACGGTCAGGGACAGGAGGAGGGCGGAGCGCACGCTCTCATTGGCGAGCGCCTCGCCGAACCACTTCGTGCTGTACTCCTGGATCGGCCAGACCTGGATGCGCTGGGCGTTGAACGCGTAGAGGATGATCACCGCGATCGGGAAGTACAGGAACCCGAGGGTCAGCCCGGTCGCGATCCGGAGCAGGATCCGGCTCATCGGCGCACCCCCGTTGGACCGCCCTCAGATCGCATCGAAGGCACCGAGGCGGCGGGCGACGAGCAGATAGACGGCCATGATCCCGACGGGCACGAGGGCGAACGCGGCCGCGAACGGGATGTCGCCCGCCACGCCCTGGCTCACGTAGACCACATTCCCGATGAACTGCGTGTTCGAGACCAGCTGCGGGATGATGAAGTCGCCGAGCGTCAGCGAGAAGGTGAAGATCGAGCCGGCGACCAGCGCGGGCAGGGCGAGCGGGAGGATGACCCGGCGGAACGTCTGACCGCTCCGCGCTCCGAGGTCGGCCGAGGCTTCGAGGTAGGAGTTCGGGATCCGCTCCAGCCCGGCATAGATCGGCAGGATCATGTAGGGCAGCCACATGTAGATGAAGACGATGGTCATCGAGACGTCCGACACGCCCAGGACGCTTGACGAGTCGGTGATGCCGACCAGCTGGAAGGCCCAGTCGAGGATGCCGCTCGGGGCGACGATGACCCGCCACGCGTAGACCTTGACCAGGTAGCTCGCCCAGAGCGGCAGCAGCACGGACATGAACAGCAACGCTCGTCGTCGTGGCGAGGCGACCCGGGCCATGTAGTAGGCGATCGGGAAGGCGATCAGCGCATCCACGACCGTGACGATCGCCGACACGGCGACGGTCCTCTGGACGATCGCACCGTAGACCGGGTCGGTGACCATCCGCTGGAAGTTCGACAGCGTGAACGACTTGACGACGACCCCGGTCTGCGGGTCGAGCGACCAGAACGCGTAGGCGAACAGCACCGCGAGCGAGCCGAAGTAGACGATCCCGAACCAGCCGAACGGGGCGACGAGGAGCGCCCCGAGCCGGACCCGGGGTCGTTCATGGAGCCACGCGGACAGGCGCCGCTGGGCGCTGGGTGCCGGCGCGCTCGGGCGGGCGGGCTCGGCGGTGGTCATCGCAGGGGGTCCCGGTCAGCGACGGTGGTCCGAGGCCGCGGATCCGGCTGGATCGCGCGGCCTCGGGTCGTCCCAGGGGCCGACGCTCAGCCCTGCACGCCGGTGAAGGCGGCGACCCATTGGTCGTACGGGACGCAGGTGTTCCCCCGGCTGTCGCCGCAGTCCCGGCTCGGTGTCTTCCAGAAGCTGATCGCCTTGTAGAAGGCCTCGTCGGTGACGTGATAGGCGGTGCAGAAGTCCTTGATCGCGTACGGCTTCGTGCTCGAGTTCAGGATGTCGCAGGCCTTCGGGTTCGCCGGCGCCTCACCGAAGTATTCCGCGACCTGCGCCTGGGTCTCGGGCGTGACCATCCAGGCCATCCACTTGAGCATGCAGTTCGGGTGCTTCGCGTATCGCGACAGCATCCAGGTGTCGGACCAGCCGGTCATCCCCTCCGTCGGCACGACGGCCTCGACCGGGACGTTGGAGCCCTTGAGCGTGTTCGTCTGGTACTGCCAGGTCGTGCCGATCGTCGAGGTCCCGGTGCTGAAGTTGTCGACCTCGTCCGCGGCGGCCGTCCAGTACTTCCCGACGAACGGATGCTGGGCCTTGAGAAGGGCGACCGCCGCATCGAACTGCTCCTGGGTCAGCTCGTACGGATCGGTGATCCCGAAGCTCGGGCTTGTGGGTCTTGAGATAGAGCGCCGCGTCGGCGATGTAGATCGCGCCGCCGTAGTCCGTGATCTTGCCCTTGTTGGCCGCGGCTTTCGCCGGATCGAAGACGGAGTCCCAGCTCGTCGGGGGCTCGGCGATCTTGTCCGTGCGGTACATCAGGGTGTTGCCGCCCCAGCCGTGGGAGACCCCGTAATGGAACCCGTTGACGGTGTTGTTCGGCGGATCCTGGAGGAATGGGGTCAGGTCCTTGAAATCCGGGATCAGGGCAGGGTCGACGGGCGCGACCTCCGCCCGGTCGATCAGCCGGTTCGACGCGTCACCCGATGCCGAGACGCCGTCGTACAGGCCGTGGCCGTTCGTCATCAATGTGTACATCTCGTCGGATGTGTTCGCGGTCTTGACGACCACCTTGGCGCAGTCCGGGTTGGCGGCGACGAAGGGGTGGACCCAGTCGTACTCCTTGACGTTCGAGCCGTCCTCGGCGTACCCGACCCACGCCACCAGGTCGAGCTCACCCTCGCCCGGGCCGATCGACGCGACGGGTGTCTCGCTGGCCGGTGGACTGACCGCCGCTTCGCTGGCCGCCGCCTGGCTGCCGGGTGGCTGGGTGGCCGGAGCGCTGCTCGCGGCCGGCGATGTCGACGCCGACGAGCATGCCGCGGCCAGGATCGCGACGATCGCGGCCGCGATGAGTCCCTTGCGATTGATCATGACCCGTCTCCTCCTCGTGCGACCCCGGTCAGGCTCCGACCGGGAAATTCGATCGCTGGTTCCAGATCAGACGGACCGCCCGGCCTTGTGCGGCGAGGGCCTCCATCGACGAGATCGACTGGTTCGGGGCGGTCACCACGAGCTCGCTCCCTGCATCGAGGGCGACGATGTATCGGGTGTCGGGGCCGAGATAGATGACCTCGCGGACGGTCCCGGTCGCGGACGTCTCGTCCTCCGCGACCGCGTCACCCGGCGCGGCCAGGCGGATCTTCTCGGGGCGCACGGTGAACGTGCCCGCCCGGCCGACGATCCGCTCGGCGACCTCGCCCCGGAGCAGGTTCGAGGTCCCGACGAACCCAGCCACGAATGCCGTCCGGGGCCGCTCGTAGACCTCCGCAGGGGAGCCGATCTGTTCGACCAGGCCGCGGTTGAAGACGGCGATCCGGTCGCTCATCGTGAGCGCCTCTTCCTGGTCGTGGGTCACGTAGATGAACGTGATCCCGACCTGGTGCTGGATCGCCTTCAGCTCGATCTGCATCTCCTCCCGGAGCTTGAGATCGAGCGCTCCGAGCGGCTCGTCGAGCAGGAGGACCCTCGGCCGGTTGACGAGCGCGCGGGCGAGCGCGACGCGTTGGCGCTGGCCGCCCGACAGCTGGCCGGGCTTGCGCGCCTCGTAGCCATCGAGTCTGACCATCCGCAGAGCGTCGGTGACCTGCCTCGTTCGATCCGCCTTGGGGACCTTGCGGATCATCAGGCCGTAGCCGACGTTGTCGCCGACGGTCATGTGCGGGAACAGGGCGTAGTCCTGGAAGACGGTGTTGACGTCGCGCTCGAAGGGTGCCTTGCCGGTGACGTCCTCGCCGTGGAGCACGACGCGGCCCGCGCTCGGCTCCTCGAACCCGGCGATCATCCGGAGCGTCGTGGTCTTGCCCGAGCCCGACGGCCCGAGCATGGAGAAGAACTCACCGTCGAGGATCTCGAGGTCCACGCCGGCGACCGCCTCGACCTCGCCGAATCGCTTGTGGACGCCTTCGAGGCGCACGGCCGCGGGCGCCGTCGGGGCAGCGGTCCGACGGGCGTCCCTGTCGCCGGGAAGGGTAGGGACCGTCAAGCGTCTCCTTGGGGTGACCGGGACGGTCGTCGGCGGGCACCCACCGACGGGTGGCGAGGGTTCGTCCGAACGCGCGAGTCCGGGCACTGTGGCGCGTCGGGCGCGCCGATGTCAAGCACGACGAGAACCGCCTAGACTCGCCCCCGATGCTCCCCCTCGGAACGCTCCGCGCGCCGTTCCTTCTGGTGGTCCTGGCGGCGAGCGTCGCGGCCTGTGCGAGCTCGGCTCCCGTCGCGACGCCGCCCATCTCGCCGGGGACCGCCGCATCCCCGCGGGACGTCAACATCATCGCGCGCGAATACCGCTTCGACCCGCCCGCGATCGACCTGGCACCGGGTGAGACGGTGGTGTTCCACATCATCAACGGCGGCCTCGAGACCCACGAGGTCGTCATCGGCGATGTGGCGACCCAGGACGCCTGGGAGGTCGCCGAGGCGGCGACCGTCGGCGCACCGCCGGGCCCCACCCCACGGGTCAGCGTGCCGCCCGACCGGCAGGGTCTCCGGGTCGTCGTCCGCTCGGGTGAGCGCGTCGACGTGACATGGACGGTCCCGACCTCGACCGACCCGCTCATCGTCGGGTGCCACATCCCGGGTCATTGGGAGAAGGGGATGCAGGTCCCGGTCCACTTCGTGGCGCCGGCTTCGTGACGCCCGGCGGTCGAGGGCGGCTCGGTGATACGCTCTTCGCCGTCCCGCGGAACGTGTCGCGAGGACAGGTCGAGACGATGCTCCAGGGAGAACAACCCGAATGACCTATGTGATCGCCGAGCCCTGTGTCGACGTGATCGACACGTCGTGCGTATCGGTCTGCCCGGTCGACTGCATCCATTTCGAGGAAGGCACCGACCGGAAGCTGTTCATCGACCCGAACGAGTGCATCGACTGCGGTGCGTGCGAGCCTGAGTGCCCCGTCAACGCGATCTTCCCTGAGGAGTCGGTCCCGGTCGAGTGGGCGGCCTACACGCAGGTCGACGCGATCTGGTTCACCGACAAGGCGGCTGCACGAGCGGAGGTCGACCGGCTCAAGCCGGCCTGACCCGAGCGGGTCCGCTGGGACGCCGCCCAGCGTCGACCGGCCCGGCCATCCCGCATGCGGATCGTCTCGCTCCTTCCTTCGGCGACCGAGATCGTGTTCGCCCTGGGTCTCGGCGACGAGCTGGTCGGTTTGACGCACGAATGCGACTGGCCGCCCGAGACGTCCGGGATCCCGGTCGTCACGCGTAGTACCCAGGACCTGACCGGGCGGTCGTCTCGAGAGATCGACCGACTGGTCGGTGAGGCCCTCCACGGTGGTTCGTCGCTGTATGAGCTGGACGAGGAGGCGTTGGCCGCGGCCGAACCGGACCTGATCCTGACCCAGGAGCTGTGCGAGGTCTGCGCGGTCGGGTACCGCGAGGTCAACGAGGTCGCCCGCGCGATCGACGCCGACATCCGCGTCGTGTCGCTCGAACCCACGTCGATCGAGGGGATCCTGAACTCGATCTCGACGGTCGGCGCGATGACCGAGGCCGAGGACGCGGCGATCGACGTGGTGGCCGAGCTTCGCGAGCGCCTGCGCAAGCTCGAGACCCGCCAGGCCCGGCGTCGCGAGGGCGGTCAGCCGGCCGTCCGGGTGGTCGCGCTCGAGTGGCTGGACCCGCCGTTCGCGCTCGGCCATTGGGTGCCGGAGCAGGTCCGGCGGGCCGGCGGCTGGGATCTGCTCGGTCGCGAGGGCGAGAAGTCGACCCCGACGACGTGGGACGCGATCCGCGCGGTCGACCCGGAGTCGCTGATCCTCATGCCCTGCGGTTATCACCTCGCAGAGACGGTGGCGGAGTGGGAGCGGACCCCGAGACCGACCTTCTGGCGCGAGCTGGAAGCCGTTCGGCGCGGCCAGGTCTTCGCGGTCGACGGCTCGTCCTACTTCTCGCGGCCGGGGCCGCGGGTCATCGACGGGATCGCGTTGCTGGCGGAGATCTTCGACCCGGATGGGTTCGTCGAGACGTCGCCGCTCGGAAGCTGGACGCCGCTCGTCTGACGACGAGCGAGATCGCCATGCCGTTCCGGCCGACGTTCGAGTGCCTCTGGTGCGGCAGCCCCTGGACGGTCCGCGGCCCCGACGACCTCGAGGGGTTCGCCCAGCTGTGTCCGGACTGCATCGGCAGGGCGGGCGAGAACGGCTTCCTGCGCTTCCGCCTGAAAGCCGCCCTCGACGAGCGGGCACGCACGATGAGCCAGGCGTCCGTCGGGGCCACGCTCCCGGTCGTGGCGTCAGTCCCGGCCGTCGCGTCGGTCCCGGCCGTCGCGTCGGTCGCGGACCCGACGGAAGATCTCGTCCCGGCCCAGGTCACGGTCCCGACGGCGATCGCGCCGGACCTGTCGTCCGAGATGGTCGCCTACTACGCGGCACGGGCCGGCGAGTACGACGACTGGTACCTGCGCCGCGGCCGCTACGCGCACGGTCCGATCGATGACGCGGTCTGGACCGCCGAGCTCGACCAGGCGACGCTGTGGCTCGACGGCCTACCGCTGAGCGGGGAGATCGTCGAGCTCGCGGCGGGCACCGGATGGTGGAGCCCGCTGCTCGCCTCCAAGGGCGAGCTGTCGATCTACGACGCGGCGGAGGCGCCCCTCGACCGAGCGCGGGAGCGCCTGCTGGCTCATCGGCTGCGGGCCCACATCCACGTTCGCGATGCCTGGGCCGAGCCGGACCGGGCGGTCGACGCGGTGTTCTGCGGCTTCTGGCTGAGCCACGTTCCCGACGATCGGCTCGGCGAGTTCCTCGATCTCGTCCGCCGCTGGCTCAAGCCGGGTGGACGGTTCGCCTTCATCGATTCGCGGGTCGGATCCGGCGTCCGGTGCGACCGACCAGCCCGACACGCCGACCGACGAGGTCGAGCTCGGCATCGACCGCCGGCGCCTCGCCGACGGACGCGAGTTCCGGGTCATCAAGGTCCGCCGCGACCCGGCACGACTCGGTCGAGCGCTCGCGGCGGCCGGCTTCAGCGCCGTGGACGTCGGCTGCCACGCCACGGTTCTTCGTGCTCGGGGTCGCGATCGACTAGCCCGGTCGGCCGAGCAGCGCGACCGACTCATCGGCGGGATAAGTCGAGGTCGATGGGCCCCGAAGACACTTCGGCTCGTGGACGATCAGCATGTCGGTGCAGCGCTTCGACTGGTCAGGCATCGACGAGGCTGGCGCCAGGTCGACCTGGCCGAGGCGATCGGCGTCCATCGGTCGTCGGTGTCTCGTGTCGAGCGAGGACACCTTGAGGATCACACGCTCGACGCGATCCGGCGGATGGCAGCGGCGCTCGACGTCCGGTTAGACCTCGTGCCGCGTTGGCGCGGCGGCGACCTTGATCGACTGCTGAACGCTCGCCATTCTCGACTGCATGAGGAGCTCGCCCGGACCTTTGCCGGCCTGTCGGGATGGGTCGCGGCACCGGAGGTGTCGTTCTCGACGTACGGTGAGCGTGGGATCGTCGATGTCTTGGCCTGGCACGCGGTGCGTCGAGCCGTGCTGGTCGTCGAGATCAAGACGGACATCGTCGACGTCAACGAGTTGATGGGAACGCTCGACCGGAAGCGACGCCTCGCGCGCGGCATCGCTCAGGCACGTGGGTGGGATGCGTCCATCGTCGGCTGCTGGGTCGTCGTCGCGGAATCGAGCACCAACCGTCGTCGGGTCGAAGCGCATCGAACGGTGCTTCGCAGTGCGTTCCCGATGGACGGCCGCGCGATCCCGGGGTGGCTCCGTGACCCGTCGGTGCCCATGGCCGGCCTGTCCTTCTGGTCAGGCGCGCAGGCCACGCACGTTCGCGGTGGATCCGCCCCGATCCGCCGTGTCCGAGGCGGCGCGCAGGTCCCTCCCGAGCGTGCACCAGGATCGGGTCGACGGTCGATCCAGGCGCCGGGAGGGCCGGTAGAGCCCCCAACGTG
The DNA here is from genome assembly GCA_963781845.1 of uncultured Chloroflexia bacterium. Taxonomy (GTDB): domain Bacteria; phylum Chloroflexota; class Limnocylindria; order Limnocylindrales; family CSP1-4; genus Chersky-267. The sequence continues at coordinate 190,050 of CAWAHN010000016.1, read as the reverse complement.
CGGACCATGCGCGCCCGGCGGCCCGCAGCCCGACCACGAGGCTCAACGTGCGGACCATGCGCGCCCGGCGGCCCGCAGCCCGACCACGAGGCTCAACGAGCGGACCATGCGCGCCCGGCGGCCCGCCGCCCGGCCACGAGATGGCGGCCCGCACGGCCCGGGATCAGCCGGTCCGAATGGGTCCAGGCGGCAGGGTCGACACGTATACTCGTGGTCATGTCCCCCCTGTCGAAGCGGACGATCGCGACGGTCGGATCCGGCGTGATGGCTGAGGCGATGATCGCCGGGCTGTTGCGCGGCCAGCTCGTCGCCCCGGAACAGGTCGTCGCCAGCCATCCGCGCGCCGAACGCCGAGAGGAGCTCGCGCGTCTGTACGGCATCCGGACGGTCGCCTCGAACGTCGAAGCCGTCGCCGGCGCGGACGTGATCCTGCTGGCGATCAAGCCCCAGATGCTGGCCAGGGTCGGCGCCGAGCTGCGGCCGCACCTGCGCGACGACCAACTGGTCCTGTCGGTGATCGCCGGCGCGACCACGACGGCGCTCGAGGGGTTCCTCGGTCATCGCCGGATCGTCCGAAGCATGCCCAACACGCCCGCCCGCCTCGGCCGCGGCGTGACGGTCTGGTACGCGACCCCGGAGTCCACCGCCGAGCAGCGCGCCCAGGCGAGCGCCCTCCTCGGCGCGCTCGGGATGGAGCTCGAGGTCGACGACGAGAAGTTCGTGGCCATGGCGACCGCGGTCTCGGGGACCGGCCCGACCTACGTCTTCCTGGTCATGGAGGCGTTGGTCGACGCCGCGGTCCATCTGGGCTTCCCGAGACACGTGGCCCACGACCTGGTCGTCGAGACGCTCGAAGGCAGCACCTACTTCGCGAAGCAGTCGGGCGATCACCCGGCCGTCCTCCGGAACATGGTGACCTCGCCCGGCGGGACGAGCGCGGCCGCGCTCCACGAGCTGGAGTCGGGCCGATTGCGGACGGTCCTGTCCGAGGCCGTCTGGGCGGCGTACCGTCGGACCGTCGAGCTCGGCGACCAGCTCGAGGCGAGTGCATCCGCCGAGCCGGGAGCGCCCGCCCGGCGATGAACGGCGTGGGATCGACCGTCGACGTCCGTCCGCGCTCCGGTCCTGTCCGGACGACTCGATGAGGGCCGACGCGCCCCGGCCCCGGTCGTCGAGACCCGATCCACGCCGGGCGATCCGATCACCGTCGAGCGGCTCGATGCGTTCGATCCGCCGCGCGAATACCGACTCCACCCGCGGGACCGGTCGGTCGCGTTCACCGACGAAGCCGGTGGGGCACGGCAGCTGTTCGTCATGTCGCTGCGCGGAGGAGCTCCCCTCCAGGTGACGGCATCCGAGCTCGACGTCTCGGATCCGCAGTGGTCACCGGATGGGCGCAGGCTCGCGTACGTCCGCGATCGTGCGATCTGGGTCGTCGATGCCGACGGGTCGCGGCAGGTCCGGGTGACGGACCACCCCGGCGGCGACACGCGACCTCGATGGTCACCCGACGGTCATCGCCTCGCGTTCGTCTCCCGCCGGCGCGGCTGGTCGCAGATCTGGCTGATCGACGCTCCGGTCCCGCGGCGAGGCCGACCGGCGACGAACCCGAAGCCCGCCGAGCCCACGGCCCTGACCGCCCCGGGACTCGATGTCGACGAGTACTGCTGGTCGCCCGATGGGACGCGGATCGCGCTGGCCGCCGAGCGAGAGGACCACGACTGGTGGTCGGCGCTGTCGGTCGTCGATGTCGCGAGCGGCGCCGAGCACCTGATCCCGCCCGGGGACGCGTGGGAGTGCGGGCCGAGCTGGGCGCCGGACGGGTCACTGCTCTTCCTGTCGGATGCCGACGGCTGGTTCCAGGTCGTGCGGGTCGACCCGAGCCTGCGCGGGCGGACCGTCCTGACCGGCGCCGGTCGCGAACACGGCGAGGCCGGCGGGTCGTTCGGGTTCGTGCCGATCGCCTCGCCGGACGGGGGCCGCTTCGTCCACCCGGAGATCCACGACGGGACGGCCGACCTGATCGTGGCGTCGATGGCCGGCATCGGCGTGGTCAAGCGACCGCGCGGTCGGCCGCCGAAGAAGCCCCGTCCCGTCGCCTCGACCGGCGCGACGGTCGTGGTCAACCCGTGGCCCGGCCGATGGCTGGCGATCGACTGGACGGCCGACGGCGCGTGGGTCGCCGCCGTGGGCGAGACCGAGCGCCGGCCGCAGGACCTGTGGCTGCTGCCGGTCCCGGGCGTCGCGCCCGAGGGCGCCCGGCCGCGCCAGCTGACCGACTCGCTGCCGGCGGTGCTGCGCGGCGCCCGGTTCGCCGACGCCGAGCGGATCGGGTTCGAGGCTCGCGACGGCCTCCGACTCGAGGGCAACCTGTTCCGACCGGCCGGGGCGACCGGGAAGCGCGGTGGTCGTCGTGTCCCGACGGTCGTCTACTTGCACGGCGGTCCGACCGCACAAAGCTTTCGGGCCTGGCTGCCGTTCAAGCAGATCCTGGTCCGGGAGGGCTATGCGGTCCTGGACATCGACTTCCGCGGGTCCACCGGGTACGGGCGTACGTTCCGGTTGGCCAACGTCGGCGAGTGGGGTCACGCCGACGCCCTCGACTGCATCGACGCGGCGCGCTGGGCGGCCGCGCAACCCTGGTCCGATGGCCGATCGATCGCCTACGGCGCGTCGTACGGCGGCTACCTGGTGCTGTCCGCGCTGGTCGAGGAGCCCGGGATCTGGCAACGCCGGAGTCGACCTGTTCGGGGACTCGGAGATCGCCGAGGCCTATCGGCGCACCGACCGACCCGGTCGCCTCGATCTCCACCGGATGATGGGCGCGCCCGACGATCCAGGGCGGGTGGACGGCTTCCGGCGCGGCTCGCCCGTCTATCGCGCCGAACGGATCGAAGCTCCGCTGCTGCTGATGCACGGTCGCAAGGACAAGCGGGTCGTCCCGCTGATGACCGAGCGGATGGTCGAGGCCCTGGTCATCGAGGACAAGGTCCACGAGGTCCACTGGTACGACGACGAGGCGCACGGCTGGCGGCGACGCGAGGACCGGCGCGACGCCTGGAACCGGATCCTGGCCTTCCTGCGCCAGCACGTTCCCGAGGCGCCGTCGCGCGACCGAGGGTAGGGTCCGTCCGACCGGACCGGCGGAGCTGGTCGAGGTCAGGCCGGGTCGCGCGGGATCACGCTGATCGAGCCGTCGGTCTCCAGCACGGCCAGGCTCACGTCATGGACGGTCGCGACGCCGTGGGCCCGGAGCGCGGCGTCCAGCTCGGCCCGGTCGATCGATGCCCGGCCGAGCGCCGATGGCAGGATCCGCCCGCCGCTGATGAGCAGGACGGGCTCGCCCTCGAGGATCCGGCCCAGCGTGGCATTCCTCCGCGTCACGGTGTTCAGCAGACGGTCGAGGATGACCAGCGTGGTGGCCGAGATGAGCCCGCCGGCGAGCGTCGTGTTCTCGCCGACCATCGCGTTCTGGACGCCGTTGGCGATGATCAGGATCACCACCAGATCGAGGATCGACATCTGGCCGACCTCGCGCCGTCCGGCGATCCGGAGGATGACCACGAGGAACAGGTAGACGATCGCGGTCCGCACCGCGACCTCGATGGGCGTCGAGCCGAGATCCAGGAAGCTCACGATGACGCGGAGTCTACCCTCCGCTCGTCAGCGATCGACCGCCGTGGGCGTGGTCGCGCCGAGCGTCTGGGACAGCTGGACGACGTGGCCCTCGGCGTGACTCGTCACGAACCGCTCGAGGATGTCGCCGACCGACATCTCGCCCAGGGTCGGATGCAGGCCACGCCGGGCCAAATCGGTCATGGTCATCTGGCCGAGTCGACGCGCGTACCGCTCGACGGCGGCGTCGACCCGATCGAGGAGCTCGTCCGGTGGCAGGGTCCGGTCGCGCTCGATCGTCTGGACGCGCAGCCGATCCGTGGCCGTCCGGCCGAACGGGACCGGGTCCGGCGAGCCGTCGAGGATCCGCGCGATCTCGCCGAGCCAGAACGGGAGCATCTCGGTCACGTGGGCGAGGACCTCGGTCGGACCCCACTCGGACTCGGGCCCGGCATCGTGCTCGACGTTGTGGAGCGGCCATGGTCGCCCGGCCTCGAGCTCGCCGCGGAACGCGCCGAAGCCCTGCGAGGCGGCGCGCAGCCGCGCGACGGTCGCGCTGGTGGTGTCCATCGGACGCAGTGTCGCACGCCGGGGCCCCGCTGCACGCGACCGTCATCCCCGCGGCGGCGAACGACCGCACCACGGTCCATCCGGCGTCGACGCAGAGGACCGCTGTCCTCATACTGGACGGCCACAGTCCCGAACGGTCGCCAGGAGGCTCTTGCGATGACCGACACGGCCGCCCGTTCCGCTGCGCGCGGAGCGGCGAACCAGGCTGGGGCGCGGATCGACCGCGACGCCTATGCCAAGGCGGGCGACTTCCTCCCGCTCCAGGGGATCGACCACATCGAGTTCTGGGTCGGCAACGCGCGGCAGGCGTCCGCCTACTACCGGGCGCTGTGGGGCTTCTCGCCGGTCGCCTTCAGCGGTCTCGAGACCAAGGTCCGCGACCGGGCGTCGTACGTCATGGTCCAGAACGGGATCCGGTTCGTGCTGACCGCGCCGCTCACCCCCGACGGCGAGATCGCCGAGCACGTCCGCGCCCACGGCGACGGCGTCCACGACATCGCCTTCGCGGTCGACGACGTCGAGGCGGCCTGGCGAGCGACCACCGAGCGCGGTGCGGTCTCGGCGCTCGCCCCGACCGAGCTCGACGGTGGCGCGGACGGCGTCCTCCGCACGGCCTCGATCAGGACCTACGGCGAGACGCTCCACTCGTTCGTCGACCGGAGCGCGTACCACGGTGCGTTCGCACCGGGCTACCGCCGGGTCAAGGCGGCCGCGGCGGCTGCCGGTGGCCTGTCCCTGCTCGAGGTCGACCACTGCGTCGGCAACGTCGCGCTCGGGGAGATGGACCGGTCGGTCGACTTCTACCGCGATGTCATGGGCTTCAGCCAGCTCATCCACTACGACGACAAGGTCATCCACACCGACTACTCGGCGTTGATGAGCAAGGTCATGACCAACGGCAACGGCCGGATCAAGTTCCCGATCAACGAGCCGGCCACGGGCAAGAAGCGCAGTCAGATCCAGGAGTACCTGGACTGGTACGGGTCGCCGGGCTGCCAGCACATCGCCTTGCGCACCGAGGACATCGTCGGGACCGTCCGCCGGCTGCGGGACAACGGGGTCGAATTCCTCGGCCTGCCGCACGAGTACTACGCGACGCTGGCCGAGCGGGTCGGCGACGTCGGCGTCCCGATCGACACGCTCGAGGAGCTCGGCATCGAGGCGGATCGCGACGAGGAGGGCTACCTCCTGCAGATCTTCACCCGACCGGTCCAGGACCGCCCGACGTTCTTCTTCGAGATCATCGAGCGGCACGGCTCGCGCGGCTTCGGCGTCGGCAACTTCAAGGCGCTGTTCGAGGCGATCGAGCGCGAACAGGCGAAGCGCGGGAACCTCTAGCCGAGGCGCGCCCAGAACCTCGCCGTGTCCGTGCTCCCACTCAGTGCCCGAATGTGAACGACTCGATGACAGGCATCGCCAGCTTGGTGATGGCCCCGAAGCTCTTCCCGGTCCCGCCATCGGCGACGATGACGAGGACGACCGTTCCGTCCTTCGTCTCGAGGAACAGGAATTGCTGAGGGACATCTCTGGTCAGGGACCAGTGCATCCCCCCTTCTCGCCCGTCGGTGACGGGTGTCACGACAGGTTGGGCTCGGCCGGACTTGTTGCACACATACCTTGGATCACCGGTCATTCGAACATCGACATAGGTTCCGGTGGCGTTGCCGAGTGCGATGTGGGCCGGTGAGGTGACGGTCAGGTCCTGTTCGCCTGCCAGGAACGAGAGCCAGTCATCCACGGATGGGACGCCGTCACTGCTGGCCCTGTTCAGGCAGTTGTCGAGGCCCTGACTGGCGATCAGCGGGTCCATCCACAGCTGGATCCGCTCCTCGGAGGAGACGGTCTCCGGCCGGACCAACGCGAAGAGCGTCGGGTCGTCCGTTGAGTTCACCCAGCCCTTGGGCACCGTGTAGGAGAACGGCGCCCCGAAACGCACCGAGGAATGGGTGCCGGCCGTGACGGGGCCGGAACATTCGGTAGGCATCGTCCAGAACTCGCAGCCGGCGGTCGGTAGGTGAGGCACGGCGGACGATGGTGCGTTCCCGTTCGGCGACGATGCATCGGGCGCCGTGGGGGCGGCGCTGGGCGCGAGCGGCGAGGCCTCCGGCGAGGGGGACGTCACGACGGACGCTCCCGAGGCGAAGGGGGTGGGAGACGAGCCGATCGCCGCCGGACGGGCCGACGTGATCATCAACGTGGCCACGATGGCGACTGCGAGAACGGTCAGAGCGCCGACGACAACGGCGGTCTGGGATTCGACACGCACGTGGATATCCCTCCAGAGGAGGCGCCATGCGGGTCGTTGGGGCTGACGTTCGATGCGGGCGGTGACGACGTCGAGGACCCGGTCCGGGGCCTCGGTCGCGCCGTCGCCCAGCCAGCGGTCGAGAAGGCGGTCGATGTCGCGTTCGTGGTTCATGCCGGACGACCTTCCCTGACCATGGCCCGAGCGTCCGCCTCGAGGGCGGCGCGCATGGCGCGATGGGCGTGATGGAGTCGAGAGCGGGCCGTTCCCGCCGGGATGCCGAGCGTCTCGGCGATCTCGGACGGTCCATAGCCCGCGTAGTGGTGGAGCACGAGGATCGCCCGCTGCTCGGGCGGCAGCCGTCGGAACCCGCGTTCGAGCTGGTCCCGGTCGGCGACGGTCAGGAGCTCGTCGGGGGCCGCCGGACCGTCGATCGGCAGGACCCGCAGGTTGGCGACCCGGCGGCGCTCACGCGTCGCGTGGGTCAGGCAGCTGTGGACGACGAGACGGTGCAGCCACGCGTCGAACCGGTCCGGATCGCGGAGTCCCTTCAGGTCGCGCCAGGCGATCACCAGTGCGTCCTGGAGGGCATCCTCGGTTCGGTCGACATCGCGCAGGATCCGTTGCGCGACCGCGAAGAGCCGGTCCATGCGAACGCGGATCAGGTCGACATATGCCTCCCGATCCCCGTTCCGTGCCGCCTCCACGAGATCGCGATCCACCCTGCTCCGCCTCTTTCTGCGCCCAACGGGGGCGCCGTCCGACTCTAATGGCGAGGCGTCGGACCGAGACGTTCATTCTTGGCCTCGGCCGCGTTCAGAGAGCCGCTTCGGGAACCGGGCGCTCCGGATCGGGCGGCGGCGTCCTCATGGCCTGCTCGGACGAGCCAGCGGTACCCTGACCGACGGTCTCAGGATGGGTATCCTTTCCGCCACCGATGTAGAGGAGGGTCGGCCGATGTACGCCTGGTTCGTGTTCGCCCACCTCGTCGGGTTGCTCATATTCGTGGGTGCCCACGGTTTCTCGATGGTGACGTCGTTCCGGCTCCGGACGGAGCGGAAGGTCGAGAACGTGATCGCCGCGCTGGCGCTCTCGCGTACGGCCACGAACGTGGCGGGGATCGGGTTCATCCTCATGGCCATCGGCGGGGTCGCCGCCGCATCATCGGGAGGCCTCTGGTCCAAGGCGTGGGTCGGGGGATCGGTCCTCGTCCTCGTCCTGGTCACGGCCGCGATGTTCCTCGTCGGCTCCCGCTACTACTACCCCGTCCGTGATCGCTTGAGCGGTAAGGACGGCGCCAACCCCGAGCCGATCACGGAGGAGGACCTGGCCAAGCTCTTGGACTCGCGGGTACCGGACATCCTTGCCACCGTCGGTGGGCTCGGTCTGGTCGTGCTCGTCTGGCTGATGGTCCTCAAGCCCGGCTGAGGGCCGGGCGAGTGCGCCCTCCAGGCCTGACCGGGATGGCTGGCTAGACTGGCGCCATGAAGGTCGCCCACGTCCGCGAGCGCAATGCTCCCGCGGGGACGCCGTACCGGCTTGCAGCCGCGCTCGACCCGGATGCGACCGAGTGGCTCGACCTCGAACCGGCGAGGCGACGGCTGGTCGCGGCCGACCCTCGACGCCCGCATGAAGGGTCGCTGTTCCGGCACCCGATCTCGACCCTCGACGCCCACCTCGCGGCCGGCTTGCGGGTCGCGGCGCTCGGCGAGCTGCTCGACCACTTCGTCCCGGCCGAGGAGGAGGACGAGGCGATCCTCGATCTCGCGGATCTCGTCTTCGGGCCGCCCGTCCTCCACCCGACCAGCCTTCGCGATTTCTACGCGTTCGAGCGCCACGTCGCGACGGTCTGGGGTCGTCGGAACGCCGAGGTGCCCGAGGCGTGGTACCGGCTGCCGATCTTCTACTTCAGCAATGTCTCCGAGCTCCGCGGGCCGGCCGATCCCGTGTGGGCTCCCCGCGACAGCGTCGAGCTCGACTTCGAGCTCGAGGTCTGCGCCCTGATCGACACGCCGGCGCGTGACCTCCCGGCGGACCGGGCGGAGGAGGCGATCGGAGGGTTCACGATCCTCAACGACTGGTCGGCGCGTGACCTCCAGCGTGACGAGACGACCGTCCGGCTCGGTCCGGCCAAGGGCAAGGACTTCGCGTCGACGATCGGACCGTGGCTGGTGACGCCCGACGAGCTCGCGGACGCCAGACCGCCGGGCGCGACCGGACCGGACCTGGCGATGGCGGTCGATGTCCGGACGGCTGACGGACCGACCGTGGCCGTCACGCGCGGGTCGTGGTCGACGGCCCATTTCTCGTTCGGCCAGATGCTCGAGCGGGCGTCAGCCGACGTCAGGCTCCGGCCGGGCGACCTGATCGGCAGCGGGACCGTCGGCACGGGCTGCCTGCTCGAGGTCCGCGACGAGACCCTCGGTCGGTATCTCCAGCCGGGCGATGAGGTCGTCGCCCGGATCGAGCGGCTCGGCGAGCTCCGGACGCCGATCGTCGAGCGACCCGGCGCGAGCCCTCGATGAGCGCGACCCGGATCGAGCGGATGCGTCCGGGGCACTGGCCGGCGGTCCAGGCCATCTACGCCGCCGGGATCAAGTCCGGAGATGCCACGCTCGAACGCGACGTCCCCGACTGGGAGGCCTGGAACATCGGGCATCGACCCGACGGCCGGTTCGTCGCGGTCGACGGCGACCGGGTGCTCGGCTGGGTGGCCCTGTCGCCGTTCTCCGGTCGACGCGCCTACACCGGCGTCGCATGGCTGAGCGTCTACGTGGCGCCGGACGCGCAGGGCCGCGGGATCGGGAGCAACCTCGTCGCGGCGGCGATCGAGGCCGCCGACGAGGCGGGCATCTGGACCCTGATGGTCGGGATCCTGCCGGAGAACGCCCCCAGCCTCGCGCTCCATCGGCGAGCCGGGTTCCGCCGGATCGGCATCCAGCACCGCCTGGGGCGCGACGCATCGGACCGCTGGCGGGACGTCGTCCTCATGGAGCGGCGGACCGAGTCGGACTGAGCGAGCGCGGCCTCGGACCGGGCGGGGTGCCGGGCCTCGCGAGTCAGTTAGCCCGTAGACTTGGACCGAGCCAGGGGAGGTCGACTCGGCGATGTTCTACGTCTCGCGCGGCAGGGTCCCGCACAAGCGCCATACCCAGCATCGGGCGCGGGACGGCTCGCTCTACGCCGAGGAGCTGTTCGGGGTCGAAGGGTTCGTCGGGCGGAGCTCGCTGCTCTACCACGTCGTGCCGCCGACCCGGACGCATCGGATCGAGGCGCTCGACTCGGTGGCGCTCGAGGAGGCCGACGACGGCGTCCACCGCCACCGTCTGATCGACACCGCCAGCCTGCCGGCCAAGGGCGACGCGATCACCGGCCGGATCCCGTTGTTCTTCAACGCCGACGTGACCCTGGGCGTCGTCCGACCGGCCGACCCGATGCCGGAGACCGTCTTCTACCGGAACGGCGAAGCCGACGAGATGCTGTTCATCCACGAGGGGACCGGGCTGTTCGACAGCGTCTTCGGTCCGCTCCGCTACGGCCCCGGCGACTACATCGTCATCCCGATCGGGACGACCTGGCGCCTGGCGCCCGACGCCGGGTCGGAGCAGCGACACCTCTGGCTCGAATGCCCGAGCGAGCTCGAGCCCCCCAAGCGCTATCGGAACGACTACGGCCAGCTGCTCGAGCACAGCCCGTACTCGCAGCGGGACATCCGGGTCCCACGGGCGGTCCCGGCGCGGAGGGACGTCGGTGAGTTCCGCGTCCACGTCAAAGCGCGGGGACGGCGGACCGCGTACCACTACACGACCCATCCGTTCGACCTGGTCGGCTGGGACGGCTACCTGTGGCCGTACATCTTCAACATCGGTGACTTCGAGCCGATCACCGGTCGGGTCCATCAGCCGCCGCCGGTCCACCAGACGTTCCAGGCCCACAACTTCGTCGTCTGCTCGTTCGTGCCCCGCAAGTTCGACTATCACCCGCTGGCGATCCCGGCGCCGTACAACCACTCGAACATCAACAGCGACGAGGTCATCTACTACGTCGCCGGCAACTTCATGAGCCGACGCGGGGTCGACATCTCGAGCTTCACCCTCCACCCGGCCGGGATCCCGCACGGGCCGCATCCGGGCACGGTCGAGGCCTCGATCGGCAAGGAGGCGACCGAGGAGCTGGCCGTGATGGTGGATACGTTCCGGCCGCTGCGGATCACCAAGCAGGCGGCCGGCCTCGACGACCCGCGCTACCCGTTCTCCTGGCTGCCGTCGGCCGACGCGCCCGGCGAGGCCGAAGCACTCGCCGAGCGCGGGCCCGAGGCGTTCCCGGACTGAGGCTAGGGCAGCGTTCTCAGCACGTGCTTGGCCCAGGCATCGTCCCGCGCGGTGAAGAAGAAGACGGCATCCCCCGTGAAGTAGAGGTAGGTGTTGCTCGTTCCACCACCGGGGCCCTGGAATGTGGCGACATGGACTTGCCTGCCTGCGAGCGAGCGCGAGACTCCGTACGGCGCACTCCGCGGGGACTTGAGGACGGCCGACTCGAACTCGATCGGATCGGCGCCCTTCAGCCGGAACACGCCGAGGTCCGAACACGCGGACGGGCCTGTGACTTCATCCAGGACGACGATGGCGTCGCCAGGGGAGCGACCGGTCTCGATGAGCGTGTCCGTAACCATCGTCGCGAAGTCATAGCGGTAGTGGAAGGGATGCCCCGGCGGGATCGCGAGTTGGATCCTGGTTGGGTCAAGAGTGGTAACGGTCGCGGGCTTGTCACAGAGCGTCGTGGGCATCAGCGCTTCCATGGCTTGGGCGTCGTCGGCGAGCGCGACCGCCGGGTTCGGGCTCGGCCCGGGGGTCGGCGTCGGCGGCGGCGGTGGCGAGGGCGGGACGACGATGGCGGTCGGGTCGAGGCGGGCCGATCCCACGAACGTGTCGAATGTCGACCGATCGATGTCACCGCCCTTGGCGAAGCCCGAGAAGACGTAGACACGATCGCCCGTGATGGCGGCGGCCTCGGTGTACGAGCAGTCCGGCGATCCGCCGTGGATCAGGCCGGGAAGACCCGCCACGACGATCGGCTGCCATCCCCCAGCGGGCACGGAGCATCGCGGACCCCAGCTCGTGTCGGACCGCAGGGAGACCGGATTGTACGACTCGATCCAGCCATCGAGCGTCGTCCCGGTGTCGATCGGCCACGACCTCACGGCGAACGCCACATTCGGGTCCGACGAGGCGAACCAGTCGAGGGCCGGGTCCTCGACGACGTCGCCGCGCGCGTTAAATCGCGGCGTCCACCCGGCGGGAACGCCGATCGTGTAACCCCAGCGGGTCGAGACGAAGGTCGTCCAGCCCTCCGTCGAGATCGTCGCCGCCGGACTGACGTCGGGACGATCCGTCGACGGCGCGGTCGACGGGCTCGCCGCCTTCGGCGACGTGACTAGGAGATAGGAGAGCGCGACCGCCCCGACGAATACGACGAAGGCGGCGGCTGCCATCATCGGCATGGATCGCTTCATGGTCGAGGTCCTCCACGGTCGACCGATACCCGCCGACCGCTGTGAAGTCAGGTCGATGTCGGCGAGGGCGGCATCGATGACCCGGTCGGCGACCTCGTCGGGGCCGTCGGAGAACCACCGGTCGAGCTCATGCTCGATGTCGATCGGTCGGGTCATGACGCTTGTCCTCCGGCCGCCGTCGGGCGCAGGTCCGCCTCGAGGGCGGCCCGCATCGCGCGGTGGGCGTAGTGGAGTCGGGAACGGGCGGTGCCCTCCGGGATGCCCAGGTAGTCGGCGATCTCGCCGGGCTCCAGCCCGAGGTAGTGGCGCATGACCAGCACGGCCCGCTGCTCCGGCGGCAGACGCCGGAACCCGCGGTCGAGCTGGTCACGATCGAGGATCGAGTGCATCTCGTCGGGCGCCGTCGGCCCGTCAGCCGGCAGCACCCGGATGTTGGCGGCGTGGCGGCGGACCCGCCTCGCCTCGGCATAGCAGCTGTGGACGAGGAGGCGGGTGATCCACGCATCGAACCGGTCCGGATCGCGGAGCCGGGGCAGCTCGCGCCAGGCGATCACCAGCGTCTGCTGAACGGCGTCCTCGGCCCGGTCGATGTCGCGGAGGATCCGCTGGGCGATCCCGAACAGCCGATCGCCACGCGTCCGAGCCAGGATGGCGAACGCCTCCCGGTCACCGTTCCGTGCCGACTCGACGAGGTCCAGGTCCACCCGCGTCCCCTCGTGTCCCGCTCACGGTCGAGCAGGTTCCACTCATCCAAGAGTGTGAGGGGCAGTCGTCCGTTCAAGAATCGAACGACCCGACGAGCGAGACGCCCGTCGGGTCGTGGAGCCTGTGCGGATCCCGATCAAGGGAAGGTCATCGACTGAACGAGCTTGTCGGCGGCCGCGTCGATCGCGGCATCGTTCACGCCATCCCCCCAGGTGATCGCGAGGATCGTGTCCGTGCCGGTCGGGATCGCGTAGAAGCGATGCTTCTCGTGCGGCCCCATCCAGACCTCCGTCCCGGATCCTGAGGGCGGTGGGACCTGCTGGCAACGTGGGCCGAAGGTCAGGTCCCAGCGATACGCCGTTCGACCGTCGACTTCGAGTGACGTCGTCTTGGATACGGTCGTCTGCGAGCTCGATCTCAGCCACGAATCGATCGCGTCGGGCGTCGCCGGCAGGTCGATCTGACCCTTGGTGTCATTGCACAGGTCCTTGGCCATGGTCACGTCGTCGTGGATCGTGAGGGCGTAGAACCCCTCCGAGTAGACGCGGAGCGTGTTCCCGTCGGCCCACGGATCGCCGGTCACAGCGACGCCCGTGGACGGGAAGCCGAGCGGCATGACGAAGCTCAAGGGCTGACTGAGGCCGTTGGCCCGGTACGTGGTACCGACTGCCAGGGGACCGACCGCAGCCGGTGCCTCCGAGGCTACGACGGAGGGCGCCGGGGAAGGCGGGTTCGACGGCAATGGCGAGGGTGCGAGCGAGGGCGCGGGCGACGCGGTCGCCAGGCCTCCGACGACGGGGGCTGACTGGCCCCGACCGACGAGCACGAGCCCGCCGACGAGGACCACGGCGATCACCGCCGCGGCTGCGAGTGCAGTGCGTGACATGGGCTGGATCCTCCACGGGCCGAGAGCGGCCCGCTGTCGCGTTCGATGGACCTCGCCCAGGACGGACTCCAGCACCCGGTCCGGAAGCACGGTCGGCCCGTCCTCGAGCACGGCTCGGATGAGACGATCGGGCTCGCGCGGTTCGGTCATGCGGGTCGCTCCTGGGAGAGAGACGGCGTCCGTGCGTCGGCCTCGAGGACCGAGCGCAGCGCCGCCGAGGCGTAGTGGAGCCGGGACTTCGCGGTCCCGACGGGGATGCCGAGTCGATCCGCGACCTCGGGCAGCGTCAGCCCGAGGTAGTGGTGGAAGACGAGCACGGCCCGCTGGTCGACCGGGAGCCGGCGAAGGCCCCGATCGAGCTGGTCGCGGTCGTTGACGGTCAGGACGTCGTCCGCGGCCATCGCCCCGTCGAGCGGGAGCGCGCGGACGTTCGTCGCCCAGCGTCGGCTCCGCCGGGCCTCGGCGTAGCAGGCGTGGACGAGCATGCGGTGGAGCCACGGCTCGAACCGGTCGGGATCGCGAAGGGTCGGGAGCTCCTTCCAGGCCGAGACGAGCGCCGTCTGCACGGCGTCCTCGGCCAGGTCGGCGTCGCGAAGGATCCGATACGCGATCGCCATGCAACGGTCGCCGACCGTGCGAGCCAGGGCGCCGAAGGCCTCCTCGTCGCCCTGCCTTGCTCGATCCACGAGTGCACGGAGCACGTTCCACTCCCCATCCCGGACACGCCCGGAACGGCGCGTCACACAGAAGAGTGGCCCACGGGTGTCAAGGGTTCGATCTTCGCGTCAGAAGGTCCGTCGACGTGCACCGCTTGGACAGCGTTGGCCAGATCCGGTCGACCTCAGTGCGTGGGGGCCCCCGACGCCGACGAAGATGGCTTCGGCGTCGCGGACACGGCTGATGACGGATCCAATCTGATGCTGTCCAGCAATGCCATGAAGTACGCGTGATCCGCGTTCCCATCGAGGGTGAAGTCGTAGCCACGGCCCGCCTTGACGACGTAGACGTCGAAGATGCGGCCTCCCTGCGTGACGATCCCCCCGAACCCATCGGTGCTGCAGCCGTCGATCGCGAGCCAGGCCACCTGGCCATCGATCGTCGCCTGCCTCGGGACCGGGGCACCGCCCGTGCAGGGCGTCGTTGACGATCGGTGTGCCTGAAGCCATGAGTCCGCGGTCTGTCCGGCGGGGATCGCCTGCGACGTCGCCACCAGTCGCACACCCGGTCCCGACAGCTCATCGAGGGCCGGGTCTCCCCACTGTAGGTTCGCTCCGGCCGGCCAGTCCGCCGTCGAGCCGGTGACGGTCCAGCCTGCCGGGTGGTCGATCCGGTACCCCTTGGTCGGCGAGATGTAGGTCTCGGCGAGGGGCGGGATCACGACCGGGGTCGGCGTCGCGGCCTGGCCGGAGGCCGACGGGGCGGGGGTCCCGCTCGGCGCCGGGCTCGCCGCGGGACTCGGGCGTCCTCCGACGCCATTGCCACTCTGCCCACCGAAGATCAGTGCGGCCGAACCGACGAGCAACACGCCGATGACGGCGGCCACGGCCACGCGGGCCGGTGTGTTCATCGTATGGAACCTCCACGGGATCCGAAGAGCCCGCTCCTGTGGTGTCGTCTCGATGGCGAGCAATGCGGCCTCGACCGCCCGCTCAGGGGCATCGCTGGGGCCGAGCTCGAGCCAGGTCCGAGCGGTCCGCTCGAAGTTCCGGTCGTCGCTCACGCCAGTCGCCCTTCCTGCGTCGAGGGCGCCGCGTCGGCTTCGATCGCCGCCTTAAGCGCCCGCGTCGCGTAGTGGAGCCGCGATCGGGCGGTCCCGGCGGGGATACCGAGCGTCTCGGCGATCTCGACCAGGGGCAGCCCGACGTAGTGGTGGTAGACGAAGATCGCTCGCTGGTCGAGCGGCAGTCTGCGGAACGCTCGCTCCAGCTCGTCGCGGTCGACGACGGTGACATGCTCATCGGGTCCGGCCGCTCCCTCGAGCGGGAGTGAACGGACGCTGCCGGTCCAGCGTCGGCTCCGCCGCGCCTCGGCGTAGCAGGCGTGGACGAGGATGCGGTGGATCCAGGCCTCGAACCGCTCCGGATCGCGCAGGTGCGGGAGCTGTCGCCAGGCCGTGATGAGGGCGTCCTGCAAGGCGTCCTCGGCAAGACCGGCATCGCGCAGGATCCGGTAGGCGACCGCGTACAGGTTCCCGCTCACCTGGTGCACCAGATGGGCGAATGCCTGCCGGTCGCCGGCCTGGGCCCGCACGACGGTGTCTCGATCCACCGCTCCCTCCGTCGGCCGGACCACGGTCGGTCCGGCGTCACTCTCTATGAGCGCGTCGCCGACCCGGAACGTTCAGTCGAGGTCGGGCGACTCGCCGGAGAGCGTCGCGACGAGATCCCACAGCTCTCGGCGCGCCTCGGCCGAGGACCGCGTCTGCGGGATCCGGTCGAACGGACGCCGGCGGCGGTCGAGGTACAACCCGCCGCTCGCCCGTCCCGCCTCCTGGGCGGCGGCCAGCCAGATGATCGTGTCCGTGCCCTCCTCGGCTGTCCGGGCATAGGGTCCGAGCGCCTCACGGAACCCCGGAAGGGAGGCGGCCAGTCCGGGCGTGTCCGCCCATCCCGGGTGCATCGCGTTGGCCACGATGCCGGCCGGTCGGAGCCGGCGTGCCCACTCACGCATCAGCGCGACCTGGGCTCGCTTGGCCCGCGCGTACGCGAGCGGCCCGTTGTACTCGCCCTGGAGGTACTGGAGATCGTCGAGGTGCAGCCGCTGGGTGTATTGGCCGCCGCTGGTCACCGCCACGATCCGGCTCGGCGGCACGGAGCGAGCACCGGCACGGAGCAACGGCAGGAGCCGTGAGGTCAGGGCGAACGGCCCGACGACCATCGTGGCGAAACTCAGCTCGAAGCCATCGACGGAGACGCGCCGGTCCATGAACATCGCCCCGGCGTTGTCGACCAGGACGTCGAGGCGCGACTCGCCCTCGATGATCGCCGCGGCTCCGGCGCGGACGGAGGCGAGCGAGCCGAGGTCGACGGCGTAGCAGGCGACCTCCTCATTGCCGGACCAGGCGATCAACTCGGTCTTCGTCCGATCGAGCTTCTCCGGATCGCGACCGACCAGCAGGACCCGTGCGCCCATCGCGGCGAACTCGCTCACCGCGGTCCGTCCGAGCCCCGAGGTCGGCCCAGTCACGAGCACCGTCCGCCCGGCAAGGGACAGCTGGTCGAGTCGCTGCCAGTCGAACATCCGGCGACGCAGGTCGTAGCCGATGCGGCTGAAGCTCGGCAGCACGAGCATCTCCAGGATGTCGTCGGCGAGCGTGCGCGGATCCATCGAAGACTCCTTCGCGAGGGCCACCCGTCCGGATCGGCCTCCGCTGCGAACCGGTGGATGCACCAATCATGGACCCGAACGGAGGACCCCGATGACCGTCCTGCACGAGACGATCGAGACGCCGCTGGCGATCGGTCCGGCATTCGACTACGTGGCCGACTTCGCCAATGCCCAGGAATGGGACCCCGGCGTCGCCTCGTCGACTCGGGTCGACGACGGGCCGGTCACGGTCGGGGCGGGCTACCGGCTCGTGGTGACCTTCAACGGTCGGAGCCTGCCGATGACCTACACGGTCACCGAGCTCGAGCCTGGTCGACGGATCGTGCTCCGCGGTACCGGGTCGCGCATCTCCGCGGTCGACCGCATCGCCTTCGCCTCGACGCCGACCGGCGGGACGAGGATCGACTACGAGGCCGACCTCCGTCTCGGCGGCATCCTTCGCCTCGCCCAGCCGTTCCTCGGGCGGGCCTTCGACTCGATCGGCAAGCGGGCTCTGGCGGGGATGCAGCGCGAGCTCGACCGCCGTGCCGCGGTCAGCCCGGCCGCGTGACCCCGAACAGCTCGAGTCCGGCCTCCAGCCCCTCGATCGAGACCGGCGGCCTCGGGCGGGCACGCCACGCCTCGCTCGTCATGCGGAACCGCTCGGTCTCGCGTGGGACGCCGTCCGGAGCCAGCTGGCCGATCCCGTTCGAGGCGTAGCCGAGCGCCCGGCTGACGCCGGCCGAGGCCGGATTGTCGAGGAACGCCTCGGTCTCGGCGGCCTCGGCGGCCAGGCCGTCGAACGCCAGGGCCAGGACGGCGCCGCGCATCTCCTTGCCGATCCCTCGCCGCTGATGCGCCTGCCCGAGCCAGGACCCCGTGTTCACCGTCCGCAGCGACGCGAAGTCGGTCGCGGCGAGCTCCTGGACCCCGACCGCTTCACCGCCGAGGAAGACGCCCAGGATCAGGCTCCAGCGTTCCGGCCGCCAGTCGGCCCGGGCCTTGAGATAGAACTGGTAGAACTCCCGCTCGAAGCGCGGGCTCTCCTTGCGCGTCCACGGATACGCGAACGGCATCTCGTCGACGGGATGGATGCCCGCCGTGGCCAGGGCGCATAGGCTCGCGATCTCGTCCTCGGTCGGAAGACGCAGCTCGAGCCGTTCCGTCCCCAGGCGCAGGTCGTAGAGCGGCCAGAGCGGGTGCGCCATGGCCACGATGATAGGTCGGCGGAGGGCGGGCCTACTCGTCGGCGACTCGCAGGGTCACGCTCGCGGGGACGGGTCCGGACGACGTCTGGGCGAGGATGACGCCGGCGATGACGAGAGCGCCGCCGAGGAGCTGGATCGGCCCGAGCGTCTCCCCGAAGAGGAGGGACGCCAGGGTGATCGTCCAGACCGGCTCGAAGGTCGAGATCAGCGAGGCCTGCGCCGCACCCACCCGACGCGTCCCCGCGTAGAACGTCTGGATGGCCAGGAACGTGCAGACGAAGCCGATGGCGATCATCCCGGGCCAGGCCGCAGCGGGGATCTGGGCCGGCATGACCGGTCGTCCGAAGACGATCGCGAGCGTCCACATCCCGATCGCGGTCGAGGTCATCATCAACGCGGTCGCCACGGTCGTGGAGGCGCCGTCGTCGGCCTCGATCCCGATCCGATCGGTGCGCTCGCCGGCGAAGCGGGCCGACAGGACGATCCAGACCGAGTAGATCAACGGCGACGCGACGATCTCGACCAGGCCGAGGAGCGGTGGGACCTCGCCGGCCGGGATGCCCCCGAGGGCGAGCGCCACGCCGGCCAGCGTCATCGCCAGGGCGACCCACGGGCGTCGACCGACGAGGCGGTGCCCGATCCGGATCGACAGGACCGCGACGACCGCCGGGTAGATGTAGACGATGACCGCGGCGAGGGACGCGGATACCGTCTCGAGGGCGGCGTAGTACGTGCTCGAGTTGCCGAGGTAGATGATGCCCAGCCCGAACGCGATCGCCACTCGCCGACGCGACAGGCGCCACAGGCCGGCCCGTCGCTCCGGGGAGACGAGCAGCCAGGCCCAGGCGAGGCCGGCGCCGATCAGGAACCGCCACGACAGCAGGGTGAGCCAATCGACGCCGGCGCCGTAGACGGACTTGGCGAACAGGGCACCCGACCCGAAGGAGGCCGCCGAGACGAGCACGAGCCCGACCCCGACCAGCCGCTGGCGATCCACGGCCCGAGCCTAGCAGGGCCGAACGCCTCCCCGTCGCGGCCGCCGCGGCCTTCCGCCGAGCCGCATCGCGGCGGGAACGGACTACACTTCGAGGCGTGGCTGAGCTCACCGAACGCGCCGTCTCCGCGCGCGTCCCGTCCCTCGCTCGCGAGACGCTCCGGGTCGTCAATCGACGCGACCCGCTGACCGTCGTCGAAGGCACCTCGCTCGGGAGCTGCCTGAGCTTGGTCGAGGGGTCCGGGATCGGGGACTCGGTCGTCGTCACGACCCCCGACGGGGTCCTCCGCGGCGTCCTCACGGAGCGTGACATCTTCAAGGTCATCGTCGGCGGCGAGATCGACCTCGACGCGCCGGTCGAGACGCTGATGAACCGGACACCCCGGACGCTGCGCCTCGAACAGACGGTCCACGAGGCGATCGCCCTGTTCGCCGACGGCCGCTTTCGGAACGTCCCCCTGGTCGACGACGACGGTCGGGTCGTCGGGATCGTCCGCCAGCAGGATCTCCTCAAGTACCTCGCCGAGGCCTTCCCGGAAGAGCTGCTCAACCTGCCGCCACGACCTCACCAGCGGATGAAGGAGACCGAGGGCGCGTGACGACCCCGACCACGGAACGCGACGTCCCGACCCAGGAGCTCGAACGGGTCACGATCCGGTTCGCCGGTGATTCCGGCGACGGGATGCAGGTCACGGGCACCCAGTTCACGCGGACCGCGGCCGTCTTCGGGAACGACATCAGCACGTTGCCCGATTTCCCGGCCGAGATCCGCGCGCCCGCCGGCTCGTTGCCCGGCGTGTCCGGCTTCCAGATCAGCTTCTCGAGCTCGGACATCCACACCCCCGGCGACGAACCCGACGTCCTCGTCGCGATGAACCCGGCCGCGCTCAAGGCCAATATCGGCGATCTCCCGCCGGGTGGCGCCCTGATCGTCAACACCGATGCGTTCACCGGTCCGAACCTGCAGAAGGTCGGCTACGGGACAAATCCGTTGACCGACGGTTCGCTCAAGCCGTTCACGCTGTTCGAGATCCCGATCTCGACCCTCAACACCCGGGCCCTGGCCGGCCTGGAGATGACCACCAAGCAGGTCGACCTGACCAAGAACTTCTTCGCCCTCGGGATCATGTTCTGGCTCTACGAGCGGAGCATGGAGCCGACCCTCCAGTGGATCGACCAGAAGTTCGGCAAGCGCCCGGTGATCGCCGAGGCCAACGCCCGAGCCCTCAAGGCCGGCTACGCGTTCGGCGAGACGACCGAGATCTTCCACACCCACTACCGGGTCGCTCCGGCTCACCTCCCACCCGGCCGGTACCGGAACATCACCGGCAACGAGGCGACCGCCCTCGGGTTCGTCGTCGCCTCCCGGAAGGCCTCCCGCCCGCTGTTCTATGGCTCGTACCCGATCACGCCGGCCAGCGAGATCCTCCATCAGCTGTCGGGCTACAAGGACTTCGGGGTCACGACCTTCCAGGCCGAAGACGAGATCGCCGCGATCGGGTCGGCCATCGGGGCGAGCTACGGTGGGGCCCTCGGGATGACCGGGACATCGGGACCGGGGATCGCCCTGAAGAGCGAGGCGATGAACCTGGCGGTGATGGTCGAGCTCCCGCTCATCGTGATCGATGTGCAGCGGGCGGGTCCCTCGACCGGGATGCCGACCAAGAACGAGCAATCGGACCTGCTCCAGGTGATGTTCGGGCGGAACGGCGACTCGCCGATCGCGGTCGTGGCGCCGGCGACGCCCGGTGACTGCTTCGACATGGCGTTCGAGGCGGTGCGGATCGCGCTCCGCTCGATGACCCCCGTGGTCTACCTGTCGGACGCGTTCCTCGCGACCGGCTCGGAGCCGTGGGCCATCCCGAGCGTCGACGACCTGCCCGACATCTCCGTCCCCAACCGGACCGATCGGGCCGGGTTCCAGCCGTACTCGCGGGACCCGGTCACGCTGGCGCGCCCGTGGGCGGTCCCGGGAACGCCCGGCCTCGAGCACCGGATCGGCGGACTCGAGAAGGCCGACGTGACCGGCAACGTCAGCTACGACCCGGACAACCATCACCGGATGCAGCTCCTGCGGGCCGAGAAGATCGCCCGGATCGCCGACGACATCGCGGACCTGGAGGTCTACGGCCCCGATCGCGGCGATCTCCTCATCCTGGGCTGGGGGTCGACCTACGGCGCCATCCGCAGCGCGGTCGAGCGGCTCCAGGCGCAGGGCCGGAGCGTGGCGCACGCGCACCTCCGCCATCTCAACCCGTTCCCGCGCAACACCGGTGACGTGGTCCGGAGCTACCGTCGGGTGCTCATCCCCGAGGTCAACCTGGGCCAGTTGCTGCTCCTCATCCGGGCGCGCTACCTGATCGACGCGGTCGGCTACGACCGGGTCCGGGGCAAGCCGTTCCGGATCGCCGAGATCGAGGAGGAGGCCGTCCGCCTGCTCGACGACCGGGAGGCCCCACGATGACCGAACCGACCCTCGGCGCCGATGCGCCGCTGAGCCCCGAGAACGATCGCGTCCTCCAGCAGCTCCAGGCCGCCGTGCCGCTCACCCGCAAGGACTTCGTTTCCGACCAGGAGGTCCGCTGGTGTCCCGGCTGCGGGGACTACTCGATCCTGGCCCAGACCCAGAAGGTGATGCCCGACTTCGGTTACGCCAAGGAGAACATCGTGTTCATCAGCGGGATCGGCTGCTCGGGCCGGCTCCCGTACTACATGAACACCTACGGGTTCCACAGCATCCACGGTCGCGCCACCACCCTGGCGACCGGCCTCAAGGCGGCCCGGCCCGACCTCATGGTCTGGGTCATCACCGGTGACGGCGACGCCCTGTCGATCGGTGGCAACCACCTGCTCCACTCGATGCGCCGGAACGTCGACATCAAGGTCGTCATGTTCAACAACCGGATCTACGGGTTGACCAAGGGCCAGGCGTCGCCGACCTCCGAGTTCGGCAAGATCACCAAGTCCACGCCGGCCGGCACGGTCGACAACCCGATCAGCCCGTTGACGATCGCGCTGGCCGCCGAGGCCAGCCTGATCGCCCGATCGGTCGACACCCACACCGAGCACCTCCAGGCGACGCTCGATCGGGTCGGCCGGCACAAGGGCTCGGTCTTCCTCGAGGTCCTCCAGAACTGCAACATCTTCAACGACGGCGCGCACCGCGACTTCACCGACCGCGAGGTCCGCGAGGACCGGATGCTGATCCTCGAGCACGGTCGGCCGATGATCTTCGGCAAGGACCGGGACCGCGGGATCCGCCTGGTCGGGCACCAGCCGGAGATCGTCACGCTCGGCGTCGACGGCGTGACCGAGGCGGACCTGCTCGTCCACGACGAGAGCGACCCGCTGATCGCCTACATGCTCAGTCGGATCTACTGGCCCGAGTTCCCCGTCCCCGTGGGCGTGATCCTCGATGTCAAGCGACCGACCCATGACGAGCTGCTCAGCGCCCAGCTGGAGGAGGCCGTCGCGAAGCGCGGCGTCGGCGACCTCCGGACCCTCCTCGACGGGGGCGAGACCTGGGAGGTGACGGCGTGATCCGGTGCCCATCGTGCGGCCACGGCAACTACCCGGGTGAGGATTCCTGCGAGGAATGCGGCGCGGATCTGCGCACGCTCGACGTGCCCCAGGACGCCGTCGACTTCCACGGCCGCCTCCTCGGCGAGCACCTGGACACGCTCGGCATCGAGATCCCGCCGACGGTCGTCGCCGGGACCAGCGCTCGTGCGGCCATCGCCCGGATGAAGGACGACGGGCTCGAGTGCGTGCTCGTCGTCGACGGCGACCGGGTGCGTGGCATCGTGACCTACCAGGACGCGATCGTGAAGCTGAGCCGACGGTCGATCGAGGGGATGGTGGTGGACGCGCTGATGACCCCGGATCCGGTCGTCCTGCGTCACGACGACACGACCGCGGTCGCGCTGCACAAGATGGCGGTCGGTGGGTTCCGCCACATCCCGATCGTCGAGGACGGGCGGCTGGTCGGGCTGGTCCAGGCCCGCAACCTGTTCGGGCACCTCCTCGAGGTCATCGGGTGACCGAGGGTCGGCCGCCGGGACTCGCGGTCCTGGCCGACGACCTCATCTGGGCCACGCGCCTCGCATCGATCGCCCGGGCCGCCGGCGCCGCGCCGACCGTGGTCGCGACCGCTGAGCTGTTCGCCGACGCGCTTCGCGGCGCGGACGCCGCGCTCGTCGATCTGTCGCTTCGACGGGCCGACCCGATCGTCGCCGTCGCCGATGCGGCGGCCGCGGGCGTCCCGGTGGTGGCGGTCGGCCCGCACGAGGATCTCGCCGCCCGGAAACGCGCGCTCGCCGCCGGGGCCGCGCGCGTGTATGCGTACAGCAAGCTGTTCGAGGACGGACCGCGCACCATGGCGGCCTGGCTGCACCTGCCGGAACCCGCCACACCGTCTGCATCGCATCCCACGGGATCCGCCAGGTGAGCGAGGCGCCGGCGCGTCCGACCATCCCGCCCGATCGGTTCGGCGAGCGGATCGAGCGAGCTCGTGCCGCCGCCGGCCGGGCCGGGTTCGACGCCCTGCTCGTCGGGGTCGGTCCCGATCTCGAGTACCTGACCGGCTACCGGGCGATGCCGCTCGAGCGCCTGACGATGCTCGTCGTCCCCACCGCCGGCCCGGCGACCCTCATCGCACCGCGCCTCGAGCTGACCCCGGCCCGCGGCTGCCCGGCGGCCCGGGGCGGCTTCGTCGAGCTGGCCGGATGGGAGGAGACCGACGACGCGATCGCGCTCGTCGCCGACCTGCTGGCGCGGGCCCTCGACCGATCGGTCGGATCGATCGATCGGCTGGCGGTCAGCGACCGCCTGTGGGCGATGCACGTCCTCCGCCTGATCGATCGGCTGCCGTCGGCCCGTCTCGAGAGCGCCGGCACGGTGCTCGGACCGCTCCGCTCGATCAAGGATGCCGACGAGATCGAGCTTCTTCGCCTGGCGGCCGAGGCGGCCGACCGGGTCGTCGCCCGGATCGCATCGGGGCGGCTCGTCGGGCGGACCGAGGCCGACGTCGCTCGCGAGGTCCGGGAACAGCTCCTGGCCGAGGGCCACGAGCTCGCCGAGTTCTCGATCGTCGGCTCCGGCCCGAACAGCGCTTCACCCCACCACGAGGCGTCGGGACGGGTGATCCAGCCGGGCGAGCCGATCGTCCTCGACATCGGCGGCAGCCTGGGCGGGTACGGCAGCGACATCACCCGGATGGTCTGGGTGACCGGCGGCGACCCCGTAAAGGGTCCCGACGAGGCGTTCCTCCAGCTGTTCGGCGTCCTTCGGACGGCGCAGGCCCGGGCGACCGCGGCGGTCCGGCCCGGGATCGCCTGCGAGGCGATCGACGCAGCCGCCCGGTCGATCATCGACGCCGGGGGCTACGGCGAGCGATTCATCCACCGGACCGGGCACGGCATCGGCCTCGAGGGCCACGAGGATCCGTACCTCGTCGCCGGCAACCGGGATCCGCTCCAGCCGGGGATGGCCTTCAGCGTCGAGCCGGGGATCTATCTCGAGGGTCGGTACGGAGCTCGCCTCGAGGACATCGTCGTGTGCGGTCCGGACGGGCCGATCGTCCTGAACCGGGCGCCCCTCGACCTGCTCGTCGTCGACGGGGTCTGAGCCGGGCGCGGTATCATCGACTGACCGACGCGCCAGACGAGCGCGCCCAGCCCTACGCGTTCGGACCGATGCCTGTCACCTTCGACCGTCGCTTCGGCGATGACGGAACCCAGCCGACCCTGACTCGCCACGCCCGGCGACGCTCCCGGATGGCCCACTCGTGAGCCGCCGGACCGGCCGTGGCGGCCGCCCGCGGCATCCGGACCACCGTGGCGGACCACGCCCCCACGATCCCACGCGGGTCGCGCGGCCCGCCGCACCGAGCTCGACCGCGGCTGCGGCGGATGTCGATCCGGGCCGATCGACGCTCGACGTCGACCAGGCCTCGGCGCGTGCGCAGGTCGGCGGGGGTGACGTCGACGCTCACCTGGATCCGGCTGCGTCGACCCCCCAGGTCGCCACGCCGGTCGCGGTCCCGGCTCCCGAGCCGCGCGTCGATGCGACCTCCCCGACGCCGGCGGCGTCCATGCCGCCCGCGGGCGCCCGGACGACGACCCCGATCGGGGCGGGTTCCCCGCCACCCTCCGGCGAACGTCACGGCACGTGCACGACCGCCCAGCTCCGGCGCTTCATCAAGAGTCGTGCGTACATCCCGATGCATGAGATCCGCCGCCGGTTCCTGATCGCGGCTGAGGATGACGACGTGACCGGGATCGACGTCCCGCCCGGCCGGATCTTCGTCGGGCTGCCGGAACGCGAGGGCCTCATGCTCGGCGAGCTGCTCCGCGGCGGAGAGGTCGGCTACGAGCTCCAGCTCGATCCCGTCGCGCCGATCGTGGTCGGGGTCTACCCGATGCGTCCGGTCACCCGCGGCTGAGCTCGCCCGCTCGAGGAACGTCGCCTGTCCGACACTCTCAGCGTCACACGACACGCTGGACGGTCGGTCGGCCGCCAGCGCAAGATGGCCTGGCTCGATGACAAGAGCCGAAGTCCGGGCAGCCGATAGGAGATCACGATGTCGAACAAGCAGACCCCGCGAGCGACCGACGACGACGTCGAAGGCCACGGCGGGCACACCAAGTCGCCGCGAGCGACCGACGACGACGTCGAAGGCCACGGCGGGCACACCAAGTCGCCGCGAGCGACCGACGACGACGTCGAAGGCCACGGCGGGCACACCAAGTCGCCGCGAGCGACCGACGACGACGTCGAAGGCCACGGCGGGCACACCAAGTCGCCGCGAGCGACCGACGACGACGTCGAAGGCCACGGCGGGCACACCAAGTCGCCGCGAGCGACCGACGACGACGTCGAAGGCCACGGCGGGCACACCAAGTCGCCCCGAGCGACCGAAGACGACGACGTCGAGGGACATCGGAAGCGCCGCGCGATCGACGATGGCGAGGAGGATGTCGAGGGACATCGGAAGCGCCGCGCGATCGACGATGGCGAGGAGGATGTCGAGGGACATCGGAAGCG
Organism: uncultured Chloroflexia bacterium; assembly: GCA_963781845.1. Lineage (GTDB taxonomy): Bacteria > Chloroflexota > Limnocylindria > Limnocylindrales > CSP1-4 > Chersky-267. The sequence goes on along the minus strand of CAWAHN010000016.1, from coordinate 163,965 downwards.
CCGCGCGATCGAGGACGGCGAGGACGATGCCGAAGGCCACATGTACGGCAACCCCGTGCTGAGCCAGCACCTGGCTCGGGCGCGGGAGCAGGACATCCAGCGCAACCTGCGCAACCACGAGGCCCGCGAGGCGAGCCGACCGCACAAGAAGTGATCGTGGTCGGGGCGCCCTAGGCGCCCACCCGGACCAGGCTCGAAGACGAGGCGACGCCGACCGGCGCCGCCTCGTTGATTCCCGCCTCGACTGCCCGCCGGGTGCCGACTACGATGTGCCACGTGTCGACGGACCGGTCAACGGAGGATCGATGAGCGAGTCGGAGTTCGCGGTCGAGGCGCTGCGCCGCTGCGCGCTGTTCGCCAAGGTCGACGACGGGACGCTCGAGCTGTGCGCCTCCTCGCTCCGGGTCCGGCGCTACCGCAAGAACGAGATCATCTTCCATCAGGGCGACCCGGGCGACTCGCTCTACATCATCGAATCCGGCTCGGTCAAGATCGTCCTGCCATCACCCGAGGGCGAGGAGGGTGCGATCATCGCGACCCTGATGCGCGGCGACTTCTTCGGCGAGCTCGCCCTGCTCGATGGGGCCCCGCACTCGGCGACCGCGGTCGCGATCGAGTCGACCGAGGCCCTCGTCCTTCGTCGCGATCGCTTCGAGGACCTCGTCGAGACCCAGCCGCAGCTCCGCAAGGCCCTGTTCGCCGGCCTGGTGACCGAGCTCCGTCGGTTGACCGGCCACGTCGAGGAGCTGCACTTCCTCGATCTGCCCGGGCGGCTCGCCAGTCGCATCGTCCGGCTCGCGCGCGAGGCGCAACCCGGCGTCACGAAGGACATCCGGCTCGATTGGCCATTCACCCAGAGCGACCTCGCCGCGATGATCGGCGGGACACGTCAGACGGTCAATCGACTGCTCGCCGACATGACCGCCCAGGACCTGGTGCGACTCGAGCGCGACGCGCTCATCATCCCCGACCTGGATCGCCTCGCTCGCGCCGCCGAACGATGACCGGCGATGACTGACGATCGGCCCCCGACCCTCGGTCCGGAGGCCGTCGGACTCCTGCAGCGCATCGCCCTCCGGGGCGATGTCGCTCGTCGCCTGGAGATCGGCTCCGCCCGGGCCGTGCTCCGTTCCGTCGTGGAGGCGACCGTGGCCCTGTTCGAGGCCGAGGCCGCCTCGATCGCGCTGTACGACGCCGCCACCGATCGGCTGGTCTTCGAGGTCGCGGCGGGCCAGCAGGGCCAGGGCGTCATCGGGGTCGCGATCCGGCCCGACCAGGGGATCGCCGGCTACGTCTACACGTCGGGCCAGGCGCTCGCCCTGTCGGACGTCGCGAGCGATCCGCGCTTCGGGCGGACGGTCGCCGAGAAGACGGCGTACGTGCCGCGCTCGATCGTCGCCGTCCCCCTGGTCGACGACCACGGCACGATCGGCGTCCTCGAGGTCCTCGACAAGCGCAGCCAGGCGGCGTTCTCGCTGCGGGACATCGAGCTGGCCGGCGTCTTCGCCCGGCAGGCGGCCGTCGCGATCCGGGCCAGCCGGGTGGAGCGCGACCTGGCCGGGCTGCTCCGCGCGACGCTCGCCGAGCTGGCGTCGACGTCCGACGACGATCGCACGGATCCCGTCACGGAGGCCGCGCTCGACGAGCTCGTCCTGGCGGCGACCGATGGGCTCGGCCGCGACGACGATTCGCATCTGTGGACGCTCGTCGAGCAGGTCGCCCGGATCCGCGGCGTCGACCCGGATCGGCTCGAGCTGGTGACCGACCTGTTGGCCGCCCTGGCTCGCCAGGCCGAGCGCGACGTCCGGTCGCGCCGACGCGGGCGGATGGCCCCGGATCCGCGCCTCGACGACCGTTGACCGATCCATACCTGCCCGCCTGGAGCGAGCCCTTCATCGGGGAGCGGCGCGGCGCCCTCGACCGGTCCGTGCCGATCGCGGGGATCGATCGCGAGACGGCCTTCGGCGGCGTCGACGGGACCGGCGTGACCGTCGCCATCGTCGACTCCGGCGTCGAGCGCGACCACCCGGCGGTCGGGGGCAAGCTCATCCGAAGCGTCCGGGTCGAGCCCGGCGAGGAGGATCCGGTCGTCGTGGACGATCCCGAGGCGATCGACGTCGTCGGTCACGGCACCGCCTGCGCGGGGATCATCCACGGGCTGGCACCGGGTGCCGACATCATCTCCGTGCGCGTCCTCGGACCCGACAACCGGGGCAAGGGCTCGATCTTCGCGGCCGGACTCGAGTGGGCCGTCGCCCAGGGGGCGTCGGTCATCAATCTCAGCCTGTCGTCGAAGAGCGACGCCATGTTCGCCGTGTTCCACGAGATCGTCGACGAGGCGTACTTCGCGAACGTGGTCCTGGTGAGTGCCGCCAACAACGTCCCGGGGCCGAGCTATCCCTCGCTCTTCGCGTCGGTCATCTCCGTGGCGGCCCACGACATCCCGGACCGCTGGACGTGGTTCTACAACCCGAGCCCGCCGGTGGAGTTCGGGGCGTACGGCGTCGACGTGGACGTCGCCTGGAAGGACGGCTCGCGGATGGTCGCGACCGGCAACAGCTTCGCCGCCCCGCACGTCGCGGGCCTCGCCGCGCTCATCCGCGCGAAGCATCCGGGGGCGACGCCGTTCGAGGTCAAGGCGATCCTGGCGGCCGTCTCCAACGGGGCGCGGCCGGGCGGCTGACGGTTCCCGCGGGCGTGGCGGCGGCGAGGGTCAGGGCCGACTACTCGCCGCGGCTGGACGGGCTCTTGAGCTGTCCGAAATGTCCCTCGACGTCGTCGTCCTCGGTCGCTCGGGGCGACTTGACGTGCCCGCCGTGGCCCTCGACGTCGTCTTCGGTCGCTCGGGGCGACTTGACGTGCCCGCCGTGGCCCTCGACGTCGTCGTCGTCGATCCGGGACATCATCCCGGGTGCCTTGGTGTCGTCGTGCTCTGGCATCGAAGCCTCCTGCCGGCCGCGCGGCCTCGGTCGACCGAGATCGGATGGACCGCGGTCCTGTCCACCCGTCGGCAACCGTACACCGCGCGCCGACGCGGCGGCAGACCGACGTGCGACGGTCCGAGCGTCGCCTGGGCGACACCCGGATCAGCCGGTGGCCGCTCCGCCGCGATGGATGGCGAGCAATCGCGGTCCGACCTCCGCCGCCGACGCGACGAGCTCGAGGAATACCGGAGCGTCGAGGGCCAGCAGGCGGCCGTCGCTCGTCGCCGTGACGGTCGCCGTCCGCGCCGACCCGGTCAGGAGCCCGATCTCGCCGAAGACCTCGTCCGGGCCCATCGTCCGCAGCCTGACCGGGGCCGTATCGGCCGTCTCCGCTCGGTCGACGTCGAATGCGCCGGCGAGGATGACGTAGAACCGATCGGCCGGATCACCCTGGCGGATGACGACGGTGCCGGTCGCGACGTCGAGCTCGATCGCACGCGCGAACGCCTGGGCCAGGCGCGAGGCGGGCACGCCGGCGAAGACCGGGAGGATGGCGACGCGCTCGGCGGCGGTCGTCAGCTCGGCCGACGGACCGTGGTCGCCGGCAGAGCCGATCAACGCGACGGCGACGAGCGACCCGACCACGACCAGGCCGCCCGACACGAGCAGGACCTCGCTGATCCCGACGACATCCGCGGCGACCGGCAGGACGAGCGAGCCGGCCGCGTAGGCCAGCGTCGAGATCGTCGCGATGGTCCCGAGCGCTCGGCCCCGGATCACATCGGGGATCGTCCGCTGGAAGATGGTCGTGCTGACCACCTCGGTCAGGAGGCTCCCCGCCGAGGCGATGGCCATCGCGATGAGCGCGGGCCCGAGACTCGACGACAGACCGAGCGCGCCGACGCCGACGGCCAGGCCGACCGAGCCGATGACCAGCGGCACGCGGAGCGCGGGGCGGACGACGAATGCCGACGAGCCGATCGCCCCGAGGATGCCGCCGATCCCGATCGCGGCATTGAGGTAGCCGGTCGCCGCCTCGCTCGCACCGAGCTGGTCGACGGCGATGATGACGGTCAGTACGCCGAGGCCGCCGAACACGAAGCCGGCGACCGTGTCGATGAGCGCGAGCCCGGCCAGCGGGACGAGCGACCCCCGCGCGACCGTGCCCGTGCCCGGTCCCGTCGACGGTGCACCGGGGGACGCGGCCACGGTGGCGTCATCGGTCCCGGCCCCGACGGCCTCCGTCCGGCTCAGGTCAGCTGCCGCCGGCTCGGCACCCTTCCCGTACTCGCGTGGCAGGCGCCACAGGACGACGGCGACGATCGCGAACGAGATCGCGTTGAGCACGAAGGCGAGGGTCAGGCCGCTCGCGGCGATCAGCAGCCCGGCGACAGCCGGCCCGATCACGAACGCGAGATTGTCGAGCGTCGACCAGGCGCTGTTCGCCGGCCCGAGCTCGTTCTCGTCGCGGACCAGGGTCGGCAGGTAGGCGCCGATCGTCGGGCCGAAGAAGCACGAGAAGCAGGTCGCGAGGACGGCCAATCCGACGATCGCCAGGAGCGGACCGTCGATCGCGACGAGCCAGGCCATCGCGACCATGATCACCCCGCGCGCGACGTCGGTGACGAGCAGGACGAGCCGACGCTCGAAGCGATCGGCGATGATCCCGGCCGGGATCGACAGAAGGACGTAGGGCAGGATCCGGGCAGCGCCGACGATCCCGAGGATGATCGGGTCGGCGCTGACGTCGTAGACGACGATCAGCAGGGCGACGAGGTACAGCCAGTCGCCGATCGAGCTGACGAACTCCCCGCCGAGGAGGCGGACCAGCGGACGGTTCGAGAGGAGGCCCCGGTAGGCGTGAAGGACGCTCACCGGGACCGCTGCCGGGTCAGCGCCCGCGGAGTCGGTCGAGCGGGCTCTTGACCTGCTTGCGGAGCGCTTGCTTCATCGCCCAGGTGTCGGCTTCGCGGGCCTTCTGATTGGCATGCTGCCGCGCGTATTCGTCGCCGAACGAGTGACCGGAGGTGTCGTCCTCGTCGGTCGGGTTCGCCGGCTGATCCTTGGGTTCGGTCATCGGGGTCTCCTCGTCGGGCTCGCGACCGCACCGTCGCACGTCCGAGTCTAGGCGCCCCGGGCCGTGGTCGGGAAGTCACCCGTGCCGCGCTCCGAACGTCGTCCACCCGACAGTCCCCGTGCCGGTCCAGGCGCCTTCGAGGGTCAGCAGCGTGCGCTTGATCGCCAGCAGGGCGTCGCGGTCGCCGAGCCACGACCCGCCGTAGCCGCCGAGCGAGCCGTCGCCGGCGATGACCCGGTGGCAGGGCACGACCAGACCGATCGGGTTCCGGCCGACGGCGCCGCCGACCGCGCGGGCGCTGCCTCGTCGGCCGATCCGCTCGGCCAGCCGTCCGTAGCTGGTCACCTCGCCGCACGGGATGGCTCGCACGCCGCCGAGGACGAGGCGGTCCCAGTCGGTCAGACCGTGAAGCGCATAGCGCAGGGCCGCGAGACGGTCCGGCTGTCCGTCGAGATACGCCTCCACGGCGTCGACGGCGGCGACGAGCTGACGCCGGACCGGCGGATCGAGCGCGTGCCGGGCATCCTCGGCGATCGGCTCACCGGGCCGGCGACGCCGCACCGACGCTTCGAACGCAGCGGGCGTGGTCAGGACCTCGAGGGCGATCACGCCGTCCGCATCCGCGGCGACGTGCACCGGCCCCCATGGCGCCTCGACCGCGCCGATCCCGATCATCCGGCCTCCGGCTTCGATGACCGATCGCCCGGCATGGGCCGGCGATCGCCCGCGAAGCGTACCGCGACGAGGCTGGGGCGCGGACCACTCATGCTATACTCCCTGGGAGTATGTCGACCTCGACTCCGACCACCCTACCCACCGCCGACGTGGAGCGATCCGCGGGTTCGATCGAGATCGCCCTGCCGATCGCCGGGATGACCTGTGCATCGTGCGTCAACCGGATCGAGCGGTTCCTCACTCGGACGCCAGGCGTCGAGGTCGCGGCGGTCAACCTGGCGACCGAGGTCGCCACGATCCGCTATCTGCCCGACGTCGCATCGCGCGCCGACCTGGTCGGGGCGATCGAGGCTGCCGGCTACGACCTCAAGGCGGGCACCGACGAGGCGCCGGCGGACGCGGCGATCGAGGCGGTCGACGCGACCATGGCCGCCGACGATCTCGAGCGGGCGCGGACCCAGCGTGCCCTGGCCATCCGCTCCGGGGTGTCGATCGCCGTCGCCCTCGGGATCATGCTCGTGACGTTCTGGCCCCAGACGGCCGTGCCGATGGAGACCATCAATCTGGTCGTCCTGTTCCCGGCGACGTTCATCCAGGTCTGGGCCGGTGGCGTCTTCTACCGGGCGGCCTGGCGGGCGCTCCGGCACGGCTCGGCGAACATGGACAGCCTCGTGGTCGCCGGGACGAGCGCCGCGTGGGCCTTCAGCGTGTTCGTGACGCTCTTCCCGCAGGTCTTCGTCGCGGCCGGACTCGATCCGGTGACCTACTTCGACTCGTCGACGATCATCATCGGTCTCGTCCTGCTCGGCCGGTGGCTGGAGGCACGGGCGAAGAGCCGGACCGCCGGGGCCATCCGCAGCCTGGTGAGCCTCGGGGCGAAGACGGCCCGTCGCGTGGGGCCCGACGGAGACCTCGACGTCGAGCTGGCCGAGCTCCGACCGGGCGATCTGGTCCGAGTCCGACCGGGTGAGAAGGTCCCGATCGACGGGATCGTCGTCGACGGGTCGTCGGCGGTCGATGAGTCGATGCTGACCGGAGAGGCGCTGCCGGTCGACAAGGTCATCGGGGACGAGGTCATCGGCGCGACGCTGAACCGGACCGGGACGTTCGTCTTCCGCGTGACCCGGGTCGGTGCGGACACCGCGTTGGCCCGGATCGTCGACATGGTCCGACGTGCTCAGGGCAGCAAGGCCCCGATCCAGCGGATGGTCGACCGCATCAGCGAGGTGTTCGTCCCGCTCGTCCTCGGCCTCGGCGCGCTCGCCTTCGTCGTCTGGCTCGCGCTCGGGCCCGCTCCGAGCGTGACCCACGCCCTCACCGCGTTCGTGACGGTCGTGGTCATCGCCTGCCCGTGCGCGATGGGCCTGGCGACGCCGACCGCGATCATGGTCGGGACGGGTCGCGGGGCGGAGGCGGGGATCCTCATCCGGGGCGGCGAGGCGCTCGAGTCCGCCGGCCGGATCGACACCGTCGTCTTCGACAAGACGGGGACGCTGACGCTCGGGCGTCCCGCGCTGGCGTCGATCGTGGCGGCGACCGGCTTCGACGAGTCGGAGGTGCTCGACCTGGCCGCGTCGCTCGAGAAGGGCAGCGAGCACCCGGTCGGCGCGGCGATCCTGTCGGCGGGTCGGGAGCGCGAGCTCGGGTTCCGCACCGTCGTCGGCTTCGAGGCATCGGTCGGGTACGGGGTCCAGGGCGACGTGGGGTCGCCCTCCGGCGGGTCGCACAAGGTGCTCATCGGGAGCGCCCGGCTGATGAGCGATCACGGGGTCGACCTGGCGGAGCTGGCCGACCCGCGGGGCCGCGCCGAAGCCGACGGGCGGACGTCGGTGTTCGTCGGCGTCGACGGTCGCGCGGCCGGCCTGATCGTCATCGCGGACCCGGTCCGTCCCGAAGCGGCCGACGCGGTCCGAGCCCTGGCCGTCCGCGGGATCGACGCATGGATCGTCAGCGGGGACGCGCGAGCCACGGCCGAGGCCGTCGCGCGCCAGGTCGGCATCCGCCCGGACCGCGTTCTGGCCGACGTCCTTCCCGGTGGCAAGGCCGAGGCGATCGAGACGCTCCAGATCGTCGGGCGCCGGGTCGCCATGGTCGGGGACGGGATCAACGACGCCCCGGCCCTCGCTCAGGCCGATCTGGGCATCGCGATCGGGACCGGGGCGGACGTCGCCATCGAGGCCTCGGACGTCACGCTGGTCGGCGGCGACCCGCGCCTCGTCGGGTCGTCGATCGCCCTGTCGCGGCAGACCATGCGTGTCATCCGCGAGAACCTGTTCTGGGCGTTCGGCTACAACGTGCTGCTGATCCCGGTGGCCATGGGGGTCCTCTACCCCGCGTTCGGGATCACGCTCGACCCGGCGATGGCAGCGGGGGCGATGGCGTTGTCGTCCGTCAGCGTCGTGCTCAACTCGCTTCGTCTGCGCGGCTTCGACGCGCGCCCCGAACGGACCCTCGGCGGGACGACCGCCTGATCGGACCGGACGCGAACGGACCGTCCCGAAGGACGGTCCGCCGCTGGGAGCGAAGGGCGCCCGGGTCTCCCCGGGGCCGCAGGACTACTTGCCGCGTCGGAACTGGCTGGAGTCCGTGGGTGCCGTCGCCGGGGTGACCGGGGCCACCTTCGAGCTCGACGGTGCGAGATCCTCGGCCGGGATCCGCGGGTTGGTCGCCGGCTCGGCGATCGGCGCCGCGACCGGAGCCACGATGGGTGACAGGTCCTCGGCCGGGATCCGCGGGTTGGTCGCCGGCTCGGCGATCGGCGCCGCGACCGGTGCCGCGATCGGCGCCAGATCCGTGGCCGGGATCCGCGGATTGGTCAGGGGTTGTGCGATCGGCCCGGCCGCCGGGGCGACGATCGGAGCGGGAGCCGCCACCGATGTGGTCGGGGCGCCGGCCGACAGCTGCGCCGCGGTCACACCGACGATGAGCGCGCCGGCCACGACGCCGCCGGCCAGGAGCCGCTTGCGGAACTCGTCGGCCTTCTGGGCGTTCGGGAAGTGGAGGCTGAGGGCGTGGCCCTCGACGTCGTCCTCGAACCGGAGGCTGACCGCCAGGTCCGAAGCGCTCGCGTGCCCGCTCGTGTCCTGGTCGTCATCGAGCACGATCCGGACACGGTGCTTCGCCCAGGTCGGGCCGGCGTCGATCCGACGGATCCGTCCCTCGGCCATCAGAGCCTCGTCGTCATCGATGACGACGGTGAAGGTCTGGTCGGCGGCGCTGCTCGTGGCGGTCATCGTGGTGGTCCTCCGGGGGTCCTGCTCCCTGTCGGGAAGGTCACGACGAACCGTAGACCCGCGTCGGTGGCCGGTCAGCCGGTGGAGAGACAGGCCGCCTGTCGTCCGGGCGACAGTCGGTCCCGTGCCGACCGTCGGTCCCGTGCCGGTCGTGGCTCAGTCGACGACCCGCCGGAAGATCGCCACGGCGTTCTGGCCGCCGAAGCCGAACCCGTTCACCATCACGGTCTCGACGTTCGCCGGCCGGGCGACGAGCGGGACGTAGTCGAGGTCGCACTCGTCGTCGGGGTTCTCGAGGTTCGCCGTCGGCGGGATGATGCCGTCGCGGATCGCCCCGACGGCCGCCAGCACGCTGGCGATCCCGGCCGCGCCGACCAGGTGCCCGATCATCGACTTGGGTGAGCTGATCTGGACGCGTCGGGCCTGGTCGCCGAAGGCGCCCTTGATCGCGCGCGTCTCGGTCACGTCGTTGAGCGAGGTCGACGTGCCGTGGGCCACGATGTAGTCGATCTCGTCGACCGCCACCCCCGAGTTGCGCAGGGCCCCGGTCATCGCCTTGACCTGGCCGCGCCCGGTCGGCTCCGGAGCGCTGATGTGGAACGCGTCGGCGGTCAGCGCCCCGCCGATGATCTCGGCGATCGGCGTGGCGCCGCGCCGCCGGGCGTGCTCGAGCGACTCGACCACGACGACCCCACCCCCTTCGCCCAGGACGAAGCCGTCGCGATCCCGATCGAACGGTCGCGAGGCATGCCCGGGGTCGTCGTTGCGCTTGGACAGGGCGCCCATGTTGCCGAGCGCGGCCACGCCCATCGGCCAGATGGGTGCCTCCGAACCCCCGGTCAGGACCACGTCACAGTCGCCGCTCTGGATCAGCCGGAGCGCGTCGTGGAACGCGATGACCGAGGAGGCACAGGCGGCGACCTGGGTCATCACCGGACCGGTCAGGCCGTGCTCCATCGACAGCATGCAGCCGGCCATCGACCCCGACAGCGCCGGCACGGCGAACGGGCTCACGAAGCGTGGGCCACGCTGGTCGTGGACCTGCGTCCCGTGGATGATCTGCTCGATCCCGCCGCCGCCCGTGTTGACCACGACCCCGACCCGGTCGCGCTGGTCCTCGTCCATCGCCTCGAAGTCGATGCCCGCATCCGCGATGGCCTCCTTGCCGGCCGCCATGGCGAAGGCGATGAACCGGCTCATCCGGCGCGCCATCTTGGGGTCCATGGCCGAGGCGGGATCGAAATCGAGGACCTCGGCGGCGATCTGCACCTCGAAGGCCGAGGCGTCGAAGCTCTGGATCCGGCGGGTCCCGGTGACGCCCGCCCGCAGGTTCGCCCAGTACGTCGGGAAGTCGTTGCCGATGGGCATCACCGCGCCCAGCCCGGTGATGACGGCGCGGCGCGCAGGATCCTGACTTCGCACGGGATACCTCAGGGACGGTCGGGGGACGGCGACATGGCGAAGCGCGTCACGTCAGTCCCCGTCGTAGCGGCGGAAGATCACTGCGCCATTGTGGCCGCCCAGGCCGATGTTGTTCGAGAGCGCGTAGCGGATCGCTCGACCGTGGGTCTCGGTCGCGATGTTGAGGTCGCAGTCGGGGTCCGGGTCCCGGTAGTTGAGCGTCGCGGGGACCGTCTGCTCGGCCACGGACATGACCGTCGCGAACGCCTCGAACGCGCCGGCCGCGCCCATCATGTGGCCGGTCATCGACTTCGTGGCGCTGATCTCGATGTCCCGGGTGTGGTCCCCGAAGACCGCCCAGATCGCCTCGGCCTCGCGCCGATCGCCGAGCGGCGTGGAGGTCCCGTGGGGGTTGATCAGGTCGACCTCGTCGGCCGGCACGCCTCGTCGATCGAGCGCCATCTTCATCGCTCGCGCGGACCCGGCGCCGCCCTCGATGGGTTGGATCATGTCCCAGCCGTCGGCGGCCGAGCCGTAGCCGACGACCTCGGCGTAGATCCGCGCGCCGCGGGCCTTGGCCAGCTCGAGGTCCTCGAGGAACAGCGAGCCCGCCCCCTCGCCGAGCACGAAGCCGTTCCTGGTCAGATCGAACGGGCGCGACACGGTCCCGAGCGGCTCGCCCGGGCGCGGGTCGCCGAGCCCGCGCATGTTGGCGAAGCCGGCGTGCCCGACCTCGATCAGGGGCATCTCGGTCGAGCCGGAGATGATCGCGATGCAATCGCCGCGGCGGATCGCCTCGGCGGCCTCGGCCACGCAGTGGGTGCCGGTGGAGCAGGCCGACACGATGCACAGGTTGTGACCGATGGCGCCGGTCTCGATGGCGATCATCCCGGAGGCCGAGTCGGGCAGGGCGTTGGCGATGAACGTCGGGGCCACGCCGCGCGGCCCGCGTTCGCGCAGCACGTTCACGTTCTCGATCATCAGCGACTGGCCGCCGGCCCCGGTCCCGAACACCACCCCGACCTCGGTCCGGTTCTCGTCGGTGATCTCGAAGCCGGCGTCGGCCACGGCCTGCTTGGCGGCCGCGACCCCGTAGTGGAGCGATGCCTCGCTGCGGCGAGCCGCCTTGGCGTCCATCCAGTCCGTCGCGACGAAGTCGCGGACCTCGCCGCCGGCGCGCTGGTCGTAGGCGGACGCGTCGAACTTGGTGATCTCGCGGATCCCGGACACGCCGGCCAGGAGGTTGGACCAGGCGGTCGCCTTGTCGTTGCCGACCGGGCTGATGACGCCGAGGCCGGTGACGACGACGCGACGAGTGTGATCTGGGGCACGCACGAGCTTGGTCTCCTCCAGCGTCAGGCGGGGATCTCGAGGCCGGGCACGGCCAGGCCGTCGGGGGCGTTCGGGGCGTCGGTGGCGATCGCTTCGAGGTCGGGCACGATGCGCTTGACCAGGCCGGTCAGCACCCGTCCGGGTCCGATCTCGATGAACCGATCAACGCCGGCCGCGGCCATCGCCTCGACGGCGCGGATCCAGTCGACGCCCGCGGTAAGGTGCTCGACGAGCTCGGCGCGGGCCTCCTCGCCGGTCGTCAGCGGCCGCGCATCGCGGTTGGCCAGCAGCGGTGCCGTCGGATCGGCGAAGGCGACCGGGCCGAGGGCGGAGCGCATCCCGTCCGCCGCCTCGGCCATCAGCGGGGAGTGGGCCGCGACCGAGACCGGCAGCTCGATGGCCCGCTTCGCACCGAGCTCGCGGGCCGCGGCCAGCGCGACCTCGACCGCGGCCCGTTCGCCGGACACGACCACCTGGCCGGGTGAGTTCCGGTTCGCCACCTCGAACACGCCGTGCGTCCTCGCGCGGTCGACCAGCTCGGGGAGCCGAGCGTCGTCGAGCCCGATGATCGCGGCCATCCGGCCCTCGCGCCCGGCGCCCGACGCCTGCATCAGGCGACCCCGCTCGCGAACGAGCCGGAGCCCGTCGGGCAGCGACAGGACCCCGGCGGCGACCATCGCGCTGTACTGACCCATCGAATGGCCGGCGTAGAAGGCGGGCGCGGGCGCCTCGACTCCCAGCGCGGTCCAGCGCTCGCGCAGGGCGGCCAGGTAGGCGATCGTCGTCGCCAGGAGCGCGGGCTGTGCGTTCTCGGTCCGGTCCAGGACCTCGGTCGGACCCTCCCATGCCAGCGTCGAGATCGGTTCGCCGAGCGCCGCGTCCGCGGTGGCGAAGACCGTCGCGGCGGCTGGGCTCCCGGCGGCGAGGGACCGGCCCATCCCGACGGACTGCGATCCCTGGCCGGGGAAGATGAAGGCGGACGTGGGCATCGGGCTCCTGCTTCATGGACGCGCGACACCGGCGGCGAGCCGGCTCGCCCGGAGCGTACGACCAGTCGGCCGCCTCGTGCGGACCGGCGTGTGCAAGGTTGCACGCATCGGGACCGGCGGCGTACGCTCACCGGGTGAGCTCAGAACCCGGCGCGTCCCGTCCGTCCACTCGACCCGGGCCGCGGCTCGTCCGTCGCACGGCGTCCCAGCGGACGATCGCGCGCACCTTCGAGGCCGCGCTCAGCGGACCGGTCCAGGCCGCCGGTACGTCGATCCAGAACCCGCGCCAGATCTCCGAGCGGGTCGCGATGGGGCGCGCGCTGTGGCGCGAGCTCGTCGTCGGGTTCGCCTGGCAGCTCGGGGAGCTCCGCCTCGGATTCACCCAGCTGGCGGCGCTGTACGTCCTCGCCGACACCGGGACGACGACGGTCGCCGATCTCGCCGACGCCCTCGGGCGATCGCCGTCGGCGACCTCGCGCCTGGTCGACGGACTCGTCCGCCGTCGCCTCGTCGAGCGGCGCCAGGAGGAGGAGGACCGACGCCAGCGGTCGCTCTGGTTGACCCAGCGCGGGCATGCCCTGCTCCGCGTGGTCGATCGAGGTCGCGCCGATCAGTTCCTGTCGGCCGTCCGTTCCCTGCCGCCGCCGGAGCGCAAGCTGATCGCGATGGGCGTTGCTGCGCTCGCGACCGGAGCGATCTCACGCCGCGGGCGCCTGATCAAGGCGCCGCGGGAGTAGTGCCCGGCTCGGGGTCGCGCTGGGGGAGCGGGGACTCGGCCGCCGCGACGACCGAGACGCGGACCTGCCCGAACGGAACGCCGCCTGCGGCCAGCGAGCCGTGGAGTGGGCTGTCGACGTCGAGCAGCGAGGAGGTAGTCGCCCGGGACCGTCGGGGCGATCAGCCCGAGGTCGACGGTGACCTCCGCGCCGGGCGCGGCGTCGATCGGGCTGCCGACGTCAGGGAGACCGTCGAGGCCGGGCGCCGACGAACGAGCGGGATCCAGCGGCCGACGAGCCGGGCGTCGGGTGGGCGCGGACGACGGACGGGTCGATCGGCTGGCTCGGGGCCGACGGCGGGGTTCGCCCAGGTCTGCGAACCGTCGTTGGCCACCCGGACGGGCAGGGCGACCGTGGCGCCCGCCGCCAGGCGAAGGCGTCGGGTCGACGCCGTAGGCGGCCGAGACGGGTCGGCTGACGCGAACGGTGAGGACGGGCACGAGGACCTGGGTCGCGGCGTCGAAGGCGATCCCATCCGCGCCGTGGACGGTGGTCACCAGGCGATAGCGTCCCGGGGCCGCGGGGAGCGTGACGCTCACCCGGAGCCGCCCGTTCGACGAGCTTGGCTCGTGCCGTCGTGACGACCGAGCCGAGGACCTCGGCGCGACCGGCTCGATCGCCGGCGGCGGTGTCGCGTCGGCTCGCTGCTCGGGCTCGGGCTCGGGGGAGGGGATCGGACGCCCGCGCCGACCGGGGCTCGGTGTCGCGGTCGGGCGTCGGTGCGCGGTCGGCGGTCGGTCGCCGCGGTCGGCCTCGACCCCGGGTCGGCGGGCGGCGGTGCGCGAGCGTCGGATCGACCGCGATCGGATCCCATCGCACGCCCGAGCTGGAGGTTCGACGGAAGGCGCGACGCCGGTCGGCATCGCGATCGGCAGACTCGAGGGTCGCCCGGGATCCGGCGACCAAGCCTCGAAGGTCGGTCGAGGCCGGCGCCAGGGTCGGTGCCCGGAAGGCGACGCCGAGGGAGGCCAGGGAGGCGACGGGCGGGCCGACGGGGCCGACCGGTCGCACCGGGAGCGTCGAGACCCGGCCCGCTCCGTCGCGCATGTCGGCGGCGGTCAGTCCGGGCCGGGTCACCAAGGAGCGATTGAACCCCGATGTCGACCCGGGTCGGATCCATCGTCGCGTCGTACCCCGTGCGTCCGGATGCTCGGGAAGGAAAGGACGTGGTCGTGGAAGGTCGGGGCATCGCGCCAGATCCGATCGATCGTCTGGTTCGTCCCGAACAGCGCCTTCAGGTAGGGGCCCGGCGCCCCGAACGTGTCGGCGACCACCGCGCCGGCCCCGGCCGCGAGCCATCCGGCGGCGTAGTTGTCGACACGCTGGCGGGCGACGTCGAGCGATCCCTCGGGCAGGCCGGGCTCGGAGTTGCCGCTCGCGTAGCACAGGTGATGGAGGAGGACGACCGCGCCGGGAGCCAGTCGGACCTCGCGTGCGAGGAACGCCTCGCCGAAGTACTGGTGGGACGTGTCGTCGCCGCCGGCGACGGGATTCAGGCCGAGTCCGTCCTGGGTCGGCGGATAGAGGGACTTCCGGTACGGCGACGGGAACCCGTTCCCGTGACCGAGGTAGACGACGACCGACGCCCCGCGGAGCGCGCGCTTGACCACCGGCCAGGTGGCGTCGGGTGTCATCACCGTGACCACGTCGCTCGTCCAGCGCCGCGCCTCGCGTGCCGCGTCCGCCCCGATCGAGCGGTACAGCCCGGTCAGGTCACCGGCCGGTCCGACGATGACCGCCACCCGGGGCGGCGGCGGGGCGGCCTCGACCGACCCGGTCAGGGCGGCGCTGAAGGCGACGGCGATGAGGACCCCGAGGATCCGGTGCGTGGGCATGGTCGATCACCTCCACCGAATAGGTCGGCGGTCAAGTCATCGTAGTCGGGGTCGTTGGCCGTGGATCATCGGCCGATCGAACCCGGTGACGGCGCGTCACCGGGATGTCCGGGACCTGCTCGAGCTCGAGGCCTCAGCCGCAGTACCGCCGAACGACGTCGTAGAGGACCGGCAGGCCGAACCGGAGCGCATCGAGGCCGACCCGCTCGTCGACCCCGTGGAACCGCTCGAGGAACCGTTCGCCCGGCTCGAGACGGAGCGGGGAGAAGCCGTACGTCGGGACCCCGAGCCGGACCAGGTGCTTGGCATCCGTGGCGAACGGCGCCAGCACCGGGACGGGGATGCCCGTCCGGTCGTGGTCGCGCAGCGTCGTCTCCAGGATCCGGTACAGATCCGTGTCGTGCGGAGGCCTCGACCGCCGGCGCCGACCTGGAACGCCTCGATCTCGCAGTGGGCCAGCAGGTCGCTCGCCGATCCGCGCGGCGGAGCTCGGCCGTCATGGCCGCCTCGTCGGTCCCCGGCAGCGTCCGGCAGTCGACCTCGATCTCGGCGACGCCCGGGATGACGTTGTACTTGACCCCGGCCTTGATGACATTCGGGCGAGGCGGTGTCGCGAAGTAGGGCCCGGACGGCCCGACGCGTACATCTCGTCGAGGCAGACCTCGCGCGATCGCGGTCTCGCTGGTCGCGACGTCGGCGGACGCGATCCGCCGGACGAGGTCGCCGGTCGGACCGCCGATCTCGGCGGCCACCGTCTCGAAGAAGCGAGCCATGGCCGGGACGAGGCGGGTCGGTCCCGGCTCCGCCAGCCGGGTCGACGACCGCCGCAGCGCGGACGGCGGCGTTGTCCGGCCCTCGGCATCGAGCCGTGTCCCCAGGTCCCGCGGACGACGATCCGGTAATCGACATAGCCCTTCTCGGCGACCCCGATCGGGTAGAACCGATGCGCACCGAAGTCGACCGACACGCCGCCGCACTCGTTGAGCGCGCCGGCCGCCTGGAGGAGCTCGGGGCGATGGTCGACGATCCAGCCGGCGCCGTGCCCGCCACCGGCCTCCTCGTCGGCGGTGGCACGCGAACAGGACGTCGCGGGTCAGGCCCGGGATCGGGTCGGTCGGCGGGGTCGCGTCCGGCGCGCCCGGCCTCGGCCGCGAGCCGGCGCAGGACCCCGACCTCCATCGCGACCATCCCCTTCATGTCGACCGCGCCGCGACCCCAGACGTAGCCGTCGGCGACGTCCGCCGCGAACGGGTCGTGGGTCCAGCGCTCGGCCGGCGCCGGGACCACGTCGAGGTGGGACAGCAGCAGCAACGGTGCGCCGCCGGTCCCGTCGCCGCGGAGCCGGGCGGCGATCGGAGCCGCGACCTGGGGTCGGCTCGACGATCTCGGACGGGATGCCGGCGTCGGCCAGGATGGCCGCGATCCCTCGGGCCGCGAGCGAGCTCGCCGTCGCCGCTGGCCGGATGGCGGGTTGACGCTCGGGATCCGGATCAGGGTCCGGAGGTGCTCGACGAGCTCGGCGTGGGCGCGATCCCACTCGGCTCGGGTCGGTCGCGTCGGACGGTCGAGCGATGGTGGCCACCGGTCACTCGGCGCCGGCGCTGGCGATGCCGACGACGAGCCCGATGATCGTGACCGCGAACCCGCTCAGCACGATCAGCAGGATCATGGCGACGAGGAGCCGAAGATAGCGGCGATCCTCGCGCTGCCCGGCACCGGGTCCGGGTCCATCCCGCCCGGTGGGTACGGCGAGGCCAGAGCCGCGCTGCGTCCGGTGTCGGCGGCCAGGGCATGCGCCTTTCCGGGTCGCGGCTGGATCGAGTCGAACACCGCGTCGGCCGATCGGGCTGGCCTGGGCGGAACGTCGGGCTCTGACTCGGGCGGTCGGGATGATGCGTCGGCCGCCGTCGGTCCGCCCGTCAGGTGATCCCGGCGTTCGCCGCCCAGACCTGCCCGGCCGTGGCCTGCCTCGGCCTCAGCCGATCGCGTCGCGCAGCGGCTCGGCGACGTCGCGGCGACCGCCGCGAGCCCATCGGGCCCGAGCGCTGGCCGGTATCCCGAGGATGACGTGGTCGGCGCCCGCGCGCGACGAACCGTCGTGCCGACGTCGAGCGCGAGCGCCCGTTCGTCGCCGCGACCGACCGGTCGGGACCTGAGCGGCGAAGGTGAAGGCCGCCGGGTCGCGGGCCGCGACGTCGAGCTCCTGGAGGATCGCGTCCCGGCCCGCCTGGAACTCGTCCAGGCCGACGTCGGGCGAGGCCGCCATGACCCAGCCGTCGGCCAGTCGAGCCGCGAGCCGGAGGCCGCGCGGCCGCTGGCCGCCGAGCCAGATCGGCGGCCCGCCGGGCGTGACCGGCGGAGGGCAGGTTCAGCGCGTCGCGGAGCGGGTAGGACGGGTCGTCGAGCGTGACCCCGGGCTCGACCGCGGCGGCCGACGAGCCGAGCGCGCGGACGACCCGGACGGCCGACTCGAGCCGGGACATCCGCTCGCCGATCGGCGGGAGCGGGATGCCGAACGCGTCGTGCTCGCCCTCGTGCCAGCCGGCGCCGAGCCCGAGGATGAACCGGCCGCCGGTGATGATGGTCCATCGCGGTCGCCTGCTTGGCGAGCACGGCCGGATGGCGGAACGTGTTGGACAGGACGGCGTGCCCGATCCATCTGCCCGGGGACGCGATGGGCGAGCGCTGCCGGCCAGGGTGAGCGGCTCTCGAGGCTGGAGCCGCCCCGGTCGTGGCTCGGGTCGGACAGGTGGTCGTTCATCCAGGCCGAGTCGAAGACGGCGAGCTCGCCGGCCAGCGCCCAGGTGGCGTCGAGGGTCGGCCAGTCGACGCCCTGCGGCGAGGTCTTGAACCCGATGAGGACGTGGCTCACCGGGCGCGCAGCCCCGCGATCATGCGCGATCCGGTCGTGACGGCGCCGTTCGAGGCCGAGCTGACGAGCGCCGCGTACTTGGCCATCACGCCGCCCCGGTAGCGCGGCTCCGGCGCCGTCCAGCGCGCTCGCCGACGGTCGAGCTCGTCGGCCGGCACGTCCAGGTCGAGCGCCTTGCGATCGACGTCGATGACGATCGGGTCGCCTTCCTCGACCAGCCCGATCGGGCCGCCGAGCGCCGCCTCCGGAGCGATGTGGCCGATCATCAGCCCGTGGGTCCCGCCCGAGAACCGGCCGTCGGTCACCAGGGCGACGGAATCGCCGAGACCCTCGCCGACGAGCGCCCCGGTCACGCTGAGCATCTCCTGCATCCCGGGGCCGCCGACCGGCCCCTCGTAGCGGATGACGACGACGTCGCCGGCGACGATCCGACGATCGCGGACCGCCTCGTAGCAGGCGGTCTCGGAGTCGAAGACCCGGGCCGGCCCGCGGTGGTGACGGCGCTCGTGACCGGCGAGCTTGACCACGCAGCCGTCCGGGGCGAGGCTGCCGCGGAGGATGGCCAGGCCGCCGATCGGCTTGATCGGTCGCTCGATCGGGACGACCACCTGCTGACCCGGCGTCTCGCGGACGGCCGCCGCGATCTCCGCGATCGTCCGGCCGTCGACCGTCGGGCGGTCGCCGTGGAGCAGGTCGCGCTTGAGCAGCTCGCGCATGACCAGCGCGACCCCGCCGGCGTCGTAGATGTCGGCGGCCGTGAACCGCCCGCCGGGCTGGAGGTCGGCCACGATCGGCGTCCGGTCGGCGACCGTCCCGAACTCGTCGATGTCGAGCGCGATCCCGAACTCGTGGGCGATCGCGAGCATGTGCAGGACGCCGTTGGTCGATGCCGCCGGTCGCGGCGATCGACGCGATCCCGTTCTCGAGTGCCTCGCGAGTGACGAAGGTCGACGGCCGGACGTCGCGCCGAACGAGGTCCATGACCAGCTCGCCCGTCGCGTAGGCGGCCCCGTCCTTGGCCGGATCCTCGGCCGGGATCCCGTTCAGCCCGGCCGGCGACAGGCCGAGGAACTCCATGACCATGCTCATCGTGTTGGCCGTGAACTGCCCGCCGCAGGCGCCCGGTCCGGGGCAGGCCGCGTTCTCGACCTCGTACAGCTCATCGAGCGTCATCTTCCCGGCCCGATACGCGCCGATCGCCTCGAACACGGTCACGACCGTGGCATCGCGCCGGCCCTGGTAGGTGCCCGGGTAGATCGTCCCGCCGTAGAGGACCACGCCGGGGACGTCGAGCCGTCCGAGCGCCATCGCCGCGCCGGGGATCGTCTTGTCGCAGCCGACGAGGCAGACGACGCCGTCGAGCAGGTGACCGCGGACGACCAGCTCGATCGAGTCGGCCACGACCTCGCGGCTCACGAGGCTCGCCTTCATCCCCTCCGAGCCCATCGACACGCCGTCGCTGACCGAGATCGTGTTGAACTCCATCGGCGTCCCGCCGGCCGCGCGGATCCCGGCCTTCACCTGCTCGGCCAGGCGACGCTGGTTGTAGTTGCACGGCATCGTCTCGATCCAGGTCGTGCCGACGCCGACGAGCGGCTTGGCCAGGTCCTCGTCGGTGAACCCGATCGCCTTGAGCATCGCCCGGGCGGCCGCCCGGTCGGGCCCGTCCGTCAACCCGCGCGAGTGACGCTTGGCCGGGTCGGTGGGTCGGTCATACGGATGAGCGGGAAGGTCGGACATGTCGGGCGGTCCTCGGCGAGCGGGATCGATGCCGACTCACGGTCGGCCTCGGGTCCAGTGTACGTACGAGGCGCTCCGCCGACCGAGGCTGCGCCACTGGGACGTCGCCCCCCGGCGGGCGCCGCTGGGAGCGTCGCGTCGCCTCAGTGCGGCGCCACCAGGAAGTCCCAGGCGCTGCCGACGAAGCTGGTGTTGCTGCCCGTCAGCTGGGCCAGCAGATCCCGCTGCCCGTCGGCGGCCAGACCGGTGACCACCAGCCAGTAGTTCTCGACGTCGCGCGTCCCGTCGATCCGGACCGAGCCCTCGATCCGGTCGCCGTCGCGGACCAGCGGGGTGGCCGCGAAGGGGCTGCTGAAGCGTCGATCGAGGGTCGGCAGGTCGATCGAGCGCCAGGCCTCGAGCCGCAGGTCCTGCCAGCGGGACAACGACGCCGGCGCCTCGAGTCGGACCGTGACGACGCCGTCCTCGACCGTATCCGTGCCGTCGCCGAAGTCGGGGGCGTCCGCCACGTATCGACCGGGTAGGTCCATGTTCTCGCTCCGAAGCAGGTCCTCCATCGACGCGAACGGACCGCTCCCGACGGCCGACAGCGACGTCCCGACCGGGGTCCCGGCCAGGAGCGCCATCGCCAGCCCGAGGCCGACGAGGATCGCGAAGGCCATCGCGGTCGATCGGCGCGTCGGCTCGACCGCCCTGCCGCGGGCCGACAGGGCTCCCGCGACGAATGCCACCGGGACCAGCAGCACGACGACGACGCTCAGCTCGGTCTGCGTCCCGCGGAACCCGAACAAGCTGAGCGCGAGGATCGCGGATCCGCCCACGACCGCGACCCACGGGCGCACGTCGCCCGCCCGCCGCCGGCTCCGGCGCGACACCACCGCCACGAGCTCGCGCGATCCGCACCAGGCCGCGAGGCACAGGGCGAGCGCGACGGCGACCGTCGCCGCTGCGCTGGTCGCGCCAGGGGCGATCGCCGGGTCGGCCCTGATCAGCCCGGAGGTCTGGAGCCCGCGGATCGCGAGCATGGCCGTGACGGCGAGGATCGAGACGGCGGCCATGCCGAAGACGAACCCTCGGAACGCGCCTCCCCCTGCCGCCACCACGCCACCGGCCACGGCGGCGAGGAGGCGTCGATCGGTCTGGTGGGCTCGCCGGATCTGCTCGGCCAGGATCTCGGGGCGACCGAGTCGATCGAGCGCCTCGGCCTCGGCCGTCCGCCGGTCCGTCCCGGCGGCCACGAGCGCGTCGGTCGCGTCGGCGATGTGGTCTCGCAGCTCCTCGATGACGTCGGCTTCGAGATCGGGCGGAAGCCGGAGGCCCGCGCCGACGCGCTCGAGATAGGCGGTGCGGGTCGTGTCCTCAGCCACCGACCGACCTCCCGAAGGCGACCCGGCCGACAGCCGCGCTGAAGTCCTGCCACTCGCCTTCCTGGGCGGTCAGGATGGCGCCACCGTGCTCGGTGATGCGGTAGTAGCGCCGGCGCGGACCCCGATCGCTGTCGCGCCACACGGCGGTCAGCGCGCCGTCGGCCTCGAGCTTGTGAAGGGCCGGGTAGAGGGAACCCTCGCTCGGAGCGAACGCACCGCCGCTCCGCTCGCGGATCTGCTGGGCGATCTGGTACCCGTACAGCTCCTGGTCCCGAAGGACCGCGAGCACGAGCATCGGGGTCGCACCGCGGACGAGCTGGCTCCGGCGGGCGTCGAGGGATCGCATCTGGCACTACCTCGAAGGTCGATGTAGTGACAGCGTGCGCCAGCACCCGCTCGAAGTCAACCGGAGGACCGGGCACTCGCTCGATCCCCGGGGCGCGCGGGCACCGTACGATGGCGGGACGATGAGCCCCGACGCGACGCCCCAAGGCTTGCCCGCCGGCGCGGACGTCGTGGTGGTCGGCGGCGGCGCGGTCGGTGTCAGTGCCGCGTACCACCTCGCCGCCGCGGGGGCCGGTTCGGTGCTGCTGCTCGAGCGCGAGTCGGCGCTCGGGACGGGCTCGACCGGTCGCTGCGCCGGCGGCTTCCGTCACCAGTTCTCGAGCCGCGTCAACGTCGAGCTGTCACTCGCCAGCATCCCGCTCATCACCGGCTTCAGCGCGACCCATGGACTGCCGCTCGACGTCGTCCAGGACGGCTACCTGTTCATCGTCCGCGACGCCGACACGTGGTCGGCGTTCGAGGCGGCCGCAGCGATGCAGCGCGGGCTCGGGGTCCCCGTCGAGCTGCTCGGCGCGGCGGATGCGGCGAGGCTGGTCCCCGGCCTGGCGGTCGAGGGGGTCGTCGGCGCGACCTACTGTGCCCTGGACGGCATCGCCGATCCGTCCGGCCTGACCCTCGGCTACGCGACGGCCGCGCGACGGGCCGGTGCGTTGGTCCTGACGGGCGTCGACGTCGAGCGGATCGTCACCGCGGCCGGCCGGGTCGAAGGCGTCGAGACCGACCACGGCAGGGTCCATGCGCCGGTGGTGGTCGACGCGGCGGGACCTTGGGCGGGGCTGCTGGCGCGGACCGCGGGCGTCGGGCTGCCGCTCGAGCCGATCCCGCGGGTCGTCCTGGTCACGGGCGCCTTCCCGGGCGTTCCGGCCCGCCGGACGCTGGTCATCGATGCCGCGACCAGCTTCTACTTCCATCGCGAGGGCGACGGGGTCCTGATGGGGATGGGCGACCCGGCCGAGCAGCCGAGCTTCGAGACCCGGATCGACGAGCGGTTCGTGGCCGAGGAGCTCCTGCCGACGGCGATCCGCGTCTTCCCCGCCCTGGCCGAGGCGGCGATCGCGCATCGCTGGGTCGGTCTGTACGAGATGACCCCGGATCGGCACCCGATCCTTGGCCGGGTACCCGGCCTGGAGGGCCTGCTCCTGGCCGACGGGTTCTCCGGCCACGGCTTCCAGCACGCTCCGATCGTCGGGAAGCTGCTCGCCGAGATCGTGGTCGACGGCGCCGCGCACACGGTCGACATCTCGTCGCTCGGTCTGGACCGGTTCGCCTCCGAGACCGTGGCCGAGGGCCACGTCGTCTAGGCCTCGGGGATGCCCTCGGCGAGCGTCGTCTCGACGACGGCGGCGAGCGTGGGCAGCGGGAGCGCGCCATGGGACAGGACGGCGTCGTGGAAGGCCCGGATGTCGAATTGGGCGCCGAGGCGCTCGTGCGCCGCCGTCCGCAGTCGCTGGATCTCCAGTTGTCCGAGCTTGTAGGCGAGCGCCTGCCCCGGCCAGGTGATGTACCGGTCGACCTCGTTGGCGATGTTGTCGGGGGCCAGGGCGGTGTGGTCGAGCATGAACCCGATGGCGCGATCCCGAGACCAGCCGAGGGCGTGGATGCCGGTGTCGACGACCAGGCGCGACGCCCGCCAGCCGTCGAACGAGGCGATCCCGATCCGATCCAGGTCGCCGCTGTACAGGCCCATCTCATCTGCCAGGCGCTCGGAGTACAGGCCCCAGCCCTCGAAGTAGGCGGTGGTCCCGGCGTGCCGACGGAACGCCGGCAGCCCGCGGAGCTCCTGGGCGATCGCCAGCTGGAGATGGTGGCCGGGGACCGACTCGTGGAACGCCAGTGCCTCCGCCTCATAGCGCGGCCGGGTCGTTGGCGTGCTCGTGTTGAGGTAGTAGCGTCCGGGTCGGCTCCCGTCCTCGGCCGGCTGGAGGTAGTAGGCGATGGTCGAGTGCTTCGACTCGTGAGCCTCCATCTCGACGACCTCGCAGTGCGCCGCCGGGAGGATCCCGAACCAGTCGGGGATCGCCGCCTGAGCCCGGGCGAGCGCCGACCGGGCCGCCGCCAGGACCTCCTCGCGCGTCGTGAACTGGAGCGCCGGATCGCCGCGCAGGCGCTCGACCGCCTCTGCGCGGCTGCGAGTGCCGAGGACCCGGCCGGCCCGCGCCTCCAGCTCGCCGTCGATCCGCTCGATCTCGGCCAGCCCGATCCGGTGGATCTCCTCGGGCGAGCGTTCGAGCGACGTATGCGCGTGGATGAGCCGGTCGTAGGCCCCGAGCCCCCCGGGCACGTGCGAGAGTCCCGGTCGATCGTCGGCTCGGGCGCGCGGCAGGATCTCGTCGACGAGCACGCTCCGGTACCGCGCGAACGCCGGCAGGATCCGCTCCTCGACGACCGTGGCCAGGGCCGCGTCGAATCGCGACCGTTCCTCGGGTGACCAGGCGGGACGCGGAGCGCTCGCCGGACCGAGCAGCGCGGCCGAGCCGGCCGCGTCGCGCAGGAGATCGTCGAGCTCGTCGATGACCTTGCGGAGCGGAGCTTCGGCCGACACGAGCCCGTCCGCCGCGGATGCCCGGACATCGGCGGCCCGCTGCTCGATGAAGCCGTCCATCGCGCCCCAGCGGGCGAGCAGTCGGTCGCCGTCGTCCGGGGTCTCGAGCGGCTGGAACGACGCGACATTGAGGAACAGGACCTGTGGCCCCTCGAGGGGATCGACCGCCCATCGCGCGACGTCGGCCTCCCGGACATCGAGGTCCATCCGGACGAAGGCGAGCAGCGCCTCCCGCGTCACGGCGTCCCGTCCGTCGAGGGCATCGGCCGGGATCGAGCGGATCCGCTCCAGAAGGTCCGTCAATCGTCGCCGTTCGGCGGCCACGGCCCCCGGGGAGATGTCCTCGACCCGATCGTCGAACCGACGATCGCCGATCGACGTCGCGCCGATCGGGTTCGCGGCCAGTGCCGCGTCCCAGGCCTCGTCGGCGAGTCGCTCCAGGTCCGCCGCGGCCGTCCCCGCGCTCGTCGGCGAGACCGTCCCCGCCGGCGTCGCGTCGTCCGGCGTCATCGAGTGCACTCCCCGGTCGAGACCGCGACCGTGGCGTCGAGGGCCGGCCGGACCCGCTCGGCGACCTTGCCGGGAGCCAGGGCATAGCCGACCGACGGATCGCTCAGCGCCTCGGCGTAGACGACCCCGCCGACCGTGCCGTCGGGCAGGATGAGCGGTCCGCCGCTGTCGCCGCGCTCGATGTCGGCGCGCAGCTCGATGATCTGGCGAAGGACCCGGCTGCTCCCGTACAGGTCGCGGCCCTCGGCCGCGTAGCTGCTCGAGACGGCCGCCGGGATGATCCGAAGGCCGGCGCCACCGGGATGACCGAGCGCCGCGCCGAGCGTGGCTCGCTTCGGGTCGCTCGTCGCGAAGACGAGCGGCGTGGCCTTGATCTTGGGGGCGCGCAGGACCGCGATGTCGAGCTTGGGGTCGAACAGGACGACATCGGCATCGACCGGTCCCTTGCCGTCGAACGCGACCACGACCGCGGTCGAGCCGGCGACGACATGAGCGTTGGTCACGACGTAGCCACCGGGCCCGACGACGAAGCCGGTCCCCGTCGAGACGCGCCCGCACGCCTCGGCCCGGACCGCCAGCGTGCTCGCCGCCGCAGCCTGTCCGATGCGCTCGGCCTGGGCGTCGGTCGGACGATCGACCGGTGCCGCCGGGAACGGCTCGAGCCCGATGAACACCTCGGGCAGCCCCGTCGCGTCGAGCCACCCGGCGAGCTCGTCGACGTAGGCGGTGGGCGGCGGCAGGACGCCGGTGATCGTCCGGATGAGCAGCGATCGCTGGGCCTGGGCGGCCATCTGCGGGACCGGGCCCGCCGCCAGGAGCCCGCCGACGAGCCAGACCACGAGGAGCCCCTGGGCGAGACCGGCGAGCGCCCCGGCGATCCGGTCGAGCCCGCCGAGGACGCCGTCGCCGAGCCGGCTGCCGATCCGGGCGCCGAGGCTCGAACCCACGGCTTCGCCGATCCCGATGGCCGCCAGCAGGGCGACCAGCACACCGATGGCGCGGAGCGCGGGATCGATCCCTTCGAGGAAGCCGTGGATCAGTGGCAGGACGAGGACGATGACCGCCGCGCCGGCGGCCGCCCCCGCGAGCCCGAGGATCTGGGGGAAGAACCCGGACCGCCAGCCCGCGACGAGGCCGAACCCGAGCAAGACGACGATCCCGACGTCGATGAGGTTCACCCGCGCAGTATCGACGAGGACGCCCGAACCCGCCCCCCGCCCGGTGGTACCGGTCAGTCCACGACGACCTGGATCGGTGGAGCCTCCCCGCCGGCGGAGATCGTGTAGGTCCCCGGAGCCAGCTCGCCGAGGTCGACGACGGCGCCCTTGAGCATCGCCAGCTCGATGCAGGCGACCCCGCGCTGGTCGGCGCCCTCGCGGATGGTCAGGACGATGGCCGTCCCGGTCCGAAGGACATCGATCGAGTCGAGGACGGAGCACGGCGCGACGCCGCTCCACCAGGTCAACCGGACCACGACCCGGCGAGCCGCGACCGACGCCTCGATCGTGGAGGCACCGACCGGATGGACGTCGAGGCGGCCGGGCTTCGGGCTGACGATCGTCGCCCGGGGAGGCTCGACCGGCGCGGCACCGCCCGGTCCTGTGCTCACCGGAAGGTCGATGCCGGCGCCCGGATCGCCCCCGGACCCTGCGGAGCCGCCTCCGGCGCCACCGCTCGGTGCGGCTGTCGACGCTGCGGACGGCGGGACCGGGAGGCCGCCCGACGACGTGCAGGCGGCACCGGCGACGACGACCAGGAGGCCCAGGACGAGAGCCCGAACGGGGGTCTGCATGGATCGGAGACGACCGCCGGGCCGAGACGGTTCCGAGGGTCGGTCAGCGGGCGGCGGCTGCCAGCGTGTCGACGCGCGGCGGATGGGCGGCCTCGTACGCCCCGATCGCGTTCTCGCGAGCCAGCAACCAGCCCATCTCGTCGGTCCCGGCCAGGAGCATCTCCTTGGCGAACGGGTCGACCTCGAACGGGAGGTCCTCGTCGCCGGGCAGGTGGACCACCTGGGCCTCCAGGTCGACCGTCAGGGCGACACGTGGCTGGCTCTCCACGAGCTCGAGCAGCTGGCGGTGCCTTTCGGCCTCGACGGCGATCGGCAACAGTCCGTTCTTCAGTGCGTTGTTGCGGAAGATGTCCGCGAAGCTGGTCGAGATGACCGCCCGGATGCCCCAGGCGACGAGCGCCCACGGAGCGTGCTCGCGGGACGAGCCGGTCCCGAAGTTGTCGCCGACGAGCAGGATCTGGCGGTCGGCCATCGCCAGCCGATCCATCACGAACAGCGGCTCCTTGAGCCCTCCGTCCGCGTCGTATCGCCAGTCGTGGAAGAGCGCGTCGCGGAGGCCGTCCTTGGCGGTCACCTTGAGGTAGCGGGCCGGGACGATCTGGTCCGTGTCGATGTTCTCGGCCGGGAGGGGGATCACGGCACTGGTGAACGAGCTGAACCGGTCGGCCACGTCAGCGACCCCCCAGTCCCGCGGCCGCCTCGATGCCGGGCAGCGTGCGCGGATCGGTCACCGTCCCGGTCACCGCCGAGGCGGCGGCCGTCAGCGGCGACGCCAGGAACGACCGACCGCCCGCGCCCTGCCGCCCCTCGAAGTTGCGGTTGGAGGTCGAGATCGCGTACTGCCCGGGCGTGAGCTGGTCGCCGTTCATCGCGATGCACATCGAGCAGCCGGCCTCGCGCCACTCGGCGCCGGCGGCCCGGAACACGTCGGCGAGGCCCTCGTTCTCGGCCTCCCGTTTCACTTCCTGGCTCCCCGGCACGACCATCACCCGGACCCCGGGGGCGATCGTCCGGTCGCGGAGCACCGACGCGGCCAGCCGGAGGTCGCTGATCCGGCCGTTGGTACAGCTCCCGATGAACACGACGTCGACGGGTCGCCCGAGGATGGGGTCGCCGGGCGTGAGGTCCATGTACTCGAGCGCGCGCTCGAGCGCCCGGCGCTGGCTCGGGTCGGCCTGGTCCTCCGGCGAGGGGATCCGCCCCGTGATCGGGATGCCCATCCCCGGGTTGGTGCCGTAGGTGACCATCGGCTCGAGCGTCGACGCATCGATGGCGATCGACCGGTCGTAGGCCGCCCCGTCGTCCGTCGGCAGGCGTCGCCAGCGGGCGACCGCGTCGTCCCAGTCCTGCCCGTGCGGGGCGAACGGACGCCCGGCGACGTAGGCGAAGGTGGTCTCATCCGGGGCGATGAGGCCGGCCCGGGCGCCGCCTTCGATGCTCATGTTGCAGATCGTCATGCGCTGCTCCATCGTCAGCGCGCGGATGGCCTCGCCGGTGTACTCGAAGACGTGGCCGGTGCCGCCGCCGACGCCGATCCGGGCGATCAGGGCGAGGATGATGTCCTTCGCGCTCACCCCCGGAGCGAGCCGCCCGTCGACCCGGACCTCGTAGGTCCTCGGCCGTCGCTGGAGCAGGCACTGGGTCGCCAGGACCATCTCGACCTCGCTCGTCCCGATCCCGAAGGCCAGGGCGCCGAAGGCACCATGGGTCGCGGTGTGCGAGTCGCCGCAGACGATCGTCATCCCCGGCTGGGTCAGGCCGAGCTCCGGGCCGATGATGTGGACGATGCCCTGGTTGGGCGACCCGAGCCCGTGGAGCGGGATCCCGAACTCGGCGCAGTTGTCGGTCAGCTGCTGCACCTGGGCCGCGGCCATGGCGTCGGCGATCGGCAGGCTTCGATCGTGGGTCGGGATCGAATGGTCCGCCGTCGCGACGGTCTGGCCGGGGCGACGGACGGTCAGACCGCGAGCCCGCAGCCCGGTGAACGCCTGCGGGCTGGTGACCTCGTGGACCAGGTGGAGGTCGATCCCCAGGACGGTCGGGGCACCGGGTTCATCCGCGACGACGTGGTCGTCCCAGATCTTGGCGACGAGGGTCCGGGGTGCGCTGGCAGACATGCGACGGAGGGTACCAGAGGCTCGGCCCGAGCCGGTCGGGCCGGTCGGGATCCGCGCGCGAACCGTCCGTTCCTCCCCTATCTGTACCGGTCGCCGACGGTACTTCGGGGTTCACCCCGCTGGCCCCGTTCGAGAGGACAATCGGTCGGTGGACCACGTACATCCACCGTCCGATGCGGTCATCGGGACCGTCCGGTCGCGCCTGACGGCCCACGCCGCCGTCATCCGGGTCGGGCTGTTCAGCCTCGCGCTGGCGGTGGCGGCGATGATCGTCTACGCCGATTTCGTCCAGGGGATGGCGACGCTGACGGCCCCCGTATCGGTGCCGTGGCCGCTGATCGCGATCGCGTTCTTCGTGACCGAGGCCAAGGTCATCGACGTCCACTTCCGGCGCGAGACCCATTCCTTCTCGCTCAGCGAGCTGCCGTCGGTCATCGGGTTCTTCCTCATGCCGCCGACCGACTTCCTGATCGGCCTCCTCGTCGGCTCAGGTGTCGCGCTCGTCATCCAGTCGCGCCAGTCGCCGATCAAGGTCGTGTTCAACCTGGCCAACTACGCGTTCATCGCGGTGGTGAGCCTGACCGTCTTCCGCGCGATCGGGACGTTCGCCGGCGGTCCGCCGGCCCCGATGGACTGGCTGGCCGCGATGGTCGCGACGTTCCTGGGCGCCGTCATCAGCGCGCTGACCATCGCCACCGTCATCGTCCTGTCGGGCGGGGCGCCGCAGTTCCAGAAGCTGCCGGAGATGATCGAGTTCGGCGGGTTGGTCGCCCTCGCCAACACGAGCCTGGCGCTCCTCGCGGTGACGATCCTGTGGATCGACCCGGAGGCGATGGCCCTGCTCGCCGTCCCCCTCATCACCCTGTTCGTGGCCTACCGGGCATACGTGTCCGAACGGGTGAAGCACGAGCGACTCGAGCTGCTCTACCAGTCCAGCCGGATCCTCCAGCACTCGCCCGAGCTCGACCGGGCGCTGATCGCGCTGCTCGATCACGCCCGCGACATGTTCCGCGCGGAGCTGGCCGAGGTCCTCCTGGAGCCCGTCGACAGTGCCGGCCAGCCGCTCCGGACGACGTCGGTCGAGGACGGCGAGTCCGAGCTGATGATCCCGGTCGAGCTGCCCGAGGGCGAGCCCGTGCGCCTGCGGGCCCGGACGGAGCAGCGTGCGTTCTTCGCGACGCCGGCCCGCACCCCCGGCGGTCGGCGGCTGGCGATCCGGCAGGCGATGATCGCCCCGCTCGTCGGAGAGTCCGGGGCGATCGGCATCCTGTCGATCGTCAACCGGGCGACCGAGGGCAGCAGCTTCGGCGACGACGACCTGCGCCTGCTCGAGACGCTCGCCAACCAGGTCGCGGTCGCGCTCGAGAACGGTCAGCTCGAGCAATCGCTGGCCGAGCTCGGCCGGCTCAAGGAACAGCTCCGCTACCAGGCCTACCACGACCCCCTGACCGACCTGCCGAACCGGGCCCTGTTCGCCGAACAGGTCGCGATCCGGCTGCGCGACCGGCGGGACGACCGGGTCCCGGTGGTCCTGTTCCTCGATCTCGACGACTTCAAGGTGGTCAACGACACGCTCGGCCACGCCGCCGGCGATCAGCTCCTGGTCGCCGTGGCGGAGCGGATCCGGAGCACGATCCGCGAGGACGACCTCGCCGCGCGGCTCGGCGGCGACGAGTTCGCGATCCTGGTCATCGACCAGCCGGACCTGCGCCATTCGCTGGCCGTCGCGCGACGCCTGATCGACCTGCTCGGCGTGTCGTTCCCGATCCTCGGCCAGGAGACGGTCGTCGGGGTCAGCGTCGGGATCGCGATGGCCCGCGGCGGCCACGGCGGGACCCAGCCCGAGGACGTCGACGACATCCTTCGTCATGCCGACGTCGCGATGTACACGGCCAAGGCGGCGGGCAAGCGCCGCTTCGCGGTCTTCGACCCGGCGATGCACGCCTCGATCGTCGCCCGTCACGAGCTGTCCGCGGAGCTCGCCCGGAGCGTCGCCAGGGACGAGCTCATCGTCCACTACCAGCCGATCGTCGCGCTCGACAGCGGCCGGACCGTCGGCGTCGAGGCGCTCGTCCGCTGGCGCCACCCGGTCCGCGGCCTGACCCTGCCGGATGAGTTCATCACGCTGGCCGAGGAGAACGGGACGATCCTGGCGCTCGGGCGGTGGGTCCTGGCCGAGGCGTGTCGGACGGTCGTCGCGCTGCGTGCGGCGGGCGCTCCGGAGCGACTCATGCTCAGCGTCAACATGTCGCCCCTCCAGCTCCAGCGAGCGGACATCGTCGACGACATCCGGGACGTCCTGGCCGAGACCGGGTTCGACCCGGCCGACCTCGTCCTCGAGCTGACCGAGACGGCGATGTTCCGGGACACGACCACCACCATCACCCGCCTCCAGGCGATCCGGGCCCTCGGCGTGCGGATCGCGGTCGACGACTTCGGGACGGGCTACTCGTCGCTGGGCTACCTGCGACGGTTCCCGGTCGACATCCTCAAGATCGCCCGCGACTTCGTCGTGTCCGGTGAGGACGACCCGGAGACGTGGGCGTTCGCCCATGCCATCGTCGCGCTCGGCCAGACGCTGGGCCTGCGGATCGTCGCCGAGGGGATCGAGGAGCCTGGTCAGCTCGAGCGCCTGCGGAGCCTGGGCTGCGAGTTCGGCCAGGGCTTCCTGTTCGCGCGCCCGCTCTCGGCCGACCACCTGGCCCGCCTCCTGGGTGTCACCCTGGGCGACCCGAGCTCGGTCGGGCGGCCGGTCGCGATCGGCGAGCGACCCGTCCCGATCCCGGTCACCTTCCCGGTCCGAGGCTGAGCGGACCCGGCGATGTTCATCCTGTACGCCGTGCTGATCGGTCTGGTCGTCGGGCTTCTGCTGGGAGGCCGACCGGCCGGTCTTGCGGCGCTCCACTTCCGGTTCGCCTGGCTGGCCGTCCTGGGCTTCGGCGTCCAGGTCGTCCTGTTCTCGGGCCCGGTGAGCGACCGGATCGGCTGGCTGGGGGTGCCGGCCTACGTCGCATCCACCGCGCTCGTCCTCGCCGTCCTGCTGGCCAACATCCGCATCGCGGGGATGCCGATCGTCGCCGTCGGCGCGCTGTGCAACCTGGTCGCGATCCTGGCCAACGGCGGGTTCATGCCGGCCTCGGCCGCCGCCCTGTCGACCGCCGGTCGGTCGCCGGCGACCGGCTACTCGAACAGCGCGGTCGTGGCCGATCCGCTGCTCGCCCCGTTGACCGACGTGTTCGCCCTGCCGGCCTGGCTTCCGTTCAGCAACGTGTTCAGCGTCGGCGACGTCCTGATCGGGCTGG
Source organism: uncultured Chloroflexia bacterium (assembly GCA_963781845.1). Classification (GTDB taxonomy): domain Bacteria; phylum Chloroflexota; class Limnocylindria; order Limnocylindrales; family CSP1-4; genus Chersky-267. Next base: position 132,136 of record CAWAHN010000016.1, on the reverse strand, counting down.
GCATCGCGGTCGCCATCGTGGTGGCGATGCGCCGACAGCCGTCGACCGGCGACGCGACGCCGGCCTGATCCGCGGCACGCCTCCGACCGGACCCCCGGACGGGTCTCGAGCGCCCGGGCGCGGTGCACGCGTGCGCCGGTGCGTCGCGGAACCTCCCCCGGAATCGCGGCGCGTCCGGTACCGATGGGTCATTCGTCCCGGCGCGAACAGGACCTAGCGTTCAGGACGAGGGCGACGAACGTCCTCCGCCGAAAGGACCGTCCAGGGCAAACCCGTCGCGAGGCGGGGACGCAAAGCCAGGGATCTCGACCCGTCGAGACCGCCCGGCTGCCGGGCCGACGACGCGAAGTCACACGAGGTGGAAGACCGTGAAGGCGAACCTGGCGCGCTTCACCACCGTCATCGCGCTGTTGGCGACGATCGCCCTCAGCCTCGGTGCCGGCATGCGGTGGGGCTGACGGCGATGGCACCCGATGCGGGACGTCGCTGGTAGGAATCATCCGAGGCCATCCGGCCTCGACCACACACGCAGAACGACCGCCGGGTGACCCGGCGGTCGTTCCGATTCTGGGTCCGGTCGACGCTGGGGTCGCCGACGGTCCCTAGCGGTGGACGAGGTAGCCGTCGATCGAGACGAGCGGGTGCCCGGATGTGCCCAGGACCTTGATCGTCAGGTAGTGCGTGCCGACGGACGAGAAGGTGGCCGTGAAGAGCTTCTGGCGGTAGTGCTTCCTGAGTGAATGCAGGTTGACGGTCTTGACCAGCGTCCCGTCGATGAAGACGCCGGCGCGTCCGTAGCCCGGGCCCTTCGGGCCGAGCCAGACGACCTTGTCGCCGGTGAACTTGAAGACGGCCTTGGCGGCCCTGGTCCGCGACGAGTGGACCGATCCGCCGAGGTGCCGGAGCGCCGATGAGCGGAACCAGGCCCGGTGGTAGACCACCGTCCGGCTCGTGTCGCCGACGGTCCGCCAACCGTTGGTGTTGCCCCTGACCCGACCGCCGTACAGCCAGTCCGTCCAGCCGAAGTTCTTGCCGGGATGGGTCGCGCCGGCCTTCCGGAAGGTCGTCCCGTAGCGATAGTCGAGCAGCCACGGCTGCCAGTCGTCGTTGGCGTCGGCCGGCCAGCCGGCGCGGTTGTAGAGGAACTTGGCCGCTCGCAGGAGCGCCTTGTTCTGCCACGTCCAGGCGGGGTAGCCGGCGCGCTGGAGCAGCTCGGCCTGGAGGACCGCGCCCTGCATCAGCTCCCACGGATACTGGGTCGATGACGGCGGCCACTGGAGCGAGGCGCCCCGTCGCATCTCATCCGGGATCGCTCCGTCGAGGTTGATCCCGTCCTTGACGCAAGCCCCGTCGATCCCGACGGGTCGGGCTTCGTTGCACTGCCACGACAGGTCCGAGCCGTAGCTGAAGCCCGCGTAGGAGGCCCGGTCGCCGAGGAAGCCCTTGAACACGGCGGCAGCTCGCTTGAGCTGGAGCTTGTCGCCGACGTAGATCGCGATCGCGATCCGGGCCGCACCGGCGTGGGTCCCCCAGTTGTTCGGCCGGAGGTTGTGGGTGCTGACCAGGGAGTCACCCTGGAGATCCTCGTTCAGCAGCTTCTTCAGCCACGGTTTGAAGGTCCGCGTGTTGAACGTCGGCTGGTAGGTCGGCAGCGAGATCAGATCCGCCGCGAGGATGTAGGCGGGCAGGCCGCGACCGACCGCGATGCTCCGACCGCCGGCCTCGGTGCCGACCACGGCCTTGAGATTGGTGAGCACCGACTGCCGGTAGGACAGGATCTTCGTCTTGGCGTAGACGAGCGCCTTGGCCAGGACGAGCACGTCGTTGTTGGAGTCCTGGTTCGACAGGTCGGGGGTCCCGGCGCTCTCGTCGGCGGCCTTCTTGAGGTTGGTCCAGGCGACGCCCGATCTCGGCAGCCTGGCGATGTCGGCGGCCGTCGCGATCATGTGCGGCCCGGTGACCGCATCCGCCGTCTGCGTCGCCGGCAGGCCGGCACGGTCGAGGATGGGGCCGAGCCCGATCAGGAGGGTCATCCCCAGGACGGCGGCGGCGCTCGAAGCGACCAGCCGGGAGGAGCGTCGGATCGGGGAAGCTTGGGGGGAGGCGATCCGGCTCATCGGACACCTCGCCGGGGGTCGGGGCCGCATGCGCGAACGGGTCGGCACGGACCGTGGGTGGGGACGCGACTGGACGCCCTCTGGGCGCCGCTTGGGAACCGCGGCAAACTCTTGCCTCCTCCCTACCAGGACGCCATACGCTGGGCATGGCGAGCGGAGAGCTGACCTTCGGGGGACGGCGCGGCGACCGAGGGCACGGGGGTCGCGGGGTCCGTCGAAGGAGGACTGGGGCCACGCGATCGAGGTGTCGCACGGCGCACTGGAGCCCGACGGGGCTGCCCGAAGTATGCACCCATGCGCTCTCGACCGCAGGCGGTCCGGTCTGGTCCGATGGACTCCGCTGCGGAACGGGGCGGTGCGCTGCGGTCCGGACCCCGCGACGCGCGCCCTCGGACAGCCGGAACGGACGGCCGCACACGGTCTCGCAAGGTGGTGGGGTCCGGAGTGGTCGCAGAGGTTGCGGAATCGAGCAAGGCTGATAGACTGCCCGCACGGCGCTCGGACCGGACGTGCCCGGAGCGTCGCCTGTCGGAGTCACGACTTGGGTCTGTTCAACGGTCAGGACCGCCGCCGCGTCGCCGTCGTCGTCACGACGGACGGTCGGCGCGCGCATCTCCCGATCGACGACTCCGGGTCCGATGTCGTATCTCCGCTCGCCCTTCTTCGCTCGCTCCTTCTCGGGCTGGACGGCCTTCTTGGGCTCATTACCGGCTCCCGGCAGGAGAACGGAGGATCGCGGAGGTAGCGACAGCGCCACCGAGAACCGAAGGGACCCTCGCCGGAAGGCGGGGGTCTTGTCATTTCCGGGGACCACGACCGACTACGATGAACGCCACGGAGGGCATGACGCGATGACGATGACGAAGGGGACGCCCGACGGCGGGAGTCCCCCGGCGGCCGACTCGGCACCGGCCAGGGCCGGGACGGCGCCGGCTGCCCGGCCGCGACGGAGCCATGTCCCGGCCGACGGGACCCCGACCGCGACGGCCGTCGAGCACGCTCGCGCGGCGATGCTCCATGAGGTCAAGCCGCGCAAGCGGACGAGGATCGGTGCCGACGTCGTCTGCGAGGCGCTCCTGCGCCAGGGCGTCGACGTCGTGTTCTCGTATCCGGGCGGCGTCATCCTGCCGCTCTACGACATCCTGGCCGACTACCCGGAGCTCCGTCACATCCTCGTCCGCCACGAGCAGGGTGGCGCCCATGCCGCCGATGGCTATGCCCGGGTCACCGGTCGGGTCGGGGTCTGCATCGGGACCTCGGGACCGGGTGCGACGAACCTCGTCACCGGGATCGGGACGGCCCTGCTCGACTCCGTCCCGATGGTCGCGATCACGGGCAACGTCCCCGGTGCCCTGATCGGCAAGGACGCCTTCCAGGAGATCGACATCACCGGCATCACCCTGCCGATGACCAAGCACAACTACCTCGTCCGGGACGCCGACGACCTGCCCCGGGTGATCGCCGAGGCATTCCACATCGCACGGACCGGGCGACCCGGCCCGGTCCACATCGACATCACCAAGGATGCCCTCCAGCAGGAGACGACCGCCGAGCACCCGACGGAGGCGCAGATCGTCGCCGGATTGCCGGGGTTCCGGCCGACGTTCGACGGTCATCCGAAGCAGCTCAAGCTGGCAGCCGCGGAGATCGCCCGGGCCGAACGTCCGGTGATCCTGGCCGGCCACGGCGTCCTCCACGCGGAGGCGTGGGACGACCTGCGTGCGTTCGCCGAGAAGACGAGCATCCCGGTCGCCTGGACCCTGCTCGGGATCGGCGCCATGGACGAGACCCATCCCCTGGCCTACGGCTACATGGGGATGCACGGCTGGAAGCACGTCAACCGGGCGATCCAGTCCGCGGACCTGCTGATCGCGTTCGGGATGCGGTTCGACGACCGGGTCACCGGCAACGTCCGGACATACGCGCCGTATGCCCGGATCGTCCACGTCGACATCGATCCGGCCGAGATCGGCAAGAACGTGTCGGTCGAGGTCCCGATCGTCGGCGACGCCGGTCGCGTCCTGCGGGCGCTCCTCCCCATGGTCGAGGCGACCGCGCCCGCGGCGCGTGCCGACTACCTCGCCCAGCTGGCCGAGTGGAAGCGCGAGTCCGAAGGATCGAGCTGGCACGGCTCCGGCGCCTGGCGCGACGGCCTGCTGTCGGCCGACTACGTCGTCGAGCGGATCGGCGAGCTGACCGACCACCAGGCGACCTACGTGGCCGACGTCGGCCAGAACCAGATGTGGCTCGCCCGCTACACGGGCTTCCGCCAGCCGAACAGCCACGTGAGCTCGGGCGGCCTCGGGACGATGGGCTTCAGCGTCCCGGCCGCGATGGGCGCGGCCCTCGGCCGACCGGATCGGGAGACCTGGGCGATCGCCGGCGACGGCGGCTTCCAGATGACCGTCCAGGAGCTGATGACCCTGGTCCAGGATCGGATCCCGGTCAAGATCGCCCTGCTCGACAACAAGAAGCTCGGGATGATCCGCCAGTGGCAGGAGATCATCTACGGCGGGAACTATCACTCGGCCACGCTGCTTGGCCCCGACTTCGCGAAGCTGGCGGATGCGTTCGGGGTCCCGGCGTTCCGGGCTCGCACGCCGGGCGAGGTCGACGACGCGATCCGGGCCGCCCAGGCGGTCGACGGACCGGCCCTGGTCTGGTTCGAGATCGCCGAGGAGCAGAACGTCTTCCCGATGATGCCGGCGGGCAAGGGCCTGTCCGACCTGATCGAGAACTGGGGCGGGGCGGACGAATGACGACCGACGGTCCGGCGCCTTCGAGCGCGACGCCCCCGCCGTCTCGGGCCCTGCCCGGGTCCGGCGTCCAGCATCGCCACGTCCTGGTCGTCCTGGTCCTCGACAAGCCGGGCGTCCTCAATCGCGTGTCGAGCCTGATGCGCGCCCGCAACTTCAACATCGAGTCGCTCGCCGTCAGCCACACCGACCAGCCCGACATCAGCCGGATGACGATCACCCTCCACGGCGACGACGTCCTGCTCGAGCAGGCGACCAAGCAGCTCTACCGGCTGATCGACGTGCTCAAGGTCCAGGACCTGACCGACGAGCCGACCGTCGCCCACGAGCTCGCCCTGGTCAAGGTCCGGGCCAACGACGCCAACCGTGGCGAGATCGTCCGGATCGTCGAGCTCTACCGGGCGCGCGTGGTCGATATCTCGGACACGTCGATCGTCGTCGAGGCGACCGGCACCGAGGCGGAGGTGGATGCGCTCGTCGCTCTGCTTCGGACCTACGGGGTCAGGGAGCTCGTCCGAACCGGGACCGTGGTGATGGCTCGCGGCTCGGGATCCATCGAGGAGGCACTCAAGCGATGACCGCCAAGATGTACTACGACGATGACGCGGATCCGTCCGCCTTGGCGGGCCAGACGGTGGCGATCATCGGGTACGGCAGCCAGGGGCATGCGCATGCCCTGAACCTCCACGATTCCGGGATCGCCGTCGTGGTCGGGCTCGCGCCGGGCAGCAAGAGCCGGACGCTCGTGGAGGATGCCGGCCTGACGGTGCTCACGGTCGGCGAGGCGGTCCGGGCGGCCGATGTGATCATGATCCTCGTCCCGGACACCAGCCAGAAGGCGGTCTACGACGCCGAGGTCGCGCCGAACCTGCGCGACGGCCAGCTCCTGATGTTCGCTCACGGTTTCAACATCCATTTCGATCGGATCGACCCGCCCGCCGGCGTCGACGTCGGGATGGTCGCGCCGAAGGGCCCTGGGCATCTGGTCCGGAGCGTGTATCGCGCCGGCGGCGGCGTTCCCGCCCTGTTCGCAGTCCATCGCGACGCGACCGGGACGGCGCGAGCGCGGACCCTGGCCTATGCCCGCGGCCTGGGCAACACCCGGGCGGGCGTCCTCGAGACGACCTTCGCCGAGGAGACCGAGACCGACCTGTTCGGCGAGCAATCGGTCCTGTGCGGCGGGACGGCCGCCCTGGTCAAGATGGCGTTCGAGACGCTGGTCGAAGCCGGCTACCAGCCCGAGCTCGCCTACTTCGAGACGATGCACGAGCTGAAGCTCATCGTCGACCTGATGTACCGCGGCGGTCTCAACTTCATGCGCTTCAGCGTCAGCGACACCGCCGAGTTCGGGGACTACGTCAGCGGCCCCCGGATCATCGACGATCACGTCCGCGCGACGATGAGGGACGTCCTCCACGAGATCCAGGACGGCACCTTCGCCCGGAACTGGATCGCTGAGAACGAGGCCGGCCGACCCGAGTTCGAGCGCCTCCGCGCCCAGGACCAGGATCACCTCATCGAGCGGGTCGGGGAGGAGCTCCGCGGCCAGATGGCGTTCCTCGACCCGGTCGTCGTCCGCGCCGGCCAGGCGCAGGCCTCGGCCAGCGAGCCGCGGCGCGTCGCGGAGTCGTCGAGATGACAGAAGGTTCGGTCCGGATCTTCGACACGACCCTGCGCGACGGTGAGCAGGCGCCCGGCGCAGGCCTGACGGCGGCGGAGAAGCTCGAGGTCGCCCGGCAGCTCGTCCGGCTCAAGGTGGACGTCATCGAGGCGGGGTTCCCGGCTGCGTCGCCGGGCGACTTCGAGGCGGTCCAGCGGATCGCGCGCGAGACGAAGGGGGTGGCGGTGGCCGCCCTGGCGCGCTGCCGCGACGGCGACCCGCAGCGGGCAGTCGAGGCGATCCGCGTCGCCGAGCGACCGCACCTCCATGTGTTCATCGCCACGAGCGACATCCACCTCAAGCACAAGCTCCGGATCGGTCGTGACGAGGCGCTCAAGCAGGCCGTCGAATGGGTCCGCTACGGCCGGAAGGCCCTCGGGTCCGACGCCGAGATCGAGTTCTCCGCCGAGGACGCCAGCCGGACCGACATCGACTACCTCCTCGACATCTACGAAGCCGTGGTCGCGGCGGGTGCCAGCACCGTCAACATCCCCGACACGGTCGGCTACGCCATCCCGTCCGAGTTCGGGCTGCTGGTCGGGCGCGTCGTCGAGCGTGTCGGCCGGGACGCGATCATCAGCGTCCACTGCCACAACGACCTCGGGCTGGCGACCGCCAACACGCTGGCTGCGGTCCAGGCCGGGGCGCGCCAGGTCGAGGTCACCGTGAACGGGCTCGGCGAGCGCGCCGGCAACGCCTCCCTCGAGGAGGTGGTGATGGCACTGCGCACCCGGCCCACCCAGTTCCCCGATCTCGGGTCCGGCGTCCAGACCGAGCAGATCACGGCCGCCAGCCGGCTGGTCAGCTACCTGACCGGCTTCGCCGTCCAGCCGAACAAGGCGATCGTCGGGGGCAACGCCTTCGCTCACGAGTCCGGCATCCACCAGGACGGCGTGATCAAGAACCCGCTGACCTACGAGATCATGACCCCACAGTCGGTCGGCCTGTCGGGCAGCCAGCTCACGATCGGCAAGCTGTCCGGTCGCCGCGGCCTGCAGGGAAAGCTCCGCGAGCTGGGTCACGACCTCGAGGGCGACGCGCTCGACGGCGTCTACCGCCAGGCGATCGCCCTGGCCGACGCCAAGAAGGAGGTGACCGACGCGGACCTCCTGGCGCTCGTGGAGGCGCGCAGCTCGGAGGTCCCGGCCTCGATCGCCCTCGAAGGCTGGAGCGTCACGAGCTCGCACGGCGGCAATGCCACGGGCACGGTCTCGCTGTCGATCGGCGGCGACGTCCGCGGCGCGGAATCGACCGGCAACGGCCCGGTCAACGCCCTGTTCAGTGCGGTCGACAAGGCGATCCAGCCGGTCCTCGGCTGGCGTCCCGTGCTGACCGAGTACGAGATCAAGGCCGTCTCCGCCGGGGAGGACGCTCAGGGCCAGGTCCTGGTCCGCTGCCGCCGGTCGTCGGACGAGGGCACCGGGGCGCTCATCGTCAGCGGCCACGGCCTATCGACCAACATCATCGAAGCGTCGCTCGAGGCCTACCTGGTGGCGACGAACAAGCTCCACGGGGCCGAGATCAACGGGGTCGACGCGGCCTTCGTGACCCGGGCCCGGACCGAGGACATCCCGTGACCGATGCGGAGCGTCGGGACGGGCCCCCGCGCTACCGGGTCGTCGCGATCCCGGGCGACGGGGTGGGTCCGGACGTCCTGGCCGGCGGGCGACGGGCGCTCGATGCCGTCGGAGCGGCGGCCGGGTTCGCCATCGATTGGACCGAGCTCGTCGTCGGCGGCGCCGGGATCGATGCCTACGGCGTCGCGATCCGCCCGGAGGACGTCGACGTCTGCCGGGAAGCCGACGCGGTCTACCTGGGTGCGGTCGGCGGTCCGAAGTGGGACGACCCTACCTCGTCGTTCCGGCCGGAGCAGGCCCTGTTCGCGCTGCGCGGCGGTCTCGGGCTGTTCGCCAACCTCCGGCCCGTCACGGTCCACCCGACGCTCGTGGCGGCCTCGCCGCTCCGCCCCGAGCTGCTCGACGGGGTCGACATGCTCATCGTCCGGGAGCTGACCGGCGGTCTGTACTTCGGCGATCGGACCGAGGCGACCGGCGCGCCCGGCTCGCGATCCGCGAGCGACACCCTGACCTATTCCGACGGCGAGATCGCCCGGGTCGTCCGACTGGCATTCGAGCTCGCGGGTCGGCGGCGCGGCCGGGTGACCAGCGTGGACAAGGCCAACGTGCTGGCGACCTCCCGGCTGTGGCGGCGGGTCGCCGACGAGGTCGCGCTCGAGTTCCCGGCGGTCCGCCTCGACCATCGGCTGGTCGACGCCTGCGCGATGCAGATCGTCCGGTCGCCTGCGGCGTTCGACGTGCTCGTCACCGAGAACCTGTTCGGCGACATCCTGTCGGACGAGGCGTCGGTCCTCGCGGGTTCGCTCGGGATGCTGCCATCGGCATCGGTCGGCGCTCGACGGACGGCCCACGGGCTCCACGGCCTGTACGAGCCGATCCACGGGTCCGCCCCGGACATCGCCGGCCGGGACCTGGCCAACCCGATCGGCACGATCCTGTCCGGGGCGATGCTCCTGCGCTGGTCGCTCGGGCTGGGCGACGCCGCGGATGCGCTCGAGGCGGCGGTCGGCCGCGCGCTCGATGACGGCTATCGGACCGCGGACCTGCTCCCGGCCGACCGGCGATCCGACGACGGATCGACCCACGTCGGGACGATCGGGATGACCGAGGCGATCGTCGACCGGATCGCGATCCGTCGGGCGGCGCCGGCAGCGGTGGCCGCCCGAACCACGTGATCCGATCCTCGACGCCACGCTCGATGGAGCCGCCACCGTGACCCAGCCCGACGCCCTCACCGCCCCGACCGACCCGCCCGACGACCTCCCGGTCGTCCTCTACGACACGACCCTGCGCGACGGCACGCAGGGCGAGAACATCATCCTGTCCCTGGCCGACAAGCTGCGCATCGCCCGGATGCTCGACGAGTACGGGATGCCGTTCATCGAGGGCGGCTGGCCCGGGTCCAACCCCAAGGACATCGACTTCTTCGCGGCGGCGAAGAAGCAGCGCTGGACGACCGCCCGACTGGCCGCCTTCGGCTCGACCCGCCACCGCGCCAACCGGCCGGGGGAGGACCCGAACCTCCGTGAGCTGGTCGCCGCCGAGACGCCGGTGGTCACGATCTTCGGCAAGAGCTGGCTGCTCCACGTGACCGAGGTCCTCGGGGCGACGCCGGCCGAGAACCTCGACATGATCGCCGACTCGATCGGCTTCCTCGTCGACCGGGGACGTGAGGCGGTCTACGACGCGGAGCACTTCTTCGACGGGTACAAGGCCGATCCGGGCTACGCGGTCCAGACCCTGACCGCGGCCCGGCAGGCCGGCGCCCGGACGATCGTCCTGTGCGACACGAACGGCGGGACGATGACCGACGAGCTGCTCCGGATCATCGCCGCCGTCCGGGCGGCGATCGACGGCGACGCCTCCGGCGCCGCCCGTCGTATGGGGGATCCACACCCACAACGATGCCGAGCTGGCCGTCGCCAACTCGATGGCCGCGGTGACGGCCGGGATCCGCCACGTCCAGGCCACGATCAACGGCTACGGCGAGCGCTGCGGGAACGCCAACATGGTCAGCATCCTGGCCAATCTCGCGCTGAAGACCGGCAACGTACTCGTCCCCGCGGGCGGCGGCGACCTCGCCGACCTGACGGCCCTGTCTCGGAGCGTGGCCGAGATCGCCAACGTCGCCCCGCTCGACTACCAGCCCTACGTCGGCCGCTCGGCGTTCGCCCACAAGGGCGGCGTCCACGGCGCGGCGGTCGCCAAGGTGGAGCGGAGCTACCAGCACGTCGATCCGACGGTCGTCGGCAACGAGGGTCGGCTGGTCGTGTCCGAGCTCGGCGGTCGGGCGAACACGAAGCTCCGGGCCGAGCAGCTCGGTCACCGGCTGGAGGGCGTCGACCCGCGCGAGCTGTCGAAGCTGATCAAGCAGCTCGAATCGGACGGCCTGGCGTTCGAGGGCGCCGAGGCGAGCTTCGAGCTGCTCGTCCGACGCCACCAGACGGGCTACGCCGCCCCGTTCCGGATCGTCGACTACACCTGCCTGATCGAGCAGCGCGACGGGCGCGAGCTGCTCGCCGAGGCCACCGTCAAGGTCGAGGTCGACGGCGAGGTGCTCCACACCGCCGCCGAGGGCAACGGTCCGGTCAACGCGCTGGACGCCGCGCTTCGCAAGGCGCTCGGGGCGTTCTATCCGCAGCTCGACACCGTCCACCTCGTCGACTACAAGGTCCGGATCCTCGACGGCGGCGCGGCGACCGCCGCCCGGACCCGGGTCGTCATCGACTCGGCCGACGGCGCACGGACCTGGTCGACGATGGGCAGCGACACGAACATCATCGCCGCCTCCGCGGCCGCGCTCGCCGACTCGCTCGAGTACGCCATCTGGAAGGCCGGCGCCGAGCTCCGCCGGCGTGACGAACGCCATTTCACGACCGCCCGGACCGAGCCGGCGGTCGCCGACCCCACGTCGACGAGGTGAACCGATGACCACGCAGCCGGCGCACCTCCACCTCGAGCGCTGGACGGTGACGTCCGGGTCGAACGTCCAGAGTCGTGGCGCGGTCGTGATCGCCTCGGGCGACCACCAATGGGACGGCGCGGCCGAGGGCAATGGCCCGGTGGACGCCCTGTTCCGCGCGGTCGACGCCGCACTCGAGGGCGTCCTGACCGGCCATCCACGGCTCATCGCGTATGACGTCCACGCGGTCGCGGAAGGCCCCGACGCGGAGGGGCTGGTGACCGTGCGTCTCGCCCCGCCCTCGTCCGCGGAGGGGGACCGGGCGACCGGCAAGTACACCGGGTCGTCGAGCGACGTGAACATCATCGCCGCCTCGATCGAGGCCTATATCGCGGCGATCGACCGGTTGCTTGCCGAGGTCTCCTGGCAGGGCGCGACCGAGGCGGCCGGCAACCGACGCCGCGCCAAGTCGGCCGAGGTGGCCAGTGCGCCCCGCCGGGCGGAGCTCGACGAGGACGCCGCCGAGCTCCTCACGAGCGACCTGTTCGAGCGTTGAGTCGAGGGTGAGCGAGCCCGGATCCGCGTCGCCCCGGGGACGGATCGCCTTCTCCGGCGAGCCCGGGGCATTCGCCGAGGACGCCGTCCGGGCGGCGTTCGGCGAGGTCGACCGGGTCGGCTTGCCGGGGTTCCGCCACGTCTTCGACGAGGTCGAGGCGGGCGGGTCCATCGCCGGCGTGGTCCCGATCGAGAACAGCGTCCACGGGACCGTCCGCGAGAACTACGACCTCCTGCTCGAGCACGCCCTCGAGCTCCGCGCCGAGGTGGTCGTCCCCGTTCGGCTGTGCCTCGCGGCGCTACCCGGCGACCGGATCGAGGACATCGAGCGGGTCTACTCCCACGTCCAGGCCCTCGGCCAGGCCGAGGCCTACCTGCGGACCCGACCCTGGGCGCTCTTGACGACGTACAACACCGCCGGAGCCGGGCGGCTCATCGTCGACCGCCAGGAACACGGCTCGGCGGCGGTCCTCTCGCCCCGGGCGGCCGGGCTGTTCGGGCTCGCGATCCTGGCCGACGCGATCCAGGACGTCGACGACAACCGGACCCGCTTCCTGGTCGTCGCCCGGGCCGACGCCAGGCTGCCCCAGCTCATCGCGGCGACCGGAGACGCGATGCGGACGACGCTCGTCGTGGCCGTCCGGAACGAACCGGGGGCCCTCCTGCGCGTCCTCACGGTGTTCTCGGCCCACGCCCTGAACATGAGCACGATCGAGTCCCGGCCGAGTCGGGAACGGGCCTGGGAGTATGTCTTCTGGATCGACCTCGACGCGGCCGCCGACGACCCGGCGGCCGCCGCCGCGCTGGCCGACCTCGAGCCGGTCACGACGATGATCCGCGTCCTCGGCTCCTATCCGCGAGCCGCCCAGGGCTGAACCGGGGTCTCAGAGGGCGGGCCTGGACCGGAGCTCGGCCATCGCCTCGGTGTCCCCGCGGAGCTCGGCGTAGGCCAGCTCGCCGTGGCGGGAGGCGTACCAGTCGGCCTCCCGGATCGCCTCACGGTCGACCGCGAGCACCTCGGCGAGGTCCGAATACGTGAGTCCGTCGGCGTCGAGGCGGGCCTGGACGACCGCCGCGGACAGGCCAGTGCCGCGCACGATCCGCGTGCCGAGGCCGACCGGCGGGTCGAGGTCGAGCCAGGTCCCGGTGCGCCCGAGCGCGACCCAGTCCACGTCGCTCGGCGCGGGCGTCTCGCCGAGCGCCAGGGCGATGGCCCGTTCGGCCGCCAGGAGGCGCTCGTCGACATCGCCCGAGATCGTCAGGTACGTCTGCCCCAGCTCCCCGAGACGCTCGACGAGCGCCGCCTGCTGGCGTCGCCGGGCCCGGTCGGAGTCGCGCATCCCGTCCTGGCGCCACGGGATGTCCGGTTCGAGCAGCAGGCTCAGGTCGTAGGGGCGGTCCGCGCCCAGCGCCTCGACCGCGGGGTCACGTCGGCCGAGATACTCGACGTGCCAGATCCCGGTGGTCATCGCGTCGGTGTCGCAGAAGAGGAGGCGGTCCGCACGCCGAGCCGTCACGTCCTCGAGCTCGTTCTGACGCGTCGCGATCTCGATGAAGTCGGCTGTGGTCCACGGCTCACCGCTGCGGTCCTTCGGGTCGGAGTAGGGTCGGCCCCACTCGAGGACCCAGGCCGTGGCGAACCGGCGGGCGAGCAGGTCGGCCAGCGTGGACTTGCCCGTCGACTCGCCGCCGAGCAGGCGCACCCGACGGACGGGCAGAGGAGCCGAGTCGCTGTCGGACCGGTCGGTCACGGGCAGCCTGGACGGCCTGGGACGCGTCGAGGCCCGGACCGGCGTGACCGCCGAGCCCGGGCCTCGACCATCGAACGTCGTCGGCGCCGGAGCGCCGTCGATCAGTGCTCGACGATCCGATCGAGCTTCTTGGCCGCGTCGATCCAGCCCTCGACGGTCGCCTCGGACGGGACCCGGCGGACCAGGTTCGGGCGGGCGGCGTCGACCTCCTGGAAGGTCTGGGCGAGGTTGGCCGCGTTCCTTCGGGCGAGCTCGACCGGCGAGTCGACGCCGGCGGCCTCGAGCAGGTCGGAGTACTCCGAGCCGACGCCCGGGATCCGCATCAGGTCGGCGTGGTTCACCCACTCGAGGATGAGCGTGCCGCTGATGCCGGTGTCCGTGGCGAGCCGATCGCGTCCGCTTGGCTTCGCGCCATGCTCGAGCAGCTCCTCGGTCGTGCTCACGCCGGCGGCGGTGAGCTTCTCGGCTTGCACCGGGCCGATCCCCTCGATCTCATCGATGCGCATGGCGGTTCCTCCTGTGTTCGGCCGCAGCCGGTCCGGCGCCGATCCGGCGCCATCCGGCCGCCTGGGATCGTACGGTGATGGTACCCTCGGCGCCCGAGTCGATTCAATCCGATATGGGGGCTGGACCGGCCCCATCGGACCGGAGGAGGGACCGTTGGACCAGGCGTTCCACGATGCGATGGCGGCCGGGTACACGCTCGACGAGCCCTCGATCGTCCTCGGTGGACCGATGCTCGGCGATGAGGTGATCACCGACCTCCGGATCCAGGTCGCCCTGTCGATGCTCAACCGCCATGGGCTCGTGGCGGGTGCGACCGGCACCGGCAAGACCAAGACGCTCCAGCTCATGGCCGGTCAGCTGTCGAAGGCCGGCGTGCCGTGCTTCGTGGCCGACATCAAGGGCGACCTGACCGGGCTCGCCGCTCCCGGCGACGGCACGAACCCGAAGGTCGTCGATCGCTGCCAGAGCCTCGGCTGGACGTTCGAGGCGGCCGGTCACCCGGTCGAGTTCCTGTCGCTCAGCGGCAAGCTCGGAGCGCAGATCCGGGCGACCGTCCACAGCTTCGGCCCGCTCCTCCTCGGCAAGGTCCTTGGCCTCAACGACACCCAGACGTCGATCCTCAGCCTCGTCTTCAAGTACTGCGACGACAACGCGCTGCCGTTGCTCGACCTGGCCGACCTGTCGACGACGCTGCGCTTCCTCGGCTCCGACGCCGGCAAGTCCGTCCTCGAGGAGTACGGCGGGATGTCGTCGGCATCCCTGGGCGTCCTCCTCCGCTCGATCGTGACCCTCGAGCAGCAGGGCGCCGACGTGTTCTTCGGCGAGCCGGAATTCGACGTCGGCGACCTGCTCCGCACGACTCCCGAAGGTGCGGGGATCATCAGCATCCTCGAGCTGTCGGACGTCATGGACAAGCCGAGCCTGTTCAGCACGTTCATGCTCTGGATGCTCGCCCAGCTCTACCACGATCTGCCCGAGGTCGGCGACCTGCCGAAGCCGAAGCTGTGCTTCTTCTTCGACGAGGCGCATCTCCTGTTCGACGGCGCGTCGAAGGCCCTGCTCGACGAGGTCGAACGGACCGCCCGGCTCATCCGGTCGAAGGGCGTCGGGGTGTACTTCGTCACCCAGACCCCGACCGACATCCCGGCCCCGGTCCTGGCCCAGCTCGGGAACCGGGTGCAGCACGCGCTCCGTGTCTTCACCCCGCAGGACGCCGACGACATCAAGAAGACGGTCCGGACCTTCCCGATGACCGACTTCTTCGACGTCGAGAAGACGATCACGAGCCTCGGGATCGGCGAGGCGTTGGTCACGGTGCTGTCCCCGCGCGGCGTGCCGACCCCACTCGCCGCCACCCGGCTCATCCCGCCTGACTCGCTGATGGCCCCGCTCGACCCGACCAGGTTCCAGGCCGCTGTCGCGGCCAGCCTGCTCACGACCAAGTACGGTCAGACCGTCGACCGCGAGAGCGCCCACGAGATCATCAGCGCGCGGATCGCCGCGGCCAAGCAGGTCGCGGCCGATCAGGCCGGCGCGGATCCGAACGCCGCCCCGCCGCCGGTGATGCTCAACCCCGCGCAGCAGCAGCGCGAGATCGAACGCCAGGCACGAGAGCTCGAGAAGCAGCGCGAGGCCGCCGAACGTCAGGCGCGGGCCGACCAGCGCGCGGAGGCCGCCGCCGAGAAGCAGCGCAAGGCCGACGAGCGGGCGCGCCAGCGATCCGTGGACTCGGCGATCCGGACGGGCGGCCGGATCGTCACGTCACGGGCCGGCCAGGACCTCATCCGCGGCGTCTTCGGGACCCTGTTCGGCGGGAAGAAGTGAGGCGCCGGAGCGGAGCGCCTGCCGACCGAGCCTAGAACGGGGCGTCGTTCGTCGAAACGTCGTCGATGGGGAAGTCGTCGGGCTGCGGCGGTCCGGACTCGAGCGTCATCTGGTGGACCCAGCCCTCTTCACCGAACGGCGTCCGGACCAGCCAATAGGACCCCTCCGAGCGGATCAGCTCGACCTCGTCACCGCGATCGAGCCGAGCGACCTCGTCCCCCATGATCTCGTCCGGGATCGATGACATCCGGACGAGGCGGTAGCGCACGCGTCGCCGCTCGCCGGCCGGCTCACCGTCGGTGAAGGCCGCGGGCACATATGCCACCTCTCCGGCGCGCGATTCCTTGCGGGCCTTCTGGACCGATGGGCGGCGCCAGCGCGGCATGCCGGCCTCCTCGTCGGGGATGTCCGCTGCCGCCGCGACGATCCGGGCCGGAGCGGGCGGCGGCGGCACGACCGGCAGGGGGGCCGTCTTTGCAGCGGACATCGCGGCGGCGGCCTTGGCGGCCGTCAACGCATCGGCCTTCGCCGCCTTCGCAGCGGCCGCCTCCGCGGCCTTGGCGGCCTTTGCGGCAGCCGCCGAGTCGGCCCTCGCCGCCTTCGCAGCGGCCGCCTCCGCGGCCTTGGCGTCCTTTGCAGCCTTGGCGTCCCTGCCGGGATCGGCCTTGGCGGCCTTGCCGGTGGCGGCGCCTGCGGCCGTGGTCGCGGGAGGCGCTGCCGCTGCCGCGACTGCGATCGCGGCGGCCGGCTCGAGCTCATCCTGCCGGCGGCGGCGAGTGAACAGGAAGAAGGCTAGCCCGATCCCGGCGACGATCAGGGCGGTCAACCACAGGCCGAGCCCGCCGGGTCCGCCGGACGAGGTCAGGCTGCTGTTCACCCCGCCACCCGATCCGCCGGACCCTCCGGTCCCGCCACCGGTGGTGCCGTCCGAGCCGTCCACGTTGCCGATGCCCGCGACCGGCGGCTCGGTCGGCGATGGGGTCGCCGCAGTGGGGTCGACCGCCGGGTCGGTGGCGTCGGTCGTCGGGGTCGGGGCGGCGGTCGGGGGCGGGGTGGGCGCCGCCGTCTGGACGATCCTGGCGGTCGGCTTCGGCGTCGGCCTGGGCGTCGGCTTCGCCCTGGGAGCCGCCGTCGGCGCGGGCGTGGGCTTCGGCGTCGGCTTGGGAGTCGGCTTCGGCGTCGGCTTGGGCGTGGGCTTGGGCGTCGGCTTCGGCGTGGGTGACGGCGTCGGTGCCGAGACGGTCATGGTGAACGGTCCGAGGTCGACCGAGCAGCCGCGGGCGGCGTTGAAGGTGAACGAGTAGGAGCCCGCCGTGTTGATCGTGACGCTTCGGTGATAGGTGACTCCGGCCGACGTACGTCGTCCCGGACCCGGTCATGGCGCCGGTCCCACCGGTGACCCCGGGGAGCGACAGCGAGATGGAGTTGGGCGCGCGGTTGTTCGAGTGCTTCCACACGACCGAGAAATCGAAGGTCGTTCCGACCAACCCGCTGCCGGGGGTGACCTGGCCACTGCTGAGGCTGATCACGCTCCCGAACGAGTTCGTACACGTCGAGGCCGCGGCGACGGGGGTGACGGCGGGTGCGCTGAATCCGATGACCATCGCCAGGGCGACGGACGGCGCGAGGAACCGGAGCGGCCAGAGGCCGCGCAGATGCGTATCCACTCAGCACGACCGTACGCAGGCGGTAGGGCCTCGTCGATGGGTCGTTGGTCCGGTGCGTCACGCTCCGAACGGGGGACCGTCGGACTACGTCGGACCGAGCGTGGGTCTAGTCGACGACGACCTTGTCGATGCCGGGCTCCGGCGGCGGGTAGTGCGGGTCGAGTCGATCGAGCGTCTCCTCGACGATGCGCGACACCGCCAGATCGCGGAACCAGTTGCGGTTCGCCGGGATGAGATACCACGGCGCCGCGTCGGTCGAGGTTCGCTCGAGGCATTCCTCGAAGGCGGCGATGTACTTGTCCCAGAGGGCCCGCTCGGGCAGGTCGCCAGACTGGAACTTCCAGTTCTTGGTCGGGTCGTCGATCCGGTCCTGGAGCCGTCCGCTTCTGCTCGTCCTTGTCGATGTACAGGAAGAGCTTGACGATGGTCGTGCCTTCCTCCGTCAACGTCCGCTCCCAGTCGTTGATCTGGTCGTAGCGCTTCCGCCAGACCGTCTCGGGAACGAACCCGTGGACGCGGACCACCAGGACATCCTCGTAGTGCGAGCGGTTGAAGATCGCGATCGAGCCCTTGGCCGGCGCGTGCGGATGGACGCGCCACAGGTAGTCGTGGCTGAGCTCGAGCGGGGTCGGGACCTTGAACGAGGTGACGTCGCAGCCCATCGGGTTGAAGGCATCCATGACCTTCCGGATCGTTCCGTCCTTGCCGGCGGCGTCGATCCCCTGCAGGACGATCAGGACCGGATGCTTGGCCTCGGCCCACAGCCGTTCCTGGAGCGAGCTGAGGCTGGCCTCGAGCTCGGCCTCGACCTTCTTCGCCGACGCCTTGTCGTGACCGAACGTCTGACCGGCATCGAAGCGGTCGAGGTGGACCTTCGACCCGGGCGTGATCCGGAGCGCCTCTCCGAGCTTGTCGGTCGGGACCGATCGAGACATCCGGGCTCCTCCGCGTGCCGGGGCGCAGCTCGGGCGAGGGGCCCAGGCCGATGCCGCCGCCCGACTGTCTGTAGGATGACAGTCTCCCCGCCCGACGTGGCGGCCGTCCGACCGCCGGGGAGCAGGAGCTCCGAATGACCGCGACGATCGGTACCGATCCTCACCCGATCCTGCTGGCCGGCACCTGGGTGGACTCGCCCGATCCGCTGGTCGTCGCCAACCCGGCCGACCCGGCCCACCCGGCCGGCGCGACGTACCACGCCACCCCGGCCCAGTACGAGGAGGCCGTCACGGCGGCGGTGGCCGCGTTCGAGGAGACCCGCCACCTGCCCGCCTACGAACGGGGCCGGATCCTGCGCGCGATCAGCTCGGGGATCGCGGCGCGACGCGAGGAGCTGGGCGCCCTCATCTGCGCCGAGGCCGGCAAGCCGATCCGCGACTCGCTGGTCGAGGTGGACCGGGCGATCCTGACCTTCCGCCTCGGTGCCGAGGAGGCGGAGCGGATGACCGGCGAGACGATCCCGCTCGACCTGATGCCCGCGTCGCGCGGCCGCCTCGGGGTGACCCGCCGGTTCCCGATCGGACCGGTCGCCGCGATCTCGCCGTTCAACTTCCCGCTCAACCTGGCGGCGCACAAGCTCGCGCCGGCGATCGCCGCCGGCTGCTCGATCGTCCTGAAGCCGCCGAGCAAGGACCCGCTGACCATGTTGACGGTGGGCGAGATCGTGGCCGACGCCGGCCTTCCGACCGGGGCGGTCAGCATCCTGCCGATGACCCGCGAGCTGGGCGACCGGATGGTCGAGGACGAGCGATTCAAGCTGCTGACCTTCACCGGCTCGCCGTCGGTCGGCTGGCGGATGAAGGCGCGGGCCGGCAAGAAGAAGGTCGTCCTCGAGCTGGGCGGCAACGCCGGCGTCATCGTCGACCGGAGCGCGGACCTCGACTGGGCCGTCCGACGGACCCTGGTCGGGGCGTTCGCGTATGCCGGCCAGGTCTGCATCAGCGTCCAGCGGATGTTCATCCACGAGGACGTCTGGGAGCCGTTCATGGCGAAGTTCGTCGAGGGCGCCGGTCGTCTCAAGCTGGGCGACCCCGCGGACCCGACCACCGACCTCGGCCCGATGGTCGACGACAATGCCGCGGCCCGGACCCAGCGCTGGGTGGACGAGGCCGTCGCGCTCGGGGGCAAGCTCCATCTGGGCGGGACGGCCGATGGGACGTTCTTCCCGCCGACGATCCTGACCGACACGCCGGTCACGGCCCAGGTCTGCTCGAACGAGGCGTTCGCGCCGCTCGTCGTGGCCTACCCGTTCAGCGACTTCGACGATGCCATCCGCCAGGTCAACGACTCGATGTTCGGGTTGCAGACCGGCGTCTTCACCAACGATCTCGGCAACAGCTGGCGGGCGTTCGAGGGGCTCGAGGTCGGCGGGGTCATCGTCAACGACGTCCCGACCTACCGGATCGACCACATGCCGTACGGCGGGGTCAAGGACTCCGGCCTCGGCCGCGAGGGCCTGCGCTGGGCGATCGAGGACATGACCGAGATCCGGATCATGGTCGTGGCCCAGCCGCAGTAGACCCGTTCCGTCGCCCGGGACGTCGCGGTCGGACCAACGGAGCGCGCCTCACCATCGTCCGGATGGACCTGACCCTCAGCCCCGCCCAGCACGAGCTCCAGGCACGGGCGCGCAGGTACGTCACGGACGTCCTCCAGCCGCTCGAGGTCGAGTTCGAGCGGGCCGGGGGAACGCTCTCGCCGGAGGTCGGGCGAGGACTCCGGAAGGCCGCGATCGAGGCGGACCTCCACGGCGGTTCCTTCCCGCGCGAGCTCGGCGGCCAGGGCTGGTCGGCGCTCGACCAGGTGCTCGTCCACGAGCAGCTGGGTCAGGTCACCGGGGGCCTGTGGTCGTACATCCCGGGTCCCTACAACGCGCTGATCCACTGCGACCCCGACCAGCGGCGGCGCTACTTCGACCCCTCGATGCGCGGCGAGCGATCCGGCTCGTATGCCGTCACCGAGGACGCGGCCGGGTCGGATCCCCGGACCCTGGCCTCGACCGCGATCCGCGACCCGTCGACCGGCGACTACGTCCTCAACGGGGAGAAGTGGTTCGTCACCGGCCCGGACGACACCGACTTCATGATCTTCCACTGCAACGTGATCGACGGCGAGCGCCGACTGCCGACCCTGTTCCTCGTCGACTACGACATGCCCGGGGTCATGAAGAAGCACGATCCGGACTACATGCACACGTTCGCCGACCGCCATCCGCAGTTCCTCCTCGAGGACGTCCGGGTGCCGGCGACGGCTGTCCTGGGGACCGTCGGCGCCGCCGATGAGCTGACCAACGAGTGGTTCGTCGAGGAGCGGATCCACATCGGCGCGCGCTGCAGCGGGGCGATGGAGCGGCTCCTCGGGCTGGCCGTCGAGTGGGCCACCGAGCGCATCCAGTTCGGCCAGCGGATCTACGACTTCCAGGGCGTGAGCTTCCCGCTCGCCGACTCCGCCGCCGACGCCAGCGCTGCACGCCTCCTGACCCGCGAGGCGGCCTGGCTGGTCGACGCCGGCGAGGACCCGAAGGTCGTCCACGCCAAGGCCTCGCTCGCCAAGCTGTTCGCATCCGAGGCCGCGTTCCGCTGCGCCGATCGCGTCGTCCAGGTGTTCGGCGGACGGGGCTACATGCGCGAGTTCGCCGCCGAACGGTTCTTCCGCGAGCTGCGGGTCGACCGGATCTGGGAGGGCACGAGCGAGATCCAGCGACTGGTCATCGCCCGGGCGCTCGAGAAGCGCGGCGTGGGCCGGGTCGTCGGCCAGGGATGATCGACGCGGCGGACCCGTCGTCCGGGGCTCCGGGGGCCCGGCCGGACATCGATCTCCGACCGCTGTTCGCACCGCGGTCGATCGCCGTCGTCGGGGCCTCCCCCCGATCCGACCTCACTCCGACGATCCTCGGCAACCTGGCGGTGATGGGCAGCACGACGCGCTGTCACCTGGTCAATCCGAACTACACCGAGGCGTGGGGCCGGCCGTGCTACCCGGACCTGGCGTCCCTGCCGGAGGTCCCGGATGCCGTCCTGGCGGCGGTCAACCCGGCCCGGGCGACCCTCGTCACCCAGCAGGCGGCCGACGTCGGCGCCCGGGCGGTCCTCATCCCCGGCGGCGGCGTCGTCGAGGGCGGCGAGGCGGCCGCCCGGATGCAGCGGGACGTCCGCGAGATCGCCCTTCGCCACGGCCTGGCGGTCCTCGGCCCGAACTGCATGGGCATGGTCGACTGGACGACGAGCTCGGCGCTGTACATCGGCGACGTCAACCCCTGGCTGCCCCGCGGCGGCGTCGCCGGGATCGCCCAGAGCGGCAGCGTCACCGACGCGTTCATCCACTCGGGGACACGGATCGGCTTCAGCCGGATCGTCGGCAGCGGGGCCGAGGTCGTCCTGGACGTGTGCGACTACCTGGCCCATTCCCTGGACGACCCTGAGACCCACACCGTCATCCTGTTCGTCGAGGGCTTCAAGCGTCCGGAGCGGTTCCTCGCGCTCGCCGATCGGGCGCTCCAGCTCGGCAAGCCGATCCTCGCCGTCAAGGTCGGTCGGTCCGCCCAGGCCCAGCAGGCGGCGGTCGCCCACAGCGGCTCGATCGCCGGCGAGGATCGGGTCACGGACGCGGCGCTGGCCGCGGCCGGCGTGATCCGTTGCGCCGACCTGGATGAGCTGCTCGAGTCGGCCGAGCTGCACGCCGGTTGCCGCCGGATGGGCCGCTCGGTCGGTCGTGGGCGCACGGGGGTGGTGACCGTCTCGACCGGCGAGGCCTCGCTCATCGCCGACCTCGCCGAGGAGACGGGACTCGACCTGCCTCCGGTCCCGGATACCGCCCGGGCCGCGATCCTGCGCGACCTTCCCACGATGGGCTACATCGGCAACCCGATCGATCCGTGGGGCGCCGCGGACGAGGCGATCTGCTACCCCGCGGCGTTCCGCGGGTTCGCGGACTCCGGCGCCTACGACGTGCTGGCGATCGTCCACGACTTCCCGTACCGGTCGCTGCCCGGCGAGGTCGGCGTCGCGAAGACCGTCACGGGCGCACTCATCGAGGCGACGGCCGATCGGCCAGACATCCTGCCGGTCTACATCTCGCTGACCAGCGGCGAGCCGACGCCAGAGGTCCAGGCGATGCTCGACGCCGCCGGCGGGATCCCGCTGCTGCGAGGAGCGCGCGAAGCCGAGCTGGCGATCGCCCGGCGGGCGTGGTGGGAGAGGCGACGGATCGACCGGCTGGCGAGCGGCCCGGCGCGGTCGACCTGGCCCGCCCTGGCCGACGACCGGACCCGCTACGGGCACGACGACGGCGGCCGACTCGCGCCGGATCCGGCTCCGGAGACCGACCCAGGGCCGGGGTGGCGGTCCCTGTCCGAGTTCGACAGCCTCGCCCTCCTGCGCTCCGCCGGTGTCGCCGTCGTCGATGCCGAACGAGCCGTCGATGTCGAGGCCGCCGTCGCGATCGCTGTCCGGCTCGGCGAGCGGCCGCTGGTCGCCAAGCTCGACGCCGAGGGCCTCGACCACAAGAGCGACGTCGGCGGCGTCCGGGTCGGCCTCGTCGGGAGCGCGGCCGTCCGGGCCGCGGTGGCCGGACTGCTCGACCTCGGCCGGGGGCTCGGGTCACCCGTCCGCGGCGTGCTCATCGAGCCGATGGCCGATCCGGGGGTCGAGCTGATCGTCGGGATGACCCGCGACCCGCTGTTCGGCCCGGCCGTGCTCGTCGGCCTCGGAGGGATCTTCGCCGAGGTCCTCGACGACGTCGCCATCCGGCTCGCCCCGGTCTCGCATGCGGACGCCCTGGCGATGCTCGCCTCGCTGCGTGGGGCGTCGCTCCTGGGTGGTGCCCGCGGCCGCCCCGGGATCGATCGCGACAGCGTGGCCCTTCTCGTGGTCGCGCTCGGACGCCTCGCCTGGGAACGACCCGCCATCGTCGCGGTCGACCTCAACCCGGTCGTCGCCTCGGCCACGGGCGCGCTCGCGGTCGACGCCCTGGTCGTCCTGGCCGGCGCCGACGGTGACTGACGGCGGGGTCCTCCGGACGGTCCGGACGTCGTGGGGCGTCCGCCTGGTCCTCGACCGTCCGGACAAGCTGAACGCGCTCAGTCACGAGCTGGTCGAGGCCCTCGACCGGGCGATCGCCGCCGCCGCTGCCGACCCCGGGGTCAGGGTCGTGGTGATCGAAGGGGCCGGTCGGGCGTTCAGCGCCGGCTACGACCTCAACGAGGAGGTCGACGAGCGGATCGACGGCCCGCTCCAGTGGCACGACCTGCTGGCGCGCGATGTCGAGGTCACGATGCGCGTGTGGGCCTGCCCGAAGCCCGTGATCGCCCAGGTCCACGGTTATTGCCTGGCCGGCGGACTCGAGCTGGCGATGGCCTGCGATCTCATCGTCGCGGCCGAGGGGACCCTGCTCGGCGAGCCGGAGATCCGCTACGGCTCCGCTCCCGTCACCCTGCTGCTGCCGTCGTTGATCGGCCAGAAGAAGTCCCGCGAGCTCCTCCTCACCGGGGACCTGATCGACGCGACCGAGGCGGAGCGCATCGGGTTGGTCAATCGGGTGGTCCAGATGGACCAGCTGGCGACCACGGTCGACGAGCTGGCCGACCGGATGGCTCGCACGCCGCCGGAGGTCCTGCGCTTGACCAAGCTGATGCTCAACCGGGCGCAGGCCTCGGCGGGTCTCGACGAGGCGGTGGCGCTCGGTCTCGACCTCGGAGCGATCATCAACGCCGCCGACACCCCCGAGCAGCGGGAGTGGGATGCGATCGTCCGCCGCGACGGGCTGAAGGCGGCCCTCGCCTGGCGCGACCGACGCTACGAGGCGACCCGGCCCGAGCCGTCCGGCGACGAGGATCCGCCGACCGGTTGAGCCGTTCCGGTGCCCACGGACACCGCTGGGCATGGCTTCCGAGCGTGGCACGGGACGAAGGTACCGGGCCCGGTAGCCCACCCGTCGTCTGGCGGACTAGTGCGCTTGTGGGGTGAGATGGACCCGACCGGCGATGGGACCACGCGATCCCCTCCGTCCCGCTTCGGCTCGGTCGACATCGCTCCCCCGAGCTCGGCCCTCCGCCGGGCGGACCAGTGCTGAGGTTGCGCGCGTCATGCAGATCCAGACCCAGGCCGTCACTCCCGATCCGCGCCCTCGGCGCCGCCGCCGGCTGCTCGCCGTGCTTCTCGGTCTCGCCGTGGTGACGACCGGAGCCGGCGTCTTCTCGCTGGCCGTCTTCACGTCGACCCAGACATCGACCGGCGCGTTCACGACCGCGACGATCGTCCTCGGGGTCAATCCGGCCACGATGTTCACCGTGGCCGGCATCCTGCCCGGGGACTCCGGAAGCCAGACCGTCACGGTCAGCAACACCGGGACCGGCGCGCTCCGCTACGCGATGAGCAGCGTGAGCACGAACGCCGACACGAAGAACCTCCGCGGCCAGCTCCAGCTCAGCATCAAGACCGGTGCGTGCGCCGGGACGACCTCGGTCTACGGCGGGACCCTCAACGGTGCCGCCATCGGCGATCCCACCCAGGGCGCGCAGGCCGGCGACCGGACGTTGGCATCGGGCAGCAACGAGCAGCTCTGCTTCGCCTGGTCGCTGCCGCTGGCGACCGGCGACGCCTTCCAGGGAGCGACGACCACCACGACGTTCACCTTCGCCGCCGAGCAGACCCAGAACAACCCGTAGCCGAGTGTCGGCCGGGCACCGCCCGGCCGCGTCATTCGAGGGGATGATCGTGCACATCGGTCCGGGTCCGATCAGGCTGGTCCGCCGGGGGATCGACGCGGCCGTCGTGGCGCTCGTCGGGCTCGTGCTGCTCGGCGTGTTCCTGGGACGCGGCCTCCCGTTGGTCGGCCGACCGACGCTGATCGTGGCCGGCCCGTCGATGGAGCCCTCGCTCCCGATCGGGTCCGCGGCGATGATCGAGCCGATCCCGGTCGGGGGGCCCGTCGTCGGCGACGTCGTGGAGATCCGGGTCGGGCCGACCTCGGCGCTGTTCACCCACCGCGTGACGCGGCGACTGGAGCTGGACGGCGTGCCGTACATCGAGACCAAGGGCGACGCCAACCCCGCGCCGGACCCGGCGACCGTGCCGGTCTCGTCCGTCGTCGGGCGGGTCGCCTGGTCGATCCCGTATGCCGGGTACCTGCTTGCGCTCCTGTCGATCCCGGCCGGGGTGATCTTCGTCATCGGCCTCGGTCTCAGCCTGATCGTGCTGGCCGACCTGCTCGAGACCCTCGAGCTGCGCGACCGCGCCCCCGTCCCGCTCTCGACGCGGTCGGCCGCGAGCGGCCCCGACCCGCTCCGACTCGAAGGTCGGATCGCCCGGCATCGTGCCGCCCGGGTGAGTCGAGCGCGCGGCCGCGGGTCGGCCTGAGTCCGGTCCGATGACCGGCCGAGCAGTCCGGGTCCGGCGATCCTCGGCGGCGATCGCGCTGGTCGCGGCCCTCGCCGGGATCGCGATCGGGTCGACGCCGTCGTCGCTTGCCGCGTTGACGAGCGCCGCGGCCTCCACGGGCAGCTTCACGACGGACACGCTGTCGCCGCCGACCGGGCTCGGCGCGGCCGGCGGGGTGGCGTCGATCGCCTTGTCCTGGACCGCGACCGCGAAGACGTGGGCGGCCGGCTACCACGTCTACCAGGCGACGGCGTCGGGCGGTCCGTACAGCCAGATCGCGACGGTCACGCCACGGACGACCGTCGGCTACACCGATACGCCCGCCGACGGGACCTACTGGTACAAGGTGCGTGCGTACTACCAGGGCTGGGAGAGCGTCGACGCGGGTCCCGTCTCGGCAGCGCGGGACTCGACGGCCCCGACGATCGCGACGAGCGTGATCTCCAAGACGAGCCAATACCTGCCGGGCTCGATCAAGCCGAGCGCGAGCTTCTATGTCTACGCCAACGTGACGGACCCGGCAGCGGGTTCGAGCGGCGTCGCGACGGTCACCGCCGACGTGAGCTCGATCAAGGCGGGCAGCACCGCGGTCACCCTGACCGCCGGCGCGTACTCCGTCGGCGGCGTCGGCTACGGCTGGCGGAGTGCCGCGCTGACCGCGGACGCCAAGCCCGCCGGGACGTATGGCTACTCGATCCGAGCGACCGACGCGAACGGCAACATCGCCACGAAGAGCACGTTCAGCGTCGTGGTCGACGCGACCGTCCCGTCCGCCTCGAACATCCAGACCGTCAACGGTGGGACGGCGGGACGGCCCGACGCCGGCGACACGGTCGTCTATACGTTCAGCGAGCAGATCGATCCGGAATCCGTCCTGGCCGGCTGGACCGGCGCCTCCACCCCCGTGACCGTCCGGATCGCGAACAGCGCCTCGAACGACCCGCTGACCGTGTGGAACGCCGGCAACACCGCCCAGCTCCCGCTCGGCAGCGTCGCGACGGCCGGCAACTACGTCACCGCTGCCACCGTGTTCACGGGATCGATGGTCCAGAGCGGGACGACCGTCACCGTCGACCCTGACCGCCCAGACGAGCGGCACGGTCCGCACCAACGCCGTGGCCGGGGCGATGGTCTGGACGCCGAGCGCGACGGCGACCGACGCGGCGGGCAACGCCTGCTCCACGACCGCGCGGACCGAGACCGGCGCGAGCGACATCGACTTCTGAGGGGCCGCCAGCGGCGAACGGCTGCCGTACACTCGCCGCTATGCCCGACCCCTCGCGGCGCACACGGACCGCCGCCGACCTTCTCGTCGAGTGCCTCGAGGCCGAGGGGTGCGCCTACGTCTTCTCCGTCCCGGGCGAGGAGACGATGGACGTCCTCGACTCCCTCAGCCGGTCCGACCGGATCCGCCACGTCACGACCCGCCACGAACAGGGCGCGGCGTTCATGGCCGACGTCCACGGCCGGTTGACCGGGGTCTCGGCGGTGGCCATGTCGACGCTCGGCCCCGGCGCGACGAACCTGGTCACCGGGGTCGCCGACGCCTATCTCGATCGCGCGCCGATGGTCGCGATCACCGGCCAGACCGGGTCGGACAAGCTCCACAAGGAGGCCCACCAGCTGGTCGACATCGTCCGGATGCTCGACCCGGTCACGAAGTGGAACACGCGGGTCGAGCGCATCGACGCGATCCCCGAGATCGTCCGCAAGGCGTTCCGGGTGGCCGAGCTCGAGAAGCCGGGCCCCACCCACATCGAGCTGCCCGAGAACCTCGCCGCATCGCCGCCCGAGTCGGGCGACGCCGTCCGGCCGCTCGAACCGACGAAGACGTACTTCCCGGAGCCGACCGACGAGGCGATCGCCCACGCCGCCCGGCTCATCTCGACATCGAGCCGGCCGATCATCCTGGCCGGCAACGGCGTCCTCCGCCAGCACGCCTCCGACGGCCTCCGAGCGCTGGCCCGCGGTCTGCACGTCCCGGTCGCGGTCACGTTCATGGGCAAGGGCGCCGTCGACGACCGGTCCCACCTGTCGCTCATGGCCGTCGGGCTCCAGGCGCGCGACCACGTGCTGACCGGGTTCGACCGGGCCGACCTCGTCGTGTCGGTCGGGTACGACCTGGTCGAGTACGCCCCGAGCCACTGGAACCCCGACGGGTCCAAGCCGATCGTCCACATCGACACCCAGCCGGCCGAGGTCGACGCCCAGTACCGGCCGACGATCGAGCTCATCGGCGAGATCGGCGGGACGCTCCGGCGCCTGCTCGAGGCGCTGCTGCCGCTCGGGATCGGCGGACGCGACGCGACCGAGCGTCACGAATCGAAGGAGACGCTGGTCAACGCCGACCTCCGCTTCGCGCTGCTCCACGACCTCGAGGCCTACGAGGCGGACGACGGGTTCCCGGTCAAGCCGCAGAAGGCGATCGCCGACCTGCGCCGGGCGCTCGGCCCGGACGACATCGTGGTGTCGGACGTCGGCGCCCACAAGATCTGGGTCGCCCGGCTCTACCAGGCCTACCAGCCGAACACCGTGATCATCTCCAACGGCTTCGCCGCGATGGGGATCTCGCTCCCGGGGGCCATCGCCGCGAAACTGGTCCATCCCGAGCGCCGGGTGGTCGCGCTGTGCGGGGACGGCGGCTTCCTGATGAACAGCCAGGAGCTCGAGACGGCGCGCCGGATCGGCGCGAACGTCACGGTGGTCATCTGGCGTGACGACGGCTACGGGCTGATCGACTGGAAGCAGCGCAACGAATTCGGTCGGCCGTTCGGCGTCGAGTTCGGCAACCCCGACTTCGTCGCCTACGCCGAGAGCTTCGGGATCGCCGGCTTCCGGGTCGGCTCGTCCGCCGACCTGTACCCGACGCTGATGCGCGCGCTCGACGTCCCTGGGCCGGCCCTGGTCGAGGTCCCGATCGACTACCGGGAGAACCTGCGGCTGACCGAGCGGCTCGGCGCGCTGGCCGGCGGGGCCTCGTAGGCCGGTGGCGGGACGGGTCGGTCGGGCCGGCGCGGACGCCCCGGGGACCCATCCGACCCTCGTCCACGTTCGCGTTGCAAGGGGACACCGAAAACCCCGCGTGATCGGGACCATCTTCGGCGAACCTCAGGTACCATCCGCCCATCGTCTCGACGCGCGGGGGCGCGTCCCTTCCAACCACTCAGGGGGAACCCTTGATGCCGTCCAGCGTTCCTAGCGTCCGCCGCTCGCGACCGGGTCTGAGGGCCCTCGTCGCATCGCTCGTCGCGATCCTCGGGATGGGTCTGGTCACGATCGCCCCGGTGGCCGCGGCCCCGGCGACGCCCGGCCCCGGCTTCACCGACTTCGTGTACAAGCCCGATGTCGACGGCACGGGTGGCGACGACGTCACCTCGTACCGCAACCAGAGCAAGGTCTGGTTCAACGACGGGAAGTGGTGGGGGATCCTGTTCGACAAGGGGTCGACGGCCAACGGCACCTACCGGATCCAGAGCTTCAACATGGCCACCCAGGCCTGGACGACCGGGGCATCGGCTCCCGAGGTCGACAACCGGAACCGGTCGAGCGCCGACGCCCTGTGGGACGGCGTCAACCTGTGGATCGTCTCCTCATACGACTACAAGCGGAACTGGTCGCCCAGCGGCGACGTTCGGCTGTTCAAGTTCAGCTACAACACGACGACCCATACCTACTCCCCGGTCGACCTGAACGGGGCGAGCGCGGGCAACTTCAAGATCCTCGCGTCCAACAGCCCGGATCCCGGCGCGCCCGTGAAGGCCCCCGGCACGCAGGCGGCGACGATCACCCGGGCACCTAACGGCGCCCTCTGGGTGTCGTACATCCAGGTGATCGACCCGAACGCGGTCAAGCCTTCGCCGGCCAACGTCAAGGTCCTCCACTCGACCTCGCTCAGCGGCTCGACCACCTGGACCGCACCCTTCATCGTCCCCGGCCAGGGCACGGCCCCGACCACCGACGACATGGCGGCGATCTCGGTCGCCGGGACCGACGGTGTCGGCGTCCTGTGGAGCAACCAGACCGCCGGTGAGGAGGCCTTCTACTTCGCCGGCCACAAGGACGGCGACGCCGACGGCACCTGGGGCGCTCGTGAGACCGCGTCCGGTGGCTCCGGGACCCTGGGCGCCGACGGCCACATCAGCGTCAAGACCGATGCCAGCGGGCGCTTCATCGCGGCCGTCAAGACGAACCACGTCACCGGGACCGATCCGCTCATCGAGGTCCTGGCCCGGACCGGCAATGCCGACGCGGCCGGCACCTGGGCGACCCACTCTGTCTCGAGCGTCAACCAGAACGGGACGCGCCCGGTGCTGGTGCTCGACTCCGAGAACAACGAAGCGAACGTCTTCATCACCGACACCGACGCCGGCGTCGGCCACTACCTGATCACCCGGCGCACGGCGCCGCTGACCACCCTGAACTTCGGAGCGGCGGCCATCGGCACGCCGTTCATCAGCAGCACCGCCAACGGCTACATCAACAACTCGACATCCACCAAGCAGATCACCACGGCGGCGTCGGGCATCATCGTCCTCGCCGCCAACATCCCGAACCGGACGTACCTCCACGGCTGCGCCGGATCGATCTGCCCGCTCGTCCCGGTCGCGGACTTCAGCGCCACCCCGACCTCCGGGGTCGGACCGCTCGATGTCGCGTTCACGGACGCGTCGACCGGCACGCCGGCGACCTGGGCCTGGACGTTCGGCGACGGCGCCACGTCGACCCTTCAGAACCCGACCCACACCTACAATCCGGGCACCTACGACGTGTCGCTGACCGTGACCAATGCGCTCGGCACCGACAGCGTGACCAAGTCCGGCTACATCACCGTGTCGGTCCCGCCCGGGGCCACCTACACGGCGATCGCTCCGACCCGCGTCCTCGACACCCGTCACAACGTCGGGGCGACCGGCCCGTTCAAGGCGAACGTCGCCCGCGACTTCCAGGTCACCAACGGCGGGACGATCCCGAATAACGCGATCGCCGTCACCGGCAACCTGACGGTCACCGCCCAGACCGCCAAGGGGTACATCATCCTGGCCCCGACCGCCGGCTCGAACACCTCGACCCTCAACTTCCCGGTCAACGACAACCGCGCCAACGGGGTCACGGTCGCGCTCAGCGGAGCCGGTAAGCTCAACGCGGTCTACAAGGCGGCGGCCGGAACCAGCACCGGGCTCCTGTTCGACGTCACCGGCTACTTCGTCAACGGCGGTGGTGGGGCCTCGTACTTCCCGCTCTCCCCGACCCGCGTCCTCGACACGCGGAACGGGACCGGAACGACGATGTTCCACGCCAACACGGCCAAGGACTTCCAGGTCACCAACGGCGGGACGATCCCGAACACGGCGATCGCCGTCACCGGCAACCTGACCGTCACCGCGCAGTCGGCCAAGGGCTTCATCATCCTGGCCCCGACCGCCGGCTCGAACACCTCGACCCTCAACTTCCCGGTCAACGACAACCGCGCCAACGGCGTGACCGTCGCGCTCGGCGCCGGCGGCAAGCTCAACGCGGTCTACAAGGCCGTGTCGGGCTCGACGACCCAGCTCCTGTTCGACGTCACCGGCTACTTCCTGCCGGGGACCTCGGGCGCCAGCTACTTCCCGCTCGCCCCCGCTCGCGTGCTCGACACGCGGAACGGGACGGGCACCACGGCCTTCCACGCCAACACGGCCAAGAACTTCCAGGTCACCGACGGCGCAGCCATCCCGAACACGGCGACTGCGGTGACCGGCAACCTGACCGTCACGGCCCAGACGGCCAAGGGGTACATCATCCTGGCCCCGACCTCCGGCACGAACACGTCGACCCTCAACTTCCCGGTCAATGACAACCGCGCCAACGGCGTCACGGTGGCCTTGGGCCCGAGTGGCGTGCTCAACGCGGTCTACAAGGCGTCGTCCGGCCAGACCACGGGTCTCCTGTTCGACGTCACCGGTTACTTCAAGTGATCGGTCGCTGACCCTCGCGCCTAGCGACGGCGCGGTCCTGGCCCTCGGGCCCGGGACCGCGCCGTTCGAATTCACGCCGCCGGGGCACCGACGGCACCGTGGTTCGCCCAGCGCCCCTCGGCCCGCAATCACGCGACCGGCGAGCTGGCCATTCGGCTTCGGGGCGAGCCCGCCGCGTCAGCCTCGCGCCGCCTCAGCCCCGCGCCGCGTCAGCCTCGCGCCGCCTCAGCCGCGGCGGTGGTTCAGGGGTTGACCCGGGGTCCCCGGTAGGGCTCGGCGTGGACCTTCGGCTTCTCGTCCGGGTCCGGCTCGGCCAGCGCGATGAAGGCGGCCGCACCGGCGAGGGCCATGATCAGCCAGAAGTAGCGCGCATAGGACAGGTGCAGGAAGATCCCGGTGGTCATGTAGGTCACCACCGACAGGCTGAAGGCCGTGGCCATGTTGGCCAGGTCCGTCCGACGGCCGAGCCACTTCCGGCGCGCCTTGGCCAGCTCCCAGAGCGTCACCAGGAGGACGGCCATCAGGCAGATCAGCCCGAGGATGCCGGTCTCGGCGGCGGTCGCCAGGTACAGGTTGTGGGCCTGCCGATCCTCCGCCTTGACGTTGATCGCGACGTCGTTGGCGTACTGCCGGTAGAACGCGCTGAACTCGCCCGGTCCGACGCCGATCAGCGGGTGGTCCGAGAAGACCGCCAGGGCGGCGAGGTTCTCGGTCGCCCGGCTGGTGATCGAGTTGTCGGCCTGATTGGTCGTGTCCCCGCCGCTCGCGACCGTGTCGACGATGGCGCTGAGGCTCGTCAACCGATCGGCGTACTGCGGCACCGCGATCAGCAGCGAGACGGCCAGGAGCAGGACCGCGAACAGCTGGATCGGCTTGATATAGCGCAGGATCGTCATGATCACGATGACCAGGGCGAAGCCGACCGCCGCTCCGCGCGAGAACGTCAGGATGACCGCCCCGGACACCAGCACCGCCACGACGTACGCAGCGATCTTCAGGACCCGCCGCTTCTCGGTCCACGCCTGGAACAGCGCGAGCGGGACCAGCATCAGCATGATCTGGGCGTAGCGGTTCTTCTCCCCGATCGGGCCGGCCAGCCGGGCCAGGCCCTTGACGACGATCCCGAGGTCGTTCGTCGCGTCCGACTGGGCGAACCCGAGGTAGTCGTTCGCGTACGTCCCGGTCAGCGCCTGGTAGACGGACAGGCCACCGAGGAAGGCGCCGACGGCGAGCAGGGTCCAGACCACGTTGCGCATCGCGGCCGGGGTCCGCACGACGTTGACGACCAGGAGGTACAGGCCGACACCCTCGAGCAGGAAGGTCGTGAGGCCGTTCATCGCGTCCGACATGTCGCGGGCGAACAGGACGCCGAGGATCTGGACGAGGAGGAAGCCGACCACCCACGGGAAGGCGGGCGTGATGACGATCTTGTTGCGCTTGATCAGGAGCTCGTAGCCGAGTGGGACCACGAGGATCATCGGGACGACGGCCCCGACGAAGACCGGCGCGCCGAACCGGGTGACCGCGATGACCGCGGCGTTGCTGTAGAGCAGGAAGACCACGATCAGCGTGGCGACCTCGGGTCGGATGGCCGAGGCGAGGCCGAGGAGCATCGCGGCCAGTCCGGCGACGGCGATGATCGGCCGGTCCGCCGCGACCGCGCCGATGACGGCGCACGCACCCACCGCCAGGAGGGTGATGATGATCGGCGGCCATCGGAACCGCGGCCCGACCGGGACGACCGGCCGGGCGGCCGGCGTGGCGGGCCCTGGATCCGCCGGATAGGTCACTTCGCTCATCGCCGCGCCGCTGCCTCGAGCGGGTCGCCCGGATCGGCGGCGTCCGCCGGCGTCGGCCGCCGAGCCGTCGACCGTCCGGCGCGGCTCCCAGCGATCGATCCGGCGACCGCTCAGCAGGTTCCAGGCGGCCTCGAGCGAGGCGACGTTGACCAACAGGAAGAACGAGGCGAGCCCGGTGACCCGGTGCCGGCCGACGCGCGTCGTAGGGGCCGCCAGCCCGATGCCGCCGAGCCCGGCGACCGCCGCCGCCCCGAGCGTCGTCAGCTGGTAGACCAGCCCCTGGCCCCACAGGAGCGGCGCGCCGAGCGCCACCGCGAGGAGCGGGACCGCCATCATCCGGCGGAGCACCTTGTGGGACACGAGCTGGACCGCGTAGAAGCCGGTCCGCCGCGGATCGAGCAGCGCGCGTCGCGCGGCGACGCCGCGCAGGCCGCGGGTCATGATCCGGACCTTCCGCCGATACTCGAGGCCGTTCGACGGGGCGACCGGCTCCCACGCGACCGCATCGGGCACGAACACGAGCCGACGACCCTGGTCGATGACCGCGGTCGAGGTGATGAAGTCGTCGGTCACGCCGGCGATCACCGGCTGGAAGAGCTCGCGCCGGATCGCGTAGATCGCCCCGGTCGCGGCGACCGTGCTGCCGGCGGCGCTCTCAGCCAGCTTGACCTGCCGATCGAAGTCCCAGTAGCTCCGCTCGCCGGCCGCCTCGGTCGGCTCGGTCGCGTCGGTCGCGGCACCGCCGGCCGGCAGGTATCGCTGGTCGCCGGCGCAGCCACCGACCTCGGGGTCGGCGAAGGGCGCCACCAGCGCGCGCACGGCCCGGGACTCGAACATCGTGTTCGCGTCGGTGAACACCAGGATCTCCCCGCTCGCGACGGCGACGGCGGCGTTCAGTGCGTCGGCCTTGCCGATCCGGTCGAGGGCCAGCACCCGGACGCCACGGTCCGCGTACCGCCGCCCGATGGCGACCGTGTCGTCCTCGGAGCCATCCGAGGCCACGACGATCTCGAGCCGGTCGGCCGGGATAGTCGAGCGCGACCAGGTTGTCGAGCCGGGCGCCGATCGCCGCCGCCTCGTTCCTGGCGGCCAGGACGACGCTGACCGACGGCTCGATCGGGGCGGCGCGCGGCGGACGCGGCCGTGCCGCGGCGCGGACCAGGACGAGGAGCGGATAGCCGACGTACGTGTACGCGATCGTCACGACCGCGGACCAGAAGACCAGCCTGATCATCGGACGGCGGCCCGACCGAGCGCCCCGCCGCCGGCGCCGGCGGCCCGGATCCGGGCGATCAGCCGACCGGCGTTCCGGTCGACATCGAACTCGGCGACCACCCGCTCGCGGGCGGCCGCGCCGAGGCGAGCGCGCAGCTCCGGGTCGTCGTGCAGACGGCGCAGCGCCGCTGCGATCGCCGCCGCGTCGCCCGGCGGGACGGTCAAGCCCGACGAGCCGTCGACGACCAGCTCGGGGATCCCCGACAGGGCGCTCGCGACGACCGGCAGCCCCGAGCTCATCGCCTCCATCAGCACGACCGGGATCCCCTCGCGCTTGCCGCCGCGGGTGGGCACGCTCGGCGCCACGAGGACGTCGCTCGAGGTCAGCAGCCGCGCGATCTCGGTCCGCGTCCGCTGGCCGAGGAACTCGATCCGGTCGGTCAGGCCTGCTGCGGCGACCTGCTGCTCGAGACCCGCCCGGTCGGGTCCGTCCCCGACGAACCGGCAGACGAACGGGACGCCGTCCGCGGCGAGAAGGCGGCAGGCCTCGATCAGGTGGGTCTGGCCCTTGACCTCATGGAGCGTGCCGATCGACAGGATCGACAACCGATCGTCCCGCGGGGTCGCGCGCGGGACCGGGTGGAACACCGCCGTGTCGACGCCGCAGTGGATGACCTCGAGGGTCGGCGATCGGACCGCCGCACTCGCGCTCGAAGACCTTTCGGTTGTCGTCCGAGATCGTGACCGTGAACGCCGCCTCCTCGACCTTCTCGCACAGCATCGTCCGGTCGACGTGCAGGTCCGATCCGTGGGCCGTGAACGAGTACGGGATCCCGACCAGGCGATGGATCAGGAACCCGGCCAGGGCCGGATGGGTCGCGAAGTGGCAGTGGACGTGCTGGACGCCGTCGCGCTCCATCAGCCGCGCGGCATGGACGACCTTCGGGAAGATCCCGATCCCGCCGACCAGGAAGTTCGGGCTCCGCCAGGTCCCGCGGATCATCGCCGCGAACGTCCCGAGATAGCGCCGCGGGTCGTCGACGCAGGACGTGCCACTGGCTGGCCAGGATCGCCCGGTCGACGAACGGCTGGTAGTGCGCCCGGGCGACGTACGGGACGGCCTCGGGATGCATCGTGGCCTCGCGCTCGTGGAGCAGCGGGAACAGCCAGACGTCGGTGCCCTGGCGCTCGACGGCGGCCATCTCGAACAGGATGAACGTCTCGGTCAGCTTCGGGAAGCGGGACATGACGTAGGCGACCCGGAGCCCCGCCGGCTCGGCGACCGGTCCGCGATCCGGCTCGGCCTCGGCGGTCAACGCCAGCGCGGTCACGATGCGTAGCCGTCCGGATGGGTGGAGTGCCAGCGCCACGCGGTCTCGACGATGGCGTCCAGCCGATGCCGGGCGCTCCACCCGAGCGTCGCCGCGGCTCGGTCGGGGTCGGCCCAGATCGCGGCCGGGTCGCCGGTCCGTCGCGGCGCCTCGACCACCGGGACGGGTCGGCCCGCCGCCGCCCCGACGGCCTCGATCACCTCTCGCACCGACGAGCCCTGCCCGGTCCCGAGATTGACCGTCGTGCTCGCCAGGCCGCCGGCCAGGGCCTCGACCGCCAGCAGGTGCGCCTCGGCCAGGTCGGCGACATGGACGTAGTCCCGGATCGCGGTCCCGTCGGGTGTCGGATAGTCGGAGCCGAGGACCCGGACAGCGGGCCCTCGGCCGAGGGCGGCCTTGATCACCACCGGGACCAGGTTCGGTGCGTCCGTCCAATCCTCGCCGTGCCGGCCGTCGAACGCCGCCCCGGCGGCGTTGAAGTAGCGCAGGCTGATCGACCGGATCCCGGCGCCGTCGAACCAGCGCAGGGCCCGCTCCACGAGCAGCTTCGTCTCGCCGTATGGATTCTCCGGTCGCAGCTCGCTCGTCTCACGGACCGGCAGGTCGGACGGTGTCCCGTACACGGCGCACGAGGACGAGTAGACGAGCGCCGGCACGCCTGCTCGGCCCATCGCGCCGAGCAGGGCGAACGATCCGCCGACGTTCGTCCCGAAGTAACCGGCCGGATCGACGAACGAGGCTTCGACCGACTTCAACGCCGCGAAGTGGATGACGGCCTCGATCCGGTGGTCGCGCAGGGTCGACTCGACGAGCGCGGCGTCGGCGACCGATCCGACGACCAGCGACGCCCCGTCGACGGCGGCACGATGGCCGCGCTCGAGCGTATCGAGCACGACCGGCTTGTGGCCGCGGGTCGTCAGCAGCCGGACCGTCTCGGATCCGATGTAGCCGGCTCCGCCGGTGACGAGGACGCGCACCGGGCCTGGCTCAGCGGCTGTCGGTCGGGTTCTTCGGCGTCGTGGACCGCGAGGTCCGCGGCTTGGACGTCGTGGAGCGGGACTGCCCGGTGGTCGTCCTCGGCTTCGCCGCCGTCGACCGCGAGGCGCTGGACGCCGACGCCGTGACGTCGGGCGGCGGCGCGACCGACATCGGCGTCGGCGCGATCGGCGTCGGGGTGACCGGTTGAGGCGGCGGCACCGGGGCACTCGCCCGGATGACCGTCGGGCGGATCGTCGACGGCGCGAGCACCGGCGGGGCCGCGGACGGGGCCGCGCTGGGATAGCCGGCCGGTGGGGTCGTCGCGTAGCTCGAGGTCGGCGCCTGGTAGGTCGACGACGAGATCGGGGCGGTCGTGACCGGCGGCTGGTACGGGGCGGCGGAGCTCGAGTACGTCGTCGTCGACGTGGACGTCGACGACGAGCGCTGACCGTCCGACGGAGGCGCGACCGGGGCGGCCGGCCGGGCGGTCTTGGTGGCCATCGGTGTCGCCTTGACGGGCTTGCTCGAGCTCGCTCGCCCGCGTCCGAAGATCCATGCCAGCGCCGCGGGACGCTCGGACATGATCGTCCCGATCAGGCTCCCGCCGACGTGGACGAGCGTCTCGGCGCTCGCCTCGATGTCCTCGCGGCGGGCGTGGTCGCGACGCGCGACGAGGACCGTCCGTCCGACCGCTCGCGCCCAGGACAGGGCGCCTGGACCGGCCGGCACGGGTGGGGCCGAGACGATGACGACGTCGGCCGAGGCGAGGAGCTCCTGGATCACGGCTCGAGCGCGCTCGGGGTCGATCGCGTCGCCGCCCTCGTAGCCTGCCGGGATGATCGCCAGGCGGTCGGAGACGACGCGCATCGCGGCCCGCGGCTGGACCTCACGGCTGAGGACGTCGCGGATGCCGGGCGCCGGTTCGATGCCGTAGAGCTCGGCCAGGCTGCTCCGCGAGCCGCTGTCGATGACGACGGCACGGCGCCCGAGCCGCGCCAGCGCGCGTCCCAGGTTGATCGCCACGACCGCCGAGCCGGTGTCGGACTCGGCGTCGACGATGGCCATGCTGTGGAGGACGGAATCGGGATCCCCGAACACGATCCGCGCAGCCAGCACCCGATAGATATTGGCGGCCGACGACCCGTCGTCGACGAGGTCCTTGGCGCTGGCTCGCGTCTTCCGGGGCGCCGGCACGGAACCGAGGACCGGGGCGCCGGCGAGCTTCGCCAGCTCCTCCCGGCTGCTCACCGTCCGGCTGAGATACTCGATCATGAGGACGAGGACGAGGGCCGCCAGGATACCCGCCGCGGTCGCCAGCAGCACGATCAGCGAGACCTGCGGTGCGACCGGCACCGGGTTCGGGACCGCCGGGTCCGTGACGGTCAGGCTGCCCTCGGGACGGATGATCCCCGCGCTCGCCCGTTCCTCGAGCACGGCGGCGATCCCGTTGGCGATCTTGGCCGCCTCCTCCGAGCCTCCCGCGTCGACCCGGATCGTCAGGATCCGGCTGTCGACGTTGGCCGAGACCCGCGTGTTGGCGGCGATGGACGCTGGCGAGGCCTCGAAGTCGAGTTCCTTGACGACGTCGTTGAGGACCGGTCCGGTCGTCGCCAGCGAGGCGTAGGTCTGGATCAGCTTGGCCGACGCGCCGACCGTGGCCGCATCCGTGTTGATCGGACCGACCAGCATCTCGACCGACGATTCGTACGTGGGCGCGAGGCGACTGGCGACGTAATAACCGGCCAGCCCGGCGACCCAGGCTGCCACGAGCAGCGTCCACCACCAGCGTCGCGCGACCGCGAAGTAGCCCGAGAGCTCCAACCTACGTTCCTCCGTCGAGCGAGCAGCGGCGACCGTCCCTGGACGACCCGCCGGACCCGCAGCCTACCATCACCGTCGCGTTCGGCCGACTCAACGAGCCAGCCACCCGAGTGCCTGCGCCCGGATGAGCGCTGGGCTCGAGCGTCCCCCGACATTGATCCGTCGTAATCGATGTCGATCCGCGCGGCGAAGGTCGTTCACCCCTCGGATCGTCGTGAATGCGGCCCGGATCCCGAGCGCCGCGACCCGCTCGACCACTCCGTCGGAGTGGCTCCCGCTGGGATACGCGAACGCCGCCGGTGCCGAGCCGATCTCCCGCACGAGGTCGGCCCGGGAGCCGTCGATCTCCGCATCGAGATCGGCCGGGTCCACCCGCTCGAGCAGGGGATGGACGCGCGAATGCGGGGCCAGGGTGACGCCCTCGGCCGCCAGGCGTCGCAGATCCTCCCAGCCCAGGACGGACGACTCGCCCGGCCTGCCCCCGAGCTGACCCACGACGTCGTCCACCAGGACCATCGCGTCGCGGTGCGGCAGCGCCTTGACCTGGCCACGGAGCGAGCGGAACGCCGCGACGCGGTCGTCGCGAGTGGCCAGCGGCAGCGGACCCTGGCCGGTCTCGAGCGGCGTGACCCGCTCGGTCCGGAGCAGGGCCGAGTAGAGCCGATCCCACCAGAACGCGATCGGTTGGTCGGGGAAGGCGGTCGGCACGAACAGGACGGCCGGGATCGCCTGGACCCGGAGGATCGGCCAGGCGTTCAGGGCGAAGTCGCGGTACGCGTCGTCGAAGGTCAGCAGGATCGACCTCGGCGGCACCGGGGCTCCGCCGTCCAGCCGATCCAGCACGGTCGCCAGCGAGACGAACGAGAAGCGTCGTCCGAGCGCCTCGATCTGGTCGCCGAACGTCGTCGGCGTCGCGCTGATCAGGCCCGGATGATGGTCGTCGTCCGGTTCGGCGACCCGGTGGTAGGTCAGGACCGGGAGGACGTCCGGGCGGTCCCGGTCGATCGCCTCGAGCGCGCGAACGACGCCGCCGAACACAGGCGTGGCCGCGACGGCGGCAGCTGCGGCTCGGGGTCCGCCCATGTCAGGCCTTGCCTCGCGCCGGATCGGGCGCGGTCGGACGAGACGGGCGACCCGGCCGGATCCGGCGACCGAGCCGGCCGGCGACCCGCCAGGCGTCGAGCACGAACGGCAGCGGGTCGCGCCACGAGCCGACCGCCTCGACCCTGGGGCCGCGGATCGAGCGCCACCAGGCGAGCGGCGAGAGCTCGCCGTGCCGCGCCGCGACCAGCGAGGACTGCAGGTCGCGCCGCCAGTAGATCCACTTGACGCCCTCGTACCGCTGCGTCCGCGCCTCGGGGAGCGGCTCCTCGAACGCGTCGCGATAGGCGGTCATCAGCAGCTCGACGCCGGCCCGCTCGGCGGTCGCCGAACGGCCGGTGGGGCGCCCGATGTTCGGCTCGATGATGTAGTGGGCTCCCGTCCGGGGATCGCGCTTCATCTCCAGGTAGCCGAGGCCCTGGTAGTCGACGCTCCGGAAGAACCGGATCGACTCCTCGAGGACCGCGTCGTTGCGCGCCTCCACCCCCAGGCACCCCGTGCCCGTCTCGATCGGCCACTGCCGGAGCTTCCGGGTGATGAACGTGACCTGCGGCCGCGACGTCCGATCGAAGTACAGGTTCGAGGTGTACAGGTCCGTCTCGGCCCCATCGATCCAGGTCTGGGCGATCAGCGCATCCGTCCAGCCGGCACACCGGTCGTACGTCTCGAGCAGTCCGGCGGCGTCGTCGACGCGGAAGACCTTGGCCTTCGTGGCCGCCTGCCAGCGGGCCGTCTTGACGCCGGGCTTCATGACCACGGGATAGGCGAGCGTCGACGCGGCCGCCTCGGCATCCGCTCGCGAGCGCAGGATGCGGGTGGGTGGGATGGCCAGACCGTTGGCCTGGGCCAGCTCGGTGAACCCGATCTTGTCGACCAGCCGTGCGACGAGGTCGTGCGCCGGGAGCACGAACCGGAACCATGGAGCCAGCCGCTCGCGCGCGGCCGAGATGGACAGGACCGACGTGTCGGAGCATGGGACCAGGAACGCGGGCCCTCCCCGGGTCGGGTCGCCGACCTGCGGCCCGATCCTCTCCAGCGTCGCGATCAGGGGTTCGCCCGCCGTCGGGCTGGCGACGACCCGGCGGACGGCTCGCGTCCGGGAGCAGTAGTGCCGCGGATCCGCGGCCACGCCCGTCACCGGGACCCCGCGGGCGGCCAGGATCCGGGCGGTCTGCAGCCCCGTGATGCAGTCGAGCGCGACGACGACGGCGGGGTGCCGGGCCGGCGAAGGGACGGACGTCGCGGCGTGCCCAGCCATCGTCAGGTTCGATCGTCCGGGAGGGCGGTCATCGTCCGGACCGGCGCACCTCGGACGAACTCGGCGATCCGTTCGCGCACGTCGGCGACGACCGCCTCGGTCGGCTGGCGCGCGTCGACGACCACGAACCGGCGGAAGAGGTCGGCCTGGGCCAGGTATTCCTGCCGGCGGCGTTCGAGCGACTCGACGGTCCCCTCGCCCTTCCGGGCGAAGAACACCTCGGCCGGGGCGTCGAGCATGATCACCAGGTCGGGCTTCGGATAGAGCCGTCGCAGGTTGGTCCCGTGGATCCGGCTCGCCAGCGAACGGCCCGGCCCGCGATCGACGACGTCGTAGGCGTAGTAGTCGCAGAAGAAGTGGCGATCGAACACGACCACCTGCCCCCGGCGCTCGTGGACGGTCGCGATCCCCAGGCGGAACCACTCCTCGGCCAGCCAGTTCGCCATGCGCAGGCCGGCCCGCAGGCTGCGGATCGGTCCCCGTCGCCGCCGGGCGGGCGCCGCCGATCCCGCGTCGACCGCGGTCGGTTCGGCGGTCTGCGGCGTCATCTCGCCCGACCCGCCGCGGGATCGCTTGACGGCGAGCGCGAGCCGCGTCGTCGGCAGCATCGTCGAACCCGACTCGAGGTTCACGCCCATGTAGATGTAGTAGGCCGGGAACGGGAGCGTGGCGACGACGCGCTTCGCGACGGTCGACTTGCCGGCGCCATCCGGCCCGACGAGGGCGACGGTCACCATCGGCGTCTTCCTTCCGGACGGCCCGTGGCCGACGTACCCGGGACGCTGAGCAACGGTTCCCCCTGACCCCGCGTCGGATGGACTGGGACGAACGACGCGGAGCGCATAGTGTAGGGATTCAGGCCGCCCGAATGGGACATTCGGCGGGTCCGGCATGGCCCGTTCGGCGACTTCCCGGTGCGCTTCGGCACCGAGACGGGGTGTCAGCCCAGGTGCGGCTCGAGCCCGTCGGCGATCGCCGCGAGGTCGGGCGGGTAGGGGTGGCGGAGCGACAACGCCGGGCGTCCGGCGAGCGCGCGATCGAGCCGGGCGCCGAGGGTCGCCTCGAGGCCGTCCAGGATCGGGTTCGGGCGATCCGGGAACGCGTAGCGCCACTTGAGATAGGCGGTCCACAGGTCGAGCCACTCGTGACGGATCGAGTGGACCATCCGGCGGGCCACCTCCGCCCCGGCGATCGGCTCGACGAGCACCCCCTCCACGTCCGCGCTCTCCACGAACACGACCTGGTCGAGTCTCGCGCCGTCGGGCTCGATCCGTCCGTCGAACAGCTGGGCCGGCGGGATCTGGACGTCGAGCTGGCGGTCGACGTACGGCCGCGCGCGGCGGAGGGTCCGCCCCCCGGCGGTCGACCGGACGAACGGCGCGTCGGCCGCGCCCCGGACGACCTCGCTGAGCGCCCTCGTCGACACGAGCCGAGCTCGCTGTGAGCGCGAGACCCGGGCACGGAACTCGGGCATCTGGCGGAGCTGCCAGTCCCACAGGCGGATCGGCTCGGGCAGCCCGACCATCCGACCATCGTCGGTCAGGTAGATCCATTCGTCGCCGACGTAGGTCGCGCCGCGCGCGGCGAACGCGAGCAGCGTCTCGGTCTTGCCGCCCTTCGCCCAGCCGGTCGCCAGGACGCCCCGGCCGTGGTGGGTGAATGCCGAGGCGTGGATCGGCAGCAGATCGTGCTCGAGCGCCGTCACGTTGACGATCGGGACCAGGAGCGGGATCGGTCCGACCCCGTGCTCCGCGACGATCCGGCATCGGCCGCCGACGACGTCGAGCGGGATGGCGACCCGGACCGGCGCCTTGAACCGACCCCGGAGGATGACGAACGACGAGCCGTCGAACCCCGCGTCGTCCAGGCTGATCGCCCGCAGCGGGCCGTCGGGCGGGATCCGATCGACGTACTCGATCTCGATGTCGGGCTCACGCTCGAGCGGCCGCTCGATGGGACCCAGCTGGCGACGGACCGCCTTCGTCTCGGCCGCGGTCGCGCCGATCAGTCGGAGGCCGACGGCGCCGTGCAGGTCGAAGTCCGTCGGCCGGGCGCCGGGCTCGGTCATCGGCGGACCGCTATCGGGCGCGAAGCTGGAGCAGGACGAGCATCCCGATGGCGAACGAGCCGATCCCCAGGACGATCGGCAACAGGGCGGATTCCATCGAGTCCGGGATGAGGTCCGTCTGCCACACCCCGATGAT
The DNA here is from genome assembly GCA_963781845.1 of uncultured Chloroflexia bacterium. Lineage (GTDB taxonomy): Bacteria > Chloroflexota > Limnocylindria > Limnocylindrales > CSP1-4 > Chersky-267. Next base: position 88,787 of record CAWAHN010000016.1, on the reverse strand, counting down.
GAACGCACCCGAGATCCCGGGGATCACGCCGAGCATCATCCGTCGGAGCACCGAACCCGCGCCCCACGTCCAACGGGACACGACCAGCGCCAGCGCGCCGAGCATGCCCGCGATCCCGGAGAACAGGAAGACCTGCTGCACGGCGCCACTATAGGGGTCGATCCGGGCTCCGGTCCATGTCGGTCCGGCTTGCCGCGGAGCGGTCGTATACTCGCCGCCGCCAGCCGCCCGGCCCGAGTCGCGGGCACGGGCCACGGAGATCGGAGCGCATGTCCAACCGGATCAAGCTCGTCGGCCTCGCTGCGATCGCCGTGCTCACGGCCGTCATCGTCTGGACCGCGACGAACGAGCCGTTCGGACGGACGACCCCCGACCAGAGCCCCGCGCCGTCGATCGCCCAGCCCTCGCCGTCGGCCACGCTGCCGCCGGAGTCGGCCGTCGCCAGCTATCCGGGGCCGATCCTCGGACCCACCGCGCCGCCCGCGCCGACCGGCGACAAGGCGCAATCCAAGCTGTGGGTCGCCGGCGGATCGTGGTGGGCGGTGATGCTCGAGCCGATCACGAAGGCCTACCACATCTACGAGCTGGTCAGTTCCGGGGCGGCGTGGCGGGATACCGGCACGGTCGTGGACGACCGGCCGCTCGCTCAGCCCGATTGCCTGTGGGACGGCACCCATCTGTACATCGCCAGCGGCGTCCGGACCCTGTCCGCGTCGGGAGCGGCGCTGCTCAGCCGATACAGCTTCGATCCCAAGGCCCTGGGGTTCACCCTCGACCCGAACTTCCCGGTGCCGATCACGTCGGCCGGGGTCGATTCATTGGTGTTGACCAAGGACACCACCGGCAAGCTGTGGACGACCTTCGTGGCCGCCGAGGGCCAGATCATGGTCAACCGGACCGAGGGCAACGACCTGTTCTGGGGCCAGCCGTTCGCGCTTCCGGTCGACCACAGCCTGGTGACCAAGGACGACGTGGCGACCGTCCTGGCCTATGCACCCGGCCGCGTCGGTGTGATGTGGAGCAGCCGGGCGGACGGCGCGTTCTATCTGAGCAGCCACGAGGACGGCGACCCGGACGACTCGTGGGGGGTCCCCGAGGTGGCCCTCACCGGTCGGGACCTCGCCAGCGGCCAGCTCAAGGCCATCGCGGCGCCGGACGGCCGCCTGTTCGCCACGGTCAGGACCGCGGTCTCGGACGACCCGAGCTCGAACGGGCGCGCGCCGCAGGTGCTCCTGCTCACCCGGACGGTCGACGGTGCCTGGTCGAGCGTCCTGTACTCGCGGCTCCAGGACCAGCACGCCTCGCCGGCGATCGCCCTGGACCCGACCGCGGGGATCGTCTACATCGTCGCCACCACACCGACGCGAGGCGGCGCCATCAACTACAAGCGGGCGCTGGCCGACAGCCCGGAGTTCCCGACCGGGGTCGGTCAGCCGTTCATCAGCGACGCGACGTCGACGACGATCGGCCACGCGACGTCGACGAAGGACCCGGTCACAGCCGATTCCGGGCTCGTCTTCCTGGCCTACGACCCGGTGACGTTCCGCTACTTCCACGGGGTCATGGACCTCGGCGGCGGCGTCGCGGCCGGGACGGGAGCCCCGGGACCCGCCCAGACGCGACCACGGAGGATCTTCTTCGACGACTTCAACCCGTGGCCGGTCGGATCGAGCCCGAACACCGGCTGGAAGCTCGGTGACAACGACCCGGCCAAGGCGTTCACGATCGTCGGCCGTCCGACGCCGACGAACCGGAGCGCGTCGATCGCCTCGGCGACACCCGGCCAGGAGATCCAGGCCTGCAAGTCGTTCCCGACCGGCAAGACCGACGTCACCGTCGACCTTCGCGTCCGCCTGGCCCGGACCGGCGCGACCGACGGGGTGATCACCAACGTGCGCGGGTCGAAGGTCGAGGCGGCCCGCGTCCTGTTCGGACGAAGCGGGTTCTTCGCCTACTTCCGCGGCGCGACGAAGATCATCACCCTCGTGCCCGTCCGGGCAGGAGCGTGGTACCGATCGACGGTCGTCGTCCACGTCGCCCGAAGGACGTACGACTGGCAGCTTCGCAACGGCCGCGGGCGGTTGATCCTCGGCGTCCGCGGGATCCCGTGGCGGCAGGCGAGCACCGCGCCGCTCGACCGGGTCTGCGTCCGGAGCCCATCCGGTGGCCGAGGGATCGCGCTCGACTGGGACGACGCCTCCGTCATCCGGTAGGCTTCCCGCCACATGCGCATCCTCGTCACCGGCGTCGCCGGCTTCGTCGGGTCCCACGTCGCCGAGCGTCTGCTGGCGGACGGCCACGAGGTGGTCGGCCTCGACGGCTTCACGGACTACTACGCCCGGCCGATCAAGGAGCGGAACCTGTCGGCCGTCCTCGGCCGCCCGGGCTTCACGTTCCACGAGCTGGACCTGAGGCGGGATCCCCTGACGCCCGCGGTCGACGGCGTCGAGGCCGTGATCCACGAGGCTGCGATGCCGGGCCTCCCACGGAGCTGGCAGGACGTCGAGGCCTACCTCGACTGCAACGTCCTCGGCGTGGCGCGACTGCTGGAGGCCTGCCGGGACGCCGGGGTCGGTCGCTTCCTCCACGCGTCGACCTCGTCGGTCTACGGGCTGGAGGCGGTCGGCGACGAATCGATGCCCCTTCGTCCGATCTCGCCCTACGGCGTGACGAAGCTGGCGGCCGAGCACCTCATCCTGGCCCACGTCGCCACCTTCGGGTTCCCGGCCGTGATCGTCCGCTACTTCTCGATCTTCGGCCCGCGGCAGCGCCCCGACATGGCCTATCACAAGTTCATCGAGGCGATGCTCGATGGGCGGCCGATCACGATCTTCGGCGACGGCGAGCAGACCCGCTCGAACACGTTCATCACCGACGCCGTCGACGGCACGGTCCGGGCGCTCGAGGGCGGGCGGATCGGCGAGATCTACAACATCGGCGGCGGCGAGTCGCTGACGGTCAACGAGGCGGTCGCGACGATCGCCGAGGGCGTCGGGGTCGAGCCGGTCATCGAGCGCCGCGACGCCCAGCCCGGCGACCAGCGCCGGACCGGGGCGATCACCGCCCGGGCCGAGGCGACCTTCGGCTACCGCCCTACCGTCGGCGCGCGCGAGGGGCTGCTCGCCCAGATCGCCTGGCACCGGAGCCTGCGCACGCGCTGAACTGGCGCTCGGTCGTGCGCGGTGCGCTCCGGATCCGCTGACTCAGCCGGGGGAGATCCTCGCCAGAACGACGTCGTCGACCCAGACCGTCTCGCCGCTCTCGTCCGACGTCGATCGAGAACACCGCGAAGTCGCTGCCGACGAACGAGGCTGAAGTCGAAGGTCTCGACCGTCCACGTGGCGCCGATCGTGATAGTTCATCGAGCCGATGAGCTGACCGGTGGCGGAGTCGGCGATCCGGATCCGGACGGTCCGGAGATCGGTCGACCGTAGCGCGATCGAGACGTGGTAATTGGCGCCTGCCTGGATGCGGAAGCCGGACTGCTGGTAGGTGAGCCCGATCGCCCGGTTGCTCGGCGCCTGGATGTCGATCCTCGCCGACGGCTTGTGGCTGTGGGGTCGTTCGATCTCGAGCGAGACCGTCGCCGTCGCCGCGGTGTCCGCACGCTGCGAGCTGCCACGGCGGACCGACGCCGGTCTCGAACGAGCCGTCCTGGATCAGGTTCGGCCCGAGGGCAGGCGAGGCCCCGGGTGACCCGGATGGGCGAATGGATGGCGCGACCGATGCCGGCGGTGGCGTGACCGGGATCGGTGTCGCGGTCGGGGTCGGCACGGCCGTCGGTGACGGCACCACGGACGGCGACGGCGCCACGGAGGCACTGGGCGGCGCGCTCGGGCTGGCGAGACGTCGACGGCTCGGCGGACGGAGAGGGTTGGCCGCTCGCCGCGAGGAGTGCCTCGAGCTCGATCGTCGAGGGCCGGGATCGACTCGAGGGTCTTGGCGATCGCCGCTGCGCACTCTCGTCCAGTCGCAGGCACGTTGCTCGCGATCTGGCAGTGCTGTTGGTCGGCGTCGATCTGGTCTGCTCGCAGGGTCGCGTAGAACGTCGCGACCTCGTGCCCGACGTCGGCCCCGCCCGGCGACGCGTCAAGTCCGCTGCGCGCCGCGATTGCCACGCTGGTCGAGTTCGATCGTGATCGGCTGGAACGCGAACCGGACGATGCCAGGGTCGACCGGCTTGCGTCGCCGACCTTCGTCACGATCACTGGTGACCGGTCGCGCAAGTGCGCGTTCACCGACGCAGGAGCTGGTCGATCGCTGCGGTGTCGACCCCCGGCGCCGGCGTCGCCGTCGGAACGGGGGTCGGGCTCGGGCGACGGCGTCGCGAGCGCGACACCGCCGCCGGCGGACAGCCGGCTGCCGAGGAGCACGACGACGACGATCACCGCCAGGATGGCTGCCACGCCTTCCGGCGCGAGCACGGCCGCCAGGCCCCCGCCCGTCGGACGAGGCGCCTGCTGGCCGTCGGTGGTCAGCGTCTCGTCGGTCATGAGTCTCGCCCCCGGCTCATGAGGTCCCCGTGGTCCGGCGCGGTGCCCGCTTCTTGGCCCCGAACGCCGACTCGAGGTCGATCCCGTCCTGGACGGTCAGCGACTGGAAGACGATGACGAAGCTCGGCCGCCCGGTCGTCTTCTCCGTGACGACCAGGCGATCGGCGACGACCGTCGCGTCGAGCCCGGTCATGGCCCGCTCGAGACGGAGCACCCCCGGCGCGATGTCGACGGGCCCGCGGACCTCGAAGGTGCGCTTCCGTCGGGCGATCGCGTAACGCGCGCCGAGCGACAGGTGGACCGACCCGCCGACGAACACGCCGGTCGCCAGGATCTCGGTGTCGGCCGACCCCCTCGCAGCTACGGGTTGGGCCGTCGAGGCGGCCGCGCCCGGGGTCATGCTGGCCGCCGGGACGGCTCCCACCGCGGCGAGATTGGCCCCGCTCCGGGCCGTCGTCGACGCCGAGGCGACGGTCTGGCTCGCCTGGACGACCGGCTCCTCCGTCGTCGACATCCGCACGGCCACCCGCGGGGCGCCGTCGAGCGGTGAGCCGCAGTTGTCGCAGGTCCGCAGCCAGCCACGTCCGCGCGCCCCGCAGACCCGACAACGCCCGGGCGGAGCGAGGGCGATCAGGACCGGCGCGATCGGGCCGAGGAGCAGCCCGTAGGCGAACCAGATCGGCGCGCTCCGCTCGCGCACGACGGCGAGCCAGGCGGACAGCGGTCCGAACACGATCGCCGAGATGACGAACAGGATCGGTAGCGCCAGTTGGATGGTCGGCCTCCACGGTTCCGTCGGGCGGCGGGCACCCATCCTAATGGCAACCGACCGCGTGGGGGAACCATAGGACCATCGGCGCCCGGAATGGTGCGTCGCACGCACCGCCATTCACGTTCCGCTACCGATTCGAACAGTACTAACGGGTCATGAACGACCTGTTTGTTATTGCGACCGCAAGGTAGGCCTCGGTAGACTCCGTGAGTCGGTGATGCGACCTGTATCGAGGCTTCGGGTTCCGGCGGGCGAAACCGGACTTATCTCCCACGTTCTTCGTACTTGGCGAAACCAGCCCGTCGCACCTTGCGCGTTCCGGACATCCGGAAGACTCGAACAGACGTACGCACCGGCACCGGCGATCGGGGAGATCGCATCTGGGGAACGAGGGATGTATCGGCGAGCAGGGTGAGCTGTTCGGGTCGAGCGTCATGCCTCGGGGGAGGGCACAAAGTGCGGATAACGGTGGTTGGGCTCGGCTACGTCGGCTTGGTGACCGCGGCGGGCCTCGCCCGCTGGGATCACGACGTCACCGGGCTCGAGGCGGACCCGGAGCGGGTGACCAGTCTCACCAACGGTGAGATGCCCCTTCATGAGCCCGGTCTCGAGGAGCTGGTCGAGACCTACGTCGCTGCAGGCACGCTGCGATTCAGTGGGAAGCCGGCAGAGGCGCTGGCGTCGGCGCACGTCGCGATGGTCGCGGTCGGCACGACCGACGCCGAGGGCAACTGGCAGACCGGGACGATCCTGCGCTGCCTGACCGAGGTCGTCCCGCTCCTCGCCGACGACGCCGTGCTGGTGGTCCGCTCGACCATCCCGCCCGATTTCGTCCGCCAGCTCGGGTCGATCGTCGACGAGATCCGCGACCAGGCCGGTCGTCCCCGCGTCCCGGTCATCCTCAATCCCGAGTTCACCCGTGAGAGCCAGGCGGTCGCCGACTACCTCGGTCCGGACCGCGTCGTGGCCGGCGTCATCCGGGACCCCGATGGGCACGGCGTGCGCACCATCCGACGGGTCTACCACCGCGTGGACGCCCCGATCATCGTGATGCGCGGCGTGGACGCCTCGCTGTCCAAGCTCGGCGCCAACCTCTTCCTCGCCACGAAGATCTCGTTCGCCAACGAGCTCGCCCGGCTGTGCGACGCGTACGGCGGCAAGGTCGACGACGTCGTCGGCGCGATGGCCTACGACACCCGCATCGGCGGGAGCTTCCTCAAGGCCGGGATCGGCTTCGGCGGTTCGTGCCTGCCGCACCAGGTCACCCAGACCGTCCGAAACGCCGCCCGGATCGGGGTCCAGACACCGCTCCTCGCGGCCGTCGACCAGATCAACCACGACCAGCGCGTCGAGCTCGTCGATCGGCTCCAGGAGCTGACCGGCGGCGAGCTGACCGGTCGCCGGATCGCCCTGCTCGGTCTGACCTTCAAGCCGGGGACCGACGACCTCCGCGAGGCTCCGGCGCTGACCGTCGCCCAGCTGCTCATCGAGCGGGGCGCGACCGTCGTCGCCTACGACCCGATGGAGAAGGCACGCGTTCGTGCCGCTCGCGAGGTCGACGGACTGCTGACCGTCGGTTCGGCGTTCGAGGCCCTGGCCGACGCCGACGCTGCCGCCCTCGTCACCGAATGGGCGGAGTTCGCCGGTCTCGATTGGGACGCCGCCGCGCAGATGATGCGCCAGGCGCTCATCGTCGACGGTCGGAACGCCCTGACGCCCGACGTGCTGGCCCGGGCCGGCTTCACCTACGTCTCATTCGGACGCGGTCGGATGGACCCGGAGGAGCTCGTCTCGAACGCCCCGGCACAGGCGCATCCTGCGGTGGTCGGCGGTCGAACGGCATCCGCCGCGGCCCTCAGCCTCACGGAGCCGACGCTCCTCGGCGACTACTGATGATCGTCGCGGGGGTGGCGGCGATCTTCGGAGGCCTCATCGGGTGGGGGATCGCGACCGGTAGCCTCCTGCCGGTCGTGCTGGCCCTGCCGCTCGCGGTCCTCGTCGGCTTCCTCGTCATGGCTCGGCTTCGGGATGAGCGCGCGGTCCCGATGGCCGCGCCGATGTCGAGCGAGGCCGGCTGGGCGGACGTCCATCGCGAGATCGCCCGGGCTCGCCGCCACGAGCGCCCGTTGGCCATCGTCCGGCTGCCCGGTGAGGCCGGTTCGGACGCGGAAGCCCGCGCCGCGGCGATCGCGCCGCATCTGCGCCGGATCGACCGGACGTGGGCCGACCACGGCGAGGTCAACCTGCTGCTCCCGGAGACGGACCGTCCCGAGGCGGAGCGTCTCGTCGAGCGGATCCGGTCGCGCCAGCCCGAGGTCGCCGGGACCGGCGTCTCGATCGCCGCGTTCCCGACAGATGGCCTGACCAGTGGCGCCCTCCTGGCCGCCCTGTACGGCGCACCCCTGGCATCCGTCCCGGTGCCGGTCGGTGTCGGCCGTCCCGCGGATCTGCCGGCCGACGTCATCGAGCTCCGCCCGCACCTCGTCCCGGATCCGCCCGTGATCGACCGTCGTGAGTCTTCGAGCTGACGCCGCGGTCCCCTCGGTCGCCCGGACCGAGCGGTACCGCCCGATCAAGCGAGCGTTCGACCTGATCGTCTGCCTGGCGATCATGCCGCTGGTCGCGCCGGTCCTGTTGGTCTGCGCCCTGGCCGTCCGTCTCGACTCGCCCGGGCCGATCCTGTTCACCCAGCAGCGCACGGGCCAGCACGGGATCCGCTTCGGGATGTACAAGTTCCGGACGATGGTCCGTGATGCCGAGGCGCTCAAGGCGTCACTGATGCACCTCAACATCCTGCCGCCGCCCGACTTCAAGATCATCGACGACCCGCGGATCACCCGGGTCGGCAAGTTCCTGCGCAAGACGAGCCTCGACGAGCTTCCCCAGATCCTCAACGTCCTGCGCGGGGACATGAGCCTGGTCGGGCCGCGCCCGACCTCCTTCGCGGCCAGCACCTACGATCTGTGGCACACCGAGCGGCTCGAGGCCGTGCCGGGCATCACCGGCCTGTGGCAGGTCAAGGAGCGCAACGCCGCGACCTTCGACCAGCGGCTCCGGCTCGACGTCGAGTATCTCCAGAGCATGTCGCTCGGGCTCGACCTCAAGATCATGTGGTGGACGGTCGTCGCCGTCTTCAAACGAAAAGGCGCCTGAGTGGCGTCCAGGGGGACCACCAGGGGGCTATCGATGAATCCGTTGATCACCAGACTCGGCCGAGCGATCTTCGCGAGCTTGCTCCTGCTGCTCGTGGCAGGTGCGGCGGTGACGGCCGCCGCGGACGTCGGACACAAGGACTTCGCCGACACCGGCGGGAGCGCCGTCACGGGGTCGAAGCCCGAGAGCAAGCTCTGGTATAACGCCGGCTCCTGGTGGGGTGCGCTTCAGCCGTCGACGGGTGGCGGGCTGGTGATCTACAAGCTCGGCTCCAACGACGTCTGGGCCTCGACCGGGGTCCAGATCGATAACCGAAGCAGCAACCACCTCCGCGCGGACACGCTGTGGGACGGGACGAAGCTCTATGTCGCGTCCCAGATCCAGTCTGATGCCGGCGCCACAGGGACGGGGTCCGCCTACGAGGCCCGACTCTATCGATTCAGCTACAACGGCGGGACCTACAGCCTGGACAACGGCTTCCCGGCGATCATCCGGAGTGGGCTGCACAGCGAGTCCCTCGTCATCGCCAAGGACTCGACCGGGATGCTCTGGGCGACCTGGACCCAGCCGTCGGGCTCCAACCGCCTCGTCTACACGAATCACACCGTGAATGGGAATGATGCGTCCTGGTCCGCCCCGGCGGTCCTCCCGGTCGGGAACCAGCCCATCGGCGTGACGACCGATGCCGACGACATCTCGACGATCATCGCCTTCACCGTCGGCGGCGAGCATCGCATCGGCGTCTACTGGAGCAATCAGGCCGACGCCAAGGACTACTTCGCCTGGCGCGTCGACGGCACCCCCGACACGACCGTCTGGACCGGTGAGGTCGCCCTGTCCGGAGCCAGCCAGCCCGACGACCACATGAACGTCAAGACGGATGCCTCCGGCCAGATCTACATCGTCGTGAAGACGAGCCTGACCGGCGCGAATCCGCTGATCAAGCTGCTCCGCCGGACCAGCGGTGGCTCATGGAGCAACTTCGTCGTCGGGATCGACAACGTCGGCAGCAACACGCGGCCCATCCTCGAGCTTGAGGAAAAGGGGTCCGGGAACGTCCTCCACGTATACATGACCGGAGCGCGGACGGCCGGCGGGTCCGGCCAGAGCGGCGGCGACATCTTCGAGAAGACGTCGCCCGTCTCGAACATCTCGTTCGCAGCGGGTCTGGGCACCACGGTGATCCGCGACGACGCCAGCGCCAAGATGAACAACGCGACATCGACGAAGCAGAACGTCACCTCGACGACCGGTGTCGTCGTCGAGGCCTTCAATGACACGACCGACTTCTACTGGCACCACCACGACACGCTCGGGGGCGGACCGCCGAAGGACCCGCAGGCCGCGTTCACCCAGGACAAGACGTCGGGGACCCAGCCGGTGGCGGTCCAGTTCACCAACCAGTCGACTGGGACGCCGACGCTCACCTATGCCTGGGATTTCGGCGACCCGGGCTCGGGCGGGAGCAATACCTCTACCCTGACGAACCCGAGCCATACCTACAACGACCCCGGGGTCTACACGGTCAAGCTGACGACCACGAACGGCAACAGCCAGTCGGACACGCTCACCCAGACGAACCTGATCACGGTCAGCGCGCCGTCGTCGACGATCACGTTGACGCCGGACGCCGACGCCCAGGTCAAGTCGGGCAGCGCCACCACGAACTACGGGACGAATGCCCAGCTTCGGACGCGCGAGGAGAACCCGGTCTCGACGAACACGTACCGGTCTTACCTCCGGTTCAACGTGACAGGCCTCACCGGCTCCGTCACGGGCGTCAAGCTCCGCCTGTACGCCGACACCGGAAGCTCGAACATCCAGAGCGTCTACGCCACGACGACCAACCCGAACTGGATCGAGTCGGGCACCGGCAGCATCACCTGGACGAACGCCCCGACCATCGGCAGCACGCTGTGGGGTTCCTCGTCGGTCCCGACCACGGGCGCCTACAACGAGATCACTTTGAGCCCGACGTCGATCTCGGGCAACGGTCTGGTCACTTTCGCGCTCAAGAGCAGCGGGACGACGAGCGCCTACTTCTCCAGCAAGGAGGGGGCCAACAAACCGCAGCTGGTGATCACGCAGACGACCGGCCCGACCAACACGCAGCCGACCGCGAACGCCACGAGCAAGACGACCAACGAAGACACGGCGGCGACGGTCGACCTGTCCGGCGGCGACGCGGAGACGTGCGAGCTCGGCTTCGCGGTCGTGACCCCGCCGAGCCACGGGTCCCTCCAGCCGATCGTCGGGGCGGCGTGCGTCGCCGGGAGCCCGAACACGGACACGGCTTCGGTGATCTACACCCCGGCCTCGAACTACTCGGGTCCGGACAGCTTCACCTACAAGACGACGGACCCGACCCTGGACTCGGCACCGGCGACGGCCAGCCTGACCGTCACCGCAGTCAACGACGCACCGGTCGCGGTCGCGACGAGCGCCTCGACGACGGTGAACACCGCGACGCCGGTAACGATGCGCGGCTCCGACGTCGACACGTGCGAGCTCACGACGTTCACGATCACGAGCCCGCCCGCCCATGGGACCCTCAGCTCGCCGACGGATAACGCCTGCGTCGCGGGCAATCCCAACACGGACACCCAGACGATCACCTACACGCCGGACAACAACTACACCGGTGGCGACTCGTTCACGTACAAGGTCAACGATGGGTCGCTCGACTCGCTGGTCGACGCGACGGCGACGCTGACCGTCACGGCATCGAACACAGTGCCGACCGCCGACGACAAGTCGCCGTCCGTGTTGGAGGACCAGGCCCACGCGATCATCATCTCCGGCGGGGACGCCGAAACCTGCGAGCTGACCTTCTCGATCGTCAGCCCGCCGAGCCATGGGAACCTGGGCTCGATCGCCGGGAACACCTGCGCGGGCAGCGGCCCGTTCACCGACTCGGCGTCGGTGACCTACACCCCGGCCGCGAACTACAACGGGCCTGACTCGTTCACCTACAAGGTCAACGACGGGGCGAGCGACTCGTCGCCAGCCACGGTCTCGATCACGGTCGTCGCCGTGAACGACCAACCGAGCGCCGACGCGGTCAGCGTCTCCACGGCTCAGAACACGGCCAAGGGCGTCACCCTGACCGGGCACGACGTCGAGGATTGCAACCTGACGTTCACGATCACCGGGAATCCGACCCACGGCACGCTGGGTTCGATCGCGACCAACGCATGCGCGGCGGGCAGCCCGAACACCGATACCGGGTCGGTGACCTACACCCCGACGTCCGGCTACACCGGCTCCGACTCGTTCACCTACAAGGTGACCGACGGCAGCGCACAGGACTCGACCGACGCCACCGTCAGCATCACGGTGACCGGTGGCTCGCCGACGACGATCACGCTCAACCCGGTGGCCGACGCCCAGGTGAACTCGGCGACCGCGAGCGTCGACAAGAACGCGGGTACCGCGAACCCGATGCGGACCCGGGAGGACCCTGCGACCCCGAACACCTATCGGCCGTACTACCAGTTCAACGTCCCGACGTTCAGCGGGACCGTCCAGTCGGTCAAGCTCCGGCTGTACGTGACGACCGCGAGCTCTGCGATGACGCAGAGCGTCTACCTGGTCGGCAACGGCTGGACGGAGACCGGGCTCACCTGGAACAACGCACCGGCGCTACCGGGCAGCTCGATCGGCTCGGGGGTCGCCGGCACCGCCAACGCCTACGTCGAGTTCACGCTGACCACGCCGATCACCTCGAACAGCACGATCAGCTTCGCGCTGAAGAGCTCGGGAACGACGAGCGTGTACTTCAGCAGCCGTGAGGACGCGACCAACAAGCCACAGCTGGTGATCGTCTACCAGTAGTCGGTTCGGAGGCCCGGGTCGAGGGAGCCGCCCGGCGCGAGAGCGCGAGCGTCAGTCGAGCGAGGCTCCCGGCTCGAGCGCATGGACCTCGACGTCGGTCAGGCCTCGGGCCGCGAGCGCCGCACGGAGCTCGTCGGGCGTGCCGGCCAGGATCGGGAACGTCCCGTAGTGGATCGGCACGACATGCTTGACGCCGAGGAGCTCGACCGCGAGGGCGGCCTCGCGCGGGCCCATCGTGTAGTGCCCGCCGATCGGGAGCAGCGCGACGTCGGGCCGATACAGCTCACCGATCAGGCGCATGTCGCCGAACACCGCCGTGTCGCCCGCGTGGTAGATGCGGAAGTCGTTCTCCATCTGGACGACGAACCCCGCCGGCTCGCCGAGATAGAGCGGCACGCCGCCGTCCGCGTTCCAGTCGCCGGCCGAGTGGTCGGCGTGGGTCATCGTGACGGACAGGCCGGCGGCCGACACGGTGCCGCCCTTGTTCATCCCGGTCGCGGCGTCGCCCCCGCCGGGCAGCCGTCGCGCGAGCCACAGGCTCATCTCGTGGATGCACGGCCAGGCCGGTCGGAGCCGGCTGGCGATCGCCACCGCGTCGCCCATATGGTCGCCGTGGCCGTGGGTGACCAGCAGCAGGTCGCAGGCGGACACCGAATCGGCAGCCTTCGGGCTGAGCGGGTTGCCGAACCACGGATCGATGAGGACGGTCTTGCCGCCCGGGGTGGTGACCTCCACGCAGGCATGGCCGTACCAGGTGATCGTCGTCTCGCGACCCAGTCCCATGGGGCACCTCCGAGGCGCATCCTAGCTCGCGGCCGCGTCGGCCGCGTCGGCCGCGTCGGCCGCGTCGGCCGTGGCGCGAGGCTACACTCGGACCGTGGCTTCCCAGCGGATCGCCGAGAACCTCGCGTTCATCAACTGGACCGTCCTGGCGGCCCTCGGCCTGGGTGCGTTCGCGGCGGTCGTCCTCGCCCGCTGGCGGACCGACGCGACCCGCGGGCTACCTGGCCTTCACGTCGGCCTGCGCGACCGGGTTCGCGCTCCTCGCCTACCTCTCGGACGGCGCGCTTCCGACGGTCAGCGGCGGGACCGCCGCGGTTGCGATCGACCCGACCTACGACAGCGCTCGACAGTCGTGCCTGCTCGCGTTCACGGCCATCGCGGCGGTCTACACGATCGTCCTGGCTCGGCGCGGTCGGGCGATCTGGTTCGGGTTCCTCGGCGTCGCCGCCGGCATCGGGGCGTTCGTCTTCGGGGCACTCGGCTGGGGCGGAGGCTTCCCGGCGCCGATCGCCCTCATCGGACAGAGCCTGCTGCTCGCCGCGGCGACCGGCGGCGTGTTCGCGGCGATGATCCTGGGTCACTGGTATCTCGTCACGCCGAAGCTGCCGGAGGCTCCGCTGATCCTGTTCGCCCGCCTGCTGCTCGCGATCGTCGCGCTCCAGCTGGTCTACTTCGTCGTCTCGCTCGCATTCGGCGGCGGTTCGGGCGGGGCGCCGTTCGCGCCGTTGACCGGTCCGTGGGCCCTGTTCGTCTGGCTGTACCTGATCGTCGGCCTGATCTTCCCGCTGGCGGTCTCATGGGCGGCGATCCAGACGGCTCGCACCAGGTCGATGGAGTCCGCGACCGGCCTCCTGTACATCAACGTCGGCACGATCGCGGCCGCCACGATCGTCGCGGCAGGTCTCTATTTCGGCGCGGGCCTGTTGGTCTGACGCCCACGGAGGATCGCGGATGAGCACGAGCGGCGGATATATCCCGAGCACGAAGGACCGGGAGTGGATCGAGGCGACGGCGGCGCCATTGAACGCCGGACTGGTCGCGATCGAGGCGGCGGCCGGACCGGACGACATCCCGATCCTCGATCGCGAGGCCGGCCGGATCCTGTCCGTGCTGGCCGCCGGTCGGCACCGCATCGTCGAGATCGGCACGGCGTACGGGTTCTCGACGTTGTGCCTCGCCCTCGGCGCGGCTCCCGACGCGACGATCGTCACGATCGATCCCGACCGCGGCCGGACGGACCTCGCCCGAGGCTGGTGGCGCCGGGGTGGGATCGCCGACGATCGGATCGTCGTGGTGAACCGGCCGGCGCTCGAGGCCTTCGCCGCCGGGCCGGATGAGGCGGCGCTCGTGGGGCCGTTCGACTTCGCGTTCATCGACGCCCTGAAGCCTGAGTACGGCGCCTACCTCGAGGCGATCGTGCCTCGGCTCCTGCCCGGCGCGATCGTGGCCGCCGACAACGTCCTGTGGTCCGGTGAGGTGTCGGGCGACAAGCCGTCGCGATCGGACGGGACGACCGACGCGATCCGCAGGTTCGACGTGGCGGTCCTGCGCGATCCCAGGTTCAGCTCGACGATCCTGCCGGTCGGCGACGGGCTGCTCATCGCCGCGTACCGCGGCTGACCGGCGATGCGCGTCCGTGTCCGGCTGTTCGCCATCCAGCGCGAGCTGGTGGGCGCCCGGGAGGTGACCCTCGACCTGCCCGACGCCGCCACGATCGAGGTGGCGTGGACCGCGCTCGTCGACTGGTATCCGGTGCTCGCTCCGGGCCGGAGCTCGGTCCGGTTCGCCCGGAACAGCGAGTATGCGGACGCCGACGCGGTGCTGGCCGACGGGGACGAGCTCGCCTGCATCCCGCCGGTGAGCGGCGGCGCCGGCTCCGACGGACCGACGGGACCCACGATCCGGGTCATCGAGCTGCGGGACGCCCCGTTCCCGACCGGGCTCGGCGAGGAGCTCGGGGCACGCCTCGCGACGGCCGCGGACGGAGCTGTGGTCGTCTTCGTGGGCCGGACCCGGGAGACGCCCGGGACCCCGGCTCCGGGGCAGGAGGCCGAGGCGTCGCGTCATGCCGGGCGACGGGTCGACGCCCTGGAATACGAGGCGCATGAGTCGATGGCCGAGCTCGTCCTCGGGGCGATCGCCGACGAGATCGCGGACCGGTTCGGGGTCGTCCGGCTGGCGATCGTCCACCGGACCGGGCCGGTGCCGTTGGGCGAGGTGAGCATCCTGGTCGTGGCCGCCGCTCCGCACCGGGACGCGGCCTTCGATGCCGCCCGCTACGCCATCGACGAGACGAAGGCGCGCGCCCCGATCTGGAAGGCCGAGCGGTTCACCGACGGCCACATCTGGATCGGCGCTCCGGCCCGGACCGCGGCTGGACCGGTCGAGGAGGGATCGTGAAGGTCTACATCAGCGTCGACATGGAAGGCATCGCCGGGATCAGCCACCACCAGCCGACCGGTCGCAAGGATCGGGGCTACCCGGCCGCCGTCCAGCTGATGACCGGCGAGGCCAACGCGGCGATCGCCGGGGCATTCGACGGCGGTGCGACCGAGGTCCTGGTCAACGACAGCCACGGCTCGATGTTCAACCTCAGCCAGACCGAGCTCGACCCGCGCGCGACGCTCCTCCAGGGCCAGAAGACGTGGTCGATGGTGGCGGGAGCCGGCCCGGATCGCGGCTTCGGCGTCGCCCTGTTCGTCGGTTACCACGCCCGAGCCGGGAACCCGCTCGGGACGATCGCCCACACCTACTCGTCGAAGCCGGTCCGCTCGACGCTGAACGGCCGCCCGGCGGGCGAGGCGGCGATCAACGCGATCGCCCTCGGCGGCTGGGGCGTGCCGGTCGGGCTGGTCGCCGGCGACGATGTCCTTGCGGCCGAGATGGCCGACTGGTTCCCGTGGGCCGAGCGCGTCGTGGTCAAGGAGGGCGTCGGACGCGAGGCCGCGGCGTCGGTCCATCCGACCGTGGCCCGCGAGCGGGTCCGGGCCGGTGCCGAGCGGGCCGTCCGGCGGGCGATCGCGGGCGAGATGCGCCCGCTCGTGCTCGAGCCGCCCTACGTCGTCGAGGTCACCTACCAGAACGCGCTCCAGGCCGACTACGCCTGCATGGTGCCCGGCGCCGAGCGGATCGGCGAGACCGGCGCGCGGTTCGCGTCGGACGATCCGGTCGTCGCCTATCGGGGCTTCCTCGCCGGGGTGAGGCTGGCCGGCCTGGTCGGCTGAGGTTGGCCGGCCCGGCCGGCTGAGGCGGCGGTCTCGTCGGCTGACATGTGGTCTCGCCGGCCCAGGCCTCCAGCGGGCTTAGTTGATGACCCAAGCGACGTCGTCCAGCGGCGACCGCTCCTGCACCGGCAGGGGCCCGATGACGTTGACCCAGGCGTCCGGCAGGCCCGACCGGAACGAGACGACGGCGCTCCCGAGGCGGACCGTGCCGACGATCCGGCTCGCCGGGCAGTCGCTCGAGTCGCGACACAGGAGCGACGTCCAGACCTGGATCTCGCGGATGGACGACCGTCCGATCAGGTGCCGGCTCGCCGCCGAGGCGATCCGGTCGCACACTGCGACGCCGGCGTCGTTGCAGACGATCGTGACCGAGGATCGGTATCGGAACGCCAGGGCATCGACCCCGAGTGCATCGTCCGACGGTGTCGGGACCGGTGTCGCCGGGGTCGGCGTCGTGGTCACGGGCACGTTCCGGGCGACGCCGTCCGGCGACGCGGCGATCGCTGGCAGCTTGGCATCCGTCCCGGCGCGGGTCAGCAGCGCGAACCCCACGATGGCGAGGCAGATCCCGGCCACCAGCACGACCGACGCGCGAGACCCGCGTCGACCGACCGGCTCCGGCTCGACCTGGAACGCCATGGTCGGAGCGTACCCCCGACGGCCGGTCCCCGACGTCCGTATCCTTGTCCGGCCGGCGGGCGATGAGCCCACGCCGATCGGAGTCAGGGAGGTACGCGTGTCGCCCGTCTCGCAGCCGCCCGCGCCGAGACCCCGTGCTCGCGACCTGGGCGTCCGGATCGGACTGATGCCGGCCGGTGCCACGAACTCGATCGTCGACGTGGCCCACGTCTCGGTCGGGCACCGGACGATCTGGCGCGACGAGCCCGGTCCGCCTTCCGGCCGGGGGACCGCCCGGACCGGGCGTGACGGCGATCGTCCCGTTCGGGTCGGCCGAGCTGTTCGCCCGCCGCGTCCCGGCCGGAGCGGCCGTGCTCAACGGCGCGGGCGAGGCGATCGGGATCACCACGATCCAGGAATGGGGCGTGATCGAGTCGCCGATCATGCTGACGAGCTCGATGGCCATCGGCCGCGTCTACGATGCCGTGGTCGGCGGGCCTGATCGAGCGGATCCCCGGGGTCGGGATCGATGACGCGCTGCTGCCGGTCGTGGCGGAGTGCGATGACGGGGACCTGAACGCATCACGGGTCGTCCAGGTCGACGCCGGCGACGTCGCAGCCGCGATCGACGGGGCCGCCGGGTCGGACCGCGGCGCCCCGGACCTCGGCGTCGTCGGCGCAGGGACCGGGATGGTCTGCTTCGAGCTGAAGGGCGGGATCGGGACGGCCTCGCGGGTCGTGCGGCCGGTCGGTCGCGACGGGTCGGCACCGGGTCGGGCGGCCGACGAGTACCGCGTCGGCGTCCTGGCCCTGACGAACTTCGGCTGGCTGGAGCGCCTCACGATCGACGGCGTCCGCGTCGGGCAGGCCCTCGTCGACGACGGCTGGCCGGTCGCGGGCGGCGGCACCGCCACGGCGGACGGGCACGTGACGCCGCGGGAGCGCGGCAGCTGCGTGGTCGTGGTCGCGACCGACGCCCCGCTCCTGCCCCACCAGCTCGAGCGGCTCGCCCGGCGGGCCGGGCTCGGGCTCGCCCGGACCGGTTCGACCGCCGGCCACGGCTCGGGCGAGATCTTCCTCGCCTTCTCGACCGGCTACCGCATCGAGCGCGACCCGCCCGCCGCGACGACCGTCACGACCCACGTGACCGACCCCTACCTGGATCGCTTCTTCATGGCCGCCGTCGAGGCGACCGAGGAAGCGGTGATCGACGCGCTGTTCGTGGCCGACACCGTGACCGGCCGGGACGGCATCGTCGTCCCGGGGCTGCCCGTCGATCGAGCGCTCGGCCTCCTCCGCACGGCCGGGCGACTGGCGTGACCAGGGCAGGCGACCTCGGACCGATCGACCGGCTGGTCGAGCTCGCCGAGACGCTCGCGGGCGCCTGGGGCGCACGCGCCCGGCTGTGCACCACCGGCGGGCAGGAGCGGGCGCTCCTTCGGATGTTCGGGGTGACCGGCCTCGACCGGTCCGGCCGACCGCTCGCCGGCGAGGTGGTCGATCGGTACATGACCCATCGGCCCGACCGACTGGCCGGCGGGGTCGTGCTGCCGTTCACCGCGGCGCTCCTCGAATACGAGACGACGCCACAGGAGCTGGCCCTCGATGTCGCCTCCGGCGCGGTCGATCTCGGCCTCGAGGCGGAGGTCCTGCACGACCGCGAACGCCGGGCCGCGGTCGAGGTCGCGGCGAGGGCGCTCGGCGCTTCGGCTCTCGATCGGATCGACGCCAATCGTACGGCGCGGCTGGAGCTGCTCGACCTGATCGGCGATGCCGACAAGCCATGGGTCGGTGCGACGCTCGTCGCGGCCGAGGCCGGGATCGGGGCCCGTGAGGCGGCCGCGCTGGCGATGGCCGGCGTCGACGTCGTCCAGGTCATCGTCCCGGCCATCCGCGAGCTCGCCGAGCGCCTCCACGATGAAGGCATCGACGTGCCGTTCTGGCGTCCGCGGCCGAGCGCCGGCGGTCCGCAGATCGGCGACCTCCCGGTCGAGCCGGCGCCGTCCGGCAGTCAACGTGGGCTGGCCGAGCTTCGTCAAGCCGTTGACGCGGCCGCCGCCGAGCGTCGCAGCTACGCCCGGCTGGCCACGGTCGGTCTGCCGCTGGCCGCGCCGGAACAGGCCGTCGTCGCTGCGTTCGAGCGGATCGACGTCGTGGCGTCGGACGTCGTCGCCGAGATCGTCGACGGGAACGTGGACCCGGACCGAGCCCTGGCCGACCACGCCTTCGCCCATCGCATCCTGGCCCGGTCGGGGGCGACCGTCCTGGTCGGTCCGGGACCGCTCGTCGTGGGGCCGGATCTCGCCCGCGGGCTCCCGTCGGATGCCACGACGCGGGCGGGACGGGCGCTGGCGCTCCAGCTCGTGGGCGTCTTCCTCGCCCGGTTGCACGGCGTGCCCGAGGCTCGTCTCCTCGTCGGCGCGCTGCCACCGTGGCTCATCGAGGAGCGCGGTCCGGCGGCGGCCGCGATCGCCCAGGTCGCCGTCCGGCGGGCCGCCCTGCCCGACCACCCACTGGCGTTCGAGGAGCCCGCCGCCGGGACGCCGGCATCGATCGCCTGGACGTCGGTGCTCGCGACCGTCCTGCCCCTGGCCGGGTCGTCCGGGATGATCGTCCGGTCGTCCCGCGGCGACGCCGACGCGATGGCCGGGACGGTGGCGGCGACGCGCTCGGCGACCGCGATGGCCCTCGAGACGTCGGGATCGCTCGGCCCGCTGCGGCCGCGCGGCGCGGCCCTGACGATGGCCCGCGGGACGGTGAGCGCGGCCGTGCTGACGCTCGAGCGGATCGCTGCGAACGGCTGGCCGTCGATCCTCGGCGAGCCGATCCGGCAGGCGGGTCGGGGCCGGCTGGGTGCCGACGCGGTGGTCGAGCGGACCGAAGCGTTCGACCCGCTGGTCGGTGTCGAGATGGCCCGCCGGTGACGACCGACCCGAACGGATACGGCGCCACCAGCTTCTGGCTCGAGACCTCCGGCGACGATCTCACGCCACGGCCGCGCTTCGACGGCTCCGGCGACACCGACGTCGCCATCCTGGGCGCGGGCTACACCGGCCTGTGGACCGCCTACGAGCTGCTCCGGCGCGAGCCCGGCCTCAAGGTGACCGTGCTCGAGCGCGAGATCGCCGGGTTCGGCGCGTCCGGACGGAACGGCGGCTGGTGCACCGCCGGCCTGCAGGTGTCGTCGGCCAATCTCGAGCGGCGGTTCGGGCGGCAGGCGATGACCGCGATCGAGGACGCCGTCGAGACGGGGGTGGACGAGATCGGCCGCTTCTGCCGCGAGGAGGAGATCGACGCCGACTACACGAAGGGCGGCAGCCTCGTCGTCGCGCGCGGCCCGAGCCAGGTCCCGGCGATGGAGCAGCACTGGGCCGGCCTCGAGGCCGCCGGCCGAGCCGATCGCTACGAACGGCTCGACGCTGCCGGCGCCGCCGAACGGGTCCGCGTGGACGGTGCGCTGGGCGGCATCTTCGGGACCGAGTACGCGTCGATGCATCCGGGCAAGCTGGTGCGCGGGTTGGCTCGCGCCGTCGAGCGCCGCGGCGGCGTCATCCACGAGCGGACCGAGGTCGTGGAGGTCGAGCCGGGGGCCGGGAACGGCCAGCTCCGACCGGCCCTCCGGACCGACCGCGGCGAGCTCCGAGCGGACGTGGTCGTGCTTGCCGGGGAGGCCTACCTGACCCAGCTCCGGCCGTGGCACCGGGCGCTGCTCCCGACCTACTCGCTGATCGTCCTGACCGAGCCGCTGACCGACGCGCAGTGGGCCGAGATCGGCTGGGCGGCTCGCGAGTGCCTGGCCTCGTACCGCCTGTCGATCGACTACCTGACCCGGACCAAGGACGGTCGGATCCTGTTCGGCGGACGCGGTGCGCCGTATCGATACGGATCGCGGATCGAGCCGCGGTTCGATCGGGACGAACGGACCCACGCCATGCTCCGGCGATTCGTCGAGGCGTGGTTCCCGAGCCTGCAGGGGATCCGGTTCACCCACGCCTGGGGCGGCCCACTCGGGTTCCCGCGCGACTGGCTGCCGACGTTCGCCTTCGACCGCCGGACGGGACTGGCCAGCGGACGCGGTTACACCGGCCACGGCGTGGCCACGGCGAACCTCGCCGGGCGGGTGCTGGCCGACCTCATCACCGGGGCCCGGACCGAGCTCACCGAGCTGCCGCTGGTCGACCGGCGGGGTCCATCCTGGGAGCCCGAGCCGCTTCGGTTCATCGGCGTGCGCTATGTCCAGGAATCGCTCCTCCGGCTCGATGCGCGGTCGGAGCGGACGGGCGAGCCGCCGTCCGGGCGAAGCCTCGCCGAGCGCCTCGCCTCGCGCTGAGGGGATCCCCGGAGCGCCCGTCGCACGGCGAAGCCGGCGCCGAGCGGACCCGGCGCCGGCTTCGAGTCCGAGGGATCAGCCGGCCGGGAACTCGGCCGCCGATTGCCGCGTGCCGTCGGACACGAAGACCACGACGCCATCCGAGGCGCGATCCTTCCGGAACGCATCCATCTGCGCCTGGTCGAGCTTGACGGTCAGAAGATCGGCACCGTTCCGGACGACGTCGGCGCCCGACAGGAAGGCGATCGGCTGGTCCGCGTTGGGCTTCTCGATCGTCCCACCCTGGAGGGTCACCGTCCACTGGTCCTTCGCGTCAAGACCGCGCAGGTGGAGGTGGAGGTCGCCGCGACCGTCGGCGAACTGGACGACGTCGGCCATCCCCCAGACCTTGTGGATCGGGTGGACGTCGGCGCTCCACTTGGGCGAGGTGGTGGTGGACGTGGTGGACGTCGTCGACGGGGCGGTCGTCGTCCCGCTCCCACTCGTCGACGGCGTGGGCGTGGGAGTCGCGGTGGGACTCGCGGACGGCGAGGGACTCGCCGCGACGGTCAGACTGGCCGCGACCATGAGCACCGCGAGTGCCCCGAGCATCGACAGCTTGCGCATGACAGGTTCTCCGTGCCGGTCCCGACGCGATCCGTTGGCCGGACCGCTTGATCGGGACGTCAGTCGGAGCCTGCCCTCCGGACGCTGACGTGACGGTAAATCCGGGCAGCCCTGGGATTCACCCGGGCTTCATCGGGCCGGGCGCCCCGCTGTCGCCCGAGGCGACCCGATCGCCCACGACCATCGACACGATCACGTCGAACGGCTGGCCCGACCGGCGGGCGACGAGGCAGGCGATCCGGAACGGGTCGCCGCGGGTCCGGGACAGCCTGATGCGGTCGAGTCCGGGCCACAGGAGCAAGGCCCGGCAGCGATAGGCTCGGCGGAGCTCGGGCGAGATGGGCACGCCGAGTCGGACCGGATCCTGGATCCGGGTCAGGGCGACCGGCTCAGTCAAGACCGAGCTCGACCCGGACGCGTTCGAGCAAGCGCTCCCGGAGCGCGTCCGGGATCTCGCGCCCGTCCGCCGACCGGATCGGCTCGACCGCGACCCGAAGGATCGTCCGACCGGACCACCCGTACGGGGCGTGGAGCGGCGGCTCGAGCGGACCCGCGGTGGTGGAGCGGTCGGCGAGCCACGAAGGTCGGCGCATCATCTCTCGCATCGGTCCGGTCCGGGGGCCGGTCGCCGGCCCTGGTGACCGTTCGAACCTGCTCCCAGCCTGTCAGAGGCCGGATGAAGGGATGATGAAGACGGCCGGGTCCGGGTTCAGATCGGGACCCACATCCAGAACCTGGCGCCGCCACCGGCTCGATCGTCGTACCCGATGGCGCCACCATGGGCATGGACCGCGGCGGCTGCCGTCGCGAGTCCGAGACCCGTCCCGTCCGCCCCGGGCCGGCGTGCGCGAGAGAACGGTTGGAAGAGCGTGTCGCGCGACTCGGCGGCGACCCCGGGACCGCGATCCAGCACCTCGACGCGGAGCACCCGCGGGACGCGCTCCGGATCGATCCCGGCCAGCACCTCGATGGACGTCCCGCCCGGGGCGAACCGCTTGGCGTTCGCGACCAGGTTCATCACGGCCTGCTCGAGCCTCGGTCGATCGACTCGGACGGTGGCGTCCTGGGCCTCGATCTCGACGGAGACCGGGGACGACGTCGACCGCTCCGGGACGAGGTCGACCGCCTCGGCCAGCAGGCCGCGAAGATCGACCGGTTCGCGCTCGAGCGGGCGACCGTCGGCCTCCGCGGCGGCGAGGCGCAGCAGCCCGTCGGCGAGGTGGCTCAACTTGACCGCGTCCGCGTGGGCGCCCTCGACGGCGGCCCGCAGCGCGGCCTCGTCGGTCGGCTGCAGCAGGGCCAGCTCGAGCTCCGTCCGGAGCGCCGCGAGCGGGGTCCGAAGGTCGTGCGAGGCACCGATCACGAACGCGCGCTGTCGTCCGGCCGATCCCTCGACCCGTTCGAGCATCCGGTTGAGCGTCCGGGCGAGGTCGCCGAGCTCGTCCCGGCGGGTCGAGGCTTCGAGGCGTCGGCCGACCTCGTCACTGCCGATCGCATCGGCCTCGCTGGTGAGACGCGCGACCGGAGCGAGCGCGCGACCGGCCAGCCAGTATCCGCCGAGGATGGACAGCAGCCCGCCGACGATGCCGACGAGGGCCATCGTCCGGGCCAGGCTGGCGAGGCTCCGGTCCACGTCGAGGAGGGTCGTGCCGGCCACGACGACCCGTCCGTCGCCAGCCGCTTGGGCGTACAGCGCCTCGCCGCTCAGGTCCTGGGCTCCGCCGGCAGGCAAGGTCGACAATCCCGTCTTCGGCTCGGGCATCGCCGGCGCTCGCGGACTCGCGTAGGTCACGACGCCGCCCGGTCCGTAGACGATGAGAAAGAGGCCGCGCTCGAGCTCCTCGGCGTCCGGTCGAGCCGCCGGATCCGCCTCCAGCAGGTCGACCGTCGTCCCGGCACGCGTCGCGAGGACCTCGTCGAGGTTGCGTCGGAGCGCGGCCGAGTACTGCAGCCAGACGACGGCGCCCACGATCAGCAGCGTGAGCACGCAGACGACGGCGTACCAGGCCGTCATCCGGAGTCGGATCGTCATCGCCGACCCGAGCCGCCCGTCGTCGTGTCCCGGCTGGAGCCGGTCGTAAGGACGTAGCCCATCCCGCGGACCGTCTCGATCCGGGGGCCGGCCGGATGGACCCCGAGCTTCGTCCGGAGCGCCCGGACGTGGACGTCGACCACGTTCGACGTGCCGTCGTACGCCCAGTCCCAGACCCGCTCGATGATCTCGGTCCGACTGAGCACATCACCGGCCCGCCGGACGAAGACCTCGAGAAGCGAGTACTCGCGCGCCGACAGGTCGAGCGGCAGGCCGGCGATCCTGACCGAGCGGGCGGCTGGGTCGAGCGTGAGCTCGCCAACCTGCAGGATCGTCGGCCGGGCGGGCGCTCCGCGCCGGACGAGGGCCCGGAGTCGAGCGGTCAGCTCGGGGAAGGCGAACGGCTTGACGAGGTAGTCGTCGGCACCGACGTCCAACCCGCGGACGCGGTCCGTGACGGCGTCGCGGGCCGTCAGGAGCAGGACCGACGTCCAGATCCCCTTGGCACGGAGATCGGCGCACAGGTCGAACCCGTCGCCGTCCGGCAGCATGACGTCGAACACGAGGACGTCGTACGGGTTCTCGGTCGCCAGCCAGCGGCCGTCCTCGATGGTGGCCGCGCGGTCGACCGCATGCCCTTCGCCTCGCAGGCCACGCTCGAGGAGCCCGGCGAGTCGGACGTCGTCTTCCAGCAGCAGCAAGCGCATGGATCCGGCCTTTCGCCGGCATCATCCGGCGACGCGATTCAGCCCGAGTGTCGGCCCGGTGAAGTCTTCGACACCCAAGCCCGCGAACCCGAGATCGTTCAGTGCGCCATGTGGTCGGCCCAGCGATGCTCGGGCACATAGCCGAGCAGCCGTCGAGCGGTCTCGATCGAGAGGAGCGTCTCGCGGCCCTCGACCGACCGGGTCATCGGCACGTCCGGGAACACCTCGGCCATCAGCTCCGCGCTCGGCCGGGTCATCACCGTGTCGGCCGCCGCGACGATGCAGACCTCGGCCCCGGTCGTCGTCGCGTCGAGGCCGTGCCGGACCGCCTGGGCGACGTCGCGCGCGTCGACGTACCCCCACAGGTTCCACTTCCGGATCGTCGCGTCCTCCTGATACGACGGGAAGGCCGCGTAGTCGTCCGGTTCCATGATGTTCGAGATCCGCAGGCCCACGAACGGGACACCCGATCGGCGGGCGAACTGGCGCGCCATCTCCTCGCCGAGCAGCTTGGCGAGGGCATAGGAGGACTCGGGGCGTGGCTCGATCGTCTCGTCGATCGGCGCGAAGGCCGGCGGCGTGTCGAAGGGCAGGCCCAGGACCGTCTCGCTCGAAGCCCACACGACCCGCCTCACGCCCGCCGCGACCGCCGCAGCGAAGACGTTGTAGGTCGACAGGGCATTGACCCGGAACGTCTCGCCGTCCGGGCGGAGATCGGGCGCCGGGATCGCAGCGAGGTGGACGACCGCATCGGCGCCCCGGATCACCTCGTGCGCCTGGCCGAGGTCGGTCAGGTCAGCCACGATGCACAGCCCGTGGGCGCTGCCGTCGCGAACGAGGTCGACGTTGAGGACGTCGTGGCCGTGCTCGCGCAGGTCGCGGACCACCCAGCGACCGGCCTTGCCGCTCCCGCCCGTGACGACGACCCGCATCGTCAGCGGCCCGCCTTGAACGGGTAGACGACCCAGGCGTCGGTCGCGGCCGCGTAGTGGTCGGGGACGCCCGGGACGACGGACCGAGCCGGCTTGTAGTGGAGCACGGCGGTGGTCGGGATCCCGCCGGCCTGGCGGACCCGCTCGCTGACCGCATGGATCGTCGTCCCGCTGTCCCAGACCTCGTCGACCAGCAGGACCCGCCGGCCGCGGAGGAGCGGGTCGGCGGGAAACTGGAGGAAGGTCGGTGCCGGACCCGGTGCGCCGTGCTCGTCGTAGTAGGCGACCGCGGCGACGAGGATGTCGCGGATGCCCAGCCGGTAGGCGAGCATCCCGGCCGGGACCATCCCGCCGCGGGTGATGGCCAGCATCGCGTCGTACTCACCGGCCACCTGCGCCGCCAGTGATGCGACCAGGCGGTCGAGGTCGTCCCAGGTCACGATGTCCCGTTCCGTGGCCGTGGCTTCCGACCCGCCGGCGATGGCCGGGATGACGTGGACCGTGGCATCCGGCGCGACCGGTGCGCCGAGGGAGGTCGTCCGCTCCCCGTCGACGAAGATGTTGATGTGCTGGCGGATCGACGGGTCCGGCGTCGCACAGTCGATCCGCCAGCCCGGGCCAGCGCGCGTCGAGCGCCGCGATGATCTCGCCGACCGTCGCTCCGGGCGCCGTCGTCCGATGCTCGACCCCCGGGACGAGAGCGGCCAGCGAGCGGGGGAGGATGACGGCGGCCATCGGGATCAGACGACGATCGCTTCGACCGAATAGATCGGCGGGAGGGTCGTGATGATCGGCATCCAGCCGTCCCCTCCGTCCCGGCTGCCGTAGAGCTGGCCGGTGCTCGTCCCGAAGTAGACCCCGACCGGATCGAGCTCGTCGCGGGCCATCGCCTCGCGCAGGACGCCGAAGTACGCGTCGCGCTGCGGCAGACCGGTCTCGCCCCGGATCCAGCTGTCGCCGCCGTCCTGGGTCCGCCAGACCGCGGCGGACCCGTCGGGCATGAACCGGCCCAGCTCGGCGCCGTTGAGCGGGATCGCCCAGACGGTCTTCGGGTCGCGCGGGTGGGCGACCATCGGGAAGCCGAACTCGCTGGGCAGCCCGGCCCCGATGTCCTGCCAGGTCAACCCTCCGTCGAGGGACCGGTACTGCCCGCAGTGGTTCTGCTGGTAGAGGTGCTCCGGCTCGCCCGCGGCCATGACCAGCTTGTGGACGCACTGGCCGGTGACGGGCAGCGGATCGGGCATGAAGTCGGCGCGGACACCCTGGTTGCGCGGCTCCCAGGTCGCGCCGCCGTCGCGGGTCTCGAACGTCCCGACCGCCGAGATCGCGATCCACATCCGGGCCGGGTCGGTCGGGTGGGGGACGATCGTGTGGAGGATGAGGCCGCCGGCGCCGGGCTCCCAGGTCGGTCGGGTCGGGTGGTTGGTCAGGCCCTCGACGTGGGCCCAGGTCCTGCCGCCGTCATCGCTTCGGAACAGACCCGCGGGACCGACCCCGGCATGGACCGCCCCGTGGGCGGCGGTCACGTTCCAGACGGCCGTGATCTTCGGACCGTCGTCGCCGTAGGTCAGGCCATCGCTCGACTGGGTCCAGGTCTTCCCGAGATCGTCGCTCCGGAAGACGGTCGGGCCGTACCACGCCGAACCGCCGCCGGCGTACAGCGCGCCGGTCGCCGCATCCCGGCTGATGTCCTGGATCGGGTACCCGTCACAGGTCGGGCCGTGGACCGTCCACGACCGGCGGCCGTCCCGGGACTCGACGATGAATGCGCCCTTCTTGGTGCCCACCAGGAGCAGGATGCGGTCCGCCACGACGACTCCTCCGTCCGGGCGACCCCTCGCTGGACCGCCGGTCTAAGAGTATCGCCCTGCCGCGCTCCGGGATCACCGACCCGGCGTCGGTCCCTCGTCGCGGACGGCTTCGACCGAGCCGAGCGCGTCGCGCAGCTTGTCGATCCACTCGCCCTGGTGGTCGGCCACGAGGCGGACACACCAAGCCAGGGCATCGCTCCGGCTCCGGGCGACGCCGGCGTCGACGAGCGTGTCGAGGACGGCGCGCTCACGCATCCGCAGGCGGGTCATCACCGGGATGCTGAGGGTCGTGAAGTGCTTCTCGACGTCGCCGATCCGGACGCCCCAGGCGACCTTCCGGCCGAACCGGTGCTCGGCATCGTCCGCGATCCGCATCCGCGCGCCACGCGTATCTTCGCGGAACGCCTCGATCCGGGAGGCGCGCGCCGCCGATCGCTCGGCTTCGGACGCGTCCTTGTCGAGGGTGACGTCGGCGAGCTCGCCCACGACGAGGATCTCCTCGCGGTCGCGGGTGATGGTCGGGCCGGAGGTGAACCAGCCATCGGTCAGGCGGCCGGCGAACCAGCCGCGGAGCTCGTCAGGGGTGTCGTGATGTCCCATCGGGTTCGACCTCGCGTCATGTCGTGTTGCTGAGATTACATCATTACACCATGTGTCAAGAGCGCGCCGCGCCGACCGACGGGCGAACGTCGGGACCCAGCTAGAATCGCCCCGTGGACGCACCCAGCGATCGACCGCCAGCCCGCCCGCGCGGCGCCGCCTCGACGGCCGTGTTGGCGCTCGTGGTGGTCGTCGTCGGTCTCGGGCTGGTCGGCGTCGGCCTCGCGATGCGGGGCGGTTCCGACCCGACCGCATCGTCGTCGCCCGGTCCGACCGACGGCCAGGCGACAGCGACCGCGTCGGCGGTCGGCGCGTCGCCATCGTCCTCATCGTCGCCGACGTCGTCGGTGTCGTCGCCGACCGGAGGGGAGGCCCTGGGCTACCTGGTGTCGCCGGCCGACCTGGCCGAGCGGACGGCCAGTGCCTCCGCAGGCACGGTCCCGTACGCGGCCGCGCATGACGAGCTTCTGGGCTTCGCCGAGGAGGCGCTCAAGCATCCGCCGCGGCCGATGACGAACCTCGATATCCCGGGGACCGAGGGACCGTTCGTCGACGACACTGCGACCGCCTACGGTCTCGGCCTCGCCTACGCGATGACCGGCGACGTCCGCTACGCGCATCAGGCGCGCGCGTACATCGACGCCTGGGTCGGCACGACCAAGGGTCTCGTCAACGCGTGCCCGGATGACGGCGGGTGCCAGACCTCGCTGATCGTGGCGCGGGTCGTGCCCGGCTTCGTATTCGCCGCGGACCTCATCCGCCCGTCGGGCGTGTTCAGTGCCGACGATGATGCGGCCTTCAAGACCTGGCTGGAAGGACTCATCCTGCCCGATCTGCCGACCCGCGCCGGGAACTGGGGCGACGCCGGGACCTTCTCCCGCGCGGCCATCACCGACTACCTCGGCGACGAAGACGGGTTCGCCAAGGCGATCCAGGAGTGGCGCACCCGGATGGACGCGGTCCCGGCCGACGGACACCTGCCGGACGAGGTCCGTCGCGGCGACGACGGGATGTCATACACCCAGGAGGCGCTCCAGTACAAGGTCGCGACCGCCCGGCTGGCCGAGCTTCGCGGCGTCGACCTGTGGTCCTACAAGGGCAAGCAGGGCGCGACCCTCCAGGGTGCGCTCGACTACCTGTCCGGCTACTGGTTCCGACCGGCCGACTGGCCGTGGGATCCGAACGTCCGCGTCCCGTCGCCGAGCCCGATGTGGGAGCTGGCCTACCAGCACTGGCAGGATCCGGCCTGGGCCAAGATCTTCGCCGCCGACCGGCCGTTCAGCGAGGAGGGCCACTCGGCCGTCCGCTGGACCACCATGACCAACGGCATCCCGATCAAGTAGCCGTCGACGCGTCGGCCGGGACCGCCGACCGGCGAGCTTCGGCCCGGCGCTATCGTGGCGGGCGTGAGGGACGGGCGATGACGATGGACGGTGGCCGGCGGCGGGGCCGACGGACCGCTGACGGCCTGCCCAGGCTGCCCTGGCGGTCGATCGTCAATCCGTACCGCCCCATCGAGATCCTGAGCGCCGACCAGGTCGAGGCCATCCACCGGGCGTCGCTCCGCATCCTGCGCGAGATCGGCGTGGAGGTTCTGGGCGACCGCGCCCTCGACCTGCTGGCGGCCGCCGGCGCGACGGTCGATCGGGCCAGCCGGAACGCCCGGCTCGACGACGGGCTGACCGAGGAGCTGGTCGGCCACGCGCCGTCGGAGTTCACCCTCCACGCCCGGAACCCGGCCCGGGACGTGGTCTTCGGCGGACGCAACCTCGTCTTCGGGGCGGTCGGGGGCCCGGCCTTCGTGACCGACCTCGACCGCGGCCGCCGTCCGGGCAACCTCGCCGACTTCCAGGACTACGTCCGGGTCATCGGCATCGCTCGACATCGTCCAGCAGGAGGGCGGCGGGCCGCTCGAGCCGAACGACCTGCCCGTCCCGACCCGCCACCTCGACATGTACCGCTCGCTGGCCGTGCTGCTCGACAAGACGTGGCAGAGCCTCGGTGCGGGTCGCGTCCACGTCGACGATGCGATCGAGGTCCATTGCCTGATCCGCGGGATCGACCGGGATGCCCTGGTCGCGGCGCCCAGCGTGATGACGATCATCAACTCCAACTCGCCGCTCCGCTTCGACGGACCGATGTCCGACGGCCTGATCGAGATGGCGCTCCACGGCCAGCCGGTCGTCGCCACGCCGTTCACGCTGGCCGGGGCGATGACGCCGGTCTCGCTGGCCGGGGCGCTCGCCCAGCAGAACGCCGAGGCGCTGTTCATGGTCGCCCTGGCCCAGATCGCCCGACCGGGGGCGCCGATGATCTACGGCGGGTTCACCTCGAACGTCGACATGCGGACGGGTTCACCGGCCTTCGGGACCCCGGAGTACGTCAAGGCGGCCTTCGCCACCGGTCAGCTCGCCCGTCGCTACGGGTTGCCGTGGCGCTCGTCGAATGCCACCGCGTCGAGCGTCGTCGACGCCCAGGCGGCGTACGAGTCGGAGATGTCCGTGTGGGGCTCGATCATGGGCGGCGTCAACCTGCTCTACCAGGGCGCCGGCTGGCTCGAGGGTGGACTGACCGCCTCGTTCGAGAAGCTCATCGTCGATGCCGAGATCCTCCAGATGATGGCGGAGGTGCTCGTCCCATTCGAGGTCGATGAGGCTACCCTCGGGATCGACGCCATCGCCGAGGTCGGACCGGGCGGCCACTTCTTCGGCTCCGCCCACACGCTGGAGCGGTACGAGACCGCCTTCTACCGGCCGCTGCTGTCCGACTGGCGGAACTTCGAGACCTGGCAGGACGACGGCGCTCGCACCGCGACCCAGCGAGCGAACGGGATCTGGAAACAGCTCCTGGCCGAGTTCGTCGAGCCGCCGATGGACGCGTCGGTCCGCGAGGCGCTGGACGCGTTCGTCGTCCGGCGGAAACGGGAGATCGAGGCCGGCTGAGCTCGCTCAGGCCTCGAGCGAGCGCCGCCGGCCGAGGACCCGCGCGGTCGCGATCCCGACGACCAGGACCCCGACGTAGAACGTGAGCTCGGGCACCTCGCCGAGCTCGACCCCGCGCTCACCGACGTCCGGCAGGAGGATGAGCCGGATCGTCCGGTAGGCGAACGGCAGGACGAACAGGGCGACGGTGCACAGCGGCGGCACGACGATCGGATCGAGCCCGGCCAGGCGGGCCTGGATCCGCGGCACCGCCCACAGGACCGGGACCGCGGCGCCGTACAGGCCGGCCACCAGCTCGCCCAGGTTGAACAGCCGCTGGACGACGCCGATGTTGTGGATGTTGGCCTCGCCCTGGTGATTCACGTCCTCGAGGACCGCCGGCGTGCCCCAGCCGAGGATCCGCTGGCCCCAGGAGATCTCCTCGCCGGCGACGACGACGCAGGCGACGGCGATCAGGAGGTATAACGCCATCAGGCCGCGCCGACCGTGACGGCGAGCACGGACCGCCGCGACGGCGAAGGCGACCGCGGCCGCCGCGATCGCGAAGAACTGCGACCACTCGATCGGGTGGTCCTCGTCGATCAGGAAATGGAACAGGTCGACGTTCACTCCGGCGATCACGAGCATCACGCCCATCAGGACGAGCGGCGCGATGAGCAGGGTCCAGGCCAGGGCGACGGCGATGCCCCACAGGACGGAGTCCGCGGCGAGGATCGCGCTGATGGTGCGGGGACGCGAGGCTTGGGCCATGTCTTCCCCCATCTGGAAGGCCGCCTTGCGATGTCGTTGCAAGCATACCTGTTAGGTGCGTCGCGCGCACCCGGCCGGTCGAGGCCGCCGGGGCGGTCAGGGCCCGAGGATGCGCTCCTTGGCGGCCGCGAACTCGGCGTCGGTCAGGACGCCGTTGGCGTGCAGTCGGGACAGGGCCTCGAGGCGGTCGCTGATCGCGACGGGTGGGCTCGCCGAACCGGTCACCGGTGGCGTCGCCGAGACGGACGGCGCACCCCGAGCCGGTGGCGCGGTCGATGTCGGTCCGGCCGGACCCGAAGCCGCGGGCGCTCCGCTCGGCGACAGGGCGGGCGGGGGCGCCGACCGACCGGCGAGGCCCACCCTCGGCCAGAACTGATCGACCTCGTGGCGGTAGAAGTCCTCGCGGCGCTGACCTCGCCGGTAGGCGGCGGTCGTGGCGGCCATCGCCGTCACCGCCGGGATCTGCGTCTTGGTCAGCGCCGACCCGTGGGTGCAGATCGGGCAGATGAGGTACTCGTCGGTCCCATACGGGACGACCGGGATGAAGTACAGGCTGATCGTCTTCTTCGACCGGATGTGGTGGAGGAAGACCTCGTTGTGGCAGTTCGGGCAGACGATCGGTGCGACCTCGCCGAGGTCCTTGGCCTGGCCCGGCCCGAACCCGAAGATCACGACCATCGGACCGCCCCGCTCGTCGCCATTCGACGATGATAGGCGGCGTGAAGCCGACCGTGGATCCCGACCGCGTCCGCTCGCTCAAGAACGCCGAGGACGCCCGGTTCCGTGCGGAGCACCCGCGCTCGCTCGCACTGCGCGAACGCGCCCGGCGGTCGATGCCGAACGGGGTCCCGATGGCCTGGCACATGAGCAGCTACCACGATGCGCCGCCCTGGGTCGCCGAGGGCCACGGCGCCCGCTTCACCGATGTCGACGGCCACACCTACCACGACTTCAACATCGCCGACATGTCGATGTTCTGCGGCTACGCCCCCGAGCCGCTCGTCCGGGCCGTCAGCGACCGGATCGCCCGGGGCAACCAGTTCCTGCTGCCGAACGAGGACGCGATCGTCGTGTCCGAGGAGCTGGCCCGCCGCTACCGGCTGCCGAAGTGGCAGTACACGCTGTCGGCGAGCCAGGCGAACACCGAAGCCATCCGGGTGGCCCGGGTCGCGACCGGCCGGGACAAGGTCCTCCTGTTCGACGGCCACTACCTGGGGCATTTCGACCAGGCGCTCGTCGAGCGCGGGCCGGACGGCCGGCTGGTCCCCGAGGAACGCGGCGTCCCGGCGGCGGTCGTCGAGCAGACCGTGCTCGTCCCGCTCAACGACGTCGCGGCCCTGACCCGGGCGCTCGAGGGCAGGGAGATCGCCCTGGTCCTGACCGAACCGGCCCTGACCAACAACCACGGGCTCATCCTGCCCGACCCCGGCTATCCACGAGGCGCTGCGCACGTTGACCCGCGCCTACGGCACGCTCCTCGCGCTCGACGAGACCCACACCCAGGTCGTCGGCGCGGGCGGGCTGACAGCGGCCTGGGACCTGACGCCGGACCTGGTGACCTGCGGCAAGTCGATCGCCGGCGGGGTCCCGTTCGGAGCGTGGGGGATGACCGAGGCGGTCGCCGAGGTCCTCGTCCAGGTCAAGGGTCCGCGACGGCGAGCGGTCCGACCTCGTCGCGATCGGCGGGACGCTGTTCGGGAATGCCCTGTCGATGGCGGCGGCCCGGGCCGTCCTGACCGAGATCCTGACCCCGGAGGCGTACGCCGAGACGCATCGACTCGGGGCGAGGTTGGCCGACGGGATGCGGACCGCGGTCGAACGATCGGGCCTGCCCTGGCACATCCACCATCTCGGCCCGCGATCCGGCTACACCTTCCGCCCGACGCCCGTCCGGGACGCCGACGAGGCCCGCGCCTGCCAGGACGACCTGTTGACCCGGCTCATCCGGATGTGGCTGGCCAACCGCGGCGTCTGGGAGGCGATCGTGGGGGCCGGGCCGGTGTGCTCGATCCCGGCGACCGACGAAGGCGTCGACGCCTACCTCTCGGCCTGGGACCAGCTGCTCGTGGAGCTCGCCCGCTGACCCGTCGCTGACGCGACTCGGCCGCGGTCCCGTTACCGGTCAATCCGCGGAGCGCGCCGTTGCGAACAAACGGCGAGCACAGGAGCGGATCATGACCATACCGAGCAGGGCGTCGGGGCGACGGCCATGAGGGTCGCCGTCGTCGGCGCCGGGATCAGCGGACTGAGCGCGGCCTACGCGATGCGCGGAGACCACGAGGTCCGGCTGTTCGAGCAGGATGCGATGGTCGGCGGCCACGTCAAGACCGTGCGGGTCGAGACCGAGCGCGGACCGATCGCCGTCGACACCGGATTCATCGTCTACAACGACCACACCTACCCCCGGTTCAGCGGCATGCTCCGCGAGCTGGGGGTCGCGACGCAGCCGAGCGACATGTCCCTCGGCTCGGTCTGCCGGCGGTGCGACGTCGAGTTCAGCTCGCGCGGGGCGAGCGGCTACTTCGCGCGACGCTCGGCGCTGGTGCGACCGGGCCAGTGGCGGATGATCGCCGACATCCTCCGCTTCTATCGGGATGCGCGGGCGACGATCGACGGCGGCGTCGCGTCAGCGGCGACGCTCGGCGGCTACCTCGACGACCGGGGCTTCGGGTCGGGGTTTCGCAACCACTTCCTCGTGCCGATCGCGGCCGCCGTCTGGTCGACCGGGCTCGACGGGATCCTCGAGTTCCCGCTGGACTACCTGCTCCGATTCCTCGACCATCACGGCCTGATCGGGTATCGGAAAGCGCTCGAATGGCGCACGATCAGCGGTGGGTCGATGTCCTACGTCGAGCGGCTCGTGGCGACCCTGCCGGCGGGCACCGTCCGCAGCGGCGACCCGGTCGCCGCGGTGCTCCGCGACGCGTCCGGGGTGACCGTTCGTGCCCGGTCCGGCTCGATCGAGCGGTTCGACGCCGTGGTCATGGCGACCCACGCCGACGACGCCCTGGCGCTCCTGGGCGATGCCGACGACCGTGAGCGGGCGGCGCTCGGCGGGTTCGGCTACTCGACCAACCGGGTCGTCCTGCATACCGACGAGCGGATCCTCCCGTCGCGCCGCGACGCCTGGGCGTCCTGGAACGTCGACCAGGCCGACTGCCGGCAGCCGGGCCGGGCCTTGTCGATGACCTACCACATGAACCGTCTCCAGTCGCTCGGCGGGCCCGTCCAGTACTGCGTGTCGGTCAACCCGGACGATCGGCTCCGGCCGGACCGGGTGATCGTGGAGCGTGACTTCCGTCACCCGACCTACTCGTTCCGGACCCTCGGCGCGCAGACCGCGCTGCGCGGGCTCCAGGGCCATCGGGACACCTACTTCGCCGGGGCGCACCTCGGCTACGGGTTCCACGAGGACGGCTGTCGGTCGGGCTTCGAGGCCGCCGCCCTCGTCTCAGCTGCGGTCGGGGAGCGGGCGGCATGAGATCCCACCTGCTCGAGGGCAAGGTCCGGCATCGTCGGGCGCGCCCGTTCGTCTACGAGCTCGAGCATGACGTCTACTACTTCGCGCTCGACCTCGACGAGCTCGACGAGGTCCCTCGCCGGATCCGATCGGTCAGTCGGAACCGGCCGAACATGCTCGGCCTGCGCGACGAGGACCACCTCGAGCCGCCGGCCACGGACCTGCGGATCGCGGTCCATCGCCACCTCCGGGAGGCCGGGGTGGATCCCCAGGGCTGGCGGATCACCCTGGTCACCAATTTGCGCGTCCTCGGCTACGTCTTCAACCCGGCCAGCTTCTACCTCTGCCGGGACGCCGCCGGTGAGCTGCGGATGGTGATCGTCGAGGTCCACAACACGCACGGCGAGCGCCACACCTACACCCTTCGTCGGCAGGCGGACGGCCCCACCCTCGTCGCGTCGATGGACAAGGACTTCTACGTCTCCCCGTTCATCGAGATGACCGGGCGCTACACGGTCCGCGTGCGGGACGAGCCCAGCCGACTTCGGATCGCGATCGACGAGGTCCAGGCCGGCGTCCCGCTCCTTCACACCAGCCTCGTCCTCGACCGGCTGCGGCTGACCGACCGCAACGTCGCAAGGATGCTGATCCGTCATCCGTTCGTGACCCACCGGACGACGGCGCTGATCCACTGGCATGCCTTCCGCCTGTGGCGGCGAGGCGCCCGCTTCCACCGTCACCGGGAGGTCGTCCGATGAGCCAGACGTCGACGACGCGACGGGTCGCCCGTGCGCCGGACCCGATCCTCGCCCGAGTCGCCTGGCGGATCGGGATCGCGGCCCTCGGCCGGATCCGGGTCGGCTGCCTGACCGTCGTGCTCCCCGACGGATCGCGTCACGAGTTCGGCGATCGCTCGTCCGACCGCCGGGGCGAGATCCACATCCACGATCGTGCGGCCCTGGTCCGGATGCTCACCCACGGCGAGACCGGCGGGGGAGAGGCGTACATGGACGGGCTGTGGTCGAGCCCGGACCTCGCCGCGCTCCTCGAGCTGGCCGCGCTGAACCGCGAGGCACTCGCCCTGTCGACCGGCTGGTGGCGTGCGCCCATCCAGCTCCGGCGCACCCTCGCCCATCGCGCCCGACGGAACACCCGTCGCCAGGCCCGGAAGAACATCTCCGCGCACTACGACCTGGGCAACGACTTCTACCGGCTGTTCCTCGACGAGACGATGACCTACTCGAGCGCGGTCTTCGCCTCGCCCGACCAGTCCCTGGCCGACGCCCAGCGGGAGAAGTACCGACGGATCGCCGCGGGCGCCGGCCTACGCCGCGGGCAGCACGTCCTCGAGATCGGGTCGGGCTGGGGAGGGTTCGCGTTGTACGCGGCGGGCGAGCTCGGCTGCCGGGTGACCTCGATCACGATCTCGCGCGAGCAGCACGACCTCGCCCGCGCCCGGGTCCACGACGCCGGGCTGGAGGACCTCGTCGACATCCAGCTCCGCGACTACCGCGAGATCGTCGGCACCTACGACGCGATCGTCTCGATCGAGATGCTCGAGGCGGTCGGCGCCGAGTACTTCACGACCTACTTCGAGGCCTGCGACCGCGCCCTCGTCCCCGGCGGGCGGCTGAGCCTCCAGACGATCACCTTCCCCGACGCGGCGTACGAGGCGCAGCTCCACGGGGCGAACTGGATCCAGCAGTACATCTTCCCGGGCGGACTGTGCCCGTCGCTCGCGGTCATCGAACGGTCGACCCGCCGGACGAACCTGCTGGTCCGTGGCGTGGCCGACATCGCCGGCGACTACGTCCGGACGCTGCGGGCGTGGCGGACGCGGTTCCTGGCGCAGACCGACGCGGTCCGGGCGATGGGGTTCGACGAGCGGTTCATCCGGATGTGGGAGTACTACCTGGCGCTCAGCGAGGCCGGGTTCGCGACAGGGATCGCCCAGGATCTCCAGATCGTCTTCGAGAAGGGCCGTGGGCTCGCCCGGAACGGGGAAGGCGCGCGCTCGGCGGGGCGCCCCTAGGACGAGGCGGGGGCGTCGTCGGGACCGGCCCGGACGGCACCGTCGGCCCGGTAGGCGATCACCTCGACCCGCTCGAGCGTGATCAGGCCGTCCTTGACCATCAGGTCGAGCTCCGGGAGCACGGCACGTACCTTCTCCTCCGTGTCCACGAACTCGATCAGGACCGGGAGGTCCTGCGACAGGCTGAGGATCCGGGTCGTGTGGAGGTGGGCGCTGGCTCCGAAGCCCTCCATCCCGAGGAAGCTCGAGGCCCCGGCCATCCCGCGTTCGCGCAGCACGCGGACGATCGCCTGGAACAGCGGCTGGCCGTGCCACTGATCGCGCTCCCCGACGTAGATCCGGGCGAGCATGCCCTGTCCCTCGATGCGCATCAGATGACCCTCCCGATGGCGAGACCGCCGGCGACGGCGACGAGGCCCAGGACCGACGACCCGACGATGTTCGCGACGCCGATCATCGGTGCCCCGGCCTCGACCAGCCGCCACGACTCGAGCATGAGCGTCGAGAACGTGGTGTATGCGCCGATGAAGCCGATGAGGACGGGCCCGCGGACCTCCGCCGGCAGGATGCCTCGCTCGGCGGTCAGCGCGAACAGGATCCCCAGGACGAGCGATCCGCTCAGGTTGACCACCAGCGTCCCCCACGGGAACGCGCCGGCGGTCCGCTCGGCGACGGCGCCGTCCACGAGTGCGCGCGCGACCGCCCCGAAGAACCCACCGAGACCGATCAGGACGAGGGGCATGGACATCCTCCTACGGCGTTCGCCAGTAGGAGTCATCAGCCCGGTCCGGGCGGTTCATGGCGGACCCCATCGCCGTTCGGCGCAGGGTAGCACCATCGTCCGAGCGCACGGGACATCGGCTACCCTCTGGCGATGATCTGCCCGAGCTGCGCGGCCGACAACAAGCCGGGGCGGAAGTACTGCGTGCGCTGCGCGACCCCGCTCGCGCTGGCGTGTCCGACCTGCGGGGCGGCGTACGACCCGGGCGACGCTTTCTGCGGCGAGTGCGCGACCCCGCTCATGGCGTCATCGGTCGCGGCCCCGTCTTCAGGCGCCGGCCTTGCGGTGTCTCCGCAGCTCGCCGGCCGGAGCGGCTCCGCCGACGCGACGTCGACGGCCTCCGAGGGCCCGCTCGCCGAGCGCCGGCTCGTGTCGGTCCTGTTCGCCGACCTGGTCGGGTTCACCCCGTTCGCCGAGGAGCGCGACGCGGAGGATGTCCGCGACACGCTGACCCGCTACTTCGACCTGGCGACCGATGTCATCACCCGCTACGGCGGCACCGTCGAGAAGTTCATCGGCGACGCGGTGATGGCGGTGTGGGGTGCCCCGACCGCCCGCGAGGACGACGCCGAGCGGGCGGTCCGCGCCGCCCTCGATCTGGTCGACGCCGTGCGTGTCCTCGGCCCCGGGATCCAGGCCCGGGCCGGCGTCCTGACCGGCGAGGCGGCGGTCACCCTCGGCGCGACGAACCAGGGGATGGTCGCCGGCGACCTCGTCAACACCGCGGCTCGCCTCCAGGGCGTCGCCCTGCCCGGCACCGTCCTCGTCGGGGAGCCGACCATGCGCGCCGCCAGCGCCGCGATCGCCTATGAGCCCGCCGGCGAGCAGGCGCTCAAGGGCAAGCAGGCGCCGGTCGAGGCGTGGCGCGCCCTGCGGGTGGTCGCCCAGCGCGGCGGCCACGGCCGGACGGACCTGCCCGAGCCGCCGTTCGTCGGTCGCGACGAGGAGTTCCGGCTGCTCAAGGAGACGATCGCCACGACCGGGCGCGACCGGCGGTCCCGGCTCGTCTCGATCACCGGACCGGGCGGCATCGGCAAGAGCCGGCTCGCCTGGGAGCTCGAGAAGTACATCGACGGCATCAGCGAGACGATCTACTGGCACCGCGGCCGCTCGCCGGCCTACGGCGAGGGGATCACCTTCTGGGCGCTCGGCGAGATGGTCCGCCGGCGGGCGAGGCTGGCCGAGGACGACGACGAAGCCACCACCCGCGAGCGGATCGCGGCCACCGTGGCCGAGTACATCCCGACCGACGAGGACCGGCGCTGGGTCGAGCCGGCCCTCCTGACCCTGCTCGGTCTCGAGCCCGCGCCGGCCGGCGGTCGCGACGTCCTGTTCGCCGCCTGGCGGATCTTCTTCGAACGGATCTCCGAGCAGGGGACGACCGTGCTCCTGTTCGAGGACCTCCAGTGGGCCGACAGCGGCCTGCTCGACTTCATCGATCACCTCCTGGAGTGGAGTCGGAACGCGCCGATCCTCGTGGTGACGCTCGCTCGACCCGAGCTGTTCGATCGGCGGCCCGACTGGGGCGCCGCGACCCGCAACCTGACCAAGCTGGCGGTCCAGCCGCTCAGCGACGATGCGATGCGGGCGCTGCTCGCCGGGTTCGTGCCCGGGCTGCCCGAGACCGCCGTCGCCACCATCCTCGCCCGGGCCGAGGGGATGCCGCTGTACGCCGTCGAGACCGTCCGGATGCTCGTGGCCGACGGGCGGCTCGTCCTGGCCGACGGGGCGTATCGGCCGGTCGGCGAGTTCGGAGCGCTGGCGATCCCGGAGACCCTCCGTTCGCTCATCGCGAGCCGGCTCGATGCGCTCGATCCGGCCGACCGAAGCCTCGTCGCCGACGCGTCCGTCCTGGGCCAGTCGTTCACCCTGGCCGGTCTCGCGGCGGTCGGCGGGCTCGAGCCGGAGGTCCTCGAGCCCCGGATGCGCGCGCTCGTCCGGCGCGAGCTGTTCGACCTGGAGGTCGATCCGCGCAGCCCCGAGCGTGGTCAGTACCGGTTCGTCCAGTCGCTCATCCGGGAGGTCGCGTACGGGACGCTCGCCCGGCGCGAGCGACGGACCCGGCACCTCGCGGCGGCGCGCTACTTCGAGGCCCTCGGCGACGATGAGCTGGCCGGTCTGCTCGCCTCGCACTACGTGGCCGCGCACGAGGCCTCGGCCGACGGCGCCGAGGCGGATGCCGTCGCGATCCAGGCCCGACTCGCCCTGTCCGGGGCGGCCGAGCGGGCGGCGACCCTCGGGGCCCATGACGCCGCGGTGGGA
The DNA here is from genome assembly GCA_963781845.1 of uncultured Chloroflexia bacterium. Taxonomy (GTDB): domain Bacteria; phylum Chloroflexota; class Limnocylindria; order Limnocylindrales; family CSP1-4; genus Chersky-267. The sequence goes on along the minus strand of CAWAHN010000016.1, from coordinate 48,665 downwards.
TACCTCCGCCAGGCGATCGAGATCACGGCCGATCCGGCCGACCGAGCAGCGATGTACCTCCGGGCCGCGGCCTCGGCCAACGCCGCCGCGAAGCACGGCGAAGCCGAGGAGCTCGTGCGGGCAGGTGTCGAGCTGGCGCGGGCCGGCGCCGATCTCGATGCGGTCGGCGTGGGCGAGGCGCTCCTGGGCGAGGTCCTGATCGACGCGGGCCAGCCGACCGAGGCCGTCGAGGTGCTCGAGGCCGCCGTCGACGGCCTGACCGAGGCGAGCAAGGACGAGACGCGGGCGACCCTGCTGAGCAACCTGTCGCGTGCCTACATGCGGACCGGTCGGTCGGATGATGCGGTCCGGACCGCGGACCGAGCGCTCCAGCTCGCGGAGCACCTCCACCTCGACCGGATCATCGCCGAGACGTTCAACAACAAGGGGTCGTCGCTGAGCTACCTCGGCCGCCAGCTCGAGGCGGTCGCGCTGCTCGAGGCTGCGATCGACCTCGCCCATGACCGCGGTTTCGTGGCTGCGGAGATCCGGGCGCGATCGAATCTGGCCGCCTCGATGGATGGCGACCCGAAACGGAGCCGCGAGATCCTCGAGGTGGCCGTCGGCCTCGCCCGCCGGGTCGGCAACCGATCGCTCGCGAACTGGTCGACCACCACGGTCCTGTGGTTGACGTTCGTCATGGCCGAAGGGTGGGAGGAGGCGCTTGCGGTCGCCGAGCAGGATCTGGCGGATGCGTTGTCGTACGGGGCCGCCAGCCCGCTGGATGAGATCCGGAGCCTGTCCGTCCAGGCGGTGATGCGGGTCCCGATGGGACAGTCGACCGACGCGGCCCTCGCGCGGCTCGAAAGACTGGCGGAACAGACCTCCGACGCGTTCGCGCCGTCGGCGGTGCATGCCCTCCGAGGCGATCGGGCATTCGTCGCGGGCGATCTGGAGCGTGCGCGCGAGGAGTACCTGCTGGCCGCCGAGGAGCCGAACGTCGGCACGGTCTTCCTGGCTCGCGCCCTCCGCGCCGCGCTGTGGGCCGGCGATGCCACGAGGGTCGGTCAGATGATCGACCGCCTCGACGCCGACCCGGATTCGGGGAGCTGGATGACGGCGACCAGGACCGCCGCACGCGGCGGGCTCGCGGCGCTCGAGGGTCGGCCCGATGAAGCCGTGGTCCGCTATGGCGATGCCTTCGAACGATACCGTTCGACCGGCCAGGATCTCGAGCTCGCCTGCACGCAGCTGGACTTCGTGCGGCTCCTCGGCCCCGACCTGCCGGCCACTCGAGCAGCAAGCGAGGCGGCACGCGCGATCTTCGAGCGGGTCGGTGCGCAGGCGTATCTCGGTCTCCTCGACGCCGAGATGGAGCGGCGACGTCCGGTCGAGCGACCGACCGTGGACCGGGCGACGGTGACCGCCTCCGACTGACGGTCTCCGCGCGGCGGATGCGCGCCCGAACCGCTCCGAGGGGCTCCGACGTACTTGGCGATAGACTGGGCGCTCGGCTCTGGGATCGAGCACGCGTCGTCGAGCTATGGCAGAGGTCCGCATGTCCCACCCGGGGGACCCGACGCTCCAGGCAGGGAGCGAAGGCGCTGCTCCGCGCCGCCGGCGGATCGCCGGCAGGATGCGTGGCGCCGCCCCGTTCGTCGCGGGGATCGTCGCGGCCCTCATCGCGGTGGTCGTCTTCGCCACGGTCACCCGGGGACCCGCCCCGCTGACCCAGGACGACGTCGCGCGAAGCGTCGCCTCGGCGCTGGCATCGCAGACCCCCGCCCCGCCGCGCTCGCTCGGGGTCTACCAGGCGATCCAGCCGTCGCTGGTCCTGATCCAGACGAAGAACGACAAGGTCAAGGGCGACGCCGGCGACGGCCTCGGCAGCGGCGTCGTCGTCGACCAGGCCGGCGACATCCTGACCGCGCTCCACGTCGTCGCCGACGCGACGACGATCGACGTGTCGTTCGCCGACGGGACGACGTCGACCGCCACCATCAAGACCAGCGAACCGGCCAGCGACATCGCGGTCCTCGCACCGACCCAGCTGCCGGCGACGCTCGTCCCGGCGGTCCTCGGGAACCCGGGCGCCGTCCGGGTCGGCAGCGACGCCTTCGTCGTGGGCAACCCGTTCGGCCTGACCGGCTCGATGAGCTCCGGGGTCGTGTCGGGGCTCGGCCGGTCGTTCGAGGACCCGAACAGTGATCGCGTCCTCCACGGCCTGATCCAGGTGGATGCCGCGGTGAACCCGGGGAACTCGGGCGGTCCGCTGCTCAACGCCGACGGCCAGGTCGTGGGGATCGTCACGGCCCTGGTCAACCCGACCAAGCAGGCCGTGTTCGTCGGGATCGGCCTCGCGGTCCCCATCGATGTCGCCGGCGGCGCCGCCGGCCTGCCGCAGTACTGACCGGAGGTTGGACGTGGACAACGACGCGAGCGCAGCCGGGGCGATGCCGATGGAGCGGGTCCTGTACCAGGTCAAGCGGGTGATCGTCGGCCAGGACCACCTGCTCGAGCGGCTTCTCGTCGCCCTGCTCGCCCGCGGCCATCTGCTCGTCGAGGGCGTCCCGGGCCTGGCCAAGACGATGGCCATCAAGACCCTGGCCGATGCGATCGGGGGCGAGTTCAAGCGGATCCAGTTCACGCCCGACCTGGTGCCCGCGGACCTCGTCGGGACCCGGATCTACAACCAGAAGACCGGCGAGTTCAGCACGTCGCTCGGCCCGGTGTTCACGAACCTGCTCCTCGCCGACGAGATCAACCGGGCGCCGGCCAAGGTCCAGAGCGCGCTCCTCGAGGTGATGCAGGAGCACCAGGTCACGATCGGGCGCGAGACCCACAAGGTCCCCGACCCGTTCCTCGTCCTGGCGACCCAGAACCCGATCGAGACCGAGGGGACGTACGCCCTGCCGGAGGCCCAGGTCGACCGGTTCATGATGAAGGTCCTGGTCGGCTATCCGAGCACGACCGAGGAGTTCGCGATCGTCGAGCGCCAGACCAGCCCGAAGGAATCGGCCGAGCCGGTCCTCTCGACGGCGGACCTGGTCGCGCTCCAGCAGGTCGTAGATCGGGTCTATGTCGACCCGGCCCTGCTCGACTACGCGGTCCGGCTCGCGACCGCTACCCGCACGCCGAAGGCGTACGGCCTGCCGGAGCTCGAGCGCTACATCACGTTCGGTGCCAGTCCCCGCGCGTCGATCAACCTCATCCTGACGGGGCGGGCGCTCGCCTTCATCCGCGGCCGCGAGTATGTCCTGCCGCAGGACGTCCGCGACATGGTCCGCGACGTCTTCCGGCACCGGTTGGTCCTGTCGTTCGAGGCGCTTTCGGACGATGTCACCGCCGACCAGCTGTTGACCGCCGTGCTCGATCGCATCCCCGCCCCGGTGGTCTCGCTCCAGGAGTCGACCAACGTCCGCGCAAGCGCCTGAGCGCATCCTCCAGCGCCTCGACTGGCAGGTCATCCGGCCGCTCGACGGCCTGCTCCAGGGCGACTACCGGAGCCTGTTCTACGGGGCGGGTGTCGACCTGGCCGACCTGCGCGAGTACCAGCCCGGCGACGACGTCCGCTACATCGACTGGAACGTCACGGCGCGGCTCGACGCGACCCACGTCCGCCAGTACACCGAGGACCGCGAGATCAACGCCTGGTTCCTGCTCGATCTCAGCCCGTCGGTCGACTTCGGGACCGCGGACGGCGACCGCGAGAAGCGGACCGTCCTCATCGACTTCGTGACGACGATGGCCCGGCTGCTGACCCGGCACGGCAACCGCGTCGGAGCGGTGTTCTACGGCGACCGGGTGGAGCGGACGATCCCGGCCCGCGGCGGGCGGACGCAGGTCCTCCGCCTGGTCGACGACCTGCTGGCGCACCCGCGCCTCCCCAGCGCGCCGTTCACCGACCTGTCGCCGCTGCTCGATGCCGGCCGGAAGGCGATCCGCCGGCGCTCGCTCGTCTTCGTCGTCTCCGACTTCATCAGTGCACCCGGCTGGGAGCGCTCGCTCAACCTGCTCAACCGCCGCCACGACGTCCTGACGATCCGCCTGGTCGACCCGCGCGAGACCGACCTGCCGGATGTCGGGCCGCTGCTCATGGAGGACGCCGAGACCGGCGAGCAGCTCTACGTCGATACCCATGACAAGGGCTTTCGGCGCCGGTTCCAGGAGGCCGCCGCGAGACGCGAGGCGGCCGTCGGACAGGCGTTCAAGCGCTCCGGCGTCGACGCGATGGTCCTGTCCACCGACGAGGATCTCGTCCGGGCGATCGTCCGCATGGCGTCCCTGCGCCGCCGCCGCCGGAGGTGACGGGTGTCCTTCATCTGGCCTCCGATGCTCGCGCTGCTCCTGCTGATCCCGCTCGGCCTGCTGGGGTATCGCGCGCTCGATCGCCGGCGTCGGCGGGCGGTCGCCGCGGCCGGCGGCCTCGGGCTGAGCCCCCGCGCCGTCAGCGGACCACGCCGACGCCGAGAGGCGATCCCGGCGGCCCTGTTCCTGCTGGCCCTGGGGGTACTGACCGTGGCGATGGCGCGGCCCCAGAGCGTCGTCGACCTGCCGCGCGAGCAGGGGACCGTGATCCTCGCCTTCGACGTCTCGAGAAGCATGGCCGCAGACGACCTCAAGCCGACCCGGCTGGAAGCGGCGAAGGCCGCAGCGACGTCGTTCGTCGACCGCCAGCCGCCCGGCGTCGTCATCGGCGTCGTGGCGTTCAGCGGCGCCGGCCTGGCGGTCCAGGCGCCGACCAGCGACCAGGCGGCGGTCAAGGCCGCGATCGGTCGACTGACGCCCGAGACGGGGACGTCGCTCGGCCAGGGGATCCTGTCGTCGCTCGACACCATCGCCCGGGCCGAGGCGGGCACCCCGGCCGGCTACTACTCCAACCGCTCGCCCCAGCCGACCCCGGCACCGACGCCCGTCGCGGCCGGGACGCACGCACCAGCGGTCATCGTCCTGGTGACCGACGGCGAGAACACGCTGTCGCCCGACCCCGTCGAGGCCGCCCGGACAGCGGCCGACCGGGGCGTCCGGATCTACACGGTCGGACTGGGCAGCGCATCCGGCACGACGCTCGACGTCGACGGGTTCCAGGTCCACACCCAGCTCGACGAGGCCGCGCTGCGCCAGATCTCGGACGTCTCCGGCGGTGCCTACTTCAGCGCAGATGACGCGGCCGGGCTCACCTCCGTCTACGACGACCTCGACCTTCGGCTGACCATCGAGCCGCAGAAGATCGAAGTCACGTCGCTCTTCGCCGGCGCCGGCATGCTCCTGCTCGTCATCGGGGGCCTGTGCTCGTTGGTCGTCCTGGGGCGCCTGCCGTGAGCTTCCTGTGGCCGGTCCTGCTGATCCTGCTCGCGCTCGTGCCGATCCTGATCGGCGCATACGTCTGGAGGCTCCGCCGGAAGCGTCCGACCGGGGCGCGCTATTCGAGCCTCGCGCTCATCCGCGAGGCCCAGCCGGGCTCGTCGCGGATCCGGCGCCACCTCCCGTTCGTGCTCTTCGTCGGGGCGGTGGCCGCCCTCGTCGTCGGTCTCGCCCGCCCGGTCGCGATCGTGACCGTGCCGGCCAATCAGACGACCATCCTCCTGGCGATCGACGTGTCGCGCAGCATGTGCTCGTCGGATATCCCGCCGAGCCGCCTGCTGGCGGCCGAGGACGCGGCCGCGGCGTTCATCCAGCACCAGGGCTCGGCGACCCGGATCGGGATCGTCGCGTTCAGCGGCTTCGCCGCGCTGATCCAACCGCCGACGAACGACACCGAGGTCCTGCTCGACGCGATCGACAGCCTGACGACCGGCCGACGCACCGCCATCGGGAGCGGGCTGCTCGAGGCGCTCGACGCGATCTCGGAGGAGGATCCGAACGTGGCGCCAGCGGTCATCGACGGACGACCCGGGGTGGAGCCGCCGCCGGTGACGAAGGGGGCGTATGCGCCGGACATCATCGTCCTGCTGACGGACGGCGTGACCAACATCGGCCCGCTCCCGGTGGACGCGGCCCAGCAGGCCGCCGACCGCGGCGTGCGCGTCTACACGATCGGCTTCGGGACCGCCGACGGCGGCGCGTTCGACCCTGCCTGCGCACCGCAGTTCGTCGGCCGGGAGCCCAACCAGGGCGGCGGATTCCAGGGTGGCGGCCCGCCGCCGAACGGCGGCGGGTTCCGGCGAGGCATCGACGAGGACACGCTCAAGGCCGTCGCCGACCTGACCGGCGGCAAGTACTACCCGGCGGAGAGCGCGTCGCAGCTCCAGGGCGTGTTCGACGACCTGCCGCTGTCGCTGATCGCCCGCCACGAGGTCGTCGAGGTCGCGTTCGTATTCGTCGCGATCGGCGCGGTCCTGGCCGCCCTGGCGTTCCTGCTCGGGAGAGCGTGGCGCCCGTTGCCCTGAGGGTCGCGGCGGTCAGCGTGCCGGGAGGCCGACGGACGGGGCGATGTCCGGCGGGTCGGGCAGCGCCAACCACGCTCGGCGGGCGTCGCTGAACACGAGGACCTCTCCGGTCTCGACCACGTACAGCGCGGCCTGCACGCTGAGGGTCCCGGCGGCGAGACCGTCGGCGACGCACGGGTAGGTGCGCAGGCGATCGCGCTGGAGCAGGGCGTTCGCCTTGACGGTCGCCCGGCCGAGGTCCTCCGTCGGCAGGTCGGCGTCCCCGGGCACGCTCGCGGCTTCGCGCGCCAGTTCGATCCAGCGAGCGAGCTGCGGAGTCGTCGTCGCGTCCACGCCGTCGCCCAGCGCCGCGACCCCGCCACACCCGGTGTGACCGCAGACGATGATCCGAGCGACTCGAAGGACCAGCACCGCGAACTCGATGACGGCGCCGATGGCGTCGTCCTCGCCCGGCGGCGCGACGATGTTGGCCACGTTGCGGATGACGAACAGCTCACCGGGGTCGGCGTCGGTGATCTCCTCGGGGATCACCCGCGAGTCCGAGCAGCCGATCCAGAGGGCTCGCGGAGCCTGCCCCCGGGCCAACGCGGCCCGGTCGACCCGCTCGTCGGCGACCTTGCGCCGATAGCGGTGATAGCCAGCGAGCAGGTCGGCGTCGTCGATCATCGTGCCAGAATGCCTCATGCAGCCGACGGTGCGCGACTCGGCCCCGTCGGGGACCCGTCTGGCGGGGATCGCCGTCGGGTTCATCGCCCTCCTGGCCTGTCTGCTCGTGTTCGGGGCGATCGCGGAAGACGTCCACGAGCAGGAGGCGAGCGCACTCGACGCGATCGCGACCCCGCTGCTCCACAGCCTCTCGAACCCGGCCCTCGATGCGGTCATGAACGGGCTCACGACTCTCGGGTCGCCGATCGTCGTCCTCCCGCTGTATTTGATCGCCGTGGTCCTGCTCGTCTGGAACCGACGCCGGCGCGAAGCCCTCTTCCTGACGGTCCTCATCGTCGGGAGTCTCGTTCTCAACCAGTCGATGAAGCTCATCTTCCAGCGACCGAGGCCGCAGCTCGACTGGGCGCGGGTGATCCCCGAGTACAGCTTCCCGAGCGGCCACGCGATGAACTCGTTGGTGTTCTACGTCGGCCTCGCGCTCGTGGTCTGGGCGGTCTGGGGCAGGCGGGCCGGACGCGTCGCGATCGTGGCGGCGATCATCCTCGCCCTCCTCATCGGGGTCAGCCGGATCTACCTCGGCTACCACTACTTCACCGACGTCGTCGGCGGGTTCTTCGCCGGTGCGGCCTGGCTGATCATCGTGGTCGCAGCGTTCGACGGCGGGTGGCGATCAGCTCGAGGGGAGGCAGCCACGACGGCGGAGGAGTAGCCGGTCCCCGCGCAGCGACGCCCCGTCCCTCTCCAGGGCCTCACTCGCTGCTATCGTGCTGGGCGACGGGAGGTGCCAGGTGTTCGTGCCACTCTCGGTCCTCGAGTTCCGGGACCGCGCGGCGACGTTCTTCGGCGACAAGATCGGCGTCGTCGACGGTGAGGCCGAGTTCACCTATCGGACATTCGCGACGCGCACGCATCGCCTGGCCAACGCCCTGATCGAGCTCGGCGTGAAGCCGGGCGATCGTGTCTCGTTCATCACCTTCAACACGCATCACCTGCTCGAGGCCTACTACGGCGTGATCGAGGCGGGCGCGGTCCTCAACCCGATCAACATCCGGCTGGCACCGCACGAGATCGCCTACATCCTCGACCACGCCGGTTCCCGAGTGGTGTTCTTCCACCGGGACTTCGCGCCGCTCGTCGAGTCGATCGGTCCAGGGCTGGCAACGCGACCGACGTTCGTCGTCCTGGACGGCGAACCGGGCGGGATCGCCGACCACGAATACGAGGCGCTGCTCGCCTCCGGCGCGCCGGATCCACTCCATCCCGAGCTCGACGAGAACGGGCTTGCGGAGCTGTTCTACACGAGCGGCACGACCGGGCTCCCGAAGGGCGTCGCGATGACCCACCGAGAGCTGTACCTCCACAGCCTCGCGGCGCAGATCGGCCTCGGCTTCACCGAGGACGACGTCGTCCTCCACGTCGTCCCGCTGTTCCACGTCAACGGCTGGGGGACGCCCCACTTCCTGACGATGATCGGGGGTCGGCACGTCATGCTCCGGCGGTTCGATCCGACCGCCCTGATGGCGCTGGTCGAGCGGCACCAGGTCACCCGGCTGCTCGCCGTCCCGACGATCTTCAACGCGGTCCTCCACAGTCGCGAGCGGTCCCGCTACGACCTGTCGAGCCTGCGCCAGCTGATCATCGGCGGGTCGCCGGCGTCGCCCGACCTGGTCCGGGCGCTCGAATCGGAGCTGGGGACCCAGGCGATCGTCGGCTACGGCCTGACCGAGACGTCACCGATCATCACGCTCGCCCAACCGAGGCGCGTCCTGACCGACCACGAACCGCCCGAGCGGCGCCAGGAACGACAGGCGATGACCGGCTGGGCGATCCCCGGGGTCGCGATCCGGGTGGTCGACGCGGACGGGGCGGATGTCCGGCCCGATGCCGACCAGATCGGCGAGATCGTCGTTCGCGGGAACACCGTGATGGACGGCTACTACCGGGACCCCGAGGCGACCGAGGCGACGATCCGGGACGGCTGGCTGCACACCGGCGACATGGCCACGATCGACGAGGCCGGCTACGTGATGATCAAGGACCGGTCCAAGGACATCATCATCAGCGCGGGAGAGAACATCTCGTCGGTCGAGATCGAGGTCGCGCTCGGCAGCCACCCGGCCGTCCTCGAGAACGCCGTCGTGGCGGCCCCCGACGACAAGCGTGGCGAGGCCCCGGTCGCGATCGTGGTCCTCAAGCCGGATGCGACCGCGACCGCGAAGGAGCTCCGCGCCTATTGCCGTGAACGGCTGGCCGCCCACAAGGTCCCGCGCGAGATCCACTTCCGCGACGCCCTGCCGAAGGGCGGAACCGGCAAGGTCCTGAAGGCCGAGCTGCGGGAGCCGTTCTGGGCCGGTCTCGACACCCGCGTCCACTGATCCGAGGCGGTCATCGCGATCGCCGGTGGCTCAGCGGACCTCGTTGATCCGGACCAGGTTGCCCGCGGGATCGCGGAAGGCACAGTCGCGGATCCCGTACGGCTGGTCGGTCGGCTCCTGGACGACCTCGGCGCCGCTTGCCTCCAGTCGCGCGAAGGTGTCGTCGAGGTCGGCGGTGGCCAGGACGACGCGGGCGAACGTGCCCTTGGCCATCATCTCGGCGATGGTGCGACGCTCGTCCGCGGTGATGCCGGGGTCCGCGAACGGCGGCTGCAGGACGATCGACGTATCGGGCTGGTCGGCCGGGCCGACCGTGATCCAGCTCATCCCGCCGTACCTGACGTCGTTGCGCACCTCGAAGCCAAGGGTGTCGCGATAGAAGGCCAGGGACGCATCCGGGTCGTCGTGCGGCAGGAACGTGAAGTGGATGGTCAGGTCCATGGCGGTCATCCTAGCTGCGGCTCCATGACCGGCGCTTCTCGATTCCTGATCGGTCTGGTCACCTGTTTCGCGACGCATGACGGCATCCCCGCGGTCGCGTCCGCTTCGTCGCGTCGATAGACGCTGGGCGGCACCCCGACGAGCTCGGTGAAGCGACTGCTGAAGGTACCCAGGCTCGAGCAGCCGACCGCGAAGCAGACGTCGGTGACGCTCAGGTCGCCCCGGCGCAGCAGCGCCATCGCCCGCTCGATGCGCCGGGTCATCAGGTAGCCGTACGGCGACTCGCCATAGGCGAGGCGGAACTGGCGGCTGAGGTGGCCCGCAGACATGTGCGCACCGCGGGCGAGCGCCTCGACGTCCAGCGGTTGGGCGTAGTCCCGATCGATCCGGTCGCGGACGCGGCGCAGCCAGGCGAGGTCGCGCAGGTGCTGCTCCGTGGCGGTTCTGCTCGTCACCTGCGGGATCGTGCCACATCCGGCGATGTGCCGACGTAGGCCGCGAGGTGCTCGCCGGTGAGGGTGGAGCGCGCGGCGACGAGGTCGGCGGGCGTGCCCTCGAAGACGATGCGTCCGCCGTCGTGGCCCGCGCCGGGACCGAGGTCGATGATCCAGTCGGCGTGTGCCATGACCGCCTGGTGGTGCTCGATCACGATGACCGACTTGCCGGCGTCGACGAGCCGGTCGAGCAGGCCGAGCAGGTTCTTGACGTCGGCGAGGTGGAGCCCGGACGTCGGCTCGTCGAGCACGTAGACGCCGCCCTTCTCGCCCAGGTGGGTCGCCAGCTTGAGCCGCTGCCGCTCGCCGCCGGACAGCGTCGGGAGCGGCTGGCCGAGGGTCAGGTAGCCGAGCCCCACGTCCGTCAGCCGCTTGAGGATGGTGTGCGCGGCCGGCGTGCGCACCTCGCCGCTGCTGGAGAAGGCCTCGGCCTCGGTCACCGACATCGCGAGCACCTCGCTGATGTCACGGCCGCCGAGGCGGTACTCGAGCACCGACGCCTCGTAGCGCTTCCCTTCGCAGTCCTCGCAGGTCGTGGCGACCGTGTCCATGAACCCGAGCTCGGTATAGATGACCCCGGCCCCGTTGCAGGTCGGACAGGCTCCCTCGGAATTGGCACTGAACAGGGCGGGCTTCACGCCATTGGCCTTCGCGAATGCGGCGCGGATCGGGTCGAGCAGCCCGGTGTAGGTCGCGGGGTTGCTCCGACGGGAGCCCTTGATCCCGCCCTGGTCGATCGACACCACGCCGTCCCGGCCCGCGACCGATCCGTCGATCAGCGAGCTCTTGCCCGAGCCGGCCACCCCCGTGAGCACGACGAGCACGCCGAGCGGGATGTCGACGTCGACATCCTGGAGGTTGTTGGTGCGAGCACCGCGCACCTCGAGGCTACCTGACGGCGTTCGCACCGAGCCCTTCACGGTCGCGCGGTCGTCCAGGTGTCGACCCGTCAGCGTGGCGCTTGCTCGCAGCGCCTCGACGGTCCCCTCGAAGACCACCTCGCCGCCCGCGGACCCGGCGCCGGGGCCCAGGTCGACGACGTGGTCGGCGATCGCGATGACCTCGGGCTTGTGCTCGACCACGAGCACCGTGTTGCCCTTGTCGCGCAACCGCAGCAGCAGGCCGTTCATCCGCGCGATGTCGTGCGGATGAAGCCCGATCGTGGGTTCATCGAAGACGTACGTCACGTCGGTCAGCGACGAGCCGAGATGGCGGATCATCCGGGTGCGCTGGGACTCGCCGCCCGACAGCGTGCCCGACGGCCGGTCGAGCGAGAGATAGCCCAGTCCGATCTCGACGAACGAGTCGAACGTGTGTTGGAGTCCGGCGAGCAGCGGCGCGACCGACGGTTCGTCCAGTCCACGCAGCCACTCCGCGAGGTCGTCGATCTGCATCGCGCAGGCGTCGGCGATGTTGACCCCGTCGATCTTCGAGGATCGGGCCGGCTCGTTGAGCCGGGTGCCGCCACAGTCGGGACAGGTGGTGAACGTGACGGCCCGCTCCACGAACGCCCGGATGTGCGGCTGGAGCGTGTCGACGTCCTTCGAAAGCATCGACTTCTGGATGCGCGGGATCAGACCCTCGTAGGTCAGGTTGATGCCCTCGACCTTGATCTTCGTCGGTTCCTTGTAGAGGAGGTCGTGGAGCTCCGCCGTGCTGAACTCGCGGATCGGCTTGTCCGGGTCGAAGAAGCCGCAGCCGCTGAAGATGCGGCCGTACCAGCCCTCCATGCTGTAGCCGGGGATCGTGAGCGCGCCCTCATTGAGCGACTTGTCCGCGTCGTAGAGCTGGGTCAGGTCCATGTCGGTGATCGAACCCATGCCCTCGCAGCGCGGGCACATCCCGCCGTGGTAGATGGCGTTGCGCACGACGATCCGCTCGCCCTTGCCCCGGTCGACGGTCATCGCTCCGCTGGCCTTGCGCTGCGGGATGTTGAACGAGTAGGCCGTTGGTGGACCGACATGCGGCTGCCCCAGGCGGCTGAAGAGCAGCCGCAGCAGCGCGTTCGCGTCGGTCGCCGTCCCGACCGTCGACCGGGCGTTCGCTCCCATCCGCTCCTGGTCGACGATGATCGCGGTCGTCAGCCCATCGAGGACGTCGACGTCCGGTCGCGCCAGCGTCGGCATGAAGCCCTGCACGAAGGCGCTGTAGGTCTCGTTGATCATCCGTTGCGACTCGGCGGCGATCGTCCCGAAGACCAGCGAGCTCTTGCCCGAGCCCGACACGCCGGTGAACACGGTCAGCCGGCGCTTCGGGATCTCGAGGCTGACGTCCTTGAGGTTGTTCACGCGTGCGCCCTGCACGCGGATCAGATCGTGCTGGTCGGCGACGTGAGGCACCCGGTCATGGTAGGTCGGGTCGATGACCGGCGCTTCTCGATCCATGACCGTCGGTCGCCGACGCACCGCGGATCCGCGGGGTCGCCGACGCTGGAGACGCGTCCCTAGCGCTCTCCGGGCTGGAGGACCTCCTCGCGCCGATCGACGCTGACGGCCGGCGTGTCGCGTGCCTCCGCCCCCGCCAGCCGGGCATCGAGACGCTCGATGAACGGCACGGCGCCCAGCCGGACGAGCGTCTCCCGCGCCGCCATCGCGGCTTCATGGACCTCGGGCTCGGACGGGTCGAGGACGGTCGTCATGTCGATCGCCGTCAGGACCCGGTCCCACACGATCCCGAGCTCGCTCCAGCCGTGGAGCGCGTCCCGATACAGGGCGAGCGCGTCGACGGTCCTGCCCTCGAGCGCCGCGACCGCGGCCTGCAGCGTCGTCCGCCGGACCTCCACGACGGGGCCGTGGAATCCGGTCGCATCGAGGCGTGCCAGGTCCGTCCGAACCGCGTCCACATCCCCGGCCCACACGCCACCACGCGCAGCCTCATAGATCGCGGCCGGCGCGTATCCGCCGATCACGTCGGCGACGCTGTTCCAGATGGAACGCGCCTCGTCAAGGCGGCCCTGCGCAAGGGCGAGGCTGGCTTCGGTGTCCATCGCCATCGATCGCATGCTGATGTCGGTCTCATCGCCGCGGAGGGCGTCCAGCTCATGGAGGCCCGCCTCGATCGACTCGCCCCGATTCGCCCGGATGATCAGGGCGTTGCTGAGGAGGGCAAGGCGGTCGAGCCGGTCGAGATCGTCGGCGAGGGCGCCATCCATCTCGGCGAGGCCGGCGTCCCAGTCGCCGACCAGGAAGCTCGTGTAACCGATGTTGTTGATGAACATCAGCGTCTGGGCACGCTGGCCGAGCCGGCGACTGAGCGGCAGGCCCTCGCGATTGACCTCGAGCGCCGCTCGCAGGTCGAGCTCGCCGAGGAAGAAGCCCCGGGCGATGAGCGTGCCGAGCAGGATGGTGTGCAGCCCGCGCTCCGCCGCGATCTCCTCGGCGACTCGGATGATGCCGATCCCTTCCCGGAGCCGACCGAGGCTGGCCAGCGCGGCTCCCTTGGTCAGCAGCGTCTCGGCCAGGATGTCCCCGAGGTCGAGATGCTCGGCGAACTCGAGCACGCGATCGGACACTTCCACCGCTCGATGACTATCGTCTCGAGAGCCGAAGCCGCGCGCCAGCTGCGCCTCGAGCGCCACGTAGGCCGGGTCGCCGGCGAGGTCGGCGTAGGTGACGATGGCCGGCTCGAGGATCAGGAACGCGGCGTCCGTCCGCCGCCCGGAGAGAAGGGTGCGGCCAAGGGCGGTGATCGACCCCGACCGTGGCCCGTCGATCGCTTCCTGCCTCCCGAAGGGCGAGCGCCCGACGCAGGAGCGCTTCCGCCTCGTCGTAGCGCGCCGCCGCCGTCGCGGAGACCCCCGCGCGTTCGAGGAGGTCGGCCTGATCGCCCTGATCGCTCGTAACGGTGACCGCCTGCTCGTAGAACCGGACCGCCTGATCGTGCGCCCCGAGCCCCGCGGCGCGTTCCGCGGCCGCGCGCAGGGCGATCCGGGCCTGGCCGGCGAGCGCATCGGCCTCCTGCCCCTCGGGTGCGTTGGCTTGGGCGGCCAGGTAGTGGCCGGCCAGGGCGCCGACCAGCTCGTCGGTCCCGATCGTCTCGAAGAATCGGGCCGCCGCGAGGTGGCGCGTCTTGCGGTCCTTCTTGGCCAGCGTGTTGTAGGCCACCTCGCGGATGAGCGCCTGGACGAACGCGTATTGCCCGCGCTCGGGGGAGCGCGGGTCGGCCTCGAGCGTCAGCAGCTCGCGGCGGACGAGCGTCCCGAGATGCGGTTCGAGCACGGCCGGGTCCATCCCGGAGACGGCGGCCAGGCCCGCGATCGTGAAGCTCTGGCCGAGGACGGCCGCGTCCTGGGCGAGCGTCCGATCGATCGGGTCGAGGGCATCGAGCCGGGCCGCGATCAACGCGGTGAGCGTCTCGGGCACGGCCAGGCTGGTCAGGTCGCCGACCGGCACGTACACGCCGTCCCGTAGCTCCAGCCGTCCCTCGGACAGGAGCATCCGCACCGTCTCGACGGCATACAGCGGGATCCCGTCGGCACGCGCCACGATCGCCCGGACCGTCTGGTCGGGCAACCCCGGCACGAGTCCGGCGAGGAGCTCACGCATCGCCGGGACGGGCAGCGGGTCGAGGCTGAGTGCGACGAAGTTCCGCTTGCCGGCACCCCAGTCCGGTCGCTTGTCGAGGAGCTCTGGCCGGGCGAGCGTGACGATGTAGATCGGCAGGCCCTTGCTCCAGGTCAGCAGGTGGTCGATGAAGTCGAGCAGGCCCGAGTCGGCGAAGTGGAGGTCCTCGAAGACCATCGCCACGGTCCCGTGCTCGGCGATCCGTTCGAAGTACGTCCGCCACGCGGCGAACAGCTGATCCGAGCCCGAGCCGGTCTCGAGGCCGAGCAACGTCAGGAGGGCCGGTTCGATCCAGCGTCGCTCGGTCTCGTCGCTGATCCACTCGGCCACCGACGCCGCGACCTTGGCCCGCGTGGTCGCCTCATCGTCGGTCTCGAGCAACCCGCACCGACCGCGGACCATCTCGCCGAGCGCCCAGAAGCTGATCCCCTGGCCGTACGAGGGAGACCGACCCGCGTGCCAGTACATCGTCTCGACGAGGCCGTCGACGTACTTGAGGAACTCCCAGGCGAGGCGACTCTTGCCGATCCCCGCTGGCCCGGTGACGCTCATCAGCCGGACCCGGCGCTCGCGACCGGTGGCGTGGAACAGGTCGCGCAGGAGCCGGAACTCCTCGTCACGCCCGACGAACGGGGCCTCCAGGCCCTCGGATCGATTGCGCCCGCCGACCTCGGCGACGACCCGCAGCGCACGCCAGGTCTGGACGGGGGCCGCCTTGCCCTTGAGGGCCTGCTCCCCGATCGCCTCGAAGGCGATGGCCTGGTGCGCCGCGCGCTGCGTCGCCTCGCCGACGAGGACGGTCCCCGGCTCGGCCACCGATTGCAGGCGGCTGGCGGTGTTGACCAGATCGCCCGCCACCATCCCCTGGTTCGTCGCTCCGAGCGTGACCGCGGCCTCGCCGGTCAGGACACCCGCCCGAGCGTTGACGCCGGGTCCGAGGGTGCGGACCGCGTCCACGAGCTCGAGGGCGGCCCGGACGGCCCGCTCGGCATCGTCCTCCCTCGTCGTGGGTGCGCCCCACACCGCCATGACCGCATCCCCGATGAACTTCTCGACCGTCCCGCCGTAGCGCCCGATGACGTCACGAGCGAGGTCGAAGTAGCGGGACAGCAGCTCCCGGGTGTCCTCCGCGTCCTTGCCCTCGGCCAGCGCGGTGAACCCGACCAGGTCCGCGAACAGGATCGAGACCACCCGTCGCTCTGCCACCGGTGCGGTGGTCGGAGCAGGCGCGGCGGATGCCGGGTCCAGCGCGGCGGCAGAGGCGGCCGTGCCCGAGGCAGCGGTGCCGGACAGCGCGGTCCCGCAGTCGCCGCAGAACCGCTTGCCCGGCGGGTTGATCGCCCCGCATGTCGGGCAGCCGGATGCGAGCGGCGTCCCGCAGTCACCGCAGAATCGCTTGTCGGCGGGGTTCTCGGTCCCGCAGCTGGGACAGACCATGTCGAAGCTCCGCGCGATGGTTAACCGCGAGGGTACAACGCGGGGCCCTCGGGTTTCGAGACCCGTCCACGGCCCTGGCGCTCGTGCATCGGCACGCGCGCGTCCCGGCTCGTGCTGATTCGCTGCCGTTCGGTCCGCGCCGGATGGCATGATATCGAGCCGAGGAACGACCGAGCGATCAATCGAAGGTCGGCCGTGCGCCAGCTGGGCGCTGCCCAGCGTCGAGGGAGGTCTTCGTGAGCCCGATCGATCTATATCGGACACAGCTTCGGATCCTGTGGGAATGGCGCGGCGGCCCGCGAGCCCTGATCAAGCGTCTGCTGATCACCCTGGTCGTTTCGGCGATCGCCTTCGCGGTCACGGCCTGGCTCCTGCCCAACATCACCGTCGACCGGATCGTCGACGGCGTCTACGTCGTGATCCTGATGGCGATCTTCAACGCCGTCATCCGGCCGGTCATCCTCGCCTTCGTCGCGCCCCGGTCGCTGGTCCTGACCGGGATCGCAGTCCTGGCCCTCCAGGTCCTGGTCTTCCTCGCGGCCGCCAACATCGTCCCGGGGGTCCATGTCGCGGGGTTGTTCACCGCCCTGGTCGGCTCGTTCGTCTACGCGATCGTCAACACGATCCTCACGTCGATCCTGGGGCTCGACAGTGGCGATTCGTTCTACGGCCTGCTGATCCAGACCCTGATGCTCAAGGGGGCCGCGGCCCCGTCGGACAAGCCCGGTCTGGTCATCATCCAGATCGACGGCCTCGCCCACCCGATCCTCGCCGGTCGGATGCGCGCCGGATCGGTCAACAACATGGCGGGTTGGGTCCGGGACGGCAGCCACAAGCTGTCGCGCTGGGAGGCGATCCTTCCGTCGATGACGTCGGCCAGCCAGGCCGGCATCCTCCACGGCAACAACGACGGGATCCCGGCGTTCCGCTGGTACGAGCGTGACCGCGAGCACCTGATGGTCTCGAGCAATCCGGTCGACGCGGGCGAGATCGTCCGGCGGGTGTCCAACGGCGAGGGACTCCTGTCGAACAACGGTGCGAGCATCTGCAACCTCATGACCGGGGACGCCACCCGGGCCTACCTGACGACCGCGGCCATCAAGGACGAGTCGCAGGGGATCGGCGACAGCAAGGCCTTCCTCGGGTTCTTCTTCAGCCCGAGTGGCTACCTGCGCTCGTTCACGCTGTTCCTCGGCGAGTTCTTCAAGGAGCTGTTCCAGGCGCGCCGGACCCGACGCTCGGGCATCCAGCCTCAGATGCACCGCGGCCTGAAGTACGCCGGGATGCGGGCGGCCAGCAACGTCCTGCTCCGCGACGTCAATACCTCGCTGATCATCGAGGAGATGTACCGCGGGACGAACGTCATCTATGCGGACTTCACCGACTACGACGAGTTGGCCCATCACTGCGGGCCCGAGCGAGTCGAGTCGTTCCAGGCGCTCGACGGAGTCGATACCGCGATCGGCACGCTGGCCAAGGCGGCCGAGGACGCCCCGCGACCATACAAGTTCATCGTCCTGTCCGACCACGGTCAGAGCCTCGGCGCGACCTTCAAGCAGCGCTACGGTCAGAGCCTCGGGGAGCTCGTCCGCGATCTGATGGGTGGGCGGGCCACGGTCGTCCAGACGACG
This sequence comes from uncultured Chloroflexia bacterium, assembly GCA_963781845.1. Taxonomy (GTDB): domain Bacteria; phylum Chloroflexota; class Limnocylindria; order Limnocylindrales; family CSP1-4; genus Chersky-267. The sequence continues at coordinate 30,691 of CAWAHN010000016.1, read as the reverse complement.
ACCACCGCGGAGGGCTCGACCTTCGTCAACTCGTTCCTGTCCGAGATCACCCGGAGCACCGGGGTCGGACCCTCGGTCGCCCGGGCGGCGCTCGCCAGCCGGACGACCGACGGTGTCGTGGACCTGGACAAGGAGGACATCCCGCCCGCGGCCGACGAATCCGCGATCGCGGTGGTCGGCTCGGGCAACCTGGGGCTCGTCTGGTTCACCGGGAACGACCACCGGCTCACGGCCGAGGAGATCCGGGACCGGAACCCGCTCCTGCTGGCCAAGCTCGCCGAGCACCCGGGGATCGCGCTCATGCTCGTGCGCTCCGCAGAGCACGGCGCGATGGCGGTCGGCCGCGACGGGATCCGCTTCCTCGACCAGGACCGCGTCGAGGGCGAGGACCCGACGACCCTCTTCGGACCGCACACGATCATGAGCCTCAAGCGTGAGGACGCCATGACCCACGCGCCCGATATCCTGTTCCTGAGCCAGTACGACCCGGAGCTCGGCGAGGTCGCCGCGTTCGAGGAGCTCATCGGCTCGCACGGCGGCCTCGGCGGGCCGCAGACCGAGCCGTTCATCCTCCACCCGACCGAATGGACCCTCGACGAGGACGTGCCGCTGGGCGCCCCGTCGGTCTACCGCAACATCCGGACCTGGCTCGACTCGATCGGCATCCCGCTCGGGAAGCAGGGCGCGACCGGGGCTGCGTCGGAGGCCGCCCCGGGAGGGACTCCGCTCACTGGCCAGGTCGCTGCCGACGCCTGAGCCGGGCTGAGACCGGGCGACGAGGCGGCGGCGCGGCGGGGACGACCTCGCCCCCGCCGAGGTCGATCGCCCGACCGGGAACCATCCGCGCGACACGCGCGACATACCGTGTGAGGGAGACACGATGGTGTCGCCCGGAAGCGGGGTCGCGATGAACCAACGAGAACTCGTCGAGCGGGCGCAGCGGGGCGATCATGACGCCTTCGCCGTGCTTGCCGGCGCGTTCGTCGCGCGGTTGGACGGCGCGGCCCGACTCATCCTCCGGGATCGCGAGCTCGCGCGAGACGCGGTCCAGGAGGGCTTCATCCACGCCTGGCGGAACCTGCCGACGCTCCGGGACCCCGATCGCTTCGAGGCCTGGTTGCACCGGCTGGTCTTCCGTGCCTGCATCGATCTCCTGCGCCGACGCGGTCGTCGTCCGATCGAGGTCGAGCTCTCGCCGATCGACAGCGAGGGCCCCGCCGTCGCCGATATCTCGACGTTCATCGCGGACCGCGAGCTCCTGGACGACGCGCTCCGGCGCCTCGATCCCGAGTGGCGCGCGGTCGTCGTCCTGCACTACTACCTCGGGATGCCGTTGCCCGCGGTCGCCGCGACCCTCGGCATCCCGACCGGCACCGCCAAGTCCAGGCTCCATCGGTCCTTGGCCGCGATGCGGCTGACGATCGACGCCGACCCGGACGACCCAGGCTCCTCCGCAGTCAGGCAAGGGCAGTACGCATGACCTCGACCGATCGGTTCGAACAGCGCCTGCCCGACCTCATGGCCGACCTGGCGGCGGCGCGCATCCCCGACTACTTCGACGACATGCTCCGGGAGACCGCTCGCACACGGCAACGGCCCGCCTGGAGCTCCCTTGAAAGGTGGCTTCCCATGGGCGTCACGACGCTCTCACCGGTCTCGAGCCGGGCGCGGCCGTTGGCCGGGCTCCTGGTCCTGGCTCTCGTCGGCCTGCTCGTCCTGGCGGGTGTGGCGGCCTACGTCGGCTCCCACACCGTGCATCTCCCGGCACCGTTCGGACCGGCCGCGAACGGGCTGATGTACTACGCCAGTCGCGACGGCGACATCTACTCGATGGACCCGGTGAAGGGCGCACCGAAGGCGATCGTCACCGGACCCACCACCGACGCCGGGCCGCTGCCGTCCCGGGACGGACGGCGGATCGCCTTCACCCGAAGCGTCGCTGGTGGGGTCCAGTTGGTCGTCGCGGACGCGGACGGTTCGAACGTCCTCGCTCTACCCGGGACGTGGACCAACTTCTCGGAGATCGACTGGTCCCCGGACGGCACGCACCTGGCGATCATCTCGGACGTCACGGGCCTGGCGTCGTTGACGGTCGTGGCGACCGACGGCTCCGGCGCCACGACCCTGCCCCTCGCTCTCGAGACCCGCGGGTTCTGGTACCTGCCGGACGGGAGGCTCATGTTCAAGGGCACCGACCACGGGGCCGGCGGACCGACGTACGGCGTGTACGTGGTCGAGGCCGACGGGACGGGGTTGAGGTCGATCATGCCGCCGACGTCGGGCGAGTCGGACGTGATCGACATCAATCCTTCGCCCGACGGTCGGAGCTTCGTCTACCACGTCTGGCGGGACGCGCCGTTCGAGCATGGACGCCTCTACATCGTCGACATCGCGTCCGGGCAGGTCCGCCCGGTGACGGTCGATGGGACGGCCACCGACGAGGCGTTCGAGGGCGCGCAGTTCTCACCCGACGGCAGTCAAATCCTCTTCGCGCGCTACATGGCGGCAGGGGACAGACTGGCCGTCGTGCCTGCTGGCGGCGGGCCCGCGGTGAACATCGGCCCGACGTTCGTCGACACCCAGACGCCGGTCAACTTCTACTCGCCGGACGGCAAGTCGATCGTCGCCTACTACCCGGGGAACGGGGAGACCTGGCTCCTCGACCCGACCGGCGGGCAGAACGGCGGGGATCGGAAGCTCAGCCTGCCAGTCTCCGACGCACCGACCTGGCAACGCCTCGCTCCCTGATGTCGTCGAGTTTCGTGACGGACGCCGCGGACACCACGTCCGCGGCGCTGCCGCGCTGGGTCGCCCTCTGCCTAGGCGCGGAGAGCTGTCTCGAAGCGCTCGGCTTCGCGAGACAGTCGCTCGCGCTCGGGCTCGGACAGGTCGATCTCGGCCGCCGCCGCGTTCTGCTCGAGCTGCTCGACCGTGCGGGCGCCCGGGATGGCGACGACGTTGCCATGGGAGATGACCCAGGCGAGGGCCACCTGGGCGGGCGTCGCGTCGTGTGCCCGGGCGACCTCGTCGAGCGCGACGAGCAGCGGCCGGGCACGCCGCCGGTTGCGCTCGAGCGCGAGCGGATTGCGACGCCGTGCCATCGCCTCGGACCGCCCCGCTAGGGCCTCGTCATCGACGCCGCCGGCGAGCAGGCCCTGGGCGAGCGGGCTGTAGGCGATGACGACCCGACCGCGCTCGTGCGCGTACGGGACCAGGTCCCAGCGCGGCGATGGGTGGGCCAGGCTGAACTGGACCTGGTCGCTCACGACCGGCCGTCCGAGCGCACGCTCGGCGACACGCCAACCCCGGAGCGAGTAGTTACTGACGCCGACTCGGCGGATGACCCCGTCATCCTGCAGCCGTCGCATCCCGCGCATCGTCGTGCGCGGCGGGACGAGCGGGTTCGGGAAATGCAGCTGGTAGAGGTCGATCGCGTCCACGCCGAGCCGGGTCCGGCTGGCTCGCCCGCGCCACGCGGTGATCGCCGGCAGCGGCAGGAGCGGGAGCAGCTTCGTGGCGACGATGACGTCGTCCGGCCGGTCGTGGATCGCGCCGCCGACGATCCGTTCCGAACGGCCGAAGCCGTACATCTCGGCCGTGTCGATGAAGGTGATCCCGAGCTCGAAGGCCCGACGGACGATGGCCGGGGCGACGGTATCGGCGTACGCCTCCCCGTAGCCCCACTCGCGTGACCCGAACTGCCATGTTCCGAGTCCGATCGCGGAGGCCCGGAACCCGTCGACCTCGACGTAGCGCATGACGGCAGCCTACCCCGCCTGCTTCGAATGGGAACCTGCCGGCCGGCCTGAAGACGAGAGCCGCCTGGCGGGGGCGGGTGGCCCTGACCGGGACCTACCCGCGCGACGGCGATCGAGCAGCGGCCGGTCCGGGACGCCTAGACTCGACGTCCGTCCGTCCTTTCATCGAGGTGCTCATGCGCTCGTTCGAGATCGGCGTCGTGCTCGGCACGTGGAGGTCGACCACCGATGGCGCGACCGTCCCCTGGACGGAGATCCGCGACCTTGCCCTGCGGGCCGAGGCGATCGGCTTCGACACCGTGTGGAGCCCCGACGAGCTGCTCGGACGTCTCGTCAAGGACGGACCGAGGTTCGGCTTCTGGGACGGGATCGCGATCCCGGCTGCGCTCGCCGCGGCGACGTCGCGGATCAAGATCGGGACCTGGGTCCTCTCCTCGCTGCATCGCAATCCCGGGATCACGGCGAAGGCGGCCGCGACGCTCGACGAGATCAGTGGCGGCCGATTCGTCCTCGGGCTCGGCGCCGGTCACGCCGGCAGCGGGGCCCATGCCTTCGGGCTTCCCGAGGACCACATCTACCAGCGGTTCGAAGAAGCACTGGAGATCGTCGTCCCCCTGCTCCGCGGCGGTCGCGCGGACTTCGCGGGCACGTACCACCTGGCCCGCGACCTGGAGCAGATCCCGGCGGGACCGAGACCGAACGCGATCCCGATCGTGCTGGCGGGCCACGGTCCGAAGGGTTACCGCCACGCCGCTCGGCTCGCCGACGTCTGGAGCTGCTACGCCGAGGAGCGCAGCGACGTCGCCGAGCTCGGCCCGCGGGTCGTCGACTTCGAGGCCGCCTGCGCCGAGGTCGGTCGCGATCCTGCGACGATCGGCCGTTCCGCCGGGGTCGTCGTGGCGCCGCTCGAGGCCGCCGGGGCGACGGGCATGTTCGGCACGATGCTCGGCGGCTCGGCCGAGCAGATCGCCGATGGGTTCCGCTCGTTCCGGACCGCCGGGTTCACCCAGCTCGAGTTCATGCTTCACCCGCAGACAGCGGCCGCGCTCGAGGCGATGGCTCCCGTCTTGGAGCTGCTCGACGCCGACTGACCTCGGAGCGGCTCGCCTGGCACGTGGTCGGTGCCGCGGGTCCGCATGCCACGAACCGCGGGCTCAGGACGTGGCGGACGTCCTCGGAGCAGCCTCGCTGGCTCGTGCGCTCGGGGGCGCGGCCGGGATCGGACGGCTGAGCGCCGCCTCGAGACGGTCGAGGAAGGGCTTGGCCCCGAGGCGAACCAGCGTCGCACGGGCACGGTCGGCCGCCGCTCGCACCTCGGGGAGAGATGGATCGAGGACCGTGGCCATCTCGATCGCACACAGCGCCTCGTCCCAGACCAACCCGAGATCGCGCCAGACACCGAGTGCCTCGCGGTAGCCGACGAGGGCCTCCGCGGTCCTGCCTTCGAGTGCCGCGATGCCGGCCCTGATCGTCGTCCGGTCCGCGTCGATCGAGCGGCCGTGACGGGTCGTCGTATCGGTGGCGAAGTCAGACCGAGCGAGCTCGGCGTCCCCGGCGAGGATGTCGCAATGGGCGGCGAGGAGGGCTGCCTCGCTCGTCCCCGCGGCGAGGATCTCGGCGAACCGCAGGAACTCCCGTCGCCCGACATCGAACTGCCCCTCGACGAAGCCGACGAACCCCTTCGACCAGGCGATCGTTGTCGGCTTGATCAGGTCGCCCGACCGCGGCGGGATGGCCTCGGCATCAGCCATGAGTCGGTCCGTCGATTCACCACGCAGTGCACGCAGGGAGATGGTGTCGGAGATCGCCACGAGCCGGACCACCGGATCGATCTCGTCGCTGATCATCGGCTCGAGCTCGGCGTCGGCCCAGTCCCAGTCACCGGTCCGGATCGCCGCGCCGAACGCGTTGTCCATCACCTGGAACGAGCGCTCGCCGACGCGGCGTTCCAGGGCGAGGCCCTCGCGGGCGGCTTCCAGCGCAGCGCGTGGATCGTCATCCATGAGGAACGAGGACAGGTTATTGAGCGCCCGGCTGACCGTGTCATGGATGCCGTGCGCGGCGGCCAGGCGCTCGCCGGCCTCGATCGCGCCGATCCCCTCGTACCGGCGACCGTCCCCGGCCAGGGCCGATCCGCGCGTGACCAGCGTGTCGGCGACCAAGCGGATGAGGTTCGAGCGCTCGGCCATGGCGAGCACGCGATCGGATACGGCGACCGCCTTGGCGTTCTCGTCGATCAGGAAGTAGGCCCGGGCGAGCTGTCCGTCGAGGGTGAGCACGCCGGGATCGTCGGCCAGATCCGCGAACCGCTCGGACGCCTCGGTGAGGAGGGCGAGCGCATCGTCGAAGCGGTAGGCCTGGAGGAGCGTGCTGCCGTACGACGCGGTCGCCCGTGCCTCAGCCCCTCGATCGCGCACCCGCGCTCGAAGCTCGATGGCCGCCCGATAGTGAGCGGCCGCATCCTCGACCCGCGAAACCGAGGCGGCCGAGTCGCCGGCGAGCTCATGAAGGTTCGCTTCATCGGCCGGGTCGGAGGCGACAGTCAGGGCCTGGTCGCAGAAGCGGAGTGCCTGCTCGTGAGCGCCCAGTGAACCGGCGCGGTCGGCCGCCGCACGCAGGGCGATCCGAGCCTGGCCGGCCAGTGCGTCGCGCTCGGGTCCGGCGCTGCTGTTGGCGTGGGCCGCGAGGTATTGGCTCGCGAGCGCTCCCGCCAGCTCGTCCGATCCGAGCGACTCGAAGTGCCGGGCGGCAGCCAGGTGCCGCGTCTTGCGATCGGCGCGGGCCATCATGTTGTAGGCGACCTCGCGGATCAACGCCTGGACGAACGCGTACTGGCCTCGCTCCGGTGAACGCGGATCGGCCTCCACCCGGAGGAACTCCCGTTGTGTCAGCGACCGCAGCCGGCCTTCCAGGTCCGGTTCCGACACGCCCGACACCACGCCCAGTCCGGCCAGCGTGAACGATTGGCCGAGCACGGCCGCATCCTGGAGGGCGGCCCGATCGGTCAGCTCGAGAGCGTCGAGCCGACTGGCGATGAGCGCCGTTAGGGTCTCCGGGACCGCGAGGTCGTCGAGGTCGCCGGTCGGGCGATAGGCGTCGCCGTCCTTGGCGAGCCGACCCTCGGCCAGGAGCATCCGGACCGTCTCCACGGCATACAACGGGATCCCGTCCGCCCGAGCGACGATCGCCCGCACCGCGGTCTCGGGCAGTCCGGCGACCAGGCCCTCGAGCAGCTCCCGCATCGCTGGCGCGGACAGCGGCTCGAGGTAGAGCGACGTGAAGTTGCGCTTGCCCGCGCCCCAGTCGGGCCGCTTCTCGAAGAGCTCGGGCCGGCTGAGCGTGACCACGTAGATCGGGACGTGCCGGCTCCACTCCATCAGGTGATCGACGAAGTTGATCAGCCCCGTGTCGGCGAAGTGGAAATCCTCGAACACCAGGACCACCGGAGCGGTCGCTGCGAGCCGCTCGAAGAACGTCCGCCACGCTCCGAACAGCTGCTCAGAGCTGACCGTGGTCTCGACGCCCAGCAGGGACAGGACCGCCGGCTCGATCCAGCGCCGATCGTCGGGGTCGGGCACGTATTCGACGAGCATCGCTGCGACGGCGGCCCGGGTCGCCGCGCCGTCCTGGGTCTCGAGCAGCCCCGCTCGTCGGCGGACCATCTCGCCGAGCGCCCAGAAGCTGATCCCGTCGCCGTAGGCGGGGCTTCGGCCCTCGTGGAACCAGACGGTCTCGACGAGGCCATCCAGGTATTTCGAGAGCTCCCAGGCGATCCGTGTCTTGCCGATCCCACCGGGACCGATGACGCTCACCAACCGGGCGCGGCCCTCGCGCGCGGTCGCGTGGAACAGGTCCTTGAGCAATCGGAGCTCGTCCTCGCGGCCGACGAACGGGGCCTCCAGCGTCTCGCTCCGGTTGCGCCCGCCGACCTCGGCCACGACGCGCAGCGCGCGCCAGGCTGGGACCGGGGCGGCCTTGCCCTTGAGCGCCTGTACCCCGGCCTCCTCGAACGCGATCGCCCGCGACGCCGCACGCTGGGTGGCCTCGCCGACCAGGACGGTCCCGGGCTGTGCCGCCGCCTGGAGGCGCGCCGCGGTATTGACCAGGTCCCCGGCGACCATCCCCTGGTTCGTCGCGCCGATCGTGACCGCCGCCTCGCCGGTCAGGATCCCGGCCCGGGCCTGGATCCCCGGCCCGAGCGCCCGGACGGCGTCGACGAGCTCGAGTCCGGCTCGCACAGCGCGTTCCGCGTCGTCCTCGTGGGCGGATGGCGCGCCCCAGACCGCCATGACGGCGTCGCCGATGAACTTCTCGATCGTCCCCCCGTACCGGCCGATCACCTCGGACGCGACCTCGAAGTAGCGCGACAGCGTCTCGCGGACCTCCTCGGCATCGCGCTCCTCGGCGAACGGGGTGAACCCGACCAGGTCGGCGAACAGGACGGAGACGAGTCGGCGCTCCGCGACCGGTCCGACCGGTCCGACCGGCCGATCAGCCGGCTCGGTGGCGGGCGCCGCGGCGCGAGCAGGGGCGTCGGCCGCCAGTGGCGTCGCGCACTCGCCGCAGAACTTGGCGGCCGGTGGATTCGACGTGCCGCAGTTCGGGCAGGTCGCACCGAGCCGTGAGGCGCACTCGATGCAGAACTTGCGTCCAAGGTCGTTCTCGGTCCCGCAGTTCGAGCAGATCACGGTCGGCCGCTCCGGCATGACGACATGACGAGAGGGTAGCGCACCGGAAGTGGCGTTCCAGCCTCCGCGCGAGCGGCCGATGGCGCATCATCGTCGGCACGCGGCCGGAGTCGGGCCGTGGATCGCTGGCGCTGACCTGAGGACCGACCCGTGGCACGTCTCCAGTCGAAGCCGCTCGACACTCCCGACGAGATCCGCTCGACCCCGTTCGGGCGGGTCGACATCTACAACCTGGACGACCTCGTCATCGGCAGGATGGTGTTCGAGCCCGGCTGGCACTGGATGGAGCACGTCCGGCCGATCGCCGGGACGGACCTGTGCCAGTACCACCACGTGGGCATCTGCATCTCGGGGCGCCTCGCCAATCGTCTGGAGGATGGCACCAGCATCGAGATCGGCCCCGGAACGGTCTTCGACATCCCACCCGGCCACGACGGCTGGGTCATCGGCGATGAAGCATTCGTCGCATACGACGTGGCCGGCGTTCGCTCGTTCGCGCGCGTCGATGAACGGACCCAGCGGGTGCTCGGCACCATGCTGTTCACCGACATCGTCGACTCGACCGCCATGGCGGAGTCGATCGGACCTGCACGCTGGCGGGAGCTGGTCGGGACGCACAACGAACGGACCCAGTTCGAGATCGATCGCTTCCGCGGCCGCCTGATCAAGACGACCGGGGACGGCGTGCTCGCCCTGTTCGACGGGTCCGAGCGCGCGGTCCGGGCGGCAGCGGCGATCTGCGTGGCCGCGAAGCAGCTCGGACTGACCATCCGGGCCGGCGTCCACACCGGCGAGGTCGAGATCGCCGCCGGAGACGTCCGCGGGCTCGCCGTCCACATCGCGGCGCGCGTCATGGCGCTCGCCGGGCCGAGCGAGGTCTTCGTGTCGGCCACCACGCGAGAGCTCGTCGCCGACTCAGGCTTGATGTTCGAGGACGCCGGGATCCACGAGCTGAAGGGCGTCTCCGGGGCGCGTCAGCTGTATCGCCTCGTCGGTACCGAGCCGGGCTGACCGCCGGCGCAGATCCGCCTCACGGATCGATCGCCTGGCCGGGACGCGCGATGGCCTGGACGTTGGCTGACGATCCGGACGGCTGGCGGATGATGGCCGCCAGGGCCCCGAGGACGATGACCGCGCCGATCCACTGCCGCGGCTCGAGTCGCTCCCCGAGCAGCAGCGCGCCGGCGGTCACGCCGACGATCGGGATGAGGTAGAACGACACGCGCGGCGAACGACGCCGGAACGTGGCGCAGGGCGCCGAGATAGAACCAGTAGGCGCCGGCGTAGTACAGGGCGCCTGAGCCGATCGCGCTGGCGAGCCCGAGCGGCGTCAGCGACGCCGGCACGATCGCCCCACCGGCGAGACCGACGAGAACGACCAGGACCAGCGCCAGCGCCGAGGGCGTGCCCCTGCTGCGCCAGGATCACCTGGCTCGTCTCCTTGGCGTCGGGGATCCATCGCCGGGCGATCACGGAGTAGACCGCGCAGCAGGCGATGCCGGCCAGCGTGAGAGCCACACCGATCGCCTGGCCCGCTGCTCGACGACGGGTCGTACACGATGATCACCATCCCGGCGACGGCGACGAGCGACAGGCCGACGAAGGCCGGCGTGATCCGTTCACGGAGGAACACGGCCGCGAGGACGAGGATCATCAGCGGCTCGAGCGCCCACAGCAGCACCGACAGGCTGGCGGTGATCGTGACCAGCCCGACCAGGCTCAGCGCGTAGGCCATCCCCGGGTTGAGCAGACCGAGCCGGCCGAGCAGCGGCGAGACCGTCGCTTCGAAACGAGATCCCCTGGCGGCGCATGAGGACGCCGAGGATCGACCAGGCTGGCGGCAAGCTGGATCGGCAGGAGCGTGAGCGGCGGGACCTCGTCGAGTGCGGCCTTGCTGATGACCGTCCCGACACCCCAGCAGGTGGCGGCGAGGATCAGCGCCGCGAGGTCCCGGCGGGCGATGGGCATTGTCACGGGACGCTCGAGTCGGGCCCGAGCGACTGCGACGGATCCATCAGCAGCAGCCGGTACCACCGCAGCAACCGGCGTCGGCGACCGGCAGCTCGCGCGGCGCCGCGAGATCGATGAGCGGTCGCGCGTCGGCGGGCTTCGACGCCTTGATGATCGCGCTGATCATCCCGTCGACGACCGTGTGCGACGGCGTGATCGAGACGTCGGTCAGGCCGACCGCCTGCAAGCCCTTCCCGGAACTCGGTGACCGACAGCGCACCGGCGATGCAGCCGGCGAACGAGCCACGTTCGGCGCGCTGCTCCGGGCTCAGCGCGTCTTCCGCGACGATGTCGCTGATGCCGATCCGGCCGCCCGGCCGGAGGACCCGGGCGATCTCGGCGAAGACGGCAGGCTTGTCGACGGCCAGGTTGACGACGCAGTTGCTGATGACGACGTCGATCGACTCGGCCGGCAGCGGGATCGCCTCGATGTGGCCCTTGAGGAACTCGACGTTGGTCGCACCGGCCTCGGCGGCGTTGTGCTGGGCCAGGGCGAGCATCTCGTCGGTCATGTCGACCCCGAAGGCGCGACCGGTCGGGCCGACCCGCTTCGCCGACAGCAGGACGTCGATCCCGCCGCCCGACCCGAGGTCGAGCACGCGCTCGCCCGGACGCAGGTCCGCGACCGCGGTCGGATTGCCGCACCCGAGGGAGGCCAGGACGGCGGCATCGGGGAGCTCGTCCCGCTCGAGCGCGGAGTAGAGGCTGGCGCCGATCGTGTCGGGGTCGCTGCAACACGAGGTGCCCTGGGATGCGCGGACCGCGGCGGCTGCGTAGTGCTCGCGGACGGTCTCATGGATGGTCTCGACGCTGTCATGGATGGTCTCGGTGGTCATCGCGGGTGGCTCCTGGCTTCGGATCCTCGGGAGAACGTTGTGTTGTATTGATACTTGACGATATAGAGACTTGTCAATACATTGGCCACATGAAACGACAGACCGACCCCGACGTCCTGCTCCTGCAGGCGGCCGCTGACCCGACCCGGCTCGCCATCCTTCGCCAGCTGAGCGACGTCGCCGAGGTGTGCGCATGCGACTTCACCGCCTGCTGCGACGTCAGCCAGCCGACGGTCTCGCACCACCTGAAGGTCCTCCGCGACGCCGGCTGGATCGACGGCGAGCGACGCGGGACCTGGATCTTCTACTCGCTCCGACCCGAGGCGGTCGCGCGACTCCGCGAGCTCGCGGGCGGCATGGGCTCGTCCCTCAGCCTGCCGCCCCCGACGTCGCGCCGCCTCCCGGTCCTCGAGGCGCGCGCCTAGCCGTTCGGGGTCCAGATCGCCTCGGTGCGCCCGGTCAAGAGCCGACCGGCGACGGCACGACCGCTCGATAGAATCGGCCCCGGGCCCAGAGCGAGACGTATACCAAGCCGACAAGCACCGGTACCTCGATGAGCGGGCCGACCACGCCTGCCAGGGCTTCGCCCGAGGTCACGCCGAACACGCCGATCGCCACGGCGATCGCCAGTTCGAAGTTATTGCTTGCCGCCGTGAAGGACATGCTCGTGTTCGTCTCGTAGGACATCCGTAGGCGGAGCCCCAGCGCGAACGAACCGAACCACATGATCAGGAAATAGGCGAGAAGGGGCACGGCGATCATGGCCACCTCGAGAGGCTGGGCCGTGATGACCTCTCCCTGCAGGGCGAACAGGACGACGACGGTGAACAGCAGCCCGTAGAGCGCCCACGGCGCGATCCGCGGGAGGAACGTCGTCTCGTACCACTCCACGCCGTGCGTCCGCTCGCCCCATCGTCGGGTGAGATAGCCGGCCGCGAGCGGGATCCCAAGGAAGAACAGCACGATCCGCGCGATGTCCCACATCGACACATCGAGGGTCGCCGTCTGAAGCCCCAGCCAGGTCGGCAGCAGTTCCAGATAGAAGTAGCCCAGGACCGAGTACGCGACGATCTGGAACAGGGAGTTGATCGCGACGAGGACCGCGGCTGCATCCCGATCACCGCACGCCAGGTCGTTCCAGATCAGGACCATCGCGATGCAGCGCGCAAGGCCGATGATGATCAGGCCGGTCCGGAACTCCGGCTGATTCGGCAGGAAGATCCAGGCGAGCGCGAACATCAGCGCCGGCCCGATGACCCAGTTGAGGACCAGTGAGCTGACCATCAGCGTCCGGTCGCCGGTGACGCGGCCGAGCCTCGAGTAGCGGACCTTCGCCAGGACCGGGTACATCATGACCAGCAACCCGAGGGCGATCGGCAACGAGATGGACCCGATCTTGAGGGCGTCCAGCCAGTCGTTGAGGTCAGGGACGATGCGACCGAGGGTCAGTCCCAGCACCATCGCACCCAGGATCCAGATCGGCAGGAACCGATCGACGATCGACAGACGAGCCAGTGCCGGCTCGGCAGGCAGGGTGTCCGTCCGCGTCAACCTGCGATCGACGCGCGGCGACCGCGGCCGGCCGCGCGCAGGGCGACCTCGATGAATGGGCGGATCCGCTGGTTGAGTTCCAGGTAGGTCTTCTCGAACGCTGCAAGCCGTTGGGCATCGGTGCCCTCGACCTCGGCCGGATCCTCGAGGCCCCAGTGGAGGGTATTGTGGACGCCGGGGAAGACCGGGCACGACTGGCGCGCCCGATCGCACACCGTGACGACGTAGTCGAACGTCTGGTCGAGGAACTCGTCGACCGACTTGCTGCGAGCATCCGACCAGTCGATGCCCGCGTCGTGGAGCACGCGGATCGAGTACGGATTGACGCCCTTCGGCTCGGTCCCGGCCGAGAAGACCTCGAAGTCGGAGCCGCCGAGTCGGCCGAGGATGGCCTCCGCGAGCTGGCTGCGGGCGCTATTGCCGGTGCAGACGAAGAGCACGCGGAGAGGAGTCTCAGACATCGGACGTTCCTTTCTGGCGCCACGAGCCCGGCCCGCAGCAGCGATCGTGGCTTCGAGGTCGACGAGCTCGGCGTCGAGGCGGTCGAGGTCGTTCCGCTGTCGCGTGATGGCGGCCCGCTGGTCCGCGATGAGGGGCGCCAGGTCATGGTCGACTTCGCCGTGTTCGAGGCAAAGCCGCGCCATTCGCCCGGCGTCCTCGGGGCCGAGGCCGAGGCGCCGGAGGCTGACCACCAGCCGTAGCCTCGCGAGGTCCTCGTCGGCATAGTCCCGGTAGCCGTTCGGCTGGCGGGTGGCCGGCGGCAGGATTCCCACCGCCTCGTACCAGCGAACGGCCGACGGCGCGATGCCCGCGCGTTCGGCGAGCTCGGAGACCTTCATGCGGAGACCGTACACCTTCGAGCCACTTGAAGGTCAAGTGGGGTCTGTCGGCAGGCGAACGACGCGAACCCAGGTGCTGGACCGACGAGCCCCCGGCAGCGCCGAGGGCGGCCGATCAGCGGGCCATCGGCGTGAGGCCGTACCGGGCGATCACGTCGGGGAGCCAGTCGGGCTCGGCGAACGGCAGCCCGTAGCGATCCCCGAGCTCCGCCATCGCCTTCATGTCCGGCGCACCGACGGCGGTCAGGTCGGTGAGCTCCCGGAAGAAGCCTTCGAAGCCCGCGGGCGAGATGACCTCGATCATCCTGGCGGGCGTCCTGCCCGCGTTCCACATCGCATGGACCTCGCCCCGCGGCTTGATGATGTAGCCGCCCGCCCCAAGGACGACCTCCCGATCGTTGGACCGGAAGCCGATCTCCCCCTCGAGCACGATCGAGTACTCGTCCTCCAGGGTGTGGACGTGGGGCGGCACGAGCGCACCGACCGCGAACGGATGCTCGACGATCGAGAGCGCACTGCCGGTGTCCTCACCGTCGATCTTGAACACGACCCCGACGCCGGGGGCGAGCCCACCGGCTCGACCCTCGCCGGGCTGGACGACCTTCAGCCGCGCTGCCGTCGCTGCTGGACTCTGGCTCGTCATGGCGCTGGGCCCTCCGCTTGCGATATCGAGTGAACAGGGCTGTACAATGAACGTCGGGCGGCAGGAAGTCAACATCGAGTAAACAGATGCGTTCGACGAAATCAAGACCGTATACGATGCGGCGCCGCGCCGAGCAGGTCGATCAGACCCGCCTTCGGATCACCGAGGCCGCGGTCCGTCTGCACACGACCGTCGGGCCGGCGGCCACGTCGATCGCGTCGGTCGCCGATGAGGCAGGCGTCACCCGATTGACGGTCTACCGCCATTTCCGGGACCTCGACGCCCTGTTCGAGGCCTGTACGGCGCACTGGACGGCCCGGAACCCGCCGCCCGACCCGGCCACCTGGGCGGCGATCCCTGGCCTCGAGGCCCGGGCGCGGGTGGCGTTCACCGAGCTGTACGGCTGGTACCGGGCTCATGCCGACGAGCTCCATCCCGATCTACCGGGACCTGGAGGCGATGCCCATCTCCGCCCAGCAGGGCCGGATCGCCGTGAACCGTCGGCTGGCCGGCGCATTGATCGGCGACGAAACGGGTTCGGACGGTGACAGCGACGCTGGACGGCGATCGCGCGCCGTCGCCCGCCACCTGGTCCACTACCGGACGTGGCGGTCGCTCGCGGTCGATCAGGGGCTGGGCGAGGCGGAGACGGTCGAGGTCGCGGTCCGGCTCCTGTCGGCGTCGGCGTAACGACCGCGCGCATCGCCGGCGCGGCGCAGGCTCAGCCGGCGAGACGCTTGTACTTGATGCGATGGGGCTGGTCCGCCGCGGCGCCGAGTTCGCGGTGCCGGTACTCCTCGTACTCGGTGAAGTTGCCCTCGAACCAGCGGACCTGGCTGTCGCCCTCGAACGCCAGCACGTGGGTCGCGATCCGGTCGAGGAACCAGCGATCGTGGCTGATCACCACGGCGCATCCCGGGAACGACTCGAGACCGGCCTCGAGCGCCCGGAGGGTGTCGACATCGAGGTCGTTGGTCGGCTCGTCGAGCAGCAGGACGTTCCCGCCCGACCGCAGCAGCTTGGCCAGGTGGACCCGGTTCCGCTCGCCGCCGGACAGCTTGCCGACGGGCTTCTGCTGGTCGGTCCCGCGGAAGTTGAAGCTCGAGACGTAGGCGCGCGCCGGGATCTCGCGGTTGCCGACCTTGATGATCTCGTCGCCGCCGGTGATCTCCTGGAAGACCGTCCGGTCGGCCTGCAGGTCGTCGCGGTCCTGGTCGACGTAGCTGAGCTGGACGGTGTCGCCGATGACGATCCGTCCGCTGTCGGGCTGCTGCTGCCCGACGATCATCCGGAAGAGGGTCGTCTTGCCGGCCCCGTTGGCGCCGATGATCCCGACGATCCCGGCCTTCGGCAGGGAGAACGACAGATCCTCGACGAGGACCCTGTCGTCGAACGCCTTGCGCAGATCCTGGACGTCGATGACGGTGTCGCCGAGGCGAGGGCCCGGCGGGATGGCGATCTCGACGTCCCGGCCGGCGCCCTTCTCGGCCTGGGCCTCGGCGAGCAGCTTCTCGTAGGCGCCGAGGCGGGCCTTCCCCTTGGCCTGCCGGGCCTTCGGCGCGAGGCGGACCCACTCGAGCTCGCGAGCGAGCGTCCGCTGCCGAGCGTCGCTGGCCCGCTCCTCGCCCGAGAGCCGTTCCAGCTTCTGCTCGAGCCAGCTCGAGTAGTTGCCCTCGAACGGGATGCCGCGCCCGCGGTCGAGCTCGAGGATCCACTGGGCGACGTGATCCAGGAAATACCGATCGTGGGTGATCGCCACCACCGTGCCGGAGTAGTCCTGCAGGAAGCGCTCCAGCCAGTCGACCGACTCGGCATCCAGGTGGTTGGTCGGCTCGTCGAGCAGCAGCAGGTCCGGATGACCGAGAAGGAGGCGGCACAGCGCGACGCGACGGCGCTCACCGCCGGACAGGGTCGTGACGTCGGCGTCGTCCGGCGGGCAGCGCAGGGCGTCCATCGCGATGTCGACGTTGCGTTCCAGGTTCCACGCGTCGGCGGCGGCGATCCGGTCCTCGAGGGCCGCCTGCTCCGCGCCGATCGCCTCGTAGTCGGCGTCCGGTTCGGCCCAGGCGGCCATGACCGCGTTGTACCGATCGATCAGCGCCTGGGTCTCGGCCACGCCGTCCATGACGTTGCCCTTGACGTCCTTGGCCGGGTCCAGCTCGGGTTCCTGGCTGAGGTAGCCGACCGTGAACCCCGGCGTGAGACGGGCCTCGCCCGTGAACCCGTCATCGAGGCCGGCCATGATCTGCAGGAGGCTCGACTTGCCGGCGCCGTTGGGGCCGATGACCCCGATCTTCGCCCCCGGATAGAACGAGATCGAGATGTTCTCGAGGACCGTTCGATCGGGCGGGTAGTGCCGGGCCAGCTTGTAGGTCGTGTAGATGAACTCGTGGGCCATGAACCAAGGGTAGCGGGCCCGGCCGCACCGCTGCGCCGACGCCGGTCGACCTGCTCAGCCCGACCGAGAAGCCGTATGGAGGCGCATCGCCCCGGCGACGCCCTTGAGCTCGACCGGGCCGACCTCGCGGAAGGCGACCGCCGCACCCGCCGAGGCGTCAACCACCTCCTGACTGACGATCACCTCGCTGGGCCGGGCATAGTCGGCGATCCGCGATGCGACGTTGACGGTCTGACCGTAGTAGTCGCCCTCCTGGAAGATCACCGGACCGGCGTGCAGGCCGACATGCGCCGGGGGCAACCCGGCCCCGGCCACCCCCTCGACCATCTCCAGGGCCGCCAGGACCCCGGGCCCTGGGTTCGGGAAATGCAGCATCACCCCGTCGCCGAGCCACTTCACCGCGCGGCCGCCGTGTCTGACCGACGTCCGTTGCACGACCTCGCCGAGTCGTTCGGCCAGGTCGGCCGCCGCCGCGTCCCCGCGCTCCTGGGTGAGGCTGGTGTAGCCGGTGATGTCGAGGAAGCACATGGCCGGCGGGTGGTCGAGCCGACGATGCAGCCCGGCGCTGGTCAGCATCATCTCGACGCCTTCGATGAGGTTGGCGGTCCACGCCTGCGTCTGCCGGATGTGGTACATGCCGATCATGGCTCGCTCGGTCAGGACGCTCATCCGGTCGCCGAACTCGGCTCCGAGGATCTCGTCGGGCCGCTTGCCTGCCCGGGTGGCCGGCTCGATCACCTCGGATTGCCACATCGCGGCTTCCGTCTCCGCCACGCGGCGGAGGCTGTCGCCCTGGACCCGGATGAGTCGCTGGATGGCGGCGTGATGGAACCCGGCCCGGACCTCCCCTTCGATCATCTCGACGTAGGCGAGCTCTTCCTCTCGGACGCGGTCGTCGGGGAGCGGAGGGACGGAGCCGGCCGCCTCCCGGATGAACATGAGCAGCTCGATCGGGACGCCGGTGCGCTCGGCGAGCTCGGCGAAGGTGGCGCCGCCGAGCGCAGAGAACCGCTCGAAGGCAGGAGCGTCGAGGAAGGCGAGCGACACCTGACCGCCGCGGATGGCGGCGCCCAGGCCGTCGAGCTGGATGCCCGATGCGACCAGGCTCTTGACCAGCCCGGCGCGGCGCAGGTCACCCGGCGAGAACCGCTCCTCGGCGTCCGGCGTGAGGATCCCGAGCTCGACGAGTCGGTCCAGCTCGTCGACGTCGAGACCGCTCCGCTTCGCCGCCTCAGCGAGGTCGTACGTATCCACGAGCCGTACTGTAGCCCTGGGCGTACGCGACGAACGCTCCACTTCGTCCAGGGTGCTCGGACGGGACCTCCATGACGGCCGCTGACGCGCTCCGACGATTGACCGCGCTCGGCCGGACATCGACCGACCGGGAGTCGCTCGGTGGCGCCCTCCGACGAGCTCGACGCCCGGCACGGTCTGGCGTCGAAGATCGCGGCGGACCCACACCTCGAAGGGATCATGACCGAGTTCGCGGACCGCTTGATGGACGCCTTCGGCCCGCTGTCGACGATCCGCGGACGGTCCGTCCTCGACATCGCCTGCGGGTCGAACTCGAGCCGGTCGCCGGTCACCGGCCGACGGACCGCGGAGTTCGAGCCGTGGATGTGCCGGCTGCTCCTCGAGCTCGGGGCGCGACCGGTCGGGATCGACATCGGGGATCTCGCCGGCGAGTCGTTCGAGCATCATCGGGTCGACCTGGGCGTCCCGGGCGCCCTCGACTTCCTCGAGACCGGGTCGTTCGACGCGGTCCACGAGAGTCGCCTCTTCGGCTCTCCCGAGTTCCGTGCCGCGCACGGCCGTGCCACCGAACGCATCCGCCGCGAGATCCATCGCCAGGAGCGACGCCTCCTGCGGCCGGGCGGGATCCTCATCCACAGCGACGGTCGGCCCGGTAGATGGCGGCGGGCGCGTGCGATGCTTCCGCGATGAGCAAGAACCGGATGGAAGCGTTCAGCGACGGCGTCGTCGCCATCCTGATCACGATCATGGTCCTGGACCTCAAGGTCCCCCAGGGTTCGAGCCTCGCCGACCTGGTCCCGCTGGGTCCGGTGTTCCTGTCGTACGTCCTCAGCTTCGCGCTCCTCGGGACGTACTGGAACAACCACCATCACCTTCTCCAGGCCTCCAAGGTCGTCGACGGGCGGGTCCTCTGGGCGAACCTCGCCCTGCTGTTCACCCTGTCGCTCGTCCCGTTCGCCACGGCCTGGATGGGCGAGACCGTCTTCGCGCCGGTACCCACGGCGGCCTACGGCGTCGTCTCCCTCATGGCGGCGATGACGTATTTCATCCTGGTCCATGCGCTGATCCGTGCCCGCGGGCAGACGCGGACCCTGGCCCAGGCCGTCGGCACCGACCGCAAGGGCATGATCTCGCCGTTGCTCTACGCCGCGGCCATCCCCATCGCGCTCGTCGCGCCGGCGATCGCCGTGCTGCTGTTCGCCACGGTCGTGGCGCTCTGGATCGTCCCCGACCTCCGGATCGAACGAGCGCTGGCAGAGTAGGGAGATCCGTCCGCAGTGCGGCCGGAGGATCAGCGGATCGTCAGCTCCAGCGCGGCGATGTCCCCGACCTCGAGCGCTTCGGCCGCTCGGACCACGTCCTTGACGGGCACCACGTAGCGCCGGTCCTTCGGGAACAGCGAGGTGTCCCAGACGGTCCGTCCGATCCGGATCCTGACCGGGATCATGCCCCAGCCATAGCTCACGACCGGGGCCAGGGCTCGCAGCGCGACGCAGCCGTCGTCCGGCACCGTGATGAAGTGGTACGGCGACGGGCCTCGCCAGTACCAGAGCTCGCCGGCGAACTCCAGGCGCAGGGTGTCGGGATCCGGCGCGGTCCGGACGGAACCGTCCGACGACACGCTCAACCGGCCCGCGACGCGGCGTGCAGGCGCATCGCCCCGGCGACGCCCTTGAGCTCGACCGGGCCGATCTCCCGGAACGCGACCTCCACCCCGTCCGAGGCGTCGACGACCTCCTGGCTGACGAGCACCTCGCCCGGCCGGGCGTACTCGGCGATCCGCGCGGCGATGTTGACCGTCTGCCCGTAGTAATCGCCTTCCTGGAAGACGACGGGGCCGGCATGCAGGCCGACGTGCGCCGGCGGCAGCCCGGCCTCGGCCACACCCGCGACCATCTCGAGGGCGGCCACCACCCCCGGGCCGGGATCTCGGAAGTGGAGCATGACCCCGTCGCCGAGCCACTTGACCGGTCGTCCGCCATGCCCGACCGAGGTCCGCTCCACCAGTCTCGCCAGCTTCGTCGCCAGATCGGCGGCAGCGGCGTCGCCCCGCTCCTGGGTCAGGCGGGTGTACCCGGTGATGTCGAGGAAGCACATGGCAGGCAGGTGGTCGAGGCCGGCGTGCAGGCCGGCCCTGGCGAGCGCGCCCTGCGCCCCGGCGATGATGTTGGCCATCCAGACATGGACGAGCTGCGCCCGATGGATCGCCAGGAGCGCCTCCTCGGTGAGCACCCGCCAGCCTGCCGACAACTCGTTCGATGCGCTCCCGACCTCATTCGCCGTATGGCCCGCCGCGAACAACGGGTCCATGACCTCCGTGCGCCAGGTATCGCCCGAGGTCTCCGCGACTCGGCGCAGGCTATCGCCCATCACGCGCAGGTTACGTTCGATGGTGATCGCCCGGAACCCATGGGCCAACTGGAACTCGATGGACGGAAGGATCGCCATCTCGTCCTCGCGCACGCGACTCATCGGATCCGGCGCCGCCGCGCCGGTGGCCTCGCGCATCGCCACCAACAGGTGCAGCGGGACGCCGGTCCTGGCGCTCAGCTCGTCGAACGTCTCAGGGGTGAACGAGGCGAACACGCTGTAGGCCGGATCGTCGACGAAGTCGAACGACAGGTCGCCACTCCGAACCGCGCTCGCCAGGAGGTCGAGCGGGATGGACGCGGCCACCAGGCTGTGAACGACGCCGACACGCCGGACGTCGCCTTCGGAGAACCGACCGTCACCGTCCGGCTGGAGGATCCCCAGCTCGACGAGGTGACGCAGCTCCTCGACGCTCGCCCCGGCTCGCTCGGCCGCGATCGCGATCTCGTATCGCTCCACGCGCCGTACTGTACGTCGCTGGGCTCGGATCCGAGGCTGTCTCTGGCGGTGCCCCGGACTCAGGGCAGATGGAAGGTCGGAGCGGGGGCGCCGCCCTGGGCCACGCAGGCTGAGTGTCGAGGCCCGTGGCCGTGCCGGCGTCGATGAACGCCGCGATCAGCGAGGGTCCGCAGCCGAGATGGCCGACCACATGCTCCTGAGCCGGCATCACGACGATGCGGCTGTCGGGCTCCTGGGACGGCACGCTCGTCAGGTTGGACGGCGGATCCTGCGGGTCGCCGTCACCAGCGAGCCACAGGACCGGCACGTCCGTTCGGACCGGAGCCGCGTCGTCGGCCGGCACGACGCCCTTCGGCAGGTACCGGCACATCGTCGCCTCTGCGGTGGCCCACGCCCGCACGAACGGGACGGCGTAGCTGCCGCCGCCGTTGTGCTCGACCTCGGCCGGGTCGAACCGCGCCCACGCCTCCGAGCAGAGGATCTCGTCCTTCATGAGGAGCGTGGGGCCGGCGCTGGGCGACGCATCCGACGGGGGGCACGAGCTGGTTCACCTCGGCCCAGCGGCCCTCGATGGCCGGTGGATCGCGAGTGGCAGCTGGACCGCGGCCGCCTCCGTCATGAGCGCGTTGTGGAGGGACGGCCCGACGGTCGCGAGGTCGGCCACGCCAGTCGTTCCCGAGCCCGGGTCCGTGACCGTCGACGCCCTTCGCGAACGCCGCCACGAGTGTCGCCCACTCGGTCGCGAAGTCCGGGAAGGCGGCGTGGCAGGTCGGATCCGCGGCGCACCTGGCGATCAGCAGG
The DNA here is from genome assembly GCA_963781845.1 of uncultured Chloroflexia bacterium. Lineage (GTDB taxonomy): Bacteria > Chloroflexota > Limnocylindria > Limnocylindrales > CSP1-4 > Chersky-267. Next base: position 9,084 of record CAWAHN010000016.1, on the reverse strand, counting down.
TCGAGCGCGTGCTGGCTGGACGCCGCCATGAGCTCCAGGACGGGGACGTCGAGCGGCGTCGAGCCGTCCATGATCGCGACGCGGACACGGTCGGCGTGCTGGCGGAGGTAGTACTGGGCGAGCTCTCCGCCGTAGGAGGCGCCGTACAGGTCGATCGTCTCGTACCCGAGGGCGGCCCGGACGGCGTCGAGGTCGTCAGCCGCGACGCTGCTCGTGTACATGCGCGGGTCGGCGTCGAACCCGGCGAGGCTCTCGCTGCGCCCAGGCCGAACGGCGCGCGTCGGCCTCGGCGGCGGACAACCCGCTCGTGTCGGGCATCGCGGGCAGGGTCAGCGTGTTCGAAGCGCCGGTTCCGCGCTGGTCGACGAGGACGATGTCGTGGGTGGCGTGGACGTCGGTGTAGAGCCCTGGGAACCAGGCGAAGAACGACGTGGCTGGCCTCGCCCGGTCCGCCGGCAAGGGCGAACAACGGATCGGGCTTCGCATCGGCCGCGACCGCTGGGACAACGGCGACCCGGAGCCCGATCTGGCGGCCGGATGGGTTCGACCGATCCTCGGGCACCTGCAGCGTTCCGCAGTAGGCCGGGAATGAGGCCTTCACCGGGACGTCTCCGCTGATGGTGCACGGGGTCATGGGCTGCCCCGCCAGCAGATGGCCGGAGACGGTCGGGGCGGCGGACGTCCCGGGCGTCGACGTGCATCCGACCAGGAGCGCGGCGACCCCGACGATCAGACCGGCATACCGTGTCCCGATCATCACGGTGCTCCTTCCTCGCGCGGCGGCGACGATGCGAGTGGGTGGTGCGTCGATGACCGTCAGCGCAGTGTGCGTTTCAACCCTCAAGGTTCGACCGGGGCCAGGGCGATGGCAAGAGACCAACGGGCGGAACTGATGGGACAGATGGCCCGTTGGTCATACTCGCGTCTCGCGACCACGTCAGCGCGATGCATCGTGTTGGAGGTGCCGACCACCATGAGTGACCCGACCGCCGATCCCTCGCTCGATCGGCTCCTTCGTCACATGGCGTGGGCGAACGCCGCGCTGTTCGCCCAGCTTGCCGAGCTGCCCGACGACGCGCTCGCTCTCGCCTCGCCCCGGAACGAGTGGACGGTCGCGCGGATCGCCGAGCACCTCGAGAGTGCGGCGGGTCGCTATGCCGCTCGCCTGGAAGGCGTGGGCCGCCCGGACGGGACGACGCCGCCGACAAGGGCCGCGGAGCTCCTGGGCGTCGCGGCCCGCTGCGCCGACCACGACGCGCGGATCCGCGCTCAGGCCTTCCGTCCGGACGGCCCGACCGGCTACTCCGAACCCGGGGCTGAGATGCGAGCACGCTCGACGATCGTCGGACAGGCCATCCACCACGCGACGGAGCACCGGGCCCAGATCGCGGGCGCCCTCGCGACGAACGGCATGGACGTGATCGACCTCGACGCCCTCGACTTGTGGGCGTACGGCGAAGCCGAGGGCCTGGGCGCGTAGCCGGCCCGCTCAGGCGATCGCCGACCTCGCGTCGTCCCATGGGTCGTCGGGCTGATCGGCAATTCGTCGATCAGCGCCCATCTGACGACGAAGGAGCCCGGCGATGAGCTCCTGGTCCCGCGTCGTGAGGAACCATCGGCACCGGCACAGTCCGTCCGGGCAGCCTTCGTGGGGAAGGGTCGGCGCCTGGAGCTCGTCGGCGATCTGGGCGACCCGGCGGTCGTCGGCCCGGCAGGCCTCGCAGCACGATCCTCCGCGGACTTCGGCGTCCCTTGCCACCTCGCCGATGGCCTGCAGATCCGCGGCGATGCCGTCGCGATGGAGCCTGACGACTTCGTCGGACGGCGGGTCCGACGAGCCGGGGCCCGGGGCCAGGAGGCTCGCCTGTTCGTAGCGGATCCTGGCGGCTTCCTCCCAGCGCCGATCCCTCGCGGCGACCCCGAACGCTCGATCGACGCTCGCCAGATACCAGGCTCGCGCGGCGGCGACGTCGCGCTCCGAGATCAACTCTCCGGCGAGATCCGGCGCTCGGTCGCCGCGCGCCCCGCTCTCGCGGGCCAGTTCGAACCAGCGGTCCCGGTCGCGGGCCCAACGCTCCTCGTTGTGTCGCTCCGCTTCGAAGATCGGCAGCACGGCCTCAGCGAGGATCGCGACCCGAGCCCCGACGGATCGGACGATCATCCGCTGGCCACAGCGGGGACATCGATCGTCCGTCTCCGGCAGCTGCTCCAGGAGGACCGCGCAGTACGGGCAGCAGGCCGTCGACTCGACGAGAACCGGATCGAGGGCCGCGACACGGGGCGTCTCGCCACCAGGGTCCCCTCGTCGCTGCGCCTTGCCAGCGGCGCGGCCGGGCCGGTGCACCTGCCGAGGCTGAGGGCGACCCTCGGGTTCTGCGGCGTCACCGTCCTCGACCTGCGCATCGGCCGCGATCGCCAGGGCGTCCGGCGCGATCGAGCCGTCGTAGCGTGCCGCATCCAGCGCTTGCTCGGCGGCCAACGCCTCGTAGAGCTCGTCGACCTCGGCTGGGGCCGGGAGCTCAGCATCGAACATCGGGGGCTCCGTCCCGGGCTCGCTCGCCTCGGTGTCTGCGCCGGGGTCCGGGAGCGGTGCGACCAGGAGCCAGGGCAATGGAGTCGTGGGCTCCGCTCGGACGACCGGCGGCGGCGCTCCGCCAGGCGTGCCGCCATCGATCCGCCGCACGATGACGGGTCGGCGATCCGAGGCCGGCAGGTTGTCGGCCGCGTCGCCATTCGTGGCAGCAAGCCGAGCCATCACCACGCGCCGGAGGTCGTCGAGTTCGGTTTCGTCGGTATCCCGCCGACGCTTCAGGATGCGTTCAAGGTGTGCCAATGCCCAACCCCCCCTTGCGGGCCTGGACGTCCGCATCGTCGGATCGACGCGACGCCGAGGCCTCTCTCCGTGCACGACGCTAGCACCCGGACGGTACGAATGGGTGGTTTCGACACCGCCGGAAGTACCAAAACGGGTGCGTCGGCGCACCTCTGCGGGCCATGATGTCCGGGTGCTGACCCGCCTTGACCCGCGTCGCGCTCCGACCGTCGCGCTGGTCCTCGCGCCCCTTGGCTTGATCGTCCTGATCGTCTGGCTGGTCGCCGAGCCGGCGCGGATGGGCTTCGCCGGCGACCTGACCATCTACCGCGACTACGGCACGCGTCTGCTGCAGGGGTCGGTCCCCTACCTCGGCTTCCACGTCGAATACCCGCCGCTGGCCCTTGCGCCCATGACCCTGCCGTTGCTCGTGGCACTCCCCGGCGGTCTCACCGAGGTCGACTACCTCTGGCAATTCACCCTCATGGAGGGAGTCCTGGCGGCTGTCGGAGGGTGGCTGATCTTCCGGGCGACCGGCGGCTCACGCACGGCGCTGGTGTGGTGGGCGGTACTGGTCTCGGTCGCCTGGGCATCCGTCGCCCTTCGCTACGACCTGTGGGCCGTGCTCTGCGTCCTGGTCGCGGTGCTGTCGGTCGACCGCCGGCCCGGTGCGGCGGGAGTCGCTCTCGGGCTGGGAACGATGCTCAAGCTCTACCCGATCGTGCTTCTGCCCGTCCTGTGCGTCTGGGCCATCGCCACCCGCGACCGGTCCGGGCTCGCGCGTCTCCTGGTCGGCTGCGCATCGGTCGTGGTCCTCGTCATGGGCGCAGCCTGGGCGCTGGCCGGCCCGGATTCGCTCCAGTGGCTCAGCTACCAGGCTGACCGTGGCCTCCAGATCGAGAGCCTCGGGGCCGGGCTGCTCATGGGCCTCCATTCGCTCTTCGGCGAGCCCGTGGACGTCGTCAGGGGGTTCGGGACCATCCAGGTCGAGTCGAGCGGTTCCGATCTGCTCGTTGCCGCCTCGCCCATCGCGCTCGCGGGATTGCTCGGCGTCGTCGTCCTGGTGGCGCTCCGACGGTTCCGGCTCGACGAGGATCGGCTGGGCGAGGTGCCGAGAGCGAGCATCGTCCTGGCGTCGGTGGCGGCCATCGCGGCCGTCCTCGTCGGCAGCAAGGTCCTGTCGGTCCAGTACGTCATCTGGCTCCTGCCCTTCGTGCCCTTCCTGCCGCGCCCGATGCGCTGGCTCGTCCTCGCCATCGCGGCCCTGTCGACCGCGATCTACACCGTCGACTACCAGGCGCTCCTGCACCTCGAGGCGCCGTGGATCCTCGCCCTGCTCGTCCGGAACGGCCTCCTCGTCGCGCTCCTGGCGTGGCTCGTCGCGGAGCTATGGAGATCCGGGGGCTCGAGCGCCGTGCGGGATCGGCCGACGATCGGCGCCCTCCGCAGCGGGTCCTCGTTCCGCTGATCCCCCAAGGTGGGAGACTTCCTCCGATGGGCGATGAACCGGTGACCACCCCGACATCTCGACGGATGGGATTCGTCCCGATCCTGCAGTGGTCGAGGACGTACGACCGGAGCTGGCTCAGGGGGGACCTGATCGCGGGAATCGCGGTCGCCGCGATGATCGTGCCCAAGAACCTCGGCTACGCCGGCATCGCCGGCATCCCGGTCGAGAACGGGCTCTATGCCGCCGCGGCGGCCGCGATCATCTACGCCCTGTTCTGCACGTCTCGACACATCTCGACCGGCCCGAGCTCATCGCTCGCGGCCGTCGCCGGCGGCGCGGTCCTCGTGACCGGCCTCAGCGGCACCGAGGCGGCCCAGCTCGTCGCGGCGATCGCCGTCGCCACCGGGGCGCTGTTCCTCCTGGTCGCCGCGCTGAAGCTCGGCTGGATCGCCAGCTTCCTGTCACGGGCGGTCGTGACCGGCTTCCTCGCCGGTGCCGCGATCGACGTCGTGATCGGCGAGCTGCCGAAGCTGACCGGAACCTCCGCCGACGGGGTGAATGCCTGGCAGGAGTTCGCGTCCTGGGTGCGGGGCCTCGGTGATCTCAGCTCAGCCACGTTGCTGGTCGGAATCGTCGCCCTCGCCGTCATCCTCGGGCTTCGTTTCGCGGTTCCCCGGATCCCGGGAGCGCTCGTCCTCGTCATCGGTGGCCTGGTCGGCTCGCTGGTCTTCGACCTTGGAGCGCACGGGGTCGCCCTGGTAGGTCCCGTGCCGCGCGGTCTACCGCTGCCACAGGTGCCATCGCTCGTGGTCGTGTCGCAGAACCTCCCGGCGATCGTCATCTCGGCCATCGCGCTCCTGCTGATCGGGTTCTCCCAGACCGCGGGCGATGCCCAGGCGTTCGCCACCCGGCATCGCTACCGCATCGACCTCAACCAGGAGTCGATCGCCCAGGGGATGGCCAACCTCGGTGCCGGCGTCTTCCAGGGGATGCCGGTGTCGACCAGCCTCTCGGCGAGCTCGCTGAACGAATCCGCCGGGGCCAGGACGCCGGTCGCCTCGCTCGCCACCGGCGGGATCGTCCTTGCCACGCTGATCCTGCTCGCGCCGCTCTTCTCGCAGCTGCCCAAGGCGGTCCTGGCGGCGATCATCATCGATGCCGTCGTCTTCGGGATGATCGACCTCGCCGAGTTCCGACGGCTCCGGCGGGTGAAGCGGTTCGACTTCTGGATCGCGATGGCGGCGGTCGTCGGCGTGCTGTCCGTGGGCGTGCTCCTCGGCGTGGTCGTCGGGATCGTGCTCTCCCTGCTCTGGCTCATCCAGGTCGCGACGCGGCCGTCGATGCCGACCCTCGGTCGCGAACCGGGCACCCAGGTGTACCGCGATGTCGACGAGCATCCTGACGACGAGACCGATCCGGGCGTGGCGGTCCTCCGCATCGACGGTGGCCTGTTCTTCGCCACGGCCGGGGCGCTGGACGAGCGCGTCCGCGCGATCCTCGGAAGCCAGCCCGGCCTGCATTCCCTCGTGCTCGACCTCGAGGGCGTGAACTTCGTGGACTCGCAAGGTTCGGCGAAGTTGACGGAGCTATTCGAAGTGACCGACGCGGCCGGCGTGGAACTCCGCCTGGCCCGCCTGAAGCCCGATGTTTCCGGCGTCCTGGCGGCGGACGGGCTCATCGACCTGATCGGGCGAGATCGGATCCACGGCAACGTCCACCGAGCCGTGGAGGCGGCGCAGGCTGCAGGTGCCCGGCCGCCATCCGATCTGGCGGACCCGCATACGACGTAGCCCAGCGGAGACAGTGGTGCCCCAGCTCGCGCTCGTTGCCCTGGCGATCCTCGGCTACGCGCTGACCGCGGTCCGGTTCGACCGGCTGTCGATCAGCGGTCCGGTGGTCCTCGTGACGGTGGGGGCGCTTCTCGGGCCCGCGGGCGTCGGCGCGGTGTCCGCGCCGGCGACGTCCGAGCCGTTCCGCGTGCTCGCCGAACTGACCCTTGCGCTCGTCCTGTTCTCGGATGCTTCGACGATCGGGCTCAGGGAGGCCGGCGGCATCGCGTGGCTCCCCGGACGGCTGCTGGCCGTCGGGCTGCCGCTGACGATCGCCGCCGGGGCGCTGGCCGGCTGGCTCCTGTTCCCCGTGCTCGGCGCCGGGTTCGCCCTCGTCCTTGGGTCCATCCTGGCGCCGACCGACCCGGCGCTCAGCCTGCCCGTGCTGCTCGACCGCGCGATCCCGGTCCGGATCCGCCGCGCGATCAACATCGAAAGCGGCCTCAACGACGGGATCGCCGCCCCATTCCTGACCCTGTCCCTGGCGATCGCCGTGGCCGAAGAGACCGCGGGCAACCAGAACTGGCTCATCCAGGCGGGGGAGGAGATCGCCCTGGCGATCGTCGTCGCGACCCTCGTCGGCGGTCTTGGCGGTCGCTTGACGAGCGAGGCCCGCATGAGGGGCTGGGCATCGCAAGCGTCCGAATCCCTCGCGGTCGTGGCGCTGGCGATCTTCGCCTATGCAGGTTCGACCGCCATCGGCGGGAACGGCTTCGTCGCCGCGTTCGGGGCCGGGATCGCGTTCCGGACGGCCACTCCACGCTCGGAGCCGTCGGTCGAGTTCGCGGAGTCGATCGGACTGGCTGCCTCATACGTCGTCTGGCTGATGTTCGGGGTCGCACTCGTCGGTCCGGTGATCCTTGCCGGGCTCGACGCGGCGCTCATCGGTTACGCGCTTCTGAGCCTGACGATCGTGCGGATGGTCCCGGTGGCCATCTCGCTCATCGGCGCGCGCCTTCGGCCCGACACGGTCGCGCTGATCGGCTGGTTCGGGCCGCGCGGCCTGGCCTCGGTCGTCTTCCTGCTCGTTGCATTCGACGAGCTCGGTCCGGGGCATCCGGCCACCGACTCGCTCGTCCGGGTCGTCACCTGGACCGTCCTGCTGTCGGTGTTCCTCCACGGACTGAGCGCGCGTCCGGTCGGTGCCTGGTACGGTCGAAGGATCGCTCGGGCCGCAGCGAGCGATTGGGAGCGTGGCGGTGCCGACGAGCCTCGGATCAGCCGCCGCCATTCGTGGGCCAGACCGCCGAGCAAGGACGACTGAGTCCCGTAGCCCGGATCTGTTCGAGTCGGGGATCTGCGCGTCATGGTCCAGGAACGCATCGTGACCCTTGACGCGAAGCGGACGATTCGCGCAGGCCCGGCGCCATCTCACGCCGGGACGCACGAGGCGCCTCCGATGGACGTACGACGACTCGGCTTCCTCGGGACCCGGACCGACGACTTCGCCGAAACGACCCGGTTCTTCCGTGACGTCCTCGGACTCGCCACGTACTACGAGGAGCCCGACTTCGTGATGCTCGCCCTCCCGGGCGCCGAGCACGACTACGTCGAGATCATCGGCCCGGACGCCGAAGGCTCGGAGTTCCAGACAGCGACATACACGACCGGCCCGGTCCCGTCGTTCGTCGTCGGCGACCTCGTCGCGGCCCGGGTCGAGCTGGACGCAGCGGGCGTCGAACTTCTCGACGACATCACCTGGTCGAGCAGCATCGAAGGCCTCGGCTGGTTCCACTTCCGCGCCCCGGACGGCAACGTCTACGGGATGATGCAGGGATCCCGGGTCATCGCCGACTGACGTTCTGATCGGGAACGAGACCGTCACGTTCTTGGGTGCGGGTCGTCAGCGCGATTCAGGGCCGCCATCGATCGATGAACGCCCCAGGCGACATGATCCCGATGTCGTTCCAGGTCCCCAGGTCCAGCAGGTGCCGGTCGCCGCTGACGATGACGTCCGCGCCGAACGCCTGTGCGGCTTCCAGGACACGGTCATCGGCCGGATCCGCGGTGATCACCTGGATCGTCTCGATAGGCTCGACCACCGATGCCATCCGGGTCATCTGGGCGACCGCCACCTCGACTCGATCGGGTGCCCAGTCGAACTTGCGTTCGAGGAGGCGGCCGAATTCGGCGAGCAGCGGCCGCGATGTCCCGATCTCGAGACGGCCCTCAAGGGCTAAGCGATAGACCGCTTCCGGCTGGCCACCGGGAAAGACGAAGGCCGAGATGAGGACAGTCGTGTCAAGGATGGCCTTCGCGAGCGTGATCGATCCGAAGGCGCCCGACCCGAACGGACGGCAGCCCTTCCGTTCACGGCCCCCGCGACTCCTGGATCAACCGCTCCACGTCACTCTCGTCTCGGACGCCCGCGCGTCGGGCAGTCGAGGCTCCATATCGCTGGAGCGACTCGAATGTCCGCGTTTCCTGATAGGTAGGCGCGTCAACACGTAGGGCAAGGATGAGGAGTGGAGCGGGAGACGGGGTTCGAACCCGCGACCTTCTGCTTGGGAAGCAGACGCTCTGCCAGCTGAGCTACTCCCGCTCGGGAGAAGGGGATTGTATCGGAGGCTCCGGCCGGAGCCAACCCGGGGCGCGCCCGTGTCGTGGCCGCTGCCGATCAACAAGTAGCCGAACAGCGCGCTGCTGCCGCGGTAGCACCCGCCGAGGTGCCGGCTCCGGCGGCCGCCCCGGTCGACCCAGGGACTGAGCGACGAGGAGTTCGCGGCCGCGAAGGCGAAGGCACTCGGCATCTAGCGCAATGGCACGCCCGAGGTGGACGACCTCGTCGAAGGGATCGTCGCAACCACGATCCACGACCCTCCGCGACACGAAGGCGCTCGATCATCCCCTCACGTAGCCGTGGCTCGCCGCTCTTCCACGCGCAGGGAGGACGCGGGGCGCCCGAGGCGCTGATACTGAGGGCCGCGTTCCATAGCGTCTGACGCGGAACGCGTGCCCCCACCTTCCATGAACTATTCGCCATTCCCGATTAG